>CAZWLY010000028.1:0-3640 GCA_964634465.1 uncultured Thermodesulfobacteriota bacterium | reverse complement strand
CCAACCGCTCTTTATACCACCTTTCCCTTGTCACGAAAGAAGGCTAACCGTACAGGTAAATACCAGCACTGTACAGGCTAATGAAACACCCTTAGCCCCGATAGCTATCCTTTCCGGCTGATCTTTATCTCCCACGCCTCTCTAATCACTTCCAATGCACTTTCGAGTTGATCAGAATCATTGATCTTGAAATTGGAATAACTGCCCCGGTCTTCCTTGATGTTGAGTTCTTTTTTCTGACTGAATCTCTCTGGTGTTCCCATTACCGTAATACGCAAGGACCCATCCCGTGGTTGCGGCCGGACAGTCCAAAAGTTATCAGGAGACTCTACATATCTTCCCGATATCTCTTTAAAGACCAGTTTCCCATTATAGAAACGTCTGACTCCATTTAATAGATCACGGCCTAGCTGATTGATATTGTCAGGAAGCTTATTTAAAGCTTCGAGGTAGGCTTGGTCTCCATCTCTAACTGCTGTGTTACCTTGTTGCACAGGCGCCTCTTCTGATTGTGGAGAGTCAATGATTATTGCAACCGATTGCGTGCCGAGATTCAGCAGGTTGGCCTTGGCGGGTTCGAATGATATGGATGACTCACTTACATCATGATCAACTCCCTGTACCAACAAGACACTGCAGGAGCCGATTTTTGCCACTGGTGCTCCCAGTATGGCGAGATCAGCCGCATTAACTCGGGCCTTGTAGATGTTGTCACCTATTCTATCCACTGGTTCGATCGTTACTTTTATGGTCATGAGAGACCTCCTTTCTTGTTTGTATTTACTCAAGGATATGGCATTTGAGTTTTTCTGTCAAGAAAATTCTCGGAGTTTTTCTGAAGGCAGATAAATTCCGCTAACCGCTTGAAATAGTTGGAGGGTGACATGGATGATAAACAGTGAGAAGGATTGATGTAGCTGTGGGCGACACTGAAACCGTCTTCAAACTAGGACGGTGAGACTAACTGTGAGCGAATCTGTTCAGCCGTAACCGTGACGGAGAACTTTAAACAGTCTGAGTGCAGGTCCAGGCGAATCCAATCAGTCAGGAGATGTGTGCGGTTCTCCTCGTTTACATAAACTCTCTCCCTACCCCGCCGGTCTTAAATGGACCCGGTAGCGCGTGTTTCCCCGCTGGACGATCAGCACCACCGGCCGGTCGTAGGGCAGGGCTGCGACGATGTTGGAGTATTTTTCGGGCGAGTCGACCGGCTGGTCGTTGATCGCCAGCAGCACGTCGCCGCGCCTCAGGCCTATCCGGGCCGCGGGCGAGCCGTTCAAGACCCGGCTGACCTTGACCCCGTTGCCGGGAGGAATCCCCCACTTGCGGGCGGTGAAGTAATCCAGCCGCTCGACTAGGAACCCCAACAGTGACAGCGCCTTGTCCCTGGCCTTGTGGGCCGGGAGCACGGTCGGGGTCAGCTTCAGGGCGATCTTGCGGCCGCCGCGAAAGACGGTCAGGTTCATCGGGTAGCCGGGTGGGTAGTCGGCCGCGGCCCGGTGAAAACCCTCCCGGCTGGCGATTCGCATCGCGCCCACGGCGATGACCACGTCGTCTTTGTAAAGACCGGCCCGTTCGGCCGGCGAGTCGGATTCGACCCGGGTGACGATCACCCCCTTGCCCTGGGGAGCGGGGAAGTAGGCCCGAAGCTCCGCGGTCAGCGTCTGCACGGACAGGCCCAGCCACGGGGTGCGGACCCGACCGTGATTGATCAGCTCGGCGGCGATGCGCCTCACCTTGTTGATCGGGATGGCGAAGCCGATGCCCTCGGCCCGGGCGTAGATGGCGGTGTTGATGCCCACCAGCCGGCCGGAATCGTCCAGGAGCGCCCCGCCCGAGTTGCCGGGGTTGATGGCGGCGTCGGTCTGGAGGAAGCCGAAGTAGAGGGTGCCGTCGACCCGGAAGGTCCTGTTGACCGCCGACAGGACGCCGGTGGTCACGGTGTGCGACAGTCCAAAGGGGTTGCCGATGGCGATCAGCCGCTGGCCGATCATGAGCTTGTCCGAGTCGCCGAGCTCGATGGTCGGCAGTTCCTGCCGGGTGTCGATCTTGAGGACGGCCAGGTCCGAGGCCGGGTCCGAGCCGATGACTACGGCCGGCAGCTCCGAGCCGTCGGAAAGGGTCACCGTCACCTTGCTGGCGTTGGCCACCACGTGGTGATTGGTCAAGACGTGCCCGGCCCGGCCGTCGATGATGACTCCCGAGCCCAGCGACGACAGTCGCTCTTCCTCCTGGGGCCAGCGGTCGAAGAAGTCGGAAAAGAAGCGGTCGAAGAAGGGGTCGCCGAAGCGGTGGCGGGTCTTGACGATCTCCATGGTCGAGATGTTGACCACCGCCGGCACGGCCCGCTGCACCGCCCGCACTACCGGATCGTCGCTCGGTTGGGCCGCGGCCGGTTGGGCCGCCCATAGCGCGGCGACGACGGCCGCCAGGACCGCGACGGGGCGGAGTCGGCGGGCGAGGGCCATCAGAGGCTCCGCCCCAGGCTGGTCAGACGCTTGACCCGCTCGGCGATGGGCGGGTGGGTGGAGAACAGCCCGGCCAGGCTCTGGCCGGAGAGGGGGTTGACGATGAACATGTGGGCCGAGGCCGGCTGGGCGGCCATGGGGATCTGTTTCGCCGCCGCCTCCAGCTTGGTCAGCGCCGAGGCCAGGCCGAAGGGCGTGCCGGCGATCTTGGCCCCGGTCTCGTCGGCCTTGTACTCCCGCGAGCGGGAGATGGCCATCTGGATCAGCATCGCCGCCAAGGGGGCCAGGAGGGCGGTCAAGACAAGGCCGATCATGCCGCCGCCGTCCTCCTCGTCGTCGCCGCCGAAACCGAACAGGGCCGCCCACCGGGCCATGTTGGCCAGGACCATGATCGCCCCGGCCAGCGTGGCCGCCACCGACTGGACCAGGATGTCGCGGTTCTTGACGTGGGCCAGCTCGTGGGCCAGGACGCCCTTGAGCTCCTCGCGGTCCATGAGCCGGTAGAGGCCGGCCGTGACCGCCACCACGGCGTGCTCGGGGTCGCGGCCGGTGGCAAAGGCGTTGGGCGAGTCCTGGGGCAGAATGGCCACCCTGGGCATGGGCAGCCCAGCCTTGGTGGCCAGCTCCCGGATGATGGCGAACAGCTCGGGGGCGTCCCTCTCCTCGATGGGCTCGGCGCCGTACATTCTAAGAACTATCTTGTCGGAGTACCAGTAGGAGCCGATGTTCATCACCGCGGCCAGGATCAGGGCGATCACCATACCGCTCTCGCCGCCGACCGCGCCGCCGATGAAGATCAACAGCGCCGTCAGGCCGCCGAGCAAGAGAACGGTGCGAAGCGAGTTATACATGGAGCGTGAGCCTCCTTAGCTGCTTGATTATCGAAGAAGATAAGTCGCGGTCGGGGCCGGGTCAAGGGGCTGGGATTCTCGAAGCAGACGCTTCAGGCCACGAGGCGGGCTTGACCCCGCGGGTCGGCCCCGAGTCGCCCGGCCCGTAGGAGCGAGACGGTGGACTTGCCGGCCCTCCCAGCCCATCGGCAGGCGGGATAGACGGGAGGGGAGGAAGATTGAGTTGTGAAATCGGCTTTTATTCGTTAAAAAAATTCATTAGTGATTGGGTTGCTCCCCAAATAGAGTGGGCACAGGATTGGTCGTGTAGAGGTAACGACC
>CAZWLY010000027.1:0-11797 GCA_964634465.1 uncultured Thermodesulfobacteriota bacterium | reverse complement strand
CCGTGAAAAAGTTCAGCAAAATGCCCCCTAAAAAGGTTGACTGAACAAATCAACCAGCCGGAGGCGACTGTCAGGTAAATACCAGCACTGTACAGTCTGATCAATGAACAACCCCGCCGCAAGCGACAATTGCAGATAAATACCATCACTGTACAACTATATTTTTACTTTTCTCAGCTCAACTTTTAAGTCGTATTCGAATAATTCAATGTTATTCAATTCGGTAGCAGCAAGCTTAATATCATCTGTCATCTCTTTCGCTATGACAATACCCCTTACTGGCTTTCCATTGGACAAATTGTTTCTAACCCAAGCCTTATATCTAAGCAATTGTCCGATTGCCTTTTCATATCCTTTTGATAATTTTAATTCAATAACGACAAAATTACCAACTTTGTCCTGAGCGAGAAGGTCAATAAACCGACCACCAGCGTCATATTCAATGCCCGTAATGGTTTCGTCTTCTTCATCAGCATATAATTCAAGCCCGTCCTCAATAATATGAAGGCTATTCGCCAAAAAATCACGCAAATGCGATTCGTAGGCAAAGGCAGAACCATACTCCTCTTCGCTGTCTGAAGATAATTGCTCGCTTAAATCATCAGCGGAGTAGATCGGTTTTGGGTCTGTTTCAGGGTCATACAGCCTGTATTGTCCGTTAGGTAATTTAAATAACAAGTCGTGCTTCGAACCAACCTTATGATGAATGCGTGAGCGGTAGTTCGTTGTGAATTTTCCGATATGAGCACTGATTGTGTTCTGCTTTATTTTGGGGTAGTTTTCAGCAAACCAATCAAGTATTTCAGCCTTTTCAATAGTGTCTTTGCCTTTTAATCGGCCATGAATGTAATCGATGAGTATCTGGCCTGTAGAGCGATTATAGATCGGCATAATAATCCACCTACTCCCAAGCTTGTGGGGCTGTCGCTGGCGAGCCAATCAGGCCCGGGACGCCCCCAACTCGATGGCCCGGAAGTTGGCCTCCCAGAACCGCTCCCGGGCCACGGCCTTGACCGCTTGCTTGAGATCGTCCAAGGAGAACGGCAGCTCACCTGTCGCGCAGGCGAAGCCGAGGACGATGAGGTTCACCGCCCGGGGCAGGCCGTTTTGAACGGCCAGGGTGTCGGCGTCCACGACCAGGGGCTTGAGCCGGGTCTTTTTGACGTAGTCGGCCGCTTTCTTCACCGGGAAGCGCTTGGCGTTGACAAAGACCAAGCCGCCGCGCTTGGCCAGGGCCAGGTTGCGGTAGGCCTCCTCTTCGGACAGGGCGATCAGGGCGTCGGCCGAGCCCTCGGGCACCAGCGAGCCCTCGGTCTCGCCGAAGCGCAAATGGGCCACCACCGAGCCGCCCCGCTGGGCCATGCCGTGGGTTTCGGCGCCGATGACGCCCCAGCCGTTTTTCATCGCCATGAAGCTCAACAGCCGTCCGGCGAAGATGATCCCCTGTCCGCCCAGTCCGCACAGCACCGTATCGTAACTCATCAGGCCACCTCCAACGCGCCGTTGGGGCAGGCGTGGACGCACACCCCGCAGTGGACGCACAGCTTGGGATCGATCTTGACCGGCTGGCCCTTCTTTTCGACCGACATGGCCGGACACTCGAAGGTGGCCACGCAGATCCGGCAACCGTCGCAGTTGTCGTTGACGACGACCGTCCTGACCGGCTGGCGGGGCTCGGCGATCCGGCACGGGTGGCGGGCGATGACGCAGGCCACGCCGCCGTCGGGGGCGCCGGCGTGGTCGTAGGCCGCTTCGAGAGCGTCGATGACCTCGGGCACGTCGTAGGCGTCGACCACGGTGAGATGATCCACCCCGCAGCCGGCGATCAGCCGCTCCAGGGGGATGCGCCTGCCTTTCGTCCCGTCGGCCCGGACGCCCAGATCGGGGGTGGGCTGCATGCCGGTCATGGCTGTGGTGCCGTTGTCCAGCAGGACCAGCACGAACCGGGCCCCGTTGTAGACGGCCGAGATCAGCGACGAAACGCCCGAGTGGAAGAAGGTCGAGTCGCCCATGGTGGCCACGATCGGGGGGCCGGAGTCGCCGTCAAGGTTCAGGGCCTGATAGAGACCGGCGGCCAGGGTGACCCCGGCGCCCATGTCCAGGCAGGTGTCCACCGCCCTCAGGTTCAAACCCAGGGTGTAACAGCCGATGTCCGAGGTGTAGACCGCCTTGGGGAAGGCCTGGCGGATGGCGTAGAACGCCGCCCGGTGGCCGCAGCCGGGGCAGAGCCGGGGCTTTTTGATCGGCAGCTTCAACTCGGCCAGGACTTTGCCGTAGGACCGGCCGATCGGCCGGCCAAGCCCCTTCATCCCGCTCGCCTTGAGGGCTTTGTTCAGGCAGTCGTGAATCACTTCGGGGGTCAGCTCGCCTTCGCCCGGCACGTGGCCCGACAGCCGGCCCAAAAGCTTGCCCCGAGCCGAGGCGAAGAGCTCGATGAAGACGTCGGTCTCCTCGACCACCAAGACCTTCTTGCAGCGCGCCAGGAACGAATCGACCAGCTTGTCCGGGAACGGGTACGGCGCGCCCAGGCGCAGGACCGGAATCTTGTCGGCCAGGCCAGCGACGTCGAGCAAATCGGCGAGGGCCGCGGCCGGCGCGCCGGCGGCCAGCACCCCCAGCGGATAGGGCCGCCCCTTTCTCAGTTCGAAAGAGAGCCGGTTGAACGGCGAGCGGTTGTTGTAGGCGGCCAGCTTCTTCAGTTTGGCGTTGAGCTCCTTGTGGAGAGCGTAGCGGAACTTGGGCGTGGCCGCCCAGCGGCCGGGGTTGCGCTCGAACTTGGCCTTGGCCGGCCGCGGCTTGGGCCGGGGCAGACTCACCGACTGCTTGGCGTGGCAGACCCGAATCCCCGGCCGCAACAGGAACGGAATCTCGAAGCGCTCCGAGAGCTTGAACGCCTCGGCGACCATCCTCATCGCCTCGGCCGGGGACGACGGATCGAGGACCGGGGCCTTGGCCACAAAGGCCATCATCCGCGAGTCCTGCTCGGTCTGGGACGAGTGCGGGCCGGGGTCGTCGGCCGAGACGACGATCATCCCGCCCTTTACGCCCAGGTAGACCGCGCTCATGAACGAGTCGGCGGCGACGTTCAAGCCGACCTGCTTCATGGCGCAGGCCGAGCGCAAGCCGACCATGGCCGCGGCAAAGGCCTGATCGAGAGCGATCTTCTCGTTGACCGACCACTCGGCGTGGATGCCGAGATGGTGCTCCTTGTCGTAGCGCACCACCGCCGGCAGAATCTCGGACGAGGGCGTGCCCGGGTAGGCCGCCGCCACGCCCAGGCCGTTGGCGGCCAGGGCGTAGCCGATGGCCTCGTTGCCCAAGAGTACCCCTTTAGGCATGCAGGCTCCTTGGTTTGGGTGACGAGCGGAGGAAAAATTGTATACAGAATATTAGCCCATCGGAGCGGAGGTGTAAAGAGAGAGGATGGCTCGGCCGGTTGGACGAACCGCTCTGACGGCGGAAGGCTCGAGCCTCAGCGGGATTGGTTCTCGGCCAAGGCCCGCTCGAACTTGGCCGCCTGAGCCTGGTAGTACTCCCGCCGCTCTTTGGCCTTGGCCAGCGCCTCCTTGGCCAGCGGCAAGGCCTCGGCCGTCCGGCCGAGCCGATGGTAGACTTCGGCCAGGGTGTCCAGAAAGGCGGCTTCGCGCTCGAGCTTGACCGCCCTTTCGGCCAGACGGACGGCCGTTTCGAGATCGCGCAGCTCCTCGGGCCCGGTGGTCAAGAGCCAGGCCAGGTCGTTGAGGGCCCCGGCGTTTTCCGGGTCGAGGGCCAGGGTGCGGCGATAGGCCTCGGCCGCCTCGGCGTACTCGCCCAGCCGATAGAGGATCATCGCCCTGGCCAGATGCGGCCGGGAATCATCGGGGTAGGCCTCGACGATCCGGTTGATCTCGGCCAACTGCAGCCTCAGCCGGAACTCGTCCTCGCCCTTGAAAACTCCGGCCGGCCAGGCCACGGCCAGGATGAGCACCAGGCAGGCCAGATAACCCCACAGGGCCCTTTTCAGCCGGCGGGAGTGGTCGTCGATCAGGCCCGGAGTCCGCCCCGCCTCCAGGACGAACTGAACCCGCTGGGCGATGGAGAAGTGGTGCCAGGACGGGGCCTTGCGGTCGATGCCCGACAGGGCGGCGATGCGCTCCAAAGCGGTGATGACCGGACCGGGCCCGCAGGTACTGACGGCGTAGGCGTCGGCCTGGCGCTCGAAGTTACGCATGAACCAGGCAAAGACGAAGCGAAAGTAGACCACCATCAGGATCAACAGCGGCAGCGCCTTGATGGCCGGAAGCCAGCCGGCGAAATTCCGACTGGTGTTCAACAGCCATCTCGCGCCGACGTCCCAGCGGACGAAGTAGGTTGCGGCCAGCTCGCTCAGGGCGAAGGAGGCGGCCAGAAAACCGATGAAGAACAGGACGTAGAGCGGCAGATGGCGATATTTGACGTGGCCGCATTCGTGGGCCAAGACGGCCTCGATCTCGCCGGGGCTCAACGATTCCAACAGGGAGGGCGTCACCAACAGGTATCTGAGCCGGGGAACGATGCCCATCACCCCGGCGGTGATCACCCGGCCCTGAAGCACGGGCCAGAGCAGAATCTCGCCCACTCGGACCCGGTGGGCCGCCAGCAGGGCGGCGATGCCTTCCCGGCGCGGCCCGGCCGGAAGGGGGGTGCAACCCCAGGAGAACTTGACCAGGGGCGGCAGAATCAGACTGAGCACGGCCAGGGTCACCGCCACCAGACCCAGATAGGCCAGCGGCGAGGCCAGAACGCCTCGCCACCGTTCGGGAGTCAGGGCCCAGATCGCGTCGTTGGTGAGCGTCAGGATGAACCAGGGCAGGACCAGCGGCAGGGTCCATCGGGTTTGGGCGATGAGGTGGCTCTTGAGGTCGCCTTCGGGGGTGGTCCAACGGCGGTGCATCGGCCAGGAGGCGATCCAGAGCAGGAGGAGGTACAGGTAAAAGAAGGCCAGCCCGATCAACCCGTCCCAGGCCGAGAACTCGGCCGTTCCCGGGATGAGCCAGGTCAGGTCCTTGAGGCGGAAAAAGTAGATGTCCACGGCGTAGAGGCCGACGGCCAGAAAGATCAGCCGGTTCTCCCGCCTGGCCAGCGAGACCGGTCCGGCCGCCCTTTTCAGCGCGGCCAGGGAGGCGGCGAAGAAGGCGGCGTAACCGAGCCCGATCAGCCCCAGGGAGAGGCCCCAGTGAGCGGTTTCGCCGCTCGGCTCGCCGATCGGCTGGTAGCCCAGGTAGAGAAAGAGGACGACCAGGAAGTAGAGGATGTAGTTAAAAAGCAACTCCGCCTCCAAGTGGGGTCTCAATCTACCCCAAATGGAAGCTCGTTTCCAGTTCTTGAAGCCGGCCGCCGGTTGGCGTAAGATGTTTGGACCATGAGAACCATGACCGTGGAAGGCGTCGTTCTCCACCTGGCCCACCCGGATGAGTTGCCGGTCAAGTGGGTCGGCCAGGAGCACGTCCTGGCCCAGGTCATGGCCGCCTGGCTCAAACTCCAGCCCAACGACGTACCCTTGAACCCCCGGCTGATCGGCAAGCCGGGCGTGGGCAAGACCACCCTGGCCTACGCCTCGGCCAGGAAGCTGGGCCTGGACGCCTACATCTTCCAGGCCACCATGGACACCCGGCCCGAGGACCTGATCATCACCCCGGTCATCGGCGACGCCGGCCAGATCAAATATGTCGCCTCGCCGGTGGTCTCGGCCATGCTCACCGGCGGAGTGTGCATCCTCGACGAAGGCAACCGGATGTCCGAGAAGTCGTGGGCCTCTTTGGCCCCGCTTCTGGATGGCCGGCGCTACGTCGAATCCATCGTCGCCGGAGTGAAAATCGCCGCCCACGACGACTTTCGGTTCGTGGCCACCATGAACGACGACGCCTCGACCTTCGACCTGCCGGAGTACATCCACTCCCGGCTGCAGCCGCAGATATTCATCGACTTTCCCGAGGCGGACGAGGAGATGCGGATCCTGCAGGAGAACCTGCCTTGGGCCGATGAGGAGATACTGGGCTACGTCGTCTCCTTTCTCCAAACCGCTCACCGGGCCGACATGAACTACACCGCCCGCGACGGGATCAACATCGGCCGCTACGCGCTCAAGCTCCTGGGTTCCAAAACCGAAACCGATCCCTTGAGGGCGCTTGGCCGGGCGGTGGAACTGATCCTCGGCCGCGAGGCGCTGGTTTACTTGTAGAAGAGGGCCCGGCGGGGCCCGATATCGAAGGAGAGGCTTCTCCGAGTCCCTCTCTTTTCTCGTGGAGGAGTCGATGAACGCCGATGAGTTCCGCAAATTCGGCCGCCAGGCCATCGACTGGATCGCCGATTATCTGACCGCCATGGAGGGCCGCAAGGTCAACCCGTCGGTCGAGCCGGGCTCGATTCGGGCCCAACTGCCCGTCTCACCGCCTCAAGAGGGCGAGCCCATGGAGGCCATCCTGGCCGACTTCGAACGGATCATCGTGCCCGGTCTGGTCCACTGGAACCACCCCTCGTTCTTCGCCTACTTCCCGGCCAACAATTCCTGGCCGTCCATTCTGGGCGAGCTCCTTTCGGCCGGAGTGGGGGTCAACGGCATGAACTGGGCCACCTCGCCGGCGGCGACCGAGTTGGAGGAGCGGGTGTTGGACTGGGTCCGCCAGGCCTGCGGCCTGCCCGAGCACTTCGTCGGCGTCATCCAGGACACCGCCTCGACCTCGACCCTGGTCGCCCTGTTGTGCGCCCGGGAGCGAGCGACCGCCTTCGAGTCCAACCGGCGGGGCCTGGCCGCAACCGGCAAGCGGCTGATCATCTACGCCTCGAGGGAGGCCCACTCGTCGGTGGAGAAGGCGGTCAAGATCGCCGGGTTGGGCCGGGAGAACTTCAGGCCGGTGGCGGTGGACGAGCAACTGGCCATGCGCCCCGAGGCGCTCGAAGAGATGATCGAGGCCGACAAGGCCGCCGGTCACACCCCCTGCGCCGTGGTGGCCACGGTCGGCACCACTTCGTCCACGGCCCTGGACCCGCTTCGTCCCATCGGCCAGATCGCCCGAAAGCACGGCCTTTGGTTCCACGTCGACGCCGCCTTGGGCGGCTCGGCGGCCATCGTCCCCGAGAAACGCTACATCCTCGACGGCCTGGAGCTGGCCGACTCGTATGTCTTCAACGCCCACAAGTGGCTGTTCACCAACTTCGACTGCTCGCTCTACTACGTCGCCGACCCCAAAGACCTGGTGCCGGTCTTCGAGATCATGCCCGAGTACCTCAAATCGGCCCAGGACCGAGTCGTGACCAATTTCCGTGACTGGGGCATCCCTCTCGGCCGACGCCTCCGGGCGCTCAAGTTGTGGTTCGTCATCCGGGAGTACGGCCTTGACGGCCTTCGGGCCAAGGTCCGCGACCATCTGGCCTGGACCGAGGAACTGGCCGGCCTGGTGGAGAGCGCAGAGGACTTCGACCTGCTGGCCCCGGTCCCACTCCAGACCGTCTGCCTGCGCTACCACCCCGGCCACGTGGACGACGTGGAGAGGTTGAATGAGATCAACACCGAGTTGATCGACGCCATCAACGCCGACGGGCGGATCTACCTGACCCAGACCAAGCTCGGCGACAAGGTGACGATTCGGGTCTCCATCGGCCAGACCAACACCACCAGGGACGACGTGCTCAGGTGTTGGGAGATCATCACCGCCACGGCCAGGGGGATGGGGGGTTGAGAGGGCGAGACAGGGGGTAAGACCACCACCCGAGCGCCCGACCGCCGCCGGCCTGATCGAGAGCCGGACAGCACAGGATCGACCAGCCGGAGGCGACGGTGAGGTAAATACCATCACCATACCACTGGGCGAGAAGTTTGGCGGGAGGTGTAGGTCTAGGTGTGGGTCTAGACGATCGTGTGTCGAGGCGGGGTCCCCCAGGGGCTATTTCCAAAAAGTTCACCGAAGCCAACCCATGCCCGAGGCGATGAGCGCAGCGGGCTCTGAATGTGACGGCGGGTTTATCGTTAGGTGTTGATATACCTCAGGGAATGCACGATTGACCGGCGAAGCTAAAATGGGTTACTATGTTCAAAATCAAGGAAATTATGATTGTTGCTGTATTTTTGCTGTATTTTTAGCGGGAAACGCTTCGAAAGATGAATCGGGAAGCCTTTGGATGCGGCCCAACGGACAACCAGGGTGCACCGGGAGCATCAGAAGGCCCAAAGAGAGGTGAAGCGCGGCGGCGGCCGCATAATTTGAATATAAGATCTGCAACATTATCGATGCGTCGGGCGCGGGATGCGCTGACGTCAGCAGGGGGGCACATGGGGTTGGTGAGACGACGCCTCGGGTCTGGCCAAATCGTGAAATCCGCCTGGCTGGTTTATTGCCTGGTGGCGGCGATACTGCTCAGCGCGCCCGTATCGGCCTCGGCGGTGACCATCTATTCGGCCCCGGTCAACACCTGGATCCGGATCAATCCTTCCCAGTACTATCCACAACCCCAGAAATGGACACCCTATGGCTGGACGGTGCTGAAGGGAGTCCTGCTCGACGGTCCGGACAGCTTCATCACCGTGCTGCGCCTCTCGGTTGAGCCGGGCCGTAAATACACCCTGGAGGCCAAGTGGCCCAATGACGGCAAAACGGCCAAGATAAGCCTCAGGGGGGTCAACCCGTTCGTCGACTGGGGCGACCGGCTGCCCAAAGCCCCGACATACGGCGCCTTGGTTCGGGAAGGCGTATTCAACCTGGGGCGGGACGACGGCTCCTGCGTCATGACCAACTCGAGAAACGTGGTCATTTCCCGCCAGAGCCAACACAACGGTCTGCTGGTGATCTACGCCGCCCCCCAACGGGGCGTCCCGGTGGAAATCCGACTCAGGTCGCCGGCCGATCCGCAACCGCCGAAAACATGTTATATCGACGTGTTGTGCGGCAAGACCAAAATGTGGAGAGCCTCCAGTCGCCATATTTGTAACTCTAACGAGGACATCATCACACTGCTCAATGATCCCGACGGTCGCGCCCCCCAGGCCACCCGGCCCTGGCCGGGTGGCGGTGGAACCGGCACGGATGGGAGGCAGAAGCCGCCACCCACGTCTCCGCCGACCGCCTCCCCGCCGACCACACCCCCCAGGGCGGACCAGCCCTCGTCCTGGCTAGAAAATGGTGATTTCCATGACGGTCTGGCCCACTGGCGAACCGGGCAATACGGTTACGCCGCCTCGCCGAAAAAGGTGTGGGCCGGTCGGCCCGACGCCTCATCGGGCTGCCTGCGCCTGTCGGTCTACGGCGGCACCCAGTACGCCGACCAAGTCGTCCGGATCGGCGATTTGAACCAGGAGCTGACCGCCCGGTTCCGGGTGGAACGATGGTCCACCTTCAACGGGGGCCAGCCGGGCGGCTGGGCCGCGGTGTCCGTCACCTTTAAGGATTCGGCCGGTCGGAACCTGGCCACCACCCTCTTCTACCTCAACCCCCATGCCCCGTCGGTGAACCGAAAAGGGGTCATCTGGAAGCGGCTCAACCCGGCCTTGCCCTTGCCCACTCCCTGGATTCCGGTCCGGGCCAATCTGGCTGATCTGGCCAGGGAGCACGGTCTGTCTTCGGATCGGGTGGCCTCGGTCAAGATCGCGGCCGTGGCCTTCGGCACCCACGAGGACAGAAAGCCGACCGTGGTTTGCTTCGACGATTTCCACCTGGCCAAGTCGGCGGGCGGCGAGTCCCCCGGCGGGTCCGGTCGTCCGGCGCTGTGGCTGGATCGGACCACTGTTGCTCCCGGGCAGACGGTGACGGTCCACTTCAAGGGGGCCGAGGGGTTCGCCGAAAACGCCTGGATCGGGATAGTCCCCTCCGGAGTGCCCCACGGCAACGAGCGAACCAACGACGACCACGACCTGGCCTACCAATATCTCCACGGCCGGGTTGCCGGCAGCCTGACCTTCAAGGCCCCCGTTCGTCCGGGCAGCTACGATTTCAGGATGCATGACACCGACGACTACGGCCGGGAGATGGCCTCGGTCACCTTCCGGGTCGTATCCTCGGGGCAGGGCTCGCCGCCGCACAAACCCACCACGGTGCGCCGCAACTTCGATCATTGGCTGGGCCGATTCAGCGTCACCGCGGTCACCGAGGGCCTCTGCCCCGGTCCCGGTCCCAACGGCGAGTGGTTGTGGAGCTTTGAGGTGGTCCGCCGGGGCAAGGGTTACGCCGCCAAAATCATTGAGCCCGAACCGGTGGCCGTCAAGGAACTGGCTTTCAAGGGCCGGATGATTCGGTTCGTGATCGATGATAGATGGCAGCAGGAAATAACCCTGACCCTCAGCGATGACGGCCAGAACCTCTTTGGCAAATCATTCTACCGGCGACCGGCTCGGAGCGGCGATCCCTGCTCCAAAGCCCGCCACGTGGGTCGTCGGTTGGCACGCTAGGACCGCTTCAGGCGGGGCGGGATAGGGCAGGGCCAGGCCGGTCGACTTCATTGGTGCCGGCCGCTGATCCATACCGGCGGCATCCATGTTGTCTTGGGACCGGATACGATCATACCCTCTTCAGTTATTGCAGTACGATCGAATGGGGAGTCCATCGATCGGTCTGAGATAAGGAGGGCTGTCGTGTGGGGTAAAATTGGTTACGGGCTCCTGGGGCTGCTGGTTCTGGCCTGCCTGGGCCTGATGTTTCTGCTTAATGTCGTCTTGGGGATCGTCTTCGCCGTCTTTACGGCCGGAGTGCTGGCCTGGGTCTATGGCGTCCGCAAACGCAAGGTCGATAATCTGATCGTCGGCGCCGCGGCCGAGGTGGGCCTGACCGTTGAGAAAAAGATCCTGCGCCATCCGGGCATGAGCGGCGAGTTCGGCGGCCGGGCGGTTCGGCTCAGCTACGAGGGCGCGCCTAGCGGTTCGTCCGGGTCGATTCTGGGCCTGGCTGCCGACATGCCCGGCCTGTCGGCCCTGGATGCGGGCAACATGACCGTTATCCGCATGGCTCACGGCCGTGAGGTGGATCGAGGACGGGTCATCGAGGACGGCCCACCCCTGGTGGCGATCCGGCCGGGCGAGGCCGTTTTGGCGGCGCCCGGTCTGATCACAGACGGGCCGCAGTTGATCAGGCTACTCAAGCGGCTGGCAGAGGCGGTGGAGGCGATCGAAAGGGGGGATTGAAACCGGACGGTCTCAAGTCTGGATCACGCGTCGTTACAGTTAGTTGGACACCCTTCTTTCATGACCGCCGCCTTTAGGGGGAGTCAAATTTGAGCCCTTAGAGTCGATCAAGCAGGAGGTCAGGGTGCGGTCGGAGGGTCGGAGGGCGCTCAAGTTGTGGTTCGTCATCCGGGAGTACGGTCTTGACGGCCTTCGGGCCAAGGTCCGCGACCATCTGGCCTGGACCGAGGAGCTGGCCGGCCTAGTGGAGGCCGCAGAGGACTTCGACCTGCTGGCCCCGGTCCCACTCCAGACCGTCTGCCTGCGCTACCACCCCGGCCACGTGGACGACGTGGAGAGGTTGAATGAGATCAACACCGAGTTGATCGACGCCATCAACGCCGACGGGCGGATCTACCTGACCCAGACCAAGCTCGGCGACAAGGTGACGATTCGGGTCTCCATCGGCCAGACCAACACCACCAGGGACGACGTGCTCAGGTGTTGGGAGATCATCACCGCCACGGCCAGGGGGATGGGGGGTTGAGAGGGCGAGACAGGGGGTAAGACCACCACCCGAGCGCCCGACCGCCGCCGGCCTGATCGAGAGCCGGACAGCACAGGATCGACCAGCCACGTTCTGTCCTGTGTTAGTAATTACCTGACAGTTTAGGTTACTGCTGTTGGTGGCCA
>CAZWLY010000026.1:0-14211 GCA_964634465.1 uncultured Thermodesulfobacteriota bacterium | reverse complement strand
CTCAGTCTGGTAGAGCACAGCGTTCGGGACGCTGGGGTCGCTGGTTCAAATCCAGTCGTCCCGACCAGTCAAGGCAACCAGCCGGGGAGGTTTACATCTCCCCGATTTTTTTGCGCAGTCGAGAGCGCCGTCTCTCCGACCGGTTCACCTCCACCCGCATCACCCTCTCGATTAACGTCCGAGCCGGGCCGCGGAGCTGTCGGCCGTCCTTGAGTCTCGCCATCCGGCCGACGCCTTCCGGCGATTCGCCGGGCCGACGGGTATATGTCAAAAATGACATAATGACTTTATTATCAATGGTTTGGCTTGACACGGCCGCCCGCTCGGTGTGTACTGAAAGTCGAATCATCGGCAATCGATCACCCCAGCTCGCGAGGTGGAAAATGGTAAAACTTGTCCGCGTCGATATGTCTTCCGGCAACATTTTCGTCGAGGACCTGCCCAAAGACTACGAGGGCCTGGGCGGTCGCGGCCTGACCTCGGCCATTGTCAGCCGGGAGGTTCCGCCGACCTGCACGCCCTTGGGGCCCGACAACAAGCTGATTTTCGCCCCCGGCCTGCTGGGGGGCACCAGCGCCGCCAACTCGGGCCGGATCTCCGTCGGGGCGAAGAGCCCGTTGACCGGGACGATCAAGGAGGCCAACTCCGGCGGCCAGGCCGGCCAACACCTGGCCAGGCTGGGGGTGGCCGGCATCGTCATTGAGGGCGCGGCCGAGCCGGGCAAGTGGTTCAAGCTCTACGTCGGCAAGGACAAGTGCGAGCTTCTGCCGGCCGACGACTTGGCCGGTCTGGGCAACTACGCCACGATGGAGAAGCTGGTCGCCGAGTATGGCGACAAGTGCTCCTACTCCTCCATCGGCCAGGCCGGCGAGATGAAACTGACCGCGGCCTCGGTCGCCTTCTCCGACCGCGAACTCCGCCCGGCCCGCCACGCCGGCCGGGGCGGCCTGGGCGCGGTGATGGGTGCCAAGGGCTTGAAGGCGATCGTCATCGATCCCGCGGGCGGCGAGAAGGCGCCGTTGGCCGACCCGGAGGCCTTCAAGGCGGCGGCTAAGCGCTTCGCCAACGCCATCATGGAGCATCCGGTCACCTCGGGCGGCCTGCCCAACTACGGCACCAACGTCTTGACCAATGTGATCAACGAGGCCGGCGGCTTGCCGACGCGCAACTTCTCCACGGGCCAGTTCGAGGGTGCGGAGAACACCTCCGGCGAGAAACTCAACGAACTGACCCAGGCCCGCGGCGGCGTCGTCTCCCACGGCTGCATGGGCGGCTGCATCATCAAGTGCTCGGGCATCTATAACGACCAGGACGGCAATTTCGTCTCCAAGTGGCCCGAGTACGAGACGGTTTGGGCCTGGGGAGCGAATTGCGGCATCGACGACCTGGACTTCATCGCCCAGTACGATTACATGTGCGACGACTTCGGCCTGGACACCATCGAGGCGGGCGACGCCATGGCCGTGGCCATGGACGGCGGCGTGCTCGCCTTCGGCGACAAGGAGGGGGCCAAGAGGCTTTTGGCCGAGGTCGGCCAGGGCACGCCGATGGGTCGGATTCTCGGCTCTGGCGCGGCCACCGTCGGCCGGGTCTTCGGCGTCAGGCGGGTGCCGGTGGTCAAGGGCCAGGGCATGCCGGCCTACGATCCCCGGGCGGTCAAGGGCATCGGGGTGACCTACGCCACCTCGACCATGGGCGCCGACCACACCGCCGGCTACGCGGTCTCGGCCAACGTCCTGGGCGTCGGCGGCAACGTCGATCCTCTCAAGCCCGAGGGTCAGGTCGAGCTGTCCAGGAACCTCCAGGCGGCCACGGCGGCCATCGACGCGGCCGGGTTGTGCCTGTTCGTCGCCTTCCCGGTCCTGGACATCCCCGACGCCTTCGCCGCCATTGTCGATATGATCAACGCCAAGTACGGGCTGAATATGACCGGCGATGACGTCGGCGCTTTGGGGGCCAAGATCCTCCAGATGGAGCAGGATTTCAACCGCCGGGCCGGTTTCACCGAGGCCGACGACCGGCTGCCCGACTGGATGAAGACCGAGAAGCTTGCGCCCCACGACACCGTCTTCGACGTCCCGGACGAGGAATTGGACCAGACCCTGAAGTTCTAGGCTGGGCCGCGGGCGGCCTGGAAAGGGGACCGCCCGCCGGCCTGGAGAAACGAGCTGCCCGGCGGAGGCGTTTGACGCCTCCGCCGTGTCGTTGGCGGCGACTTGGAAAGACGGCCGAGTGGAGATAGACTGATAGGGATGGTCGTCAGCGTCAAGATCTGCGGGTCGCTCCGGAAAAAGGTGGCCGGCCACATCGACGGCGAGCTCCGGTTGGAGCTCGGCCAGGGAACCATGGTCTCCCAAGTCCTGGACGAGCTGGGGCTGGGCTGGGCCGAGGCCAGGGTGATCCTGGTCAACGGCCGGCCGCTGACGGGCGATCGGGTTCTTGAGGCCGGCGACCGGCTGGCCCTGTTTCCGGCCGAGATGGGGGCGATCAACGAGTTCGCCATCTACTACAGCCACCATCTGGCTCGGCCGCCTTTCGGCGGGGAGGAGCGGTGACGGTCAGGATCAAGTTGGGCGGGCCGCTGAGAGAGCGGGTTTCCGGGCACATTGACGGCGAGATGGATCTCGATCTGCCCGAGGGTTCCCGGGTGAGCGACGCCCTGGCCGCCTTGGGTCTGAGCCTGGATCAAGTCCGGGTGATGATGCTCGGCGGCCGGCCGGTGACCGACGACGTCGAGCTGAGACAGGGCGACCGGCTGGCCCTGTTTCCGCCGGAGCTGGCCTTCAACATGTACGTGGCCATCAACTTCTACAACCGACTTCTGGGGTCGGGGCGATGAAGGTCAAGGTCAAACTCTACGCCGGTCTGGAGAGGTGCCTGCCTGCGGGGAGCGAAGGCCGGGAGGCCGAGATCGAGATCGACGACGGGAGCACCGTCGGCCGGCTGCTGGAAGAGTTGGCGGTGCCTCTCGACCAGGCCAAACTGCTCCTCGTCAACGCCCGCCACGCCGAGCTGGATCAGCCGTTGAAGGACGGCGACCTGCTGGTCGTCTTCCCGCCGGTGGGCGGGGGATAGAGCGGGGCGCATCACCTGTCGGCGACAGATTTCCCGGCGTTAGCCGCTGGGAGGTTGTGCGGCCCTCGCCTCTATAAAGCCGGGGCCAGGCAAAGAAGCCTGGCCGGCCGTCGGGTTCAAGTCTTCAGTTGACCGCTCCTTCCCGGAAGACGAAGTAGTAATCCCCGTCTCCGACCTCGACCACCACTTCGCCGCCCCGGTTCCCGGCGTAGATCACCCAGGCCGGCTTGTCCTCGCCGCAGCACTCCACCGCCGGCGAGAACTCGCCCCGAACCTTGTCCAGCCAGGCCAAGAGCATCGGCTCCCGGTAGCGGCTCCGGGCCGCTTCGAGGGCCATCTGGCGGGCCTCGAGGCGATCGACGCCTTTCGGCGCGGCGACCTTTATCTCCGTCCCGATCAGGCCGGGGCGATAATCCATCGTGCACTTGGCCATCCAGCCTCCCTTCGACGAGGGCGAAGCCGGCCTTGGCTCTTCGTCTTGTCTTGAAGATAAGTCCTCCCGGCCCTGAAACAAGGCCGGGAGGGGTGATTGCGGTCGGGTCCGACCGGACCTGGGTCAGACCTTTCAAGTGGACTCGGCGCAGCCGCAGCCTTGATCCGGCGAGTCGAGGCGGGCCAAGAGGAGTTCGCCCGAATCGTGGCTGCAGGTTTCTCCGTGGCTGTGGGCTCCGTGGCTGCAAGTCTCGCCGTGGCTGTGGGCTCCGGTGAACCGGGCCTTGATCGAGTTGTAGACCGGCTTGACCGACAGGGCCAGCAACAACAGCGCCCCCGGTACGCCCAGCCACTCGGGTATGATCTCGGTCGCCTGGCCGATGACGGCCTGGGCCGAGACGCCCAGGGCGGCGTAGACCTGATCGACGATCAACCCGGCCGCCACGGCCACCAGGGCGATGGCGGCCAGGTAGATGGCCGTGGCCCGCTTGCCCAGGAGGCCGGTCAAGACGGTCAGCGAGGCGATGTTGGTCGCCGGTCCGGCCAGGAGGAAGACCAGGGCCGCGCCGGGACTGACGCCCTTCAGGATCAGGGCCGCGGCGATGGGCGTCGAGGCGGAGGCGCAGATGTAGAGCGGAATGCCCACGGCCAGCATCAGGAGCATGGACTGCACGCCGCCGCCCAAGAGGCGGGTCATGACCTCGGGTGGAACCAGGGCGGTGATCGCGCCGGCCAGAATCAAGCCGATCAGGAACCAGCCGGCCAGATCGGCCCACATCTCGCCGAAGGCGAAGCGCATTCCGGCCCAGAGCTTCTCGCCGAGGGTGTGGTGGCGGGCGTGCTCTGCGGGCGGACAGTCGATCCCGTCGCAGCAGTTGTCGATGGTGCAGCTCAGATCCGGTGCGGCGGCGGACTGCTCGTCCGGCGGCGTGAACAGGTTCTCGGCCACTCCGGCCACCGTGGCGGCGGCGAAACCGGCCGCCGGCCGGGCCAGGGTCATGATCGGATCGAGCATGGCGTAGCTGATGGCGATGGAATCGACGCCCGACTCCGGGGTGGAGATGAGGAAGGACGCCGTGGCACCGTTGTTGGCCCCCTGCCTTTTGAGCGAGGCCGCCGCCGGCAGCACGCCGCACGAGCAAAGCGGGATGGGGATGCCCAGCAGGGCGGCCTTGATGACCGAGGTGAAGCGACCCCGGCCCAGGTGGCGGGCGACGTAGCCGGGGGACATAAAGGCCTTGAGCAAGCCGCCGATGACGATGCCGAAGATGATATAGACCGACGACTCGGCCAACAGCCCCCAGGCCTCGGAGATGATGCGGGTGATGAAGTCCATGTTCCTTCCTCAGTCGTTCGTTTCCAGTGACGGCGCCGCCGGTCCCAGGCCGCAGAAGCCGCCGCCGGTGGGCCGCCTGGCGGTTTCGGCGACCAAAGGGTGGTCGAAGTCGGCCAATCTTTCGATTTTCTTCATTCGGCGCCTCGCTTTTCGCCTACTCCTGGACGTGATCCAGACCGGTCTTGAGCAGCTCGGAGACGTGGTCGTCGTCCAGCGAGTAGTAGAGAACCTGGCCGTCCCGTCTGGTCCTGACCAGGGCCTGCTCCCTCAGGCGACGGAGTTGGTGGGAGACGGCCGATTCGCTGACCCCCAGAAAGGCGGCCAGGTCGCAGACGCACATCTCGCCGTTTCGTAGGGCCATCACCAGCTTGAGCCGGGTCGGGTCGCCCAGGGCCTTGAAAAGCAGGCTCAGCCGGCCGAGTTCGGCCTCGCCCGCGGCCTCCTCCCTGGCCCGGGCCACCCGGTCCAGGTGGACCACCTTGATCCGGCAACCGTCTTCCTCCACCAGTTTTGTCCGTTTCGCCGGCATGTCATCTCCTCGGGCTGCCAGTGAATATATGAACAACTATTCATATACACAGTTGTGGGCTCGTTGTCAAGGGGCTTGTGGGTCGGGTGGAAGAAAAAAGAGGCGGCTTACGGCGGCCCGTCGCCTCAGCCCGGCGGGTCGATCTCGGGCCGGGCCGTCAACTCGTTGGCTGGTCGCCGGGGTTCGGTCGCCTCGCGCCGACCAGGAAAAACAAGACCAGGCCGAGCGCGGCCATGACCGCGCCGATGAGAAAGGGCAGGTCGTAGCGGCCGGTGGCGTCCCGAATCAGGCCGCTGATCCAGTGGACGGCGATGGCCCCCAGACCATAGAAGGGCGTCCAGGCGCCGATGACCGTTCCCATCAGCTCCCTGGGGAAGTAATCGCCGGCGCAAGCGCCGTAGATGGGGAAGGTGACCCCGTAGAAGACGGCCAGAATGCCGACCAGGACGTAGAGAACCGCGGCCGAGTCGCCGGCCAGGAGCAGGCCGAGCGCCGAGGTGGTGATGGCCGAATTGGAGACGATGATCGTCTTCTTGCGGCCCAAACGGTCGGACAGGGGGAGGACGGTCAGCACCCCGACCACCTGGCAGACGCCGTGGATGGTGGCCAGCAGACTGGCCTTTTGGAGCGGCAGGCCGAGTTGGTGCTGGGCGTAATCGACCATGAAGGTGGTGACGCCGTAGAGAGTGTAGCTGATGGCGAAGTACGAACCGCCGATGAGCCAGAAGTTCCGGTCCTTGAAAACCTTGGCCACCTCCCCCAGTCTGGGCCGGATCGGCTCGGCCCGCTCGGCCTGGGCGGTGTTCTCCTCTTGGCCCCAGGGGGCGTAGCCGGCCGACTCGGGATCGCTTCTCAAAAGCAGGCCGTTGACCGCGACCATGACCAGGGCGGCCGCGCCCAGGAAGTACCAGGCGTGACGCCAACTGTAATGGGTCACGATCAGGGGAAAAGCCAACCCGATCGCGGCGAAGCCCAAGCCGTAACCGGAGGACAGCACGCCCAGGGCCAGCCCCCGGCGGCGAGGGGCGAACCAGCGTTGGACCACGGTGATGACCGGGGTCCACATTCCGGTCGCGCCGAGGCCGGTGAGGGCGAAAAAGAGGCAGCCGGCCCAGACCTCCCTCACCGTGCCCATCAAGATCGCGCCCAGTCCCAGAAACAGGGCGCAGACGGCGATGACCCGGCGGGCCCCGAAGCGATCGGTCAGATAGCCGGTCAGCGGGGTGAGGGTGATGTAGACCAGGAGGTAGGCGTTGAACACGGCGCCGCCGGCGGTGCGGCTGAAGCCCAGGTCGCGGATCATCTCCGGCAAGACGACGCCGTAACCGAGCCTGATCGAGTAGTTGACGAACAGGTTGACGAAGCAGGTCGCCAGAACGATCCAGGCCCAGTGGAGGCCCCTTCGGCCGGTCATGTCTCCCTCCGTCTCCGGTACGCTTTGAGACGCAGCATATCACCTTGGGCCGGGGAAGCCTCGGAAAATCACACCGGGGGACTGGCTGGAAGGAGGACTTCGAGCCCGGACTGGAGCCGGTGCGCTCCTTCAGGAACGCTCCGGGTTGCGGAAGGCGACGCCGGCGAGGCGCCGGGGCGCTTGTCTAGCCGCTCAGGCCGAGTACGGCTTCGGCCTTGTCCAACCTCAAGAGCAACTCGGCCATGAGCAATTCCAGGTCTTCCTCCTTAAGCCCGGTCGCCTCCATCGCCTTTTCGTTCCAACTCTCCGATACGCCGTCGGCCCCGCCGCCCAGGCCCATCATCTGGCAGGCGGTGTTGGCCACGTAGAGGGCGGCCAGGTCGGTGTTGTGAAGGCGCGGCGAGGGGTCGTGGTGGAAGACGATCAGCTCGGCCATCTCCGGAGAGAAGTTCCAATCCTGGACCATCCGGGCCCCCAGCTCGGCGTGGTCCAGGCCGAGCGCGCTCCGTTCGGCTTCGAGGAAGGGGACGCCCCTTTCGACCTCTTTCAGGATTTGCTGGTACTTGGAGTGAACGAACCGGCTCAAGGCGACCTTGCCGATGTCGTGGAGCAGAGCGGCGGTGTAGAGGGCCGAACTGGGCGTCCGGCCGACATGCTCGCAGATGACCTGGGTCATCATCGCCACCGACAGGGAGTGCTTCCACAGATCGCCCTGATCCAGGTCGTAGCCCGGCTGCTCTTTGTTGAGAAGCTGGGCCGAGGCCGAGGCGAAGACGACCTCGGAGAAGGTCTTGTTGCCCAAAAGCGCCAGGGCTTGGGCCAGGTTGTCCACCTTGCGCACCAGGCCGTAGATGGGGGAATTTACCGCTTTGAGCACTCCGGCGGTCAGCGAGGGGTCCATCTGGACCACTTCGACCAGGGAGCTGACCGCGACGTCCGGGTTTTCCAAGAGGGTCATGACCTTCTGGGCCACCTGGGGGAAGGGCGGCAGCTTGGCGGCGGCGGTCAGGATCATCTCGGTCAGGGAGCTCATATCGTGGTAATCCCTCCTCCCTTGACTTTGACCTGGACCTCGCCCGTGGCCAGGTCCATCCGGACGGTGCGATGAGTGGTGCCGCCGATCTCCTCGGCTTTGACGACTATGTTGTTCTTGAAGAACAGCCTCTTGGCGACGATGTAGTTGCGCTTGCCGATGTTGAGGACGTTGGACTTGTTGGCCACCTCGGCGCAACCGATGAGCCTGACGATCAAGTTGTTCTTCTTGGCGCCCAGGGCGTAGGACTGCTTGAACAAGAGGGGGATGCCCAGGTCGCTGAACATGTACGGTTTGGCCTTGGCCTTGGCCGGCGAGGCCTTGGCCTCGGGCAGCATACAGTGGAGCAGGCCGCCGACTTTGGCCTGCGGGTCGTAGATGCACACCCCCAGACAGGAGCCCAGAGCGTGGGTGACCAGGGTCACTCCCGGTCCCTTGGCCACTTTCATATCCGCGATGCCGACTACTACTTCCATACCTCACCCGGTCCTAAGAAAAGTTGTTCAGGCCCCCACTACCCGAGAGTGGAGCAGATCGAGATGTGGGTGATGTGTGGGCAACGTGGGTAGGTTGAGCCCGCCAATCTCCGGTTAGATGCCATATTTCGCCTTCAAAATCAAGTTTCAAATACACTTCGCCCCGCCCGTCTTGGCCGATCGGGTTCGGGCTGGCGAGTCACCGGGCGGGGGAAGCGAGGCGGCGGGACGATCGATTCTCAAAAGATATCGAAACGTCAAGCCATCCGGGCCGGCTCGCCCCAGACCGCTGGGCGGTAAAGAGGCGGAGTGAAGAGATTGAGGCGGAGCCGAAGCCCCGCCCCAGTTCTTTGTTTCCGGCCCGGCCTACTCGCTGGCCGCCAAGGCTCTCCGGTCGCCCATGTCCATCAGGACCCGCTCCCTGCCCCTGTCCAGGCCCAGGGCGGCCCGTTTCTTGTCGATGTGGGCGATCATCAAGCGGGCCATCTCATGCGGGTCCGCGGCGAAGCCCCACTTGCCCAGGCCTTGCTCCTCCAGACCCCTGAACAACAGGTCGTGGAACTTGGTGCCCTTCATGACCGGGAAGGTCACCCCGAAGACGGTGTAGACGCCCGAAGCGACGAAGTACTGGCCGATGGCGATCGCCTTCTCGCTCATGTACTCCGGCGCCGCCCCGGCCACTGGCAAGTCGGCGATGGCGTCGCCCAGACCGCCCGTCTTGACCATCTCCGATACGGCGGTCAGAATCCGGCTGTTGTCCACGCACGGGCCCAGGCCCAACACCGGCGGCATGCCGACCGCCTCGCAGACCTCGTGCAGCCCCGGCCCGGCCAGAGCGGCCGCCTCGGGCCTCAACAGCCCGGCTTTGGCCAGGGCGATCTGGGCGCAGCCGGTCTGGACGACCAGGACGTCGTTTTTGATCAGGTCCTTGACCAGCTCGACGTGGACCCAGTCCTGCTTGGCCCGGGGTGTGGTGCAGCCGACCACGCCGGCCACACCCCTGATCCGGCCGTTGATGATGTTCTCGTTGAGCGGCGTGTACGAGCTTCTGAACAGGCCGCCCAGCATGTAGTTGATGTACTCGTGGGAGAAACCGATCACGCCCCGGTCGATCCTCTGGGGGATCTCGATCGGGTGTTTTCTCTCGGCGAAGCGCTGGATGGCCATGATTACGATCCGGTCGGTGCACTCTCGGGGGTCGTGCTCGTCGAACTCGATGTGCTCCGCCCCCTCGATCCTGGCCCGGGGATTGGTGGTGAAAAAGCGGGTGTCGTAGCACTCGGCCACCTTGGCCAACCCCTGCTTGATACACTGGACATCCACGGCCATGGCGTCCACCGCGCCGGTCACCAGAACCGCCTCGGTGGACATGAAGTTGCCGGCGTGGGGGACGCCGTGGCGGGAGAGCATCTCCAGTCCCGAGCAGCACATCCCGACCAGGTTGATGCCCCTGGCTCCGGCTGCCTCGGCCTTGGCCAGCAGGTCCGGATCGTTGACCGAGACGTAGAGCGATTCGAACAGGTTCGGCTCGTGGCCGTGGATGATGATGTTGACCTCGTCTTTCTTCAACACGCCCATGTTGACCTCGGCCGCCAGGGGGGCGGGCGTGCCGAAGAGGATGTCCGACAGCTCGGTGCCGACCATGGAGCCGCCCCAACCGTCGGCCAGGGCGGTCCGGGAGATCTGGGTGATGATGTTCTCGTAGTCCTGATCGACCCCCATGTGGGTCCTGTTCATCAGGGCCATCACCTCCCGCATCGCCCCCCGGGGCACGATGTCCAGCTTGCGCCAGGTCTCCAAGGTTTTTTCCGGGACCCGCTTGGCAAAGGGAAGCTCGCCGTCCAGATTGGTAAACGTCTTCTCCAACTCGTCGGCCAGGTCGAGGGCCACCTCCTTGAGCTCCCGGTCCTCGACCTCCAGGCCCAGTTCTTCGGCCAGGTCGAAGAGTTTTTGGGGGTCTTTGATCTCGTAATCCAGGATCTCGCCCTTGACCACCGCCCGGAAGAGGTCGAGGATGGCCATGCCGTGCTGGTTGTGGGCGGCCGAGCCCGAGGCCACCGCCCGGGCGAAGTTGCGGGACTGGATGGTGTCGATCGTCGCTCCGCAGACGCCGTTTTTGACGTAGGGGTCCCTGGTGTTGAGCCGGCAGGGACCCATGAAGCAGTGCTTGCAGCAGGCCGACTTCTCGCCGATGGGGCAGGGCTTCATGCCGGCCGCCCGGTTGAAGGCCAACTCCACGCCGTCCCGCCGGGCCTTGTCTATCATCTGGGCCGTGGCCTCGCAGATGGTCACGTCTTGAACCTGCACGTCCGTTATCTGGACGACCTTCTGGTCTTTATCCGTATCCATGTCTGACTCCCCCCCGGACTTTAAGGTTTCGAACCGGGTGCGGCGAAGGTGGTGATCCCGTTCGACATTATATCCGCCGCCTGCGTATCCGCCACCTGCCGGCGCGCCTCCTCCGGGAAGCGGGCGGGCGACCAATCGCTTGAGCCGGGGATATTTTCCGGGGTGAAAGCGTGGGAGCGGGCGTCGTCGGGCCGGCGTCGAGGCTGGCAACGGTTGGCGTGACGGCGTTCGATTGGACTCGCCGCGGGTTCGATATTCAGGGCCCGAGCCGGGCCGGGAAGTTGCCGATGGGGGTGAGTAGCTACCGCCCGCGGCGCCGGGCCCAGGTGCAAAAATATTTTACATTCTCGTGCTTCGCCTTGGAATGATCCCGAATTTTGCCCCAAAAATCATCTGGTTGGCTGGAAGCCGCGGGCTGGCATACTCTGTGCCTTTAATTTTTGGAGACAATCGTAACATCGTTCTGACGGGAGACGCGATCGTGAGCCGGACGAAGCAAACAACCATCTCCAAGAACGTTCTCAAGTGGGCCGGTTTGGGGGCGGTCGTCCTGGCGGCGGCCCTGGCGGCGTCGCCGAGTCTCAGGGCCGCCCTTTGGGGGGCTGGCCCTATCTCTTGATCCTGCTCGCCTGCCCGCTGATGCATGCCTTCATGCACCGTTCCCACGGTGGACACGGCGACCGCCAGAGCTACGGGGGACATGGATGTTGCGGCGGCGCTCGGCTCGAGCCGGTCCCGTCCCGGGTCACCCGCCCGCCTCAGATCGAGGACAAAAGGGGCGACTGACAACCCGGCCTGGGGACGCTTCCGGCCGCCGGGGCGATGGCCCTCTCCAGCGTGGCCGTGGCCATGAGCCGCCTGGGGCCGGACGGACGCAGAGTTTACTCGACAACTTCGAGCGGGTGTAGTGAGAGAGGCAAATGCTTGCTCGTAGCGCCCGGTTGCAAACGGTTTTGGCCTGGGACCCCGAAAGGCGGCGGGGAAAGCCGAAGCCGCAAAGGAAGCACTGCGGCCCCGATTCGCCCCCCCGTTGTGGATGGCTTTTCTCCCTTGGAATATACTGAAGTCAATACACTCCCGACGGGAACGGGTTCGAGACAGGAGAAAAGGGCGATACTGGAGGCGCTTGGCCCATGATCGACCGGTCGTCCACCGCCAAGACCCGACGCCGCTACGACCGAGTGGCTTGGGTTTACGACATTCTGGAGAGTCCGTTCGAGGGCCGGCGTTTCGGCGGCTGGCGAAAGAGGTTGAGGGACCGGATTGCCGGACCGAAGGCTCTGGAAGTCGGGGTCGGCACGGGCAAGAACATTCCCTACTACCCGAGCGGGGTGGAGGTCAGCGCCATCGACTTGAGCCCCAGAATGCTCGAGCGGGCCAAAAAGCGAGCCGCTTCCCTGGGCCGGCCGGTTGACCTGGCCCTGATGGACGTTCAAGAACTTCGCTTCCCTGACGACGCCTTCGACACGGTCTTCGCCACCTTCGTCTTTTGTTCGGTGCCGGATCCGGTCCAAGGCCTGGCCGAACTCCGGCGCGTCTGCAAGCCGGAGGGTCGACTCGTCCTTCTGGAGCACATGCGACCGGGGAACCGCCTCCTCGGGTCGATCTTCGACGCCCTCAACCCGTTGGTGGTCCGAATGATGGGGGCCAACATCAATCGCCGAACCATGGACAACATCCGCCGGGCCGGGTGGAGAGTGACGATCGAGGAACACCTTTCTTCGGACATCGTCAGGTGGATTGAGGCCCGGCCGTAATGGTCTTCCGCGGCAAAGCCCCCAGCAAAGCCGAAGTGCACCGCTGAACCGGTTCGAGCTTTATCGGGCGGGGCGGGAAGCGAGATGGTTTTGGCCTCGAGACTGAAGAACAAGCTTCTGGCCAAGTTGACGACCCGCGTTCCCTTCCTGGCCAAAAGGTTCGTGGCTTCCTATTCGGCGGTGGAGACGGAAGGCATTCCCTGGACGCCCCCCGGCAAGCCTCTGGACCGGTCCACGGTGGCCCTGGTCACCACCGCCGGAGTGCACCACCGGGATGATCCGCCCTTTGACATGACCGACCCGAACGGAGACCCCACTTACAGGATAATCGACGCCGCCCGGCCGGTGAAAATTTTGACGATCACCCACGATTACTACGACCACGCCGATGCGGACAAAGACATAAACATCGTCTTTCCCCTCGAGCGGCTCCAGGAGTTCGAGCGGGAAGGATTGATCGGGCGGGCGGCGGAGCGCCATTACGGGTTCATGGGCCACATCGTCGGCCGGCGCATCGACGAGCTCATCGGCCGAACCGCCCCCGAGGCGGCTCGACGGCTGAGCGGCGAGGGGGGTGGACGCGGTCCTCCTGATCCCCGGCTGAGGCATCTGCAATCAGTCCGTGGGGCTGATCCAACGGGAGATCGAACGGGCCGGCATCCCCACGGTGGGGATATCCATCGTCAGAGAATACACAGAGAAGGTCAAACCACCCCGAACGGTCTTCCTGAGATGGCCTTTCGGCCATCCCGTGGGGGAGCCGTTCAACCTGGCCCAACAGCGCACCGTGCTCGCCGAAGCCTTCAGGGCGCTGTACTCCATTACCGAGCCCGGCGGAATCGTCGATCTACCATTTCGGTGGAGAAGAGAAAGCTACGACCCGACCGTCTGGCTCGAGGCGAAAAACATCGGGGTGCGAACAGGGTGAACCGCCCGCCGAGGCGGCCGGCGATCACCCTCCACACCCCTGATCGGGCGTCGCTCGGGTCGAGCGGCGAGGTTCGGGTTATTCCCCTCCGGCCTCCTGATCCTGAACCGGCTTGGTGCGGAACCCTTCTTTCTTGTTCAGGGATTCCAACAAGTGGGCCGTGCAACAGAAGTAGTTCCGGCGGCCGTGGAGGGTGGCGAACAAATCCACCGCGGCATTCAGTTTCTTGCCGCATTCGGGGCAGATTTCATTGTCCGATATCCTGTTCATCTCTCCTCCAGATAGGGGACGCTTCGTTTGCCTCGGCAGCGTGCCGCAAAGCGAGAGCGGGTCAGTGGCACTTCGGCCCGCCGGAGCCGAACTCATCCTCGCTGGCGCAGCTCAAGCGGTCCATCCAGCGTCCGATGGCGCCCTTGGTCTTGAATATCTTGGCCGCCTTGCGCTCGAAGGCTTTCAGGCAGCCCTCGGAGCAAAAGAAGAACTTTTTCCCTTCGTGCTCATAGCTGAACGGCGTTTCGGCCGGATTGACCTCCATACCGCAGATGAGGTCCTTGACCCGCAGGCCCGGCGGATAATCCTCGTTTTTCTCGAAGGCCTCCTTGCAGGCTGGGGCGCAGAAATAGAAGGTCTTGCCGCCTCGCTCGACCTTCAGGTCGGTCTTGGCCGGGTCAACCTCCATCCCGCAAATCGGGTCGATAGCCGTCTTTTTACCGCTTATATCCATGTTTCCCCCCCTGAGTGCGCCGGTTCGACCTGCCGCCGTCGTAACCCGCGGAGGTCGTCCCGATTGGTTAGGCATTTCCAACCTGTGCCTATTATAGACGTAATTGAGTTGCTCCCCAAATAGAGTGGGCACAGGATTGGTCGTGTAGAGGTAACGAC
>CAZWLY010000025.1:0-26117 GCA_964634465.1 uncultured Thermodesulfobacteriota bacterium | reverse complement strand
CACTCCCTTGCTCTTGCTCATGGACACCTCCGGTCGTTACCTCTACACGACCAATTGTGTGTCCAGTTTATTCGAGGGGCTACCCACTGGTGACCGTCCGGGCGGGCGACAAGACCCTCATCGTCCACAAGGATCGAACCGAGGAGATCAAGAAGCTGGTCGAAGCGGCGCTCGCCTCGTAAGCGACCCGGACGGCCGGGGCGGAAAACAGCATACTGGGCATTGGCCAATATAAGGAAACGGGGACGCCGCGTGATTCTCGCTTAAAGGCGGTTGCTTGTCGGGTGTAAGCCATCAAGGTGTTGGCGTAATAACTGTATCTGGTCCGGTATGAGAACCAGGTTGAATCTCACCGGATAGATATTTTTAACGATAGCAAGACTACAAATACCCACTTCTGCATTCGTTTTCAAACAGAGGCGAAAGGCCGGGGTGTCCCCATCCAAATAGATTACCTTCGCCATTTCCTTGCCATCTCGTTTCTCTATTTGGAGCATCGAAGTGAGATATCTTTCATTGGGATGAGCCCCAAAATCAATGGTCCTTTCGTACAATTTTTCTGCAGTAATGGCAACTTCACGGTCGACTGCCCTAAGCAACTCTATCATCTTTCCAGTTTTGAATTCATTCCGTACTTTCCTTTTATTTTCTGAAGAATCGTGCCTTGTTAGCCAAGTCCCCTCGCTTTCCGGCTGCTGGTGAAAATAAAATGCATACAATGAACTTTCCAGGCATCCACGGAGTACCATATAGGCTTCCGATAGCTGGCCGCTAATAGAGAGGCGCGACGCTCCTAAAAAAAACAGTGAGTTTTCAGAATTAAATATGGACAAAGCGAATCTCCCTTGTAGTCTAAGGCGTCGACTACTTCTCTGAAAGTTTTGTCTATGCCAACTAAAAGATCATAATGGGCCTTTAGTTTCTCATATGTGCTAAATGTATTGATTCTTGCCTTATCTATGAAATCAGAAAGCAAATCAGATCCCCAGTTAATTGGGGGAGCATTGACAATATTTTTTCCCATTAGCAAAGCTCCCTGTATGTACAATAACCGAGGCGGGCGTCTTTACCCTATCCCTTTTCCACTCTCTCCGTGGCTTCGGCGAAGGTGCGCAAAATCTTGTCGTAGCGGCTCTCCTCGGGGTCGAGGAAAATCCGGCGGAAGGTCTCTTCCTTGAGGACCCGTTTGAAGTACTCGGCGACCGGGAACTTCAGCTCGAAGCAGATCAGGGCCCGGTTGCAGGGAAGCCCTCCCTCGGAGAGCTGGCGGCAGTAGCCGAAGGTGACCTCGCCGCCCAGGCGCGGGCAGCGGACTTCAACCTCGTCGAAAACACGATAGGGCATGGCGTAAGTATAGCAAAAACTGGGGGAGCCGGCAGCGACTCCCCCGGACGTGCGTCAGGTGATCAGCCCAGTTTGGGCAGGCCCTCGATGGCGGCCAGAGCCCGCTCGATCTCCTCCTTGGGGAACTCGTAGTCGGACAGCTTGCCGGACAGGTAGGCGTCGTAGGCGGCCAGATCGACCAAGCCGTGCCCGGACCAGTTGAAGAGGATGACCTTCTCCTTGCCCTCCTCCTTGGCCTTCTTGGCCTCCCGGATGGCCGAGGCGATGGCGTGGTCGGTCTCCGGGGCCGGGATGAAGCCCTCGGTCCGGGCGAAGATGATGCCGGCCTCGAAGGTCTCCATCTGGTTGATGGCCACCGGCTCGATCAGGCCCAGTTTGACGCCATGGCTGACCATGGGGGCCATGCCGTGGTAACGAAGCCCGCCGGCGTGAATCGGCGCCGGCACGAAATCGTGACCCAGGGTGTGCATCGGCAGAAGCGGCGTCATCATGTTGGTGTCGCCGAAGTCGTAGGCGTAAGGGCCCTGGGTCATGGTCGGGCAGGAGGCCGGCTCGGCGGCGATGACCTGGACCTCCTTGCCGGCGATCTTGTCGGCCACGAAGGGGAAGGCCAAGCCGGCGAAGTTGGAGCCGCCGCCGGCGCAGCCGATGACCACGTCGGGGTAGTCGCCCAGGGCCTCGAGCTGCTTTTTGGCCTCCAGGCCGATGATGGTCTGGTGCAAAAGGACGTGGTTCAACACCGAGCCCAGCGAGTAACGGGTGTCGTCGTCCTGGACGGCCGCCTCGACCGCCTCGGAGATGGCGATGCCCAGCGAGCCGGGCGAATCCGGGTCCTGGGCCAGGATTTTGCGGCCGGCCTCGGTGGTGTCGGTCGGCGAGGCCACGCAGTCGGCTCCCCAGGTCATCATCATCAGCCGCCGGTAGGGCTTCTGCTGATAGGAGATCTTGACCATGTAGACCTTGATCTCCAACCCGAAGAGCTGGCCGGCGAAGGCCAGGGCCGAGCCCCACTGGCCGGCGCCGGTCTCGGTGGTGATCTTCTTCACCCCGAAGACCTTGTTGTAGTAGGCCTGGGGAACCGAGGTGTTGGGCTTATGCGAACCGGCCGGCGAGACGCCCTCGTTCTTGAAGTAGATCTTGGCCGGCGTGTCGAGTGCCTTCTCCAGCCGGTCGGCCCGATACAGCGGCGAGGGCCGCCAGATCTTGTAGACGCCCAGGACCTCCTCGGGGATGTCCACCCAGCGCTCGGGGGTCATCTCCTGCTCGACCAGGTTCATGGGGAAGATGGGCGCGAAGTCTTCCGGGCTGGGCGGTTCACCCGTGCCCGGATGGAGCGGCGGCGGCATGGGTGTGGGAAAGTCGGCATTCAGGTTATACCACTGGGTCGGCATGAACTCTTCTGACAAAAAAGTCTTCTTGATCGCCATTCGCGTCCTCCTCCCGGATTAAGGTGAGACAAATTCAATATACGAGAGACCGATTTGGCAAAGCAACGAAAAATGTTTCAATAGACGAATAAATCTGCACAATTTTCACCGCTAAGGTCGCCAAAGATCGGCACAAAATGTACCGGGAAAATACATATTGGGTCAATCAAATTGTTCGCGCCAAATACATATTGTGCTGATTAATTCTATGTGGTGGTTGGTTGTGCCGTTTACACCGAGACTGAAAAACCGCCTGGTTCGACCGGGCCTCGGGCAAAGTGGGGTTACCAGGGCCGCCAGCCGTCGGCCCTGAGCATCAGGATAACGGCCACGACCAATACTGAAACGGCGGTCGCCAGCTCTCCACCGAGATCGGACCATTCCTTCGGCCTCGTCAAGCCACGACCGTTGACGGTTCTGAGCGTGTTGACCGCTCGGCGGTAGTTGGCCACGGATAGCCGGGCCGACCAAATCAAGCAGCCTAGATCGAACGCGGTGACCCACAATTGGTCGAGACGCATGAAGCCGGCCAGGGCGGTGGCCAGGGCCAGCGGCGCGAGCCACCAGATGAGGACGGCGGCCAGGCGGGCCCGCAACCGGCCGGGGTTGATGTGCTCTTGGGCCTTACGCAGCCGATAGAGGTGGAGCCGGACGAAGTCGATCAACAACCACGGGTCGGGGTAGCGGTAGACCGGCGCGCCGTCCGGAAAGACGGCCGCCGTCCGGCTCGGTGAGCCGCAATCAGCCGGGCAACGCCGCCAGGGAAAGGTCCTGCTTCGGACGGGCCGGGCGGCTCGGGTGGCCTAATCCCGCCCCCACCGCTCCGCCAGGGCCGCCTCCAGCCGGCCGTGCAGACCGTCGAACCCGCCGTTGGACATGATGGCGATCAGGTCGCCGGGCCGGGCGATCTCGACCAGGCGCTCGAGCAGGGAGTCGGTGTCCGGGAAGAAGGCCGCCTCCCGGCCTCGAGCCTTCAGGTCCTCGACCAGCCGCTGAGAGGAGAACATCTCCTCCTCCGGGATGTCGGCCTTGGGCGGGGGCTTGCGGACGAGGACCAGGTCGGCCTGGTCGAAGCTTGGCGGGTAGTCGGCCTGGAAAATCTTGCGGCGCGAGGTGTTGGTTCTCGGCTCGAACACGGCGATTAAACGCCGGTCGGCGAAAAAGGGCCGCAGTCCGGCCAGGGTCTCCCTGACCGCGCTCGGGTGGTGGGCGAAGTCGTCCATGAGCAGGATATCGCCGGGACCGGCCGGGATTCGGGCGTAGACCTCCTGCCGCCGCCTCACCCCGGCGAAGCTCCCCAACCCGTGGGCCAGGGCCGCCGGCTCGAAGCCCATCTCCAACAGGAGCCCCAGCGAGGCCAGGGCGTTGGCCAGATTGTGGCGGCCGGGCAGGGGCGAGAGAAACCGGCCCAGGCTCCGGCCCCGAATCACCAGGTCGAAGGCGACCCGGCCCGGCCCCAGGCTGACCGCCTCGGCCCTGATGGCGGCTCGATCGTCAAAGCCGTAGGGGATCACCGGGCAGGCCGCCCCGGCGGCCAGCTCCATGGCCGCGGCGTCGTGGGCGAAGACCATCAGCCGGCCGTCCGGCGGGATGAGGGCGATGAACTTGGCGAACATGGCCTTGATCGCCGCCAGGTCGTCGAAGATGTCGGCGTGGTCGAACTCGACGCCGGTCAAGACGACCCACCGGGGCCGATAGTGGAGGAACTTGGCCTCCTTGTCGAAGAAGGCGGTGTCGTACTCGTCGCCCTCGACCACGAAATGGTCGCCCCGGCCGAGCTTGTAGTTGGCCGAGAAGTTGTTGAGGATGCCGCCGATCATGAACGACGGGTCGGCTCCGGCCGACTCCAGCAGCCAGGCCAGCAGGGCCGAGGTGGTCGTTTTGCCGTGGGTGCCGGCGGCGACCACCGACTGGCGGCCTTCGAGGAAGAACCGGCCCAGGGCCGCCGGCAGGGACAGGTAGTCCAGGCCCAGCTCGAAGACCCGAACCGCCTCGGGGTTCTCCCGGCGGACGACGTTGCCGATGATCACCAGGTCGGGCCGGGTCCGGTCGATGTGGTCGGCCTCGAAGCCGTCCAGGACCGGAATCCTCTTGGCCGCCAGAAACTCGGAAATGGGCGGATAGACGCCCTGGTCCGAGCCGACGACCTCGTGACCCGAGTCCTTGAGCAGACCGGCCAGGGCGCCCATGGCCGTACCGCAGATGCCGATGAGGTAGATCCTGTGTCTGGTCATGGAGCTTCGCTTCGAGGTTGAGGATATCGCCTCGCCCGCCGACGGGCGGCGGCTGAACCGCGACATGATAGCATATCCCAAGGCGGCGGCCAGGGCTTTTCGCCGGGGCCGGCAAGAGCCGGATGGGACGCTGAAGGTGGAAAAACGAACCCCGCGCCCAAGGGCGCGGGGCAAAGGGCCGGGGCGTCAAGCATCCCGGCCGCGGCTGTCAAGCCGAAGAATTACCAGCGACGGCTGGATCGTTCCCGGCGCTGTTCCCTGGCCTCGTTGACCTTCAGGTCGCGGCCGCCCATGGCGACGCCGTTGAGGGCCTGGATGGCGTCGTCGCCGCCGCTCTCCATCTCCACAAAGCCGAAACCGCGGGGGCGTCCGGTGTCCCGATCACTGATCAGGCGGACGGATGAGACCTCGCCGTGCTGCGAAAAGAGATCGTGGACCTCGTCCTCGGTGGCGCTGAAGGGCAGGTTCCCTACGTAAATGTTCGTCATCTCTAAAAACTCCTCGTCTGGTTGTGAGTGCTGCCCTTTCGTCCGAAACCGAGCGCCATAGGTACCCTGTCTATCCCGAAGAGCGAGCAAAACCGGGGCCCGGTGTCTCCGTGGCCCCACTGTGACCCAATCGCTCTCTTGTTATGAACCATTGAATCCTTCCATTGAAGGTGCATATATACACCCCATCCCGACCCGGCGCAACTTTATTTTTTAATATTGAAGACGATTTATTGCCCCCACGGGAGGGGTTGTCCCCCGGCGGCTTGCGGCGGATGAGGCCGAGTTCGCCTCTGCTCTCGATATCCCGTCGTTTGCGGCGGGGCTGTTCCCTGCCCGACCGGACGGAAAGGGGCGCCAGCCGCGGCCCGCCCCTGGCCGAACGGCCGCCGATTCGCCCTCCCCCGCAGCTAAGTCCGGCGGCCCGGCGGGGCCGGGAGGCGCGGCCGGGGCGGATCAATAGGCGCCCTTCATTTTGAAAACCACGCCGACGGTCCGCATCAGGATTCGCAAATCCAACCAAAAGGACCAGTTGTCGACGTAGTAGGTGTCCAGCTTCATCCACTCCTCGAAGTTCATGTCGGAGCGGCCCGAAACCTGCCACAGTCCGGAGAGGCCCGGCTTGACCGAAAACCGGCGGCGGTGGGCGTCGTCGTAGAAGCGCTCGAAGTCCCGGACCGGCAGCGGCCGGGGGCCGACCAGAGACATTTGGCCCAAAAAGACGTTGAGAAACTGGGGCAACTCGTCCAGGCTGGTCTTTCTCAAAAAACGGCCCAGCTTGGTCACCCGGGGATCGTTCTCGATCTTGAACGCCGGCCCGGCGACCCGGTTGAGGGCCTCCAACTCGTCCTGCATTTTCTCGGCGTCGCGGATCATGGTCCGGAACTTGAACATCTTGAAGCGCCGCTTGTTGTAGCCGACCCGCTCCTGGAGGTAGAAGATCGGCCAGCCGTCGGCGATCAAGATGGCGATCGAGATGGCCAACATCAACGGCGAGAAGACGATCAGGGCCAGCCCGGAGACGAGGGTGTCGAAGACGCGCTTGAAGTCGTGCTGGAACTCGGAGTGGACGTCGGTGTCGTAGGTGATGAAGGCGTACTCGTCCACCCGCTCGATGTGGTAGTCCACCCCCGGCGGCAGGTCGAAGAGGTCGGTCAGGAGGCGGATTCTGATGCCTTGAACGGCGCAGGTCTTGATCGTCTGGAGGGCCTGATCGTAGTGGCTCTTCATGGGCAAGGCCAACAGCACCTCGTCCACGACGTGGTTGGCCAGGTACTCGGAGAAGCGGGACAGGGGCGACAAGAAAGGACCGCCGAGCTCGTTTTCCAGGAACTCGTCGGGCACGCCGTCATCGACGAAACCCAACAACCGATAGCCCAACTTGGCCTTTTCCAGTCGCCGCCACAGGGCGATCGAGCGCTCGCCCAGCCCGACGATGACCACGTAGCGGATGTTGCGCCCCGAGGTTCGAGCCTTGTAAAACCCGATCCACAGGATCGAGCGGTAGACGAGGAAGATCAGGATGGTCGCCAGCCAGAAGCCGGCCGGCACCGGCCCCCTCAGGCCGGGAACGGCCAAAAGGTTGAGGGCGAACATGATGCCGGCCACGCCCAGGGAGCAGGCGGCGAAAACCCGCCACAGCCGCTGCCCCCAACTCTCCACCCGGCGAAAATCGTAGAGCCCCAACAGGCTGAAGACCAAATACCACAACGCGGCCAAGATGAGCATCGCCCCCAGATGCCAGACCGTGAACTGGACCCGATGGAGGGTATCCAGGGACACGAATTGCCCGTAATTGGCCAACTCCCAGACGTTGGCGAAGATGAACGTCACCAGGACCACGTCCAGGAACCTGATGGCGGCGGAAAGTAACTTGGCCTTGTAGCGGGTCTTGATCATGCTTCACAGCCGCATCGCCGACTTGGATGTCGGGGCGAATTTATCATAACACACCCGCCAGACGGCCCACAAAACGCCCGCCCGGTCGGCCGGGCTTCGATCCCCGGCCGCGGCGAATGATTTTAACTACAAGATATTTTTCAATTTTGTACTTGATCGAGGGTTAAAACAATGATAAGTAAGGAAACAACAAGGGGGAGGGGCCGAATCTGTATCCGGTTTCATGATTGCCTGGCCGGCAGAGTTGGTAAAGTGAAACGGCACTATCGGCTCCTGGCGATAACGACTATCCTTGTGGCGTGGGCGTTCAGCGCGGCCGGATGCGGCCAGCCGTCCATAGCGGTAAGGGATGAAGTCGTCCACGATCGGCCGGCGGCGACATACGTGCCGGCCGACTATGTCTTGGGCCACGGCGATCAGCTCGAGGTCCTCTACCAGATCGATCCCGGCCGCTCGGTGGGTGAATACGTCATCGACACCGAAGACAGGCTGAGGGTCGATTTCTTCTATTACCCCATGATGAGCCGCTCGGTCAGGGTCAGGCCCGACGGCTACATCACCCTGCCCCGGGTGGGCGAGGTCAAGGCGGCTGGCCTCAAGCCGACTGACCTGGCCAAGATCATCTCCGAGAAGTTTCGCCCCTTCCTGACCCGGCCCAGCGTGACCGTCGAGGTGGTCGGTTTCAACGCCAAGCTCGAAGAGCTGAAGCGGGCCATCACCACCCAGGATCGAGGCCAGTCCCGGCTGGTGGTGATCAGGCCCGACGGCAAGATTTCCCTGCCCTATCTAGATGACATCCAGGCGGCCGGGCTGACGCCCCGTCAACTGAGCGAGAAGCTGGAGAAGGGCTACCAGAAGATCGTCAGCGCCATCTCGATCACCGTCGCCGTGCTCCAGGCCCGGTCCAACCGGGTCTACGTCATGGGCCAGGTCCGGCGGCCCAACTTCTACCAGCTTCTGGGCCCGACGACCTTGAGTCAGATCATCGCCCAGGCCGGCGGCTTCACCGAGCAGGCCAACACCCATCAGGTGGTGGTCATCTCCCGCCGGCCCGACGGCCGGCCGGAGGCCCAAGTGGTCGACATGGACCGGGTCATCGGTCAGGGCAACATCGCCGCCGACAGGATGCTCAAACAATACGACGTCGTCTTCGTCCCCTACACCAAGCTGGGCGAGGCGGCGCTGACCGCCGACGCCTTGTGGCGGCTGATTCCGCTGCGTTTCACCGGCACCTTCGCCTACACCCTCGGCGGGACCCAACCCGACTAGGAGCGTTTGAGGAATGGCCCTTCCCGACACCACCCTGGGCAGGATCTCGCTGAGGGACATCCTCTACGTCATCTTCTCCAAGATCAAGATCCTGATCGGCATTTTCGTCACCATCGTCGGGGTGACCATGGCCGTCTCGTTTCTGGTCGATCCCGTCTACGAGACCTCGGCCACGGTGCTCTTGAAACCGACCATCGACTCCAGCGTTCTGGCCCAGGCCGCACCGGGCAGCCTGCGGCCCTTGCCGGTGACCCAGCAGGACATCAACTCCGAGATACAGATTCTGTCCTCCAGGAGTCTGCTCAAGGAAGTGGTGCTCAAGCTGGAGCTCTACAAGTCCGAGGAGCGCAAAAAACTCGTTTCCCGTTTGATCGCCGGCGTGCTCGGGGCGATCAAACGGGCGTTGATCGCCGTCGGCTTGAGCGAGGAAGTCGATCCGGTGGAGGGGGCGGTGATCGGCCTGGAGGAAGCGCTGGAAATCGAACCGGTGACCATGTCCAACATGATCCAGGTTCTCTTGACCGGCGACAACCCGACCAAGATCGCCAACACGGTCAACACCTTGGTCGACATGTACATCGACCGCCACATCGCCGTCCACCAGGCCCGGGGCAGTCTGGAGTTCTTCGCCGAGCAGACCCGCCTCTACGCCAAAAAGCTGGCCGAGGCGGAAAAGGCCCTCCAGGAGTTCCAGGCCAAGTGGTCCATCTCCGACCTCAAGGCCCAGCAGGCGGCCAACGTCGAGTTGTTGAAGACGCTTCGACAGAACCTGCTCGCCGTCCGCAGCCGGATAGCCGAGGAACAGACCCGCCTCTCGGCGCTGAAAGAGGGCATGGTCGCCTCCGGGCGGATCAAGGGGCTGACCAGAGACCTGCGCCAGAGCGCGGCCGTCATCGAGCTGACCAAGTCGCTGGTCCCGCTTCTGGTCGAACGGGAGCGCATCGGTCTGCTCTACCCCAAGGACTCGGTCGAGTATCAAGACGCCCAGCGCCAGGCGGCCGAGGTTCAAGAGGCCATCGACAGGGAGATGAAACGGATCCTGCGGGGTAGCGAGGTCGATCTCGGCGCCCTGATGGCCCATGAGAAGGCCCTGGCCGACGAGATCAAGCTCATCGAGGCCGAAACCAACTTCCTGACCGAGAAGGAAACCGCCCTGGAACGGCTCAAACGGGAACTCAGGCAGGCCGAGAAGAACTACCTCCTCTACTCGGACAAGACCGAGGAGGCCCGAATCTCCGAACAGGAGGCGGCGGCCCGGGTGGCCAACGTATCGGTGGCCAGTTGGGCCGACGAGCCCTCGGTGCCGATCTTCCCCAAGAAGATGCTCCTGGGCCTGGCCTCGATCGTGGTCGGGCTCATCGCCGGCGTGGCCGGGGCTTTTCTGAGCCACTACCTGGACCACACCGTCAAGACGCCGGACGAGCTGGCCCGCCACGCCCGGCTGCCGGTCCTGGCCGCGTTGGCCGACGTCGAAGCGCCCAAGAGAGGTAAGCCGAAACGTGTCTAAGGTCTTCGAGGCGCTGAAGAAGGCCGGCGGCATCAAGGCCGTCCAGCAGGGAGCGCCGCCACTCTCCGACGAGCCGCCGAAGCCGGACCGGCCGGCCGTCGAGGAGAGCGCGGCCGCCGCGCTCGAACCCCGTCCCGGCCGAGGCAGCGAGCCGGCGGAGGACGAGGCCGAAGGCCGGCCGGAAAAGGTTGCGCCGCCGGACGGTGCAGCCGCCGAGCGGGTCGAGCGCCTCCCGGAAGCCGGGGAGCCGACCAGACCCGAGCGGCCGGAGGCGACCGCAGCCGCCCCCGGCGACGAGGAGATCATGGGCGGGGGCCTGGAACTGCCCGAGGATATCGAGCCCTCCGAGCCGGCCGGCCGGGTCGACCTAGGGCAACTCTTCGGCCTGGGACCGCCGCCTAAGGTGCCGCGCCCGCCCCGATCCTGGTCCGGGCTGCAGGTCGCCCGGTTCAGACTTCCCGCCCGGTCCGAAGACGCCCCGGCGCTGTGGATGCTGGAACCGGACAGCCACCCCGGACTGACCGAAAACTTCCGCGCCGTCAAAAACACCCTGACCTCCCTCCAGCGGCAGGAGGGTTTGAAGACCTGTCTGATGACCGGACCCGATCGCCTGGTCGGAACGTCGGTGATGGCCTTCAACACCGCCTTGATGCTGGCCTGGGACCTAGCCGATCGGGGAATACTGATAATCGACGCCAACCTGGTCAACCCATCGCTCCATCGGGCCTTCGGGATCAGCCAGCGGCCGGGCCTGACCAACTATCTCCTGGACGACAGCTCACTGGCCGAGGCGACCCAGACCGGCCCGCTGGCCAACCTGGACCTGATGGCCGTCGGCCAGACCGAAGAGGTGGCCTCTTCGCCCTTCGACCTGGTCAGGTTCAGCCGGCTCATGGAGGAGGTCCGCCAGCGCTACGATTTCGTGTTGATCGACTCGGCTCCGGCCCTGAGGTCCAGCCAGACCAGGACCATCGCCCCCAAGACGGACGGCGTGATCGTGGTCGCCCGGGCCAACCAGACCCGCTGGGAGGTGGTCCTGGAGCTCAAGCGCGTCCTGGAGAGGGACGGAGCCCGTCTCCTGGGCAGCGTTTTGAACAAGCGCCAGTTCGTCATACCTCAGGCGCTCTACCGGTTTCTCTAGCCGGAATCCGCTTGGTGTCGCGCCTCTTGGAAAAAACCATCGAGCCAACCCGGCGGCGGACGAGCCGGGTTCAGGCCAAGCGAAACGGATATTGAGCCATGGACGCGTCGTTGAAACCCAATCCGGGCCTCGCCTCCCGGTCGTTCAACCGCAACGCGCTCATCGTCCTGGCGCTGGGCTTTCCCACCGCCGTCGGTCTCGTCCTGGCCTCGGCCGCCGGCACGAAGTGGCTGGTCTTCATCTTCATGAGCCTGATCTGCATGGCCGGCCTGCTGATGATCTCGGATCGCGAAAGGTTCCTGCTCTACATCACGGTCTTCGTCCTGCCCATCGGCCTGAACTTTCACCTCATCTATCTAAAGCCGATGGTCTACCGGCCGGTCAGAGGGGTGGTGTTCGAGATCTTCGACGTGCCCTTCTTCTTCCTGATGATCCTCTGGCTGCTCAGGGTGTTTACGACGAACCGGAGAGTCAGGCTCTATCCCGAGATATCCATCCCCTTCGCCCTGATCTGGCTGCTGACCATGGTCGGGCTCTACGGATCGACCAATCCCCCCATTATCTCGGCCTGGAGCCTCGTTCTTCTGTTGAAGAATCTGCTGGTCTTCCTTTTCGTGGCCAACAACGTCCGGGACCGGCGCACCATCATGATCGTCATCGGCGTCTTGCTGGCCACGGCGGTGGTGCAGGCGTTGCTGGGTTACGCCCAGCGCTTCACCGGCGGCCGTCTCGGCCTGGAGATACTGGGCGAATCCACCCAGTCGTTCCGGATGATGAAGGCCGGCGCCACCGTCATCAGCCGGGTGGCCGGGACGTTCGGCTCCCCCAACCGCCTGGCCGCCTACCTGGGCCTGCTGCTGCCGATCAACTTCGCCCTCTTCTTCGCCCCGCTGGAGGCGAAATACAAGCGCTACCTCGTCGTCAGCCTGGCTTTGGTCGGCCTGGCCGAAATCCTGACCTTCTCGCGAGGCGGCTGGGTGGGGTTGGCCGTGGGCGGGGCGTTGACTCTCTACTGGTGCACGGCCAAGAGGATCACCGATCGGTTCTGGTCCTTCGTTTTCGTGGGCTTCATCGTGGTTTCGTTCATCGTCCTGGCCATAATTCTGGTGGAACCGCTCCGGACCCGTCTCTTCGAAGACGATTACGGCGCCGCCTATACCCGCATACCCTTGGCCCTGGTGGCGCTGAATCTCATCCGGCACAATCCGTTCTTCGGCGTGGGCCTGGGCAACTACACGGCGCCGTCGTTCAACTACGACAACACCCCGGAGGGGATCACCCAGTGGTTCCCTTGGCCCGTCCACAACGAGTTTTTGCTGATCGCCGGCGAGCAGGGCCTGCCGGCCTTGGCGCTTTTTCTTTTCATTTTCATTATTCTCATGGTCAAAATAGTTCGGGTGGGGAAGAACGTGACCGATCCGGTCCTGGCCCACGCCGCGGTCGGCCTCACCGGCGGACTGGTGGCCTGGGTGATCCATCACCAGTTCGAATCGGTCCACGTTTTCGTCACCCCCCTCTACTGGTTCCTGTTCGGGCTCATCCAAGCCATGTTCGACGTGGTCCGGGAAGAAGCGCACCTCGAGGCGGAACCGTGATCGGGGTATACTCTCGTCCATTCGGCTCCGATCTCCGCGCGGCCCGAAAAGGATGCGGTGGAGCGATAGAGGTACAGGAAAGGAGAGGGCGCGTTTGAACGTCTTTATTCTGTCCATCGGGTTTGGGCCCTACGCCGTCCAACTGGCCCGTGGTCTGGGCCGGTCGGATCGGGTGGCCATCGCCTTGAACAACATCGAAGGGCAAGATTTGATAACCGCTTTCCCCGACTTTTTCGACCGGCGCTACTTCACCACCCACTTGACGCCCCACTACCGCTTTCCCGATCCGCGCAAGTTCCTCGAAGCCCGCCGGCTCCACCAACTGATGCTCAAACACGGCGCCGAGGTGCTCCACGTCCAGATCGGCCAGACCTACACCGAGACCCTGTGGGCGGTCCAACTGGCCCGCCTGGCCGGGCTGCCGGTGGTGGCCACGGTGCACGACGTGTCGCTTCACCCCGGCGACTTCGTATCGACCAGGAGCATGAAGGTCATCTATGGGCTGATGGAGGCGGCCGACCAGTTCATCGTCCACAGCACCGGGCTGGCCGAGGAATTCGTCGAGAAGTTCGGCTTCGACCGGCGGGTGACGAACGTCGTCCCTCACGGCAACTACGACATCTACAAAGGAAACGACGCCGAGCGCCCGGACGTGGAGGCCGAATCGGCCCGAATCGTTCTCTTCGGCAGGATGAAGCGCTACAAGGGGTTGAGCGTCCTGTTGGAGGCGGCCCCGCTGGTAGTCGAGAAGGTTCCCGAAGCCAGGTTCATCGTCGCCGGCCGGGGCGAGGAACTGGATCTCTATCAAGACAGGATGGAGGCCAGCCCCTACTTCGAGGTCCACAATCGCTACATCCCCAACCAGGAGGTCTCGGAGCTGTTTCGGCAGGCCAGCCTGGTCGTCATCCCTTACATCGAGGCCAGCCAGTCGGGGCCGTTGCACCTGGCCTTCAGTTTCGGCCGGCCGGTGGTGGCCAGCCGGACCGGCGGCATTCCGGAGGCGGTCGAAGACGGCGTCGACGGCCTCCTGGTCGAGCCGGGCGACGCCAGAGGCTTGGCCGAGGCGATGATAAAAGTCCTGACCGATCGCAAGTTGGCCGAACGGCTGGGCCGGGCCGCGGCGGCCAAGGCCGAGGGACCCTTGAACTGGAGCGGCGAGATCGCCGAGAAAACCCGCCGGGTCTACCAGAAGGCCATCGACGACCGGCGAAACGGCGTCAGCTATCCGGGCCTGGGCCGCCGGACGCGTTGGCGGCGGCTGCGCCAACAGCGAAAGGAGGTCGCCGGCGGTGAATGAAGGCGGCCGAAAAATAGCCCGAAACGCCGCCGTGCTGACCGGGACCGAGATTCTGGCCCGGGTGATGAGCCTGGTGCTGATCATGGCCGTCGCCCGCAGGCTGGGTCCCGAGTTGTTGGGCGTCTACGCCTTCGCCGCGGCCCTGATCGGGCTTCTGGGCGTCTTCACCAACTTCGGCCTCGAACCCTACATCCAGCGGGAAGTCGGCCGCCGGCCGGATTCGGCCGGGTCGCTCTTCGACCGGGTCTTCAGCCTCAAACTGGCCCTTTACGCCTTGTGTCTGATCGCGGCCGTGGCCTTGAGCTTCATCCTGGCCGAGCCGGGGTTGAAACGCCAAGTGATTTGGATTCTGGCCGTCTCCCTTTTCTTCACCACCAACATGACCGGCACCAACGCCTTTTTCAGAGGGCTGGAGAAGGCCCACTACGAGGCGGCGGTCAGGCTGTCTTCGCGCCTCTTCTACACCTCGGCCGGACTTGTCGCCCTGCTGTCCGGATTGGGGCTGCTCGCCCTGGTCAGCCTGGAGTTGGCCGCCTCGGCCGGGGCCTGCTTCGCCGCCTGGCGCCTCTTCGCCAAAAAGGCGGCCCGGCCGTTTTCTTCGATCGGCGTCAAGGGCCTCATGGAGCTGGTCCGGGCGGCCAAGGAGTTCTTCTATCTTCGGGTGGTCCAGACCGTCTTCAACCTGATCGATCTGGTCATGCTTTCGCTCATGACCGGCGATACGGCGACCGGCCTCTACTCGGCCACGGTCCGTCTGGTCGGCGCCTTCGGTTTCCTTCCCGGCGCGCTGACCGGGGCCTTCCTGCCGGCCTTGAGCCGCCGGGGCGGCGAGGGAGACGACGACCCCGGCTTCGCCGAGGTCTTCAGGCCCTACTTCAAGAACCTGCTGATCCTGGGCGTCGGCCTGGCCGCCGGCCTGGCCGGATCGGCTCAGGCGATCATGGTCTTCCTCTTCGGCCCCTCCTTCGCCCCGGCCGGGACGACCCTGGCCGTCATGGCCCTGGCCCTTCTCATCACCTTCGCCAACTGGTCGCTCTCCAACGCCATCATCGCCCTCGACATGGAGCGCCGGATGGTCCGACTGTTCGCTGCGGCGGCCGGATTCAACATCGCCGCCAACCTGATCGCCATCCCGCTGTGGCGTTACAACGGCGCGGCCTGGGCCACGGCGGCCTCCCAGGCGTTGCTGTTGGCCCTCCAGCTCAATTGCCTGGGGCGCGACCTCGTCTCCGGCCTGGGTCTCGTCCGGCTCTCGGCCCGACCGCTCTTGGCCGGCGGGGCGGCGCTGACCTCGGCTCTGCTCCTGGCCGGAACCGGCGTCAACCTCTTCCTCGGTCTTCTCGCCGCCGGCCTGGTCTACCTGGCCGGGTTGATGGTCACCGGCGCGCTCCGGCCGCGGGAGATCGCCGCGCTGGCCGGAGCGCTCAAGCCTTCCCGGGGGCGGCCATGAGTCCAACCGAGGCGGCCAGCGTGGCCCTGAGGCCCTTCCCCCACCCCTACCGGGCGGCGATGGCCATCTGCTCGGACATCGACTGCTGCACCACCCAGACCTTCCTGGACGTCCATCGTTTCCTCAACCGCCAGTTGGGCCTGCCCGTGGCCGATTCGTTCTTCGGGGTCGGCCAGGTGGAGGGTCAGATGGCCTACTTCGAGGCCGACGGGCGGACCCCCTCGGCCGATGCGCCGCTGATCCGCCAGGCGATCAAGGACCGGCTGATCGATTCGCTGCACTCCTGGGGCGACTTCAACAACGCCCCGCCCGAGCCGGAGTTCCTGCGCCTCCTGGCCAGAGAGCTGACCGCCGAGATGGGCCACCACGAATTGAGAGTCAAGATCTGGATCAACCACGGCGACCCCAACAACCGGCAGAACTTCAAGGCCCGACTCCAGGCCGACTACCGGGGCGACGACCCGACCTCGCCCTACTACACCGCCGCCCTGGCCCGGCTGATGGGGGTCAAGTTCTTCTGGCACTCCGAGCTGGTCCACGTCCCCCTCTCCGGCCGGCTGAGGTATTACTCGCCCCGGGCCTGGCCCAGACTGGGGGCCAACCTGTTGAAAAACGAGATCAAAGCCCTGATGGGCAAGGCCGAGATGGCCCGGCCGTCGGTGGAGATGGTCGAGCTCTGCCACCGGGTGATCATGGGCGACGGCCGGGCGATGATCGCCTTCAACCGGTTCAACATCCATCCCAAGGGGGTGTGGGGCCTGCCGACCCGCCACACCATCCACTACAATCTGAACGTCAACCTGATGGCCGAGTTGATCAACCAGGGCGGTTACCTGATTCTCTACACCCATTTCGGCCTGCCGATGGAGCGGGGCAACCACCTGTTTCCTCCCCGCGATCGCAGGGCCCTGGAGGCGCTGGCCAAGGTCTACCACGCCGGCCGGATCTGGGTCGCCCCGACGCTCGATCTGTTGACCCACCGGCTGGTGGTCAAGGGTTTGATCTGGTCGGCGGTCAAGGAGGGCGAGACCACGGTCATCAAGCTGGAATCGATCGACGATCCGGTCACCGGGCCCCGGCCGCCCGACCCGGAAGAGTTGCCGGGACTGTGTTTCTACGTCGATGAACCGGAGCGGACGGTCATCCGCCTCGGGGCCAACGAGCTGCCCTCGAAAACCTTTCCGCCCGACCACACCGGCCGGCCGTCCATCGGCTTCCCGCCGCCTCCGCCGCCGGAGCTGAACGTCCTGGAGGGTTAAGTGGCCCGGCTGGCCTACCTCTTCTCCACCTTTCCGGCTCTGACGACCACCTTCATGCAGCATCAGGTGGCGGCCACCGAACGGCTGGGACTCGATCCCTTCCTGGCCGCCGCCCGACGGCCGGGACCCGGCGGCTGCCACCCCGGCGACGAGGTCTATCTCGGACGGACCTTCTACCTGACCCCTGTCCGGCCCCTGGCCTATCTGGACGCCAACCTGGCCGCCCTGATCGCCTCGCCGGGACGTTACCGGGAGGCGGCCTGGCTGGCCTTGACCCTCAACGACGACTTCCCTTTTCAGCGAGTCAGGAACCTGGCCCACCTGGCCGGCGCGGCCGTGTTGGCCCGGCGGTTCAAGGCGGCCGGGGTGGGCCACGTCCACGTCCATTTCGCCTTCGGCGCGGCCTCGGTGGCCATGTACCTCCAAAAGCTGGCCGGGCTGCCCTACAGCCTGACCGTCCACGGCTCGGACGTGCTCCTGAAAAGACCGCTGACCGAGGAAAAGTTGAGTCGGGCCAAGTTCGTCGTCTCCAACTGTCACTTTCACGCCGCCAACCTCAGAACCCGCTACCCCGCCCTGACCGAGCAGCGCTTCTACATCGTCCGGGGCGGGATCGATACCGCGGCCGGGCCCTACTCCCGACCGGCCCCGCCGCCCGAGCCGGGTCCGCTCCGTATCCTGAGCGTCGGCCGGCTGGTGGAGGTCAAGGCCCAGGACGTCCTGATCCGGGCCTTGGGGCTGATGAGAGATCGGGGACTGGAGTTCGTCTGCCGGATCGTCGGCGACGGCCCCGAGCGGGACAAGCTCGACCGGCTGATCGGCGAACTGGAGCTGGCCGACCGGGTAGAGCTCACCGGTCCTCTCTTCCAGGACGACATCGTCGCCCAGTACGACTGGTGTCACGTCGTGGCCCTGTCTTCCAAGAGCGAGGGCACGCCGATGACCATCATCGAGGCCATGGCCAAGGGCCGGCCGGCCGTGGCCCCGTCGATCACGGCCATACCGGAGATGATCATCGACGGCCAGACCGGCTTCCTGACCGAGCCCGGCTCGGCCGAAGACCTGGCCGCCAAGCTGGCCCGGCTGGCCGAAAACCGGAACTTGATCGCCGACCTGGGCCGGGCCGGCCGGAAAAGGGCCGAGGAGTACTATGACCTGACGGCCAACGCCCGACAACTGCTGGCCGTCTTCGCCAAGGAGGCGCCGTCCTTGGGGCTCGAGGTCGAGGCCGAGGTCGAGTATGTCTGAGCGCCGCTACGCCGTCATCACCCCGGCCCACAACGAGGCCGAATTCCTGCCGCGGGTGATCGAGTCGATGGCCGGACAGACCCTCTCGCCCCAAAGCTGGATCATCGTCGATGACCGCTCCGAGGACGACACCTGGTCGATCATGAAATCGGCCGCCCAAAAGCACCGTTTCATCCGGCCGGTGAGGATAGCCGGCGGCCGCGAACGGCGAGTCGGGGCCAACGTGGTCCACGTCTTCAACACCGGGCTCGATCATCTGGAGGCGGCCGTGAACTACATCGTCAAGATGGACGCCGACGTCGTGCTCGAACCCGATTACTTCGAGACCATCATCGACCGATTCGAGGCCGACCCCCAACTGGGTCTGGCCTCGGGCAAGACCTTCATCGAGCGAGACGGCCAATGGGTCCTGGAGCGCATTCCGGACAGCCACGTCTCCGGCGCCTGCAAGGCCTACCGCTGGGAGTGCTTCAGGGAGATGGGCGGATTGTTCCCGCTGTTGGGCTGGGATATCCTGGACGGGGCCAAGGCCAGAATGCTGGGCTGGCGGACGCGCTCCTTCCGGGAGCTGCCCCTCTACCACCTTCGCCAGTCGTCCTCGGCCAAGGGGATGCTCCGGGGCCGCTTGAGAACCGGGCGGGCAATGTACATCATCAGGGCTCACCCGCTCTTCGTCTTGGGCAAGGCCCTCTACCGGGCCCTGGAAAAGCCCTACCTGAGCGGACTGATCATCCCCCTCGGCTGGCTGGCGTGCTTCCTCACCCGGCCCGCGCGACTCGACGACATGGAGCTGGCCCGCCACCTGCGCCGGGAGCAATTGGACCGGCTGACCGGCCGGACCAGGGGCCAGGAGGAACTGGCCGTGCGCCGCATCGCCAAAGACGCCCCCGACGAGGGCCGGTAAGAGAATCGGAGACAAGCCATGCGCGTCCTTCTGGCCGATCCTCCGCTCATCATCGACAACCTGGAGCGGAATTATCCCAACCTGGGCCTGCTTTACCTGATCTCCTACGCCCGGCATCGGCTCGACGGCGTCGAGTTCAGATACCGGCCGGCCGACGACGACCTCGACGGTCTCATCAAGGCCATCGACGAGTTCAGACCGGATCTGCTCGGGTTGTCGTTCACCTCCATCGGCAAGACCAACGCCTACGCCGCCATCGACGGCGTCAAGGAACGCTTCCCCGAACTGCCGATCATCTGCGGCGGAGCCCACGCCACCATCGCCCCCGAGGAGGTGCTGACCGAGACCGCGGCCGATTACTGCGCCATCGGCGAGGGCGAGGCGACCTTCGCCGACGTCCTGAGGTTGAGACGCGGCGAGCTCAAGCCCCAGGACGTTGCGGGCCTGGCCTGGCGGGAGGCCGGCCGGGTCAAGTTCTCGCCCCCCCGGCCGCCCCTGGCCGATCTGGACGAGATACCGATACCGGCCTGGAACCTCATCGGCCTCGACGAGTTTCTGGGCCCCCAGGTCCGGAAGAACTCGCCGGCCACGGCCGTCCTGGCCAGCCGGGGCTGCCCCTTTCGGTGCGTCTTTTGCTCCAACCCGGTCTGGAAGGCGGCCAGGCCCCACTATCGCCACCGCTCGCCGGACAACCTGGCCGCCGAGATCGCCCTCCTTTACGAGAAGGGCTTTCGGGAACTCTACATCCGCTCCGACGAGATGAACATTGATCTCGACTGGGCGCTGGCGGTCTGCCGGGCGATCAAGGCCCTGGGCGTCGACGACATGGCCTTCCAGATGAACCTCCGGGCCGACAAAATGACCGACGAGCTGGCCGACGCCCTGGCCGAGATCGACTGCTGGCTGGTCCACTTGGGAATCGAGTCGGGCAACGACCGGGTGCTGAAAGGCATCAAGAAACACATCACCACCGCCCAGGTCGAGTCCACCTGTCGGACCTTGAAGGCGCGAGGGATCAAAGTCTTCGGCTTCATGATGATGTTCCAGGCCTGGGAGGAAGACGGCCGGCTGAACTACGAGACGGTCGAGGAGGTCGAGCAGAGCTTGAAGTTCGTCCGCCGGCTGGTCGGCGAAAGACTGCTGGACTACATGTCCTGGCAGGTAGCGACGCCCGTTCCCGGCGCCGAGCTCTACGACATCGTCAAGCGCCACGGCTTGATGAAAGAAGGGCCCAGGGTGCGCAACATGTGGGAGCTCCACTTCGACCTGCCCGGCGTGGACGAAAAGACGCTCAAGCGGCTCAGGCTCAAGGGCATGCTGTTGCAGAGCTATCTCTATCTCAAATCGGGCCGGATTCAATGGCGTCATTGGCGCAAGATCGCCGACAAGATCGTCAGCATGATTCGTTCGGTATGACGCCCGCCCCTCGAATCGAGGGCCGGAGCACCGGCGGGGCGGGCTTGCGGCCCGAACACCGGGTTTCGTCTTCTAGCCCGATCCGATTGATCCGGGCCGTAATGTCTAGTAGAGTGATCGAGGTGTTGTCCGTTGACCAACCGCCTTCGATCCGTCTCGGGCGGCGGAGCGGGCTGAGGGCCGGTTTACCAAAACCTCCAGCGCGTGTTAACATCTTCCCCAAGGGCCCGTAAGGACGGTCTTTTGGAGACGCTCACCATTCTGGGCATCAAAGTCACCCCGGCTACGCCTGGGGAGTTGCATGATGAAATCAAACGCCTGGTCGAATCCGGCGGGCCCGGCTTCGTGCTCTCGGGCAACGTGCACGGCCTCAACCTGGCCCGCAAGCTCGACTGGCTGGGCGAGTTTTACAACCGGGCCGACCTGGTCCGGGTCGACGGCGTCGGGGTGGTCCTCGGGGCCCGGCTGCTGGGCCGCCGCGTCCCGGGCCGGCTGACCTGGGCCGATTGGGGCTGGCTGCTGGCCGAGTACTGCGCCCGGGAGGGATTGAGCCTCTATCTCCTGGGCGGACCGGAGGGCGCGGCCGAGGAGACGGCCCGGCGACTGAGAGCGCACGCGCCGGGAGTGGCGATTCTCGGGGCGCGGCACGGCTACTTCGACAAGGACGGGCCGGAGAACGAGGCGGTCATCGAGGAGATCAACCGCCTTCGACCGGACATTCTGGTCGTGGCCCTGGGCATGCCCCTGCAGGAGCGTTGGCTCTTGACCAATGCGGCCAAGATCGAGGCCAAGGTGTTCATCACCGCCGGGGCGGCCTTCGAGTACCTGGCCGGCCTCAAGAAGCGCTGTCCGAAGTGGATGGCCGACACCGGGCTGGAGTGGCTGTACCGGCTCTTTCAGGAACCGAGACGGCTGTTCGGTCGTTACGTCTGGGGCAACAGCATCTTTATCGTCAACGTCTTGAGGGAGCGATGGGGTCTAATCCGGCTGTAGCTCGATCGGCCAAAAAGTGGGGCGTCCTCCTGGCTGCGGCCGTCTTGCTCGCCTCGACCTGGCCCCGGACCGGCCAAGCCCGGCAGTGGTCCATCGATCCTGGGGATCGCTCCGGGCTGACCAAGGCCCTGGCCGAAGCCGAGCCCGGCGACCTGATCGGCCTCGCTCCGGGAGTCCACTTCCCGCCGGATCGGATGAGCCCGGCTCGATCGGGCCGGCCGGGCAAGCCGATCACCATCGCCGGGGCCGGGGCGGAGAAGACCATTCTGGCGGCCGGCGGCAACAAATATGGATTTTTACTGGAGAAAAAATCATACATCGTCATCAGGGATCTGGCTTTGGAAGGGTTCACCGGCTGCGGGATCAAGCTGATCGACTCCCGCCGGATACGGTTGAGCCGGCTCAAGGTGTCCGGCTCCACCTCCCACAACATCTCCCTGGTGGGCGCCGAGGACAGCCTGATCGAGAACTGCTGGAGCTTCGACTCGAAAAGCTCCGGGTTTTTCATCGGCCCCAACAAGCGAGGGCTGGGCGGCAGGCGCAACGTGGTCAGGAACTCCTTCAGTTTCCGCAATCTCTCCCAGGGCATCCTCATCCACGGCTCCGAGAACACCATCGTCGGCAACGCCTTCGTGGCCAACGGCCGGCGCACCCCATACGATCACGGCATCTACCTCATCGGCCGGAACAACCGGGTGATCAGGAACCTCTGCCGGGACAACGCCTTCGGTTCGGGAGTCAGGGTCGGCTACTCCGACCACCTCATCCAAGACAACGTCCTGATCGCCAACGGCCGCTCCGGCGTGGTCGTCGCCGGGACGAACCCGACCGAGCGGATCGCCATCCTGGACAACCTGATCGCGGCCAACAATCTGGCCGGGGTGGAGATCAACGCCTCGAAGTTCAAGCCGGACAGAATCCACCTCCAGGGCAATTTGATCAGGGAAAACAGGGGCAACCTGTGGCTCAAGGCCGGGGTGAAACGGGTGACGGTGGTCGGCAACGTCTTGTCCGCGCCGTCAGCCGTCCAGGTCAGAATCGACGGCCCCGCCGGCCGGGTCAGGTTTTCCGGCAACCGCTTCTTCGGTCCCAAGTGCGCCTTCCAGGTAAACGGCCGGCCGGTGACGGCCCCGGCCTTTTTCAAAGAGTTGCAACCGGAAACGGTTTGTTATAAAGAAGCCTACACGCCCGAGACCAAGGCCTCCCGTCCCGAGGCCGGCCCCGGCGCGGGAAGCCGGCCGCCGTGGCCCGGGCCGAGGCCGGCCGATTAAGGAACCGACTAGAGAGGCGTCACCCTTGTATCTGGAACACTTTGGATTGCAGGCCCATCCCTTCGAGAACACGCCCGATCCGGCGTTCTTCTTCATGGGCCACACCTACCGCGAGATCCTGGCGGTGATGATCCACTGCGTGGTCTCCAGAAAGGGCCTGATGGTTCTCGCCGGGGCGATCGGCTCGGGCAAGACGACCTTGTCCCGGACGGTAATCCGGTATCTGCCGGAGCGAACCAAGGTCATCAGCCTGCTCCACCCCGAGGGCGGCGCGGCCGAGATGCTGGCCTACGTGGCCAGCCAGTTGGGCATAGAGAACGTCGACAAGCCCCACATCTTTCTGGTGGACGAGGTCCAAAAGAGGCTGACCGAGATTCACCACGACGGCGGCCGGTGCGTCTTGATAATCGACGAGGCCCAGTTCCTGACCGACGAGCTCCTGGAGGAAATCCGCCTCTTGACCAACATGGAGACCCCGACCGCCAAGCTGATCCAGACCATCCTCCTGGGCCAGCCGGAGTTGACCGACAAGCTGGGCCGGCCGGAGATGCTGCCGCTTCGCCAGCGGGTGGCCATGTTCAAGACGCTGGAGCCCATGGACGAGGCCCAGTCCTTGGGTTACATCGCCCACCGCCTCAAAGCGGCCGGCGGTTCCGAGGAGATATTCACCCCCAAGGCGCTGCGCCGAGTGATCCAGGCCGCCGGAGGCACCCCCAGGGTGATCAACCAGATCTGCGACGCGGCGCTGTTGGAAGCCTTCGCCGCCGACCACGATAAGGTCGAGGCCGAGGACGTCATCGAGGCCATCGGCGACGTCATGGGCCAGGACGCGCCGCCGGGCGCACCGCCCGTCAGATTGGGGGCCGAGACGGCTCCTCCGACCGGACCGGCCAGACTGACCGCCCTCCAAGACGCGCCGGCGGTCAACGACGGGCCCGAAATCGAGGCCGGCGAGACCCAACCAGGCGAGCCGGAGCAACCGGAGGCGATCAAAACCGAGCCCGAGGAATCCGGGCCGGCCGCCGCGCCGCCGGCCGGGAAAGCGACCGCGCCCAAGCGCCGGGGCGGCTGGATGTGGCCGTTGATCCTGCTCTGTCTGGCCCTGGCCTCACTGGCATTGAGCGCCTGGTTCTACCTGGCCAACATGCCGCCGCCCGGCAGCCCCGGCGTCCCGCCGAGCGCCTCCGCGCCGGGGCGGGCCCAGACCAACCCGATCAATCCGCCCGGCGGAGGTTAGCTTGCCCCGCCTGGTCCCGTTGATCGCCCTGACAGCCGCCGTCCTGTTCATCCCCGCCCCGGCCGGCGGGCAGGCCCACGGCATTCGGGAGCGCGACTACATCTTCTGGCGACGGGAACACGGCCAGGGCATTTGGCCCAGGGTCGGCGACGTGCGCGAGCTGGCCCCCTTCGGCCACATCCGGCGTCAGGTCACCTGGCGGATGAACAGGGACAAGGGGCTGTTCGTGGAGATCACCCCGCTCGAGCGGCCGGTCACGGTCTATCTCCTGGTCAGCCAGCCGGCCTCCCCCGAGATTCTCAAACCGGTCTGGGCGGCCGACGACCTGCAGGACACCGTCCGCTTCTGGACCGACCGCTTCTGGACTCCCGCCGAGAAATGCAACCCCACCGGCTGCCCCAGGCTCCGTTTCCAGGCCCTTCGGGGCAAGGTTCGAATCAGAGTCCTTCAGAAACGCGGCCTGACCAAGGTGACCAAGGAGAAGTAACCGCCCTACGACCCCCTGACCGCGTCGGCCGGGCAGACGTCCAGACACTCGCCGCAGTCGGTGCAAAGCGCCGGGTCGATCCGCCAGCGCCCCGTCTCCTCGGCGACCACGGCCTCCATCGGGCACCCCTCAGCGCAGCTCCCGCAGCCGTCGCAGCGCTTGGGATCGATCACGTGGGCCATGGCCCGCCCCTCTCGACCGCCGCCGGCCGCTCAGCCCTCATGGACCCGCCACATATCCTCGTCGGTAAAGCACTTCTCGGTATCGTCGCCATGGCTGGCGGCGTCGGCCTCGACGTCGCGACTTACCGCCTCGCCCTCAAGGAGCTCGCGGTAGTACTCGTGCTGGACGAGGTTCAACATGATCTCGTTGGTCCCAGTCCAGATCTGGGTCAAGCGGGTGTCGCGAACGATCTTCTCGATGGGATAGACGTCGGTGTAGCCGATGCCGCCCATGATCTGCATCGCCTGGTTGGCCACCTGCCAGGCCATGTCGGTGGCGAACTTCTTGGCCTCGCTGACCAGCCGCCGGGCGTTGGCTGCGCCGTCATCGACCGCCCTGGCGGCCAGATAGACCAGAGCCCGGGCGGCGTCGAGCTGGGTGACGGCCTCGCCGACCATGAAGTTGACCGCCTGGAAGCGACGGATGGGCCGGCCGAAGGCGAAGCGCTTGTCGCTGTATCTGGCGGCGATCTCCAAGGCGGCCCGGGCCATACCCAGGCTGGCCGCGGCCGAGGTCATCCGCTCCGGGATCATCATCCGGTTGAAGACCAGCCCGCCGCCGTGCAGGGGGCCGATCAGGTTCTCCTTGGGCACCTTGACGTTTCTGAACACCAACCGGCCGGTGCCGCCGCCCCGGGAGCCCATCAGGCCGTAGGTGTACTCGGCCTCCACCCCTTCGCCGCGCTCGATGATGAGGGCGCTGATAGACTGGTGGGGGTGGGCGTCGGGGTCGAAATTGGTCCGGCAGTAGACCAAGAAGAGGTCGGCCTCGGTGCCCCCGACCACGAACCGTTTCTGGCCGTTGACCAGGAAGTGGTCGCCTTTGTCCTCGGCCCGGCTGGTGGCGCCGAAGAAGTCCGAGCCGCCGCGGGGTTCGGTCAGCGCCTCGGCCGAGATCAGCCGGCCGGCCAGGATGGGCTTGAGCCAGCGCTCCTTCTGCTCGTCGGTGCCGAAGACATGAAGCGCCTCGCCGACGATGGAGGGCATGACAAAGGCGCAGCCCAAGGCCGTACCCAACAGGCCGATCTCCTCCTCGGCCGCCGCCTCGGCCGTCCAGTCAAGCCCCCGGCCGCCCCATTTCTTGTCGAAGCGCAGGCCCAAGAGGTTGGCCGCCGCCGCCTTTTCGACGAACTCGCGGGGATAGCTGATCTCGTCTTTGTCCATGGCCCGAATCAGCTCGGGCGAGACCTCTTCCTTGACAAAGCGCCGGACCTCGTCTCGAACGCCTCGAGCCGCCTCGTCCAAAAGGACGTCGTAGTACATAGCCCCCTCCGTGGTGCAAGGTGGAAACCGTTGGTGCCCAACCGGGCCTCACCTTACCACTTCCGGGCCTGACTGAACAATCATTCAGTTACAACGGCGGATAGCTGGGAAGGGCCGAGAGATTCATTCGTATGTCCTGTGTTAGTAATTACCTGACAGTTTAGGTT
>CAZWLY010000024.1:0-28321 GCA_964634465.1 uncultured Thermodesulfobacteriota bacterium | reverse complement strand
CCAACCGCTCTTTATACCACCTTTCCCTTGTCACGAAAGAAGGCTAACCGTACACGTAACGCCAAAAGGGTTTATTGTTCTTGTTCTCCCATCCCAAACACCCGCTTCGGGTTCTCCCGGCCGATCTTTCGGGCCAGATCGGGCGGCAGGAGCTTGAGGAAGTCGGTCGCCGGTTTCAGGCCGCGGGGAAACCGCTTCTGCGTCCCGGGGGCGAGGTGGAACTGGTCGCTGCCGATGAAGAAGCGGTCCGGAAACTCGACGATGAGGGCCAGCCACTCGGGTTTTATCCCCTGTCCCTTGATCATGGCCCTGGTTTGGGTGACGCTTCTTCTGCCGAACTTGAAACTCATGAAGAGGTTGGGGTGGCTTTTCAGCAGCCGGCGGGTCAACTCGACGGTCCGAAAACCGGTGTTGTCCCAGCCGATATGGGACCAGATGATCTTGGCCTTTCGGTTGTGAGCCAAAAGCCGCTCGAAGGCGGCGATGTTGGGCTTGATCCGCTTGGGGTTGGGCGGCGAGGCCAGCCATCCGGGCAGCGCCATCGCCTTGGGCGCCGCCTCCATGTGGATATCGATCGGAAGGCCGTAGTCGGCGGCGATGTCGGCCAGGAGCAAGAACAGGGGGTGGTCGGACGGGGCCCATTCGTAGGGGTGATCGTACCTGAACGAGAAATGCTCGGCCGCCATCTCGCCGAAGCCCACCGCCCCCTTGGCCGGGATTTGCCTGGCCCGCTGTTCAAAGGCGCGTCTCAAGTCGGGGCTCACCTTTCCCGCCTCGACGGCCTCCTGGATCATGACGTTGAGCGTCCCGCCGCCGGCCAGGAAACCGAACCGATCCGGATGTCCCTCGATCGCCGGCAGGAAGTCCTCGGCCGGGTAGCGGTAGGACTGGAGGTGGGTGAAGGGCGGCGGCATGAGAAACGTCTTTTTGACGCCGAAGCGGTCCATGGCCGACAGCGCCGCCTCAGCTGCGCCGTAGAAGTCTGGTTCCTGGACGCCCCTGGCCCCGCGTTGGCCGACAAGGTGGGCGTGGACGTCGATGACGGCCGGTTCCTGGGCCGGGGCGGTTTGGAGAAACAAGGGCCCGGCCAAAAACACAGCGGCCGCGATCGCAACGACGAAACCCGGAATCAGACGGCGACAAGGTTGAACGAAACCCGCCATGGCAGCCCTCTTGAACCGAGGAGAGGAAACAGGAGACAGCCCGGACCAGCCAGGCTTTCGACTCGTCGATTCATTGTACCAGCGCCCGGCCCCTGTTGTCTCGCCTGTGGCGGCGTCCGGTAACGAGTCGAGGCCAGGGAGGAGCGGTCTTTTGGGTTGGAGCGGCTATTCGATCGCGCTCTTGACGTGGCCGTTTCGACCGTCTGGCAGGCGCATCCCGCCGTGCGCCCGGTCGAGCGGCCGTCTTTCACCGGCTGGGTTTGGGTTGGACGGCCGGACCTGGTATTCAAAGCTTATGAATCGTTTCCAGGAGTTATTTCCTCGATCACCCGCATCTTTTTCCATTTGCTCTGCCGGTAGCGCCACCTGAAGGCCAAGCCCAAGGCGGCCACGTAGAGCGTGGCCAGGGACCAGGCCGTGTAGAGCCCTGCCCCGAAAACCTCCACCGACGCCCAGACCGGGGCGATCATCACCCCCAGCGAGAGAACGGCGATGGTCCACATGATGAACCGGGTGTCGCCCGCGCCCTTGATCGCGCCGGAGTAGACCAGGTTCAGGGTGTCGAACATGGTGAACACAGCCACGAAGCGGAGCAGAATCACCCCCAGGGACATGATCTCGGTGTACTGCTCGGGGGTGTAATCCCTCGATTTGAAAAGAGCCAGGAGCGGCTCCGGAGCCAGGACGAACAAGAGCGCCACGCCGCCCATGTAGCCCAGGCAGAGGTGCAAGGCGCTGGTCGTCGCCTCCACTCCGTCCTCGGGCCGGCCGGCGCCGACGGCCTGGCCGACCAGGGTCGAGGTGCCGATGGCGAAGCCGATCATGGGCACGAACGACAGCGACTCGATGGACAGGACGATGTTCGAGGCGGCCAGCTCCAGGTCGCCCAGCCGGCCCAGCATGAAGATGAAAAAAGTGAAGCCGAAAATCTCCAGGAAGAACTGGACGCCGCTGGGCAGGCCGTAGCGCATCAAGCGGCTGAAAAGCTCCGAATCGAAGGCCCGGTTGGACCAGACCTTGAACCGGCGCTCGTTCTTTTTGGTGAAGATGATCCCGATCAAAACGGCGACGATGACGGCGTAGGCGATGACCGTGGCCAGGCCGGCGCCGACGATGCCCAGCTCCGGGAACGGTCCCAGGCCGTTGATCAGGGCGTAGTCCAGGGGAATGTTGACCGCCGTGCCGGTCAGGTGGATCGTCATCACCGTCCAGGTCAGCCCCCGCCCGGTGTAGAAGCAGGCCAGGGCCGAGCCCAGCACCACCAGGCCGGCTCCCAGGGTCAGGATGCGAAAGTAGGTCACCTCCAGGCGGCGGATTTCGGGCGAGTGGCCGATGAGGTCGAACAGCGGCCGGGCGAGGAAGTAGAGGGAGGCCAGAAAGGCGGCCGAGAACAGGGCGAAGTAGATCCCTTGCCACAGGGCCGCCCCGACCCGCTCCGCCGCCCCGGCCCCGATGTACTGGGCGACGAAGGCGTTGACGTAGTTGGCCACGCCCAGGAAGAAGGCGATGACGGTGAACGAGGCGATGCCGGCCGGCAGCGCCGCCGAGATGGCCGTGACCGAGTAGTTGGCCAGGAACACCCGGTCGGTGAACTGCATCACCGTGATCGACGACATGGAGGCCACCAGGGGCAGGCTGATGGCCAGCACCCGGCGGTAGCCGTTTGGTTGAGACCAACGCTTGAGCACGGTCGTTGCCCCGGCGGGGGCGTCTCCTTCCTTGTCGATCGGCGAAAGTAAAGAGAGGGCGGCCGTCCTCGGGCCGCCCGCTCAGCCGACGATAAAACTATCGGCCCATAGTAACCGGTTGTTCGAGGTTGTAAACTTCTTTTTTCAGCCGGACTGGGTCTTGAACCAGACGGTTCCCTCCGGCCCGTCGACGAGCTCGATCCCCTGGCTGGTCAATTCGTCGCGGATCTTGTCGGCCTTGTCGAAATCCCTGGCCTTGCGGGCGGCGTCGCGCTCGGCGATCAGCTTTTCGACGGCCTCGGCCTCCAGGCTGGTGACGCCGAGCGGCTCGGGGAAGTCGATCACGTCCAGGATGGCGTTCCAATCCCGCATCTGGTTGAGGACTTTCTCGATCTGGGTTTGGCTCAGAAGGCCTTGGTCCAGAAGCCGGTTGACCCGGCGAACGAAGGTGAACACGGCGGCCAAGGCGTGGGCGATGTTCAGGTCGTCGTCCAGGGCCTCGTTGACCCGCCTCTTGGCCTGGAAGAGAAGCTCGTCCAGTTCCACGCAGACGGTGTCGCACCGGGCCGCGGCCAGCCGCCGGACGAACGAGTCCAGCCTTTTGACCGCCTGTCGGGCGGACTTCAACGCCCGCATCGACAGCTCCAAGGGCTTGCAGTGGTGGGTGGACAGGAGCCAGTAACGGATCTCCCGGCCCTCGAAACCCCACTCCAGAAGATCGCGCAGGGTGGTGATGTGCCCCTCGGCGTCGGAGACCTTGTGGCCCCGGAAGGTGACCGGCTCGTTGTGGACCCAGTAGTTGGCCAGGCTGTTGCCGAAGGCGGCCAGGCCGACGGCCAGAGTGTTTTCGTGGTGAGGGAAGATCAGATCGGCCGAGGAGGTGTGGATGTCGAAGCGCTGGCCCAGGTGGCTGGCGGCTATGGCGGCGCACTCCATGTGCCACGACGGCCGGACGTTGCCCCACTTGGTGGACCAGTAGATGCCCCGCTTGAGTTCGTTTAAGGTGGTGCGCTTCATCAGGGTGAAGTCGCGGGGGTTGTCCTTCTCGTAGTCGTCCAGATCGACCGTCTTGCCCACCTTGATCTTGGTCAGATCGACCCTCGACAGGCTGCCGTAGGAGCGAAGCCGGGAGATGTCGAAGTAGACCGAGCCCATCTTTTCGTAGGCGTAGCCCCGGTTCAGGAGACGCTGGGTCAAATCGATCATGTCTTCGACGTGCTCGCTGGCTTTGGGATAGGCCGAGGCCGGCTTGACTCTCAAGGCCGCCATGTCCTTGAAGAACTCTTCGGTGTAGTGAGCGGTGAACTGGGCCAGTTCCTGGCCGGCCTCCTCGGAGCCGTTGATGGTCGTGTCGGAAAGATCGGTGATGTTGACCACGTGTTCGACTTCGAAGCCCTTGGCCTCCAGCACCCGGCGCAACAGATCGGCGACCACGTAGCGCCGGCAGTTGCCGACGTGGATGTAGCCGGAGACCGTCGGGCCGCAGGAGTACATCTTGACCTTGCCGGGCGTAAGCGGCTCGAAGGGTTCCTTTTCGCGGCTCAAGGTGTTGTAGAGCTTGAAACTGGGCGCTTCCTTGACCTGGAAGAGTGGCGTGGACAGATAGCGCTCGCCGGTGTCGCAGATGATCGAGACGACCAGGCCGGAATCGAGCTCCCGGCACAGCTCGACCGCCGCGGCCACCGCCGCGCCCGAGGACATGCCGCAGAAGACGCCCTCCTCCGCGCCCAGCCGGCGGGCCATCTCGTAGGCCGCCTCGTCTTCGACGTGGATGATCCGGTCGCACATCCTCTTGTCGAAGATGCCCGGCCGGTAGGACTCCTTCATGTTTTTCAGGCCCTGGATCTTGTGACCGTAGTAGGGCTCCATGGCCACCACCTTGACCTGGGGGTGGTGCTCCCGGAACCAGGCCGAGCAGCCCATGGCCGTGCCGCTGGTGCCCAGGGCCGAAACCAGATGGGTGATCCGGCCTCCGGTCTGCTCCCAGAGCTCCGGGGCGGTGGTCTTGTAGTGGGCGGCCGGGTTGTCGGGGTTGTTGAACTGATCGACCAGGAAGTACTTCTCCGGCTCCTCCCTGGCCAGCCGGTAGGCCTCTTCGATGGCCCCGTCGGTGGAGAGATGGGCCGGGGTCAGGAGTATCTCCGCGCCCAGGGCCTTGAGCACTTTGCGCCGCTCCAGGCTGGCGCTCTCGGCCATGGTCAACAACAGCCGGTAGCCTTTGGCCGCCGCCACCAGGGCCAGGCCGATGCCGGTGTTGCCGCTGGTCGCCTCCAGGATGATCTTGTCCTTGGTCAGCCGGCCGTCGGCCTCGGCCGTCTCGATCATGTTCAGCGCCGGCCGGTCCTTGACCGAACCGCCGGGATTGAAGTACTCCAGCTTGGCCCACAGCTCCACTTTGGGATTGGGATTGATCTTGTCCAGGCGGACCAGGGGCGTGTTTCCGATCTTGGATAGTATGGAGTGTCCCTCGGCCATCTAATTCCCCGCCGTTTGGCTTAAAAAGCTAAATTGCAAGACTATCACTCCGCCTTTTGGCAGACAAGATCAAAATGGTCCTGATTGGCGGCGGATTCGATACGGATTGACGCCGGGCGGGGTTTGGCCTTAAACCCGGGACTCGATCGGCCAAGACGGCCAAGAGTATGCCACGCTCTCTCGCCGCCGCCGGCGGAGTATCGGCGGCAGACGCGGAATCGTTCTTCTTCGCCGTAAACTGCGGGGAATGAGCCCCCCGTGGGGGGCTCAAACGACCTTTGGCCCTGGAATCCAAGACCGGGGGCGGTTCACTGAGAACCGCCCCCGGTCTTTTCATCTCTTTCGGCCGATTATGGCGTAGAGCAATCCCGCCCCGATGAAGGACGGCAGGGAGGCGCCCATGGGCCAGCCGTAACTCAAGGCGAGGCGATAGACGGCGAAGCCGAGCGCCCAGGAGATTATCCCCGGCCAGTTGAAGGCGGAGATTCTTTCCAGCCACCCATCCTCCAGGCGTCCCCTTCTGACCAGGAAGTAGTCGGCCAGCACCACCCCGAACAGCGGGCAGAAAAACGAGCCGATGAACAGGAGAAACGGCTCATAGGCGTGGGCCGGAAAGGCCAAGGCGATGATGACGCCCAGGGCTCCCGTGGCCAGCACCGCCCCTTTCTGGCCGATGTTGACCGGCAGGTTGAGGCTGGAGACGGCGGTCGAGTAGACGTCGAGGAAGGTGGTGGTGAAGGTGGACAAGATAACGATGGCCAGGGCGGCCAGAAGCCAACCGGAATCGGCCATCAGCTTCATGATCATCGCCTCGGGCGTATCAGAGCCGGTGGCCAGGGCCGCGCCCAGGCCCAAAGCGTACATCCACGACGAGACCACGAAGTAGCCCAGCCAGGTCCCCCAGGCGGCGCCCCGACCGGTGCGGCCGAAGCGGGAGTAGTCGGCGGCCAGGGGCAGCCAGGAGATGGGCATGGCGATGACCAGGTCCAGGCCCAGGCCCCAGCCCAATCCGCCGGCGGGCTCGGCGGGCGCGCCGCCGCCCAACCGCTTTGCGACCAGCCAGGTCATGTGAAGGCACAACAGCAACAGGGCCGTAATCGAGATGCGATGCAGCCAACGCCAGTGCCGGCTGCCCAAAAGGGCCCAGGCGGTGGTGCCCGCGCCGACGAGCACCGTCCACACCGCGGCCGAGCTCTCGCCGAAGGGCTTGGCCAGGGCGGCGGCGGCGTGGCCGGCCAGCCAGAGCATGACCGCCGTCCAGCCGACCAACTGGACGATGTTGAGGATCGAGGCCAGGTAGGAGCCGCTTGAACCCAGCGACGGCCGGGTGGCGACCATGGAGGGCAGTCCCTCCCGCGCGCCCAAGAGGCTGCCCAGGGCCAGGGGCGTGTTGCCGATGACGTGGCCCAGGATCACCACCGTCAGACCGGAGGCGAAGCCCAAGGGGGCCAGCATGCCGCCGGCCCAGATCTCGGCCAGGGAGACGGCCGCCCCGGCCCACAACAGAAACAGATCGCCGCCGCCCAAGTTGCGCTGGCCCTGGGGAACGGGGGTGGTTATCGTCGCGCCGGTCATGTCAACCTCCTGAGGGGGATAATATCTGCGACGCCGGCTCCCGATCAAGCCCTGGCCAGTTTGACGGCGCACAGCTCGCCGCACATGGTGCAGCTTTCCCGGTTGCCGGCCAGGGCCATCTTGTTTCTGAGCGCCTCCGGGTCCACGGCCAGGCTGGCCATGCCGTCCCAGTCCAGATCGCGCCGGTAGGCGGACATCAGCCGGTCCTTTTCCAGCGCCCCCTTTACGCCCTTGACGATGTCGGCGGAGTGGGCGGCGATCCGGGCGGCGATCACCCCCGTCCTGACGTCGGCCGGGGTGGGCAGACTGAGGTGCTCGGCCGGGGTGACGTAGCACAGGAAATCGGCCCCGGACGAGGCGGCCAAGGCCCCGCCGATGGCCGCGGTGATGTGATCGTAACCGGGGGCGATATCGGTGGTCAGCGGGCCCAGGAGGTAGAACGGAGCGCCGTCACAGAGCTCCTTTTCCAATTGCACGTTGGTCGCGATCTGGTCCAGGGGGACGTGGCCGGGACCCTCGATAATGACCTGAACGCCCCTGGCCCTGGCCCGGCGGGCCAGCTCGCCCAGGATCAGCAACTCCTGGATCTGGGGGCCGTCGGTGGCGTCCACCACGGAGCCCGGACGGAAACCATCGCCCAGGCTCAAGGTGACGTCGTACTTGTGGGCGATCTCGAGAAGATCGTCGAAATCCTCGTACAAGGGGTTTTCCTTGTCGTGACTTCGCATCCAGTTCATCAGGATGGAGCCGCCCCGGCTGACCAAGGGCAACAATCGCCCATCGCCCTCCAAGCGTTTGACCGATTCCAGGACCACGCCGCAGTGGACGGTGATGTAGTCCAGTCCTTCGGCGCACTGAGCCTCGATGCTCTTGAAGAGCTTGTCGGGGTCCAAGTGGGCGGGGGAGAGGCCCTGCCGGCTCAACTCGGCGGCCGCGGCGTAAAGCGGAACCGCCCCGACCATGACCGGCGAGTCGGCCAGGATTCGGCGGCGAATCTCCTCCAGATCGCCGCCGGTGGACAGGTCCATGACCGAATCCGTACCCGCCTCCACGGCGGCCCTCAGTTTGGCCAGCTCATCGCTCACCGAATGGCACTCGCCGCTGCTGCCGATATTGGCGTTGACCTTGGTGCGCAGCCCCGCGCCGATGGCCCACACCCGCTTCAAGTCGCGGTTCTTGTTCTTGGGGACGACCGCCGCGCCCTCGGCCACCAGTTCCCTGAGCTCGTCGGCGGCCAAACCCTCGGCCGCCGCGGCCTGGGCCACCTCCGGGCTGACGATCCCCTGGCGGGCCATGTCCAATTGGGTCAATGAGTTCATTCTTTCAACGTCTCCCATAACGGCGGCGGCGCATTCAGCCCGCGGAAATGATGTCCAGGATTCTCAGCGCCCTGGTTACGACCTGGTCGGGGCTTACGCCCAGCAGCCGGACCACCGGCTCCTTGCCGACCTCGCCCAGATCGAAGACCACGTCGGCCGGACCGTGGCGCTTGAAGGCGTCGGTGGTGCCCCACTCCAGGCTGGAGCCCTCCCGGGTCTTGACTTCGGCCGGTTCGTCGGCCCTTGAAAAAGAGACCACCTTGAGACCCGCCTGACGGCAGGCGGCGACGATCTCCTCGGAATAGGCCACGGCCATGGCCGAGCGGAGGGACGGATCGAACTGGCGGGCGGCCAGAAGCACCTTGGCGATGTGGCTGGAGGCCCCGAAGGCCGGGCAGCCGACCGCCTTGAGCGAGGGGCCGTACTTGAAGATCCGGCCGGGAAAGGCGGCCACGTCCTGCGGGCCGGCGGCGTTGGGCAGGCAGAAGGCCAGCTGGCTGGAAACCTCGGGAGCCAGCGCCCTGGTCGGGCCGGCCTCCAGTCGAGTCGCGGCCTGGGCCAGCGCCTCCAGTACCTCGCCCCGGGCCAGCTCATCGTTCAGGTGAGCGAGGGGGTTGGTCGGGCCGTGACCCCGCCCCAGGGGCAAACCGGCGGCGATGGCCTTGGTGATGAAGGACTTGGCCCGGGCGACGGCCTCGTCCAGCTCCAGGCCCTGGGCCAACAAGGTGGCCAGGGCGGCCGACAGGGTGCAGCCGGTGCCGTGGGAGTTCTTGGTCTCGACCCGGTAGCCGGGGAAACGGCGGAAACGCCGGCTATCGTAAAGGATGTCAACCGGCTCGCCTTCGAGGTGACCGCCCTTGATCAAGACGTTGGTCGCGCCCAGATCGGCCAGCGCCCTGGCCGCCTCGCGCATGTCCTCCTCGCTGTCGATCTTACGCCCGGTCAACTCTTCGGCTTCGGGCAGGTTGGGGGTGATCAGGGTGGCCAGGGGGAGCAGCTTGTCCTTGAGCGCCTCTTTGGCCGCCTGGTCGATGAGGGAGTCGCCCGACTTGGCGACCATGACCGGATCGACGACCAGCGGGGCGAGATCGTACTCCTCGACCTTGGCCGCGACGATCTCGATGATCTCGGCCGTGGCCAACATGCCGGTCTTGGCCCCGTCGGCCCCGATGTCCCCCAGGACGGCGTCGATCTGGGCGGCGACGAAATCGGGCGGGACCAGGTGGACCGCCTCGACCCCGACCGTGTTCTGGGCGGTCAGGGCTGTCAGCACGCTCAAGCCGTAGCCGCCCAGAACGGTGATCGCCTTCAAATCGGCCTGGATACCGGCCCCGCCGCCGGAGTCGGAGCCGGCGATCGTCAGCACCCGCTTCATAAAACCCCCATAAATGAAAACGCGGGCCGGGGCCCGCTGAGTGGTCGCAGTTACGGTCGCTTCCCTCCGCCGGCATCACCCGGATCAGGTTCAAGGGGTTGGTCCGGTCTTCCGGACCTCTCAGTCGTCCCGAGACGACACCCCCAGCGCCTCAATTTCCCATATCAGACTTGAGAGGGCCTTGTCAAACTATCCCTTGATCGCCACGGCCAGATCGGCCCCGAAGCTGGTCTCGATGAATCTGACGCCACTGAATCCGGCCTCTTCGAGCCAGGCGGTGATTTCAGAGGCGGTGTAGGTGTCGCCCTGTTCGGTGGCGACCAGCATGTTCAGGCTGAACATCGCTCCAAAGGCGGGACTGGTCCGGTCTTCGCTCATGATGAAATCCGAGACGGCCACCCGCCCGCCGGGCTTGAGCGCGGCGGCGCACTTGGCCAGCAGGGCCCGATTCTGATCCGGTGAGTTGGCGTGCAGGATGGCCGACAGCAAGACCAGATCGAAGCCCGAGCCCAACTCGTCGGCGTTGTAGTCCCCGTTCACGACGGTGATCCGGTCGCTGAGGCCTTCGGCGGCGAGGTATTGCCTGGTCAACGGGGTGACCTGGGGCAGATCGAAAACCACGGCGGTCAAACCGGGTCGGGCCTTGGCCATGGCCATGGCGAAGACGCCCGAACCGCCGCCGACGTCCAGGACTCGAGAGACGCCGGTCAAATCGATCAGTTCGGCCAACTCCTCGGCCTGCCCCGCGGCCCGGGCGTGCATGGCGGCGATGAAGGCCTCGAAAAAGGCGGCGTCGCGTCTGGCCAGGGGAGTCGAGGCGACCGGCCGTCCGGCCTTGACCGCTGCGGTCAAGGCCGACCAGGACTCCCACAGGCCGGCGGCGTGGTCCAGGCCGGCCAGAAAACCCGGCCGCCCTCTGACCAGATGTTTGGCCGCCGCCGGGGCGTTGGAGAAACGCCCCTCGGCTTTGGTCAACAGACCCAGGCCGATAAGGGCGTTCATCAGCCGGTCGGTGGCCCGAGGATCGCTGCCCAATCGCTCGGCTACTTGGGCCGAGGTCATGGCCTCGTCGCCCAGAACGGTGAACAGGCCCAGCTCGTGGGCGGTAAGCAGCACCCGGGGGCGTCTGAAGCCCCAGGCCAGGTCCATTATCTGGCCGGCATCGGCGATCGGTTCTCCTAAGCCGCTGTTTCGACTCATCGTGTAAACTCCCTGATTGTCTGAGGCGCGAGGCGACCGGAAGCCCGAGGGGCGACGATGAACCCCATTATGGCAGATCGGCCGGCGGGTGCAAGCGGCGCGACGCCGGTTATCGGTCCGTTGAAAAATATGTCGTCGTTGACAAGGTCTCGAGTTGACCATATGGTTTAGATTGTGGGATGCAGCCGGCCGGAGGGGAATGCGTCCGGCGCGGAAAGGTATCCAGCCAGCGGCTCATCGACGGGCCAAGCGGGGAAAAAGATGGCGGTAAAAGTATACGCTCTTTCGACGTGCATCCATTGTCGCAACACCAGGGCTTTTCTGCACGAGATGGGCGTCGAGTACGACTGTGTCGAGGTCGATCTGACCCAGGGCGAGGAACGGGAGAAGCTTTTGGACGAGGTTCGGCGCTACAATCCCGAGTGTTCCTTCCCGACGGTCATCATCGACGACAAGGTCATCGTCGGCTTCAAGAAAGAGGAGCTCAAGGAGGCGTTGAACCTATGACCGCCGGCGAGCTCAGGGACATGCTGGCCAAGGTCCAGGAACCCAAGGGCTACTTTTTCAACAAAGACGAGAAGATGACCCTCCAGCTACTGGAGGCGCTCCTGGCCAACAAGGAGCGCTACGGCTACATGTCCTGCCCCTGCCGGCTGGCCGCCGACGACAGGGAGTGGGACGGGGACATCATCTGTCCCTGCGTCTACCGGGAAGCGGACGTGGCCGAATACGGCAGTTGTTATTGCGGGCTCTACGTCTCCCAGGAATGGAACGAAGGCAAAATCGAACCGGTCTACGTGCCGGAGCGGCGTCCGCCGGAGAGGCAGTTCAAGTAGAGGCGGCCGCCGGATGATCGAAGGGCCGGGTCTCCCGAGGCCGGGGACTCGGCCTTTATTGAGTTCGATGGAGCGGATCAAGGCGGTAATCTTCGACTGGGGCGACACGCTGATGCGCGTCCGGCCCGAGTTCGAGGGCCCCATGGCCGACTGGCCCGAGCTGGAGCTGATGCCCGGCGTACTCGAGGCCCTGGAGGCGATAAGCGCCCGATACCTGTGCTGCGTCGGCTCGAACGCCGGCCCGTCCGACGCCGATCTGATGCGCCAGGCCTTTGTCCGGGTGGGCATCGACGCCTACTTCGACTACCTGTTCACCCACCTCGAGCTGGACGCGCTCAAGCCCGACCGGCGCTTCTTTTTGCGGTTGGCCCGGCGGCTCGATCTTCGCCCCGAGAGGTGCTTGATGGTCGGCGACGACTTCGTCGCCGACATCGCCGGAGCCAAGGCGGCCGGCATGAAGACGGTCTGGTATCGACCGGCCGGCGTCCCCCGGCCCATCCCGCCCCAGGCCGACGCGGTGGTTCTCCACTTGGCCGACCTGCCCGAGACGATAGCCGCTCTGGAGAAAAAACGGTGATGGCGCCTCTCGCTTTCCGGAAGCGCCATCGGCCTGGCCGGGATATCGACGAGCCAAGCGGGGCGTCGAGGTCTCCTTTCCACTGGGAGGGGTAGTGACCAAAGCCTGGCGCCGATTCCTTGGCTACTGGCTTCCCCGGGCCCTGGTCATCGGCTTCGCCCTGTCACTCATTCTGCCCGCCCCTGAATACCTTCACCGCCTCACCCCCGACAAGTTCGTCGTCTGGTCGGCCAGGTTGAGTTGGTCGCTCGGCCTGACGATCGCCTTTCTTCTCCTGGCCCTGGTCACGGGTTGGCTCTCGAGGCGCTTCGGCCGCCGTTAACTTCCCTGGGACCGGGTCTTCTTGTCGGCCACCTCGGCCGCCACCAGCACCGGGTCCCAGACCGGCGAGAAGGGCGGAGCGTAGGCCAGGTCCAGATCGGCCACCTGCTTGAGACTCAGCCCGGCCGTCAGGGCCGCGACCCAGGTGTCGATCCGGTGGCCGACCCCGTCGACGCCGACCATCTGGACGCCGAGCACCCTTTGGCTGGCCGTTTCGACCTGGAGGATGGTCTTGACCGGAGCCGCGCCGGGGTAGTAGTGGGGGCGGGAGCCGGAGACTACCTCGACCCTCATCGTCTCGATTCCCAGGGCGGCCAGTTGGGCCCGGCTCAGGCCGGTCCGGGCCACGGTCAGATCGAAGATCCTGGTCACCGCCGTGCCCAGCATGCCGGGAAAACGGCTCGGGATGCCGGCCAGGTTGTCGCCCACGACGCGACCCATGCGGTTGGCGGTCAAGGCCAGGGGGACCCATTCGTTTCGGCCGGAGAGCAGGTGGTAGGCCTCGGCGCAGTCTCCGGCGGCCCAGATGTGCTCGGCCGAGGTCCGGCCCCGGCGATCGACGGCGATCGCCTGACGAGCGCCCAACTCCAGGCCGGCCGCCTGGGCCAACTCGGACCGGGGTCTCACCCCGACCGCGACCAGCACCAACCCCACGGTCAGGCGACGGCCGTCGGCCAGAGTCGCCTCCAGCCGGCCGCCGTCAAGGCTTTCCAGATTCGCGACCTTGGTTTCGGGCAGGACGGTGACGCCGTGTTTGGTGAGCTCGGCCAGGATGTCGGCCGAGACCTCCTCGTCCAGAGCGGACATCACCCTCGGCCCCCGGACGATGACCGTCACCTTGGTCCCGGCCGTGGTCAGGCACTCGGCCATCTCCAGACCGATGTAACCCGCGCCGACGATGAGGACTTCCTCGACCCCCTGCTCGACCAGCCGCCTCTTGAGCGCCTCGGCGTCGGTCAGGCTCTTTAAGACGAACACGCCGGGCAGGGACGGGTCTATCTCCGGCGGGACGATCGGCCGGGCGCCGGTGGCGATGACCAGCTCGTCGTAACCGACCTCGATTCGCCGCCGGCCGACAAGATCGGCCACCTCGACGACCCTCCTGTCGGGGTCGATGGCCTCGACCTTGTGGCGGAGGTGTACCTTGATCCCCCGCTCGCGCTCGAACTCCTCGGGGGAGACGACCATCAGGTCTTCCAGCCGGGGAACCTCCCCGGCGATGTAGTAGGGCATGCCTCAAGCGCCGTATGAGACGTGCTCCCCCATTTCAAAGACTTCGAATTCGAGCTCCGGGGCCCGCCGCTTGGCCCGGCTGGCCGCGCTCATCCCGGCGGCGTCGCCGCCGATGACCACCACTCTCTTTCCGTCCATCTCGGCTCTCCTGGCAAGGTGTCTCGGTTGCAGGCTCAAACGCTCAGTCTTCAAGGGTGAACCGCCAGCGGCAAAAAAGCTCGGGCGGGTGATCGTCCGGCGGTGCGAAGTCGCAGTGGACCCGGATGCGCGGGTCGATCTCCTGGGCGAAGGAGGTGAACTCGGCCCGGTGCATGTCCTGGCAGTCATACTCGCCCAGGCCCCGCTCCAGGCGAGCCACCTGGGGCGGGCAGGACGGCACCTCGACGACCACCTCTTCCGGGCTTTCGGTGATGTCGTAGCCGACGATGATCTGCCAGGGGAATATCTTGAGCGCCTTGACAAAACCGGAAAGCCCGCCCTCGTTCATGCCGAACCGCTTTTTGAGGTCCCGGGCGGCCAACTGGGCCGTCTTGCCCCAGACCAGCTCGTTGATCCGGCAGGCCTCTTCGTGGCCGTGGCGGTCTTCGATATTGAGGAACCAGAAGGCGTCCATGACCCGGTAGTTGTGCATCAGGAACTCCAGGTAGGCCACCAGATCCTTTTTGTCCCACTCGTTCCAGTCGTGCCCGTCCATGCTCACCCCTCAATCGGCCTTGGCCGCGGCTCGTTTCCGACGAGAATGTTAGCCCGAAAACGGCGGGCGGTCATCCCCAAACCGGCCAAAACCTCGGCCGGGCGTCAATCAACCCTTGCCACCCGGACGATCCGGTTATATACTCCGCCCACTGAGTCGCATTCATTTTCAGGTCGCGGCGGCGTCTCCCCGACGGCCCGGAGGGCAATCCAACGAAGGATCATCATCAAAGTGGTCGAAAAAACGAGTAATGGTTATCGTTCCGTCATCATCGGCACCGGCGCCGGAGTTCCCCAAAAAGTCCTAACCAACGCCGATCTGGAAAAAATCGTCGATACCAGCGATGAATGGATCGTTCAGCGGACCGGCATCCGCGAGCGGCGCATAGCCGCCGAGGGCGAGACCAACATCACCTTTTCACTGGAGGCTTCGCTGCAGGCCCTCGAGAGAGCTGGGATCGCCGCCGAGGATCTGGACATGATCATCGTCGGCACCCAGACTCCGGACATGATCCTGCCCTCGGCCGCCTGTCTGTTGCAGGACCGTCTCAACATCCCCGGCGCGCCGGCCCTGGACGTGGTCGCCGGCTGCACCGGTTTTCTCTACGGCCTGGTGGTGGCCGATCGCTTCATTCGGGCCGACCCGTCCCTGAAGATCCTGGTGGTTGGCTCGGAGATCGTCACTTCCCTGGTCGACTGGACCGACCGGAGCACCTGCGTCATCTTCGGCGACGGGGCCGGGGCGGTGGTGGTGACCGGCGAGAACAACGGTTCGGGAATACTGGCCTCGTCGCTCATGGCCGACGGGACCAAGTGGGAGCTTCTCCGGGTCGTAGGCGGCGGCTCGGCCCATCCGCCCAGTCACGAGATGGTCGATCAAGGGCTCCATTTCCTTCGCATGGAGGGCAACAAAGTCTTCAAGTTCGCCGTGCCGGCCATGGTCCAAGCGGCCGAGAAAGTGCTGGCCGAGGCCGGGCTGAGAGCCGACGACGTCGCTCTGGTCATCCCCCACCAGGCCAACATCCGGATCATTGAGGCCGTGGCCAACCGTCTCAAGGTGCCCATGGACAGGGTGGTCCAAACGATCCAGAAATACGGCAACACCTCCACCGCCACCATCCCGGTGGCCCTGGCCGAAGCCGACCGGGAGGGACGGTTGAAGAGGGGCGACGTGGTGCTGATGGTCTCCTTCGGTGGCGGCTTCACCTGGGGAGCGGCCGCTCTCAGGTGGTAGGCTCCTCCCGCCGTTCCCGCCGGTCAAAGCAAGGGATGCAAAGCGTCAGCCCGTCGTAGCGGCGGGAGCGCGTCTCCATCATCTGTTCGCCGCAGTCCTCACAGGTCAGACTGGCAAAGATTCTGGCCCGGCGGGGCGGCCGCCCTTCGATCGGCTGGAGATCGAACAGCTCCTCGAGCGGCGCGGCCATGATCCACTCGATCCGCTCATCGATGAGTTGCCTGAGCCGCGCCTGTTCGGCGGCGTTCAACCCCTCTCTTCCCGCCTTGACCCTCAGCTCGGCCGCCTCGTCTCGATGGGGCCCGAAAGCGTCCGGCCGGGTCGCCACCCTGAGGGCCTTGGGCTCGCTGCGGCGATAAAAGGTGAAGACGTTCTTGCCGTAGTCGTGGTGGATCAGGTTGCCCTTGCCAAAGGTGCAGCCGGTGACGAACTGGATGCCGTCCGCGCCGCACATGTCCGTCTCCACCACCGCCGTCAACTCCTCGTCGGCCGAGCGGGGGCCGAGATGAATGAGGGCGGCCTCGGCGGCCCTGAGGCCGACGGCCAGGCCGGGACAGGAGTGACCGTGAAACTCCCTGGCCCGCCGGATGACTTCATTGCTCAAAACAGGTTCGCCCATCGGTTTCTCCCAAGGTTGAAGGCTCAAAACAGGGTCAGGCATTTCCGGCCGTCGTGCATCGCCGCCCGGACCAGCTCCATGTGACGCAGAACGGCGACTTCCCGCTCCAGCTCGGCCAGGCTGAGGCCCAGTCGCTCGGCCAACTCCAGGGGGGCGACGAAGCCGTTTTGTTCGAGGCGGGTCAATATGGCCTGTTGGGTGGCGGTCAGTTCCACTTCCTCGGCCTGGTCTTTGAGACGGGTGGCGGTGTAGGTCGCCCAGGGGTCGCAACTCTTGACCGGGCTCAAGGCGTCCATGTAGCAGTCTTCGCAGAGAGTTTGGCCGTTGTGCTTCCGCTCGTCTCCGGGCGGAATCTCCTGGCCGCAGCGTTGGCACTCCATATCGTCTCCCTCGCGGTGATATCAACCGATCGAATCGCGTTCTCTTCCTATTAAAACCCGTTTCCGGAACCCGTCAAGCCGGGCCGGCAAGGCCTTCCCCGGCTCAATCCATGTTCAGCCGGGAAAGATAGCCTTTTTCCCGGATTCGACCCAGCATCCAGCCGAAGTAGGTCGCGCCGATGGCCAGATAGACCAGGTTGAGGGCGAAGGAGGCGGCCAGATACGACAAGTCCCATTGGCCGTCCTTCAAGATGGCCCGCATGCCCTCGAAGACGTAAGTCGAGGGCAGAGCCCAGGCGACCGGCTTGAGCCAATCCGGCAGGACCGCCACCGGGTAGAAGACGGCGGATAGGGGCTGGATCAGAAAGGGAACTCCCCAGATCAGGGCCTGGGCCGAGTGGCCGAAGCGCAGCGTCAGCGCGGCGGTCAACAGTCCCAGGGCCCAGCCGAACAGAATCAGGTTGGCGTAGAACCAAGCCAAGGCCGGGCCGACGGCGAGCAGGTTGAAGGCGTAGAGGACATAGGCCAGTCCGGAGAGGATGGCGGCGATCAGGGTGGCCCGCATCAGCCCAACCAGGCAGGAGGCCAACATCAGCTCGAAGGTGCGAACCGGGGTGACGAAGATATTGATGATGTTCTTGACCCAGACCTCCTCGCTGATGGAGAGGGTGATCGCCTGCTGGGAGCGAAAGAGGACGTCCCAGAAGATCATCGCCCCCAAAAGGAACAGCACCGTTCTGGGCAGGGCCACCGTCTGGAGGTAGCGGGTCACGAAGCCCCAGACCAACAGCGACATCACCGGCCAGAAGAAGAGGCCCATCCAGCGGGTCGGGCTCCGCTTGTAGGTGTAGAACTGCCTCAGCATGAGCGCGTAGATCCGAAGCCACATCACGACCGCCCTCTCCAGCCGAATCGCTCCTCGTCGCGGGCGATGGCGATGAAGACCTCCTCCAGACTGGCCGAACGGGACTCGGCCATTACCTTGCCCGGCGGCCCCTGGGCGACGATCCGGCCGCGGTTGAGAAAGATCACCTCCTGGCAGATCTGCTCCACCTCGGCCATGTTGTGGGAGGTGTAGACCATGGTCACCCCCCTTCTCTCCTGGATGGCCTTCAAGGTGTCGCGGACCTTGGCGGCGATGTTGGGGTCCAGACTGGCCGTCGGCTCGTCCAGGTAGAGGATCTCCGGATCGTTGAGAAAGGCCTTGCACAAATTCAGCCTGGTCTGCTGGCCGGAGGAGAGAGCCCCGGTCTTACGCCTGGCCGTCTCCGTGATCTCGAAGAGCTCCAGCAGTTCCTCGATCTTGGCTCGGGGCCGGCTGAGGCCGTAAAGGCGGGCGAAGACCGACAGGTTCTCATAGGCGGTCAGATTCGAGGGCAGTGAGACGGCCGCCGAGGCGAAGTTGACCCGGGCCAGTATCTTCCGGCGGTGCTTGGCCACGTCCAGGCCCAGGGCCTTGACCACACCGGAAGTGGGCGTGGTCAGCCCCAACAGATGTTGGATGGTCGTCGTCTTGCCCGCGCCGTTGGGCCCCAAAAGCCCGACGATCGTACCGCGCCTGACGGTGAACGACACCCCGTCGAGCGCCTTGACGGCGTCTTCGCCCTTGCCGAACACTTTGGTCAGGGCGCTGACCTCGATGACCGGTTCCTCTGACAAACTCGGGGCTCCTTTGGCCGACTCAATCCTTAACCATACCCCACCTCGGCCCGGCCGGCAAAAGACGGCTCGCATGAGCGGTCGTTTTCCTCGACGATCGACCTTGATAAGTCGTGGTCGATGCCTTATCATGACTCCATTGTCGAGGCAAAATAGGTCGCTTCGGTCGAATTTTCGGCGCAGCATGGGTCGTCATCGGCCGACCGCCGAAAAAGCCGGGCCGCCTGTGGATCGAAAGGTCGATCTGCTTTCAGCATAGGTTTTTGGATATCGCCCCCGAAACGGTGGAGTGTCTGCGTTTGTGCTCGCCGGTTTTGTCGAACGCCATGCCTGAAGACTCCAGAACCAAGGCCGAACTCCTGGCCGAAATCGAGAGTCTGAAGCGGGAGACGGCTCGATTGCGGGCCGCCGAACAGCGGTTGATCGAGCAGATCATCGACATCTCCGAAATCCGGCTGGCCCAGATCCTCGACTACCTGCCCGATCCCACCTGGGCCATCGACAAGGCAGGGCGGGTCTTGGCCTGGAACAAGGCCATGGAAAAACTGACCGGCATCCCGGCCGAAGACATGATCGGCAAGGGCGACTACGAGTACGCCCTCCCCTTCTACGGCGAGCGGCGGCCGGTCCTGGTCGATCTGGTCATCCAGCGGGCGACAGGGATCGAAAACCGATACCGCAGGATGTTCAAGGACGGCCCGCGCCTGGAGGCCGAGTCGTTCCATCCCAACCTGGGCGACGGCGGCGTCTATCTCATGAGCTCGGCCCAGCCGCTGTTCAATGCCGCGGGCGAGGTGGTCGGGGCGGTGGAGTCGGTGAGGGACATCACCGCCATCAAGCGCACCGAAGTAGCGCTCAAGGAGGGCGAGGAGCGGCTGCGCGACATTTTGGACAACCTCCCCGGCGTCGGCGTCGTGGCCAGGGATGAAAAAGGCGACATCGTTTGGGTCAACCGGGAGCTCAAAAAGCTGACCGGTTACGACGACGGCGAGTTGCTGGGAGACTTGGCCCGGGTGATGGATCGGTTGATCCCCGACAAGATGTCTCAGGTCGAGTTGGCCGAACGCCTCGGGGAGTTGGGAAACGATTACCGCGACTTCGAGGTCGAGATCAGGTGCAAGAACGGCGAGGCGAAGATATTTTTCCTGTCCAGCATCTCCAGCCGGCTTCCCATCTCCGGCTTCGCCAGATGGGCCGTGGCCATCGATGTCACCGAGCGCAAGCGGGCCGAGGCCGACCTGAAAAGGCGTTTGAAGCTGGAGGGGGCGATCGCCATGGCCGGAGCGACCTGCCACGAACTCAACCAGCCGCTCCAGGCGGTCGTCGGCCAGTGCGAGTTGCTCTTGCGTAAGCTTTCCGACGATCGCGAGCTGGCCTCGCGGGCAAGTATGATTCTGGAACAGATCGAGCGGTTGGGAGAGGTGATTGCCAGGATTCAGAGCATCACCACCTATGAGACCGCCGGCTATCCCGGCGGGGCCAGGATCATCGACCTCAAGAGGGCGGTCCGGAATGAGCCGTAAGTCTCGGCCGGTCGAACCGCGGCCAGGCGAGCCAGGCGACCGATCGGGCCTGGGGTCGCGGCCGTGAACCGGCTTGACTCGCCGGCGGAAAAGTAGCAACATGGGCCGGGCGTCACGCCGCCCGCTCGGCCGCCGCCTTTACGCCCTCTCCGGCGTCCAAAAGGAACCAAGCCCACCCTCGCGTGCGGGCCGGAAGGCTCCGACGCCCTCGGTTCGCCCGGGTGGGGCGCATCTTGATAGACATCTTTAAATCAGTTGGAGGCGTAAATGTCGTTCCACCCGGTCAACCACCCGCTGATCCAACACAAACTGGGCATCTTGCGCAACGTCAAAACCAACACCACCCTCTTTCGCCAAGTAACCCGCGAGTTGACCAACCTGCTGACCTACGAGGCGACCCGATACATGATCACCGAGACCAAAGAGGTCGAGGGCTGGGCCGGGCCGGTGCGCGTCCAAAAGGTCTCGGGCAAGAAGGTGGCCGTGGCCCCGATTCTGAGGGCCGGCATCGGTATGCTCCAGGGCGTCCTGGACCTCATCCCTTCGGCCAGGGTCAACGTGGTCGGGCTTTATCGCAACGAGGAGACGGCCGAGCCGGTTCAGTATTACAGCAAGTTCTGCAGCGACATCGATCAGCGCACGACCATCATCCTCGACCCGATGCTGGCCACCGGCGGCTCGATGGCGGCCGCGGTGAACCTGCTCAAGGAGGCCGGCTGCTCCAGGATCAAGGCCATCTGCCTGGTGGCCGCGCCCGAAGGCGTCCAGGAGATGGAGCGCCACCATCCCGACGTGGAGATCTGGGGCGCCTCCCTGGATGAACGGCTCAACGAGATCTACTACATCTTGCCCGGCTTGGGCGACGCCGGCGACCGGCTGTTCGGCACCAAGTAGTCGAATCGAGCCGGCGGCCGATCGGCGAGGCCGGTTTCAATTCGGCAGCTCAAGGCGGTTGTTGGTCGAGGCGAGACCCTGTCGGGATCAGTCCGGCGGGGTCTTTGCTTTTCTTTGGTTCACAGGGAGTTGCGGCTCCGCGGGCACCCACCTTGATACTCCGCTCCCAGATGAAGGGCATGGCATCCCGGCGTGACCCGGACCTGGCCTCGCGAGTGTGAACCCCCTCCAGCCGGCCTCCGGCATCCAAGAGAGTTCCCGTTCCCGACCCACGGCCGAGAGCCGGCCCCGACCCTCCAGGGACGCCGCCTTATCGCCGCCCTTTCCCAATGAAACCGCTGGCGCAAGATGCCAAGGGCGCTTCTCAAAAAACGGAAGCCCAAGCGATAGACTCCGGCTGTTTTTTGGCCCATAGTTTACCAGGAAAACCTCTTCTCGCTCCCGCCCTCTCGCCGGCCGGGTTGGATATCGCCATGGAATTGCTGGAAAAATATCCTTTTGGGGCCGGCCGGGTGTATATGCTACATAATACGGTATTATAAATATGATATCTCCGGTAATGGTGGAGCGCACTCCGCTGTTCGGTTCGTTTCGCGGAGAGGAATACACGGTTGCCTCAGCCGAGAGCGATCCGCCGCAAGGTCGTGAAATCGAAATCCCGGCGAGGCAGAGCGAGCGGGACGAGAACCTCAGCCAAAGAAGCGAGGGCGAAAAACGACAGGATGACCGAGACCCGGCGCAAGCGAACGAGGAGCCAGCGGGCGCCGTCAGTTCTTGGAGCCCGAGGAGCATTTTTTTCGGAGACGTCTCGCTTTGGGGGCGGCAAGCTTTGCAGCTTCAAGACGGCCCACTTCACAGGGGGGGAACAACAATGACCTACTATTTCACCAAGAGACGATCGAGGCTTCTTTCGACGAAGCCGTGGAGCGAGTTGTCCAGGCCTTGAAAGAACAAGGTTTCGGCATCCTCACCGAGATAGACGTCCAGGCCACGATGAAGAAGAAGTTCGGCGTCGACTTCCGGCCCCACAAGATTCTCGGGGCCTGCAACCCGCCCTTCGCCCACAAGGCGCTCGCGCTCGAAGACAAGATAGGCGCCATGCTCCCTTGCAACGTGGTCGTCCAGGAACTCGCCGAAGGCGAAGTCGAGATGGCCGCCGTCGATCCGGTCGCCTCGATGATGGCCGTTGAGAATCTGCGACTGAGGGAGGTGGCCGCCGAGGTCAGAGCCAAACTGGAGGCCGTTGTCGAAAACCTTTGATGGATTCCCGCGGCGTACCCGCCGCCGGTCTGAAAAAAAAAGAAGGGGAGTCATGAAAGAAGACCACGGCAACCACATGCATCATCATGAGGCGGCTTCCGGGCGCGAAGACGGAGTGGATCATTCCCGTGCTGAACACTCTCACCACTCCATGCCCGGAGAGCATAAGGGACATGGTGGGGGCGAACACCACGAGGCGCACGGCGCACATCACGAAGGCGCAGGCGGTCATGGTCACCACGATCACCACGCCCACATGGTGCGCGATTTCCAGAAGAGATTCTGGATCTCCTTGGCGCTCACCGTGCCCGTTCTCATCCTCTCGCCGGCGATCCAGGCCTTTCTGGGGCTGGAGGGCAGCCTCGCCTTCCCGGGCAGCGCCTACGTCCTTCTGGCGCTCGCTTCGGTGATTTATCTCTATGGAGGCTGGCCGTTCCTGAAGGGGCTCGTGCAGGAATTCGGGAAGCTGCGGCCCGGCATGATGACGCTCATCGCCCTTGCCGTCACCGTTTCCTACGTCTACAGCGTCGCTGTCGTGCTGGGGCTCGAGGGCAAGGTCTTTTTCTGGGAGCTGGCCACCCTTATCGACATCATGCTCCTCGGCCACTGGATCGAAATGAAGTCGATAATGGGGGCGTCGAGAGCGCTCGAAGAGCTTGTCAAGCTCATGCCGTCGAGCGCCCACCGGCTGAGCGATGACGGGAACATCAAGGACGTCCCCGTCGAACAGTTGCAAAAAGAAGACCTGATCATCATTCGACCAGGGGAAAAGTTTCCCACGGACGGCGTGGTTACCGAAGGTCGCACCACGGTGAACGAATCGCTTCTCACCGGCGAATCCCGCCCTGTCGCCAAGGAGGAAGGCGATCCGGTGATAGGCGGCGCGCTCAACGGCAAGGGGTCGGTCACCGTCCGCGTCGAAAAGGTGGGGGAGGAGACCTTCCTGTCTCAAGTCGTGGCGATGGTGAGGCGGGCCCAGGAATCGAAGTCGCGCACCCAGGACCTGGCCAACCGCGTCGCCATGTGGCTTACCATCGTCTCGCTTACCGCGGGCGGGGTGACGTTGGCGGTGTGGCTCAGCCTGCGCGGTGAAATCCCGTTCGCCATCGAGCGGATGGTCACGGTGATGGTCATAACCTGCCCCCACGCCCTGGGCCTGGCGATACCGCTGGTAGTGGCGGTCTCGACCGCCCTCGCCGCCCGAAAAGGACTCTTGATCCGCAACCGGGTGTCGTTCGAGCAGGCCCGGCTGGTGGACGCCGTGGTTTTCGACAAGACCGGAACGCTTACCGAAGGCCATTTCGGCGTCCAGGCGGTCATCCCCTTTGCCGGACTGAGCGAAGACGAGGTGTTGAGACTGGCCGCGGGGCTGGAAGCCCTTTCGGAGCACCCGATCGCCGCGGGCATCGTGCGTGCGGCCGAGGAGCGATCTCTCGACATCGAGCGGGCGGCGGATTTCAAGGCCATAAAGGGAAAGGGCGTTGAGGGAGTTGTCGCCGGCGTCAGGGCAGCGGTGGTGAGCCCCGGTTACCTTGTGGAGAAATCGACCTCGTATGACGAAAGCGCCCTTTCGGAACAATACGCCCAAGGGCGGACGGTGATCTTCGTCTTGAAAGAGGAAGAGCTCGTCGGCGCCGTGGCGCTGGGCGACACTATCAGGCCGGAATCGAAGCAGGCCGTAGAAACACTTCATCAAATGGGAATAAAGTGCGTGATGCTCACCGGGGACAAGAAGGAGGTGGCCGAAGCCGTTTCCCAAACGCTGGGTCTCGACGATTATTTCGCCGAAGTCCTTCCGGACCAGAAAGCGGAGAAGATAAAGGAGTTGATGGGGCGCGGACTCAAGGTGGCGATGACGGGCGACGGAATAAACGACGCGCCGGCCCTGGCCACCGCCGATGTCGGCATCGCGGTGGGCGCCGGAACCGATGTGGCGGTCGAAACCGCGGATATCGTGCTGGTGCGGAGCGATCCCGGCGACGTGGCTTCCATCTTCGTGCCTGGCCAAGGCAACCTACAGAAAGATGGTTCAGAACCTGTTCTGGGCCACCGGCTACAACCTGTTGGCCATACCACTGGCAGCGGGGGTGCTCGCTTCCTGGGGGGTGATTCTCAGCCCGGCCATGGGAGCGGTTCTGATGTCTTTGAGCACGGTGATAGTGGCCCTCAACGCTCGTCTCTTGCGGGCCTGACCCCCAGAGGAGCCAACGCCTTAAAAGTTATTACCGCGCCCCTCTTTCTCGACGAGGGTAAGGGTTCTTCATCAGGCCTTCGCGGCTCAGTCCGAATTGGCCTCCGGGCTTGAGCCGTCGGAAGGGGCGTCCCTTGACTCGCTCTCAAATGGCCTGATATTTCCCGATCGAGTCCCTTTTTCCGGACGGCTCTCCAGGCGGAGGGCCGTCTGCGGCTTCGCTCAGTCTTCGATGTGGTGATTCGGCGGACCTAACCTGTAGTTATCAAGGACGTTGTTCGCAGTTTTTGAGTCTGGTGATTGGCGGTTTTCTGTCGAGGGCGGCGTGGGGTCTGGTGTGGTTGTATTTTTCCATCCATGTCTGGAGGCGCTCCGCCCTCTCAGCGGATGACTCATAAGCCTGTTTGCCGGCCCATTCCTCGATACTGGCCTGGACGAAGCGTTCGGCCTTGCCGCTGGTCCTGGGGGTGCAGGACCGGCCCCAGGGCGTATCGGCTGTGGCGGTCGATCACCGACTGGAGACACACTCGGCCCACGCCCCTTCAGGCTGCCGGCCAGGAAGACGTCCACGGCCACCAGGTCGCCCACGCCGTTGGTTTCGACGTGCCGCTCCCGAAAACTCCGGGCCGAAGCGCTCCAGGAGACTGATCTGTTCCCCGGCCAGTTCGATCTTTTCCTTGGGCCGCCTCCGCCGGGCCTGGATGCCTCGCCTCCGGGCTAGCCGATCATCTTGCTCGGCAGCCAGGTGGCCAGCTCGGGGAAGATGCAGACGAGGACGATCACGATGCCCTCGATGATCACGAACGGCAGCACGCCCCACAGGACCTGGCTCAAGGGCACGTCGGGCGCGATCCCCTTGACGATGTAGAGGTTCAGGCCCACCGGCGGGGTGACCAGGCCGATCTCCAAGTTGACGGTCATGATCACCGCGAACCAGACCGGGTCGAAGCCCAGCCCGGTGATGACCGGCAGGAGCATCGGGGCGACCATCAAGATGACCGCCGCCGGCGGGATGAAGAAGCCCAGGATCAACAGCAGGATGTTGATGAAAAGAATGATGCCCCACTTGCCCAAGGGCAGTCCCAGGATCAGCTCGGCCAGGGCCTGGGTGACGTAGAGGTCGGAGCAGACGTAGGCGAAAAGCAGCGCCGCGGCCATGATCATCAGGATCATGGTCGATTCGTTGAGCGCCTTGTGCAGAATCTCCTTGATGTCCCGCCAGCGCCAGACCCGGTAGATGGTCATCACCAGCAGAAACGACAGCACCGCGCCCACGCCGGCCGCCTCACTGGGCGTGGCCCAGCCGCCGTAGAGCGAACCCATGATGCCGAAGATGATCAAGATGAACGGCAACACCCGGGGCAGATAGGCCAGTTGCTCCTTCAAGGTGTAGCGTTCGACCCAGGCGCCGTTCCGGTCCTTTTGCCAGCCCTCGTAGCGGCCCTCGTCTCGGGCCCCCTCGTGAATGTCGCGTTCCGCGGTCCGGATCGCCCGCCCGGCCCGAGTGTACTTGAAATAGAAGACGACCCAGATGCAACTGAGCAGGATCTCCAGGCAGCCGGGCAAAATTCCGGCGATGAAGCACTTGCCGATGGAGGTCTCGGTGGCGATCCCGTAGAGGATCATGGTGATCGACGGCGGAATGAGGATGCCGAAAGTGCCCGAGTGGGCGATCAGCCCGCAGGCCAGGGAAGGCGGGTAGCCCCGCCGCCGCATCTCGGGAATGCCGATGCCGCCGATGGCCGCCGCCGTGGCCGGCGAGGAGCCGCACAGGGCGGCGAAGATGCCCGAGGCCAGCATGGAGCTTATCCCCAAGCCGCCGGGCAGCTTGTAGAGCCAGCGGTGGAGCGCCTCATACAGATCACCGCTGGCCTTGGACCAGGCTATCGGCGCCGACAAGAGAATGAACAGCGGAATGGCCAGCAGGGCGAAGCTGTCCATGGCGCTGTAGAGGACGAAAGGAACCGTCTCCATGATGTGCGGCGAGTAGATGAGGATATAGAGGAGAGACACCGCGGCCAGGCCGGACCAGATGGGGATGCCGGACAGGAGCAGCACCAGGGCGCTGGAAAAGACGACGACGCTTAAAACCTGCTCACTCATCGTCGCCCTCCTCGTCTCCCCTGCCGGCCGGAATCTCGATGCCCTTGAGCTCGGTTCTGACCGCCTCGGTTCTATAGGCCCCGGATCTGATCTGACCGATTTGGTCCACGATCTGGACCAGGTACTGCAGAAAGAGCAGGGTCATGCCGAGGGGCAAAAAAAGGTAGGGAATCCAAAGCGGCGGCCCCCAGAGCGATTCGGTGTGCTCGTTGTTTACCAGCGACTCCCACCACATCGGCCAGGCGTGATAGGCGATGAGGCCGCAGATCAGGCAGGAGACGACGGCCGTGATCAAAAGGACGATCTCGCGGCCCTTGGGCGAGAGGTGGATGATGACCAGGTCGACGTTTAGGTGGTGGTGGTTGCGTTGGGCGTAGCCGGCGCCGACGAAGCAGGCGTACATCAAAAGGAAGACCGACATCTCGATCTGCCAGACCGTGGACAGGCCCAAGACCTTGCGCACGATCACGCCCTCGGTGACGATCAGCGCCGCGGCCATTATCGCCAGCGCACCGAGAAAACCGGTCAGCACGTTGATCCGCTCGACCAGACGCCCGACCAAGGGCCAGACCCCGCCCCTCTTGTTCGCCATCTCCACTCCCACTCAGTTCCGATCTCTTGATCTCGATGGTTCACCCCGGCGGCCGGGAGGCCCCAGACCGCCAGGGTGGAGACGGTTGACTCGGCTGGATTACTGGCTCATGGCCTCGAGGGCCAGATCCAGAAGCTCCTTGCCGCCCTCGACGGTCTCGGCGAAGTTCTTCCAGGACGACTTCCTGGCTAAGTCGAGCCACTGGTCGAATTCGGCCTTGGTCATGTAGTGGATCTTGACCCCGGCCTTGGAGTAGGCGTCGATCATGGTCTGGGTCGCCGCCGACATCTTGGGCTCGACCCAGTTGGCGGTCATTTCGGCCGCCACCTCCTCGAAGGCTTTTTTCTGCTTGGCGGAGAGTCGGTTCCAGGTCTTCAGCGAGATGCACAGCGGCTCGGCCATGTACCAGATCGAGTAGTCCCTGGGGATGTTGATGAATTTGATCTGCTCGTAGAGTCGGTAGGTGACGAAGGAGCCGGTGGAGGTCATGCACGAGTCCAGAACGCCGGTGGCCATGGCGTGGTAGATCTCCGAGGACGGCATGGAGGTGATCGAGGCGCCGGCCTCTTTGAGCATGTACTCGAACTTCTTGCCGGCGGCGCGCATCTTGAGGCCCGGCACGTCGGCCGGCGTCTTGATCATCCGCTTGTTGGAGCCCAGACCGCCGTTGAGCCAGGCCCAGACCATGATCTTGACGCCGTTTTTCTCGGCCAGCTTTTCGATGCGCTTACCGACCTCGGTCTGGCCCCACTTGTGGGCCTGTTTCATGGACGAGACCGAGCAGGGCATGAGCGTGATCGAGAACTGAGGCACCTTGCCCGAGGCGTAGTCCAGGGGGAAGAGGCTCATGTCCAGCGAGCCCTTACGCATGGCGTCCCACTGCTCCTTGGGCTTGAAAAGCGACTTGGCCGGATAGATCCGGAAGTCCACCTCGCCTCCCAGCTTGGCCTTCACCTTCTCGGCGAAGACGCGGCAGAGTTCGTCGCGGACGTCTCCTTTGGCGAATTGGTGGGAGATTTTGAGCCGGAGCTTGGCCTGGGCCGGAGAGGCGCTCCAGACGCCGAGAAGGACCGCGACCAAGGCGATGACCAGCAAGGATGCCCTTTTCACCCTCATTCTTCCCTCCTTAACCCTGAACGATTGACTCGCCGGACCCGAAGCGAGCGACCCGTTTCGGCCCTTTCAGCCGGCGGGGCGTCTGCCCGCACCGCCGCGGGAAGAACCGTCCACCGGGATCGATTCCGTTCCCAGTGCGCTTCGGCTGCCGGATGATGGTGATACCGCCTTACGATGACCCTCGATTTGCCAGATCATCATAGGTCATTTATCGCTCGGCGACAAGAATAATGGCTGGCGGTCATGAGGTCAGGGGTTCAAGTCCCCTCAGCTCCACCAAGGATTTCAAGGGGTT
>CAZWLY010000023.1:0-37785 GCA_964634465.1 uncultured Thermodesulfobacteriota bacterium | reverse complement strand
TTGACACCGTGAAAAAGTTCAGCAAAATGCCCCCTAAAAAGGTTGACTGAACAGCTCATGGACACCTCCGGTCGTTACCTCTACACGACCAATCCTGTGCCCACTCTATTTGGGGGACAACCCATTCTTGTCTTGTTCAGGATAGTCGTCTTCAAGAACTTTTGCATAGAGGGACTTGTAATTAGGCTCGTCAAACATTAATTCTCTTAGAGCCGGAGACGACTGCACGGCAGGGTGATTGAATATCTCCGCCCACATTCCCTTGGCTAGCGGAGCGCCGAAGTTGTGTGTAAAACCCGCCCCGGTTAACAAGATGTGAGTCTTAACCTCCATTAAAACTCCTCCCCGTCTTCCTTCCCCTCCCTCTCTTCCTTACAGATCCTTTCATACATTTCGATCTGTTCGGCGAAGGACATGCCGGCGAAGGCGCTTTCGCCCCGGTCGGCGTCGCGGCAGAGGTTGCAGCGGACATCCGAGCACCACTGGCACATCTTGCAGTCGGGGCAGTCGTGCTTTTTTCGGGGTCCGGCCGGCGGGGCGAAGGGGCTGTCACCCTCTCTGTCGCGGCCGGACCCCATATTTTATCAACCCTTCTCGAAGGTGAAGCGGCCGTTGTCGCCGACGTCGATCTTGATCGTGTCGCCTTCGACGAACTCGCCCTCCAGGAGCCTGACCGCCAGCGGGTTTTGGACCAGGCGCTGGATGGCCCGCTTCAGCGGCCGGGCGCCGTAGACCGGGTCGTAGCCTTCATCGGCCAGGACCTTTCTCGCCTTCTCGGTCAGCTCGATCTCCAGCTTGCGCTCGGCCAGACGGGCCTTCAGGTAGCCGAGCTGGATGTCGATGATGGCGTCGATGTGCTCCCGGGAAAGGGAGTGGAAGATGATCGTGTCATCGACGCGGTTCAAGAACTCGGGCTTGAAGTGGGCCCGCAAGGCGTCCATGACCAGCTCGACCATCTTGTCCCGATTCTCTGCGCCGGCGTACTCCTGGATGAACTGGGAGCCGATGTTGGAAGTCATGATGACGATGGTGTTCTTGAAATCCACCGTCCGGCCGTGGCCGTCGGTCATCCGACCGTCGTCCAGTATCTGCAACAGGATGTTGAACACCTCGGGGTGGGCCTTCTCGATCTCGTCGAGCAGGATGACCGAGTAGGGCCGCCGCCGGACGGCCTCGGTCAACTGGCCGCCCTCGTCGTAGCCGACGTAACCGGGCGGCGCGCCGATCATCCGGGCCACGGCGTGCCGCTCCATGTATTCGGACATGTCGAGGCGGATCAGGGCCTGCTCGTCGTCGAACATGAACTCGGCCAGGGCCCGGCAGAGCTCGGTTTTGCCCACACCGGTCGGACCCAGAAAGATGAACGAGCCGATGGGCCGTTCGGGGTCGGACAGCCCGGACCGGGAGCGGCGCACGGCGTCGGAGACGGCCCGGATGGCCTCCTCTTGGCCGACCACGCGGCGGCTCAGGCGTTCCTCCATGTGGACCAGCTTCTCGCGCTCGCCCTCCATCATCTTGGAGACGGGGATGTTGGTCCACTTGGCCACCACCTCGGCCACGTCCTCGGCGGTGACCTCCTCGCTCAGCAGCCCGCCGCCCTGCTCGGCGCGCATCTCCTCCAGCTCGGCGGTCAGCTCGTCGCGCCTGGCCTCCAGCTCGCGGATGACGCCGTAGCGAAGCTCGGCCGCCCGGGTGAGATCGCCCTCCCGCTCGGCCCGCTCGGCCTCCAGCTTGGCCGCCTCGATCTTCTCGGCGATGGCCGAGACCTCCTTGATGGCCTCCTTCTCCTTGCGCCAGCCGGCCTTGAGCCGCTCCACCTCGGCGGTCAGCTCCTCAAGTTCGGTCTCGATCTTTTTGAGCCGTTCCTTGCTCTCGGCGTCGGACTCCTTGGCCAAGGCCTGGCGCTCGATCTCCAACTTGATCCGCCGCCGCTCTCTCTCGTCGATCTCGGCCGGCAGGGAGTCGATCTCGGTCCGGAGCTTGCTGGCCGCCTCGTCGATGAGATCGACCGCCTTGTCGGGCAGGAAGCGGTCGGAGATGTAGCGGTTGGAGAGCGTGGCCGCGGCCACGATCGCCCCGTCCTGGATACGCACCCCGTGGTGGGTCTCGTAGCGCTCCTTCAAGCCGCGCAGGATGGCGATGGTGTCCTCCACCGTCGGCTCGGCGACCATCACCGGCTGGAAGCGGCGCTCCAGGGCGGCGTCCTTCTCGACGTACTTGCGGTACTCGTTGAGCGTCGTCGCGCCCACGCAGCGAAGCTCGCCCCGGGCCAGGGCCGGCTTGAGCATGTTGGAGGCGTCCACCGCGCCCTCGGCCGCGCCGGCGCCGATGATGGTGTGCATCTCGTCGATGAAGAGGATGATCTGGCCCTGGGCCTCCTCGATCTCCTTGAGGACGGCCTTCAAGCGGTCCTCGAACTCGCCCCGGTACTTGGCCCCGGCGATGAGGGCGCCCATGTCCAGGGCCAGGAGGCGCTTGTCCTTGAGGCTGTCGGGCACGTCGCCGGCCACGATGCGCTGGGCCAGACCCTCGACGATGGCCGTCTTGCCCACGCCCGGCTCGCCGATCAAGACCGGGTTGTTCTTGGTTCGGCGGCTGAGAACCTGGATCAGCCGCCTGATCTCGTCGTCCCGGCCGATGACCGGGTCCAGCTTGCCCAACCGGGCCTGGTCGGTCATGTCGCGGGTGTAGCGGTCCAGAGCCTGGTACTTGTCTTCGGGGTTCTGGTCGGTCACCCGCTGGGCGCCTCGAATATCGACCAACGCCTTCAGGATGGCCTCGGCCGTCGCCCCGGCTCCGGCCAGGATGTCGGCCGCCGGCGATTTGACTACGGCCAGGGCCATGAACAGGTGTTCGACCGAGACGTACTCGTCGTGCATGTCGGCCGCGGTCTTGCTCGCCGAGTCGATGACGGTCCGAAGGTCGGCCGACATGACCACCTGGCCGCCGGTCACCTGGGGCAGCTTGTCCAGGGCCTGGTTGGTCTCGGCGATCAGTCCATCGACGCCGACGCCCATCTTCTTCAAGATGGCCTTGACCGTACCCTCCGGCTGGCTCAAAAGCGCCAGCAGCAGGTGGGTCGGCTCGATCTGGGGATGTCCCTTGGCTTCGGCCAGGCTCATCGCCTCCTGGACGGCCTCTTGGGACTTGACGGTCAATTTATCAAAACGCATAAGGTCGTCTCCTCATAACCATTTGGCGTAACTTAGGGCTATCGCCCAACATTCAAGATAACCACCCTTGATGCGGAGTCAACCGGCCGTCCGATTTTGGAGCCGGGGCGCTGGTCGGTCGGGGCGCTCGTCGGTTAATATGCTCCCCAGGCGTTGAAGACAGAACAGGGAGCGGGCCGTGGCCGAAGTCTTTGACCTGATGAGCGATCGGATGATGAAGCATTACGCCGACCTGAAAGAGCACCTCGAGGAGCGAACCGACCTGGGGCCCGAGGAGATCGACCGCCGGGTCCAGCGCCTGATCTTGGGCCGGATGATCAAGGCCTGCATCTACTACCGCCGAGGCAACATGGCCCGGCTCTCCCGGCGGCTCGGCCTCGGCGCCGAGACGATTCGGAAGGTCCTCAACGCCGAGGAGGACCGGCCCGAGGTGTTGGCCGAGATCTGCCGGGACGAGGTGCTGGACCTCAAGGGCTGGTTGACCGACATGCGGGACAACCACGACTGGTTCGCGGCGCTCATCGACGAGGCGCTCGCTGTAAGGGATCGGGGCCGGCCGCCTAGTTGACCCCGGCCGTGGGCCGCCCCGGCTCGTCCTCGTCGGCCAGGTCCTCGTAGATGTCGGCGAAGTCTCCATGAATCCGCCTGAAGGCTTCATGAACCTGGGGGTCGAAATGGCTCGGCTCCACCCGGCCGTCGCCGTTGAGCATGATGTCGATGGTCTTTTGGTGACTGAAGGCGGGCTTGTAGGAACGCTGTGAACGAAGCGCGTCGTAGATGTCGGCCAGGGTCACGATCCGACCGGCCAGGGATATCTTCTCGCCCTTGAGGCGGCGGGGGTAGCCGCTGCCGTCCCATTTCTCGTGGTGGTGCAGCGCGATCTGGCGAGCCAGCTCCAGGCGGGGATGGTCGCCCAATATCTGGGCTCCGTAGACGGTGTGCTTCATCATCTCCCGCCATTCCTCGCTCGCCAAGGGGCCCTCCTTCAGCAAGATCGACTCCGGGATGTGGATCTTGCCCACGTCGTGCATCATCGACGAGTAACCGATCTGATCGACGTACTCGGCGTCCAGACCGAGCTCCTGGGCCAGGTGTTGGGTGTAGGACTTGACCCGGAGGATGTGGTTGCCGGTCTCCTCGTCCTTGGCCTCGGCCGCCCGGGCCAGGGCCTCGACGGTGTAGAGGAAGGCCTCCTCGACCTCCCGCATCTGGTCGGCGACGGTCTGGAGGAAGTTGACGTGGGCGGCCATGCCTTTGAGTCCCTGGGCGTGGTGGAAGCCGACCTCCTTGCCGTAGTTGAAGGCCATGATCGCCACCCGGCCGGAGTGGTAGGCGGTGTAGTTGAGGATGGGCGAGATTCGCTCCCGGATGGCCGGCTCGAAAAATTCCTGGTAGTCCTCGACGCTGTCGGCCACGTCGCGCCAATTGGAGAAAGCCACGTCCAGGCCCTCGTCGCTGAAGCCGATCACCGAGTCGCGGGGGACGCTGACCGGGGCGGGGTCGGCCGCCAGTCTGTCTCCATCCCGGCGGTAGAGGCGGCCGGTGATGATCGGGCCGGCGTCGCCGACGGCCAGAAAGATCGTCTCCGGTCGCTCGATCTCGGCCGGAGATTTTCTCAGGAGCTGATCGACCAGCGCCAGCAGGGAGTCGGTCAAGGCGAACGAGGACGGCTCGAAGGAGGCGAACAGCTTGTCGGCGTAGTCGTTCAACTCGGTCAGGTGGGCGTAGGCCAGGGCCAGGTCCTCGTTGAGGGCCTTCATCTTTATGAGTGACTTGGTCCGGGCCAACAGCTCGACCCGGTTGTAGGGCTTGGTCAAGAAGTCGTCGGCCCCGACCTCGATGCCGTGGACCTTGTCCTCCAGGGTGTCCAGGGCGGTGACCATTACGATCGGGATCAGCCGGGTCGATTCCTGGGATTTCAGGCGACGGCAGACCTCGAAGCCGTCCATGCCGGGCATCATCACGTCCAGGAGGATGAGATCGGGGTGCTCGGCCTTGGTCATATCCAGGGCGGCCTGGCCGTTGTCGGCCTCGATGATCTCGTAGCCCTCGTGACTCAAGAGGCGGCTGAGCATCTTGACGTTGATCGGTTCGTCGTCCACAACCAGGATTCTGGCCATTCACTCCTCCAGGGGCAGTTCCAGAACCGCTCTCGAACCGCGTCCGTCCGGGCCGGGTTCGAGGTCGAGCCGCCCGCCGTGCAGTTCGACTAAACGCCGGGCCAGGGTCAGCGACAGGGCGTGCTCCTCGTCGCCGGGGTCGGGCGAGGGGCCGGACACCGAGACCATGAGCTTGCCCTCGGTCGTTTCGGCATCGAGGATCACCCGCCCGCCGGCCGCGGTCCGGTCGAGGGCCTGGTTCACCAGAGCGGTCAGGGCCTGCTTGATTCGCCGCCGGTCGGCCGTGAGCCGGCCGTCGGCGAATCCGTCGGCCAAGACAAGCTCGACCCTCTTCTCCTCGGCCCTTTGCCGGGCGGTCTCGATGACCTGGCGGACCGCCTCGGCCATGGAGAACGGCCCGGTCTCCAAGACCAACTTACCCGCCTCCAGCTTGTTCAAGTCCAACAGATCGTTGACCATCGCCAGTAAACGCCGGCCCGCCGACAGGATATGGCCGACGGCCTCGTCTTGGCCGGGTGTAAGCGCTTCGAACAGTCCTTCGGCCAGCATTTCGGCGGTGGAGATGATTTGGTGGAGGGGGGTCCTGAACTGGTGGGAGACGGTAGCGACGAAGTCGTTTTTGAAGCGGTTGGTCTCTTCGAATCGTTTGGCCTCGGCCCGGGCCGCCTCCAACTCCTGGATCGGCGACACGTCGCGGGCGATCAAGACCGCGCCCCGGCCGGGCAGGGCCGAGACGGTGACCAGGAACCGGCCGCCCAACTCCGGGCTGGTCAGTTCCTTGGTTCGGGTTCGACCGGCGGCCAACGCCTCGTCCAGCAGACAGGTCTCGCCGTCGCAACCGCACAACGCCCCGCCCAGAAGCCGGTGGCCGTCGATGGCGGCCAGGTCGTCCGGGCTCAGCGCCAGCGTCTCGACCAGAGCCCGGTTGGCCCTCACCAGCCGGCCGTCCGAGTCGAAAACGGCGATGAGGTCTTTGATGGCGTCGAAGGTGGCCGCCCACTCCTCGCCGGCGGCCAGGACCTCGGCCAGCAGGCCGGCGTTTTCCAGGACGACGCCCAACTGGGCCCCGACCGCCTCGACAAAGGCCGCGGTTTCGTCATCCAGCGACCCGGCCGGCCCGGCGGCGACCAGCACGCCCATCACGCCGCCGCCGGCGACGATTGGCGTCAGGCTGACCGCTTCGAGCCCCAGGGAGGTGAATCCGGCCAGGGCCGGCTCTCCGGCCGGGACGGCGGAAAAGTGGAGGGGTCGCCCGGTGGCGGCCACCCGACTGCACAGCGCCCGCCCCGCCTCGGTCTCGACCAGGACCGGGAAGACGCTTTCGCCTTGGCCGCGGGAGAGCACGTGGTGGAGCTTCTCGTCGGCCTGGTCCAGTACCTGGACGGCCGCCCCGGTGAGTTCGGCCGCCCCGATGAGCCGACTCAGCGCCTCCTCCAGCACCGGTCCGACCGCCAGATCGCCGCCCAACGCCCGGGGGATGCTCACCAGACCTTCGAGAAAGCGGGCCATTCTGTTCGATGCGTTTCCGGCGGTGATGACGACCTCCTCGAATCGATGGTATTCTCCGCTAAAAAAATATGTTAACACCACTGGCCGAGGCCGACAAACGGCCAGGCCGGAAATCGAGCCCCGGACCGGCGAGGGGGCGCTTTTTCGACCGCCGCCGCCGCTTTGGCGAAAACCGGGGCCGGAGGCGAAAATTGCCTTGACAACTCCGGGGGATGAGACTAATTTAACGTGCTCGTTGTCGAGGAGGATTTGATTATGTACGCCGTAATCGAGACAGGCGGAAAGCAATACAAGGTCAGCGTCGGACAGCGGCTCGAGGTCGAGAAGCTCGGCCACGAGGTCGGCTCCGAGGTGGTCCTGGACAGGGTGCTCATGGTCGGCGGCGACGGCGAAGTCAAGATCGGCCGGCCCCTCGTCGAGGGAGCCAAGGTCCTGGCCCGGGTCGAGGCCCAGGGCAAGGGCAAGAAGATCGTCGTCTTCAAAAAGAAGCGGCGCAAGGGCTACCGCCGCACCCAGGGCCATCGCCAGTTGCTGACGACCCTCAAGATCACCGACATCCAGGCCTGATTTCCGGGGCCTGACTGTTAGGAGGACGCCATGGCTCACAAGAAAGCCGGGGGCAGCTCCCGAAACGGACGCGACAGCAAGGGCCAGCGCCGGGGCATCAAGCGTTACGACGGCCAACTGGTCAGGGCCGGCAACATCCTGGTCCGCCAACTGGGCACCAAGATCCATCCCGGAGAGAACGTCGGCATGGGCAATGATTTCACCCTCTTCGCCCTGATCGACGGGACGGTCAAGTACTCCCGCCTGGGGCGAAGCAGGAAGCAGGTCTCCATTCTGCCCGTCGTTTGACCCCGAGCGCCGTTTGAGCTACTAGAGGGATGGGGCCGGTCCCCATCCTTTTTTAGTTTTAGTCGGTAAATCATGCGCTTCGTTGACCAGGCGACCATAACCGTTCGATCAGGCAAGGGCGGGGCCGGCTGCGTGTCGTTCCGTCGGGAGAAGTTCGTTCCCAAGGGCGGACCCGACGGCGGCGACGGCGGCGACGGCGGTTCCGTCATCCTCGAGGCGACCGACCGACTCCAGACCCTCTACGACTTCACCCACCGGCGGACCTTCAGGGCCAAGAACGGCCGACCGGGCGAGGGCGGCCAGCGCCATGGGGCCAACGGCGAGGACCTGGTAATCTCGGTCCCGGCGGGCACGCTCGTCTACGACGAGACGTCCGGTGAACTCCTGGGCGACCTCGTCGAGCCCGGCCAGCGGCTGATCGTTCTCCGGGGCGGGAGGGGCGGCAAGGGCAACAAGCACTTCGCCACCTCCACCAACCGAGCCCCCCGCCGGGCCCAGCCGGGCCAACCGGGCCAGGAACTCAGGCTCAGGCTGGAGCTGAAGCTTCTGGCCGACGTCGCCTTGGTCGGATTGCCCAACGCCGGTAAATCGACCCTGATTTCGCTCATCTCGGCGGCCCGACCCAAAGTCGCCGACTACCCCTTCACCACCCTCATCCCCAACCTGGGCGTGGTCGTCGTCGAGGATTTCGAGCCGTTCGTGGTGGCCGACATCCCCGGCCTGATCGAAGGAGCCAGCCGGGGCGTCGGTCTGGGTCACCAGTTTCTACGCCACATCGAGCGGACCCGGCTGCTGGTCTTTCTCCTGGACGTCGATTCGGCGGCCGAGACCGGCCCGGCCGAGGCGTTGGCGATTCTCCGCCGGGAGCTCAAGGAGTTCAGCCCGGAGCTGGCCTCCCGCGACGGTTTGATCGCGCTCAACAAGATGGACCTCTACGACGCCGGAAGCGATCCGGCGGCCGGGCTCGAGGCGGCCGGAATGCCGGTCTTCAAGATATCGGCCTTGACCGGCCGGGGCGTCGGCGATCTGGTCGAGGCCATGGCCAAAAAGCTGGAGGTGAAGTTCGATGACCGCCAAGACTGACCGGGCCGCCGCCCTCTCCGGGGCCAAACGGCTGGTGGTCAAGGTCGGCACCGGGGTTCTGACCGTCGGCGACAGGCTGGATCTTCGGGTCATCATCCGCCTGGCCGACCAGATCTCCCTGTTGCGAGAGGATGGTTTGGAGATCATCATCATCTCCTCGGGCGCGGTCGGCGCCGGAGCCAGAAAGCTCAACCTGGGCGATCGACCCGAGCATCTGCCCTGGCTCCAGGCGGCGGCGGCCGTGGGCCAATCGCTGATCATGCAGGAGTACGAGAGCGCCTTCTCGCGCTACGAGCAGGCGGTGGCCCAGATACTTCTCACCCGCGACGACCTGGCCCACCGGCGGCGCTACTTAAACGCCCGCAACACCCTGTTCCAGCTTCTGGAGTGGAGGGTGATACCGATCATCAACGAGAACGACACCGTGGCGGTGGACGAACTCAGGTTCGGCGACAACGATAACCTGTCGGCCATGATCGCCTCCATGGTCGGGGCCGACCTGTACATCAACCTGACCCGGGTCGAGGGTTTCTACTCGGCCAATCCCTTGAAGGACCCCCGGGCCGAGGTCATCCCCGAGGTGGACGAGTTGACCGCCGAGCTGGAAGCCATGGCCGACAAGGACCCTTCGGCCTGGGGGCTGGGCGGGATGTACTCCAAGATCCAGGCCGCCTACAAGGTGGCGCTGTGCGGCATCCCGGCCGTCATCGCCTCGGGCAAGCGGGAGAACGTGCTTCGCGACATTCTGGCCGGTAAAGAGATCGGCACCTTTTTCCGGCCCCAGAGAAGGGTTTCGGTGCGTAAGCACTGGATCGCCTTCACCCTGGAGTCCAAGGGGGCGGTGGTCGTCGATGAGGGCGCGGCCGAAGCGGTCATCAAGCGGGGCAAGAGCCTCTTGCCCAGCGGGGTCGTCCAGGTCCAGGGCCGCTTCGCCAAGGGGGCCCAGGTCAGGGTGGCCAAGGTGGACGGCGAGGTCATCGCCGTCGGGCTGACCAACTACTCTTCCGGTGACATCAACAAGATAAAGGGACTCAACACCCGTGACATCGAAGCCAAATTGGGGTACAAGGATTACGATGAGATCATCCACCGGGACAACATGTTCGTCCCCGGGGAGGAGGAGGCCGCTCTGTGCCATCTACTGAGCTAGCCCAGGCCATGGCCGAGTTGGCCGCGGCGGCGGCCGAGGCGGCGCCCCGCGTGGCGGCGCTGGACAGATCGGCCAAGGACGAGTTGCTCTTGAGCCTGGCCGAGCAGGTGGTGGCCGAGCAGGGCCGGATCATCGCCGCCAACCGCCTCGACGTCGAGGCGGCCCAGGCCGAGGGACGACCGGCGGCCTTCATCGACCGGCTGACGATCACCGGCCCGACGATCGACGCCATGGCCGAGGGGTTGAGGCGGGTGGCGGCCCTCGATGACCCGGTGGGCGAGATCGAGGGCCTGACCGTTCGGCCCAACGGGATCAGGGTCGGCCGGATGCGGATCCCCCTGGGGGTGATCGGCTTCATCTACGAATCTCGGCCCAACGTGACCATCGACGCCGCCGGGCTGTGCTTGAAGGCCGGCAACGCCGTCATCTTGAAGGGCGGCTCCGAAGCCCTCCGCTCCAACCTCGTCCTGGCCGGGTTGATCCAGGACTGCCTGTCTCGGCTCGGCCTGCCGGCCGCGGCGGTCCAGGTGGTCGATTCCACCGACCGGCAGGCGGTAGTCGAGCTCTTGAAGCAGGACGCCTTCATCGACCTGGTCATTCCACGGGGCGGCGAGGGCTTGATCCGGATGGTGGTCGAGACGGCCCGGATGCCGGTCCTGAAGCACTACAAGGGCGTCTGCCACCTCTACGTGGACGACCGGGCCGATCTCGAGATGGCCCTCAGGCTCCTGGTCAACGGCAAGCTCCAGCGGCCCGGCACCTGCAACGCCCTGGAGACGCTTCTGGTCCACCGCGACGTGGCGGCCGAGTTTCTGCCCCGGGCGGCCGCCGAACTGACCGAGGCGGGCGTCGAGTTGCGCGGCTGCGCCGAAACCAGCCGGTTCGTCCCTGAGGCCAAGGCGGCCGTCGAGCTGGACTGGTCGAGCGAGTATCTGGAGCTGATCCTCTCGATCAAGGTGGTGGCCGACCTGGAGGCGGCCCTGGAGCACATCGCCAAGTACGGCTCGCGCCACACCGAGGCCATCTGCACCACCGACCACGGCCGGGCGATGCGCTTTTTGAGTGCGGTGGACGCCTCGGCGGTGATGATCAACGCCTCGACCCGCTTGAACGACGGCGGCGAGCTGGGCCTGGGCGCCGAGATCGGCATCTCCACCGACAAGCTCCACGCCTACGGGCCGATGGGGTTGAAGGAGCTGACCACCACCAAGTTCGTCGTCTTCGGTGACGGTCAGGTGAGGGAGTAGCCGGTGAGGATAGGTCTCTTCGGCGGCACCTTCGACCCGATCCACAACGGACACCTGCGGGCGGTGGAGGAGGTCTGGGAAGACTTCAAGCTCGACGAGGTGGTCATCATTCCGGCCTTCCTGCCACCCCACAAGGATGAGAAGCCGGTCCTCGACTTCGCCCACCGCCTCGAGATGTGCCGCCTGGCCACGGCCGACAACGAGCATCTCAGGGTCAGCGACATCGAGGCCGCCCGCCGGGGCAAGTCGTGGTCCCTGGACACCCTGAAGGACATCCGGGAGCACCACCCCGACGACGAGATCCAGTTCATCCTGGGCCTGGACGCCTTCTTGGACATCACTTCCTGGAAGGGCTACCACGAGCTGTTCTCCCTGGCCGACTTCATCGTCATCTCCCGGCCGGGCTACCACCGGGGCCGGGTGGAGGAGCTCTTGAACCAGATCTCGCCCGATTTCCGGCCCGACCCCAGGGCCGGCCGCTACATCCACCCCTCCGGCTTTCACGTCTACTTCTGGGAGACGACCATGCTCGACATCTCCTCGACCCGCATCCGCAAGTACATCTCCGAGGACAAGTCGATCCGCTATCTGGTCCCGCAGGCGGTGGCGAACTACATCGGCGAGCACGGACTGTACCGATGATCCGGATCGACGAGCCTTCCGAAATGGCCCTCGTGCTCGGCCGCATCGCCATGGAACGCAAAGCCAAGGACCTGATCGTCCTCGACCTGAGAGGGCTTTGCTCCTTCACCGACTTCATGCTCATCCTCTCCGGCCGCTCCACCCGCCAGGTCCAGGCCATCGGCGACCACATTCTTCGCCAGGCCAAGAAGGGCTTCAAGCTGACCCCGCTGGGCAGCGAGGGGACCGGCCAGGGTAACTGGGTGCTCATCGATTACGGCGATGTGATCATCCACATTTTCCTGGACGAGATACGGGAGTATTATGACTTGGAGGGGCTGTGGTCCGACGCGCCCCGCTTTGAGTGGACCGACGAGGGCGGCGAGCCGGAGTTGAAGAGCGCTCGGTAGCCGACCGGTCTGTATCGGCCCGGGAAATGATGGTCGAAGGTTGGTCGGCGAATGGCGAGAGCGTGGCCGATCCGGCCGGCAAAGGCGAGCCCTGGTACAATCTCGTCGCGGCGGAAGACTTCGCCATGGACTCATCTTGATACGCGAGGTGACCCCTTGACCCAACGCAAGCTGACCATGCTTCTCATCATGGACGGGTGGGGGATTTGCGCCCCCGGTCCGGGCAACGCCTGCTCTCTGGCCGAGACGCCCAACCTGGATCGGCTCTGGGCCGATAACCCCCACACCGAGCTGATTCCCTACGGCGAGGCGGTCGGCCTGCCGGCCGGCCAGATGGGCAACTCCGAGGTCGGCCACCTGAACCTGGGCGCCGGCCGGGTCGTCTATCAGGACATCGTCCGCATCAGCAAGGCCATCGAGTCGGGCGAATTCTTCGACAATCCCGCCTTCAAGGAGGTGATGGCCGCCGTCAAGTCCTCCGGCGGGGCGCTCCACCTGCTGGGCCTCATCTCCGACGGCGGGGTCCACTCGCTTCTGACCCACCTCTACGCCCTGATCGATATGGCCCGGCAGGAGGGAGTCGATCGGGTTTTCGTCCACGCCTTCATGGACGGCCGGGACACGCCGCCCAAGAGCGGCCTGGGGTATCTGAAGGAGGTCGTCGAGGTCATGGCCGGCAAGGGCCTCGGTCGAGTGGCCACCGTGGGGGGACGGTACTGGGGCATGGACCGGGACAAGCGCTGGGAGCGGGTCGAGCGCCACTACGAGGCGCTGGTCCGCGGCCGGGGCCGGCTGGCGAGCGACCCCCTGGAAGCCATGGCCGAGAGCTACGAAAACGGCGAGACCGACGAGTTCATCACCCCGACGGTCATCGTCGATGCCGGCGGTCGGCCGCTCGGTTTGATCAGCGACGGCGACGGGGTGATCTTCTTCAATTTCCGGGCCGACCGGGCCAGGGAGATGACCCGGGTTCTGACCTGGCCCGGCTTCGACGAGTTCGACGCCTCGGACCGACCCCGGCTGGCCGGCTACGTGACCATGACCAACTACGACGAGACCTTCGACCTGCCCATCGCCTTCCCGCCGGTGAAGTTGACCGGCCTCTTGGGGGAAGTCGTCTCCAAGGCGGGGTTGAAGCAACTGCGCATCGCCGAAACCGAGAAGTACGCCCACGTGACCTACTTCTTCAACGGCGGCGAGGAGGAGCCCTTCCCTGGCGAGGAGCGGATATTGATCCCCTCGCCCCAGGAGGTGGAGACCTACGATCAAAAGCCCCAGATGTCGGCCTTCGAGGTGACCGAGGCGGTCCTTGAAAAGATCGAGGCCGGCGATTTGGACTTGATCGTTCTCAATTTCGCCAACGGCGACATGGTCGGTCACACCGGGGTGTTGGAGGCGGCGATCGTCGCCTGCGCCACGGTGGACGAGTGCGTCGGCCGGATCGAAAAGGCGGTCCTGGCCAGGGGCGGGAGACTGATAATCACCTCGGATCACGGCAACGCCGAGCAGATGCTCGACGCCGACGGCAACCCTTACACGGCTCACACCGTGTCCAATCCGGTGCCCTTCATTCTGGTCGGCGTCGAGGGAGTCGGGCTTCGTTCCGGCGGGGTGTTGGCCGACGTCGCCCCGACCATCTTGGAATTGATGGGCCTCGACCAGCCGCCGGAGATGACCGGCCGCTCGCTCGTGATCGACCCCCGGAGGGGTGAATGAGGCGGGTCCTGGCCCTGGTGTTGGCCGGGCTGATGGCCCTCGCCTCCCTCGGCTCGGCGCTCGCCGGCGCCGAAGGGCTGACCCCGGCCGAAGAGGAGAAGCTGGGCCGCCAGGCGCTGATCGCCCTCCGCTCCGAACTGGAACTGGTGGGCGACCGGGTCCTCGACGACTACATCGACCGGGTCGGGCAGGCCTTGATCGAGGCGGCCGGCGGAGCCCACTTCGAGACCCGCTTCTTTCTGGTCAAGGACAACCAACTCAACGCCTTTGCCGCGCCCGGCGGGTTGATCGTCTTGACCACCGGCCTGGCCGAGCAGATGACCGACGTCGACGAGCTGGCCGGGGTGATGGGCCACGAGCTGGCCCATTCGCTGCGCCGCCACATCTCCCAGCGCATCGCCGAGTCCAAGCGAATCGGCCTGGGCGTGCTGGCCGGGGTGGTGGCCGGGGTGGTGGCCGGGGTGGTCACCGGCAACCCCAGCCTGGCCGGGGCGGGCGTCTTCGGCTCGGCCGCGCTCGGCCAGACCAAGCAGTTGTCCTACTCGCGGGAGCAGGAGCTGGACGCCGATCGCCTGGGCAGCTCGATCATGATCAAGGCCGGCTACGATCCGAACGGGATCATCACCCTTCTGGAGAAGATGGAGCGGGTCCAGAGCCTCCACGGCCAGGAACCGCCGGCCTATCTGTCCACCCATCCCGGGCTGTTGTCCCGGATCGCTTTCTTGAAGAACACCGTGCCGCCGGACGCCGTCGATCCCGAGCGGGTCGGCGCGGCCGAGTTCAAGTGGTTCAGGGCCCTCCTCTTCGCCGACGCCGGCCGCTGGAGCTATTTCGACCAGCTAAGCGGGCTGGAGGCCGATTACGGCCGGGGCTTGAGGCTGCTTTACGCCGACCGGCCCGAGGAGGCGCTGCCCTGGCTGGCCAAGGTGTACCGGGCCGCGCCCCTGGCCGCCGGACCGGTGGTCGCTTACGCCCGCTGTCTGAGGCGCTTGGGCCGTTTCGACCAGGCGGTGACGGTCCTTAAAACGGCCCTGCCCAAGAGTCCGGGCCGGGGGCCGATCCTTTTCTGGCTGGGGCAGCTCTATCTCGATCTCGACCGATCCAGGGAAGCGGCGGTCATCTACGAGGAGCTGACCGAGTATTGCCCCGACGATCCCAAAGTCTTCCACAACTTGAGCGTCGCCTACGGCCGGCAGGGCCGGTTGGCCCAGGCCCACGCCGCCCTGGCCTGGAGCTTCACCCAGCTCGGCCGCCGCCGCCAGGCCCTGCAAAACTTCGACCTGGCCCTGAAAAAAGCGACGACCAAACAGGAGCGAGAAGAGATCGCCGAGCGCCGGGACGAGGCGCTGGACCTGCTGCCGGCCGGGGCGCGCTAGGAAGGGCCGGGCTCGAGAGCGGTTTATCGGTTTGACAGCGGCCGGGTTGGGCCGCAAACTGTGATTGTCCCGCCGGAACAATACCCGGTCTGCTCGGTGGATAGGGCGGCCGGGAGCGGGTGAGCGAGAGGCGGAACCGAGCGGCGGGAAAGACGTCGCCCGCCGTGGGGGGAGGAAATGACGACCACGACGAACACGAATTTTGCCGGCGCCGGCGAGGCCCCGATCCCGGACGCCGGCGAGGCCCCGATCCCGGACGCCGGCGAGGACCGGAACCGGGTCGAGGCCGGCCGGCCCGCCGAGCCGTTCAAGATTCGAGACTGCGCCCTGATCGCCATGGCTACCGGTTTCAGGGCCCAGAACCTCAGGGAGTTCAGGGACGCCTTGAGCCAGGTCCACCGGGGCAGCATCTATCACCACTTCTGGGGCCGGCTCCTCCAACCCCAGTTCGACGAGCCCGAGTACAACAACGACTTCGCCGCCTGGGCTTTCCACGGCCTTCACGACAAGTCCCTGGCCGAGCGCCTGGCCGTGGTCGATCCGGCCGAGTATGACGACCTGGAGGAGCTTCGTCTGGAGCTGATAGAGATCGTCGAGGATCGGCTGGACGAGAGCGAGATGGTCCCCTGGGCCCAGGCCGATCAGCAGTTCTACTTCACCCGGTCCCAGATCGTGGTCCTGGACACCGGCCTGGCGGCCGCCGAACCGGTGGAGCTGGCTCGACTGATGCCCCGGCTGTCCTACGGCTCGGTGTTCTATCACTTCATCGACGCCCGCCGGCGGACCGACACCAAGAGCGACGATTTCTCCGCCTGGCTGGCCGGCTTCGGCACCGACTACGAGGACCTGAGCCACCAGTTTCTCCTGATCGATCCCTACTTCTCCTCGTTGAAGGAGATTCGCCGCCAACTGGCCGATCTGATGGCCGCCTATTTCGAGGAAGTCGATTTTGAGTGATCTCTTGGAAAAATACGCCGCGGTGGTCGGCCCGAGCACCATCGGCCAACTCCGCCAACTGGCCGCCCCGCTAAAGGGGCTGAAGGTGGTCCACGTCAACTCCACCAAGGAGGGCGGCGGGGTGGCCGAAATCCTGCACAAGCTCATCCCGCTCAAGCAGGCCCTGGGCATCGACGCCCAGTGGGAGGTGATTACCGGCGAGCCCCTCTACTACCAGTGCACCAAGACCTTCCACAACGGCCTGCAGGGCTTCGCCGTGCAGCCCACCGACAAGATGTTCGAGGCCTACGAACGGACCAATGCCGAACAGGCCGAAAAGCTGCGCCCGATCCTCGAGGACGCCGACGTGGTCTTCATCCACGACCCCCAACCGGCCCCGCTCCTGCACTTCTGCCCCAACCGGAAGGGCAAGTGGGTCTGGCGGTGCCACATCGACGTCTCCAGACCCAACCGCCACATCTGGAAGTACCTGCGCCGGTTCGTCTCGGCCTACGACGCCTCGGTGTTCTCCCTGCCCCAGTTCGCCCAAAAGATGGAGCACCGCCAATACCTCATTCCGCCGTCGATCGATCCCTTGAGCGACAAGAACCGCGAGCTTAACCCGAAGGAGGCGATGGCCGTCTACTCCGACTTCGGCCTCGACCCGGCCCGGCCGATAGTGGTCCAGATATCGCGCTTCGATCGCTTCAAGGACCCCCTGGGCGTCATCGAGTCCTACAAGTTGGCCCGGCGGGCGGTGCCGCTCCAACTGGTCCTGGCCGGCGGCGGGGCGACCGACGACCCCGAGGGCCAGGTCGTCTATCAGGAGGTTCTCCAGGCGGCCGAAGGCGACGACGACATCCACGTCTTGCTTTTGCCGCCCGACGCCCACGTGACCATCAACGCCCTGCAGCGCGCGGCCGACATCGCCATCCAGAAATCGATCAAGGAGGGCTTCGGGCTGACCGTGACCGAGGCGATGTGGAAGGGCCGGCCGGTCATCGGCGGCGACACCGGCGGCATCAGGCTGCAGTGCATCAATCACCAGACCGGGTTCTTGGTCCGGACTCCGGAGGGGGCGGCCTTGAGGATCCGCTACCTGTTGCACAACCGCGACCTGCTGGAAGAGATGGGCCGCCGGGCCAAGCGGTTGGTTCGGGAGAACTTCCTGCTGACCCGACACCTGAGGGAGTATCTGGCCTTGATGATCGGCATCTTGAGCGGCAGCGACGAGCGGATCGAGTTGAGCCAGTAACCGCCGGGGCCTTGACCGAGCCGCCGGCAAGTCTATATTTTGACCATGCCCGGAACCGAACCGATGAGCGAGCAGGAATGGGAGTCGCTGTGCAAGGGCTGCGGCAAGTGCTGCTACGAGAAGCTCGAGGAAGAGGACGGGACGATCATCTACACCGACGTCCCCTGCCGTTTTTTGGACGTGACGACAAAGAGGTGTAAACTCTACGAGCATCGCTTCGAGGTCTGCTCGGACTGCCTGAAGTTGACCGAGGAGACCTTGACCGAGCGTTACTGGCTTCCCTTGAGCTGCGGTTACGTGGAGTACTTCCGCCGCAAATACGGGCCCGAGTCATGGCGGCCCGAGGCGATGGTGATCTTTTAAGGAGAGGGAATGGATTCTTTATTGACCGTGGCGATCGTCATCGCCGCCTGGTTCGTCCTGAACCGGTGGATTCTGCCCAAGCTGGGCGTCGGCACCTGAATGGTCCCCGATCCCAAGAACCGGTCCGGTTCCGATAAGAGCAGGGGCTGCAAGTAGACTCGCCTTCCGCTGGCCGAAGCGGCCTTCCCCCAAGCACCCGGTCCCCAATCGCCGGACCTTGGCTGCCGGCGGCGGTGAACCATCGCCGGCGGCCGAGCTTCGATGAGCAGACGACCTGCCCGGCGACGGCTCTCCCGCCCGACAAGGCCGCTTTTAGAGAGGCGTGACGCCTGTTTCGCCGGGACGTTACTTCTCCATCGCCGAATCGAGCAGGCAGTGGAGCAGGACGTTGCCGCCGGCCTCGCAGTCCTCCCAAGTGGTCTCCTCCACCTCCACGTGGCTGCGGCCGTCGATGGAGGGGACGAAGATCATGGCCGTGGGGGCGCACTGGTTGACATAGCTGGCGTCGTGGCCGGCCCCGGAAACCATGCGCAGGCTGGAGTAGCCCAGCTTTTCGGCGTTGGCCATAACCCGCTCGACCAGCCGTTCATCAAAGGGTGAATGCTCGACCCGCCAGGTCACCTCGGTCTTCAGGGGGCAACCCCGCCGGGCGGCGATCTCCTGGAACTCCCTTTCCACTTCGTCCCAGGCCTTGAGCGCCAGCTCGTCGTCCCAGCTTCTGATGTCCACGGTGAAGTGGACGCCGTCGGGAATGATATTGCGGGAGTTGGGGTGGTTGTGGATTTCGCCCACGGTGGCCACCATGTTGCCGCCCATCTTGTCGGGCAACCGGTTGACGGCCAGGATCATTTCGGCGACGGCGCACAGGGCGTCGTTTCGGCCCTCCATCGGGGTCGGACCGACCTGGTTGGCCGTCCCCTCGACCCGGACGTCGTACCAGTGTAGGCAGAGTATCCCCTTGGGCGCGCCGATGGTGATTCCTTCCCGCTCCAGGATGGGGCCCTGCTCGATGTGGTATTCGTAGTAGGCGTGGACCGGAAACTTCCGGCACTCGACGGGGCCCTTGTAACCGATCCGTTCCAGTTCCTCGCCGAACTTCTTGCCGTCGATGTCGGTCTTGGCGTAGGCCCAATCCTGGTCCAACGCTCCGGCCCAGACTCCCGAGGCGACCATGGCCGGCGGGAAGCGGGAGCCCTCCTCATTGGTCCAATCGACGATGACCAGCGGCCGCTCGGTTTCGATGCCGTTTTCGTGGATGGTCCTCAGCGCCTCCAGGGCGCCCATCACCCCCAGGATGCCGTCGAACCGGCCGCCCTTGGGCTGGGAATCGATGTGGGAGCCGCTCATCACCGGCGGCAAGTCGTTGTTCTTGCCGGGCCGCCGGCCGAAGATGTTGCCCATGGAGTCGATGGTGATCTCCAGGTCCAGCTCCTTCAACCAACTGACGAACAGATCGCGGGCCCGCTTGTCCTCGTCACTCAAGGTCAACCGTTGAACCCCGCCGCCGGGCGTGGCCCCTATCTTGGCCATCTCTTCCAGGGTGGTCCGGAGTCGTTCGCCGTTTATCCGCAACTGGTCGAAGTTCATTCCTTATCCTCCTTGCCCTGATCGAAATCGCCCTCGGCTCGACCCGTTTATAAGGAGTCCGGGCGGCGTTATTTCCCCCTATTCCTTACACCAAACGGCCGGGCCGGCCAAGGGGCTGCGCCGTTAGACGGGAGCTTGTTTGGGCGGCGCGCCGCCGTCAAGCAGTTTGATCCAGGAGGTCGGCGCTGGTGGCCAGAATCCTCATCTCGGGGTCGAGAACGTCCTCCGGCCGGCGGGACAAGACCACGAATCTGGCCTGCTTGCCCGGTTCCAACGATCCGATCCGGTCGTCGAAGGTGGCGTAGGCCCCGCCGTTGGTATAGCATCTCAGCGCGGTCAGGGGATCGAGCCCCTCTTCGGGTCCCAGAAAGCCGCCGTCCCGGCACCGGCGCTCCACCGCCTGCCGCCAGCCGAGGAGGGGGTCTCCAGAGACCACCGGCTGATCGGAGCCGAAGCAGAGCGGGACGCCGTGTTCCTGCCAAGTGCGATAGGGCATCAGCCTCTCGGCCCTCGGGCCCAATCCCTGGCGGTAGGCGTGGCACAGGCCCCAGATGAACTCGGGTTGGGCGCAGGCGACGATTCCCAACTCCGCCATCCGGTCGATAAGCTCTTCGTTCACCATCATGCAGTGCTCGATCCGATGGCGGGCGTCGCGGCGCGGGTTTTCGGCCTGGGCCCGGCCGAACCCGTCCAGACAGGCCTTGACCGCCCGGTCGCCGATGGCGTGGACGGCCACCTGCCACCCGCCGCGATGGGCCCGGACTATCCGCTCGACGATCTCCTCTTCCGGGTAGATCAGGACGCCGTTCGTATCCTGGTCCTCGTAAGCTTCCAGCAGGGCGGCGGTGCGCGAGGTGAGGGCGCCGTCGGCCATCAGCTTAATCGCCCCCAGTCGCAGGTCGGGATGTTTGGCCGGGGGAGCGGCGTCCGCCAGATCGGTCCACCCGATCTCCATGACGGCGTCCATGGAGCACATCAAGGTCATCCGGACCGGCGCTCCCAACTCCAGGGCCTCGGCATAGGCGAGCAGCTCCTTGTCGAGGTCGTACCAGCCTCCGCTGAAGGCGTCCGAGGCGGCCAGGATGCCGCGTTGGGCCAGTTTGCGGCCGGCGGCCAATATGGCCTCGGCCATTTCCGTCACGCTGGGTTCGGGCAGGGCCTCTTCCACCAGGCTCAACGCCATCTCGAGCAGCACGCCCGTGGGGCGGCCGGTCTCGTCGCGGACGATGATCCCGTCGGGCGGATCGGGCGTGTCCTCTCGGATGCCGGCCAACTCCAGGGCCTTGTTGCTGGCCACGCCTAGGTGGCGGCTGATGTGGCCCAGGTAAACCGGCTTGCCCCGACCCACGGCCTCCAGTTCGTCAGCCGTGATGTGGCGGCCTTCGGCCAGGATGTTCTGGTCGTAATTCCGGCCGACGATCCACTCGGCGTCGGGGTTGCTCTCCGCCCAGTCCAGCAGGGCGGCCTGGATTTCGGCTACGGAGCGGCAGTGGCGAAGATCCGGCCGCTCCAGTTCGAGCCCCAGCCGGAGGATGTGACAGTGACAGTCGTTGAAGGCCGGGATCACGGCCCCGCCCTCCAGGTCGATCCGCTTGGCGTTGGGATGCTCGGCGGCCAGCTCCGAGCGCCGGCCGAGCCGCTTGACCAGTCCGTCTTCCACCAGGAGGGCCTCGGCCACGCTCCCGGCTTTGTCGAGGGTGTAGACCGGCGCTCCTTCGATCAGATACTCCATCCGTTCCTCCCAGGGCCAGGGAAACACCCCCGGCCGCCGTTGTCAACCAGGGCCGGCGCCTGGCCCGTGACCCGCCACGACTTCGAGCCGGATCGAGGGACGCCTCGCCTCCCCGACCGACCGCTCCATGGCTCGGCTTTTGGCTCGGCGGCCCCCGGGATCACCCTCAGACCGCGAGGCGGGACAAATTTCTCCTTGACTCCGGCCGGGAAAGGCTATACTTTATCAGTAAACAATTTACTATAAAAGTAAACTATGGGCATAAGGGTAACACATGGCCTCGAATAATCAATACTTTTCCACCTCGCTGGAAAAGGGCCTCAAGATACTGTCTCTGTTCAACGAACAGACGCCGAGCCTGACCCAAACTGAGATATCCCGCACTCTCGACCTGAACATGACCTCGACCTACCGTTTCGTCAACACCCTGGTCAGGCTGGGCTACCTCGAAAAAGACGAAAAGACCAAGGAGCTCAGGCTCGGGCTGAAGGCCCTGGCCCTGGGAAGCAATATCCTCCGCGCCGCCGATGAGCTGCGACTGATCAAGGGCCTGGTCGATCGGGTCCACGACGAACGCAACATCACCATCGACGTCGTCTTCGCCATGGATGACTCTCTGGTGATCGTCTATCGCCGGGAGGCCGAGGAGACCATGATCTACCGCTTGCCGGCCGTGGCCAGGGACTCGATGCACAACACATCCGTCGGCAAGGCGTATCTATCGACCTTGCCCGACGACGAGTTGGAGCGGGTCATAGAGGCGATGCCTCTGGAGGCCAAGACCGAGAGGACCATCACCAGCAAGGACGAGCTCAGGCGGGAAATCGAAGAGGTCAGGCGTCGGGGCTACGCCATGTGCGAAGAGGAGTATGTCCCCGGCCTGATTACCATCGGCGCTCCGCTGATCAGCCGGGCCGCGGGGCGGGGAGTGGGCGGCGTCTCCTTCGATTTTTCGATCATCGAGCACAACGCCAAGCAGGTGGAGAAAAAATACGCCGGCCTCATCGTCGAATTGGGGCGAGCGGTCTCCGACGTGCTCCACGGCGAGGAAACCGGGCGATAACGAAAACGGGCCGGCGACGAGGTTTCCGCCGCTCGGCCGGCATTTCTGACTCGGACGTGCTTTCGAGAGGGCTTCACCGCTACCTTTGATCGGGATCGTTCGCCATGTCGACTTCGACCACGGAATACATTTTTTACCAGTCCAGACGCACCTTGCCTTTCGTCGATCGGGCCGAGGGGATACACCTCTGGGACGAGGACGGCAAGGAGTACCTGGACGCCTGCTCCGGAGCCGTCATCGCCAACATCGGTTACGGCCGGAGCAGGGTGAGCCGGGCCGTGGCCGAACAGGCCCAAAAGACCTACTTCGCCTATCGGCTCCATTTCGAAAACGAACCGGCGGCCCGGCTGTCTGAATTGTTGGTTCAGAACCTGGCTCCCCATCTCAATCGGGTCTACTTTGTCTCGGGCGGCTCCGAGGCGGTGGAGTCGGCCATGAAACTGGCCCGCCAGTACGCCTATGTCCGGGGCGAGGGCGGCCGGCACAAGTTCATCAGCCGCTGGCCCAGTTATCACGGCTCCACTTTGGGGGCGCTCTCGCTGACCTCCTACTCGCCCCTGGAGATCCCGTTCCGGCAGTTGATAAAATCCAACCCCAAGATACCCGCCCCCTACTGCTACCGGTGCCCTTATCGGTTGACCTTCCCCGGCTGCGAGCTGCGTTGCGCCTGGGCCCTTGAAGAGACGATTCTTCAGGAGGGCCCGGAAAACGTTCTGGCCTTTGTGGTCGAACCGGTGGGCGGGGCCAGCACCGGGGCGCTGACGCCGCCGGAGGGATACTTCGACGTCATCCAGGAAATCTGTCGAAAGTACGGCCTCCTGCTCATTCTCGACGAGGTCATGACCGGCTTCGGTCGGACGGGAAAACTGTTCGCCTACGAGCACTGGGACATAGAGGCCGACATCATCGCCTTGTCCAAGGGCATGGCCGCCGGTTACTTCCCCCTGGGGGCCGCGGTCTGTCGCGCGGACATCGTCGAGGCGTTCCAGGCTCAGGGCGGCTTTTTCCACGGCCACACCTACTGCGGAAATCCGATGGCCTGCGCCGTCGGGCTGGAGGTGTTGAGGATAATTCTCGAAGAGGATCTGCCCGGCAACGCCGCCCGCATGGGTAAGGTGCTCGGGGCCGGGCTCGAAGAGCTGAGCGCCCGGCACCCCATCATCGGCCAGGTCAGGGGGATGGGCCTTTTGTGGGCGCTGGAGTTCGTCCGGGATCGGGACACCCGGGAACCCTTCCCGCCCGGCGAGAACGTCCACTACCGGTTGACGGACGAAGCTTTCGAGCAAGGCCTGATCGTCTATCCCCGCCGGCCGATCATGGGGCTCAAGGGAGACCACCTGCTCATCGCCCCGCCCCTGATCATCACCGAACCGGAGGTGGCGGAATTGCTCGACCGTTTGGACTCGACCCTGAGCCGGGTCGCCGCAGACCTCTTTGGCGGGTGACGGAACCCGTCATGGCATGAAAGGGGACAACGACCTTGGCGCCTGTCCGTCGTCTTGAGACCAGGAGACTCCCCGATGGTCGATAAATCCTGCGGCTTGGAAATCGTCGCTCGCTGCGTCAGCTCCGGGCAGACGATCATGGTTGGGGGCTTCGGGGTGCCGGGTACGCCCTTTATCCTCATCGACGCCGTCTTGAACAGCGGCGTCACCGGGCTGACCCTGATCAAGAACGAGGCCAACGAGGACGGCCTGGGACTGGCCAAGCTGCTGGCGGCCGGCCGGGCCGACAAGCTCATCACCAGCCATCTGGGTCTGTGCCCCAGCGCCATCGCCATGATGAACCGCAAGGAACTGGAGGTGGAATTCTACCCCCAGGGAATCCTGGCGGAGAAGATCCGGGCCGGCGGAGCGGGGCTGTTCGGAATCCTGACCGACATCGGCGTGGACACCGACATCAGCCGCGGCAAGCGGATCATGGACTTCGGCGGGCGGCGGGTGGTGGTGGAGCCGGCGCTTAGGGCCGACGTGGCCCTCATCCATGCCGCCAAGGCGGATCGCTACGGGAACCTGGTGTACGAGAAGAGCGCCAGGAACTTCAACCCCCTGATGGCCGCCGCCGCCGACCTGGTCATAGCCGAGGTCGAGGAACTGGTGGACATCGGCGCTTTGGACCCCGACCAGGTCCACACTCCCGGAGCCTTTGTGGATCATGTGGTGGTAATCGAAGAGCTGACCGCCGAGTACGGCATTCTTGAGCACCATGCGTCATAAGGAAAAAATCGCCCGCCGGGCCGCCCAAGAGATCAAGTCGGGACAGGTGGTCAATCTGGGGATCGGCATCCCGACCCTCATTCCCCGCTTCCTCGGAAAAGACAAGCAGATAGTGATTCACTCGGAAAACGGCATCCTGGGGTTGGGCCCGCCCACGGCCAGGGGAGAGGAGGACCGCAACCTCATCGACGCCGGCGGGGCGTATGTCACCGTCAGCCCCGGCGCCTCTTTCTTCGACAGCGCCGTCTCCTTCAGCATCATCCGCAGCGGACGCCTGGATATCGCCTTTTTGGGCGCCCTGGAGGTCGGCCGGCAGGGCGATTTGGCCAACTGGATGATTCCGGGCAAGTACACGCCGGGCATCGGCGGCGGCATGGAGTTGGCCCAGAAGGCGAAAAAACTCGTCGTCACCACCACCCATACCGACCGCCGCGGTCGGCCCAAGATTTTGAACCAGTGCCGCCTGCCGCTGACCGCGCCGGCATGCGTGGACGTGATCATCACCGAGCTGGCGGTCATTCACGTCAGCCCCGAAGGCCTTGTGCTGCGGGAACTCGCCGAGGGCGTCGAGATCGAGGAGGTCTTGACCAGGACCGAGGCCGATCTCATCGTGCCCGAAGGCGAACTCCCCCGCTTCTAGGCGGCCTGAGGACATTTTTCGACGAGAGCGATCCATGAACGCCAAAGAGAAAAAGATAGTCGAGCGAGTCGATGCCCTGAGCAACGACATGCTGGATTTCGCGGCCCGGTTGGTCGCCCAGCCGTCTACTCTCGGCCAGGAGGCCTCCGCCCTGGAAGTGATGGCCTCGGAGCTGAAGCGCCTCTCTCTGGAGCCGAAGAAGGTGGCCATCGATCCGGAATCCCTGGCCGAACACCCCGGCTTCGCGCCGGCGCTCTGGGGCTACGAGGGGCGCTACAACCTCGTCGCCGTGCGCCCGGCGGCCGTGGACGGCGGCCGGAGCGCCTTGTTCAACGGCCATCTGGACGTGGTCAGCCCCGAACCGCTCGACAGGTGGGAGAAGGACCCCTACCGCCCGACCCTTGAAGGCGGCTGGCTGTACGGCCGGGGGGCGGGCGACATGAAGTCCGGGGTGGCGGCGATGACCTACGCCCTCAAGGCGGTGGAGGAGGCCGGTTTCGGCCTCAAGGGGCCGGTCACCTTGGAGGCGGTTATCGAGGAAGAGTGCGGCGGCAACGGGGCGCTGGCCTGCCTGGCCGCCGGGTATGACGCCGAGGCGGTGCTCATTCCCGAACCGTTCGGCCCGACCATCATGACCGCCCAGGTGGGCGTGCTCTGGTTCAAGGTGAGCCTCTCCGGCGTGCCGGCCCATGTCCTGGAGGCCGGCGCGGGGGTGAACGCAATCGAAAAGTGCCAACCCCTCATCGCCGCCTTGCGGGAGCTGGAGGCCGAGATGAACCGCCTCCGCCACCCCGCCTATGAGCACCTGGAACATCCCCTGAACCTGAACATCGGCATCATCAGGGGCGGCGACTGGCCGTCCACCGTGCCGGCCACGGCCGAGTTCCACGGCCGGCTGTCTTTCTTTCCCGGGCAGACCTACTCCGAGGTGCAGCGGCGCATCGTCGAGACCGTGGCCCGCGCCGCCGGCGAGGACGCCTGGTTGAGCCGGAACCCGCCCCGCGTCGAGTTCTACGGCTTCAAGTCCGAGGGCCATGTCATCGGCCGGGAGACCCCGAGCCTGGTCGTGCTCAACGACTGCCACCGGGAGCTGACCGGCCGCGAAGCGGAAGACTACATCTCCACCTGCACCACCGACGTCAGAGCTTTTCACTTCTTCGGCCGGGGCGCGGCCACCTGTTACGGGCCCGTGGCCGAGAACATCCATGGCGCCAACGAGCGGGTGGCGGTGGACAGCGTAATCCACACCGCCAAGGTCTACGCCATGTTCCTGGCCCGGTGGTGCGGGCTGGCCGAATGAGGCCGGAGCGAGGACCCGGCCAAAGGAGGAGCGGTGACTGAAGTCGTGATCGCGGGTTATCTCCGCACCGCCCAATCTCGTTCCAAACCCCGGACTCCGGAGCGGGACTGGTTCTACAGCCTCCGGGCCGACGAGTTGTTGTCCGCCCTGCTGCCGGAGCTGCTCCAGCGGACGGGAATAGATTCCAGCGAGGTGGACGACCTGGTGGTCGGTTCGGCCCTCGGAGTGACGGAGCAGTTCAGCTTCGGCGGCCGGCTGCCGATCTTCCTGGCCAACCTGTCGGAGAGCATTCCGGCCAAGTTCGTCGATCAGCAGTGCGGCTCTTCCATGGCGGCCATCCACATCGGCTTCATGGAGATAGCGGCCGGTTTCGCCGACATCGTTGTCGCGGGCGGACTGGAACACATGAGCCGGGTTCCCATGGACGGCAGCCTGGTCGAGCAAGGCGCCATATCCTACAACCAGCGCCTGTTCACCGAGGAGAGATACGCCCACTGGGACATGAACACCACCCTGAACATGGGCCTGACCGCTGAAAAACTGGCCTCCCTCGGCGCTTTCACCAGGGAGGAGCTGGACCGGTGGGCGGTCCGCTCCCATCGCCGGGCGGCCAGGGCGATGGAGACGGGGTTTTTGGCCGGCGAGATACTGCCCCTCGAGGCCCGGCAGGCCGACGGCGCAACCATGCTCGTCGATCGGGACCAGGCCGTCAGGCCCGAGACCGATCTGGAGGCGCTGGCCGGGTTGAAGCCGGTTTTCAAGGAGGACGGCGTGATTACCGCCGGCAATGCCTCGCCCATGAACGCGGGCGCCGCCGCGGTGGTGCTCATGTCGAAAGACGAGGCTTTGCGGCGGGGACTGAGCCCCCTGGCTGATATCAGGTCCATCGGCTTCGCCGGGGTCGATCCGACCCTCATGGGTGCCGGTCCGGTGCCGGCTTGCCGCAAGGCCCTCGAGAAAATCGGCCTCGAAGCCGGCGAGGTCGATTTCTGGGAGATAAACGAGGCCTTCACCGTGGTGCCGCTCTATTGCATCAAAGAAATGGGCCTCGACCCGGAGCGGGTCAACGTCATGGGCGGCGCCGCGGCCATCGGCCACCCGCTGGGGGCGACCGGGGCGAGATTGGTGGGAACCTTGGCCCGAATTCTGGCCCAGGAGGGAGGCCGATGGGGCTGCGCCGCCGCCTGCGTCGGCGGGGGCCAGGGAGTGGCCACGGTCATCGAGCGGGAGGGATAGACGCCTTTGGACGCCGTAAAAATGAACAACTGGACGCCAAAGCAATAATTCCTCTTGACACGGCCCCGGACGGCATATTATATTTTAGTAATCAGTTTACTATAATAGTAAAAAGAGAGCGAGGCATCATCCCCTTTTTGATCGGTGGGGGTGTTCATCGCTCGCCTGGCCGAAAGACAGTTTCGGGCAGGTGTTGTTCCCAGTCGAAGCGGATGGATGGGTCGCCATCGCTTCCGGTCGGCCGCCCGGCGCGGCCGCAACCCCGGCGAGGAGCTGATGAAAACCGCGATGCCGTTGGATTCACTCGGCGCGACTGATCGTCGCCTCCCGTGGATCGCCCAGGAGACGCTCTGATGAGAAGCCGCCCCTGGCAGCCGTGGGCCCTGCTCGCCCCCGCCTTGACGGTGGTCTTCCTCTGGCTGGTGGTGCCGGTTTGCTTCGTCGTGGTCTACAGCTTTTGGTTGCGGGCGACGACCGGCGCGGACATCCCGGCGTTTCAATTCGGAAATTACGCCAAGTTCTTCGCCGATTTCTTTTACCCTTCCGTGCTGATCCGGACCATTCGTATCGCCCTGGAGACGGTCGTCCTGTGCGTGGTCATGGGCTACATCCCCGCCTACTTCTTTTCGCGCACCAAGAGCAGGTTCAGGCCCTTGATGCTGTTGCTGATCATGCTGCCGTTCTGGATCAGCTACATCATCCGGACCTTGAGTTGGATCAACATCCTGGGCGAAAAGGGCTTGCTCAACTACCTGCTGGTCCAAAGCGGTCTGCTCTCCGAGCCGTTGAAGCTGCTCTACAACGAGGGTTCGGTGTTGATGGGCCTCATCCAGTACATGCTGCCGTTCATGATCCTGAACATCTATGTCAGCCTGGAGGGCATCGACGAGAGCCTGGTCGAAGCGGCCAAGAGCCTGGGCTGCACCGAGTGGCAGGCCTTCAAGGAGGTCACCTTGCCCCTCAGCCTGCCCGGGGTGAGCGCGGGTTGCCTGTTGATCTTCGTCCTTACCTCGGGCACCTATCTGACGCCGATGATTCTGGGCGGGCCGCGTAACGACATGATCGCCAACCTCATCTTCAAGCGGGCCATCGGCACCCTGGACTGGCCGTTCGGATCGGCCATAAGCGTCGTCCTGTTGGCTTTGTTGGGCATCATCGTCTACACCTACAACCGCTATCTGGGCATAGGCCAGGTTTTCAAGAGTTTGAAGGCATGAGGCTTTTCTCCGGCTGGAGTCTGATCAGGCTGTACACCATCCTGGTGTACGCCTTCATGTTCGCCCCGATCGTGGTGGTGGTGGTTCTGGCCTTCAATCCGGAACAGTTCGGCTGGTTCCCGATGAAGGGCTTCTCTTTCAAATGGTTCATCAAGCTGGCCGGGAACCAGTCCATCGTGGCCGCATTCAAGAACTCCCTGGTGCTGGGCAGTGTGACGGCGATCATCTCGACCGGCATCGGCATCCTGGCCGCCATGGCCTTCGTTCGCTACGACTTCCCGGCCAAAAACACGCTCAACACTCTCTTGCTGGCTCCGATCATGATCCCGGAGGTCATCCTGGGCGTGGCCCTGTTGTTGTTCATCCGGTGGCTTCAGCAGCCAAAGAGCTTCATGCTGCTTTTGATCGGCCACGTCGTCATCACCCTGCCCTATGTCCTCCTGGTGGTCCAGGCGCGGCTGGTGGGTATCAAGAGGGTCTACGAAGAGGCGGCCATGTCCCTCGGGGCCAACGCCTTTCAGACCTTCAGGGAAATAACCCTGCCCCTGTTGGCGCCGGCCATCATGGCGGGCATGCTTTTTTCGTTCACCATTTCCTTCGACGACGTGACGGCGACGCTTTTTTGGGCCACGGCCAGGAATCAGACGGTGCCGGTCAAGATATTCGGCATGCTGCGCAACTCCATCAGTCCCGAAATAAACGCCCTGGGAGCGGTGATGATCGTTCTGACCATCGCCACGCCCTTGTTGGCGGGTTTCCTGGCTCGAAGGTTTGCCAGGGAGAAGTGACCTTCAGGGTCGGAAAAATCGAAGGCAATGGTCGCCTTGAGGTCTGGGGCCGGACGCGCCCTTTGAAAAGCGGCCGGGAGGCGAATTCAGGGCGACCCGAAAGAAGAATCGGTCGCGAAGGGCGCGCGGCTGCCTGTCGGTAACCATCAAAAGATTGGGGGTCGATCGTGGGTACTAAATGGAGCAAGCGCATCGATGACATGCACAGGAGGTATCAGCGCGGGGAGGTCAGCCGCCGGGCTTTCATGAAATTCCTGGCCCTGGCCGGGGCGGCCGTCGGCCTGGCGGGCGGCCCCTTCGGGTTGACGCCCAAGGCGCTGGCCGGAGGGAAGACCATCCGCTTCGACGGCTGGGGCGGCGTAGTCTCCGAGGCCTTTCGCAAGTACGCCTTCACGCCGTTCACCAAGGCGACCGGCATCGAGGTCGTGGACGGCGAGTTCGGCGACATGGACTCCTACCTGACCCGGGTCAAAGCCTCGTTCCCGCCCGGAGGGGAGTTCAATCTGGCCCACCTCAGCGGCGTCTTCGACTATGCCCGCTATATCGGTCTCGGTTTCGGCGTGGTCCTGGATGAGTCCAAGATTCCCAACCTGAAGAACGTCATGACGGCCATGATCAGGCCCTACAGGGCCATCAGCGGCGGCAAGCTCTCGGCCGTGCCCTATGACCTGGGCCAGACCGGCATCGCCTACAACACCAAGTATATCTCCAAGGAAAAGGCGGAAGAGCTGGGTGCGGCCCTGCTGTGGGACAAGAGCCTGGACGGCAAGCTGGGCAGTTGGGGCGACTGGCGGACCAACATCTGGTACGCCGCGTTGTACACCGGCCAGAATCCGAACAAGATCAACGACATGGATAAGGTCTGGGACGCCCTCAGGGTCCAGCAGAAGATGATCAAGAAGTACTGGGCCTCGGGGGCCGAGTTGATGAGCCTGTTGGCCAACGAGGAGATCCTGGCCACGGTGGCCTGGTCCGGCCGGGTGGCCGCTCTGCAAAAGCAGGGCAAGCCGATCGGCTTCCTGGCCCCGAAGAACTGCTACTCCTGGCAGGAGTGCATCTTCGTCATGAAGGGCACCGACTTGGACGCGGCCCACAAGCTGCTCAACTTCATGCTCGAGCCCAAGGCGGCCATCGCCGTGGCCATCGGCCAGAGCTATCCGCCCAGTCTCGACCCGACCAAGGTGGAAATGCCCAAGGAAGTGAGGGCGTTACCGGCCTTCGACCCCACCGGCAAGCTGGAGGGATACCTCTTCGCCGATCCCAAATACTGGAACGGCAAGCAGGTGGAATGGGCCGAGAAGTGGGACCGGATCAAAGCCGGCGCCTAGAGAGCAACCCCGGTCGCCGGATACAGCCGGCGGCCGTCGTCCGGCGACCGGGCTGATGTTTTGACGAGAGGCGGTTATGGAAAAGGGTGGCGCAACGCCGGCGGTCCAACTCAAAGGAGTCGTCAAACGGTTCGGCAAGGTCGTGGCCGTTGAAAAGATGGACCTGGACATCGAGGAGGGAACCCTGGTCACGCTTCTGGGGCCCTCGGGATGCGGCAAGACGACCATCCTGAGAATGATCGCCGGCCTGGAGACGCCCACCGAAGGCGAAATCTACATCCGCGGCCGGCGGGTCAACGACATTCCGATCCACAAGCGAAACCTCGGCATGATTTTCCAGAACTACGCCCTGTTTCCCCACAAGACCATTTTCGAGAACGTGGCTTTCGGCCTCAAATACCGAAACGTCCCCAAGTCGCAGATAAAGGAAAAGGTCAAGTGGGCCCTGGAGATGGTCCGCCTCCCGGGCGTGGAGAACAGAATGCCCTCCCAACTATCGGGCGGCCAGCAGCAGAGAATCGCCATGGCCAGGGCCATCGTGATCGAACCGGTGGTGTTGCTCATGGACGAGCCCCTTTCCGCCCTGGACGAGAACCTGAGAGAAGAGATGCGCCGGGAGGTGGACAATCTCCAGCGTGAGTTGGGGATTACGACCGTCTTCGTGACCCACGATCAGCGAGAGGCGTTGTCCATGTCGGACAAGATCGTGGTCATGAAAGACGGCCGGAAGCAGCAGGAGGGCGCCCCCGAGGATGTCTACAACTATCCGTATAACCAATTCGTGGCCGACTTTCTGGGCCACTCCAATTTTTTCGTGGGCACCGTGGTCGCCCGCCAGGAAGATCTGCTCGACATCGAGCTGGACGACGGCAGCCGGCTCAGCGTTCTCCAGTCGGGGCGGTGGCGGGAGAGAGACCGGGTGAGAGTGGTCATAAGGGCGCAGAAATACCAGATTTATCCTCGAAATCAATGCGACGTGGAGCCGGGCGCCAATTATTTCCACGGCCGGGTGGTGGATCGCAGCTACATGGGCGGCGAGACCAGCTACTTCATCGAACTCGATTCGGGGACGATGATCCACGTCATCAGCCTGGTGAAGCGCAATCCCTACCGGAGAGGCGATGAGGTTACGGTCCGGGTCAACCCCAACCAGTGCCATCTGCTCTCCGAGGACGACGACTCCATGTAGCTTTGGCGCTTCCCGGCCGACGGCCTGGCCGGGCCGTATTGAGCCGGAGGGGATCAGGAGGCACGGGAAGTCTGGAGATGGATACTTCTCATTCGATTGCCGGGTTGCGCCGGAGATATCCAAACCGGCTGGCGACCATCGACTCCCACACCGCCGGCGAGGTGAACCGCATAATCGTCGGCGGCGTGGAGCCCCTGCCGGGCCGGAGCATCGTGGAGAAGCGGCGCTACTTCATGGAGAACCTGGATCATGTCCGGCAGATCCTGTGCACCGAGCCGAGAGGGGGGCAGGAGTTGCTGGCGGCGCTCATCACCGAGCCGGTCAGCCCGGAGGCAGAGTTCGGCCTCATCTACATGGATGCCAGGCGCTACCCTTACGGCTGCGGCACGGCGACCATCGGCGCGGTGACCACGTTGATCGAGACCGGGGACCTCGAGGTCGCCGAGCCCGAGACCACTATCGTCGTCGATACGCCGGCCGGTCCGGTCAGGACGACCGTCTTCGTTCGACAGGGCCGGGTGAGGTCCGTGGCTCTTCTCTTCGCCCCGTCCTTCGTCTACGCCATGGGGGAGAGGCTGGAGGTGCCCGGATTCGGGGAAATCGCGGTCGATACGGTCTGCGCCAGCGGTTTTTTTGTCATGGTCTCTTTGGATCAACTCGGCCTGTCCCTGAGCTTGTCCAACGCTCAGACCCTCGTCGAGTTGGGCATGACCATCATCGACGAGGCCAACCGCCAGCTCGAGGTCGCCCACCCGACCAGGCCCGAGGTGACCACCATCGACGTCGTGGAGTTCTATGACCCGTCGGACCACGCCGCCGGCAGGGGCGTGAGCGCCGTCGTTTTCGGCGAAGGTCATCTGGACCGTTCCCCGTGCGGTACGGGCACTGCGGCCAAGATGACCCTGCTCCACCGCCGGGGCGAGCTGGAGCCGGGGCGGCCTTTTTTCAATTCGAGTCTCTTGGGCACCCGGTTCGAAGGTCGAATCGTCGCCGAGACCGAGGTCGGGAGCTTCCCGGCGGTGGTGACCGAAGTTCAGGGCAGCGCCTACGTCACCGGGATACATGAATTCGTGGTCGATGAATCCGACCCCTTCCCGAAAGGTTTCCTGCTTTGATTCCGATCCGGATATGACCTCAGCCTCAAAAGGGTGAAGCCGAGGGCGGTCTATTCGGTCTGATTCAAGACCCAGCGCACGATCTCGAGCATTTTTTTGAGCCGATATGGTTTGGCGATGAACCCGGCTGCGCCTCTGTCCAGAGCCGTTTTGGCCTGGCCGTCGGCGGAGTAGCCGCTGGCGACGACGATTTTGGCCCGAGGGTCGAACGCGAGCAGTCTTTCAAGGCACTTTTGCCCGCCCATGCCGGGCATGACCAGATCGAGGACGACCAGGTCGATATCGCCCCCTTTCCTTTCGTAGACAGCGAGGGCCTCCTCGCCGCTGGCGGCCGTGATCACGGTGTAACCGTACTTTTCGAGGTACTGCTTGGCCGCTTCCAGGAGGGCCGGCTCGTCGTCCACCAAAAGAATCGACTCATCGCCTTCGAGCGTTTCAGTCGAGGGCTCGAACGGGGCGGCCTGGTCGCTGTCGTCGGTTTGGGCCGCCGCGGGCAGGTGGAGTTTGAAGGTCGTTCCCTGGCCGGGCTCGCTGGAGCAGGTGATGTGACCGCCGTGGTTCTTGACGATGCCGTAGACCGTAAACAGCCCCAGGCCGGTGCCCTTGCCCACCTCCTTGGTCGTAAAAAAGGGATCGAAAATGCGCTGAAGCGTCTCCTTGTCCATGCCGCAGCCGGTGTCCGAGACGGTCAGCAACACATACTCGCCCGGCTGAAGGCCGGGGCGGGCCCGGCAGTATTCCTCATCGAGTTGGACGTTCTCGGTTTCGATGACCAGCCGGCCCCCGTCGGGCATGGCGTCGGCGGCGTTGGTCCCCAGGTTCATGAGCACTTGCGCCAGTTGGACCGGACTGCCCCTGACCGGCTTCAACCCGTCGGCCAGGCGGGTCTGAATCTCGATCATTTTGGGGATGGTCCGCTCCATCATCCTGACCGTGTTCTCCACCTCCCGGTTCAGGTCCAAGGGTTTCAATTCGACCTCCACCTCGCGACCAAAGGCCAACAGGCGGTGGGTGAGCTCGGCCGCCCGTTCTATGGCCGCGCTGATCCAGTTCAGGTATTCCGACTGGGGATGAGTTTCGGCGGCGTCCAGTTGCATCAGTTGGACATAGCCCGAGATGGCCTGCAGGATGTTGTTGAAGTCGTGGGCTATTCCGCTGGCCAACGTGCCCACCGCCTCCATCTTCTGCGCCTGGAAAAGCTGGGTCTCCAGCTTGGCCTTTTCTTTTTCGATATGTTTGATCGAGGTGATGTTCTTGACGACTGCGACCAGACAGTCCTCGCCGCCGTACCGAAACGATTCCGCCGAGAGCAAGGAATCGAGGATCGTTCCGTCTTTTATTCGAAATTGAATCTCCAGGTTGCTTACTTTCCCCTCCTCCCTCAACAGGCTGATCATCTTGTTGCGATCCTCCGGGTTGACGAATATGTCGAGGTCGAAGGGAGTCTTGCCGATAACTTCTTCCCGCGAGTACCCGGTCAAGGCGCAGAAACCGTCGTTCACCTTTACATAGCGGCCGTCCTCCATCCTCGATACGGTGATAACGTCGGGAATGCTTTCAAAGGTGACCCGGTAGAGCTCTTCGCTCTCCCTGAGCGCGTCCTCGGCCTTTTTGCGATCGGTGATATCGGTCGCCGTCTGGAAATGCACCCTTCGGCCGTCAGGCCAGTCGATGGCCCGGTCGACGCAGTGATACCACCGCTCCAGCTGGTGATTGTAAAGTTCCCAAGTCACCTCTGGCACGGCCTCCGGGCCAAACAACTGGGGGTTGGTACAGAAAGGGCAGGGCTCGCTGAAGCCTTGAAAAGCCTCGTAGCACTTCCGGCCGACCACCTCTCCGAAGGCCTCTCTGACCACGCGGTTGGCGAACAACACTTCGTGGGTTTCAGGATCGGACACATAGACCGTCTCGGACACGCTGTCGAACATGGTTACAAGCTGCTGGTGCTTCAGTCTCGACGCCCTCTCGATCCGCTTGCGCCCGGCGACCTCGCGTTCCAGATCGAGCGTTCGTTCCTTGATCCGGGCCTCCATCACCTCGCCGGCCTGTTGCAGGGCCTCCTTGGTCGCTCTCAGTCTCGAGTAGGCCAGCCAGAGCGCCGTCCCCGAAGTGCCGCCGAAAAAAAGGGGGATGAGATACCCTTTGGGGAACGAAATCGGAAACCCGACCGCCAACTTTTGGACGATCGACAGTAGGCACAGCACCAACCCCCCGAGAAAAAAAGAGACAACCAGGCCGACCGCCGATCTCGATCCTCTCGATTTGAAGTTTTGCTTGTCGCGCTTCATGGTCTCCTCCCGTCCCCCCTCCTGATGACCCGGCCGCGCCGGGCAGGCGGGAAAGCCCGGCGCGGCCGGTGGGCGTTGGGGATGGCGGAGTGGGATCAGAACTCGGTCAGGTCCTCCTCGCCATCCAGGGGAATGACCTCTTCCGGCCGGACCTCGCGGGCGACCGGCGCGGCGGTCTCCGCCTTGGCCTCCTCGCGGACGCCTGGCCCGGCGGTCTCCGCCTTGGCCTCCCCGCGGGCCGGGAGGAGCAAGCGTCGGTGAACGGGCTGCTCCTCCGGTTGGGTCGACTTGCCGCGGCGGCCGTCCCTGGCGTCCGTCCCGCCGACGAGGGCCACCAATTGGCCGACCATCTCCTTCATGGTCATCGCCTGGGCGGACAGCTCCTCGGCCGCCGAGGCGCCCTCCTCGGCGTTGGCCGCCACCTGTTGGGTGGCTTGGTCCATCTGGCCCATGGCCTGGTCGATCTGCTCGATGCCCTGGGCCTGCTCCTGGGAGGCGTTGGCGATCTCGTTGACCAGATGGGCCACCTTGTTCGTGGCCTCGGTGACTTCTGTAAAGCTGGTCTGGGTTCTGGTTACCAACTCGGCGCCCTGGTTGATCCGACCGACCGTGCCTTCGACCAGACTCTGGGTGTGTTTGGCCGCCTCGGCGGCGCGCATGGCCAGGGCGCGGACCTCGTCGGCGACGACGGCGAAGCCCTGTCCGGCCTCGCCGGCCCGGGCCGCCTCCACGGCGGCGTTGAGGGCCAGCAAATTGGTCTGGAAGGCGATCTCGTCGATCGACTTGACGATTTTGGATATCTCCTGGCCCGCCTCGGCGATTTGCTCCATGGAGGCGGCCATCTCGTTCATGGCCTGCCCGGCCTCGGTCATCAACCGATCGGCGTCCTTGGTCAAGGCGTCGGCCTGCTGAGCGTTGTCGGCGTTGGATCGGGTCATGGCGTTTAGCTGTTCGAGGGAGGCGGAAGTCTGCTCGACGGCGGCGGCCTGTTCGGAAGCGCCTTCGGCCAGGGACTGGCTGGAAGCGGAGACCTGGCTGGAAGCGGCGGCGACCTGGTCGGAGCCGGCGTTGAGGGAGTCGATGACCCGATTCAGCGGTTTGGTGACGCTGCGGGTGATGACGACGGCCAGGACGACGCCGAGGATGAGGGCTGCGGCCAGTCCGATGATCATGACCGTGGAGGCGGTTTCGAGCATCTTTTCGGCCTTGGCGGCGATGGTCTGGGCCTGGTTGAGCCCGTCGGCGGCGTTGTCTCTGGCGGCGGCCAGGATGTCGGCGGCGATTTTCCGTTGCTCCTGTTCAACCTTCTGGACCTCGACCCAGTCCTGGCGGAGCTTGTCCATGGCGGCCCGGTAGGTTTGGGCGCTGGTCTGTATTTTGGTCACCTGCTGGAGGTGCTGGCTGTCGGAGGTGACGGCCTTGATCTCGGCGGCCAGTCTGGCGATGTTCTCGAAGCCCTTGAGCGTTTCCTCAAGCAGTTTTGGGTCGCGCATGATCTGGCTTTTGAGGGCGTCCACCTGGAGGATGCCGCCCTCGACCAGGATTTTTTTGACCAGATCGATCTTTTTTATTCTCTGGAGAAGCGCCTCCTGTCCGGCTCCGCTCTTCACCTCTTGGTCGAGGGCTCGGTTCTGCCCGTCGAGGTAGTCGTTGCAGGCCTTGATGAAGTTCTTTCCGGCCCGATCGAGAGCCAGGCGGGCCTGGGTTATTGATTGGTTCAACTGACTGGTTTTCTCAACGGCGGCTTCGTACTGGGCCAGTTTGGCCACCGCCTGGTCGATCTGGCCCCGGAGTCGACTCAGGGCCTGGGAGCGCTGGGCCAGGTCTTTGGCCTGCTGGAAGAGTTTCTTGACGTTTTCGATGGCTTTCAGTCCCTGGTTGCGGTGGGCCTCGTCCGCGCTGAGGATGAAGGCGCGCATGCTGGACATGGCCTGGAGGGAGCTGGATTCTATTTCGGTGAAGGTCTTGACCTGGGGAACATAGTCCCGAGCCACCTGGGTGGACTCGACGGCCACATTCTTCATGTTCCAGAAGGCCACCCCGCCCAGGGCCATGGCGATGAGGATCAACAGTCCGAAACCAAGGGCGATCTTGCCCGCCACCTTCAAGTTCTTGAACATAACGTCCCCCTTATACTTTTCAGGGATCGATTTTCACTTCGTTTAGTCACCTACCGTTCAAGCTGCGGTTTCAAGGATGGCTATCTCTTCTTTGCTGAGCACGCGGTCGATATCGAGGAGTATTTTGACCTCGCCTTCGGTTTTGGCCATGC
>CAZWLY010000022.1:0-40055 GCA_964634465.1 uncultured Thermodesulfobacteriota bacterium | reverse complement strand
AGGGTGCGCCGCCTCCTTCAATCCCTCCGTACACCAGTTTCGAGCATAGCTCCGTCTAACCCATCCAAGGAAAAACCTGTTTCATTTTCAGAAACACCGATAACTATATTGCCGCCATGCGTGTTTGCCATGGCAATAATATGCTTTGCTAACTTACACTTGAGAGCCTTGTCGTTAGAATCCCATGAACAAGGTCCTTTGTAATCCAATTCTTTGGATTCGTACATCGTCAGGAGTATTTTTTCCGAATCTTTCATGAAAATGCCCCCTTAGCCGAGTCCTTCCAGGGCCAACCTCACCGCCTCTTCGGCGGTTTCGGCCGGAATCAGGCCGGGCAGCTCGTGCTCGACCCTCAGTCCCACCACCCGCTTGCCCATCTTGAGCCCCAACGCCATCTCCGAGACGGTGCCCAAGGCGCCCTCGACGGCGATGAGGACCTGGGCGGCCCTGGCGATGACGGCGTTTCGGGTGTGGCTGAGGGCCGTGGGCAGGGGGATGGTCAGATACGGGTTGGCCTCGGCCCGGGACTCGCCGGGCAGAAGTCCGACCGACACGCCGCCCGCCTCGCCCGCCCCCCTGCAGGCCGCCTCCATCACCCCGCCCAATCCCCCGCAGAGAACGACCGCCCCGGCCTGGGCCAGCAACCGGCCGACCCGGCGGGCCAGCCGGTAGCCCTCGGCCGAGGGGGAGGCCGACCCGACGACGCCGACGACCGTCCTGTGTGGTGCGGCCGGGGGCGTCATCTCACCCACCCGTGCTGGCCGATGAGTCTGACGAAACGGCAGGGGATCATGGTCTGGGTGAGGGGGCCGTCCTCGGTTTTGGTAATCTTTTTGAGCATCTGAGTTCCTCGGTCGCCGACCGGAATGACCAGCCGTCCGCCCGGCGCCAGTTGCTCGATCAGCGGTTCGGGGATGTCGGGCGCACCGGCGGTGACGATGATGGCGTCAAAGGGGCCCTCCTCCGGCCAGCCCATGGTCCCGTCGCCCAGCTTGATGAGGATGTTGGGGTAACCCAGCCGGTCCAGGGTTTGACGAGCCTTGATCATCAGGCTTCGAATGCGCTCGATGGAGTAGACTTTCTCGGCCAACTCGGCCAGGACCGCCGCCTGGTAGCCCGAGCCGGTCCCTATCTCCAGGACCCGGTCCGACTTGGTCAACCCCAACGCCTCGGTCATGACGGCCACGATGTAGGGCTGGGAGATGGTCTGATGTTCGCCGATCTGGAGCGGGTAGTCGCCGTAGGCCTGGGAGCGCAAGGCCTCCTCGACGAAGAGATGGCGGGGGACCTTGAGCATCGCCTCTAAAACGTTTGGGTCGCTGACTCCGCGGTCCCTGATCTGGGCCTCCACCATCCGCCGCCGGGCAAGGGCGTACTCATCGTTGTTGTTTCTGAGCATAGCCAGGATTAGACCAGAAGGCGGAGGTGGAGTCAATGGCCTGGACTGGTTGGAGAAACACGGCCGGGGCGACGGCCGCCGAGGCCGGCAGGGGTGTTGTTCGCCGATCGGTCGATTCGGTTTGCCGGCCGGGTGGAATCAGCCCTCGGCGGCCGCATCGGGCAGTTGGCAGGCCGGGGCCGAGGCTGAATCGAGCAACTCGCCCAAACGGTCCAGTTTGTCGGAGGGACCGATGACGATCAAGGTCGCCCCGACCTCGATGACGTCCTCAGGGCCGGGGTTGAAGAGCATCTTGCCGTCTGTCTGCTCAATGGCGACCACGATCAGGTTCAATTCGGCCCGGATGTTGGAGTCCTTGAGCTTCACCCCGGCCAGTTGGGAGCCGCTCCCGACGCGCAGCTCCTCCATCTGAACGGCCACGTCCCGGGCGTCGGCCATGGTCAGGTCCAACAGCGAGGTCACGGTCGGCCGGAGAATGGACTGGGCCATCCGCCGGGCCCCGATGTCGTAGGGGGCGATGACCTTGTCCGCCCCGGCCCGCAGGAGCTTGCGCTCGGCGGCCGGCTCGCCGGCCCGGGCCATGATGAACAGGGTCTTGTTCAAACCGCGGGCGGTCAGGACGATGTAGACGTTGTCGGCGTCGGTGTTGACCGCGGCCACCAGACAGCGGGCCTTCTCGATGCCGGCCCGGAGCAACACCTCGTCGGTGGTGGCCTCGCCGGCGATGTAGCGCACGCCCTCCTCCTCCATCATCGCCGTCAGTTCGGTGTCTTTCTCGATGACCACCGTCTCCAGACCCTGGTCGCGCAATATCTTGGTGACGATCTGGCCGATGCGGCCGTAGCCGCAGATGATGTAATGGCCGGACAGTTTCTGGATCTCCTTGTCCATCTTTCGTCTCCCCAGCACCCGCCTGATGTTCCCCTCAACCAGACTCTCGGCCAGTTGAGTGACGATGAGAAGGATGAAGCCGACCCCGATCAAAAGGAGGACGATGGTGTACAATCGGCCCATCGGCGACAGCGAGTGGATCTCGCCGTAACCGACCGTGGTCAGGCTGATGATGGTCATGTAAAGGCCGTCCAGGAACGACCAGCCCTCGATGGCCATGTAGCCGATCGTACCCAACAGGGTCATCGCGGCCGCGCCCAAGACGGCGACGATCAGATGGCGTCCTTCCAAATCAGGGCTCCTTGCCCAAGGCCGCGGCCTGGGCCATGGCGTAGATCAATCCCACCGGGCGGCCCATGTCTTCAGCCGCCTCCCTGACCGCCTCGAATTCCGGCCGAAACTCCCATCGGCCCGAGGGACGTTTGACCCACTTGCCGGCCACCGACCGCCCCTCCACCTCGACCCGGCCCGACCTTCGCTCCAGGCAGGCCCGGTTCTCGGTCCGAATCCGGATCCCCAGCGTGGTCGTCTCCTCGAGAATGAATCCGGCCAGTTCCTCGACCCGACCCGGCGAGGCCAACACCTCCAGCCTGACGCCAGGCCGGTTTTTTTTCATCTGGATCGGCATGAAGGTTACGTCCAGGGCGCCTCTGGCCAGGAGGGCGTCCATCAGCGGGGCGATCAGTTCCGGGCTGGAGTCGTCGATCGTCGTGGTCAGGACCGTGACCGCCTCCCGGTGTTCGCCCGGCGCTAGTTTGACCTCTCGGCCGAGGAAGAGCCGGGTCAGGCCGGTTTGCGGCTCGCGACTGCCCAAGGCGACGCCGACCGAAGCCAGCTCCATGGCCGGCAGCGGGCCGAAGTCATCGGCCCAGGTCAGAATCGCCGCCCCGGTCGGGGTGATGAGCTCCGTGGGCGAGTCGGCGCCGTAGACCGGCTTGCCGGCGAGAAGTTCGAGCGTCGCCGGGGCGGGCAGGGGCAGCCGGCCGTGTTGGGAGCGACCCACGCCCCGGCTCAAGGGGGCGGGCGAGGCGATGAAGCGCTCGACCCCCAACAGCTCCAGGCAGGCGGCCGCGCCGACCAGGTCCAGGATGGAGTCGTCGGCCCCGACCTCGTGGAAGTGAACCCGATCGACCTCGAGGCCGTGGACCTTGGCCTCGGCCTCGGCCAGAGCGGCCAGGGCGGCCAGGGCCAATCGCTTGGTCCGCTCCGGCAATTCGGCCGGAGCGATGATCTCGTCCCGAATCTGGGCGTAGTGGCGATGGGGCGGCGAGGGTTCGGTGGCGAACCTGATCCGCCGGGCGGCCAGGCCGAAGACCTGGGCCGGCTCCTGTTCCAGCGTCCATCGTCCCAAGGGCAGTTTTTTGAGCACCCCGATGAGCTCGGCCTCGGCCAGGCCGGCCTCCAGGCAGGCCGAGATGAACATGTCTCCGGCCAGGCCGCCGGCCAGATCGAGGTAGGCGATCACCGTCCCGCTCCTCGGCTGCGAGCAGCCACCGGCTCGGAGCGGGGACGCTCGGCATGGCCCGGGGCCGCGCCCAGGGCGGACGTCGGTTTGGGGCCCGGCAGCGGCCGGATCAAGGCCTCGGTGATGACCTCGTCCATCGACTTGACCGCTACGATCTCCAGACCCTTTTTGACCTCCCGGGGCAGCTCGCGCAGCTCGCGCTTGTTCTTCTCGGGGATGATTATCTTCTTGACCTTGGCCCTCAGTGCGGCCAGGGCCTTCTCCTTGAGGCCGCCCACGGGCAGGACGTGGCCTCTCAAGGATATCTCGCCGGTCATGGCCACGTCGCGCCTGACCGGGATGCCGGTCAGGGACGAGATCAGGGCGGCGGCCAAAGAGATGCCGGCCGAGGGGCCGTCCTTGGGAATGGCGCCGGCGGGAAGGTGGATGTGGATGTCGATGTTTTCGTAGAAGTCGTCACTGACGCCCAACCAGGCCGAGCGAGCCCGGGCGTAGCTGAGCGCCGCCTGGGCCGACTCCTGCATCACCTCGCCCAGTTGGCCGGTCAGGGTCAGGTTGCCCTTGCCCTTGACGATCGAGACTTCGATGAAGAGCACCTCGCCGCCGGACGGCGTCCAGGCCAGGCCGGTGACCACGCCGACCTCGTCTTCGACCTGCTCGAGCTCGGGCAGGAACTCGGGCGGACCCAGGAGCTTGTCCAGCTTGGAGGGGGTGACGGTCAAAGGCATCTTCCTGCCCTCGGCCTTGCGCCTGGCCGCCTTGCGACACAGCGAGCCCAGGGCCCGCTCCAGGTTACGCAACCCGGCCTCACGGGTGTGGGTGTTGATGATCTCCAGGATGGTCCTGTCGCTGATGACGATGTCGCCGGGTTTGAGCCCGTTCTCCTTGATTTGGCGGGGCAGGAGGTGGCGTCGGGCGATCTTGACCTTTTCCAGTTCGGTGTAGCCGGGCAGCTCGATGATCTCCATCCGGTCCAACAGGGCCGAGGGGATGGGGTCGTAGAGGTTGGCGGTGGTGATGAACATCACCTTGGACAGATCGAAGGGCAGATTGAGATAGTGGTCGGAAAACTTGTCGTTCTGCTCCGGGTCCAGGACTTCGAGGAGGGCCGAGGCCGGGTCACCCCTGAAGTCCATGCCGATCTTGTCCACTTCATCCATCATGAACACCGGGTTGTTGGAACCGGTCGATTTGAGCCCCTGGATGATCCGGCCGGGCAGCGCCCCGATGTAGGTTCTTCGATGGCCCCGAATCTCGGCCTCGTCGTGCACGCCGCCCAGGGAGATGCGGGTGAACTTGCGACCCATGGCCCGGGCGATGGAGCGTCCCAGGGAGGTCTTGCCCACTCCAGGCGGACCGACGAAGCACAGGATCGGCCCTTTGCTCTTCCGATTGAGCTTGCGGACGGCCAGATACTCCAGGATGCGTTCCTTGACCTTGGTCAGGCCGTAGTGGTCGTCATCCAGAATCTTCTTGGCCCGCCGTATGTCCAGCCGGTCCCGGGTCGATTTGGACCAGGGCAGTTCGGTCAGCCAGTCCAGATAGGTCCTGATCAGCGTCGCCTCGGCCGAATCGGCGTGCATCTGCTCCAAGCGCCCGATCTGCTTGAGGGCCTCCTTCTCGGCCTCGGCCGGCATGCGGGCCGAGGCGACCGCTTCCCGGTAGCGGGCCACCTCTTCGGCCCGGTCATCGGTCTCCCCCAGTTCGCGCCTGATGGCCCGAATCTGCTCGCGGAGATAGTACTCCCGCTGGGAGCGGGTCATCTCCTCCTTGGCCTCGGACTGGATTCGGGCCTTGACCTGGGAGACCTCCAACTCCCGGGCGAGGAGGGTGTGGACGATGGACAACCGCTTGGCGGGCGAGGCTTCCTCCAAGACCTTCTGGGCCTCCCTGACCTTGATCTGGAGGTTGGAGGCGACCAGGTCGGCCAGGCGGCCCGGCTCTTCCAGGTTGTCCAGCATGGAGACGACATCCGAAGACAACAGCCCCTTGAGCGACAGGATCCGTTCCGCCATCTCCCTGATGGAGCGCATCGAGGCCTCCATCTCGGCGTCGAGGTGTTCCGGCTCCTCGGTCTCGATCGGGTTGTACTCGACCGAGATGAACGGCTCGAAACTCGCGTACTCTTCCACCTGGGCCCTGAACAGGCCCTGGACGATGATCTTCAACCGGCCGTCGGCCAGCTTCAGACTCTTGAGCACGGTGGCCACGGTGCCGACGGAAAAGAGGTCTTCCGGCTCGGGTTCGTCGACTTCGGGATCGAACTGGGCGGCCAGCAGAATCAGACGGGGACCCTCCAGGGCGTTTTCCACCGCCGCCACCGAGGCCGGCCGGCCGACGAACAGGGGAATGACCATGTTGGGGAAGATGACTACGTCCCGGACCGGCAGCAACGGCAGCCGCTCGGGCAGTTCGACTTCCTCGGCGATGTCGTCGAGGATGTCTTCGATTTTATCGTGGATGGAGGTCACTTATCTCTCCTCGGGGCGGTGAGGCCATGTTACCAAAAAGGTTAGCCTCGTCAAGCCGCCTTGACCGCAAACCGCCCCCCGGCTACTATTGAACCGTGACTCGAAATCTCAAGCCGGAGAGAGGGTTATGCCTGACGAGGCCGGAATTTTGGACGATGAGGCCAAAAAGCGGCTGCTGCTTTTGGCCCGCCAGACCATCGCCGCCCGTCTGACCGGGAAACCCCGGCCCGAACCCGCGCCCGAGGATGGGGCCCTGGGCCGAAACCAGGGGGCGTTCGTCACCCTCCACCACCGGGGAGCGCTGAGGGGCTGCATCGGCGTCTTCGTCGGTCAGGGGTCGCTGGCCGAGACGGTTCAGGAGATGGCCCTTTCGGCCGCCTTCGGCGACCCCCGCTTTCCGCCCCTGGCCTCCATGCGCGAGCTAGCCGAGTGCGACATCGAGATCTCGGTCCTTTCGCCGCTAAAAGAGACCACGGCCGATGAGGTCGAGGTGGGCAAACACGGCATCTGCGTCAGCCGGGGCTTCAACCGGGGGGTGCTGCTGCCCCAGGTGGCCACCGAGCAGGGTTGGGACAAGGAGACGTTCCTGGCCCATTGCTGCCTGAAGGCCGGCCTGCCCTCGGCGGCCTGGCAGGAGGCGGGCACCAAGCTGGAGAGCTTCACCGCCCAGGTCTTCGGCGAGAAGGACTTCGAGCCCAAGGGCTGAGGGCCGAATGGCTGTGGCGCCGAGGTCGAGCGTCGATAGTCGATTAGGAAATGAGAAAAGATTGAGTTGACGGGTTAGTACGATTTTACTATATACTAAAAGTGAGCTGGCAAGAGGGACCTTCCCGGTACCTCTTAGCCCCGGCTGGGGCGCTGGCTCTTCTTTTTTATGTATTTGCCCTCGGGTGTCTCGAGCCAAGTATTGATTCCATACCGCCGTCGATCGTTCCGGGCTAGGCCTCGACTTCGAGACCGTACTTGGCCTTGAGCGCCCTCTCCACCACCGGCGGGACCAGTCCCTCGACGTCGCCGCCCAGCTTGGCCGCCTCCTTGATGATGGTCGAAGAGATATAGAACCAGCGGAAGCCGGGCATCATGAACACCGTCTGGACGGTGCGGTTCAGCCGCCGGTTCATCAACCCCAACTGGAACTCGTACTCGAAGTCGGACATGGCCCGAAGCCCCCTCACGATCACCTGGACCCCCCGCTTCCTGGCGTAATCGACCGTCAGGCCCTCGAAGGTGTCCACTTCGATCCGCTCGTTGCCGTTGAGCGACGCCTCGATGAGTTGGACCCGCTCGGGGATGGTGAACAGCGTCTTCTTTTCGGGATTGATGGCCACGGCGACAATGATCTTGTCGAAGATGCTCAGCCCCCGGTTGATGATGGACAGGTGGCCGTTGGTGATCGGGTCGAACGAGCCGGGATAGATGGCGACCTTGGCCTGAATCTGAGTACTCATCTCGCCTCCGGGGTCAGAATGGTGATGACGCTGTCGCCGTAACGGCGCTGTTTTATGACCGTCCAGCCCTCGGGTTCGGCCGGAGCCTCGCCTGGCGACGACTCCACGGCCACCCGGCCGCCTTCGGTCAAGATGTCCGACCTCAGGCCCGCGAGCAGCCGCTTCAGCCAGCCCCGGTCGTAGGGCGGGTCGGCCAGGATCAGGTCCAGCGGGGCCCACTCGGCCAGGAAGCCGAAGCCGCGGCTCAAGTTCCGCCGCACCACCGTGATCTCCTCGGCCAATCCCAGGGCCTCGGCGTTGGACTTGATGGCGCTTATGGCGCCCCGGTCTACCTCCACGCTGACCAGCCCGGCCGCCCCCCGGCTCAAGGCCTCCAGCCCGAGAGCGCCGCTGCCGGCGAACAGGTCGGCCACTCTCAACCCGGCCACCCCGCCCAACAGATCGAAGAGGGCCTCTTTGGTCCGGCCGGCGGTCGGTCTGGTCTTGAGTCCCTTGGGACTTTTCAGTCGGCGGCCCTTGAATCGCCCGGCCGCTATGCGCAACTCGCCGATTTCAACCCTCTCCGCCGGGGTTAGAGGTACTCGGCGGCCAGTCTTTCCGCGATCTGGATGGCGTTGGTGGCCGCACCCTTGCGGATGTTGTCGGCCACGATCCACATATCCAGGCCCAGACCCTTCTCTTGGGAGATGTCCTCCCTGATCCGACCGACCAGGGTCAGATCCTGACCGGCGGCGTCGATGGCCAGCGGGTAGCGGTTGGCCAGCGGCTCGTCGACCACCTCGACCCCCTCGGCCCCGGCCAGCAATTCCCTGGCCTCGGCGGCGGAGAGGGGCTTTTTCAACGTCAGATTGACCGCCTCGCTGTGGCCGTAGAAGACCGGCACCCGAACCGTGGTCGCAGTGACCTTGATCGAGTCGTCGCCCATGATCTTTCGCGTCTCCAGGACCATCTTCATCTCCTCTTTGGTGTAGCCGTTGTCCTGGAAGACGTCGATGTGGGGCAGGACGTTGAAGGCGATCCGGTGCGGGTAGACGTTGCACTCGACCTCCTGGAAGTTCAACAGCGCCCTGACCTGGGACTCCAGCTCCCGAACGCCCTTCTGGCCGGTGCCGGAGACGGCCTGGTAGGTGGAGACCACCACCCGCTCGATGCCGACCGCCTGGTGGATCGGATTCAAGACCACGACCATCTGAATGGTCGAGCAGTTGGGGTTGGCGATGATGCCCTTGTTCTTGTACTGGGCGATGTCATGGGGGTTGACCTCGGGCACCACCAGCGGCACTTCGGGGTCCATTCGCCAGGCCGAGGAGTTGTCCACCACCACCGCCCCGGCCGCGGCCGCCGCTGGCGCGAACTCCTTGGAGGCCGCCGCTCCGGCCGAGAAGACGGCGATGTCGATGCCCTCGAAGGCCTCGGGGGTGGTCAGTTTGACCGGCAGTTGGTGGCCCTGATAGTCGATGGTCTTGCCGGCCGAACGCTCGGAAGCCAGCAGGGTGAGTTTCTCGGCCGGGAAATTTCGCTCCGACAGACATTCGACCATCTGGCGGCCCACCGCACCGGTGGCGCCGACTACCGCAACACTGAACCGGTCCATAACTCCTCCAAATTCACTCTGTTTTTCCTACTCCTTGTGCCGATTCTCCCTGAGGTTGTCAAATGGTTTTTCCGGGCCGCTCCTTTCTGATCGCGCCGACGAGCCCGCCGGTCATCGCCTCGAGTTGGGCCGGCGTGAGTGAGAAGACGGCCCTGGGCGTGCCCGCCGCCGCCCAGATGGTGTCGTAGTTGAAAAGGTCTTCGTCGATGACGCACACCGGCTTCTCTTTGTGGCCCACCGGCGGCACGCCGCCGATGGCGAAGCCCGTCTTGGCCCTGACGAAATCGGCGTCGGCCCGGCCGATTTTCTCGCCGATCAGGTCCCGGACCGCCTTCTCGTCGACCAGATTGGCCCCGCTGGCGATGACCAGCACCGGCCGGTCGCTTGCTTTACCCCGGAATATCAACGACTTGGCAATCTGACCCACCTGGCAGCCCACCGCCTCGGCCGCCTCGGCGGCGCTGCGCGTGCTGTCTTGCTTTTCAACCACGGTCAGGTCGAAACCAAGGCGAACGAGTTCGTCCTGAACTTTCTGGGCGCTGGGAGAGAGTTTCTCGGCCATGGCTCTTTCCTGAATGTAGACGGTGAAACCCGGCTCGCCGCTCGAAGGGCGAAATTCTAGCCCGGCAGTTTACCAGCTTCGGCCGAACGGGTGGAGCAAATAATGACCGCCCGGCGGCCGAAGAACTCGGCCGGGATGCGTCCCGACTCTTTCAAATCTGCGACCCCGCCGGGCGGGTTCGATCGGCCGAGCGGCAACAGAGGCCTGGCCGGCCAGGACCGGACCGGCCGGAACGGTCTCTTGGCGAACCGGACACGGCTTTTTCGGTTTTTCCGGCCGGAGGAATAGTGTATCAAGTGGCAAAACGTCTTACCACTCCCGCGGCGCGGTGCGGCGAGGGCGCGCTTCCGGAGAATCAGGAGCTTGAGCTATGGATTGGAAGGTCTTTCTGGCCACTTTCGGGACCGTCTTCCTGGCCGAGATGGGCGACAAGACCCAGTTGGCGGCGATGACCATGACCGCCGAAACCAAGTCGCCGCTGGTGGTCTTGGCCGGGGCGTCGGCCGCGCTGATCGCGGCTACCGTCATCGGCGTCGCCTTCGGCGGGCTGATCGGCCAGTGGGTGCCGGAGTCGATCATCAAACGGGCGGCCGGCGGGGCGTTCGTGGTCATCGGAGCGGTGATGCTGCTGGGCAAGTGGTGAGCCCGCCGCCCGATTATTTATCCGGTGTGATACCCCGGCCATGATTCGAACGGCCGGTCCGCGCCGGCGCTTTCCCTGACCGAAGAGCCGGCTAGGCCGGCGCTCGGGTATGGAACTTACTCGCCGAACGCCGCCCGAAACAGTCCCTGACTGCCAAGGCAAATCCTGACCAGCATCAGCATCACCGGGACCTCGATCAACACCCCGACCACCGTGGCCAGAGCCGCGCCCGAGGACAGCCCGAAGAGCATCGTCGCCGTGGCGATGGCCACCTCGAAGTGGTTCGAGGCGCCGATCATGGCCGACGGGGCCGCGTCCTGGTAGCTCAGCTTGAGCCACCGGGCCGCGGCGTAGGTGACGGCGAAGATGAAGACCGTCTGGATGAAGAGGGGGATGGCGATCCAGAGGATGGTCAGCGGGTTGGCGACGATGACCTCGCCCTTGAAGGAGAAGAGCAGGATCAGCGTCACCAGCAGGGCCAGGATGGTGACCGGGGTCAGGAAAGGCAGGAACGATCGATCGAACCAGTCTCGGCCCTTGGCGGCGATGACGAGCTTCCTCGAAACGTAGCCGGCCGCCAGGGGCAGGGCGACGTAGATGCCGATGGAGAGCAGCAACGCCTGCCAGGGCACCGGCAGTCGGCCCACCCCCAACAGAAAGCCGCCCAAGGGGCCGTAGAGGAAGAGCATGGTCAGGGAGTTGATGGCCACCATGACCAGGGTGTGGCCGTCGTTGCCCCGGGCCAGGAAGCCCCAGACCAGGACCATGGCCGTGCAAGGGGCGATGCCCAGCAGAATGCAGCCGGCCAAGTAGCTCCGCCACAGCGGCACCTGGAGCATCTTGACTCCGTTCACCACGACCACCGTCCCCACGCCGTGACTCGCCCCCTCGGGCAGATCCAGGCCCAAGGGCATCTTGACCAGGTCGATCGCCTCGGGGCCGATGAGGCCGTAGAAGAGCGTCCCTAAAAAGAAGAGGCTGATGCCGTACATGGTGAACGGCTTGACCGCCCAGTTGACGACCAGGGTCAGGGCGACCGGCTTGATGTTCTTGCCGGCCGAAACCACCTCGCCGAAGTCGATCTTGACCATGATCGGGTACATCATGAAGAAAAGGCAGACGGCGATGGGGATCGAGACCACCGGCGCGCCGTCGACGTAGATGGCCAGGCCGTCGAGATAACCAGCCACGCCAGGGGCGAGTTTGCCCAGAACGATCCCCGCCCCGATGCACAGGATGACCCACACGGTCAGGTATTTTTCAAAAAAGCCTAGGCCTTTCGGCTCCTTGACGATGCAGGCTTCGGTGGCCACGACAACTCCTCCTCCTGTCGGCCGATTTTAGCTCCAGGTCTCGATGGCCGTCGAACCGGCGGACCGGGGTCGGTCTTCCGGCGTTTCGCCCCGGCCTGATCGAAAACGGCTTCGGCGGTAATGACCGCCCCGGCTCGAAAGGGGCTCACCGAGCCTTCTTTGTCTCTCTCGGAAGGACAGCCGGCCGCCGTTGTTTTGCCTATAAATAGCCAACTAGCTATATATATGGCGCCGATTCTCACCGGGCGCAGACCTGGTCGCGATCGATGCTCGGCAGGAGGCCCATCAGCCCGGCCACCTGGGGATCGGTGTCCAGCCAATGGCGCAAACCGCCCAACAGACTGGCCGCGTAGGGACTCTGGGCGCCGTCGGTGAGGTGGTAGTTGACCCACAGCCCGTCCTTCACGCCCCGGACCAGGCCCGACTTTTCCAGCACCTTGAGATGCTTCGAGACCGTCGGCTGGGAGAGGCCCAAAACCGCCCTCAGCTCGCAGACGCACAACGCCCGCTGCTGGAGCAGTTTGACTATTTTGACTCGATTGGGGTCGGAAAGGGCCTTCATGACCCTGACGAACTCGTCCATTGCCGGCTCCATATATAGCTGGATGGCAATATAGATCGACGCGGCGGGCCTGTCAAGGACGGAGAGACGAGTCTGACGGCGATCGTTGGCGATCGACACCCAGGCCCAAACGGACCTCGAACCACCGGCTCTCCTGCCCGAAGATCGGCCCGCGGCGACCGCCCGAAGCGGCTCGAACGGGTTGCCGGTCTATCTTCTTGTCATGGCCAGGCGCTCATCCCGCGGGCGGCCCCGGCCTGAAGATTGGATCGACCGGGGAGTGGAAAAGCGCCTTGGAGGCGGCGTCATCCTTTTCCCTTGGGCGGCCGAGCCTGTCGGGGCTTCGACGATGGGCTCGTCATTCCCCGGCCAGGTTGTCGGGCAGGCCTTCGACGAATCTTTTGATCTCGTCCCGGACCCGGCGGTAGGGCGCCAGGGCCTCCGCCTCGCTTCCCGCCCCGGCCGCCAGGGCGGGCGGGTCATCGAAGCCGACGTGGAGGAGTCTGGTCTTGGCCGGGAAAAAGGGGCACGTCTCCCGGGCGTGGTCGCACAGGGTGACGACGTAGTCGAACTCCTGGCGCTCAAGTTGCTCCAGACTTTTGGCAAACTGGCCGGAGATATCCACTCCCGCCTCGGCCATCACTCTGACCGCCCTGGGGTCGAGAACGCCGGGCGAAACCCCGGCCGAGTGGGGCTCGATGATTTCGCCTTTGAGGCGGCGGGTCCACCCTTCGGCCATTTGGGAGCGGCAGGAGTTGCCGGTGCACAGAAACAGGACGGTGATCTTGCCCATGGCTGACGTCTCGCTCTGGTTCATGTTTTATCCGCCCGGGCCGGTTTGTCGCTCGTGACAGGCGATCGAGCCGCCCAGCCCAGCTCCCAACCAGCCCTGAAAAGGTTGAAGACCAAGCATGGGCGATTCAAAAGGCGACTTCAAGGCCGTCCGTTCGCCGCCCCTGATCTTAGCCGGTCCAGGAGGGGAGACGCGGCCTTAACGGGCCAGGTTCTCGATCACCTCGAACATCTTGGCCGGATCGACCGGCTTGGAGAGGTAGCCGTCCATACCGGCGGCCCGGCACCTCTCCCGGTCCTCGGTCGAGGCGTGGGCGGTCAGGGCGACGATGGGGGTGTGCCGCCCCGAATCCTTTTCCATCTCCCGGATGATCCGGGTGGCCTCCAGGCCGTCCATCTCCGGCATCTGGATGTCCATGAGGATGACGTCGAACCGGCCTTTGTCATAGGCCTCCAGCGCCTGAGTGCCCGAGGCCGCCACCGCGACCCGGTGCCCGCGCTTGGTCAACAGGCCCACGGCCAGCTTCTGGTTGACCGGATTGTCCTCGGCCAGGAGCAGGTTGAGCCTCCTCGCCGGCCGCCCCAGCGACTCGGGCCGAACCTCTTCTCCCAGATCGTATCCCAGGAGGCGGCCGACCGCGTTGGCCAGCCGCTCCGGCGCGACCGGTTTGGTCAGCCAGTTGGAGTTGGGCACGGCCTCCAACCGTTTGTCGTGGGGTTGATTCTCCGTGGTCAGGAACAGGATCGGCAACTCGCGCCATTGGGGCCTGCTTCTCAGGCGCTCGGCCAGGGTCAGCCCGTCCGTCCCCGGCATCTCCTGATCGATGATGATCAATCCGATCGCCTGGCCGTCTCCGGCGGAGCGATCGAGCATCTCCTCCGCCTCCTCGGCGCTCGACGCCGCCTCGACCAGGCAGCCGTAATCTCCGATCAATTCGACCAAAACTTCTCTGGCGGCGGCGTTGTCATCGACCACCAGAATTCGTTTACCCGCCAGCTCGATCGGACAAGGGACGGCACGGGAAGACTCGCCCGGTTCGTAGCGGAAGGGGATGGCGAAGCGGAAAGTCGAGCCCTCGCCGAGTCGGCTTTCGACCGAAATGGAGCCGCCCATCAGGTCGACCAACTGCTTGGTGATGGCCAACCCCAGACCGGTGCCGCCGTAACGGCGGGTGGTCGAACCGTCGGCCTGGGTGAAGGCCTCGAAGATGGTGGGCAACCGCTCGACCGGAATCCCGGTCCCGGTGTCGGAGACCTCGAACGACACCAGGACCGTCTCCCCGGTCCGATCTTTGAGCTCGGCCCGGACGATTACCTCGCCCCGTTCGGTGAACTTGACCGCGTTGCCGACCAGGTTGAACAGAATCTGGCGCAGCCGGTGCGGGTCGCCGACGAGTCGGGCCGGCACCTCCTGGGCGACCCGGCAAACCAGCTCCAAACCCTTGCTGTGGGCCTTGGGGGCCGCCGCTTCCAGGGTGTTGGCCACCACGGCCCGCAAATCGAACCCTATCTCCTCCAGTTCCAGACGTCCGGCCTCGATCTTGGAGAAGTCCAGAATGTCGTCCAGAATGGTCAGCAGCGATGTGGCCGAATCTTTGACCGCGGTCAGGTAATCGTGCTGTTCACGAGTCAGCTCGGTGGTCAGGGCCAGATCGGTCATGCCCAGAATGGCGTTCATCGGGGTTCGGATTTCGTGGCTCATGTTGGCCAGAAACTCACTCTTAGCCGCGTTGGCCTCCTCGGCTTCTTCCTTGGCCGTCTTGAGTCTGACCTCGGCGATCCTTCGCACCGCCCCAGCCCAGGCGATCAGAACCGAGAAGACGATCGCCAGGAAGACCACGGCCACGTAGACGGGGAGATGGCGGCGCACCGCCTCGGTCCAGATCGACCTCATCACCTCGGCCGACAGAAAAGAGACGAGATACCACCGCCTGTTTTCGCCGCTCGAGTTGGGCGGCGCTTCCAGCCCGGTCAGGCCCGAAACGACTCCTCCCGCCGCCGCCATCGGGTCGATGGCGTCGAAGGTGAACATGCCGTGGGGGGAGACGATCTGCCCCGATTCGCCCCGGGAGACGGCCTGCCAGATGCGCGGGTGATCGCGGGCGAAGGTCCGATCCTGGCGATGGGGAAACATGAAGCCCCATTCGTCCTCCGGCCTCGGACCGGCCAGGTAGTAGCCGTCCCGGTTGAGCAAAAGATACACGGCCGGGTCGTCGGCGGTGGCCTCGCGGAAGTGCCTGATAATGTTTCTCCCCAGGTAGTTCAAGATCAGCACCCCGCCCTTGCGGCCGCTTCGGTCGAACACCGGCACGCCGAAGCGAATCACCGGCTTGTAGGGGATCTCTATCCGGCCCCTCTCCACGTTGAGGTCGAACCTGGAAATGTAGATATGGCCCGGACCAAGAGCCCGCGTTTCCTTGAAATAATACCGGTCCGATTTGTCCTGGAGTTTGTCGGGCGGCACGATCTCGGGCCGGCCGGAGTTGTAGTTGACCCGAACGAGCTCCCGTCCGGACAAGTCCAGCAGGCGAACCTGATCGTAGTCCTTCTTGGCCTGGGACAAGGCCAGGAACTCGCTGGCCAAGGCCTGGCGATGGATCTCTTCGCCCGTCTCCAGAAAGAGGCGGAGCTCCTGGTGGCGGGCCTGGACCAGCAGGTCCAGGACCACGGCTTGAAGGTCGCGGTGGACCAACCCCTTGGCCAGCTCCAGGTTGCCGGCCTGGCTGGCGGCGCTGACGGCCAGTTGAGCCTTGTAATCGCGATATTCGACCAAGACGGCCAACCCGGCCGACAAAAGGAGCAACGGCAGAAAGATCGGGAAAAAACGCTTGACGGTCTCGCCCCGGATCGTCAAGCCGTTGTCTGGAGACGGTTTCAACTGCCTCGGTCTCGCGCTTTGGTTTGCTTTGCCAACCCGCCCGTCTCACACCCTGGCGAGTGTTCCTCTCCCTTCCGGCCCAACCGGCCGGGCATCCTTTATTTTTACCACAGATATGTCTTTTGACGACAGGCGAGAGGCAGGGCGACAACCGGGGGGTAATCGGTCAGAAATTGTCGAGTTTGCGCCAGCGGTCCAGTTTTTCGAAGGCGTCAGAGGCGGCCTGATAGGCCATGTCCAACCGGATGGGTTTGGTGAAGTAGTCGTCGAAACCGGCTTGGCGGCACTCCACCAGGGTGAACAGAGTCGAGTAACCGGTCATGGCATATATTACGGCCACCGGATTCTTTTCTCTGATGATGCGGCACAGCTCGATGCCGTTCATGCCGGGCATGTTCAGATCCAGAAACAAGACCTGGATCGACTCATCGTCCAGAATTTTCAGCGCCTCGGCCCCGCCGGCCGCGGTGATGGTCTTGTATCCTTCTTGGGCGAACGCTTCGGACAGAAGCTCCCTGATCGGGACTTCGTCATCGACGACGAGTATCTTTCTTTCGCTCAACACCCCTTCCCCCCAGATTCTCTATTTCACCTCGACGCCCGCTCGACCACAAAATCGACCATATTAAAAATTAGCTTAAACCGGCCAACCTTCCAACCAAAAAAAGAGCGTCGCTCGTTTCGACGGCTTACCGGACCAACACCGGCCTGACCGGAGAGGCGTCTGCGCCGGCGATTTTCAACGGCAGGCAGATCAGGGTGAAATCGTCGCCCCCCTCGCCCGGCACTCCGGCCAGATCCAGCCCCTCCAGAATGAGCACCCCGGCCCGGCACAGTTCGCGATGGACCGGAAAATCCTCGTCGCCGTAGGCCTCGATGGAGAGGTAGTCGATCCCGACCAGGGCCGCCTTCCGCTCGATGCACACCCTGGCCGCCTCCAAAGAGAGGCTGACGAAGTGTTCGCTGAACTCGCTCCGGCGGGGCAAGCCGCGCCGGGAGTTCAAGGTTTTGAAAAGCACCGCCCGGTCGGCCAGGTTGCGATCGCCCAGATCGTCGGGTCGGATCAGACCGTCGTGGTCGATGGAGACGATCACGGCCGGCAAGATGAAGTCGGAGACGGGCAATTGGTCGATCGTCGCCCCCCCGGCATGGAAGTGGAACGGGGCGTCGAGGTGGGCCCCGTGATGGAGGCTAGCGGTGATGGAGGACAGGTTGCAGGGCCCCCCGTCGGCCATGGCGGCCTCGATTCTCCGGCGGAAGGGCTCGGCGCCCGGCCACTCCGGCCCCTCCACGCCCCAAAGGACGCCGAGGTCGTAGTATTCGGTAAACGGCCGGCGATCGGTGAAACCGATCATCTTTCAGCCTCCTTGCTGTAGCCTTGGACCTGGTTAGCAACGCCGGCGAGGGCTGTCAACTTCGGAAAAGTCTCGCTCTGGCTCTTTTGCTGGGGTAAGCTGGGTCCTGAAACGAGCGCTGGAAACTGAGGGACCAACCAGAGTCGAGGAGGCGAATATGGATCGGGATGAGGCTTACGCCAAGGCGGTCAACAAGGCCGAAGCCAAGATCGGTTTTCTGAAGCACCTGGCCGTTTACGTCGGGGTCAACCTCCTGCTCTTGATCATCGACCTGGCCACCAGCCAAGGCGATCATTGGTTCTACTGGCCTCTTTTGGGCTGGGGCATCGCCGTGGCCATCCACGCCGTGGGGACCTATTGGGGCGGCGGTGACAGACTTCGAAACCGGCTGATCGAAAAAGAGATGGCCAAGCTGGACCGCTCTCAGAAGGATGAGTCCTGAGCGAAACGGAAGGGACGATGGACATCGAGCTCTTTGTGGTTCCCAACTGCGGCCGGTGCGTCCTGGTCAAGAGCCTGTTGAAAGAGGCCGGCCTGGCCTACACCGAGGTGGACGCCTCGGCCGGCCTGGGGCCGCTTCGCCGGCTCAAGAAGCTGACCGGCCAGGCTCAGGTGCCGGTGTTGGTTCTGGGCGACGAGGTTTGGCCGGCCTTGACGCCTGAGCAGGCCAAGGCGGCGGTCGCCGAGTTGGCCGGCCGGGTGAAGCGTGACTGACCCCCGCCCGATTGTCGCCTTGACCGCCGGCGATCCGGCCGGCGTGGGGCCGGAGATCATCTGGCGGGCCCTGGCCGAGAACGATCTCGGGACCCTGGTCAGGCCGGTCGTTCTGGGCGATCCCACCGCTCTCCACAAGGCGGCCGAGGCGCTCGGCTTGAGACCCCGGTTGAACCTGATAGCCGATCCCGGTGAGGGCCGGTTCGAGCCGGGGGTGATCGACCTGATTCCCTGTTCGGAGCTGACCGCCGAGGCCCATCGCTTCGGCCGGAGCGACGCCGCCTGCGGCCAGGCCGCCTACCGGGCCGTGGTCAGAGCGGTGGAGCTGGTTCGCTCGGGTAAGGCCGAGGCGCTGTGCACCGCGCCCCTGGCCAAGATCAGTCTCCATGCCGCCGGCCATCTCTACCCCGGCCACACCGAACTGCTGGCCGAACTCAGCCGGGCCGAGGGCGAGCCGGTCATGCTCCTGGCCGGGCCGGTGCTCAAGGTGTCCCTGGTCACCACCCATCTCCCGCTGGCCGAGGCGCCGGGAGCGCTTTCCGTCGAGAAGATCGTCCGGGTGATCGAGCTGACCGCCGAGTTCGGCCGGCGGCTTGGTCTGGCCGAAGCCAGGGTCGGCGTCTGCGGTCTGAATCCCCACGCCGGCGAGGAAGGGCTGTTCGGCCGCCAGGACGAGGAGGTCGTCGCCCCGGCCGTGGCCGAGGCCCGCCGGCGCGGCCTCGGCGTCGTCGGCCCCGAGCCGGCCGACACTCTCTTCCACCGGGCCGCAGCCGGAGAGTTCGACCTGATCGTGGCCATGTACCACGATCAAGGTTTGGCCCCGCTCAAGCTCCTCCACTTCCACGAGGCGGTCAACGTCACCTTGGGCCTGCCCCTCATCCGGACCTCGGTCGGTCACGGCGTCGCTTTCGGTTTGGCCGGAAGGGGTGTGGCCGATCCGGGCAGTTTGACGGCGGCCCTCAAGCTGGCCGTCAAGTTGGCCCGGCCGGAGATGGAGATCGAGGTGTGGCCCCAAACCAAGGGCTGAGAAGTCGCCTGGAAGGCGGCGCTAGAAGCTGACCGTCTTGATCAGGCTGTCGTCGGCGATCTGCTCGTAGGGGATCTCTTCCACCGGGTCGGTCTGTTCGTCCAGATCGGGCGGCGGCCCCTGGCCCTCGGGGTATTCGACGGCCTCGCTCTGGCCGGGATCGATGACGATCACCGGCCGCTCGTCGTTTTCCGGCCCCAGCGTGGCCAGGGCGTAATCGCCCTCCGGCAGAAACTTGGCCACGGTGTGAGCCGCCCTGATGGGCACGTTCTCTTTGATGTAGCCGGCCTCCAGTTGAAGGCCGATCTCCTTGGCCCGTTCGGGCGTCTCCGCCACCAGGGCTCGATCGAACCAGACGAATCGGAAGTCTCCCAAGAGGAAGACGGGTGCGTACCAAGCGGTGACGGTCGGTTCGATCATAATTCCCCCTTATCACATCGGCAGGACCATGGGTAGGATAACCGGGCGTCGATCAAGGACTTTGCTGAAATAACGCCGAAGCGCCCGGCGAATGTCGTCCTGGGCCACGGTCCAATCGGGTTCGGCCAGGTCCTCGATGATCTGGGTGACCATGTCCTTGGCCTGGTTCAAAAGCGCTTCGAACTCTTCCTCGAAGACGAAGCCTCTGGAGACCACCTCCGGCCCGAACAGGATCCGCCCGTCCAGACTGTCGACGACAACCATCACGAAGACGACGCCGTCTTCGGCCAGGTGGCGGCGATCCCTGAGGACCACCTCGCCGACGTCACCCACCCCCTTGCCATCGACGAAGATGCGCCCGGCGGGGAGGCGCTCGTCGATGCGGGCCTGGGAGCGGTCGAGAACGACCACGTCGCCGTTGACGGCCCTGATGATTCTCTTTTTGGGAAAGCCCATCTCCTCGGCCAGCTTGGCGTGGCGGGTCAGGTGTCGCAGCTCGCCGTGGATCGGCAGGTAATAACGCGGCCTGACCAGCTTGGCCATCAGCCTCAGTTCTTCCTGATAGGCGTGGCCCGAGGAGTGGATGTCCGAGACGGCCTCGTAGATCACCTCGGCCCCCCGGCGGTGGAGGTTGTTGATGACCTTGGTGATGGCGATCTCGTGGCCCGGGATGAATCTCGAGGACAGGACCACCACGTCCCCCTCGCCCACCTGAACCTGCTTGTGCTGGCCGAGGGCGATGCGGGTCAGGGCGGCCATGGGCTCGCCCTGGGAGCCGGTGGACATCAGGCAGATCTTGGAAGGCGGCAGTTCGGCGACGTCCTTGATCGATACCTCCAGCTCGTCGGGGATCCGGAGCAGCCCCAGTTCCTTGGCCAGACGGACGTTTTGGACCAGCGAGCGGCCGGTGAAGGCTATCTTGCGGCCGAACTGGGCGGCCGCATCGACCACCTGCTGAACCCGGCGGATATTGGAGGCGAAGGAGGCGATCAGGATTCGGCCGTCGACCCGGCGGAAGATGTCGAGCAGGGCTTGCCCGACTTTGGCTTCGGAGAGAGTGTTGCCCTCGCGGTGGACGTTGGTCGAGTCGGCCAACAGGGCCAGCACTCCTCTGCGGCCCCACTTGGCGAAGCCGGTCAGGTCGGTCGCCTCGTCGTCGGGCAGGCTGTGGTCGATCTTGAAGTCGCCGCTGTGGATGATCGTTCCCGCCGGCGTGGTCACGGCCAGGCCGAAACCCTCGGGGATGGAGTGGGTCACCCGGATGAACTCCACCTCGAAGGGGCCCAGCTTGACCACCTGGCCGGCCTCGACCGGTCTCAGATCGACCTCGAGCCGGTGCTCGTCCATCTTGGCCTGGATCAAGGCCAGGCTGAAGGCCGAGCCGTAGATGGGCGGGTCGTCGAACTCGGGCAGGAGAAAGGGCAGCGCCCCGATGTGGTCCTCGTGGCCGTGGGTGATGATTACGGCCGCGATGCGATCCCGGTTTTCGGCCAGATAGCCGGCGTCGGGGATGACCAGATCGACGCCCAGCATGTCTTCTTGAGGGAACATCACCCCGGCGTCGATGACCAGGATGGTCCCGGCGTATTCCAGGACCATCATGTTCAGGCCGACTTCGCCCAGGCCGCCCAAGGGGATGATCTTCAATTCGTCGATTCGGGGGGAAGACTCGGTTCGAGTCACGTTTCAAACTCCATTTTCGCCCGCCTGGCCCTGGTCCAACAGGCCTTGAAGGGCTTGGCGGACGGCCTGGCTCAAATCGTCTATGTTTCGACCCGGAAATTCGGCCGGATCGATGGGCCGGCCGATCCTCACCGTCACCCGGCCCGGCGCCGGCCGGAGGCTTTTACTGGGCAGCCGATCCATCGAGCCGATGATGGCCACCGGGACCAGCGGCCTCTTGGCCAGCCGGGCTAAGAGGAAGCCGCCCTTCTTGAACGGCAGCAGCTTGCCGTCTCTGGTCCGGGTGCCCTCGGGGAAGATGGCCACCGTGGCCCCGGCGTTGATCCGCCGGGCGGCGGCCTTGAGCAGGCCGAGGGCCTTGGACGACTCTTGGCGGTGGACCGGGATGTGGCCCACGGCCCGCATGGCCTGGCCCATGAACGGAATCTTGAACAGGGTGTCCTTGGCCAGCCAGCAAATGTGGACCGGCAGGCGCATCAGGATGGGGATGTCGAAGGCGGACGAGTGGTTGGCGGCGATGATGCAGCCGCCCTCGGGCGGCAGGTTCTCCACGCCGATGAACTCGATCTTGACCCCGCACAGTGCAAGCACTTGGCCAGCCCACAGCCGCGATATCCCCCGGGCGAAACGGGGGGTCATCAGGCCGAAGGGAGCCAGGACGATGATGACCAGGCTTAGAACCACGGTGGTCGGGAAAAAGATGGGGATCGTCCAAAACGTCCTGATCAGGCTGCCTTTATGTTCAGACATGGCGACACATCATGATAGCCCCATGGGCCGAAGTAGTCCACCCCAAACGACCCGGAAAGCGGTTGACAACTCCCGCCGCCGCCAATAAGCTGACAGACTACCATGTTACGGGCGTCGTCGCTATGTCGCGCAGGATAATTCTAGGCACCGCCGGGCACATCGACCACGGCAAGACCACGCTGATCAAGGCCTTGACCGGCATCGACACCGACCGGCTCAAGGAGGAGAAGAAGCGCGGCATCACCATCGAACTCGGCTTCGCCCACCTCACCCTCAACGACGGACAGCGCATCGGCATCGTGGACGTGCCGGGCCACGAGCGCTTCGTGCGCAACATGGTCGCCGGGGCGACGGGCGTGGACCTCGTCGCCCTGGTCATCGCCGCCGACGAGGGGGTGATGCCTCAGACCCGGGAGCACGTGGATATCTGCGAGTTGCTGGGAATCACGACCGGGGTGGTGGTGCTGACCAAGGTCGATATGGTCGAGGCCGACTGGTTGGAGCTGGTCACCGAGGACGTCAAGGCCTATCTGACCGGGACCTTTCTCAAGGAGGCACCCCTGGTGGCCGTCTCGGCCCATACCGGCCAGGGGTTGGACGAATTCAAGGCGGTGCTGACCCAAATCGCCGCCCGACTCAGCGAGCGCCGGGAGAGCGGCCCCTTCCGACTGCCGGTGGATCGGGTTTTCACCATGAAGGGCTTCGGGACGGTGGTCACCGGGACCAGCCTCTCCGGACGGGTCAAAGTAGGCGAAATGATGAGGGTCTATCCCTCCGGTCTCAGGGCCAAGGTCCGCGGCCTTCAGGTCCACGGCGGCGAGGTCGAGGAGGCTTCGTCAGGCCTTAGAACGGCCATCAATCTCCAGGGACTGGACCGTGCCGAGCTGGCCCGGGGCGACGTCGTGGCCACGCCGGACTCGCTTTTGCCGGCCACACGCTTCGACGCCAAGCTCAAGCTTCTGGCCTCGGCCCCCAGAAAGCTGAAGAACAGGGCCGAGGTCCACTTCCACATCGGCACCAGCGAGTTCATGGCCCGAGTGATCCTGATGGACTCCGAAACGCTGGAGCCGGGTCGCGAGTCCTACGTCCAGATCATCACCGAGGACGAGGCGGTCTGCCTGCCGGGCGATCACTACGTGATTCGGGCCTCCTCGCCCCAGGTGACCATCGGCGGCGGCCGGATTCTGAACGTCGCCCCGCCTCGGCGCAAGCGCTTCGATCCGCTCGCTCAGGAGGTCTTCCGGGTCATGGAGTCCGGCCGGGCCGATGAGAAGACGGCCTGGTTGGTCAAGGAGAGCCGGCTGTTGGGTCTGACCAAGGGCGAGATCAAGGCCCGTTCGGCCTTGACCGAGCGGGAGCTGGACCGGATTTTGAACGAGCTCATGTCCAGGCAGGTGGTGGTCCGCTTCGACGCCGAGGCGCAAAAACTGGTCCACGCCGATCACCTCCAAGAGATGATGGCGGCCATCGAAGCCTTCCTGGCCGACTACCACCGGGCCAACCCGCTCAAGCCGGGGTTGCCCAAGGAGGAGCTCAAGACTCGGATCAAGCTCCACGCCGATCCGAAGCTGGTCACCTTCGCCGCCTCGCGGCTGATCGCCGAGGGCAAGGCCAGGGCCCAGGAGGACCTCATCGCCCTGGCCGACCACAAGGTCTCGCTGGCCTCGGACCTGACCGAGATCAAGGCCAATATCCTGGCCGCCTACCGCCAGGGCGGGTTGACCCCGCCCCGCTATCGGGAGGTGGCCGACAAACTGGGCGGCGACGGGGTGTCGGACGTGATGGCCCTCTTGCTAAAAGAGGGAAGTCTGGTAAAGCTCAAGGAAGACTTGTTTTACGATCCCGAGGCGCTGGAAGGATTGAAGAAGCGGGTGGTCGAGTTTCTCCAATCGCACGGTGAAATGACCACCCAGGATTTCAAAGAGCTGGCCGGCGTCTCACGTAAGTATTTGATACCCCTGGCCGAGTATTACGATCGGCAGGGAGTGACTATCAGGGTAGGCGAGGTGAGAAAGCTCAGGGAGAGACTCGGATAGACCGACAAAGACAAGGAAGGTCGGAATGGTTCAGGATCGGGAAGACAGAGCGCCGGTGCGCGACGAGATGAACCCCAATCCCGTCAACAAGGCCGGATCGAGAAATCCCTTCTGCCCCCACTACCCCTTCTGCCTGGACATCGCCGTGGCCAACTGGTGGCCCCGGTTCACCTGTGACGAATGCGAGCACAAAGGCCTCGACTGTCGCCCCGATATCGAGGAATTCGCCTACGAGACCGTCGGTTGGGACGAGATTTGGTCCGAGGGGTGAACCGCCGGCCGGCGCAAGACGGATTCCCAACCGGCGGCCTTTGCCCGAGTCGGGGAGCCGAACGGGCGGCGAGGCCGATCCCGCAGACACAAAGCTAGAGCATGGACGATAAGTTGCTGGAAACGATCCAGGGACCGAGCCGGTTCCTGGGCAACGAGACCAATGCGGCGAAAAAGGACCTGGATCGGGCCCAGGTCAAGGTGGCGCTGCTCTTTCCCGACGCCTACGACCTGGGCATGTCCCATTTGGGTTACAAGATCGTCTACCACGCCCTGAACGCCGCCGAAGGCGTGGCCTGCGAGCGGGCGTTCACCCCCGAGCCGGAACTGGAGGCGCACTTGCGCCGGCTGGGCCGACCGCTGACCAGCCTCGAGTCGGGCCGCCGGCTGGGCGACTTCGACCTGGTCGGCGTCTCCCTGCCCCACGAGATGGCGGCGACCAATGTCTTGACCCTCCTCGACCTGGGCGGCATTCCGCTCCTGGCCGCCGAGCGCTCCGAGACCGACCCGATCGTCCTGGCCGGCGGACCGGCCGCCTTTTCCCCCGAGCCGCTGGCCGATTTCTTCGACGCCGTGCTTCTGGGGGACGGCGAGGAGGCGGCGGTGGAGATCGCCCGGCTGGTCGGTCGGGCCAGGGCCGAGGGCAGATCGAGGCGGGAGACGATCGAGTCCCTGGCCCAACTGGGCGGCGTCTACGTGCCCTCGCTCTACCGGCCGGTGTTTGAGGCCGGGCGGCTGACCGCCATCGAACCGATCGATCCTGCGCCGAAGACGGTGACCAAAAGGACCCTGCCCGATCTCGACGTCGCCTTCGCGCTCAAAGCGCCGCTGGTGCCCTACGGCAAGCCGGTCCACGACCGCCTGTCCATCGAACTGGCCCGGGGGTGCACCCGCGGCTGCCGGTTCTGCCAGGCCGGGATGATCTACCGTCCGGTCAGGGAGCGCAGTCCCAAGGAGGTCTACAACCTCACCCTGGCCTCGCTGAAGCGCACCGGCTATGACGAGTTGTCCTTGCTCTCTCTTTCGGCCGGCGACTACTCCTGCCTGAATCCCCTCCTGACGGCCTTGATGGCCCGGCTGGGACCGGAGCGGGTCTCGGTCTCGCTGCCATCGCTCAGGGTGGACTCGCTGACCCCTCAGACGGCCGAGTTGATCAGACGGGTCCGCGCCACCGGCTTCACCCTGGCCCCGGAGGCGGGCAGCGCCAGGCTGCGGGCGGTGATCAACAAGAACATCACCGAGGACGAGATTTTGACCTCGGCCGAGACCGCCCTCGAAGCCGGCTGGCGCCTGCTCAAGTTTTACTTCATGCTCGGCCTGCCCACCGAGACCGAGGAAGACCTCGAGTCGATCGTCGAGCTGGTCCGGGCCGTCTCCAAGCGGGCGCCGGGCCTGCGGCTCAACGTCTCTCTGTCGCCCTTCGTGCCCAAGCCGCACACCCCCTTCCAGTGGGAGGCCCAGCTCGTCGCCGAAGAGGCCCAGGCCAGGATCCGGCGGGTCAAGTCGATGTTCCGGCGGGTCAAAGGGGTGAGGATCAAATGGAACAGCGCTCTGGTCGCCCAACTGGAGGGCCTTCTCTCCCGCGGCGACCGCCGGCTGGGCCGGGTGATCTGGCGGGCCTGGCGAAACGGGGCCCGGTTCGAGGCCTGGAGCGAGCACTTCGACTGGCGGCCCTGGGCCGAGGCCTTGGCGGCCGAAGGGCTGTCGCTGGCCGACTACCTGGCCGAGCGGCCCCTGGACGCACTCCTGCCCTGGGACCACCTGGCCGTCTCGGACAAGGAGTTCCTTCTAGCCGAGCGGGCCAAGGCCTCGGCCGCCGAACAGACCCCGGACTGCCGCACCGAGGGCTGCCAGGGCTGCGGCGTGTGCGACTTCGAGACCATCGAGCCGGTCACCGTCGAGGGCCAGGCGGTGACTATCAGACCGCCCGCCGACCGGCCGACCAAACCGAGACGGGTGGCCTTCACCTACCAGAAGTTGGGACCGGCCCGCTTCCTGGGTCACCTGGAGATGGCCTCGATCTTCCAGCGGGCCTTTCGCCGGGCCGGGATAAGGCTGGCCTACTCCCAGGGCTTCCATCCCCAACCCAAGCTGTCCTTTTTCGAGGCCTTGCCGGTGGGGGCCGAGTCCCTGGACGAGTACGCCCAGGCCGAGATCCTCGACTCCCGGGACTTGAAAACGTTGCTGAAGGCCTTATCCGAGCAGTTGCCCGAAGGGTTGACCGTAACCTGTCTGGCCCCGGCCGAGCGCCGGGTCAGGCCGGCCGCCGCCCTTTACCGGATCAGCCTCAAAGAAGGTGTGGCGCTCCCGGAGGAGGGACGCATCGACGAGTTCATGGCTCGGGAGTCGGTCCCCTACGAGCGCCGCCGGCCGAACAAGGTCCAGCGCTTCGATCTCAGGCCGGCGGTGGTCTCCTTCAGCCAGGTCTATCCCGGCGAGTACGAACTGACCCTGATCCCGGCCGCCCAGGGACCGACGCCCAGGCCCGAAGAGGTGGTCGGCTGCGCCCTGGGCCTCGAACCGAGCGACATCCGGGTGCTCAAACTCAAGACCATATTCGAGGGCGAGACGTCATGAACGACCGGGAACTGTTGGCCAACCTGGAAGAGGAGCTGGCCGAGTTGGAGGCGGCCTTGCCGGCCCACGGGCTGAAACCGGCCCATTTCGCCCGCATTGAGGAGCTGGAGGAGCAGATCGAGGCCCTGAAGGCCAAACTGGCCGGCGCCGATCAGCCTGGCTAGGTCTTCCGCCCCGTAACGGACGGCAGATAGGGAACGGCGGCCTTCAGGCGGGCCGCCCGTTTGGATTCAGGGGCTGGTTCAGGGACGCCGCTAACCCTCTTTGGCCAGGGGCAGGATAATCGAGAAGGTGGTGCCGTGGCCCTCTCGGGTATCCACGGTGATGACCCCGCCGTGCTCGACGACGATCCGGTTGGCCAGGGCCAGACCGAGGCCGGAGCCGGCCGTCTTCTTGCCGCGCTGCTTGGCCCGGGAGAATTCGTCGAACAGGAAGGGTATGAACTCCTGGGGGATGCCCGGTCCGTTGTCGGCGACCGAGATGACGGCCTGACCGTTTTTGACCTTCAGGCCGACCTCCACCACCGCCGGTCTGTCCTCGCCGCCGGCGTACTTGATGGCGTTGGTGATCAGGTTGGCCAGGGCCTGGGCCAGCGACTCACCGTCGGCGGTTATCATCACCTCTCCGGCCGGCGGCCGCCAGTCGAGACTCGCCCCGGCCGCCTCGGCGATGGGCTGATGATCGGCGACCACCTTGGCGGTGAAGGCCGCCGCCTCCAGGGGGGCCAGTCGTTCGACGATCACCCCGGCCTTGACCCGGCTCAAGTCCAGCCAGTTGTTGATCAGGGTCAGCATGTCCTGGAGCCGGTCGTAAATCTTTTCGATGATATCCTGTTGCTTCTGGCTCAGCGGCCCGGCCGCGCCCGAGACCAGCACCTCGAAGAATTGGGCCATGGCCACCAGCGGCGAGCGCAACTGATGGGTGACAAAGGTGACGAAGTTGCGCTCCAGGGCCTCCTTCTCTTCCTTGAGCCGTTGGGTCTCCAGGTTGAGGGCCCGCCGTTTCAACGCCCCCTTGACCGCGGCGGTCAGCTCGTCGGGAGTGAAGGGCATGGGCATGAAGTCGTAAGCGCCCAGCTTGATGGCCGCCATGGCCGTCTCCAGCGTCGCCCGGCCGGTGACCATGATCGCCGGCACCAACGGGTCGATCTGGCCGATCCGCTTGAGGACCTCGGTGCCGGGAATGTCGGGCAAGTGATAATCGACCAGCACGGCGTCGGGCCGCTGATCCCGGAACAGGGCCACCCCCCGGGCGCCGTCCTGGCAGACCACGGTCTCAAAACCGTGAGCCGAGAGCACCTGGTCACAGGCTCGGCAGGCGGTCGCCTGGTCGAAGATGACCAGGACCCGGGGTTTGTCCTCTGGCATGGGTTAGTCGGAGGCGGCCAGGACCTGCTCCACCGTGGCCAGAAGCGTCTGGGCCTTGACCGGCTTGTCCAGGTAGGCGTCGCCGGTCAGTTGGCGGCCGTCAGGCAAAGCGAACCGCTCGCCGGTGTCCGCCTTGACCGAGGAGCACATGATGATCGGGATATCCCGCCAGTCAAGGTATTCAGGGTCGTTTTTGAGCGTGGTCGAAACCTGAAGACCCTCGAATATGGAGTCCATCATGATGTCCAGGACGATCACGTCGGGGTCTTCCGATTTGACCAGGGCCAACCCCTCCTTGCCGTCGGCGGCCCTGACCACGCTGTAGCCGCCGGCCTCCAGGATGGCTTGGGTGGCCTCGGAAAAGTCGTCGTCGTCGTCGATGATCAGGATTTTGACGTCCACCTAACGCTCCCTTTAATTGAGTTTCAGCTAAGTGAAATCGACGCCCGAAACAAAATGCAACTCAACCCTATAGTTAGAATAAAACAGGCCGCCGCGATGGTTGTCAACCCTTTCGCCGCCCGCCCGCCTTTTAAACTTGCTCTAATCCAAGTTGGCCTGTAGATTATCAAGTATTGAGACTCTTGTATTGAGACTCATTGGAACGACGACAACCCAACTTGCAGAGGGGAGTTCGTGGACTGGAACCAACCACCCGGCCAGAAACCCAACGTCAACATCGACGAGGCAGTGGCCAAGCTCAAGGAGAAGATCAAGGGATTCAAGTTCGGCGGCGGCAAGGCGGCCGGCGCCATCGCGGTGATAATCATCCTTTTCTTCCTGGGCTCGTCGGCCTATTTCACGGTCGATCCCGAAGAGACGGGCGTCGTCCTGCGTTTCGGCCGTTACGATCGCTCGGTCGGCCCCGGCCTCAACTTCAAGCTGCCCCTGGGCATCGAGAAGGTGATCAAGGTCAAGACCGGGCGCGTCTTCAAAGAGGAATTCGGCTTCAGGGCGACGCTGCCCGGCATCCGCTCCCAATTCACCCAGAAGGGCTACGAAGACGAATCGCTGATGCTCACCGGCGACTTGAACGTCATCGATCTGAAGTGGATCGTCCAGTACCGCATCCGCGAACCTCAGAAGTGGCTGTTCAATGTTCGCAACGGCCGGGCCGTGCTCCGGGACGTGTCCGAGTCGGTCATGCGCCGCAGCGTCGGCAATCGCTACGGCGACGACGTGTTGACCGTCCAGCGCGTGCAGATCGCGACCGAGGCCCAGCAGGAGCTTCAGAAGATACTCGACTCCTATGACGCCGGCGTCCATATCGTCACGGTCAAGCTGCAGGACGTCAACCCGCCGGTGCCGGTCCAGCCGGCCTACAACGAGGTCAACGAGGCCCGCCAGGAGAAGGAGCGGATCATCAACCAGGCCCAGGCCCAGTACAACAAGATCATCCCCAAAGCCGAGGGCCAAGCCCGCCAGACCATCGCCGAGGCCGAGGGTTACGCCCTGAGGCGGATCAACGAGGCCAAGGGCGAGGCCAACCGGTTCCTGGCCATGCTCAAGGAGTACAACCAGGCCAAGGAGGTGACGCGAAGGCGGCTCTACCTGGAGGCGATCATCGATCTTTTGACCAAGGTCAAGAAGGTCTACGTGGTCGATGAAAAGCAGCAAACCCTGCTTCCACTGCTTCAGTTGGAAGGCCAGAAGTGGGAGGGCCGGAAAAAATGAAAGCTCCGAAGCTGCTTATCGTCGTCGTCATTCTGGCCATCTTCGTCGCCTCGGGGGCCTTCTATACCGTTCAGGAAGGACAGCAGGCCATCGTCACCCAGTTCGGCAAGCCGATCGGCGAACCCCGAACTACGGCCGGGCTGTACTTCAAGATTCCGATCATCCAGAAGGTGCAGTACTTCGAGAAGCGCCTGTTGAAGTGGGACGGCTCGCCCAACCAGATTCCGACCCTGGACAAGAAGTACATCTGGGTGGACACCACCGCCCGCTATCGGATCACCGACCCGTTGCGCTTCCTGCAGACGGTGGCCACCGAGCGGGGGGCGTTGAGCCGCCTGGACGACATCATCGACTCGGTGGTCCGCGACCAGGTCTCGTCCAACCTGCTGGTGGAGCTGGTCCGCTCCGAGGGCTGGAAGATCCGCGACCGGACACTGTCCACCGGGCGGACGGGAGAGGACGTGGAGGGGGCCTCCCAGCCGGTCAAGCTGGGCCGGGAGGCCATCACCCGTCAGATGCTGGCCGCGGCCGAGAAGCTGACGCCCCGCTACGGCATCAAGCTGGTCGATATTCGGATCAAGCGAATCAATTACGTCGAGCAGGTCAGGAAACGCGTCTTCGAACGGATGATCTCCGAGCGGCAGCGCATCGCCGCCCAGCTTCGAAGCGAGGGTGAAGGCAGCAAGGCCGAGATTCTGGGCCAGATGGAGAAGGAACTGGCTCGTATCCGTTCTCTGGCCTATCGCCGGGCCCAGGAGATCAAGGGCCAGGCCGACGCCGAAGCGACCAAGATCTACGGCGAGGCCTACGGCCGGGATCCGGACTTCTACGCCCTGACCAAGACCCTGGACGTCTATCAGAATTACCCCAACGACGACTCGACCCTGATCTTGACCACCGAGTCGGATTTCTTCAAGTACCTGAAGGGGACGGTCGAACGACAGCCCTAGACCCGACTATAAGACCCGATGGTCGGTTCGCGATTGCAACCCCTCCCCGGCTCCGGCCGGGGCGGGGTTTTGGCTGGCGGAAAGCGGCGGCCAGGGCCGGCTTTCTTTACTGAACCCGGCGAGAACTTCGCGCCGTCCATAAACTGGTTCGAAACACTTGCTCCTCTGAGGGTCCCTATTCTCAAGACGCGGCTTCCGATATGGCTTTCGATTTTTTCCTGAAGGGCCTGGCCCTCGGCTTCGCCATCGCCGCGCCGGTCGGGCCGATCGGCCTGCTGTGCATCAGCCGGACCCTGGACAAGGGTCGGGTCAGCGGGCTGGTCTCGGGCGTGGGGGCGGCCACGGCCGACGCCCTCTACGGCGCCGTGGCCGGTTTCGGGTTGAGCGCCGTGTCGTCCTTCCTGGTCGGCCGCCAGTTCATCCTCGGTTTGATCGGCGGCCACGTCCTTCTGATTCTCGGCGTCAAAACCTTCAAGCGCCGGCCGACCCAGACCGAAACCCGGAACCCCTCCCGACTCGGCGGCCTGGCCGGCGACTACGCCTCGACCTTTTTCCTGACCCTGACCAACCCGATGACCATCCTCGCCTTCGCCGCCATCTTCGCCGGTTTGGGTTTGCCGGCGGACGGCTCCTATGGCTCTGCGGCGACGCTCGTCACCGGCATCTTCCTGGGTTCGTCGGCCTGGTGGCTGCTGCTTTCCGGCGGCGTGGGGCTCATCCGCAGGCGCTTCACCCCCCGCCTTCTCGTCTGGGTCAACCGCGTCGCCGGGGTGATCCTCTTTGGTTTCGGAGTGGTCATGCTGCTCAGGCTGGTGATCTGAACTCTCCCCGGACTTTCAACCCCGCTCGGCCGGGGTATAATTGAACCGACGGCGCCCGGTTGACTCGATTTGGGGGCGGAGTGATGAGTATTCTTGACGAGGCCCTGACGCTGGTGCGGCAGCGATTGGGTCGGGATTTGAACGACTTGCGCGTGGAGCGCCTGGCGGTCGGTCTGTTTTTCACCGGCGTCAAGCTCAACAACGGCGCGGCCGGGATCTGCTTCACCCCGGTCAAGGACATCCCCCAGGCGGTCTGTTGCCCCTCGTCGGCCGGGCGGATATTCGATCCGGTCAAGGCCGCCGGCATGCCGGCCGAGGAGATGGCCGCCGCGGCCGTTTCCGCCGAGCCGATCAAGGCCGCCGCCGGCCTGGCCGCACTGAACGCTCTCTCGGCCGTGTGTTGGGACCGGGGCCTGACCGACGGCTACGCCATAAAGCGTCGCCTCGACGCCCAAGACGCGGTCCGGATGCCGGCCGGGGCGTCGGTGGCCGTGGTCGGGGCGCTGGTGCCAACGCTGAGGGCGCTGAGGGCGCGGGGTGGAGAATGGTGGGTCATCGAGCTGGACCCCCGAACCCTCAAGGGCGAGGAGTTGGACCACTTCGTTCCGGCCGCCGAGGCCGGTGAAATCTACCGCCGGGCCGAGGTGTTGATCATCACCGGCACCACCCTGGTCACCCACACCCTGGACGCCATTCTGGCCCAGGCCAGGCCCGACGCCGAGATCGCCGTCTTGGGCCCGACGGCCAGTCTCTTGCCCGAGCCGCTCTTTAAGCGGGGCGTTCGCGTCGGCGGCGGGGTTTGGGTCACCCGGCCCGACGAGCTGTTGGACGTCCTGGCCGGCGGCGGTTCCGGCTATCACTTCTTCGACCGCCTGGCCGACCGGGTGGTGATCGAACGCCCCGACTAGGCCCCCACCAAACCCAGGCCTCCTCGGCCTCCCGATTGGGTCGTCCAGGGTCCGCCTTTTTTAAAGACAACTTGCCCCCCAGGGGGCATTCTCTGCAGCTTGCTGCGAAGAATAATGACTCCGCATCTGCTGCCGATACCCCGTCGCTTGCGGCGGGGTTGTTCAGTCATTGACCGGCCGGCCCCCAAGGCTCCTGCTCCAGATCATGGAATTCACCCGCGGGAGGCGAGACTGAGAGGGATGGTGAAACAATCAGTCCAGGCTCCAGCCGCACCGTCGGCCCATCAGCCCCGATTGGGCCCGATGACGTTCAAGGCTTGAATCCGGCGGCCGTCTTAGGCATTATGGTCTGGGTCGAAACCGGCCGCCGGCATCCCCAAAATCAGTCAGGAGTGTGGTGATGGACCAGCATCAGATCAAGTTCCGGGAAGAAACGGCCAAGCATCTCATCAAGAATCTCAAAAAGCGTCGCCTGGAGGCCAGCTACGCCGCCAGTCTGGACCAGGCCAAGGAGGAGGTCCTGGCCATGATCCCGGACGGGGCCAGCGTGTTTCGCTGCGGGTCGATGTCCATGGCCGAGATGGGCGTCTGGGAGGCCCTGGCCGCCTCGCCCAAGTGGGAGCTGATCGATCCCTACCGGCCCGAACTCAGCCGGGAGGAGAGCCTGGCCGAGCGGGTCCGGGGCATGACGGCCGACGTGATGCTGGCCAGCACCAACGCCATCACCCTGGACGGACGGCTGGTCAACCTGGACGGCATGGGCAACCGGGTGGCGGCCATGTGCTGGGGGCCGAAGAAGGTCATCCTGGTCGTCGGCATGAACAAGGTCGCCCCCGACCTGGAGACGGCCAAGGCCCGGGTCAAGCACCTGGCAGCGCCGACCAACGCCATCCGCCTCAACCTCGACACACCCTGTGTGCAGACCGGGTTGTGCTCCGATTGCAAGTCGCCCCAGCGCATCTGCAACATGTGGTCGATCATCGAGGGCCACATGGTCGAGGGACGTATCCACGTCAAGCTGGTCGGCGAAGACCTGGGCTACTAAAGCCAGGCGGCGCGGCGGGTGCGAGATGGCGATTGAAACCCGAAGCAGCCGGGCGGCTCGACTGGCCGCCGGGTTGATCAAGGCCGCCTTGAGTGCGGCCGTGATTCCGGCGATTTTCAGCCGCCGCCGGGAGCGGCGCATCATCGCCTGGGCCGATGGGTTGATGGCCCGCTTCAACAAGATCCCGGACCTGGGCATCTTCGAGGAGGCCCGGCCCAGGATCTTCGGCGGGACCAGACGGCCCGGCCCGGCCGTGTTGCTGCTCCACGGCTTCTCCGCCTCGCCGGGCCAGTTCGAGGCCCTCATGCCGGCCCTGGAGCGGGCCGGCATCGCCTACTACGCTCCGCTTCTGACCGGCTTCGGCACCGACGACTACCGGCTGCTCAAGGTCGTGCGGCCGGCCGACTGGCTGAGGGACGCGGCCGCGGCCTACGAAGTGCTGGCGGCCCTCTACGAGCGGGTCTCGGTCGTCGGCCACTCCATGGGCGGCGTCCTGGCCGCCTGGCTGGCCGCCGAGAAACCGGTCCAGCACCTTATCTTGACCGATCCCTACCTGGTCCCGCCGCCGCAGGACAAGAGATGGAGCCGCCGCTTCCGGGATCCCATCCAGGGGCCGGTGCTGAGGTGGTGGGCGCCGATGTACGCCAAGGAGGCCACCCCTGATCGACCGTGGGCGACCGACATCGCCGACCCGGTCATGGCCGAAAGGGCCTTTCATCAGCCGGCCATGCCGACCAACGCCGGCGTCGCCTTATGGGACCTGGTCGACCTGGTCGATATCAGCCGGGCCCGGTTTGAAAGCCTGACCGTCATCTACGGCGTCAACGACGATTCGGCCGACATCCCCGCTTTTATCGACATCCTGAACCGCAACTCCATCCCCCACACCGCCCTGGCCTTCGAGCGCTCGGGCCACAACGTCCTGCAGGACTTCGACCGCGACGAGGCGGCCCGAAAGATCGTGTCCGTTCTGGAGGGTTGACCCGCCGCCGATTCGATCGAGCGGGTGTATTCGGCGACCGGGCAATCGAGCCAGCGGGCGGCGCTCTCTTCGCCCCAGGCCAAACTGAAGACGGAGGGGCAAGGTGATGGCGATCACCGGTCGTCGATTCATGAGTTTCTTCTAATAATCTGGCGGTTACGCCGATTGAAGCCCAATGATTGATTTTGCCGCCGATTGTCTCTAAACTCAAAGGCGATTGTCAGGATTAGCGGAGGAGGCTTCCTTGGCCAAGATGAAGGCCCTGGTCAAATCCCGGCCCGAGCCGGGGTTGTGGATGGAAGAGGTCGAGGTTCCCGCGCCCGGCCCCAACGACGTGCTGATCAAGATTCTCAAGACCGGCATCTGCGGCACCGATCTGCACATCTTTCAGTGGGACGAGTGGGCCCGGCACCACATCGAGACCCCGCTTATAGTCGGCCACGAGTTCGCCGGGACGGTGGCCGCGGTCGGCTCGGCCGTGAAGGGCTTCAAGGAGGGCGACGTGGTCAGCGGCGAGGGCCACCTGGTCTGCGGCGCGTGCCGCAACTGCCTGGCCGGGCGGCGGCATCTGTGCTCCAACACCTCCTCGGTCGGGACCAACCGACCGGGCGCCTTCGCCGAGTACCTGTGCATCCCGGCGGTCAACGTCTGGCCGGCCCATCCCTCCATCGAGTTGGACCTCCTGGCCTGCTTCGATCCACTGGGCAACGCCACCCACACCGCCCTGTCGTTCGACCTGGTCGGGGAAGACGTGCTCATCACCGGGGCCGGACCGATCGGCCTCATGGCCGCGGCCATCGCCCAACACGTCGGGGCGCGCTACGTGGTGGTGACCGACGTCAATCCCTACCGGCTCGAGTTGGCCCGGAAGGTGGGAGCCACGTTGGCCCTGAACGCCGCCACCGAGCGCATCGCCGACGCCCAGAAGCGGCTGGGCATGCGGGGCGGCTTCGACGTCGGCCTGGAGATGTCGGGCAGCCCGGCCGCGTTGGCCGAGATGCTGGACAACATGTTCCACGGCGGCCGGATCGCGCTGTTGGGCATCCTGCCGCCGGGGACGGCCATCGACTGGGATCAGGTCATCTTCAAGGGCTTGTTCATCAAGGGCATCTACGGCCGGGAGATGTTCGAGACCTGGTACAAGATGACGGCCATGCTCCTCTCCGGTCTCGACGTCGGGGCGGTAATCACCCATCGTTTCAGCGCCGACGATTTTGAAAAGGGATTCGAGGTCATGGCCGCCGGCGAGTGCGGCAAGGTGGTGCTGAACTGGGACTAGTCTCGTGTTTCTCAAGCAAGCTCGATACCTGGAATGGCCCGCCCGGTTGACTCCCCCAGGGGAGGCTTATTCCCCGCAGCTTGCGACGAAAAAGAACGACTCCATATCTGCTGCCGAGACCCTCTCGCTTGCGGCGGGGTCGTTCATTCCATGAATCATTTCTGAAACGATCCCCCAGGACGACCTGGGAAAACGGAGGCGTTGGATGTTCGGCCCCATGAAGGACTACATCACCGAGGAGCTGGCCCGGATCCGCGACGCGGGCCTCTACAAAGACGAGCGAGTCATCGCCGGTCGCCAGGGAGCCCGCATCGAGCTGACCGACGGCCGCCGGGTTTTAAACCTCTGCGCCAACAACTACCTCGGCCTGGCCGGCTCGCCGGAGTTGGTCGAGGCGGCCCAAAAGGGCGTCGCGGAGTGGGGCTACGGCCTGTCCTCGGTCCGCTTCATCTGCGGCACCCAGGCGCTCCACAAGAGTCTGGAGGCCAAGGTCAGCCAGTTTCTGGGCACCGAGGCTACCATCCTCTACTCGTCGTGCTTCGACGCCAACGGCGGTCTGTTCGAGGTTCTCCTGGGCCCGGAGGACGCGGTCATCAGCGACGAGCTCAACCACGCCTCGATCATCGACGGCATCCGACTCTGCAAGGCCCAACGCTACCGTTACAAAAACAACGACATGGCCGACTTGGAGGCCCAGCTCAAGGCCGCCTCGGGGGCGCGATTCAAGCTGATCGCCACCGACGGCGTGTTTTCCATGGACGGCGTCATCGCCGACCTGGCGGCGATCTGCGACCTGGCCGAACGCTACGAGGCTCTGGTCATGGTCGATGACTCCCACGCCACCGGCGTTCTGGGCGCCACAGGCCGCGGCAGCCACGAGCACTGCGGAGTGATGGACCGGGTGGACATCCTGACCGGCACCTTCGGCAAGGCACTGGGCGGGGCCTCGGGCGGCTACACCAGCGGCCGCAAGGAGATCATCGATCTGTTGCGCCAGCGCTCCCGGCCCTATCTCTTCTCCAACACCCTGGCCCCGGGCGTGGCCTCGGCCTCGCTGGTCGCCTTGGACATCCTGGCCTCCTCGGCCGAGCTGGTGGCCAGGCTCAAGCGCAACACCGGGCATTTCCGGCGGGGCATGACCGAGGCCGGGTTCGACATCATCCCCGGCGAGCACCCCATCGTGCCGGTCATGCTGGGCGAGGCCAGGCTGGCCGCCGAGATGGCCGACCGGCTGCTCGCCGAAGGCGTCTACGTCATCGGCTTCTCCTACCCGGTGGTGCCCAAGGGTAAGGCCCGGATCAGAATCCAGGTCTCGGCCGGGTTGAGCCTGGACGAGCTGGACTTCGCCATCGACAAATTCGCTAAAGTGGGCCGGGAGTTGGGGGTGATCCGGTAGCGTCGCCTCCCTTGAAAAGCAGGCCGGCTTGGGACCGGTCGATCTCCTTGGGAGATACGGGCTAGACCTTCAGCCTCAGCCCGTCCTCGGCGACGAGAATTTCCCCGCCGAACTCTTTTCGGGCCGGCGTGATGAGGTCGCAGCCGTCGGTTTCGGGGTAGAGATGGGTCAAGACCAGCCGCTCGACCCCGGCCGCGGCGGCCATCCGCCCGGCCAGGGAAGGGATCAGGTGGCCGTCCTTCTTGAAGTCCTCGGGCATGGAGCACTCGGCGATCAAAAGCTCGGCCCCCTGGGCCAGCTCGACGATGCTCTCCGAGTAGTCGGTGTCGCCGGTGTAGACCAGGCTTTTGCCGTCCGCTTCCACCCGGTAGGCGACCGACTCGGGCTTGTGATTGGCCGGGGCGGTCTTGACCTCGAGGCCGGGGGCGGGTTGAAGGCTGTGGAACGCGTTCGGATCGATCAGGTGGACGTCCAGCAGGCCCGGGGGCGCAACGGCCCAGTGGCCGTAGGCGGCCTCCAGGCCGGCCTGGAGAGTCTCGAAGCCTTCAGGGGCGATGAAGGTCACCTGGCCCCGCGCGGTAAAGCCGGGCATCTGGGCGGCGAAGAAGTAGGCCCACAGGTCCAGGGTGTGGTCCATGTGGTAGTGGGTGATGAGGATGGCGTCGAGGTCGTCGTAATCGACGCCCTCTTGCGCCAGGCGGTGGAGCACCCCCGACCCCAGGTCCAGGATCAGGTTCAGACCGGCCGCCATGACCAGCACCGCGCAAGGGGTGCGGTCGGGGCGGGGTACGGCCCCGCCCGAGCCGAGGATGATTGCTTCCACCAACCGCCTCGATCAGAAGTAGATGTCGATGGCCCGATAGGGGCAGACCAGGACGCAGCTTTCACACATCACGCACTTGTCGTGATCGAGACTGACCTCCCAGCTCTCTCGATCCAGGGCCAAGGCGCCGGTGGGGCAGATGGCCGTGCAGACCGAGCAACTGACGCATTTGTCCGGATCGACCCGGATCTCCTGGATGATGGGGGTGACGTCGATGGCCATGGAGGCCAGGTAGGCCATGGCCGAATCCAGCTTCTCCTTCTTGCCCGACAGCTCCATTATCAGCCGGCCGCCCTCGTGGGGTCTGATCCGGGCCTTCAAGATATTGATCTTGAGGTCGTAGTCCTTGACCAGACGATAGGTCACCGGCTCCTGGACCGCGTCCGGGGGATAGGTCAGGGCAACTCTCCGGTTGGCCATCAGGCACCTCCCAATCCGCTCGATCCGGGCAACGGGGCCACGGGTTGAGTCAATTCAAAGCGGCCGCTCCTGATCCACTCCTTGAGGACGCCGGCCACCAGGCGGGCCTTGCCGTAGGACGAAAAGGTTCCGGTGGGCACCTTCTTGCCCTGGAACTCGATCTGGCCGGAGCGCAGTTCGGCGTAGCTGACCTCGCCCAGAACCCGGCCGGTGCCCTGGGGGTAGTCCTCGGAGTAGTCGATGATGGGGGCGACGAGGTCTTCGTCGGACAGCGCCGCTTGAGCCATGGCCTTCTCATCGACGATGGGGATGGGCACGCCAAGAGCCACGCTCAAGGAGACGCCGTAACCGGTGAAGGAGACCGCTCGGAGCCACTCGGGTGACATCTCCCTCAAATCGCCCATCACCGCGATGGTCGCCGCCGGTCGGGTCGGCACCCCGTTGTCGCTTCTAGGTGTGTCGGGATTGTGCTGGGTGCCCGGCCAGACCACATAACCGATCGTACCGCCCAGGAAGATTCGGGTGCCCAGACCGATGGCCCGGTATTCGGGGTCCTTCAACAAGGGCGAGAGTTGGCCGGCCGAACAGAAGTTGATGTTGCCCGCCCGGGCCTGGAGGGTGCCCATGTAGGTGTGGATGGTCCGATCGGAGAGATTGACCGCCACGTTGTAGTTCTGGTAGCCGTTGCGCGGGTTGAAGAGCCAGGCGTCGTTCATGTCTTCCAGGCCGATTCGGGCCGACCAGCTCCGGTTGGGATAGCAGTCGGTGCCGTAGGCCTCGGCCACCAGGCGAACCTTCTTGCCGGCCGCCAGCTCGCAGATAACGTGGGCCCCGCCGTACTTGAACATGCCCGGATAGAGTCGATTCTTGGGCGATTCCTCGGCCAGCGCCGTCGCCCCGAGGTAGATGTCGGCCGCGGCCAGGCCGGCGTAGACGGGGATGTCGTTCATCGTCACCCAGCCGCCGCCCAGCTTGATCTTGGGCGTGGGCTGTTTCAGGTTGAACAGGGCTCCGGAGGAGCACATCGGGGAGAAGGTGCCGGTGGTGACCACGTCCACCTCTTTGGCCGCCTTGGCCACGCCCTTCTCCTTGACCAACTCGACGGCTTCTTCGGCGGTGATGACCACCACCTTGCCGCTCCTTATCTTGTCATTGATCTCACTGATGGTCCTGGCCATCTCTCCCCCCGGGTGGATGGTTGTGCCTTTGTGCGTGTGTGCAACCCCTTCAAAACAGGATATACCCTACATTCTGGAATGCAACATTATGGAGATGGAATACTCGATTGTCCAGTCCTTCTTTCGCGCCCGGCGGCCCGAGCGACGTTCGAGGGGCTTCACGGCTCCAGGCACCCCGGCCCGCCGATCGAAACCAGTCGGCCGCGCCTGGCCGACGTCCCGGCCGGGCGGTTCGGTGAGCCTAACATTTTTCGGTTCGGATCGGGTGGAATATTTGCCGGGGGCGGGCCGATGACTGCCAGGCAGAGCCTCTGAGTTTCCTAACCTCCTGAAAACACTATAACAGGCTGTTATTACAAGAA
>CAZWLY010000021.1:0-47832 GCA_964634465.1 uncultured Thermodesulfobacteriota bacterium | reverse complement strand
AGGGCGGCCGCACCGTCGGCGCCGGCGTCATCAGCGAAATCCTGGAGTAAAGAGAGTAAGAGAATGCCGCGTGACATCGTCACTTTGGCCTGCACCGAGTGCAAGCGCCGCAACTACACAACGACCAAGAACAAGCGGAGGACTCCCGACAAGCTGGAGTTCAAGAAGTACTGTCCGTTTGATCGCCGTCACACGCTGCACCGGGAGGTCAAATAACCGCCTTTAGACAAAGGCGGGCGATGTGCAGGCCAGTAGCTCTAACGGTAGAGCACCGGACTCCAAATCCGGGGGTTGGGGGTTCAAATCCCTCCTGGCCTGCCATTACTTTCCTTCAACGGGATAGGTCTTTTAGATGAAGAAGCCCGGGAAGAAAAAGAAGTCCAAACCCCGCCGCTCCAAGAGCAAGGCCCAGGCCCGCTCGGCCAACCAGACGCCGGCCAAGGTCGCCCAGTCGGGAGGGGCGGTCAAGGCCGCCGCTCCGGCTCCGGCCAAGAAGGAGGCCAAGCGGGAGGCCAAGCCGGCCGCCAAGTCGACCGGCGGGCCCAAGGTTTGGTGGGACAAGACGACTCAGTTCTTCCGCGAAGTCAAAGTCGAACTCAAAAAGGTGGTCTGGCCCAGCCGACGCGAAACCATGACCACCACCACCGTGGTCATCGTCCTGGTGCTCATCTCGGCCGCCTTTTTGGGGCTGATCGACTTGAGCCTGTCCAGGCTGATCAGGGCCCTGGTCGGCTAGGAGCGAACGATGTCCGAAGCCGAAATGAAGTGGTACATAGTCCACACCTATTCCGGCTATGAGAACAAGGTCAAGGCCACCTTGGAGGAGACCGTAAAGGCCCAGGGCCTCGAAGATTACATCGACCAGGTGGTCGTGCCCACCGAGAAGGTGGTCGAGCTGGTCAAGGGCGAGCGCAGGACCACGACGCGGAAGTTCTATCCGGGCTACATCATGGTCCGGATGATCCTGAACGACGAGACTTGGCACGTCGTGCGCGAGGTGCCTAAGGTGACGGGCTTTCTGGGCGCCCAGGAAAAGCCCGTACCCCTAAGCGAAGAGGAAGCGGCCCGGATCATGGACCAGATGGCCGAGGGCTCGGCCAAACCCAAGCCCAAGTTCTCCTTCGAGGAGGGCGACGAGGTTCGGGTCATCGACGGTCCCTTCTCCAACTTCAACGGCGTGGTCGAGGAGGTCAAGCCGGACAAGGGCAAGGTCCGGGTGCTGATCTCGATTTTCGGTCGGGCCACGCCGGTGGAGCTGGAGTTCGTCCAGGTCAGCAAGCTGTAGCGGAGAATTATCGACATGGCTAAAAAGGTTTTAACCCAGATCAAACTTCAGGTGCCGGCCGGTCAGGCCAATCCGTCGCCGCCGATCGGTCCGGCCCTGGGTCAGCACGGCGTGAATATCATGGAGTTCTGCAAGGCGTTCAACGCCAGGACGCAGAACGACATGGGCACCATCATCCCGGTGGTCATCACGGTCTACGCCGACCGGAGCTTCACCTTCATCACCAAGACCCCGCCGGCGTCGGTGCTGATCAAGCAGGCGCTCAAGCTGGAGAAGGGCTCGTCCGAGCCGAGCCGGGTGGTGGCCGGCAGGATCTCCCGGGCCCAGCTCGAGGAAATCGCCAAGGTCAAGATGGAAGACCTCAACACCAACGATCTCGCCCAGGCGGTCAAGATCATCGCCGGTACGGCCCGGTCGATGGGCATCGAGGTGGTTTGAAACTCAACACTCAACGCCTAGCGTTTGGACCGAGAAGAGGGCGTTAGCGCCGCTCTTTTGGGGAGCTTTCAAATGGCAAAGACAGGTAAAAACCACCTGGCCGCCAAGGCCAAGGTGGATCGCAGCAAGCGTTATTCTTTTGACGACGGCATCGCCCTGGCTCTCGAGCTGGCCAGGGCCAAGTTCGACGAGTCGGTGGACGTGGCCGTGAAGTTGGGCGTCGATCCCCGCCACGCCGACCAGATGGTCCGCGGCGCGGTGGTGTTGCCCCACGGCACCGGCAAGGAGCTTCGGGTGCTCGTCTTCGCCAAGGGCGAGAAGGAGACCGAGGCCAAGGAGGCCGGGGCCGACTTCGTGGGCAACGACGACCTGATCGCCAAGATTCAGGAGGGCTGGCTGGAGTTCGACAAGGCGGTGGCCACTCCGGACATGATGGGCCAGGTCGGCAAGCTGGGCCGAGTGCTGGGCCCCCGGGGGCTTATGCCCAACGCCAAGGTCGGGACGGTCACCTTCGACGTGGCCAAGGCCGTCAAGGAGCTGAAGGCCGGCAAGGTTGATTTCAGAGTCGAGCGGGCCGGCATCGTCCATACGCCCATTGGGCGGGTGTCCTTCGGCGCCGAGAAGATCAAAGAGAATCTGGCCGCGTTCATGGAAACGATCATGAGGCTCAAGCCGGCCAGCGCCAAGGGCGCCTACATCAAGGGAATCGCCCTGTCCACGACCATGGGTCCCGGCATCAAGCTGGACCCGGCCGAGGTGAGGGAGCTGATTAGATAGAATCGCTTGGCGATTCGATTAATTAAGTTCGGTAAGGTCTTCGGTCAAAGACCGTGGGCGCAGTACGCTTAATGGCCTGTGGGCCAGCCCACCGAGACCGGATTATCCCGCGCTTTGGCGAAGACCCCGAAGGAAAGGAGGTCAACGGAGCTTGAATCGAGAGCAGAAGGCCCAAAAAGTGGCTGATTTGCATGAGCGCCTCGGTCGAGCCAGTCTGGCCGTGCTGACCGATTTCACCGGTCTCGACGTGGCCGAGATGACCGAGCTGAGAAGCAAGCTCAAAGAGGCCGAAGCCGAGTACGTGGTCTTCAAGAACACGTTGTTGCGTCTGGCGGCCAAAGAGACCGACTTCGAGCAACTGGAAGAGTACTTCGTCGGGCCCAATGGCATCGCCCTCGCCGAGGGCGACGTGGTGCCGGCGGCGAAGGCTATCCACGAGTTTATCAAGGATAAGCAGAAGCTCGAAATCAAGGTCGGCGTCTTGGACGGCAACGTGATCCAGGCCGCGGACATCAAGGCTCTGGCCGCCCTGCCCGGCCGCGACGCCCTTCTGGCCAAGCTGCTGGGTACGCTCAACGCCGTCCCCGGCGGGCTGGTCCAGGTCTTGGCGGCCGTGCCCAGGAGCTTGCTCAACGTACTCAAGGCTATCGAAGATCAGAAAGCCGCGGCCTAGAATCGATTTCAGCCGCAGGCCGAAAGCGTGGGAGGAATAGAAAAAATGGCTATCACCAAGGAAGACGTTATCGAGTTCATCGCCAACATGTCCGTCCTTGAGCTCTCCGAGCTGGTCAAGGAGCTCGAGGACAAGTTCGGCGTCTCCGCCGCCGCCCCGGTGGCCGTGGCCGCAGCCGGCGTTCCGGCCGCCGCCGAAGCCGCCGCCGAGGAAGAGAAGACCGAGTTCGACGTCATCTTGACCGCCGCCGGCGACAAGAAGATCCAGGTCATCAAGGTCGTCCGGGCCGTCACCCAGTTGGGTCTCAAGGAGGCCAAGGAGCTGGTCGACAGCGCGCCCAAGCCGGTCAAGGAGGGCGTGAGCAAGGACGAGGCCGAGGATATCGTCAAGCAGATCGAGGAGGCCGGCGGCGCCGCCGAGATCAAGTAACAAGTGATGAAAGCCGCCCGACCCGGGCCAGTCCCGGGTCGGGCTGACCTCAAATCCGTATTTGAGGAGATAAGATGGCTCTGAGAGTCTCCGCCAGGCACAGAATCCGCAAGAGCTTCGGGAAGATCGAGCGGATCGCCGAAATTCCCAATCTCATCGAGATGCAGCGCCAGTCCTACGAGCGTTTCCTGCAGAAGGATACGCCCCCCGAAAAACGCGAGGACGTCGGCCTGCAGGCGGTGTTCAAGTCGGTCTTTCCGATAAGGGACTTCTCCGGCGCCTCTTCGCTGGAGTTCGTCTCCTATACCTTTGGCGAGCCGAAGTACGACATCGACGAGTGCCTGGCCCGGGGCATGACCTACGAAGCGCCGCTCAAGATCACGGTCAGGTTGGTGGTCTACGACATCAACAAGGAGACCGGCGCTCAGTCGATTCGGGACATCAAGGAGCAGGAGATCTACTTTGGCACCCTGCCCCTGATGACCGAGCACGGCACCTTCATCGTCAACGGCACCGAGCGGGTCATCGTCTGCCAGTTGCACCGCTCTCCCGGCATCTTCTTCGACCACGACAAGGGCCGGACCCACTCCTCGGGCAAGTTGCTCTACTCGGCCAGGATCATCCCCCTTCGCGGCTCCTGGGTCGATCTGGAGTTCGACCCCAAGGATATCGTCAACGTTCGCATCGACCGCCGCCGCAAGTTCCCGGTGACCTTGCTCCTGAAGGCCCTCGGCTACACCACCGAGGAGCTGTTGGACTTCTTCTACCAGAAAGACGTCTACTACCTGGACGGAGACCGGGTCGAACGGGCGGTCAACCCCGAGGTCCTGGCGGCCAAGACGACCACCGTCGATATCGTCGATCCCAACACCGGCGACGTGCTGGTCCGCAAGAACCGCAAGATCTCCAAGACGGCCCTGAAAAAGATGGAGGCGGCCAAGATCACCCGCATCCCGGCCGCCGAGACGGACCTCATCGGCAAGTTCGCGGCCAAGGACATCGTCGATCCCGACACCGGCGAGATCATTCTGCCGATCAACGAGACGATCACCGAAGACGTCCTGGCGGCGATCAAGGCGGCCGGAATCACCGAGGTGCCGACGCTGTTCATCGAGCAGGCCGAGGGCGCCTCTTCGATCCGCGACACGTTGCTTCTGGACAAGGTCAACAACGCCCAGGAAGCCATCCTGGACATCTACCGGAAGCTCCGGCCGTCCAACCCGCTGACCTTGGAGGTCGCCACCACCTTCTTCAACAACCTCTTCTTCAACCCGGAGCACTACGATCTGTCCCCGGTCGGCCGGCTCAAGCTCAACCTGCGCCTCGGCCTGGACGTGCCCTTGGACGTGCGCGTCCTTCGCCGGGAAGACATCCTGGCCGCGGTGGCCGAGCTGGTCCGACTGAAAGTGAGCGAAGGTGAGATCGACGACATCGATCACTTGGGCAACCGGCGCGTGCGCGCGGTGGGCGAGCTTCTGGAGAACCAGTACCGGATCGGCCTGGTGAGAATGGAGCGGGCGATCAAGGAGCGGATGAGCCTCCAGGAGATCGAGGCCCTGATGCCCCACGACCTGATCAACTCCAAGCCGGTCTCGGCGGTGGTCAAGGAGTTCTTCGGCACCTCGCAGCTCAGCCAGTTCATGGATCAGACCAACCCGCTGTCCGAGATCACCCACAAGCGCCGGCTCTCGGCCCTCGGTCCCGGCGGCCTGACTCGGGAGCGGGCCGGCTTCGAGGTCCGCGACGTCCACCCGACCCACTACGGCCGGATCTGCCCCATCGAGACCCCGGAAGGTCCGAACATCGGTCTGATCGTCTCGCTGTCCACCTACGCCCGGGTCAACGAGTTCGGTTTCATCGAGACCCCGTACCGCAAGGTGGTCGACGGTCGCGCGACGAAGGAGGTGGTCTACCTCTCCGCCCTGGACGAGAAGGATTTCGCCATCGCCCAGGCCAACGCGCCGCTGGACAAGAACGGCAACTTCCTGAAGGACCTCGTCTCGGCCCGGGTCGAGGGCGAGTTCGTGCTGGCCCCGCCCGATCAGTTGGAGTTCATGGACGTCTCGCCCAACCAGTTGGTCTCGGTGGCCGCCTCGCTGATCCCCTTCCTGGAGCACGACGACGCCAACCGGGCCTTGATGGGTTCGAACATGCAGCGCCAGGCGGTGCCGCTGATAAAGACGTCTGCGCCGTTGATCGGCACCGGCATCGAGCAGGTCGTCGCCAAGGACTCCGGCGTGTGCGCCGTGGCCGAGGCCGACGGCGTCATCGAGGACGTGGACGCGTCCCGGATCGTGGTTCGTTACCAAGACGGCGACGGCCAGGCCCGGGTCAAGATCCACAAGCTGACCAAGTACCGCCGCTCCAATCAGAACACCTGCTTCAACCAGAAACCCATCGTCGAGAAGGGCGAACGGGTGACCAAGGGCCAGGTCATCGCCGACGGCCCGGCCACCGAAAAGGGCGAGCTGGCCCTGGGCCAGAACGTGATGATCGCCTTCATGAGCTGGGGCGGCTACAACTTCGAGGACTCGATTCTGGTCTCCGAACGCCTGGTCAAGGACGACGAGTTCACTTCGCTCCACATCGAGGAGTTCGAGATCGTCGCCCGGGACACCAAGCTGGGCAAGGAGGAGATCACCCGCGACATCCCCAACGTCGGCGAGGACGCCCTGGCCAACCTGGACGAGGCCGGCATCATCCGGATCGGGGCCGAGGTCAAGGCCGGCGACATTTTGGTCGGCAAGGTCACGCCCAAGGGCGAGACCCAGCTCTCGCCCGAGGAGAAGCTGCTGCGGGCCATCTTCGGCGAGAAGGCCGGCGACGTGAAGGACACCTCGCTTCGGGTGCCGCCCGGCGTGGACGGCATCGTCATCGACGCCAAGGTCTTCTCCCGCAAGGGGGCCGAGAAGGACTCCCGGGCCAAGGCCATCGAAGAGGACGAGGTGGCCCGCCTCTACAAAGACCAGCGTGACGAGATCAACGTCATCCGCCGCAACGCCGTCTCCCAGCTCGCCCCGCTTCTCGTCGGCAAGAAGGCCCTGTCGGGGCTCATCGGCGAGGACGGGACGACGCTTCTTAAGAAGAAGGCCGTCATCACCGAGGCCGATCTCGACAACGTGCCGGTCAGGCGCTGGCGCGAGGTGATCATCGACGACGAATCGGCCAAGGAGCAGGCCGACGCCCTGGTCGAAGACTACGTCCGCCAGGTCGAGGAGATTCGGCGGAGCTTCGAGGACAAGATCGAGAAGGTCCGGGCCGGCGACGAACTGCCGCCGGGCGTCATCAAGATGGTCAAGGTCTACATCGCGGTCAAGCGCAAGCTGTCCGTGGGCGACAAGGTGGCCGGACGCCACGGCAACAAGGGCGTCGTCTCCCGGATTCTGCCCGTGGAGGACATGCCCTACTTCGCCGACGGCACGCCGGTGGACGTGGTCCTGAACCCGCTGGGCGTGCCCTCGCGGATGAACGTCGGCCAGGTGCTGGAGACCCACCTGGGCTGGGCCGCCCACGGCCTGGGCAAAAAGATCGGCGAGTTGGTCGACAAGGCGGCCTCCTCCAGCCAGTTGCGCGCGTTCTTCAAGAAGATTCTCTCCAAGGACGAGGCCAAACGGTGGATCAACGATCTCTCCGACGAGGACCTGATCAAAGTGGCCCACGACTGCCGAAACGGCGTCCACTTGGCCACGCCGGTCTTCGACGGCGCCTCGGAGGACGAGATCAGGAGCTTTTTGGAGCTGGCCGGGCTGCCCCAGGGCGGCCAGGCGGTCCTCTACGACGGCCGGACCGGCGAGCCCTTCGACCACCCGGTCACCGTCGGGGCGATGTATGTCTTGAAGCTCCACCACCTGGTCGACGAGAAGATTCACGCCCGCTCCATCGGGCCCTACTCTCTGGTCACCCAGCAGCCCCTGGGCGGCAAGGCCCAGTTCGGCGGCCAGCGGCTGGGCGAGATGGAGGTTTGGGCCATGGAGGCCTACGGCGCGGCTTACTCGCTCCAGGAGTTCTTGACGGTCAAGTCCGACGACGTGGTCGGCCGGACCAGGATGTACGAAAAGATCGTCAAGGGCGAGAACTTCCTGGACGCCGGTCTGCCGGAATCGTTCAACGTCCTGGTCAAAGAGCTTCAGGCCCTCGGGCTGGACGTCCAGCTCTTGGAGGAGCCCGAATAGAAGGACCTATCCCGGCCCGCCAGCGGCCGGGACAAGATCGGCCCGGCCGAGCTAACGCCGCCGGGCCGGATGGGAGGTTTCCCCGTGGAGGACCTCTATAGTTTCTTTGCCAAGCCCAAGGACCCGCTTTCCTTCAACGCGGTCAAGATTTCCTTGGCCTCGCCCGAGCAGATTCGGGAGTGGTCCCACGGCGAGGTCAAAAAGCCGGAGACGATCAACTACCGCACCTTCAAGCCGGAGCGGGACGGGCTGTTCTGCGCCAAGATCTTCGGCCCGACCAAGGACTACGAGTGCAACTGCGGCAAGTACAAGCGACTCAAGCACCGCGGCGTGGTCTGCGAGAAGTGCGGCGTCGAAGTCATCCAGTCCAAGGTCCGGCGCGAGCGGATGGGCCACATCGAACTGGCCGCGCCGGTGGCCCACATCTGGTTCCTGAAGAGCCTGCCCTCCAAGATCGGCAACCTGTTGGACCTGACGCTGAAGGAGTTGGAGAAGATTCTCTACTTCGAGTCCCACGTGGTCATCGACGGCGGCGACACGCCGCTCGTGACCGGTGAGCTTCTCTCCGAGGATCGCTACCACGAGGCCCGGGCCGAGTACGGTGAGGACTTCGAGGCCGGCATCGGCGCCGAGGCCCTCAAGGAGATGCTGGCCCGCCTCGATCTGGAGGAGCTTTCGCTCAAGCTCCGCGACGAGATGGCCAAGACCAACTCCGAGGCCAAGCGCAAGAAACTGGCCAAGCGGCTGAAAGTGGTCAACGCCTTCAAGGATTCGGGCAACAGGCCGGAGTGGATGATCCTGGACGTGGTCCCGGTTTTGCCGCCGGACCTTCGCCCGCTGGTGCCTCTGGACGGCGGCCGGTTCGCCACCTCCGATCTCAACGATCTCTACCGCCGGGTGATCAACCGCAACAACCGGCTGAAAAGACTGATAGAACTCAACGCCCCGGACATCATCATCAGGAACGAGAAGAGGATGCTCCAGGAGGCGGTGGACGTGCTCTTCGACAACGGCCGCCGGGGCAAGGTCATCACCGGACCCAACAAGAGGCCGCTGAAGTCGCTCTCCGACATGCTCAAGGGCAAGCAGGGCCGGTTCCGCCAGAATCTTTTGGGCAAGCGCGTGGACTACTCGGGCCGCTCGGTGATCGTCATCGGCCCCGACCTCAGGCTCCATCAGTGCGGCCTGCCGAAGAAGATGGCCCTGGAGCTCTTCAAGCCGTTCATCTACCACGAGCTGGAGAAGAAGGGCATCGTCACCACCATCAAGAGCGCCAAGAAGCTGGTCGAGAAGGAGACGCCCGAGGTCTGGGACACCCTGTCCGAAGTGGTCAGGGAGTACCCGATCCTCCTCAACCGGGCTCCGACGCTGCACCGGCTCTCGGTCCAGGCTTTCGAGCCGGTTCTCATCGAGGGCAAGGCCATCCAGCTCCACCCGCTGGTCTGCGCCGCGTTCAACGCCGACTTCGACGGCGACCAGATGGCGGTCCACGTGCCGCTGTCCATCCAGGCCCAGATCGAGTCCCGGGTGTTGATGATGTCCACCAACAACATCCTCTCGCCGGCCAACGGCGACCCGATCATCGTCCCCTCCCAGGACATCGTTTTGGGCATCTACTATATGACCCGGGAGAAGCCCTTCGCCAGAGGCGAGGGCAAAGCCTTCAACTCCCTGGACGAAGTCCGGATGGCCTACGACTCCGGCGACGTCGATCTCCACGCCAAGATCCAGGTCCGAATGGACGGCCGCCGCGTCGAGACCACCGTCGGCCGGGTCATCCTCTACGAGATCGTCCCTGACGAGATTCCCTTCGAGATGATCAACCAGGTGGTCAACAAGCGGGTGATGAAGGAGCTGATCTCGCGTAGCTACCGGGAGGCCGGCATCAAGAAGACGGTCATCTTCGCCGACCGGTTGAAGGACATCGGCTACCGCTACGCCACCTCCTCGGGACTGTCGATCTGCATCGACGACATGACCGTGCCCAAGGAGAAGGAGGAGATCATCGAGTCGGCCATGGCCGAGGTTCGGGAGGTCGAGAAGCAGTACGCCGACGGCTTGATCACCGCCGGTGAGAAGTACAACAAGGTGGTCGATATCTGGGCCCGGGCCAACGACGAGGTCACCGAGCGGATGATGGACCAGATGGCCACCGAGGAGTTCAGACCCTACGATTCGGGCTCCGACGGCGACGGCGACGGTGACAAGCGGGCCGAGATTGCCGCCTCGTTCAACCCGATCTACATGATGGCCGATTCGGGCTCCCGCGGCTCCAAGGACCAGATTCGCCAGTTGGCCGGCATGCGCGGGTTGATGGCCAAGCCCTCGGGCGAGATCATCGAGACCCCGATCACGGCCAACTTCCGCGAGGGGCTCAGCGTCCTCCAGTACTTCACCTCCACCCACGGCGCCCGCAAGGGACTGGCCGACACGGCGCTCAAGACGGCCAACTCGGGCTACCTGACCCGCCGCCTGGTGGACGTGGCCCAGGACTGCATCGTCATGGAGGAGGACTGCGGCACCCTGGACGGGATGTGGATGGAAGACTTGAGAGAGGGCGGCGAGATCATCCAGCAGCTCTCCGAGCGCATCCTGGGCCGCACGGCGCTCATGGATATCGTCGATCCCCACAGCGGCGAGGTCATCGTCGCCGCCAACGAGGAGATCGACGAGGAGGCGGTGGCCAGGATCGAGGACGCCGGCATGGAGAGGGTGCTCATCCGCTCCGTGTTGACCTGCAAGACCAAGCGCGGCGTCTGCGCCAAGTGTTACGGCCGGGACCTGGCCCACGGCAAGCCGATCGACATCGGCGAGGCGGTCGGCATCATCGCCGCCCAATCCATCGGCGAGCCGGGCACTCAGTTGACGATGCGGACCTTCCACATCGGCGGCACGGCCTCCAAGAGGGTCGAGGCCTCGACGATCACCGCCCGGGCCGCCGGCGAGATCAAGTTCGACCACTTGGATACGGTCGTCAACCAGGCCGGCGAGGCGGTGGTCATGAACCGCAACGGCGCGCTGATGGTCATGATCGACGGTCGGGTGCGCGAGCGCTACCAGCTCACCCAGGGCGCCTCGCTCAAGGTGGCCGAGGGCGATACCGTCGAGGCCGGTCAGCTTCTGGCCGAATGGGACCCCTACACGGTGCCGATCTTGACCGACGTCTCCGGAAGGGTCATTTTCGAGGACATCATCGAGGGCCGGACCATGCAGGAGAAGGTCGACCCGGTCACCGGCCGCTCGTCCAAGGTGATCCTCGAATCCCGAGACGCCGAGGTGCGGCCCCAGGTGACCATCGTCGGCGAGGACGGGAAGGCTCTGAAACGGCCCAGCGGCGCCCCGGCGAGCTTCTCCATGCCGGCCCAGGCGATCCTGAACGTCAACGAGGGCGACGAGATCTTCGCCGGCGACGCCATCGCCCGCATCCCGCGGGAGACGACCAAGACCAAGGACATCACCGGTGGTCTGCCCCGGGTGGCCGAGCTGTTCGAGGTCAGGAAGCCCAAGGAGCACGCCGTCATCTCCGAGATCGACGGCATCGTCTCCTTCGGCAAGGCGACCAAGGGCAAACGCAAGGTGATCATCACCCCCGAGGTCGGCGAGCCCAAGGAGTACCTGATCCCCAAGAACAAGCATCTCATCGTCCAGGAGGGCGAGTACGTCAGGGCCGGCGAGCCGTTGATGGACGGGTCGGCCGATCCCCACGACATCCTGGCCATCCTGGGCGTCAAGGAGTTGGCCCGCTACCTGGTCGACGAGGTCCAGGAGGTCTACCGTCTCCAGGGGGTGAAGATCAACGACAAGCACATCGAGGTCATCGTCCGCCAGATGCTCAAGAAGGTGACCATCAAGGAAGTGGGCGACACCAACTTCCTGATGGGCGAGCAGGTCGAGCGCTACAAGTTCGAGGAGGAGAACGAGCGGGTCATGTCCATGGGCGGCGCCCCGGCCGTGGCCGAGCCGCTCCTGTTGGGCATCACCAAGGCCTCCTTGTCCACCGAGTCGTTCATCTCGGCCGCTTCCTTCCAGGAGACGACCAAGGTGTTGACCGAGGCGGCCGTGGCCGGCAAGGTGGATACGCTTCGCGGACTCAAGGAAAACGTGATCATGGGCCGACTGATTCCGGCCGGCACCGGCTTCAGGGATTACCGCCGACTCAAGATAAATGTCGCCCCCGAACTGGACGCTCCGCCGGAAGGTCTAGAAGGCGAATTAATCTAGCAAAAAGCCTTGACAGGAGAAAAACACATCTGTATAAGGGTTGGGCTCTGAAGCCCGAGGATACCAGGAGAGCTTGATGCCGACGATTAACCAACTGGTCCGACAGGGAAGAAAAAGGACCAAGGCCAAAACCGGGTCACCGGCGCTCAAGAACTGTCCCCAGAAGCGGGGCGTGTGCCTGAGGGTCTACACCCAGACCCCCAAGAAGCCCAACTCGGCTCTGCGCAAGGTGGCCAGGGTGAGGTTGACCAACGGAATGGAAGTGACGACCTATATCCCGGGCATCGGCCACAATCTTCAGGAGCACTCGGTCGTGTTGATTCGCGGCGGCCGGGTCAAGGACTTGCCCGGCGTTCGTTACCACATCATCCGGGGCACCTTGGACGCGGCCGGCGTCGCCGAACGGCGGCAGGGCCGTTCCAAGTACGGCGCCAAGAGGCCGAAGTAGGAGACTGAGACGTGCCCAGACGACGGGAAGTACCCAAACGAAAGATCAACCCGGACCCCAAGTACGGCAGCGAGCTGGTGGCCAAGTTCATCAACGGCACCATGCACGCCGGCAAACGCAGCGTGGCCGAGCGGATTCTGTACGGGGCCTTTGACATCATCGCCGAGCGGACCAAGGAAGACCCGCTGAGGGTCTTCGAGAAGGCGCTCAGCAACGTCAAGCCGGTGGTCGAGGTCAAGTCGCGGCGTGTCGGCGGCTCGACCTACCAGGTGCCGGTGGAGATTCGGCCGGCCCGCCGCCAGGCCCTGGCCATGCGTTGGCTGATCACTTACGCCAAGGCCCGTGGCGAGAAGACGATGAAGGAGCGCCTGGCCGGCGAGCTTATCGACGCGGCCAACATGCGCGGCGCGACGATCAAGAAGAAAGAAGACACGCACAGGATGGCCGAGGCCAACAAGGCCTTTGCCCACTACCGCTGGTAACCTTTAACTTTTTCGTACCAGACGGTACGACGGTTGTTTGACATGGCTCGTAAGGTAGCGCTCAAAAACGTGCGCAATATTGGTTTTATGGCGCACATCGATGCAGGGAAGACGACGACTACCGAGAGAGTCCTGTTTTACACCGGCGTGTCTCACCGAATAGGCGAAGTCCACGACGGCCAAGCGACCATGGACTTCATGGTTCAGGAGCAGGAGCGGGGGATCACCATCACCTCCGCAGCGACAACCTGCTTCTGGCGGGGGAAGCGAGTCAACATCATCGACACCCCCGGCCATGTAGACTTCACGATCGAAGTCGAAAGGTCCTTACGGGTCCTTGACGGTGTCGTAGCAGTGTTTTGCGCTGTTGGCGGGGTGGAGCCCCAATCGGAGACGGTCTGGCGACAGGCCGACAAATATCGGGTTCCGCGTATCGCCTTTGTTAACAAGATGGACCGGACCGGGGCCGATTTGAAACGAACGATCCGGATGATGAGGGAGCGTTTGGGCGCCCGACCGGTGCTGATGCAGTTGCCCATTGGAGAGGCGGAAGAATTTAGCGGCGTGGTTGATTTGATCGACATGAAGGCCCTCTACTTCGACGGCCGGCCCGGCTCGGCGGTCCGCGTGGCGGACGTCCCCGCCGAGCTCAAGGAGGAGGCCGAGGCGTTGCGCGTCGAGGTCATCGAGGCCGCCGCCGAAGTGAGCGAGGAGCTGACCGACCGATACCTGGCCGGGGAGGAGATCTCCGCCCAGGAGATCAGGGCCGGGATCCGGGCCGGTACGCTGGCCAGGGACATCATCCCGGTGCTGTGCGGCTCGGCCTTCAAGAACAAGGGCGTCCAGCCTCTTCTGGACGCGGTGGTCGATTATCTGCCCTCGCCCCTCGACGTTCCGCCCATCGTCGGCTTCGACGCCGAGGGCAACGAGGTGGCCTGCCCGCCCGACGACGAGGCGCCCTTGGCCGGGTTGGCCTTCAAGTTCATGTCCGATCCCTACGTCGGCCACCTGGCCTTCATCCGCGTCTACGCCGGCAAGCTGAGCGCCGGAGCCGCCGTGCTCAACGCCAGCAGCGGCAAGAAGGAGCGCATCGGCCGCCTGCTGAAGATGCACGCCGACCAGCGCGAGGAGATCAAAGAGGTCTACTCGGGCGACATCGTGGCCGCGGTGGGTCTGAAAGAGACCGTCACCGGCGATACCCTGTGCGATCCGGCCCGGCCGCTTCGGCTGACGGCCATCGACGCCCCGGCCCCGGTCATCTCCGTGGCCGTTACGCCGGTCAGTCGCGACGACGCCGAGAAGCTGTCCCAGGCCTTGGGCCGCCTGACGGCCGAGGACCCGTCGCTGGTGGTCCGCACCGACGAGGAGAGCGGGCAGACCATCCTCTCCGGCATGGGCGAGTTGCACCTGGACATCGTCGTCGATCGCCTGAAGAGAGAGTTCAAGACCGAGGTCCTCGTCGGCCGACCCCAGGTGGCCTACCGCGAGGGGATCACCAAGGAGGCCGAGGCCGAGGTCAAGTACGCCAAGCAGACCGGCGGTCGAGGGCAGTACGGCCACGTCAAGATCAGGGTCCGTCCCTTGGAGAAGGACGACGGACTTCGATTCGAGTCCAAGATCGTCGGCGGCGTCATCCCCAAGGAATACATCAGGCCGGTCGAGGCCGGCGTCAGAGAGGCCGCGACGAAGGGCGTGGTGGCCGACTACCCCACCGTCGGGGTGGGCGTGGAGCTCATAGACGGTTCATTCCACGCCGTCGATTCCTCCGACCTCGCCTTCAAGATCGCCGGCTCCATGGCCCTGAAGATGGCCTTGAAAAAGGCCGGGCCCAGGCTTCTGGAGCCGATCATGAGGGTCGAGGTGGTCACCCCCGAGGAATTCGTGGGCGCGGTGATGGGCGATCTCAACTCTCGCCGGGGCCGGGTCGTCGGCTTGGAGAGCCGCGGCTTGACCCAGATTATCGAGACCGAGACGCCCCTGGCCAACATGTTCGGTTACGCCACCGACTTGCGGTCCGCAACCCAGGGCCGGGCCACATTCAGCATGCAGTTTTCACACTATGAGCCAGCGCCGGCGGCCGTGGTCGAAGAGGTAATCGGCCGCGCCGGACGTGAAAAGGAGTAGGAGCGGGGAGAGTCGCCCGATCCTTGGTTAAGGAGGAGCCCAAGTATGGCCAAGCAGAAGTTTGAGCGGACGAAGCCGCACATGAACGTGGGAACGATCGGCCACATTGACCACGGTAAGACGACGCTGACGGCGGCGATAACGAAGCTGGCGGCGATGGCGGGTCACGGGGAGTACGTGCCGTTTGACGAGATTGACAAGGCGCCGGAGGAGAAGGCCCGGGGGATAACGATTGCGACGGCGCACGTGGAGTACGAGACGGAGAATCGTCACTATGCGCACGTGGACTGTCCCGGTCACGCCGACTACATCAAGAACATGATCACCGGTGCGGCGCAGATGGACGGTGCGATTTTGGTGGTTGGGGCCGACGACGGACCGATGCCGCAGACTCGGGAGCACATTTTGTTGGCGCGTCAGGTTGGCGTGCCGGCGATGGTGGTGTTTTTGAACAAGGTCGACATGGTCGACGACGAGGAGCTGATCGAGCTGGTGGAGTTGGAGCTTCGGGAGCTTCTGACCAAGTACGAGTTTCCCGGCGACGACATTCCGATCATCCGCGGTTCGGCGTTGAAGGCTTTGGAGTCGGACGATCCGAATTCGGAGGAAGCGGCGCCGATTCTGGAGTTGCTGAAGGCTTTGGACGAGTATCTGCCGGAGCCTGAGCGTGACATCGACAAGCCGTTTTTGATGCCGATCGAGGACGTGTTTTCGATTTCGGGACGGGGTACGGTGGTTACTGGCCGGATTGAGCGTGGTGTGATTCGGGTCAACGACGAGGTTGAGATCGTTGGCATTCGCCCGACGTTCAAGACGGTGTGCACCGGAGTCGAGATGTTCCGGAAGATTCTGGACGAGGGCCAGGCCGGCGACAACGTGGGCGTGTTGCTTCGGGGTACGAAGCGCGACGAGGTCGAGCGCGGCCAGGTGGTTGCGGTTCCGGGTTCGATCACCCCGCACACCAAGTTCAAGGCCGAGGTGTACGTTTTGACGAAGGAGGAGGGCGGCCGTCACACGCCGTTCTTCAACGGATATCGTCCCCAGTTTTATTTTAGGACGACGGACGTGACGGGTGTGGCCACGTTGCCGGAGGGCGTGGAGATGGTCATGCCTGGAGACAACGTGAACCTGGAAGTCGCCCTGATCACTCCGATCGCCATGGAGGAGGGCCTGCGCTTCGCCATCCGCGAGGGCGGCCGCACCGTCGGCGCCGGCGTCATCAGCGAAATCCTGGAGTAAAGAGAATGGTCACCAGCCAGAACATCAGAATACGACTCAAGGCGTACGACCACAAGCTGCTCGATCAGTCGGCGGTCGATATCGTCGAGACGGTCAAGCGGACGGGGGCCCGGGTGGCCGGGCCGATCCCGTTGCCGACCAGGATCCAGCGTTTTACCGTGCTGCGTTCGCCCCACGTCGACAAGAAGTCCCGGGAGCAGTTCGAGATCAGGACCCACAAGCGGTTGATGGACATCCTGGAGCCGACTCAGCAGACGGTTGACGCGCTGATGAAACTGGATCTGCCGGCTGGTGTTGACGTCGAGATAAAGCTGTAAGAAGGATTGACGGCCATGCTTAACGGGTTAATCGGCAAAAAACTGGGCATGACGCGGGTCTTCGGTCCGTTCGGTCGCACCTTTCCGGTGACGGTCATCGAGGTCGGGCCCTGCCACGTCGTCCAGAAGAAGACCAAAGAGGCCGACGGCTACGAGGCGCTCCAGCTCGGTTTTGAGCCCATCGACGAGCGCAAGGTGAACAAGCCCCTGCGCGGCCACTTCGCCGCGGCCGGCAAGGGCGGGTTCAGATACTTGAGGGAGTTGAGGGTGGACAACGCCGAGGAGTACGAGCTGGGCCAGGAGCTTTCCGTCGATATCTTCAAGGTTGGCGAGAAGGTCCATGTCACCGGCACCTCCAAGGGTCGCGGCTTCGCCGGCACGATCAAGCGCCACGGCTTCTCCCGCGGTCCCGAGACCCACGGCAACACCACCCACCGGGCGCCCGGCTCGATCGGCTGTTCCGCCACCCCGTCGCGGGTGTTCAAGGGCAAGAAGATGCCGGGCCAGATGGGCAACTCCCGGGTGACGGTCAAGAACCTGAAGGTCATCGACGTTCGGGTCAAGGACAACGTCATCCTGGTCAAGGGCGCCGTTCCCGGACCCAAGAACGGCCTGGTCGTCTTAAGGAAGTCCGAATACAAGTAGACGGGAGCGTTACAATGCCGACCGTTGAAGTAATAGATATGACCCGGAAAAAGGTTGAGGAACTCAACCTTCCGGATGAGATATTCAATCGAGAGGTCCGGCCCGACATCCTCCACCAGGTGGTCCGCTGGCAGTTGGCCGGCCGCCGGGCCGGAACCGCCTCGACCAAGACCAGGTCGGAGGTCTCCGGCGGCGGCCGCAAGCCGTGGCGCCAGAAGGGCACCGGTCGGGCTCGAGTCGGCACCATCCGCTCTCCGCTGTGGCGTTCGGGCGGCGTGGTCCACGGGCCCAAGCCCCGAGACTTCAGCTACAAGCTCAACAAGAAGATCCGCCGCCTGGGCCTGAAGATGGCCCTCTCGGCCAAGTTCCAGGACGAGGCGCTGGTGGTCCTCTCGGATCTGACTCTCCCCGAGATCAAGACCAAGGCCTTCGCCGGGTTCATGAAGGATTTGGAGCTCAGCCGCCCGCTGTTCGTCACCCCGGAGTTCGACGAGAATGTGGAGCTGAGCGGCCGGAACATTCCGGGCGTCAAGTTCATCCGGCCCGAGGGGCTGAACGTCTTCGACGTCTTGAAGGCCGACCAGGTGGTCATCCTGAAGTCCAGCGTGGACAAGATCGTAGAGAGGCTGTCATGAAAGAACTCCACGACATCCTCAAGCGGCCCCGGATCACCGAGAAGGCGACCCTGGCCAAAGAGCTGGCCAACCAGATCGTCTTCGACGTGGCCAAAAGCGCCAACAAGGTCGAGATCAGAAAGGCCGTCGAAGAGGTCTTCAACGTCAAGGTCCTGAAGGTCCAGACCGCCAACTACTCCGGCAAGAAGAAGCGTTGGGGTCGGATCGTCGGGCGCCAGCCCGACTGGAAGAAGGCTGTGGTCACCCTGGCCCCGGGCGAAAAGATCGAGTTCTTCGAAGGGGCCTAAAGGAGCGGTTTATGGGCATCAAGAAGTGTAAACCGACCTCGCCGGGCAGGCGCTTCGTCAGCATCTCCGACTTCAAGGAGATCACCAAGACCAAGCCCGAAAAGAGCTTGATCGAGCCCCTGAAGCGTTCCGGCGGTCGGAACAACAACGGCCGCGTCACCGCCCGCCACCGCGGCGGCGGTCACAAGCGGATGTATCGGATCATCGACTTCAAGCGGGACAAGCTGGACGTGCCGGCCAAGGTGGCCGCCATCGAGTACGACCCCAATCGCTCGGCCCGCATCGCCCTTTTGAACTACGCCGACGGCGAGAAGCGCTACATCCTGGCGCCGCTGGGCATCAAGGTCGGCGACACGGTGATCTCGTCCGAGTCGGCCGACATCCAGCCGGGCAACTGCATGCCGCTTAAGTCGATGCCGCTGGGCACCCACATTCACAACATCGAGCTCAAGCTCGGCAAGGGCGGTCAGTTGGTCCGCTCGGCCGGCGGCTACGCCCAGCTCATGGCCAAGGAGGGCGCCTACGCCCAGGTCAGACTCCCCTCCGGCGAGGTGAGGATGATCCACCGCGACTGCAAGGCCACCGTCGGTCAGCTCTCCAACGTGGAGCACGAGAACATCTCCATCGGCAAGGCCGGCCGCAAGCGCTGGCTGGGCCGGCGGCCCAAGGTTCGCGGCGTGGCCATGAACCCGGTCGATCACCCCATGGGCGGCGGCGAGGGTCGCTCCTCGGGCGGCCGGCACCCCTGCACCCCCTGGGGCAAGCCGACCAAGGGCTTTAAGACCAGAAAGAAGAACAAGTCGTCGGACCGGTTCATCGTCAAGAGACGCGGTAAGAAGTAGGAGGCTTTAACTTGCCCAGATCGTTGAAAAAAGGACCTTACGTCGAGCCCAGTCTCTTAAGGAAGGTCGAGCGGGCTCAGGCCAGCTCCTCGAGCCGGGTGATCAAGACCTGGTCGCGCCGTTCGACCATCATCCCCGAGTTCGTCGGTTTGACCATGGCCGTCCACAACGGGCGGAAGTTCATCCCGGTCTACATCACCGAGAACATGGTCGGCCACAAGCTGGGCGAGTTCGCGCCCACCAGGACCTTTTACGGTCACGCCGGCGACAAGAAGTCTCGAATGAAGGGCAGGTAACAGGAGACGGTCATGGAAGTCAGGGCCAGAGCCCGTTATTTAAGGATCGCCCCCAGGAAGGCCAGGTACGTCGTCGATATGGTCAGGGGCAGGAAGGCCGGTGAGGCCTTGGACATCCTCAAGTTCACGCCCAAGAAGGCGGCCAGGATGGTTTACAAGGTCGTCGCCTCGGCGGTGGCCAACGCCGAGCAGCGGCCCGACGTGGACGTGGACACCCTGTTCATCAAGAAGATTTACGTCGATGAGGGTCCGACGATTAAGCGCTGGCGTCCCCGGGCCATGGGCCGGGCGACCCGGATCTTGAAGCGGACCGCCCACATCACCGTCGTCTTGGACGAGGCCTAAAAGGAGGCTTAACCGTGGGTCAGAAGGTACATCCGGTCGGCTTCAGGTTGGGTATCACCAAGACCTGGTCTTCGCGTTGGTACGCCGACAAGGATTTCGCCGACTTTGTCAAGGAAGACCACGAAATTCGCACCTACTTGAAGGAGCGCCTTTTTCACGCCGGCATCTCGAAGATAGAGATCGAGCGGGCCTCCAATCGGGCCAAGGTGCGCATCTTCACCGCCAGGCCGGGCATCGTCATCGGCAAGCGCGGCGCCGAGATCGAGAACATCCGCAAGGAGCTGGAGAAGAGGGTCGGCCGCGAGATCATGATCGACATCCAGGAGATCAGGAAGCCCGAGCTGGACGCCCAACTGGTGGCCGAGAACGTGGCCCAGCAGTTGGTTCGCCGGATCGCCTTCAGGCGGGCCATGAAGCGGGCGGTGGGTACTGCGCTCAAGTTCGGCGCCCAGGGGATCAAGATCTCCTGCGCCGGCCGGCTGGGCGGGGCCGAGATGGCTCGCCGGGAGTGGTACCGCGAGGGCCGGGTGCCCCTGCAGACCCTTCGGGCCGACATCGACTACGGCTTCGCCGAGGCCAAGACGACCTACGGCGTCATCGGGGTGAAGGTGACCATCTTCAAGGGCGAGATCATCGACGAGGAGCCGGATAAGGTCTAGGCATAGAGCCGCCTTCGGCTTTCGATAGTTCAAGGAAGGTTTAAGATGCTTTCTCCGAAGCGAGTCAGACACCGCAAGGTTCAGAAGGGGCGGGTCAAGGGCGTCGCCTATCGCGGCTGCAACCTTAATTTCGGCTCCTACGGGCTCCAGGCCCTCGAGGTCGGTCGGATCAACAGCCGGCAGATCGAGGCCGCCCGTATCGCCATGACCCGCCACGTCAAGCGGTCCGGTCGGATATGGATTCGCGTCTTCCCCCACTGGCCCTATACCAAGAAGCCGGCCGAGGTCCGGATGGGTAAGGGCAAGGGCGCTCCGGAAGGTTGGGAGGCCCGCGTCAGGCCCGGCCAGATTCTCTACGAGATGTCCGGCCCGCCGCGCGAGGTGGCCGCCGAGGCGATGCGGCTGGCTGCGGCCAAGTTGCCGATCGCGGTCAAGTTCGTGACGAGGGATGACCAATGAAGGCCATGGAAATTCGTGAGCTGGGCTTAAGCGAGCTTCGGGAGAAGTCCCAGGAGCTCAACGAGGAGCTCTTCAATCTCCAGTTCCAGCACGCCACCGGACAGCTGGAGAACCCGATGCGATTGGGCCAAGTCAGGAAAGACATCGCCCGGGTCAAGACGGTTATCCGGGAGAAGGAACTGGCCGGAGCCAAGGAGTAGCCCTTATGAGCGCAAACACAAGTAACCGGAAAGTCCGCCAGGGGGTCGTGGTCAGCGACCGGATGGACAAGACGATCGTCGTCAACGTCGAGCGCTACTTCAAGCACCCGGTCTACAAGAAGTACATCCGTCGGCACAAGAAGTACATGGCTCACGACGAAGAGAACATCTGCCGCATCGGCGACGTGGTCCAGATCGTCGAGACCAGACCGATCTCCAAGAACAAGTGTTGGCGGCTCAGAAGCGTCATCGAGAAAGCGTCGGAATCGAGGTGATCCATGATCCAGCCGGAAACCAGACTTCTGGCCGCCGATAACTCGGGCGCCAAGAAGCTGTACTGCATAAAGGTCTTGGGCGGGTCCAAGCGTCGCTACGCCTCGGTCGGGGACGTCATCGTCGTCTCGGTCAAGGAGGCGTTGCCCAACTCCAAGGTGAAGAAGGGCGACGTGATGAAGGCCGTAGTGGTACGCACCGCCAAGGAAATCAGTCGGCCGGACGGTTCCTATATCCGTTTTGACGACAACTCGGCCGTGCTGATCAACAACCAGGGTGAGCCGATCGGGACCCGTATCTTCGGGCCGGTGGCCAGAGAACTTCGGGCCAAACACTTCATGAAGATCGTCTCCCTGGCTCCGGAAGTGCTGTAGGTTAGGCGTATGAAGCACGACAGCTACAAGATCAAGAAGAATGACCGGGTGATGATCATCGCCGGTCGGGACCGGGGCAAGATCGGCAAGGTCTTGCGCCTGGTGCCCAAGAAGGACCGGGTGGTCGTCGAACGGGTCAACATTATCAAGCGCCACACCAGGCCCACCCAGGCCGCGCCCCAGGGCGGCATCATCGAGAAGGAGGCGCCGATTCACGTCTCCAACGTGATGGTGGTCTGCGGCAAGTGCGGCGATCCGGTCCGGGTCGGCAAGAAGCTTCTCGAGGACGGTCGCCGGGTGAGGTACTGCAAGAAGTGCGGCGAAGTGATGGATGATTAAGTTAAGGACTGGTGAACGCCATGGCTAAGACGGCGCGGCTAAGAGAGATATACGAAAAAGAGGCCCGACCGCTCCTTATAAAGGAGTTCGGCTACAAGAACCCGATGCAGGTGCCCAAGGTCGAGAAGGTCGTCCTGAACATGGGTTTGGGTGAGGCCATTCAGAATATCAAGGTCCTGGAGTCGGCCCAGGGAGAGCTTAAGGCCATGGCCGGCCAGAAGCCGGTGGTCACCAAGGCCAAGCGCTCCATCGCCGCCTTCAAGTTGCGCGACGGCATGCCCATCGGCTGCATGGTCACGCTTCGGGGCGAGAGGATGTATCACTTCCTGGACAAGCTGTTCAACATCGCCCTGCCGCGCGTGAGGGACTTCAGAGGCGTCTCCCCCAAGGCCTTTGACGGCCGGGGAAACTACTCGCTGGGGATCAAGGAGCAGATCATCTTCCCCGAGATCGACTACGACAAGATCGACAAGATCAAGGGGCTGAACGTGACCATCGTCACCACGGCCAAGACCGACGAGGAAGGCCGCTCCCTGCTCAAAGCCCTCGGCATGCCGTTTAGGAGTTAAGGAGTAAGCGGTGGCAAAAAAGTCGATGATCGCCAAGGCCAAGCGCACGCCCAAATTCAAGGTTAGGGCGTACAATCGCTGTCCCATCTGCGGGCGCCCCCGGGCCTACATCCGCAAGTTCGGCATCTGCCGGATCTGTTTCCGGAACATGGCCCTGCGGGGTGAAATTCCCGGCGTGGTCAAGGCCAGTTGGTAGGAGTGGACTTATGTGCATGACCGACCCCGTCGCCGACATGCTCACCCGGATTCGTAACGCCATCATGGCCAAATACAATCGGGTGGACATTCCGGCCTCGAAGCTGAAGATAAACATCGCCAAGGTCTTGAAGGCCGAGGGGTACATCAAGAACTACAAGGTCATCAAGGACAGCAAGCAGGGCGTGCTTCGCGTTTTCTTGCGCTACGACGAACAGGCGCGGCCGGTCATCCAGGGACTCAAACGCGTCTCTACGCCCGGCCGTCGGGTCTACTCCGGCGCTGCCGAGATGCCCAAGGTTCTAAACGGCCTCGGCATCAACATCGTCTCGACCTCCAAGGGTCTGATGACCGATCGGCAGGCCCGCCGGGAGAACGTCGGCGGCGAGGTACTCTGCTCGGTCTGGTAGACCGCGTAAGGAGCTTGTGGTTATGTCTCGTATCGGAAAGCAACCAATACCTCTGCCCGACGGCGTCACCGTCGAGGTCACCGAGGCCGAGATAACGGTCAAGGGCCCCAAGGGACAGCTTAGTCGGAGTCACGTGCCCCTGACCTCGGTCGAGGTGGAGGGCCGGACGGTGGTCATCAAGAAAGAGGACGAGTCCGGCCGGGCCGACGCCTTCCAGGGGTTGTGCCGGACTCTGATCAACAACATGGTCGTCGGCGTCAGCCAGGGCTTCGAGCGGAAGCTGGAGCTGGTGGGCGTTGGCTACCGGGCCGATCTTCAGGGCCGCAACATAAACCTGGCCGTTGGCTACTCCAACCCGGTGATCTTCGAACTGCCCGAGGGCGTGGACGCCGAGGTGGACAGAACCAACATCACCGTGCGCTCCATCGACAAGGAGCTGCTGGGCCAGGTGGCGGCCAAGATCAGGGCGATCAGGCCGCCGGAGCCCTACAAGGGCAAGGGCATCAAGTACGCCGACGAGACCATCCGCCGCAAGGCTGGTAAGGCCGGCGTCAAGTAGGCTTAACGGAGCAGTAACATGGGTAAGCTCAATCCACGCAAAGAGGCGTGGCAGAAACGCAAGCGGCGGGTCCGGAAGAAGGTCGTCGGCAGCCCGGATCGTCCCCGGCTCAACGTGTATCGCTCGACGAAACACATCTACGCCCAGATCATCGACGACCACAGCGGGACCACGCTGGCCGCGGCCTCGACCTTGAGCCCCGAGCTCAAGGACAAGTTGAGTGAGACCAAGGGCAAGGTCGGACCGGCCAAGGAGGTCGGGCTCCTGGTGGCCGCCAAGGCCAAGGAGAAGGGAATCACCAAGGTGGTCTTTGACCGCAACGGCTTTTTGTATCACGGCCGCGTGGCCGCATTGGCCGAAGGGGCGCGTGAGGGCGGCCTGGACTTCTAAGGAGGACAGCCTTGATCAGCAGGGATCATGATAAAGAACGCGACCTTATCGACAAGGTCGTCAATATCAACCGCGTCGCCAAGGTGGTCAAGGGCGGACGCCGCTTCTCCTTTTCGGCCGTGGTTGTGGTCGGCGACGGGCGGGGCCAGGTCGGGGCCGGTCTGGGCAAGGCCAACGAGGTCCCCGAGGCCATTCGCAAGGGCGTAGACGCCGCCAAGAAGGACATGACCCCCATTCCGCTGACCGAGACCAAGACCATCCCTCACGAGGTGATCGGACGCTACGGGGCGGGCATGGTGCTTTTGAAGCCGGCCTCGCCCGGCACCGGCGTCATCGCCGGCGGTCCGGTGAGGGCCGTCCTGGAGGCGTTGGGCGTCCAGAACGTCTTGACCAAGTGCCTGGGGACCAACAACCCCCACAACGCGGTCAAGGCCACCCTGGCGGGCCTCAGAAGCCTGCGCTCGGCCAAGGAGATCGCCCGCCGGCGCGGCAAGACGGTCGAGGAGATCCTTTAGATCGGCCGATTGAGTCGGCGAAAGGACGTTTAAAACTTTCGTCCGGGAAGTGGAAAGATGGCCAAAAAGACGCTTAAAGTCAGGATGATAAAGAGCGGAATCGGCGCCCCGCCCAAGCACAGGGCCACCCTCAAGGGGCTGGGGTTGACCAAGATGCATCGGGTGCGGACCTTGGAGGACACCCCGGCCGTTAGGGGCATGATCAACAAGGTCAGCCATCTGGTTGAGGTAGTAAGCGATGAGGCTTAATCAGCTCAGCCCCCATCCCGGGGCGAGAAAGAACCGGCGGCGCGTCGGCCGCGGGCCGGGTTCCGGCCAGGGCAAGACGGCCGGCCGCGGCACCAAGGGCCAGAAGTCCCGCGCCGGCGTCTCCATCCCGCCCTGGTTCGAGGGCGGCCAGATGCCGCTCCAGCGGCGTCTGCCCAAACGCGGTTTCACCAATCCGTTCAAGAAGGAGTACGCCATAGTCAACGTCGGCCAGCTCGAGGCGCGCTTCGAGTCGGGCCAGACCGTCGATGCGGCGGCTTTGATCCAGGCCGGGTTGGTCAACAAATTGCTGGACGGCGTGAAGCTTCTGGCCGACGGCGAACTTACCAAGAAGCTGACCGTCAAGGTGACCAAGGCCTCCAAGAGCGCCGTGGCCAAGGTTGAGGCCGCGGGCGGAACCATCGAGGTGGAGTAGTGGCACTAGGCGCCATAGGCAAGATTCCGGAGCTCAAGCGGCGGATTCTGGTGACCCTCGGCCTGCTGGCCATCTATCGGGTGGGTTGCTTCATTCCCACTCCGGGCATCGACGCCGACGCTTTGGCCTCGTTCTTCAACCGGGCCCAGGGAACCATGCTCGGACTCCTGGGCATGTTCTCCGGCGGCGCGCTGGAGCGGATGAGTGTGTTCGCTCTGGGAATCATGCCTTACATCTCGGCGTCGATCATTCTCCAGCTCCTGACCGTGGTCGTCCCCCACTTGGAGAAGCTCAAGAAGGAGGGCGAGGCCGGACGCAAGAAGATCACCCAGTACACCCGCTACGGCACGGTGGTGTTGTCCATCATCCAGGGCTTCGGCATCGCCGTCGGGTTGGAGTCCATGTCCGGGCCGGGCGGCTCGGCCATCGTCTTCCACCCCGGCTGGGGATTCAGGCTGATGACCGTCGTTTCGCTGACCGCCGGCACGGCCTTTATCATGTGGCTGGGCGAGCAGATGACCGAGCGTGGTATCGGCAACGGCATCTCGCTGATCATCTTCGCCGGCATCGTCGCCCGCTTCCCCTCGGCGGTGGTCAACACCTTCCGGATGATCAAGACCGGTGAGATGAGCGTCTTTTTCATGCTCGTCCTTCTGGTGCTGATGATCGCGGTGATCGGGGCGATCGTGTTCATCGAGCGGGGCCAGCGGCGCATTCCGGTCCAATACGCCAAGCGCGTCGTCGGCCGGCGGATGTACGGCGGTCAATCGACCCACCTCCCGCTCAAGGTGAACACCTCGGGCGTGATTCCGCCCATCTTCGCCTCGTCGATCATCATGTTCCCGGCGACCATCACCCAGTTCCTTGGCGTGGAGTGGATGCAAACCATCTCCAACGCCCTTCGTCCCGGCACCCCGATCTACACCATCATCTTCGTCGGGTTCATCTTCTTCTTCTGCTACTTCTACACCGCGGTGACCTTCAACCCGGAAGATGTGGCCGAGAACATGAAGAAGTACGGCGGGTTCGTGCCGGGGATCAGGCCGGGGAAAAGGACGGCCGACTACATCGATTCGGTGCTGACCCGGATCACCTTCGGCGGCGCGGTCTACGTCTCGGCCGTCTGCGTCTTGCCGACGTTCTTGATCACCAAGTTCAACGTCCCGTTCTACTTCGGCGGGACGGCGCTGTTGATCGTCGTCGGGGTGGCCATCGACACCATGGCCCAGATCGAAACCCACATGCTGACCCGGAACTACGAAGGCTTCATGAAGAAAGGGCTGGTCAAGACCGGTCGCTAAGGAGGAGATTCATGAACTTGATCCTGTTGGGACCCCCGGGGGCCGGCAAGGGCACCCAGGCCAAGATGCTGATGGATAAGTACGACATTCCCCAGATCTCCACCGGCGACATCCTCCGCGCCGCCGTCAAGGATGGCACCGAGATGGGCCGCCAGGCCAAGGAGTACATGGACGCCGGGAAGCTGGTCCCGGACGAGGTCATCATCGGCATCGTCAAGGATCGGCTCAAAGAAGACGACTGCCAGAACGGCTACATGCTCGACGGCTTCCCCCGGACCGTCCCCCAGGCCGAGGCGCTGGATGCGATGCTCAAGGAGATGGACTCCAAGATCGATCACGTCATCTCCATCGAGGTCCCGGACGAGGAGCTGATCGAACGCCTCACCGGCCGGCGGACCTGCCGGGAGTGCGGCTCCGGCTTCCACCTCAAGTTCGATCCGCCCAAGACCGAGGGCGTGTGTGACAAGTGCGGCGGCGAGCTGTATCAGCGCGACGACGACAATGTCGAGACGGTCACCAACCGGCTCAAGGTTTACAAGGATCAGACCCAGCCCCTGATCGATTACTACCAGGGCCAGGGCTTGATCCGGCCCATCGACGGTATGGGCGGCATCAAGGAGATCTTCGAGAGGATCGTCGAGGTTCTCTAGAACTCCAAGACCGCTGGCTGGCATGATCTACATCAAGTCTCCGAGGGAGATAGAAAAAATGCGGGCCAGCAACCGCCTGGTGGCGAAGGTGCTGTCCAGGTTGATCAAGGAGGCCCAGGTCGGGGTGAGCACCCTTGAGCTGGACCGATTGGCCGAGGAGATTTGCCGGGACGCCGGCGGCAAACCGGCCTTCAAGGGCTACGCCGGCTACCCGTTTTCGCTGTGCGCCTCGATAAACGAGCAGGTGGTGCACGGCTTTCCCTCCAAGCGCAAGCTTAAGGAGGGCGACATCTTGAGCATGGACTTCGGCGTCTTGCTCGACGGCTACTACGGCGATTCGGCGGTGACCGTACCCGTGGGCCGGGTCAGTAAAAAGGCGCGAAAGCTGCTCAGCGTCACCGAGGAATGCCTGTTCAGGGCCATCGAGGCGACGCGACCCGGCAACCGGGTGGGCGACATCTCCCATGCCGTTCAGAGCCACGCCGAAGCCAACGGATTCTCCGTGGTTCGGCAGTTCGTCGGCCACGGCATCGGCCAGGCTCTCCACGAGGAGCCGCAGGTGCCCAATTTCGGCTCGCCCCACCAGGGAGTGGAACTGAAGGTGGGCATGGTCCTGGCGATCGAACCGATGATCAACGCCGGGACCCACGACGTGGAGATCATGAGAGACGGGTGGACGGCCGTGACCTCGGATGGCAACCTCTCGGCCCACTTCGAGCACACCGTCGCCGTGACGGAGAATGGCCCTTCGATTCTATCGACCAGAGAGGGGCTGGAGGAATAGAGATGAAGGTTAGAGCCTCGGTTAAGAGGATCTGCAAGGATTGTAAAGTTATCAGGCGCCGCGGGGTGGTGCGGGTGATCTGCAAGAACCCCAAACACAAGCAGCGCCAAGGTTAAAGGGGGTTTGAGGTGGCCAGAATCGCTGGCGTGGACTTGCCCAGAACAAAGGGCATCGGGGTTGCCTTGACCTACATCTATGGCATCGGCTGGACTTCGTCCCACAAGATACTGGAAGAGGCTGGTATCGATCCCTTGACCAGGACGGAGCAGCTCTCCGACACCGAAGTCGCTGCCTTGAGGAAGATCATCGAGGCCAACTACATCGTCGAGGGCGACCTTCGGCGCGAGGTGTCGATGAACATTAAGCGACTGATGGACTTGGGATGCTATCGAGGTTTGAGGCACAGGCGCGGTCTGCCGGTTCGTGGGCAGCGCACCAGCACCAACGCTCGGACCAGAAAGGGTCCGAGGCGGGCGGCAATCGGCCGCAAGAAAAAGAGTTAGCAAGAGGTAGCCATGGCCAAAGCGACCAGAAGGACCGGGCGCAGGCGGAAAGAGAAGAAGAACATTCCGTCCGGCGTCGTCCATATTCAGGCCACGTTCAACAATACTATCATCACCATCACCGACCCGGCGGGCAACACCATCAGCTGGGCCTCGGCCGGCACCCAGGGGTTCAAGGGCTCTCGGAAGTCCACCCCCTTCGCCGCCCAGTTGGCCGCTGAGGACGCCTGCAAGAAGGCCATGGAACATGGGCTGAGGACGGTCGAGGTCTACATCAAAGGCCCCGGTGCCGGTCGGGAGTCGGCCCTGCGGGCTTTACAGGCCGCCGGTTTGAACGTGACCGTGATCAAGGATGTGACCCCCATCCCGCACAACGGTTGCCGGCCGCCGAAGCGCCGTAGGGTGTAAAGGAGTCTTAACGTGGCCAGACAAAGAGGATCTGTCTGCAGACTTTGCCGCCGAGAGGACTTGAAGCTCTTTCTGAAGGGCGATCGTTGTTACTCGGACAAATGCGCCTATGAGCGGCGCGCCTACCCGCCGGGCCAGCACGGCCAGAGCCGCCGCCGCAAGCCTTCGGACTACTCGATTCAGCTTCGGGAGAAGCAGAAGGTGAAAAGGATGTACGGCCTGTTGGAGAATCAGTTCAGGCGGTACTACCAGAGGGCGGATCGGACCAAAGGCGTTACCGGCGCCGAGTTGCTCGTCTTGCTGGAGCGCCGGCTGGACAACCTGGTCTACCGGGTCGGCTTCGCCGTGTCCCGGAACCAGGCCCGCCAGATGGTCCGCCACGGGCACATCATGGTCAACGGCCGCAAAGTCGATATTCCTTCCTACCTGATCAAACCCGGTGACGTGATCGAGGTTCGGGAAAAGAGTCGCAAGATGCCCCCCTTGTTGGAGGCCCTTGAGACCGTCGAACGTCGTGGCGTACCCCAGTGGTTGGAACTGGACAAAGACAACTTCAAGGGCACGGTGGTCGCCATGCCGTCTCGCGAAGACATCACCATGCCCATCCAGGAGCAACTGATCGTCGAGCTCTACTCCAAGTAGGCGGGGCGAGACGACGGTTCGACTGGAATAAGGGGGGTCGCCCATGTATCGCAATTGGCGTGAGTTGATTAAGCCCAAGGGCCTGGAACGGGATTCCGACTCTTCCGAGTTTTACGGCAAGTTCGTCATCGAACCCCTGGAACGGGGTTTCGGCATCACCCTGGGCAACGCCCTTCGCCGCGTTCTCCTCTCCTCGCTGCAGGGCGCGGCCGCGGCTTCGGTGAAGATCGACGGCGTGCTCCATGAGTTCACCACCATTCCCGGCGTCTTGGAGGACGTGACCGACATCATCCTCAACCTGAAGGGCGTACGCTTCAAGATGGAAGGCGAGGATCCGGAACCGGCCACGGTCAGGATCGACAAGACGGGGGAGTGCGAGATCACCGCCGGCGACATCGACTGCCCGGCCGGGGTCAGCGTCTTGAACCCCGATCACCACATCGCCTCCCTGAGCGATGACGGCTCCTTCCAGGCCGAGATCGTGGTCAAGATGGGTAAGGGTTACGTGGTCGCCGAACGAAACAAGACCGAAGACGACGCCATCGGCGTCATCCCGATCGACTCGATATTCTCGCCGATCAGGAAGGTCAACTACGTCGTAACCAATGCCCGCGTCGGGCAGATAACCGACTACGACAAGTTGACCTTGGAGGTCTGGACCGACGGTTCGGTGGCGCCGGAAGACGCCGTGGCCTATGCGGCCAAGATACTGAAAGAGCAGTTGCAGGTCTTCATCAACTTCGAGGAGGGGCCCGAGCCGGAGCTGGAGCCCGAAGAGGAAGAGCCCGAGCTGTTCAACGAGAACCTGCTTCGCCCGGTGGACGAGTTGGAGCTGTCGGTTCGTTCGGCCAACTGCCTGAAAAAAGCCAACATTCGCGTCATTGGCGAGTTGGTCCAGAAGACCGAGGCCGAGATGCTCAAGACCAAGAACTTCGGCCGTAAGTCCCTGAACGAGATCAAGGAGATCCTGTCCGAGATGGGGCTGACTTTGGGGATGACGATACCGAACTGGCCGCCCAAGGAGTTGCTGGAGAAGGAAAAGGGAGAAAACGATGAGACACGGTAAGGCCTTTCGTAAACTGAATCGAACGGCCAGCCATCGCCGGGCCATGCTCCGGAACATGGTGACTTCGCTCATCGAGCACGAACAGATCACCACCACCGACGCCAAGGCCAAGGAACTGCGCAAGGTCTTTGAGCGGATGGTCACCCTGGCCAAAGACGGCTCGCTGCACGCCCGTCGCCAGGCCTTGTCGTACGTCAGGTCCAAGCAGATGGTTCACAAGCTGTTCAGCGAGCTGGCTCAACGCTACGCTTCGCGCAACGGCGGCTACGTTCAGATCGTCAAGCTCGGTCCCCGCCGGGGCGACGGAGCGATGATGAGCGTGGTCAGCCTGGTCACCGGCGAGGTGGCCAAACCCAGCCGGCGGGCCCGGAAGAAGAAGGCCGCCAAGACCGCCGGCAAGCCGGCCAAGGCCGCCGCGCCCAAGAAGGCGGCGGCGGAGAAACCCGAGGCCGAGAAGCCGGCCAAGAAGAAGGCCGAGCCCAAGGCCGCCAAGGAGCCGGCCGCTGAAGAGAAGGCCGAGGCTGTCGCCGAAGCCGAAGAGAAAAAGCCGGCCAAGAAGAAGACCGCGGCCAAGAAGAAAGCCGAGGCCAAGGACGAGGCTCCGGCCGAGAAACCGGCTGAAGACAAGGCCGAGGCCAAGGCTGAACCGGCCGGGGAAGAGGCCGAAGACAAAGAGTAGCCGCTTTCTGAAAAGAGGCAACGGCAAACAAGGGCCGGGACCTTTTCGGGTCCCGGCCTTATTGTAGACAGGCCCTTGGCCTCTTTATGCCGTTTGCTGGCGGCCGGCAAAAACGAAACGTTTTCGATGAACAATCCCCCGGCCGGTCGCGCCCCCGGCGCTGCGCGATCACCCCGAACGCCGGCCGCCGACCAGGATGTTCCTCACCACCTCTCCTTCTTCACCTCGACCGTTTGGGTGTAGTTGACCCCCCGCTTACTCAGTTCGGTCATCAAGAAGTCGAACAGCTCGTCGTCGCCGGCCAGGAGCTCGGGGGCGATGACGCCCTTCTCTTTTACCATCCCCTGGGCGATGGCTCTGGCCATGGCCGCGCAGGGAAAGCCGGTGGTCCTGGCCATGGAGTGATACCATGTCGCCTCGTCGAAGTAATCCTCCAGGTACCAGGTGTAGGTCACCATATCACCGTCCTTTTTACCGTTGACGACGACCTTCATGATGGTCATGTCCCGGTCTCCCGCTTCGGGCTTCATCTCCCAGACCGGGAAGAGCAGGTCGGCGGTGACCTTAAACGGCGTCACCTCCACCCCGCCGAGGATCCGGGGCTTCTTGCCGAACAAGCCCATTTCGCGCAGGGCGACCATCATCTCGGCGTGGCCCGGCCAGCGCAGGGTCTTTTCGGCCAGGTTTTTGGCCTTGATGGTCTTTACCAGCGAGCGAAGGCCGTCGGTGTAGAAGGCCTCCAGGACGCCTACGCCGGGAAACTCGATCAACTCCAACCCGGAAGCGGCCGGAGTCGTGACCAGCCGGCCGTCCTTGACGTAGCGGACCGGCCGGAGAAACTCGTCGATGACGTCCTCGGCCGAAAAGACGATCTTGAAGTTGAAGGGCGGTTTGGGGTTTTTGGGAATGCCGCCGACCAGGATGAGGACGTCCTCCACCTCGTCCAAAAGGTGCGCCCCCCGGCCGACCAAAAAATGGCACATCCCCGGTGCGACGCCGAAGTCGGGGACCACGCTCACCCCCCTCTCTTTGGCCAGGCCGTCGAGTTCAAGAAAGTCTTCGGGCATGAAGGAGATGTCGGCCGCGTTCTTGCCCAGCTCGATGAGCATCTTGAGCATCTGGTAGCCCAATCGTCCCGGCACCGCGCCGCAGACGACGTCGGCTTCGGCTGCGGCCGGGCCGACCACCTGGGGATCGACGGCCGAACCGAGAACCGTCTTGACCGGGGCCTTGGCGGCCAGCCTCTTCAGGGCCTCGGCGTTGACGTCGATGACGGTCACCTCGAAATCGGAGCTGAGGTCGGCGGCGATGAGCCCGCCCACCAGTCCACAACCTAAAACGACTGCTTTCATCATCTCTCCAGTGAATTCGGGCGGGAGGCGGGGAGTCTTTCGGAAAGTAAAAGGAAGGCTCCCGGCAACCTCCTCAGATATAAGACTGAATCCGTTTTTGAAGCGCCCCGGTCGCCTGCGCTCCGCCTCCTCTCACTCCGCCACCCGGTCGATCATCGTCCTGAGCCAGTTGTGGAGGGGCAGCATGTCGATAAACTTGTCGAAACAGTAGCCGACCAGCGCCTCCGAGTGGGTCTCCTTGGGCGGCGGAGCCTCGAACCAGGCGTAGACGCCGTTGTGGAGCAGAAGCTCGGCCAGGGGGTGGTCCTTGTCCAGTCCCCGGGGAACGCGCTTGTAGTGCCGGCCGCCAACCTCGTAACCGCGACGGCCGAGGTCGGTCACCGCCTCGGCCAAGGCCGGACCGTGTTCGGGATGGACGACCGAGAGGCGATACTCCTTGAGCTGGGGCCTGGTGAACTGGTAGACTCCCGCGCCCAGCATCAACGCTTCCGGTTGGAGCTGAAAGTAGAAGCCGGAGCACTCCATTCGCTTGCCGGCGCCCTCCCACCAGAACAGGGCCAGGTGGGTCTTGTAGGGCGTCTTGTCCTTGGAGAAGCGTGTGTCGCGTTGAATCCTGAAAAGCGAGCGGTTCACCTTGGGCTCGGCGTGGATGGCCGGGGCGATCGTCTCCAGGGCCTGGCCCACGGCCGTCACAAAAGCCCGAGCCGGCGCCAGGAGATGGCTCTCGTAGTCGTCCCGGTGGGCTTCGAACCAGGCCTTGTTGTTGTTTTTGGCCAGGGATTCCAAGAACTTCAGACCGTCCTTGGGAAAGCCGCTGAATGACTCGGCGGTGATCACCTTGGGCCTCCTTGAAGGTCGTTGCCGGTCGCCGCCGGCCGGCCGAACCGCCACAGGCTAACACCAGATCAAAAGTCGGTCAATCGTTAGGATCTTGGGTGGGGGCGGGCGGGCAGGCGATCAGGCGCTCGATTCCGCCGCCGGAGTCAGGCTCCGCCCCAAGGCGGACTCGGTTGCGAGGCGCGGACGGCCGGAAAGACACAATCCTTGCCGCCGCCGAAAAAAACGGACGAGCGCCATTTTTTATTTAAGGAAATTCAGACGGCCGCCGCTGTAATTATCAGGAGAAGTTTGAGCGATGTCTGGACTGGCCGTCCCCAACAGCCTCCACTTCCCAGCCTTGATCAACGGCGATCCGCTGATCTGCGCCCGTTGCGCTGAAAACGGCCGTACCTGCTGCTACAGCATCCCCGGCGACGAGGACTCGATCACCCCGATTTCAGAGCTCGAGATCAGGAACATGTCCTTGGCGGCGCCCTGGGTGGTCAAGGAGAAGGTGGTCGCCGAGTCGCCCAACTCTCCGAGGTTCCTGCACTACATCCACCGGCTCTTCCCCGCCGACGAGGAAGCCGTCCGCCGGGCTTTCCCGGCCGACGGCCGCCACTATCGTTTGGCTACCGAACCCGACGGCCGCTGTCCTCTGCTAGGTGAGGACGGCTGTTTGGTTCCTCGCCAAGGGCGTCCCCTGTTTTGCCGTCTGTACCCGTTTTGGATGACCGGGTCAGAAGCACAAGTTTTCGCCAATCCAGAGTGCCAGGCCCAAGTGGACTCCGAGACGACCCTTGAGCTTTGTCAGGTTCTGCATGCGGATTTGCCCCACATTCGGCGGCTGTACCTTCTTCTCCGTCGGGCCTGGGGACTGGACCGGGGAAGTCGAGGTTGACCAGGGTTTGACAAATAATTGGCGCCAAAGATAGACCTCCACAGCTTGTCTGCCTCTTCTATCGACTACATTCTGCAAGGAACATGCTCAATCGGCTGAAACCGGGCCCCTCCCCGCTGGAGACGGCCTGCCTCGGGGAACAAATCCCGATAAATAAGTCGGTTAGGAGCTTGAACGGCCGGCAGTTTTCTGGAGCCAGCCTCGCCGGGGGGCGGGACTTGGCGGAGGGAAGGTTCCGGGGGCGGCAATTTCAGCCTGGAGCGGGTAAATTCGACCGCTGCGTCCGCCAACCGATCGTAGCCGGAAGCGCTTGGGTTACTCGCCGGCGGTTGGGCGGGCGAGACGGCGGTCGACCTCGATGACGTCGCCGGCCGACAGCGGCCAGAGGCCCGGCTTCGCCAGGTTCAGAAGCTGGAGACCAGCGACATCCCGTCTGGTGGAATCGCCGGCGATTCAATCAAGCCAGCCGGTCGGCGGAGAGGGCGGCGGCGTCCGCCTTGGCCCGCACCTCGTCCATGTCCAGGTTCTTGACCTGGGAGATGAGGTCCTCCAACCCGGCGGCGGGCAGGACGCCGGCCTGGTTGTAGACCAGCGTCTGCTCGCGGAAGACGGCCAGGGTCGGAATGGAACGGACGCCGAACTGGGCGGCCAGTTCCTGGTTCTCGTCGGTGTTGACCTTGGTGAAGGCGATGTCGGCGTGCTTCTCGGCGACCTGCTCGAAGATCGGCCCGAACTGGCGGCAGGGGCCGCACCAGGGCGCCCAGAAATCTATCATCACGATGTCGTTGTTCTGGATGGTGGCCTCGAAGGTGTCCAGGGTCATTTCGGTTACGGCCATTTTTTACTCCTTATGGGGCCGAAGGCGCGCTCGCCTCCGGATGGCGTCGTCGTTGCGGCCGATCGCCGGTGGCGGCGGCCGGCTCCATTGTGTGGATACAAGGTAACTTCGGGCGGGCGGATGTCAAGGCCAAAAGTGAACTCGTGAAAAAGTATTTTTTCTCAAAACTCGCGAGAAGTTAACCTGATCTCAATAAACTGAACACAGCGCCGAGGCCGGCCGTTTTGGCCGCCGTCGTGGTTTTAAGGGCTCGCCGCCTTCCAGAAATCCCGTCTCTTCACCGCCGCCGGCCATGGGCAGCTCGCTGGGGTCTCTGGTTCGAACTTTTCTCCATTCGACCATGCCGGTTCCAGGGCGGCGTCACCCCTTGAAAGTGCAATCCTGGTCGCCCCCGCTACCCTGGTCGAATCATCGAATCGTTTGTCCGGTCAGGAATTGGGGCCGCTGTGGGCGGGGTGCGGGTCAATGAACTATGTAAACCGGACAACTGGTCAGGCCGATGACCCTGGCCAGCACGCTTCCCACCAGCAGGCGCTTCAACCCCGTGCGCCCCGAGGAGCCCATGACTATCAGCCCCGCCTCGCGCGTCTCGGCCAGAGAGCAGATTACCTGGTGGGGCTGGTCTTCCATGATCAACCCCTCGAAGGGAACCTCCATGGCTTTGGCCATTTCCCAGACGGTGTCCAGAAAGCCCTTTCCCTTGGCGATCAGGGTGTTGCGGAGGGCCGGAAGCTTGCGATACTGCGTGGTCTTGATCTCCAGCGCAAAGACCGACACTATGGCCCCGCCATAGGTCCTGGCCAGTTCCAGGGCCCGTTGGGCCGCCGTAATGCTCGGCCTGGAGCCGTCCGCGGGGTGGATTATGGTCTTGAAATCCAGTTTCGAGCCCTCCGGCACGACGAGGATGTCGGCGTCGCTGTAACCAATGACCCGAGTCACGGTGTTGCCGGAGGCCGAGCGCTCCAGAAATCCGGCGCTGCGACCCAGGACCACGATGTCGATGTCGAGTTCGTCGGCCAGCGCGCTGATGCACTCGGAAGGGATTCCTTCTTTGAGGTAGGCCTCGGTTGGGATTCCTCCCGCCCGGACCAGGCCGGCGGCTTCCTCCAGGGCTTGCCTGAAAGGAGCGGTCAGTTGCTCCCGGGCGTCGTGAAGGGTGAGCAGATCCATGTTGCCCCCAAAAAGGGGAACGACCGAGACCACCTTCAATTCGCAACCGAGGGAGGCCGCCAGACCGGCGGCCTCCCTGAGAGCGTGGCGTCCGGCTGGGGAGCCGTCTACGCCGACGAGGATTCGCAGGTCAGACATGCTGCTCCGCTACCTCGGCTTGCTGTTGTTGTTCCAACATTTCAGCCCGCCTGCCCTTGAACATGGCGTTGAGGATGATACCCGCACCGACCAAAAGCGCGATGCACATGGACACGAAGCTGGCCTTGGTCAGCAGGCTGGTGGTGTCGGCGCTCCAGTGGAGCACGGAGAGATCGTTCAAGTACTTGGGGATGGCCAGGCCGCGGGAGACGGCCACGATGAGCATGATCGTGGCCATGACATACTTGATCAGGTAATCCTTCACATAGGTGGTGCCGATGGCGCCGAGCTGGACTCCGAACAGGGAGCCGGCCAGGATGATCAGCGTCAGGCGGATGTCCACCATACCGTACCAGGCCCAGATGAGGGTTCCGGTCAGGCCCATGACAAAAGCGATGACCAACTCCGTGGCCGAGGCCATCAAACCGGTCAGGCCGATTACGTAGATGAGGCCGGGCACGCCCACGAATCCGCCCACAGCGATGGTTGCGGCCAAAAGACCGGCGCCCAGACCGACGGGCAGGGTGAACCACAAGGAGATGCGGAGCCCGCTGTGCTTGAAGGTGATCATCGGCCAGAGTTCGATCTGTTGCAGGCGCTTGGCCAGACGGGCGACCGTGGCCTCGCCGCCGGCCTTCTTGGTGGACAGGGCGTCGCGGAGCACGAATCCACCCACGGATACCAGCACCAGGACGAAGGCCAGGCTCACGTAGAGGTTGGAGCCGGCTTGTCCCCATCTGTCCAGGATCATTCGCTGAACCTTGATCCCCAACTGGACGCCGACCTCAGCCGAAACGCCGACGATGAGTCCCATCTTGATGTCCACCTGGCCGTACCGGAAGCGCTTGATGGCGCCGACCAGGGCTTTGGGGAACTTGTGGCACATGTTGCTGGCCACGGCTACGGTGCCGGGTACGCCAAGGCTCATCATGCCCGGGGTGAGCACGAAGGCTCCGCCGGAACCGATAAAGCCGCTGACCAGCCCGCCGACGAAGCCGACGAAGAAGAGGAAGACGATATTGACGGCGCTCAGATCGATGAATTGGACGAAGGGGCTCACCACGTCATGTCCCATGATATCTGCTCCTTGAACTGCTAGGCGTGCAGGGTGGCGCGGGCGCGCGGACGCTTGGCCTTGGTCTTGGTCTTACTCTTCTCGGCGGTCTTGAGGCACTTGTCTGAAGCGCAGATGCCGAGGGCCGTCCAGACGTTGCTGGCGAATGAGCCATGAATATAGGAGAAGACGAAGACCGTGGCCACGGGAAGAACGGTATAGAACCCCCCCTTGGTGAAGTATTTCATCACCAGATCGGCATTGGTGAAGACCGTTGCATACAATGCTATGGCCAGGGTTCCAAAGATCAGAACCCGCGGATAGGCTTTTCTCCTCTGCTTTTGCGCTGCGGTCATATTTTTTCTCCTTTGGTTTTGCTATGTCTGATGACGGCCGAGCCTTTCGGGCCGACGGCCGGCATGGGCGTTGCTATTGACGGAGCTGCCTGGGCGGGGTCGACCATGGTGAAGACCGGCACCGGCACCAGATCGGCGATGTCTTCTTTGCGGATGCCGGGTTCGAGGAGAATGAAGGACAGGTGCCGTATCTCGTGGTAAAGGCGGGACACGGCGGTGCTGACCTTGCCCGATCGGCAGACATGCTCCAGGCGCACGCCGCGGGCCCGCGCTTCTTCGTGGAAAGACTCGGCGCTGTGCGTCGCGGCTGCGGCGAAGACCAACTCGGCGCCGATGTGGCCGTCCTCGTCCCCGTCGTAGTATTCGGGGATGGTGTTCACCGAGACGGCCAGAATGTCCGCTCCCAATCTCTCGGCTACGGAAAGGGCGTAATCCGTGGTGGACGGCTCGAAGTGATCGCGCTTGGAGACCACCATAAACCTCGGGCGCAGGCCCGGGCTCTCGCCCGGCTGCCCGGGGCCGGGTTCAAAACGAGGTGGATTGTTAACGCCCTTGGTCTCGCTCATGTTCCCGCCTGCCTGCATCGAACCGCTGTGGCTTTTGGGGCGGCCAAGAGCCGCGCCCTTCGCCATCCGCGTTTGTTCCGCCCTTCAGCGGCGGCTTGTTAAAAATTTCTCCATCAAGGACCATGCCACGAGAGATTGTTGCGGATAACCGTTTGTAATAATTGGATTTAAAGCCATAAAATGGCTGTATCGAACCGGATTTGACTCCGTTGCGATTCGCAACAGAGACCGGAGGAGAGAGGGGAAATATCGAGTCAATCAAGTGGGATGAGGCGATCTGGCCTCTGAAGGAGTTGGTGTTGCGATCTGCAATGAAAATGTGGTTTTTCAGGGGTTGGCCAAAGGGGCCGAGGGGCGGATTTTGGGGATGCGGCGCAGGCTTGGCCGAGTTGGTAGGAGTTTTGCTTCTACTTTGGTCGGCCCTATTGTTGGACCGGCCGCCCCAGCCGGGAGCAGCACTTGGGACCGGCTGAACGACCAGATAAACGAGGCTAGGGGGCGGGCTCTGCCCCGATGTCGAGTTGGGGAGGAGCGGCGGCGGGGGACGAGCTATGATGGGGCTGGTTTGGCGATATGAACGAATCACACGGGCTGGTCGAGGTTTTGTTCAAGTATTATCCGATCGGTCAAGATGCTTTTGACTATCGGGGTGTTGTAATATCGACGATGCCCTCGAAATAGCCGTTTCGGGCCCAGGGAGGAACGATGCTGTTCGGTCGCCGGGAAGAAGACGAGATTGCCGACGAAAAGCGGGAAGACGGTAAACTGCGGGCCCGGGTGGCCGAAGCGGACCTGCCCCAAAGCGCCGAAACCGCTGCCATCCAGGAGTTGGAACGGTTGGACAGGATGGACCCGTCCGCGCCCGAGTTCGCCGTTGGCTTGAACTATGTCGAGTTCATCCTGTCCTTGCCTTGGCGCGAATCATCGCCTGACAATCTGGATCTGGCTCGGGCCGAGTCCATCCTCTCCGCCCGGCACCATGGCTTGAGGCAGGTCAAAGAGCGGGTTCTGGAATATCTGGCGGTCAAGACCCTGCGCAGCATGAAGTCCGGGCGGGTGCTGGTGGTCGATGACGAGGAGATCGCGCGCGAGAACCTGGAACTCATGCTCCGCAAGGAAGGGTATGAGGTGGCCACGGCCGCCAACGGCCAACAGGCGATGGAGGTTCTCTCCAACCTGGATGTGGACGTTGTCGTTACCGACCTCAAAATGGAGGCCATGGATGGAATCCAACTTCTGGAATCCATTCGAGCCAACTGGCCGGGGGTTCAGGTGATCATGGTCACGGGATATGCCACCGTGGCCACGGCCGTGGAAGCGATGCAGAAAGGGGCGGATCATTACCTTTCAAAGCCCATCAGCCTGGACGAACTGCGGGCGGTGGTGCGCCAGGCCGTGGAGCGCAGCGGGCAGTTGGGCCTGTCCAGAGGACCGTTGCTTTGTTTCAGCGGTCCTCCCGGCACCGGCAAGACCTCCATCGGCCGGGCCGTAGCCGAGGCGTTGGAGAGGAAGTTCGTTCGCTTTTCACTGGGCGGTCTGCGCGACGAGGCCGAGATCAGGGGCCATCGTCGGACGTATGTCGGGGCCATGCCGGGCCGTATCCTTAGGGAGCTTGCCCGGGCCGGGGTCAAGAATCCGGTCTTCATGCTCGACGAGGTGGATAAGATCGGGCAGGACTTCCGCGGAGATCCGGCGTCGGTCCTCCTGGACGTTCTGGATCCCGAACAGAATGCTTCCTTCATGGATCACTACCTGGATATCCCCTTTGATCTCTCCGGGGTGATGTTCATTGCGACTGCAAATCTCGTGGAGCGGCTGCCAGGACCCCTGCTGGACCGTTTGGAGATCATTCCTTTCACCGGCTACACCGAGCGCGAAAAAATAGTCATCGCCAAGAACTATCTGATCCCGCGCCAACAACGGGAAAACGGCCTGGAGCGAAACTTCGCCGAGTTTTCGGACCAGGCCTTGTCCCTTATCGTCTCCGAATATACCCGAGAGGCGGGCTTACGCGGTCTGGAGCGTGAATTGGCCAGGATTTGCCGGAAGTTGGCGCGGGAACAATTGGCCAACGGGGCCAAGGGCGCGCCCGTGCAGGTCGATGAAGACATGGTGCGCCGCCTGTTGGGACCCAGGCGTTTCACCCACGAGGCGGCCGGAGGGATTACCCGGGTGGGGGTGACCACCGGCTTGGTTTGGTCCGGGGTGGGCGGAGAGATCATATTCGTGGAAACCGCCCGGATGCGGGGGACGGGCCAACTGATCCTTACCGGCTCCCTGGGGGACGTGCTCCAGGAATCGGCCCGCATCGCTCTCAGTTACATTCGCAGCCACGCCTCCGAGTTCGGGGTGGACGAGGGATTCTTCGGCGTCGAGGACATCCATATCCACATCCCTTCCGGCGCTATATCCAAGGACGGTCCATCGGCCGGGGTGACCATCGTCGTGGCGTTGTTGTCCTTGCTCACCGGCCGCCCGGCCAGGCTGGATGTGGCCATGTCCGGCGAGTTGAGCCTGGGCGGACGTATCTTGCCCGTGCAGGGGCTTCGCGATAAGCTTTTGGCTGCGGCGCAGGCCGGAGTGAAGACGGTGATCCTTCCCGCGGCCAACGCCGCCGACGTCGAGGCCTTGGATGACGATGTTACCGAGGGGCTTGAGGTGGTCCTGGCCGATGACTTGGCCGAGGCGGCAGAGCTGGTGTTGTTGCCTCGCTAGAGGCGTCCTGTTTGTTGTGGGGCAAGCCCTCTGCCGTCCAGGGGGTTGGAGTGGGGGCTGTCCAGCGTCGGTGTTTGACTGAGTGCGCGGAGTCTCGCTCCAGGGGTCGTCAGTTCCCTAAGCCGTAGCGCTTGAGCTTGCGCCACAGGGAGACCCTGTCTATGCCCAAAATCTTTGCGGCGCGAGTCTTGTTGCCTCCGACTTCCTCCAAGACAGAGAGAATATAGAGCTTTTCGTTTTCCTCCAGGGTGGGCCACTGTTCCTGGACCTTGCGCTCCGGTCTGGCCCGTAGTTCCTGCAGGTCGGCGGGCAGGTGACGCGGCTCGATCACCTCGCCTTCACAGAGCACCGCGGCCCGCTCGACGATGTTTTCCAGTTCTCGCACATTGCCTGGAAACTCGTAGTTCATGAGTATGTCCATGACTTCGACGGATATGCGTCGAACGGGTGAGCCTTTGGGGGTGTGTTTGGCCAGAAAGTGTCTGGCCAGCAGGGGGATGTCTTCCTTGCGTTCGGACAGGGACGGTATGTGGAGACAGATGACGTTGAGACGATAGAAGAGGTCCTGGCGAAATTCGCCCAGTTCGACCTCTTTTTTCAAATCTTTGTTGCTGGCGGCAAGGATGCGGATGTCCACCGGGATTTCCTCGGTGCCCCCAACTCTCAAAAAATTGCGCTCCTGCAAGACCCGAAGCAGTTTGACCTGCATGGTCAGGGGCAATTCGCCCACCTCGTCGAAGAACACCGTGCCGCCGCTGGCCGCCTCCAGCAATCCTTTCTTGACCCTTCCCGCCCCGGTAAAGGCCTCTTTTTCGTGGCCGAAGAGTTCGTTGTCGATCAGCTCGGCGCTGAACGCCCCGCAATTCAGGGCCATGAAGCGCTGGGACGAGCGGGGAGATAATTCGTGTATGATTCTGGCCACCAATTCCTTGCCCGTGCCGGTCTCCCCCAGAATGAGGACGTTGCAATCCAACTGTGAAACCTGGGCGATGGTTTCCTTTAACGCCTGGATGGTGGGGGCCTGGCCGATAAATCTGGTGATGCCCTTGTCCGACTCTATGCGCTGGCGCAGTTCGGAAATTTCCGTACGCATCCGGCGTTTTTCCAGGGCCTTTTCAACCAGCATCCGCAGCTCTTCCACCTCGAAGGGCTTGGGGATGTAGTGGTAGGCTCCTTTGCGCATGGCTTCCACGGCCGTGGCCACGGTGGCATACCCGGTAAGCACGATGACCTCGGTATCGGGACGGAGCTTCCTGGCCCTGTCGAGCACTTCAAGCCCATCGGCGTCCTTCATCTTGAGGTCCGTGAGCACCAGATCGAAGTCCGTGGCTTCCAGGGCCCGGATGGCCTCGACGCCTCCGGCCGCAACCACGGTGTCATGGCCTTCCTTGCCCAGAATAAGGGCCAGGTTCTCCCGGGTGATGGCCTCGTCATCCACTATGAGTATCTTGGCCTTGGCCACCAACGTCTCTCCGTCTTCTTGGTGATCGGCGTTAAGCCCTTCGGTTCGAGCGTTGCCGTTTGCAACGTTTGTGATCGAGGCGCCTTGAAACTGTAACCCGTTTAAATCAAACGAAATAACAGATCAAAACCGAGCCTATGTTACGTTTTGCAACACTTTCGACAAACTTTCACAAAAGACACCATACCGGGATTTGGTTTTGATTTCAAGCTATTGGATGAGTGAGCCTCTTGGCCCGATGTTTGAAAAAGCGATTTGCCGGAATCGTTGTTTTGGACCTTAGGCTGCGCTTGCAGCCGGCCGGTTCGGCCCCGACCCAAACCCCGACAAGGGGAGAGAGGGGGATGGTATGGACAGTGGAACGGTGTTTGCGGCCGGAGTCGGCGTCATTTCCATCATCCATCTTGCGGCCAGGTGCGAGAGGTGGGTGACTAGGCGGCGCTTCTTCGCCAAATTCAGGACGCGTAAATGGGGAACCGGCCGGGCCAGCCTTACCGCCGAGTGGTACTGTTTTTTTAAACCTTCGGTTTTTGCGTGGGGTCCTGCCGACTCCGGGAGTGGGGCGGTGAGGGCTAAAAAGCGCGCCTCCCGTATCGTCGCCGGGAAGAAGGGAAAACACCAAGGCGTCCATTCCAGAAGGCGGGCCGTGCTCAGGAGCTGAACGCTTCTTCTTTGCTTCTGAAACGGGCCTTGCTTCGAGGTGGCGCCTCACTCCGCGACCTCGGCTTCCGCTGGATTCAAAGGCAGTTCCATGAAGAAGGTCGTTCTTCGGCCTTCCTCGCTTTCCACGCGCATGGTTCCGCCGTGTTTTTTGATTATCCCGTAGACTATGTATAACCCGAGGCCGGTGCCGTCCCCGGTTTCCTTGGTGGTATAAAACGGATCGAAGATCCGAGACAAGTGGGCGGGGGGGATGCCTTTGCCCGTATCGCTCACGGTTACCACCACCCGTTCCTCGTCCTCGCTGGGAGCGAGTCCTATCTCTATCCGTCCCGGCGGCTCCTCGATGGCCTGCATGGCGTTCATGAGCAGGTTGATGAACACCTCCTGCATGCTTCGAATGTCTAGAGGGAGCACGAGATCATCGGGCAGGTTGACGCTTATCTCCACCCCGCTGGGCAGTTGGCTGGAGACCAGGCTGACCGAACGATCCACCACCTCTTTCAGTCGCTTTGTTTCGAGTCGAAAATCTTCTTGGCGCGAAAATTCCAACAATCCCCTGACGATATCCCTGGCCCGAAACGTTTCCTGGTGGATGTTGTCCAGCATCCGGTTCACGATGTCCCCAACGTCGTCTCCCAACTCGTCCCGTAGTAGCTGGCAGGAGGTGGCGATGTTGTTCAACGGATTGTTCAACTGGTGGGCGATGCCTGAGGCCAGGGTGCCGATCGACGATAGCTTCTGGGCCTGGACCAACTGTTTTTGGCGGCGTTCCAATTTTTCGACCATGTGGTTGAAGGCGGCCATCAGGCTTTGAATCTCGTCACGGGGAGTGGCGGGGACTCCCAGGCGCTCGAACTCGCCCTTGGCGATATGCCCGGTGGTCTCCTCGACTATGTGCAGGGGACGGATAACGTAGCGGTTGACGAAAAAGAGCAGGACCACGGACAAGGCCAGCATGACCCCGGCCGATACCAGCAGGTTGGTCTTCAGGCGTTGGTTGATATGCATGATGCGCTCTCGCTCAAAAGCGACTAGCGCGCGGGATATCTCCACCAAATCCTTGCCTGTTTGGCGCAGTCTTTCCACCAGGTGATCGGCGTCGGACGAGGCCTGGCCAGGGACGCTTATGGCGTCCATGAGTTTACGGTAGGTGACCAGGCGCTGATGGAGGGCGTTGACCAGTTGGGCCGATTTTTGATGCGCGGTCAGGGGGCCGGCGTGCTCCAGCTTGGCCAGCCCCTGGCGCGCGAAGCGGGAATTTTCCTGCAGGTCTTCGTCTCGGCCGAAGAGCAGAAAGTTTTTTTCGTAGCGCCGGATTTCGAGGATGTCGCTTTCCAAGTCATCGGCGATTTCCACCAACCTGAATTTCTTTTCCAGAAGCATCAGGTTGGAGTAGGAAACCAGACCCATGACCCCCATGGCCAGAAGATAGATTATGATGGTCAGGGCGGCCTTGCGGCGGATGTTGAGGTGAAGCTTCATACCGTCGCCCCGTGTTCAGGCAGTGCTTTTTCTTTGTTTCGGCTGCATGGAAACTGGAGCTTTCCGCCGGATTTGACCCGGCAAGCGGCCGTTATGCTCGGGGCGGATACGAACCACACCGTCCCTCCACCCGATTCGTTCGGCCAAGGTTCGGTTCCATGATTACACCTCATGCCGCGACTTCACAACCCCGTATCGTAATGGAAGTATAGGTGCCGCATGTTAGGGGAAGATCGGGGCTCACAAAGCCGAAAGAGGAGTTTGGGGTGATCATTTCCACCCCCGGTCGGCTTTGATGGAAGAAGACGTTTACTCGAGAGACGGGTTGTCTTTTTTCAAATGGTGGAGGCGGGGGGAATCGAACCCCCGTCCGAAAGCAGTCCGCCAGGGCCGCTACAGGCTTAGTCCGTGCTTTATTTTCACGCCAGCGCCGTCCACGGACAGGCTGCGCCGCCGTTATCCGGAATCGATCTCGCCCCAAAGGAGCTTCCGGCAGGCTCGTTTAGGGCCAGCCCGCTAATCGACGCCCGTTCCAAGCCCGCGGGCGGAAACTTGGACGGACGCTGGCCTACTTAAGCGGCCAGAGCGACAGAGTAGTCGTCTGCCTTTGCTTTAACGAGCCTTTGCTAACGGGGCCGGCTCAACCCCGGCCTGCAACCCTGGTTTTTCTACCTCCGTCGAACCCTTTTCGCCCCCTTTCTTAGTGTTGAATATAGTCGTTTCAGCGGTTAAGTCAAATCCAGATTCGGACCGTGCCTTGTTCCCGGCCGGCGGCCGGTCTATAATCGGCCGAGATATTTGTTGCGCCAACCGGTTAGTCTGCCTCGACAAGGGGGAGTCGGTGAGCTTCAAGTTCGAACCGGGAACGGTAAAGGCTTGGCTGATCGAGGCTTGGCTGTGGCTCAAGACCGAGATGCTGGTTCCGGCCACGCTGATCCAGGCGGGAGCCATCCTGGCCGCCCTGACGATCGCCCGGCTGATCGACCGGCCGATCACGAGGTGGCTGGACGCCCTGACCGATCGACTGGATTGGATCGACAAGCCGCCCGGCCAGTTCATCAAGGCCGCCGTCCGCCTGGGTACGCCCATCATCGCCCTGGCCCTCATCGCGATCGGCAACACCTTGGCCGCGGAGTTGAGCCAACCCCACTACCTCCTGTCCACCGCAGCCAGCCTGATGGCCGCCTGGGTGGTCATTCGCCTCTCGTCGTCGGTGGTCCGGAACCCGGCCTGGGCCAAGGCCATCACCTGGACGGCGATGGGCCTGGCCGCGTTGAACATCCTGGAGCTTCTCGACCCGGCCATCGACCTTCTCGACGCTCTCGACGTCACCTTCGGCCAGGTCCGGATTTCGGTGCTGGGGGTGCTGAAGGGGGTCGTCGTCCTGGCGGTGCTGGTCAAGCTCGCCTCCATCGGCTCGTCCCTCTTGGACAAGCGCCTCAAGGACATCCCCGGCCTGACGCCCTCGGTGGAGGTGCTTCTGGCCAAGGCGATCAGGATCTTTCTGTTCACCTTGGCGATCATGCTGGCCATGTCTTCGGTGGGCATCGACCTGACCCACCTGGCCTTCTTCTCCGGGGCGGTCGGCCTGGGCGTCGGCTTCGGGTTGCAGAAGGTCATCTCCAACCTGGTCTCCGGGGTGATTCTCTTGCTGGACAAGTCTATCAAGCCCGGCGACGTCATCACCGTGGGCGACACCTTCGGCCGGATAGTGACCATGTCGGCCCGCTACGTCTCGGTCGTCACCCGCGACGGGACCGAGTTCCTGATCCCCAACGAGGACCTGATCACCCGTCAGGTGGTCAACTGGTCCTACACCAACAGGCTGATCAGGGTGAAGATCAACGTCGGGGTCAGCTACGACACGGACTTGAAACTGGCCCGGGAGCTGTGCCTCGAAGCGGCCGCTCGGGTCGAGCGGGTGTTGAGCCACCCCAAGCCGGTCTGCCACGTCGTCGATTTCGGCGACAGCTCGATCGACCTGCAGCTTCGGGTCTGGATCGGCGACCCGGAAAACGGGGTGACCAACGTCATGAGCGCGGTCCGGCTGGCACTCTGGGAGCTCTTTACCGAGCACAAGATCGAGATTCCCTTCCCCCAACGCGACGTGCACATCAGGGACAGGGGCAAGAGGGAGATCCTGGGAGAATAGTAAATGGAACAAGACTTTGGAAAACAAAGTCGCGGGGAAAACGTTTATCGATTTGGCAGTAAGAGAAATGGTTGAGCAAATAAAAAACCAAGCCTTCGCCGATGTGAAATCATTGATGGATGATTCTGATATATTTTTTAGAGAACTGCACTCCTTGCGCGAACTTGTACGCTCTCAATCACAGGGCAATCAGGATAGAAAATTAGCTGTCGCCTATCGTATTGCAGCCGGTGTGATACACCGAGTCGTGACCCTCACGTCTAATCGACAATGGCCGGCCTCAGACGGCATTGGCCAAAGAGTTTTGTTGCTATCTTCGGTTGTTAGAGGGCTACCTGTGTGTGAGCAACTCATCTTGGAGGGACTATATGCTCAGGCAGTCGCTCTGGTCAGACAAGAAATGGAATATTTAACAAAGGAAGACGACATATTTAAGGGTATACGCCAAAAGAGGCAAAAACCCAGCATGAAGCGGTGGGGCCGTCTTTATGGTAATTTGTGCAAAGTAACCCATCCTCCGGACTTGCAAAAACTGATGGAGTTACACTGCATACCACTCAATGGTTCCATTATACAATTCATCGTTGGGCCTAAATATGACGAAGTAGACTTTCGCATCCTTTTTGAAGTCCACGTACACCTTACCGGCCTGACAGCCGGCGCCTTGTGTCGTTTAGCAAGCGACGTCTTTGATGAAACATTGGAAAAGGAAAGAATTATTTTAGACAGAAGTTACGACCTTTACATGGAAGCAACTTCCGAGGAAGCATAGAAAAGCTGTACAGTGACGGTATTTGCCTGACAGTCGCCTCCGGCTGGTTGCTTGCTACGCGGCCTTTTTATTAGACTTCT
>CAZWLY010000020.1:0-63364 GCA_964634465.1 uncultured Thermodesulfobacteriota bacterium | reverse complement strand
GTCGTTACCTCTACACGACCAATCCTGTGCCCACTCTATTTGGGGAGCAACTCAAGGTCTTACCAGCGCCATTCGGTCCAAAAAGGGCCACTACTTGGCCAAGGTCCGTCATGTTTATCGACTTGAGGCCGGTATTGAACTCGTTTTCTTTTAAAATTAGTTCTTTCAAGCGCATACCTACTCCCCCACTCTCCAAAACTCGGCCGCATTCCGCCCCAGGATCCTCGCCTTGAGTTCATTCTCCACCCCGGCCGTCTCGAGGTCCTTGAGGTAGCGCGCCAGCGAAAGGAGCGGGTAGTCGCTGCCGTAGACGAGCTTCTCCGGGCCCATGAGGTCGGCAAAGACGGTGTAGAGCTCGGGCCGGTACAGAAACGGCGCAGCGGCGGTGTCGAAGACGGCGTTGGCCAACACCTCGCCCACTTCCTTTTTCAGCAGGCCGAAGAAGAACAGGCCGCCGCCCAGGTGGGCCAACTGGAAACGGGTCTCGGGGCAGGCCCGCAGCAGTTTGTAGAGGCCGGCCAGGGTCATCGGAGACTTGCCCGAGTAGCTGTGTCCGACCGGCTCGTTGGTGTGGAGCAGCAGCGGCTTGTCCGCGTCGGCGCAGAGCCGGCCCAGTCTGGTCAGGGCGGACAGCGCTTCCGGCTCGGCCAGGTCGGTGTCGTAGAGGGCGATCTCGCCCAGCCCGGCCGCGCCATTGGACAGGGCCCGTTCGGCCTCGGCCATGGCCCCCGGCGAGAGGGGATCGACCCCGGCCGTGGGGACAAGTCGGTCCGGGAATCTTTCGGTCGCGGCCAGAATGTAGTCGTTGTGCACTCGGGCCCGGCCCGCGTCCCGCCAGGGGAAGCCGCAGACGACCGCCTTGTCCACTCCGTCGGCGTCCAGGGCGGCGATCAGCTCCTCGGCGGTGACCATCCTGGCCCGGGGATCGGCGTAGATGATGGCGAAGGCCGGCCCGTCGTCAAGGTGGGAGCGCCTGTCGGCGACGACCTCGGGCGGGAAGATGTGGACGTGGCTGTCGATGATCACCCGACCAGCCCCCGGTCCTTGAGCAGACTCAGGTTCAGCTCCCGCCGGTTGGCGTGCGGCGGGCGGTAATCCGGCCGCTCGACGAGGCTCAGCGCGCCCGAGGGGCAGTTGGTCACACAGGCCCCGCAGCCCAGGCAGGCCACGGCGTCGAGTTCGAGACCGTCCTCGGCCGGCCTGATCGCCTTGACCTGGCAGAGCTCGGTGCAGGTCAGGCACTCGGTGCACTCGCTTTCGTCGAGCCGGGCCGTGAAGCGCGAGGCGGCGACCACGTTGGCCCGGCCCAGTTCGGTAATGGTTCGCAAAAACCCGCAGCAGCAGCCGCAGCAGTTGCACAGGAAGTTGATCTGGTCGGTGACGTTGTCCGAGACGTGAACCAGCCCGGCCGCCTCGGATCTCTCCAGGGCGGCCATCATCTCCGTCCGGGTCGCCTTTCTGGCGAAGCCGCGCTCGATGGTGAACCGGGCGAAGGGGCCGAAGACCATGCAGACGTCCTTGGGCGCGTCGCACCCCTCGCCCAAGAGCCCTTTCTCGTGGCGGCAGTAGCAGACGGCCAGGGCGAAGTAGTCCATGTCGTCGATGAAGCCGGAGATGCGCTCGAAGTCGAAGATCTCCATCGCCGTCGGGATTTCCTTCTCCACCGGCAGCACCCGGGCGAAGCGGGTCTCGGTCTCGGTGAAGGCCCGGCCCATGCCATCGACATAGTATTCCTCGAACATCCGGGCCAACCGGGTCTTGACCGGACCGACGCCGCCGGTCATGAACTGGAGTTCGAAGATGCCGGGAAAGACGGGCAAGAGCGCGTAGTAGTCATCCCTGGCCGTGGAGCGGGCGTAGATCAGCCCCTTGGCGGCCATGCCCTCGCAGACGGCCTTGAGTTCCTCCCGCTTCCGGCCGGTGTCCTTGGCCAACTGGGTCAGGGAGACGGCGTTGAAGGGGATGACGAGCGCCGCCTCGGCCTCCTCGGGGCTGAAGAGTTCCTTCAATATGGCTGTCAACTTCTCGCCGCCGGGCGCGCCCAGGGGAAAGGAGTCCATCTTGTCGGCCAGTCTGGCGTACACGTCCATCGCTCACCTTCCTCAAGAGCTCTCCTGGGCGGCCAGGTAGGCGTCCACCAGGCGCGGGTCCAACTCCGATCCGGCCAGGAGTCTGAGTTCCTTGTTGATGTAGTCATCGCCCCTGCCGGCGGGCCGGCGAGAGCGCTGAATGGTCAAAGCGCCGACGACGGCGCTCAAGCCCAGGATCCGGGCCAGGAGCGGAATCTCCTCGCCCTCGATGCCGTGGGGGTGGCCCTTGCCGTCCCAATGCTCGTGGTGGTAGAGCACCGCGTCCAGAACCCGCTGGTCGATGCCGGACACCGCCTTGAGCAGATGGTAGATGTAGTTCGGGTGCTGGCGGACGATCTCCTGCTCCTCCTCGGTCAACAGGCCCGGCTTGAGCCTGATCTCCTCGGGGACGTAGATGTTGCCCAGGTCGTGGACCAGGGCCGCCTGCCTCAGCAAACCCATCTCCTCGTCGGAAAGCCCCAGCGTCCGGCCCAACGATTCGGCCGTCTCGACGACCTTGTCGGTGTAGGCCCGGGTGTAGTGATCCCGGGCGTCGAGGGCGTCGAGAAGGCGCAGCACACCGTCGAAGCCCTCGCGCCAGCCGCGTGAAACCAGACCGATCCGGCCGGAAGAGACGGTGTAGTCGCCCGGCGCGGCCTTGGCCCGGTACATGGCCTGGTCGGCCAGGCGGATCAGCTCCGCCTTGGAGGCCGAATCAAAGGGGAAGGTGGCCAGCCCGATCGAGGCGCGGATGCCGACCGCCTCCCCGTCCGGCGTGGTCAAGGTCCGCTCGGACAGATCGGCGGCGATGCGCTCGGCCAGTTGGCGGGCTCCGGTAGCGCCGGCGCCGGGGAGGATGGCGATGAACTCGTCGCCGCCGTAGCGTCCGACCACGTCCGAGGAGCGGCAGTTCTTCTTGAGAACCGTGCTCACCAGTTTGAGCGCCTCGTCGCCGAAGGGATGGCCGTAGGTGTCGTTGAGGTATTTGAAGTCGTCGAGGTCCAACAGGATGACCGAGAACATCCCGCCCGCCCGGCGGGAGCGGAGGATCTCCTTGTCGATCTCTTCCTGGATGCGACGGTGGTTCAACAGCCCGGTCAGGGCGTCGCGGTCGGCCAGTTCCTTTTGCAGCTCGTAGGCCTTTCTCAGCGCCTCGGCCGCTTCCCGCTGGGCGGTGACGTCGCGCAGGATGAACAACGCGTCGGCCGCGCGCCCGCTCTGCTCGTCGAAGACCGAGGCGGCCGAGATGGAGACCGGAACCTCCCGGCCGTTCTTGGTCAACCGGGTCGTCTCCAGGCCGACTACCGGCCTGGAGTCCTTGAGCTCTTTCCAGATCCAAGCCTCGCTCTCCGCCTCTCCGGCCGGGATGAAATCGACCGTCCCCTCGACCATCTCCTCGGCCGTCCAACCGAAGGTGGCGGAAAAGGCGTCGTTGATGAATCGGCAGCGGCCCTCGGCGTCGAGAATCATGATCGGGTCGCCGGAGACGGCCAGCAGGGATTTGATCAACTGCTCGTCCCGGCGGGCGGTCTGGTAGAGCTTGCGGTACTCGGCCTGGGAGCGGGCCAACTCGGCCGACAGGCGCAGCGACTCGGTCACGTCGCGCATTCCCAGCAGGACCGGCTGCTCCTTCTCGTCCAGGCTCAACCCCTTGAGCCAGACCTCGGTGTCGATGAGGGTCCCGTCCGAGCGCCTGACCTGCCAGTAGAAGAACGGCGATTCGCCCGACCTGGCCCGCTCGATCATCTCCTGGACCACCTCGGCCGACGGGCGGCCGTCGGGCTGGTAGGGAGGAGCCAGATCGACTATCGAGCGGGTGATGACCTCGTCCGGGCTCAAGCCCAGGATGTCGGCCGCCTTGGGGTTGCAGTCGAGGACGTTCTCGCCGATGAGCATGTAGCCTTCGGCCGCTCCCTCGAAGATGGCCCGGTAGCGCTCCTCGGAGACGCGAAGCGCGGCCTCGGCCCGGTGGCGGCGGGTGATGTCGGTCATGGACACGAGCATCCCCGCCTCCGGCGCGGCCCGATCGACCCAACTCATCCGGATGAGGCAGTCGAACTCAGGACCCTCGCCGCCGAGGTGACAGACCGAGGCCTCGCTCGACTCGACCCACTCCAGACCGGGCGCCACCTCCTCCCACAGCCGCCCGCTCAACTCCTCCCCCTCCTTGCCGACCAGTCGGGCCATCTCCTCGTTGGCCCATTCGATCCGGCCTTCTTTGATCAGCGCCAGGCCGACCGGCGCGGTGGTGGCGACGGTGTCGAGCTGGGCCGTCTTGGCTTCGAGTTGGCGGCCGACCCGAACGAGTTCGGCCATCCGCTCCCGCTCCCGCTCCCGCATCTCTTGGATTTGAAGCCGTTTTTTCCGGTTGGCGCCGATGGCGAGCAAAGCGAAGAAAGACGCGCCGTAGATCAAAAGCAGCCTCACCACCGCCTCGACCCAGATTCCCGATTGGCCCTGGTGGGTGTAGTAGGCCATCAGCCCCAGATAGGCGGCGGCGTTGGCGGTCATGACCAGCACCGCGGCCCGGGCCCCCTTGACGAAAGCGGCGGCGGCGGTGTTGGCGATGTACCAGACGTACCACGGACTGTTGAAGCCCCCGGTCAAGGCCACGGCGGCGGTGATGAACAGGACGTCGACGCCCATCCAGGCCGGCGCCAAGTCGAGCCGCCGTTCGAGACCGCCGGTGCGTTTGTAAGTCCAGATGATCGACAGTGCGGAGAGGTTGGCCGCGATCAGAACGGCGAGCAACGGCCAGAACTTCAGCTCGATGCCGTCCAGCAGCCAGGCGAGCAGGCCGATGGCAAAGGAAAAATTGTAGACTATGATCCGGGAGTGTTGGACGCTGACATGAAAGGCCGCCTGTTTGGTCTTGGCTTCGTCGTAATCGGCGGCTGAATTGAGGCCCTGGTCGGTCACAGCCCCTCCATGTGACACTATAACGAGAAAAAATAACACGTTTCTCCCGAATCGGTCAACGCTCGGCGCCTCGTTCGACTTGACAGCCCCTCACCGCCGTAATAAACCTTGTGACCATGAATCAGACCGAGGTACAGAAACGGGACGACATCCTGAGGTCGGTCATCGACCTTCTGTCCTCCAGCGGTCCGGACGGCGTGACCATCCGCCAGGTGGCCAAGGCGGCCGGCGTCAGTCAGGGAGCGGTCAGCTACCACTACAAGACCCGCTCGGAGCTTTTCAGGGCGACCCTGGATTGGATCCTGGAGCGCATCGACGCCCGCCGCAGGGAGCTGTGGGAGGCGGCCAAGTCGCCCAGGACCAAGCTGGCCTCGCTTTTCATCTGTCAGGAAAAGTTGCTCACCGAAGAGCCCGAGTTGCTGACCGCCTGGTACTCCTTCGTCGTCCTCGGTCGCTCCGACCGCTGGGTGGCCGCCCGGGTTCAGGAGCACTTCGTCGATCGCATCGAGATGATCCAGGCCTTCCTGAAAGAGACCCTCGTCGGCGACAAGATTCCCCGCGACCTGGCCCCCGGCCTGACCGCCAGCGACATCAACGCCTCCATCGAGGGCATGGGCCTGCTGTGGCTCAACCGTCCCGACGTCCAGGGCATCGCCGCCCACCGCCGGCGCTCGGTGCGCCGCTGGCAAAAACTCCTGGACCTGCCCGCCCGTTAATCACCCCTCAAAGCTATACTATAGCTATATTTTAAATACAGGTTCCGGCCTGTATTTCTAGCCCTTTAGCCGTGATTTAGGCTCGATTTCGGGAGTTTGTCGGCTTTGAGGTGTTGACATTTAAGCCTCGGGGAAGGTATTAAGACTAAAGGGTCAACATTATTCACTCAACATTATTCACTCAACAACATTCACTCAACAACCGAACCTCAACCTGACTTAAAACTGAATCGCCGCTGAAGGCGGACGCCGCTCCAGAAGAGAGTCGTCGGGGGGGCAAGAGTCAGGATAATCTGTCATCGGTTCGAGGTAGCTTATGGCGCTGAAGGTGCTCCTGCCCGTCGATCGAAGCCGGAACTCCGTAACCGCTGAAAATTACGCCCGTAAATTCCACCAGCAAGTCCCGCTGTCGGTGACTCTGTTGACCGTGATCAACGAAAAGACCCTCGACGATCGGGGCATCGGCCGGGACTTGAGGGAGAAGATTCACGCCCAGCTCCGGGAGCGATGCGTCGAGGTGTTGGAAGAGGCGGCGGAGCCGTTGAGAAAAGACGGCGTCCCGGTCGAGCTCCGCCTCGAAACCGGTTTGCCCGGGCCGACCATTTGCCGCATCGCCAAGCAGGAAGGCTTTGACATGGTCTTCATCACCGAGAGCGGGTACTCCGAACTGGGAGAGCTGCTACAGGGAAGCGTAGTCTCCTACGTCTCCCATCGCTGCCGGGTGCCGGTCCTGCTGTTGAAGCATGGCCGGGACTAGGCCCGGCAGATAAGCATTTCAGAGGGAACCCGCCTCCTTTTGGCGGCGGGGGGGAGAGTATTGGGAGCCCACTCACAGCAGCAAGGAGGTCTCATGAGGGCGAAAAGGTGGATCTTGGTCGGGCTGGTGTTGGTTATCGCCATGGTCTTTATGGCGACTCCGGCCATGGCCAAAAAGAAAAACCCAATGGCGGCGTGGATGCCCAAGTTCGATCCCAAGGGCGCCAAGTACAAGGTCATCGTCTCCAACGTATCCCACCCGGTCCTGTATGGCGTGCGCGCCGGCATCATGATCAGGGACGCCCTGTGGAAGGCCTCGAAGGGCCAGGTCTACTTCGACTACCGCCCCTTCTCCCAGTTGGGCGGCGAGGTCGAGGTCTTGAACCTTCTGCAAACCGGCGCCATTCAGGGCATGAGCTGCTCCTCGGTGGCCTCGACCAACCTCGGACCGCGGATGGGCATCGTCAACCTGCCGTTCTTGATCAACACCTTTGAGAAGCTGGACAAGTTCGTGGCCAGCGGCGAGCTGTTCCAACACTACCTGGACGGCATGGAGCACCAGGGCATCATGGGCCTGGACATCACCGGTTACGGCCAGTACGGCTGGGCGACGACCACCCCGGTCAAGACGCTCGCGGACGCCAAGAAGGTCAAGTTCCGCATCGCCGAGGCGGCGGTCAACCAGTCCACCTACAAGGCTTGGGGCCTCAACCCGGTGGTCATGCCCTGGCCGGACGTGCCCACGGCGCTCAAGCAGGGCGTCATCACCGGCTTGGACCACACCCCGGCCGTGTGCTACATCACCAAGAAGTTCGAGGTGGCCAAGTACTACACCGAGCTCAAGTACGCCCAGGGTCTGTTCGTCTGGATCTTCAACAAGGCCTGGTTCAAGGGCCTGCCGGCCGACATCCAGAAGGTGATCACCGATGTCGTCCACGAGCAGTGCAAGATCGCCCGTGAGGGGTCCAAGAAGCAGGAGCTGGACTCCATCAAGGGCGCCAAGGAGAAGGACAAGGTGACCTTCTTCAAGCTCTCCGCCGCCGACATGGCGACTTTGAAGGAAAAATCCAAAGTGGTCCACGACGAGTGGGCCTCCAAGATCGGCCCGGACTACTTGGCCAAAGTTCAGAAGTTGATGGGCTACAACTAGTAGCCGCCCCGGCCGACGGGAGGCCGCCCGGGCGGCCTCCCGTCTCGCTCGCCATGCTCCGTGGAGGCGCTTCATGTTCGGCAAGGTCCTCAACGCCCTAGACCGCGCGCTCACGTTCTTCGAGGAGTGGACCCTCTTCATCACGGTGATGGTCGCGCTGATCTCGATGTTCATCAACGTCGTGCTGCGCTACGGATTCAACTACTCGCTGGCCTGGTCCGAGGAACTGGTTCGAGAGGTCATCATCTACACCACTTTCATCGGTTGTTCGTCGGCCATCAAAAACCGGTCGATGATCAAAATCGACGCCCTGGTTCAATTGGTGCCGCGGCTCAAACTACCCCTAGGTTATTTATCCAACTTCGTCACGCTCATCTATTCAGTCATGATCTTCTTCCTCGGTTGGAAGATGGCCTCGCTCCAGGTAGCCACTTTCCAAAAGACGATCATCCTTCAAATCCCGCTGGTCATCCTCTACGCCATCCTGCCGGTCATGGGCGCGATGATGTTCATCCGCACCATCCAGGTCATGTACTGGGACTGGCTGGCCGCCAAGAGCGAAGGACCCGGGGAGTAGGGGGCGGATATGGAATCCTACTATCTGATTCTGCTCCTGCTCCTGTTGGGCATGATGGCCGCCACCGTGCCGGTCTTCATGGCGCTTTTCTTCACCGGCATCATCGGCGTGGCCTGGTTCACCGACATCCCGCTGATGATCCAGGCCCAGGCGCTGTTCCGCTCCATGGACAAGTTCGCCCTGGTGGTGGTGCTGTTCTTTATTTTGTGCGGCAACGTCATGACCGCCGGGACGATCGTCTCCAAACTGATCAAGATGGCCAACGTCACCGTCGGCTGGCTGCCCGGCGGTCTGGCCATGGCCGGCACCATCGCCTGCGGCCTGTTCGGCGCCATCTCCGGCTCCACCGTGGCCACGGTGGTCGCCATCGGCGGCTTCATGATCCCGGCCTTGATGGAGAACAAGTACAACGAACGCTTCTCCATCGGCATCATGACCACCTCGCCCATCCTGGGGATCATCATTCCGCCGTCGATCTCGATGATCCTCTACTCCATGGTCTCGGCTTGCTCTTTGGAGAGTCTGTTCATGACCGGGTTCCTGCCCGGTTTGCTGATCATCTTCGGCTTCTCCGTCTACTCCTACCTCTACTTCCGGAGACGGGAGGACTACGTCCGCACCCCGCCGCCGAGCTTCAAGGAGGTGGTCGAGGCCTACCGGGAGGGTTTCTGGTCGCTGATGCTGCCGGTGATCATCTTCGGCGGCATCTTCTCCGGCGCCTTCACCGCCAACGAGGCGGCGGTGGTCGCTTCGGTCTACGCCTTCGTCGTCGAGATATTCATCCACCGCGACATGAAGCTCAAGGAGGTCTTCCAGATCACGGTCAACTCGGCCGTCACCTCGGCCACGCTGCTGATCATCGTCGCCGGGGCGACCGTCTTCGGCAAGTACCTGACCCTGGAGGCCATCCCGGCCAAGATCACCGAGGCGGTGGTGTCTCACATCACCCAGCCGTGGGTGTTCCTGCTGATCATCAACGTCATGCTGCTCTTCGTCGGCATGTTCATGGACATCATTTCGGCGACCCTGATCCTGACGCCGATCTTCCTGCCCATCCTCTACGAGTTCGACATCGACGTCCTTCACTTCGGCCTGTTGATGACCATCAACCTCGGCATCGGCTACGTCACCCCGCCCATGGGCGTCTCGCTCTACATCACCGGGGCGATGACCAACCGAGACTTGATCTATGTCACCCGGGCGGTGATGCCCTTCATCCTCATCCAGTTGGTGATCCTGGCCATCATGACCTACTGGCCTGACTTCGTGTTGTGGGCGCCGAAGTTCTTCCTCGGCTACACGGGATAAATCGACGGACAAAGCCCGCCCCCGGAGGCCTTCCCTCCGGGGGCTTTAAGATGAGCGGGCCCTACCCTCTTTTCAAAATTTGCCTTCGGCTTCCGCCCCCGGCGACATTCCCGCCGCCGGGAGGGAGTTTCCCGCCGAAAACTTCTCCCGCTTTTTTCTTCGATCCTCCCAGCGGGGGGAGTCATTTCCCGTAGCTTGCAGCGAAAAAGAACGACTCCGCATCCGCCGCCGATACCCCGTCCCTTGCGGCCGGGGTGTTCGTTGTGGCACAATGCGACCATGGCGAGTTGCGAGAACACCCCGGTCGGGTTGGAGGAAGTCATCGAGCGCTGGGAGCGGGAGGAGCTTCTGGTCCTGGAGCGCGACCCCAAAGCCCACCAGCGCATCGCCGCCTTGATGGAGGACCCGAGGCCCGAGACCGCGGCCGAGGTGAGCTGCCTGCTCACTCAGGCCCTGGCCCAGCCCACCCGGCCGGAGGCCCGGCGACGAGCGGCCGAAATGGTCTGGGCTCAGCTCAAGGCCGGCGCCTCGCCCGCCCACGCCAAGCAGGCCGAGGAGCTGATCGCCAATCTGGAGGAGGACTGCTGGGCGGCGGTCTATTTGAAGCGGCTGTTCCGGGTCCTGGCCGGCCAACAGAAGAACACGCGGATCCAAAAATCGTCCTACCTGGTGGAACCATAAGGCGGGCTTCGATGCGGAAGTGGTGGCTGGTTGTCCTGGTGTTGGCCCTGATTTTGCCGGTCGGCTGCAAGAAGGAGGTCCGCTGGTACGGCCAAGAGCCCCCCGAAAAGGTCGAGCCGGCCAAGCCGAAGGGGCCGCTCTTCGTCCGCCACGTCTGGAAGTCCGACGACAGCCTGAGCTTCCTGGCCCTCTACTACGCCGGCCGGGCCGAGGCGGCCAAGGAGATCGAGGCGGCCAACCCCGATCTGTCTTTCACCGGCGCGCTGCCCGTCGGCACCGTGGTCTGGATTCCGGAAAGAGTAGTCCTGCCGGAGATGAAAAGGGCCTTCCCGCCCGTACCCCGGCCCGAGACCCCCCGGCCGTCGTCCGATCGGGCCGCGGCTTCCGGGCCGGCCCCGGCCGTGGTCAAGCGGCCCCGCCTGACCGAAGAGGACCTGGGCAGTCGCGATTCGTCCGAAACGGCCCGCCAGGTGAAGATGAGCTACGACAGTCCGCTCAACGCCAAGGCGTCTCACAAGCCGTCGGCCAAACACAAGGTCAAGTAGCGCGACCCACTTTTAACCGGTCGGTTAAACCATCGCCAAAAACCAGCCCATTACTACATTCCGGGATTGACAAAGGGAAATCGTTCATGTTTATTTGGTTATTCGCACCTCAGTAGCGACCAGCCGAGCTCGACGCGGCGAACCGGTTGCCGGGCTCGCCCTTCGCGGTGCGAAGAGATCCCTGCCTGCCCCCTCTTTTGGAGGGGGTTTCGGGGCTTAAAATCACTTTCACCCGAGGCGAAGTCAGATGTCTGAATCACGTCAAGACACCCCCACCCAGCTCATCGCCCTGGCCTGCCAGCGGGCCTTGGCCGCAGAGAAGTTTGAAACATCCAACGGCTTCAAGTACAAGCTGGTCCGAATGCCCTGCTCGTCCAAGGTCGAGCCGGCGATGATCCTGAGGGCTTTCGAGGCCGGGGCCAAGGGGGTGGCCCTAATCCCTTGCGCCATCGAGACCTGCCAGTACGTCGAGGGCAACCTGAGGGCCCGTTCCCTGGCCAAGGGCGCGGCCGGCTTGCTGACCGAGATCGGCATCGATCCCCAGCGGTTCGAGATCTACCCCTTGGTCAAGGAGCACCGAACCGGCATCGATGAGTTTCTGAACGCTTTCGCCCGGCGGATCGAATCCCTGGGCGAGTGGCTCTAGGACAGCGAGGCGATGTTCAAGAAGTACCACGTCCACACCCGCGAGGCCAAACCCCGGTTCACCCAACCTGTCCGCTCCGGCATCATCGACTGGTCCTCGGGCTGCATCGGCTGTGTGACCTGCGTCAAAAAGGTCTGTCCCCAGAACGCCTACGAACTGCGTCTGATCGATCCGGTCACCCTCCAGGACAACCTGGACGCCGTCTGCGCCGACTGCTTCCGGTGCGTCCAGTCCTGCCCCCAGCGGTTGATCCAGAAGACGCTCAATCCGGAATACGAGTCGCTGGGCGACGAGTACTGGACGCCGAAGATCATCTCCGCCACCTGGGACCAGGCGACCACCGGCAAGATCCCCGTCTCCGGCGCCGGCTACGGCGGCCCCTTCTCCGGACCCGGCTTCGACGCCATGTGGACCGACATGTCCGAGATCGTCCGCCCGACCCGGGACGGCATCCACGGCCGGGAGTACATCTCGACCGCCATCCAGCTCGGCCGGCGGCGCCTCCACCTGGGTTTCGACGCCGAGGGCAGGCTGACCACGCCCGTGCCGCCGCTCAGGGAGCTCCAACTGCCGATGGTCTTTACGCTCCCTCCAGGAATCCCCTTCGGGCCCAACGTTATCGAGGGCGTGGCCAGAGCCGCGGTCGAACTGGACACCCTGTTCCTGGCCCCGGCCGGTATGGCGGACGGAGACAATGTCGTGCCCATCGAGAACGAAGTGCCGGCCGAGGTCCCGGAGTTGCTGTGGCTGACCGGAAGCGCGGCCTCGCCGGAGACGGCCGCCCGCCTGGCCGACGAGCATCCTCAGGCCATCGTCGGCTTCGCCTTCGACTTCGACGCCGGCGCGGCGAAAAAGGCCCTGGCCATGGTCGAGGCCGGGGCGGGCGTCCTGCATCTTCGAGCCGACGACCACGGCCGGACGCCCGACGGAACCTTCATCAAAGAGGCAGTCCGGGAGGTCCACCTGGCCCTGGTCGGCGAGACGCTGCGGGACCAGGTGACGATCCTCGTCTCCGGCGGGTTGGCCATGGCCGAACACGTGGCCAAGGTCATCATCTGCGGGGCCGACGGGGTGGTGGTCGATTGGCCGCTCCTTCTGGCCCTGGAGTGCCGCTACTGTCGGTCCTGCCGGCCGGCCGCCTGCCCGGTGGCGATCAGCGACGTTCGACCCACCTGGGCCGCTCAGCGGATCATGAACCTCATCGGCGCCTGGCGCGACCAGCTCCTGGAGGTCATGGGCGCCATGGGCATCCGCGAGATCAGGCGCCTGAGGGGCGAGGTCGGCCGGGCCATGTTCTACGAGGAGTTGGAGGCCGAGATATTCGCGCCCATCTTTGGTCAGAAGACGGCCGCCCAAGCGCCGGCCGAGGGATAGACGATGGAACTCAGCCGCACCACCAATCACACACCGAGTCGGTTTCACAACGCCATCGGACTCTACATGATCCGACGCAACCGCAACAAGTGCGTCGAATGCCTGACCTGCCTGGCCGCCTGCCCGGTCGGAGTGTTCTCCGACGCGGCCGGCTGGCCCGAGATGCCCCGGGATTACCTCTGCCTGGGCCGATCCTGCGCCGAGAGCGAAGACAGTTGCGTCAACAAGTGCCCCCAGGGGGCGCTGAAGCTGGTCGAGCACCCGGCGGCCGGGATTCTGGGCGACATGCGCTGGACGGCCGAGCAACTGGTCGGCACCTGGCTGATGGCCGAGACGGGCAAGGGCGACGTGCCCCAGATAACCAAGTGGCGGGGGGCGACCGGCGGCGGCTTCGACAAGATGCGCCTCAAAATGGACTCTCCGGAGCCCAGGCTCGATCCGGAGACGATCGATCTGTCCATCCCGCTCAACCGGCGCAGCGACGACAACCGGCCCGAACTTAAAATCGACGTCCCCTGGTACGGCGGCGGAATGAGCTTCGGCTCGATCTCCGATTCGACCATGCTGGCCCGGGTCAAGGCCGCCGCCGCCTGGGGCACTTTGACCTGCACCGGCGAGGGAGGCTTCCCCGACCCGCTCTTCGAGTACGCCGACCACGTCGTCACCCAGGTGGCCACCGGGCTCTTCGGCGTCCGCGAAGAGACCATCCAGGCCGTACCGATGATCGAGTTCAAGTACGCCCAGGGAGCCAAGCCCGGTCTGGGCGGCCACCTGCTGGGCGACAAGGTCACCCCGGAGGTAGCCCGGATGCGCGAGGCCGTGCCCGGCTCGTCGCTGTTTTCGCCCTTCCCCTTCCACTCGGTCTACTCGGTCGAGGACCACAAGAAGCACGTCGATTGGATCAAGGAGATCAACCCCCGCGGGCTGGTCTCGGTCAAGGTCTCGACCCCGACCGACGTGGACATGGTCGCCGTCGGCTCGTATTACGCCGGGGCCCACGTGATTCACATCGACGGCTCCTACGGCGGCACCGGCGCCGCCCCGGACATCGCCAAGAAGAACATCGCCATGCCCATCGAGTACGCCATCCCCAAGGTCCACTCGTTCTTGAAGGCCGAGGGGGTCAGAGACGAGGTGACGCTGATCGCCTCGGGCGGCATCCGCAACGCGGTGGACATGGCCAAGGCCGTCGCCCTGGGCGCCGACGGGGTGGTCATCGGCACCGCCGATCTCGTCGCCCTGGAGTGCATCCGCTGCTCGCGTTGCGAGAGCGGCCGGGGCTGCCTGAGAGGCATCGCCACCACCGACCCGGGCCTGAAGACGATGGTCGATCTCGACTGGGGCACCCAGCGAATCATAAATCTTTACGCCGCCTGGGCCGAGCAGTTAAGGCACATCCTGGCCCGGCTGGGGCTCGGATCGATCCGGGAGCTGGTCGGCCGGACCGAATTCTTGATGCACGAGGACTACTGGCCGGACGACGAGCCCCTGCCCGACGAGACCTTGTGGCCCAGAAACGACAACGGAAAGGAGGCCAACCGATGAGCGGCTTCCTCGGTTCCGCCAGACGTTGCGACCCGGCCGCGCTGATTGGCGCTCGCCGGGAGTTGAGATACCTTCCCGCCGCCGGCTATACCCCGGCCGCCGAGGGCGGTTGCGGGGTGACCGGCTTCGCCTCGTCCGTGCCCGTAGCCGGCCGCCACATCTTCGAGCCCTCCTGCCAGATGCACAACCGCGGCAACGGCAAGGGCGGCGGCATCGCCATGGTCGGCCTGGATGCGGCCGCCCTGGGCGTGGATCAGGACACCCTGGACAGCCACTACCTCTTGACCGTCGCCTTTCTGGAGCCCGAGGTCAGGGGCGAGCTGGAGCGGGAGTTCATCGAGGCCAAGTTCGAGGTCGCCCACGCCGCCCAACTGAGCAGCCTGGACGACTTTCGGGAGATTCCCTCCCTGGAGGTCAGCCCGCCCCAGGTCAACTATTACCTGGTCCGGGCCAAGGCCGAGGTGCTCGATCGATTCGCCGAGGAAAAGGGGCTGAGCCACCTCAGCCCCGACGCGGTCGAGGACGAGTTGGTCTATCAGAACAGCTTCAAGCTGAATCGGACCTTCTACGAGTCCGGGGTCAAGCAGTCGGCCTTCGTGCTTTCCCACGGCAAGAACATGATGATCTTGAAGATCGTCGGTTACGCCGAGGAAGTGGTCCGCTACTACTTGCTCCAGGACTTCGCCGCCCACGTCTGGATCGCCCACCAGCGCTACCCGACCAAGGGCCGGGTCTGGCATCCCGGCGGGGCCCATCCCTTCGCCGGGTTGCACGAGGCGCTGGTCCACAACGGCGACTTCGCCAACTACCACGCCGTGAGCGAGTACCTGCGCCAGCGCAACATCTTCCCTCTCTTTTTGACCGACACCGAGGTCTCGGTCCTCCTGTTCGACCTCTTGATCCGGGGCTACGGCTACCCCTTGGAGTACGTCATCGAGGCCCTGGCCCCGACCTCCGAACTGGACATGGACAACCTGCCCCCGGACAAGCAGGCCGTCTACGCCGCCATCCAGCGCCACCACATCCACGCCGCGCCGGACGGGCCCTGGTTCTTCATCATCGCCCGCAACGACCCGGCCAGCGGCGATTTCCAGCTCATCGGCATCACCGACACGGCCATGCTCCGGCCCCAGGTCTTCGCTCTCCATCAGGGCGAGGTGGACGTGGGACTCATTTGCTCGGAGAAGCAGGCCATCGACGCCACGCTCCGCTCGCTCTCCGCCGACGACGAGCGGATCAGCCCGGTGGCCGACATGTACTGGAACGCCAGGGGCGGCTCCCACACCGACGGCGGGGCGTTCATGTTCAGCCTGAAGAAGAACGGCGACGGCGGCAGGGAGCTCGTCTGCACCGACAAGTTCGGCCGGGTCATCACCGCCCCGACCGATCAGGAGCCCCGGAAAGGCCGGCCGCCGGAGATTATCACCTCGGCCGCGATCGACCTTGACCGGATATCCGGCAACGGCCGCACCGGCCAGGCCGTCGTCGCTCAGGTGAAGAAGACCGACTACGACGGGATCAACGAACTGATCTCGGGTCTCTATCAACTGGGCCAAAGCGATCCCTGGGCGGCGATCGACGGCTTCAACGCCCTCTTGGACCGGCGGTTCAACCCCGGAACCAAGCGCCGGCGCTCCATCCTCGACGCCGCCCTGGCCGGCCTGTACCGTTTCTTCGACGAGTTGCCGCCCGTCATCGAGGGCGGCGGCAGGCTGGTCAGGATCGACTGGGCCAACCGGATCGGACTCCGCCCGCCCAGGGACGGCGAGGAGGCCCTGGTCATCAACGCCCGGGACTTCCCGCCCGAGGGCGACGAGTGCGACGCCCGGCTTCTGGTCGAGGCCTATCGGTTGGGCTGGAAAAGATTCCTGGTCTACGAGCTTCGCGGCCAGCGCTTTCTCGGCTGCGGCCTGGGCCCGAACACCCAGGAGGTGACCATCGACGCCTACGGTTCCTCGGGCGACTACCTGGCCTCGGGCATCGACGGCTTGACCATCACCGTCCACGGCAACGCCCAGGACCAGCTCGGCCAGATCATGAAGTCGGGGAAGCTCGTCGTCCACGGCGACGTCGGCCAGACCTTCCTCTACGGCGCCAAGGGCGGCGAGGTCTTCGTTCTGGGCAACGCCGCCGGCCGGCCGATGATCAACGCCGCCGGCCGGCCCCGGGTGGTCATCAACGGCACCTGTCTCGACTACCTGGCCGAATCGTTCATGGCCGGCGATCCGCTGAAGGGGGGCGGCTTCGTCATCCTCAACGGAATCCGCTTCGACGAGCACGGCAACATCGTCCCCCTGGAGACGCCCTATCCCGGGTCCAACCTCTTCTCCCTGGCCTCGGGCGGGGCGATCTATCTGCGCGATCCCCACCATCGGCTGATCGACGAGCAGCTCAACGGCGGTGTCTTCGACCAGCTCACGCCGGCCGATTGGGAGCTGATCAAGCCCTATCTCGAGGAGAACGAGCGGCTGTTCGGCATCCCCATCACCGAGCTCTTGACCGTGGACGGCCAGCCCAAGGAGCCGCACCAGGTCTACCGCAAGGTCAAGGCCGTCGCCCTGTCCGTCCTGGGCTCGGCCGGACTGGAGGAGTGGGACGAGGAGTAGCCGACGGTCGGGGGCCTTGAGCGCGGCCAAGGCCCCCGGCTTTTTGAATCGCCGACGCGCCCGCCCCGGCCGGCCCCGATTGTCTGCTGTTTTTACGACCCTCGGCCGACCCTTCCGGATTTGGGACAGGCATCGGCAAAAGGCCGACCGGATTCTCCAACCGTCGTCCAGGCCGGCCGCCTTCAACCTCCCCTGAAAGCGCCGCCTTCGGCCAGGTGGAATTTCCACATAACTATTTGAAATATCGGCATATTACACGTTGAAGGCACCCGACGGGCACCCCTAATCGACACTCCGCCATTTTTTTCATTCCGGAGCAAGAAAAGTGTTTCCTTCACCGGCCCAAAGATTATATACTGGAGTTCCGCCTCCGAAGGGTTCCCCGGCCTGCCGGCGGCTCGGCCTTCCCGAAGGCCATATACAACCCCACCAGAAGCTCGCACCACAAAATTTTGCAATGCTTGTAAAAATCTGTCTTGACTAACCCAATATGTAGGGGTATGCTTACCAATACGCACACAATATGGTGGAGGACTTCATGAACTGGGTAGACGTGCAGCGGGGCTACCCCCTGAGCAGTGAGACTACGGATATGGCCCTTTTTGTCAGGACTTCCAACGAGGTCCTGGCTACCTGGGACCGGCGAGCCATCGTCGACGCTCTGGTCCGGGAGACCTTTATCGAGCGGGAGACGGCCGAGGAGATCGCCCTGGAGGTGGAGGACATCATCCGCCAGGGCAACGTCAAGATGGTCACCGCGCCCCTGATCAGGGAGTTGGTCGACGCCAAGCTGATCGAGAAGGGTCTGGAGGAGGCCCGCCGGATGCACACCCGCCTGGGCGTGCCCCTCTACGACGTCGAGCAGATGCTGACCGTGCCCAACAAGGAGAACGCCAACGTTCCCCATGGGCCCGAGGCGACCAACCTGACCCTGGCCGAGGCGATCAAGAAAGAGTACGCGCTCTTGAACGTCTTCAGCCAGGACGTGGCCGACGCCCACATGGCCGGCGATATCCACCTCCACGATCTCGGCTTTGTCGATCGGCCCTACTGCTCCGGGCAATCACTGGAATACATCAAGAAATTCGGCCTATCGCTGCCCAACGCCCTGTCGATCGCCAAGCCGGCCAGGCACGCCGAGGTGCTCTTGGCCCACATGGTCAAGTTCGCTGCAGCGCTCCAATCCAACTTCGCCGGCGCCATCGGCTGGGATGCGGTCAACATCTTCTTCGCTCCTTATTTAGAGGAACTCAGCGACTATCAGATCAAGCAACTGGCCCAGATGCTCATCTTCGAGTTCTCCCAACAGGCGGTGGCCCGGGGCGGCCAGGCCATCTTCAGCGACATCAACCTCTACTGGGAGGTGCCCAAGCACTTCGAGGACGTACCGGCCATCGGTCCCGGCGGCGAGTACACCGGCAAGACCTACGCCGACTACGCCGAGCTGTCCCAGAAGTTCATCTGGAAGCTCTTCGATGTCTACCTGGAGGGGGACGCTTCGGGCCGGCCCTTCTTCTTCCCCAAGCCGCTGGTCCACATCACCGAGAAGTTCTTCAAGACGCCCGGCCACATGGAGTTCTTGCACCACATCTGCCGGGTGGCCGCCGAGAAGGGCAACACCTACTTCGTCTTCGACCGCGGCTCCACGGCCAAGATTTCCGAGTGCTGCCGCCTGAGCTTCAAGTTGGAGAAAAGCGACCTGGAGGACGCCAAGACGCCCTGGAAGATGCGCTATTGCGCCCTTCAGAACGTCACCCTGAACCTGCCCCGGATCGCCTACAAGGCCAACGGCGACGACACCAAGCTGTTCCAGCTCCTGACCCACTACATGGAGCTGGCCACCAAGGCCCATCGAGAAAAGCGAGCCTTCCTGACCAAACTCCTCGACCACGGCCAGCAGGGCCCGTTGGCGCTGTTGACCATGGACCCCGACGGCGAGGGCTACCTGCGGCTCAGCAAGGCCTCGCATCTGCTGGGCATGGTCGGTCTCAACGAAATGGTCGAGTTCCACACCGGCCAGCAACTCCACGACTCCGAGGAGGCGATGAAGTTCGGGCTCAGGGTCATCGCCCACATGAACCTGATCGCCGAGCGCCTCGGCAAGCGCGAGGGTCTCAAGCTGGTTCTGGAGCAGACGCCGGCCGAGTCGACGGCCTACCGCTTCGCCAAACTGGACGCCAAGATGTACCCCCAGGCCAGCCGGGTGCTCAAGGGCAACCAGGCCGAGGGCGAGATATACTACACCAACTCGACCCTCTACAACGTCGGCTGCGAGATCAACCCGATCAAGCGGGTCAAGATGGAAGGCCTCTTCCACCCCCTAATCGAAGCCGGGGCGATCACCCACGTCTGGCTGGGCGAGAGCCGGCCCTCGCCGGAGTCGCTGGCCAACTTCATCATCAAGACCTTCAAGAACTCGAAGAACGACCAGATCGCCTTCTCGCCGGAGTTCACCACCTGCCTGAGCTGCAACCAGACCAGCCGGGGCCTGACTACGACCTGCCCCTACTGCGGCTCGGACAAGGTGGAGGGCATCACCCGGATCACCGGCTACTTCACCAAGCTCAGCTCCTGGAACAAGGGCAAGCTGGGTGAACTCAAGGATCGGTTCAGGAACGGCCCCTACTTCGACACGGGTGAGGGGCTGGATTTGATGTCGGCGGTTGGTTGACCGAATCGAGCCGACGGCGGCCAATCGAGGAGACCGACGAGAGTCACACGGGATAGGATGCGCAAGGAGGAGGGAACGTGTCGATGATCCTGTTTACCAAGCCTGCCTGCGGTAAGTGCGAACAGATCAAAAACGGGTTCGACCTAAACGCCCTGGGCGTAATCGAGCAGCGGCTCACGCCGGACAACCCGGCGGCCTTGGCCGAGTTGGCCTTCCATGAGTGCGTCGAGCTGGCCGAACGCGAGCTGCCCATCCTGATCAGCGACGACAAGAAAGTTTATTCCGGGGCGATCCCGATCAAGAAGTTCTTGCGTCAACTGATCAACTAGGCGTCCCCCGCCCGTTCCGATGGTCGGACGGGCAGCCCAATAACCTTTCCCTCCCTCAGCCGGGCGGACCAGAGGCCTAAGGCTCTCTGGTCCGTCCACCTTGAGGGCGGACGTCATGGAAATCAAAGGCCTCATCGAAACCTCGTTCATCGACTGGCCGGGGCAGGTCTGCTCGGTCGTCTTTTTGGGCGGCTGCAACTTCCGTTGTCCCTTCTGCCACAACCATGAACTGGTCTTAAGCCCCGGCAAGCTGCCCGGCCGGTCCATCGACTTCGTCATCGAAGGCCTCAAGCCCTACGTCGATTGGATCGACGGCGTGGTCGTCTCCGGCGGCGAACCGACCCTGAACGACGAGCTCCCGGCCATGTGCGACGCCCTGGCCAGGGCCGGGTTCATGGTCAAGCTGGACACCAACGGCACCCGGCCGGAGATGATCGAGTCGCTGATCGAGGCCGGTCTGATCGAGGCGGCGTCCATGGACCTCAAAGCGCCCCTGGCCGACCCGTTCCTTCACCGCCGCCTGACCGGCGTCAAGGCCGATCTCCAGGCCATCCGCCGCTCCATCGACCTCCTTTTGGCCTCCGACATCGAGGTCCTGTTCCGAACCACCTTTGTGCCGGGCGTGATGACAGAAGCCCACCTCGAAGCCATCGCCGAGGAGATACCGGGCGCCGAGACATGGCGTCTCAACCACTTCAGGCCCCTCACCTGCCTCGACCCGGAGTACGAGAAGATCGAGCCCCTGAGCGAAGACGAGGCGGCCAGGTTGCAAGAATTCGTGGATGGGTTGCTGCGGAAAAGGCGAGAGCGGGGTTGAAAAAGCCTGCCGGCAAGGCGGGCTGTCTTCCTGGTCCGCCTCCCCGGCTGGGAGGAGATAGTTCTCGTTGAAGGCTCGGGGGTTTCGCCTACCCGACGTCAACGCCCGGTGAAAGTTCCTGGAAAGGGAGGCGGGGGAAGCTTCACCAAGAAGCCTCCCCCGCCTCGCCTCTTACTCACCTCTTCCAGACCGTCCTGCCGGCGACGATGGTCATTGCCGCCCGACCCTTGACCTGCCAGCCGTCAAAGGGGGTGTTGGCCGCCTTGGACATAAAGTCGGCCGACTTGACGGTATACTCGGTCTCGGGGTCGATCAGGGTGATGTCGGCCGGCGCGCCCGGCTTGAGGCTGCCGGTGTTCAACCCCAGGATCCGGGCCGGATTGGCGGCCAGACGCTCGACGAGCGCCGAGGGGCTCAAGACGCCCTCCCGGACCAGGGCCAGGCTCAGAGGCAGGGCCGTCTCCAGGCCGATGACGCCGAAGGCGGCCCGTTCGAACTCGACCTCCTTCTCCAACTCGGAGTGGGGGGCGTGATCGGTGGCGATGCAATCGATGGTCCCGTCGCCAAGCCCCGCCTTGATCGCGGCCACGTCGGCGGCGGTGCGAAGCGGCGGGTTCATCTTGGCCGAGGTGTCGTAGCCGACCACGGCCTCGTCGGTCAGGGTGAAGTAGTGGGGCGCGGTCTCGGCGGTAACCTTGACCCCTTCGGCCTTGGCCCGGCGGATGAGTTCCACCGCGCCGGCGGTCGAGATATGGGCCAGGTGGATGGGCAGCCCGGTCAGCTTGGCCACGGCGATATCCCGGAAGACGGCCGTCTCCTCGGCCGCGGCCGGGATGCCCCTCAGGCCCAACCGGGTCGAGACGACGCCCTCGTGGATCTGGCCGTGCTCCGACAGGGAGAGTTCTTCGGGGTGGTCGATAACCACCAGCCCGAAGTTGGAGGCGTACTCCATCACCCGGCGCAGCATGTTGGTCGGCGTGATCGGCCGGCCGTCGTCGCTGACGCCGAGAACGCCCAGAGCGGCCAGCTCGCCGAATTCGGTCAGCTCCTTACCCTTGAGCCCCTTGGTGGCGGCGGCGATGACCTTGACCTTGATCAACCCCTCCTTGGCCGCCGTCTCGATGATGAACTCGCTGACCGAGGCGTTGTCGTTGACCGGATCGGTGTTGGGCATCGAGGCGATGCAGGTAAACCCGCCGGCCGCCGCGGCCCGGGTTCCCGAGGCGATGTCCTCTTTGTACTCGTGGCCGGGCTGGCGCAGGTGGACGTGCATGTCGATCAGTCCGGGCACGACCCACAGTCCCTCGGCCGGGATGACTTCGGCCTCCTGGGGCGCCGGCTGCTCGGGTCTCAAGATGGCGGCGATGCGCTCGCCCTCGATTATCAGGTGGCCCTCTTGGTCCAGTTTCTGGCCGGGGTCGATGATCCGGCCGCCACGGATGATCCTCCTCATGACGCCGCCTCCTCGCCGCCGGCCAGAACCAGATAGAGCAGGGCCATGCGCACCGCCACGCCGTTGGAGACCTGCTCCAGAATGACCGACTCCATGACGTCGGCCAGTTCCGGGTCCAGCTCCACGCCCCAGTTGACCGGACCGGGGTGCATCAAAAGCGCGCCGGGTTTGGCCAGGGCCAACCGGGCCCGATCGAGGCCGAAGTAGCGGGCGTACTCGCGCTCGGAGGGCAAGAGCGCCTCGCCCAACCGCTCCCGCTGCACCCGAAGGGCCATGACCACGTCGGCCCCTTCCAGGGCCTCCTCCAAGCGGCCGGCCACCTTGCAGCCCAGTTCGGCCGCCTGATATGGAATCAGGGTGGCCGGACCGAAGATGGTCACCTCGGCCCCCAACCGGGTGAAGCCGATGATGTTCGAACGGGCCACCCGGGAATGGGCGATGTCGCCGACGATGGCCACCTTGAGCCCTCTGATGCGGCCCTTTTTCTGTTTGACGGTCATCAGGTCCAACAAGGCTTGGGAGGGGTGCTCGTGCATCCCGTCGCCGGCGTTCAAAACCGAGGCCTCCACGTAGCGGGCCAGCAGGTGGGGCGCGCCGGCGGCCGAGTGGCGGATGATGATCACGTCCGGATTGAGGGCCTGCAGGTTGCGGGCGGTGTCGATCAAGCTCTCGCCCTTGGTCATCGACGAGGTGGACGGGGAGAAGGAGAAGGTGTCGGCCGAAAGTCGCTTGGCCGCCATCTCGAACGAAAACCTGGTTCTGGTCGAGGGTTCGACAAAGAAGAGGATGACGCTCTTGCCCCTCAAGGTGGGCACTTTTTTGATGTCTCTGAGTGATATCTCCATGAACGACTCGGCCGTCTCCAGGACGTGGTTGATCTCCTCGGCCGAGAAGTCCTCCAGACCTAACACGTGGTGATGCTTGAAAGTCATCGCTTCCAGATTCCGCTCCGATTGAAATTCATTACCGTTTACTGGTCAAAAAAAACCCCTTGCCAGGGGCAAGGAGGCTCGACCAGTCCTCTAAGCACGATCCAATCATAGGCTCACCATGCTTTATTGTTACATCTCCGCCCCGCGGCGGTCAAGTGGACTCAGTGAACCAGGTCGCCCAACCTGGACCAGCGCACGCTGAACGTCCCCGCCTCCCACGACCAGTAGATCAAAAACGCCTTGCCCTCGACCTTGTTGACGTCCACGAAGCCCCAGAAGCGCGAGTCGTGGCTGTGATCGCGGTTGTCGCCCATGACAAAGAGCTTGCCCCTGGGCACGATGACCGGCCCGAAGTTGTCCCTGGGCTGGACCGAGGCGGGCAGAATTATCCGGTCGGTGTAGCGGGCGTAGGGTTCGTTCAAGGGTTTGTCGTTGATGTAGACCTTCTTGTCAATGATTTCCACCTTGTCGCCCCCGACGCCGATGACCCGCTTGATGTAGTCCTTGGTCGGATCGACCGGGTACTTGAAGACGACGATGTCGCCCCGCTGGGGAGACTTGATGGGGATGATGATATCGTCGGTGAACGGCATCTTGATGCCGTAGATGAACTTGTTGACCAGGATGTAGTCGCCGATCTGGAGGGTGTCGAGCATCGATCCGGAGGGAATCTTGAAGGCGGCGACGACGAAGCCCCGGATGAACATGGCCAGGATAAAGGCCATCAAAATGGCCTGGGTGTACTCCCAGACCACGCTTTTTTTCTTCTTGCCCGCCTGAACCTTGACCGTCTTTACTCTGGACATCGCAAGCACAATAATCGCCTTGTCGGCCGATGTCAACGCCAAGGAGGGAGTTGACCGTCTAGCCGGTCGATTTCAGCGTCCTGGACCACCGAGGGGCGAGGCGACCCCAATCCCAGGACCACAGGATGACCTCGGCCCGGCCGATGACCTTGGTCAGATCGACCAGGCCCCAGAACCGGGAATCGTTGCTGTTGTCGCGGTTGTCGCCCATGACAAAAAGCTTGCCGGGCGGGATGACGATCGGGCCGAAGTTGTCCCGGAGGCCGAGGCTCCGGGGCAAGACGTTCGGGTCGGTGAAGCGGGCGTAGGGCTCTCTCAACGGCCGGCCGTCGATGAACACCTGCTTGTCGATGATCTCGACCCTCTCTCCCGGCAGGCCGATGACCCGTTTGATATAGGGATCGGGCGAGTCAAACGGCGTCTCGAAGACGATAATTTCACTCCGCTTCAGCTCGCCCAGAGGCAGGACTCTTCGCCCGGTCAGCGGAATCTTCAACCCGTAGACGATCTTGTTGACCAGAATCCGATCACCGACCACCAGGGTGGGCAGCATCGACCCCGAGGGAATCTGGTACGAGGAGGCGACCTCGACCCGGATCACCCCGGCCAGGATGAAGGCCAGGATGATGGCTCGAACGTACTCCCAAAACACCTGCCCGGCGCTCTTGGTTCGTCTATTCTTCTCGCCGCGCTTACCGAAGAGCATCGCTTTCACCTCGCCGGGTAAGGATAGACCCCCGCCCCAGCCCTGTCAACCGCTCCAGACAAAAGAGGCTTGGAGATATCAAGGCCGGCCCGCGGGGGCCTCAACCCCGACCCGGCCCGCAGACCGGGCAGTCGCCGTTGATCAGGCCCAGGTTCAAAACCTGGTCGGGCCGGGAGCCGTCGCGGTAGATGGTCAGTCCCTTGAGACCGTACTCGTGAGCGGTCCGGACGGCCTCGGCCACCTGATCCACTCCGGCCTGGGCGGGCAGGTTGATCGTCTTGGAGACGGCGTTGTCGGTGTAGCGCTGGAAGGCGGCCTGGATCTTCAGGTGCCAACTCCAGTCGATCTCGTGGGCGGTGACGAACAGCCTCTTGATTTCCGCCGGCACTCCGGCCACGCCGCCAAGCCGGCCGCCGCCCAGCACGGCCTCCAGGACCTCGGGCCGGTCGGCCCCGGCCCTGTCGAGCGCTTCGGTGAGAAGCGGGTGGGGCTGGCTCAAGACCTCGCCCTTGAGCACCCGGCGGCTGACGGCCAAGCCGTAGAGCGGCTCGATGCCCGATGAGACGCCGGCGATGATGGACAGCGTGCCGGTGGGGGCGATGGTGGTCACGGTGGCGTGGCGCATCTTCCGGCCGGCCGCCGCCCAGGTCGAGTCGGGGTGGTTGGGGAAGACGCCCCGCTCCCCGGCCAGCTCCTCGGAGGCCCGGTGGGCCGTCTCCTGGATGAAAGCCATCACCTCGGCCGCCGTCTCCACCGCCGTCTCGCTGGCGTAGGCGACGCCGAGCTTGATCAACATGTCGGCGAAGCCCATCACCCCCAATCCGATCTTGCGGTTGGCCAGGGTCAGATCTCTGATCCGGGCCAGGGGGTAGCGATTTATGGTGATCACGTCGTCCAGGAAGCGGACCGCGATCTTGACCACCCGGCCCAGCTCGTCCCAGTCGAGCCGCCCGGCCGAGACCAGCTTGGCCAGGTTGATCGAGCCCAGGTTGCAGGACTCATAAGGCAGAAGCGGCTGCTCGCCGCAGGGATTGGTGGCCTCGATGGGGCCCAGGGCGGGCGTCGGATTGGCGGCGTTGATCCGGTCGATGAAGACCACCCCCGGCTCGCCGCCGGCGTGGGCGGCCTCGATCAAGGCCTCGAAGATCGCTTCGGCCGCCGTGCGCCGGACCGGCCGGCCGGTGCGGGGATTGATCAACTCTACCTCGGCGCGGCGTTCGAGCGCGGCCATGAACCGGTCGGGGACGACGACCGACAGGTTGAAGTTGTCGAGCCCCGGCTTGGTCTTGGCGGCGATGAACCCGAAGATGTCGGGGTGATCGACCCTCAAGAGGCCCATGTTGGCCCCTCGCCGGGCCCCGCCCTGCTTGATCGTCTCGGTGGCCAGGTCGAAGACCCGCATGAACGACACCGGCCCGGAGGAGACGCCGTGGGTGGAGCGGACCACGTCTCCGGCCGGCCTGAGCCGGGAGAAGTTGAAGCCGGTGCCGCCGCCGGACTGGTGGATGACGGCCGCCTGCTTTACGGCGTCGAAGATGGACCTGATCGAGTCCTTGACCGGCAAGACGAAGCAGGCCGAGAGCTGACCCAGCTTGCGGCCGGCATTCATCAGGGTCGGCGAGTTGGGCAGAAAAGTCAGCGAGGTCATCACTTCGCCGAAGCGCTCGGCCCATAGATCGACCGCCTTGGCCGGGCCGTAGTCCGCCTCGGCCCGGGCCACCGCCCGGGCCACGCGGCCGAACATCTCTAAGGGGCCCTCCACAATCTCGCCTTCGGCGTCGCGGGCGAGATAGCGGGCCTCAAGGACCCTGAGAGCGCTGGGATCGAGGTCGAGGCTCACCCCCACTCCTCCTCCCTGATCCGAGCCAGATCGGCCTCGGTCACGCCTTCGAGGCCCAACAGGGCCACCTTCCTGGCCAGGCCGCCGCCAAAGCCGCCCAGGCCGGTCGTCGAGACCACCCGGTGGCAGGGGATGACGATCGGGATCGGGTTGGCGCCCACCGCCCCGCCCACCGCCCGGGCCGCCCTGGGCCGGCCGATCTCGGCCGCCAGCCGGCCGTAGGTCGTCAGCCGGCCGAAGGGAATCCGGGCCAGGGCGGTCCAGACCCGGAGCTGGAATTCGGTCCCGGTCAGATCCATCTCCAGGTCGAAGTCGCGGCGCTGACCAGCCAGATACTCGTCCACCTGGCGCCTGGCCGTTTCCAGGAGGGGGCTGCCGCCCTCGATCAACTCGTAGTCGGCCGAACCGGCCAGCCGCCGGGCGACCTGGTCCGGGTCCTTGGGGACAAGGTTGACGGCGGCCAAGCCCTTATCGGTGGCCAAGGCCTGGAGCGGCCCCAGATCTGTCAACCAGGTCAGGTGATAGATGCGTTTTGGCCTACCCATGGCGGTAAAATCCCTTCTGTCTGGCAGGTTTAGCGTTCAGCCGCCTTTGGCCGGCCGGCTGGTGGCCTATCTTGTGCCCAAGTACGCAGATCAAGCATATCAAAGGGCTGGCGGCTTGGCAATCAGGCGGGGATGGCCGAGGAGGGATTCAGACGGCCGTGATTTCAATCATCTGGTCGTGTATTCGGCCGTTCGAGGCCAGCACCCGGCCGCTCAAAAGGTCGTATTCGCCGCCGTCGAGATCGCTGACCGCCCCGCCGGCCTCCCGGACGATCAATGCCCCGGCGGCCATGTCCCAGGGCTTCAAGCCCGCCTCCCAGAAGGCGTCCATGCGCCCGCAGGCGACGTAGGCCAGGTCCATCGCCGCCGAGCCCAGCCGGCGGACGCCCTGGCTGGCCAAGAGCGCCCGGCGGAAGCGGAGCATGGTCTCCTCGATGTGGTTCTCGACGTCGTAGGGAAAGCCGGTGACCAGCAGCGCTTCGGCCAGGCTGGCCGCCTTGGAGACGGCGATGGCCGTATCGCCAAGCCAGGCCCCCTGGCCAGCCGCGGCCGAGAACAACTCGTCCCGCTCCGGGTCGTAGATCGCGCCCACGACGAGCTCGCCGTCCACGCTCAAGGCGACGGAGACGCAGTAGGCCGGCAGGCCGTGGACGAAGTTGGTCGTGCCGTCCAAGGGGTCGATGAGCCACACCGGTCCGGAGAGCTCGCCTCCGGTCTCGTCCTCTTCGGCCCAAATATGGTGGTCGGGAAAGGCGGCCCTGATAAGAGCGACGACTCGTTCCTGTGAGGCCAGATCCAGTTCGGAGACGAGGTCGCGAAAGCCCTTGTGGCGAACCTCTCCGGCCAGGCCGGAGCGCCCCTTGAGGACGGCCCCGCCGGCCAGCGCCGCCCGGCGGGCGACCTCGAGCTCGGCGCCGGTCAATTGACGAACACCCCCCTGAACTTCTTCATGTCGGAAAGCGCCGCCCCGGCGCCCATGACCACCGAGGTCAGCGGGTCGGGAGCGAGCTGGACCGGCAGCGAGGTCCGCCGGCGCAGCCGCTGGTCCAGTCCGGTCAGGAGCGCGCCGCCGCCGGCCAGAGTGATGCCGCTCTCGGCGATATCGGCCGCCATTTCCGGCGGCACCTTCTCCAAGGCCCGGATGGCCGAATCCTCGATGGCCTGGACCGGCTCCTTGATCGCCTCGCGGATTTCGGCGTCGGTCAGGGTGATCTGTTTGGGGATGCCGGAAACGATGTCCCGGCCGGCGACGGTGGTCGATCTGGATTCGTCCAACTCGATGGCGCTGCCGATATCCCACTTGACCCGCTCGGCCATGTTCTCGCCGATCAATACCTGGTGATGGGCCCGCACGTAGCGGATGATGGCCTCGTTCATCTCGTCGCCGGCGACCCGAATCGACTCCTTGTAGGCCGTGGCCGACAGCGAGATGATGGCCGTCTCGGTGGTCCCGCCGCCGATATCGACGATCATGCAGGCCTTGGGTTGGTCGATCTGAAGGTCGGAACCGATGGCCGCGGCCATGGGCTCCTCGATGAGATGGACCTCCCGGGCCCCGGCCTGCTCCGAGGATTCGATGACCGCCCGCTTCTCGACCTGGGTGATGCCGGTCGGCACGCCGACCACCAGTTTCGGCCGCATGATCCGGGCGGCGGCCTGCACCTTGGACAGAAAGAACTGGATCATGGCCCTGGTCATGTCGAAGTCGGCGATGACGCCGTCCTTCATCGGGCGGATGGCCTGGATCTTCTCCGGGGTGCGGCCCAAGAACTCTTTGGCCTCCTGGCCCACGGCGACCACCTTGCCGTTTTCCTTGTTGATGGCCACCACGGAGGGCTCGTTGAGAACTATGCCGTCTCTTTTAACGTATATCAAGGTGTTGGCGGTGCCCAGGTCCATCGCCATATCCTTGGAGAAAAGCCCAAAAAGCTTGCTCAGCACGATCCGCCCCTCCTCAGGCAGTCAATGATCCCAGGGCCATGGCGACCCACTGACCGGTCATGGTCAGAACGTGGATCTCGTCGGGCGTCCAATCCCGGGGCTCATAGGCGGCCAGGCCCAGCACCCCCACCGTCTCGCCCCACAGGTTCAACGGCAACCCGATGAAGGCCTGAAAGCCCTTGATCGGGTCGCTCGGCGCGAACAGGTGTGACTTTTCGCCGTCGGCCCTGATGCTCTTTAAGACCAACGGCTGATTCTTGCGATAGACCCAGCCGACCAGCCCCGACTTGACCTCGTAGGACAGGCCCTCCAGCTTTCGGCCGACCCGACCGCTGACCGCGTTCACCCGGTAGCGCTTCCGGTCCCTGAGCAGCGAGGAGAAAAAGGTCACATCGGCCTTGGAAAAATCCCGCATCTCGCTTAGCACCTGGTCCATGAACCGCCCCGGCGAGGCCATCTCCCGGGCCGACCTATCGACGTGGTAGAGGAGTTTGAGCATGCGGGCATAGCTTTTCTCCCGCCGCCTGGTTCGCTCCGCTCGGCTGAGATCGAGAAAGACCTCGGCGAAGCCGGACAGGATCTTCTGGTCCTTCTCGACGAAGACGTATTTGTTCTTGGAGTCGATGCACAGCACCCCCTCCTCGCCCACCGGCACGGCCATGAAGGACTTGATGTCCTCATTAGCCCGGTAGAAGACGAGATTGCCGGTGTCCTGGTCGAAGTGGGTCACGTTCACCGGCTGGCCGTTCTTGGCCACCCAGCCGACGATGCCGTCGCCGGGCGAGAGCACCGTCTCCTCGTCGAACTCCTTGGACAGCGTATGCCAGGCGGCCACTCTGAGCTTTTGCCGATCCTCGTCGTATAAGAACAGAGCCGCTGTATAGGCGTCGGTGACGTTGCTGACCAGTTCTATGGTCGTCCGGAATTCCTTCTTCATCGGCTTAACCGATCAACCGAGGAATCTCGTCTAGGATGGGCCATCCCGACGGCTGTGTCAACACAATTCTTTGGGGTTTGATGGCCCGAGACCCCAACAAATAGCTATCATAGTCGATCCCGCTCCTGGGGGCGGCCGGGCGCCGATCGAGCGTCTCGGCCGAGGGATCGGACGTCGTTTTTTTCATGCCGGCGCCAACCACCGACGGCCGACCCTCAAGCGGGCCGGCCGTCGGTGGTTGTATGTGGAACTCAAGCCGATTCCTGATCGGTCTCGTCCCGAATTATCCTGTCCTTACCCGCCTCGGGCGTGGGCACCGGCAACGGACCGGTCTTGCGGCCCTCCGCCGAGCACATGTGGCGGTAGGAGCACCTGGTGCCCCGCTCGGCCTCCATGAAGTCCCAGCCCTTGACGTAGTACTCACACTCGTCGTTGAAGCAGACGTAGTGGTAGTCGTCCGGCCAGGTAGACTCCTCCGGCAGAGCCCATTTTTCCATCGGCTCGCCGCAATGGGGGCAGGTGGGACGCTTTTCCTCACCCATGACTTCTCCCTTCTTGCGGCCCGACATTCAGTTGACCGCAGCCTAGGCCACGGCTTTCAAGACGCCATCCGGTTTGACGATGTTCCTGTCGAGGGCCGCATCCTTCTTCCAGTCTAACCCAAAAGCGACGGCCATCAACTGGGAGATAAAAGTCACGGGCATATTGATGTTGGTCCCGAACCGCTTGTTGATCTCGCCCTGGTAGGCCTCCAGGTTCATCTGGCACATCGGACAGGCGGTGGTGATCAGCGCCGCGCCGTGGGCGGCGGCGTCCTCGATGACGTCCTTGGCCAGTCCGGTGCAGACGTCCATCTCGGTCAAGAAGATGCCCGACCCGCAGCAGCGAATCCGTTTCGGGAACTCCACCGCCTCGGCGCCCAGGGCCCTGATCAACTCATCGAGGACCACCGGCCTCTCCACCGAGTCGTACTCCCCGAAGGGGCGGACCGTCTGGCAGCCGACGTAGCCGGCGATCTTGATCCCGGTCAGCGGCTTTTTGACCGCGGCCTTGATCTTCTCCAGCCCGACATCGTTGTAGAGGACGTCCAGCAGATGGCGGACGTTGAGCGAACCCTTGTAGCTGAGATCGGCCTCGGCCAGAACCTCGTTCATCTGGGCGGCCAGCGCCTCGTCCTCTTTGATCTGCCGGTTGACCTTGTTCATCAGAATGTAGCACGAGGAACAGGGCGCCACGATGTCGTGCCCGCCGGCCGCCTCGGCCAAAGCCAGGTTGCGGGCGTTCAAGGCGTAGATTTGAGTCTCGTTGCCCTTGATGTAGCCGATGGAGGCCGAGCAACAGTTCCAGTCGGGAATCTCCTCGAATTCAACGCCCAGGGTCTTGCCCACCGCCTCCAAAGGCACCATGTAGGGCGAGCCGCTGGCCTCAAGCGAACAACCCTGGTAAAGCCAGTATTTCATGCCTTACCCCCTTTCGTGTGGGCCAAGGGCATGGTTGCCGCCTTGTCCAACATCTTTCTAAGGCCCTTGATGCCCTTGATCGGACGCTCGGGCAGGAGCTTCATCCGTTTGTGGGTCAACATGGTCAGGCCCATGTTCTTGAACTCCAGCATCTTTTTGATGCCGGCGCCGATGCCGTCGGCCATCATGTACTTGACCGGCACCATGGACTCGTCGATCCGACCGATCTTCTCGATGCTGCCCCAGAAGGCCGTGCCGAAGTTGACCGTGTCCTTGGCGTTGGCCAAGCCCTCCTTGATGGCGTAGTGGGCCAGGCCGTGCATGACGTTGATGACCGGGATCTGCCGGGGACAGCGGACCTTGCAGGTGTAGCAGGAGGTGCACAGGAAAATCGCCCGGGATCTCAAGACCTCGTCCCGCTTGCCGGCTCGAATGAGAGTGAAGACCTTTCGGGGCGAGAAGTCCATCTCCTGGGAGAGCGGACACGAGGCGGCGCAGACGCCGCACTGCATGCAGGTCTTGATCTCGTAGCCGGAATCGACCTTTTCGAAAACCTCTTTGGCAAAGGTCTGATCGTACATGAGCGCCTCTACTTAAAGGTTTCGGCCCGCCGGTAAAACCGGCGGCCCGATGGTTGTCAGAAGCCCTTGTAGGGGTTGGGGTCCATCTCCTCGATCGCCTCCGCGAACTCGTTGACGATCTCAACGATGCGCTTGGTGTCGGAGATCGAAGCCTCTTCGACTCTGATCCGCTCGGGCTCGAGGACCAACCGCTCCAGGGTCTCCTTGATCTTGCTCATCCGAATCTCGGCCAACTGGGAGCCCTTGACGAAGTGGCACTGGTAGTCGTCGCCGTGGCGGCAGCCCAACAGCAGGATGCCGTCGATGCCGGCCGAGAGCGAGTCGGCGATCCAGACCAGGTTCAGCGAGCCCAAGCAGCGCAGCGGAATGAAGCGGACCCAGCGGGACCACTTGTAGCCCTGCATGGCCGCCATGTCCAGGGCCGGATAGGCGTCGTTCTCGCAGACGAAGGCGATGATCCTCGGCTTCTCCTCGTCCTCGTCGGGCACCTCGAAGGACTTGATCATGTCACCGATCATGCTCACCGAGTAGTTCTTAAACGAGATGATCCGCTCGGGGCAGGCGCCCATGCACACGCCGCAACGGCGGCAGCGGCTCGGCTCCGGCAACGGGTTGGCCTTCTCGTCCTCGTTGATGGCGCCGAAGGGACACTCCTCGGTGCAGCGCTTACACTGGGTGCAGCGCTGCATGGCGAACTCGGGATAGGTGAACTCCCAGGTCCGCGGATGGACCGCCCGGCCGACGGAGAGCGCCTCGAGGGACTGGATCGCCTTCAGGGCCGCGCCGGCGGCGTCTTCCATGGCCGCCGCGGTGCCCATGGGCCGGCGGACCGGGCCGGCGGCGTAGATGCCGGTCCGGCGGGTCTCGTAGGGGAAGCAGATGAAGTTGGAGTCGACGAAGTCGTTCTTCAAAAGCGGCAGCTCGCCGCCCTGGCGGTAGTCCAGGTTCAAGATCGGCGCACCGTAGAAGTCGGGCGGCACGACCAGCTCGTCGTCTCCGCTCTTTTCGGCCTCTTCGGCCTCCTCTTCCGCCTCGGCCTCGTCGGCCAGGCCGGCCGCCTCGGCGAACACGGGCGAGGTGGTCGGGACCATGCCGGTGGCCAGGACGATCAGGTCCAGGTCCTCGATCTTGACCGTCTCGCCCAACAGCTCGTCCTCGGCCTCGACGAAGCCGTCGCCGATGGTCTTGTTCTCGGCCCGGATGAAGACGGTGCCCTCCTCCTGGGTCTTGCGGTAGAACTCCTCGAACTGGCCGGGGGTTCTAATGTCGCGGTAGATGATGTAGGTGGCGCACTCGGGGTCGGCCTCCTTCAAGTAGGCCGCCTGCTTCATCGACACCTGGCAGCAGATGGCCGAGCAGTAGGGCAGATGGTTCGGGTCGCGGGAGCCGGCGCACTGAATGAAGGCCACGCTCTTGACCGGACCGCCGTCGGAGGGGCGCTTGATCTCGCCCGCCTTGGCCATCTCCTCGAACTCGACGTTGGTGACGACGTTCTTGAACTTGCCGTAGCCGTAATCGTCGGCCAGGTTGGTCGGGTCGTAGGGCTTCCAGCCGGTGGCCTGGATGATCGCCCCGGCCTTGCGCGTCTCGGTGGAGCCGTTGATCGAGATCGTCGCTTCGAACTTGCCCGGTGCGCCCTTGATCTTTTCGATCTTGGCTGCCGTGAGAACCTCAATCTTGTCGGCCTCGTTGACCGCCGCGATCAGCTCCTCCAGACCGGTCGGCTCGAGCTCGCGGTAGGGGGCGGTGCGCGGCGTGGACATCTTGGTCTTGGCGATGAAGCCGCCCAGCTCGGGCTCCTTCTCGACCAGGCAGACCTCGTAACCGGCCTTGGCCGCTTCCAGAGCCGCGGTCAGTCCGGTCTTGCCGCCGCCGACGACCAGGATGGTCTTGGACATGTCTTCGACCAGGTAGGGCTCGGGCGGCTCCATAGCCTCCAGCTTGGCGCAACCCATGTGGAGGTAGTCCTCGGCGGCCATCTGGATGTCTTCGCCCTCTTCCTCCTCCTCGCCCTCGGGGGCCGGCTCGAGACCCCAGATGACGTGCTCCCTGAGGTTGGCCCGTTCGACCAGGCAGCCATCGAAGTCGAAGACGTCGTGCATCGCCCGGGGGGAGCAGGCGGCGATCAAGAGCGCGTTGAAGCCGTCCTCGATGTCCTTCTTGATTATCTCGACGCCATCGGGCGAACACAGCGCCTGGTGGGTCTTGACCTCGAAATCGTGCTCATCGGTTGCCACATCCGACAAAGCGTCCACGTCCAGGGCTTCGCCGATGCCGCAGCCGGTGCAGATATAGCAGCCGTACTTTTTATCCATCGAACTTACCTCCTAGCCACGGCCTGGATCGCCTTGAGGGCGGCCCCGGTGGCGTCCTGAACGCTTTCGGCGACATTGTAGGGCTTGCGGGCGCAGCCGGCGCCGACGAAACCAGGCATCCCGGAATCGGCCAGGATGAAGCCGTAATCATCCGTGGCCACGCCTTCGGGCAGGCCCTGGGTGTTGGGCGCCATGCCGGTGGCCAGGACGACCATATCGACGTCGAGCCGGAGTTGCTCGCCGCTGCGGGTGTCCTCGCCTTCCAGCCTGAGCCCCTTGGTCGCCTCGTCCTCGGTGATCACGGCCACCTTGCTCTTGATGAAGGTCAGATTCTCGAGCTCCTGAGCGTTCTGGTAGAAGAGATCCAGCCGATCCTGGGCCCGGATGTCGATGAACATGATCTTGACGTCGCACTCGGGCAGTTGCTCCAGGACGTACTGGGCCTGCTTGATGGAGGCCAAGCAGCAGATGCCGGAGCAATAGGGCAGGTGGTTCATGTCCCGAGAGCCGGCGCACTGGATGAAGGCCACGCTCTTGGGCGGCTGGCCGTCGGAGGGACGGACGATCTTGCCGCCGGTGGGGCCGTTGAAGGAGGCCAGGCGCTCCATCATCATGTTGGTGATGACGTTGTCGTACTTGCCGAAACCGTAGTACTCGATCGCTTCGGCGTCATAAGGGGTCCAGCCGGTGGCCCAGACCACGGCCCCGACGGGCAGCTCGAACGTCTCTTCGGTCGCGTCGAGATCGATGGCGTCGTAGGCGCAGGCCTCCTTGGCCTTGGCTCCGTCCTCGCCCTTGGCCACCGCCTCGTCCATGACGTAGCGCAGCGGCCAGGCGTTGGGGTAAGGCAGATAGCAACCCTTGACCTTGCCCATGCCGAAGTCGAAGGGATTGTCGATCATCGTCTCGATCGCCTCGGCGCACTTGCCGCAGGCGGTGCATTTCTCGTTGATGTAACGAGGCGCGAGCTTGATGGTGGCCGTGTAGGCGCCGGCCTCGCCTTCGATCTTCTCCACTTCGGCCTGGGTGAAGAACCGGATCTTGCGGTTGGTCTTCACCCGCCTGAAGTTGAGCTCCAAGCCGCAGGTGGGCGGGCAGAGCTTGGGGAAGTACTGGTTGAGCTGGGCGACGCGGCCGCCCAGATAGGGGTTCTTCTCCACGATGACGACCTCGTAGCCCGCCTCGGCTGCTTCCAAGGCCGAGCTAAGGCCGCTCATGCCACCACCCACAACCAGGATTGTCTGGGTGGATTTCTCATCAGCCATGGTCTACCTCCAGATTAAGGCCTCGTTGACCGATAGAGATGGGTCTTGCTTACACCGCTCGTCCCGATCCGCTGTCTCCCCGCGGGGCGCGAATCCGGACCAACGGCGCCAGCGCCGCACTCAGCCCCCACCGGCGCCTGAACAGGAAAGGTTAACGCTCTTAAGGCCGAGGCGGATCCCCGGCCTTAAGAGTAGATTATATAACCCCGGGCGCTTGAAAAATCAAGCGCCCGGAGTCTTTGTCGGTCGGGTTAGTCGATCAACTTGGCGATGTCGCGCTTGAAGGTGCTCCACTCGCCGGTCGCGGGATCCCACTTAATGTTGGCGAAGCACAGCCAGTTCTCCTCGTCCATCTTCGGAGTGTCGGCCCGGAAGTAGTAACCCGGCCAACGGGTCTCCTCGCGGAAAAGGATGGTCCGGACGTGGGCCTCAGCCTGCCACATGCGGTGGATGTTCTCCCAGCAACGCTCCAGCTCGTAGGCGTCCTCGGCGGCCAGCTTCTCGGCGTCCTCCCTGAGGAAGTCCAGAAGCTCCAGAGCGCGCTCCAGGTTGGCCCGGGAGGTCTTGAACTGGGCGGAGACGCCGCCGGCGTACTCGTCCATGATCTTCTGCAGGCGGAACATGAACTGGAACGGCTTGCAGAAGTTGGGGTTGATGTTCGGGTCGGAGCTGTAGCCGGCGAACTCGGCGAACAGGTCCAGCGGCTTGAGCATCTTGGCCTTGATCTCCTCGACTCCCTCGGGCTCGGGGATGTCGGGGTTGTCCAGGGCGAAGCGGACGGCCTCCTTGCCGGTGAAGCGACCCTCGGCGTGGGAGCCGGAGGAGAACTTGTGGGAGGAGGCGCCGGAGCCGTCACCAGCGGTGAACAGGCCCGGAACCGTGGTCATGTTGCCGTAGTACTTGCCGTTGTAGTCCCACTTGTAGTGATCCGGAACCTTGTCCAGCATGTCCGTCGGGGCGGAAACCCAAGCGCCGGAAGCGCCGGAGTGGGAGCCGATGAAGTAGGGCTCGCAAGCGGCGATCTCGGAGTGCTTCTCCTCGGGAGCGATGTTCTGGGCGGCCCAGAGGATCGCCTGGGAGACGGTCATGTCGAGGAAGTCCTCCCACGCCTCGCTCTCGAGCTCCTTCATTTTCTTCTTGAAGGCCTTCTTGTCGTCCTTGTACTGCTCGGCCAGAGCGGCGATGGCCTCGTGGGTCTCCATGTATAGCGGCCCCAGGCCGGCATCGGTGTCCAGCATGCCGAGGTAGTTACGCAGGTTGGCCGGAATCGGCTTGGCCAGACCGTAGGGAGCCCAGTTGTTCAGCTCGTCCTTGCGCTCGACCATGTACTCGCCGCCCTCGGCGCTCTTGGCCTTGGACTTGAACAGCAGGAACCAGGCGCCGACCGGACCGTAGGCGTCCTTGAAGCGCACCGGGATGAAGCGGACCTCCTGGCAGGTCATCTCGGCGCCGGCCTGCAAGGTGAAGTAGGCGGTGGAGCCGGAGTTGAACGGCGGATACCAGGAGCGGCCCAGACCCTCGCCGGAAGAACGCGGCTTGAAGACGTGGACGGCGCCGCCCATCATGGCCAACACGACCTTGGCCTTGAAGACGTAGACCTTGTCCTCGCGGGTGCTGAAGCCGATGGCCCCGACGCAGCGGCCGCCGCTCATCAGCGGGCCGACGATGAACACGCGCTCGAAGATCTCGCCGCCGGCGTCCTCGATGGCGTTGCGGGCGGCCTCGGCGACGATGACCTTGTAGGACTCGCCGTTGATCATGACCTGCCAACGACCCTCATGGACGTAGTTGCCGTCGGCGTCCTTCCAGATCGGCAGGCCCCACTTCTCGAACAGATGGACGGAGCTGTCGACGTGGCGGGCGATGTTGAAGACCAAGTCTTCGCGGGTGACGCCCATCAGGTCCTGGCGGACGTAGCGGACGTAGTCCTCGATGGTGTTGTCGCCGGCGCCGTAGCCGATGTACTCGTTGATGGCGGACAGGCCCATGGCGACCGCACCGGAGCGGGTCATGGCGGCCTTGTCGACCAGGGTGACTTTCAAACCGTTCTTTTTGGCCCAGTAGGCAGCCTCGACACCGGCGCCACAAGCGGCCATACCACCACCACAGATCAAAACGTCAGTGGTGACCTCGACAGTTTCCCAATTTGCCATGATCTTGCCTCCTCTTACAGCCTGGGGAGAGCGTCAGCGCCAGTAGAAGCCGGCTCGGTCATCAGTTCAGGGGCGTTGATGTCGCCCGGGCCCTCATCGAAGCCGCCCAGCGGCTCGGCCGAACCCTCGGGAGTGGTCCGGATGGGGAACTTGAAGCGCTTGACCGACCCGTTGCGGAACTTGACGGTCCACATGATGTCCTCGGAACCGCGCAGCGGAACCACGCTGGCGCCCATGGGCACGAAGTCGGCGTAACCGCGGACGTCCACCGCCTGCTGGGGGCAGATCTTGACGCAGTTGTAGCACTCCCAGCACATCCAGGGATCGCGGTTGTAGGCCTTCATCTTCTCCTGGTCGAGGACCATCAGGTCGTTCGGGCAGATGTACATGCAAGCGGTCTTGTCCTGACCCTTGCACCCGTCGCATTTCTCGACGATGACAAAACTTGGCATGTTTTCCCTCCAGATGGTGGTGAAAAGCCTTTACAGGTTAAAGCTATTCGGGTTTCGGGAAGGCGACCAACCTCCGGCCGGCCGTGCTCCCTTGGATTAACCACCTACCTCCAAATTTTACGCCAACGAGCCCGGGAGGACGTCCCGGGCTCGACATGAAGCTACTTCTTGACCTCGCCGGTGGCAGCGCCGTGGAGTTTGACCTCCACCTTCTCCTCCAGATTCTGGTAGTAGTTCTGGAGAATCTCCACCACCTCGGGCCGCGAGAACTCCTTGGGCAGGTCGCCGCCCTCGGACAGGGTCTTGCGGACCATGGTCCCGGACAGCAGCAGCCGGTCCTCCTTGCCGTGGGGGCAGGTCTTCATCGAGGCCATACCCTCGCACTTGGAGCAGTAGAAGGTCCAGTCGATGGGCAGGGGCTTGAGCTCCAGGCTGCCCTCGGGAATCTCGTAGAAGATCTTCTGGGCGTCAAAGGGTCCGTAGTAGTCGCCCACGCCGGCGTGGTCACGACCGACGATCAAGTGCGAGCAGCCGTAGTTCTGGCGGAAGACGGCGTGCAGCAGCGCCTCGCGCGGACCGGCGTAGCGCATCTCCATGGGATAGCCCTTGGAGACGACGGTGCCCTTGACGAAGTAATTGTCGATCAGGGCGTTGATGGCCTTGACCCGGACGTCGGCCGGAATGTCGCCGGGCTTCAGCTTGCCCAGAATCTGGTGAATGATGGCCCCGTCCATGACCTCAATGGCGATCTTGACCAGGAACTCATGGGAGCGGTGCATCGGGTTACGGGTCTGGAAGGCGGCCACGCGGCGCCAGCCCAGCTCGTCAAAGAGAGCCCTGGTCTCGGCCGGCCTGGCGTAGAGGTCGCCGTACTCCTCAGGGAACCCGCCCTCGGAGAGAACCTTGACCGGACCGGCGATGTTGACGTCCTTCTGCTCCATGACCTTCTGGACGCCGGGATGCTCCATATCGTCGGTCGTGAAAACCTGCCGGCACTCATGGGCCTTGTCGATCTCGTAGACCTCCTCGACCTTCATGGTGGCCAACAGTCCGCCGTACTCGTCGTTGTAAAGGGCGATCTCCTCGCCGACCTCGACCGCACCCTTGTCCACCGAGCAGGTGATCGGGATGGGCCAGAACGTGCCGTCGGTCATCTGCATGTCGTCGCAGACGCCCTGCCAGTCGGCCTTACCCATGAAACCGGTCAGCGGGGTGAACGCCCCGATGCCCATCATGAACAGGTCGCAGGCCTCGCGGGAGGTGACATCGATCCGCTTCAAACCCTCGGCTTTCTTTTTTTCGGCCTCCAGTTCGGCGCCCTCGAGCAGCAGCGGCTTCAGCACACGGTCTTTACCGTGGGGGGGAACCAGTTTCGACATGAATCGTCCTCCTTAGTCCTCGACAGACGTACCAGTCTGCTCACACCAACGCCACGCGGGCTTGTGCAAACGATAACAATAGAGCCTGAAGCCCCGAATCGTGTTATGACTTTGTGCGCAACGGTACAAGTTCAAACTGGCAGATCCTACTTTGCGCGATGCGTAGACACGATCAGTAGCCTGATCGGGCTAGTTTTGTCAAGAGAAAATTGGCCCGGAGCCAAAACTTCGAACCGGGGAATCCCTGGGACGGCGGGCCGTTAAAGAGGACTTTATTGGTTCGGATTGGACGACTCGTCAGCTTGTGTTGGATTTCACGATCACATTGGCCGGAAGTTGACAAATACCCCAAACTTGCCCCAGACAACGCCCGCCCGCCCCTTTGAGGGCGGGCGGGCGTTTGACCGTCGTTCGCGCCGGGCGGCCGCACGGGCCGGCAAATTAGACGCCTCAGCCGCCGGAGACGTTTCTGTACTCGGCGTCGATGACCTCGTCGTCTCCCGGAGCGTAACAGGTCTCGGTCCGCTCGCCGGAGGCACCGAAGGAGCCCGAGTCGAAGCCGGCCGAACTCGACTGGCACTCTTCACCGCCGCAGCCGGTCTGATAGCCGGCTCCGGCCTGGGCGTAGAGCCGCTGGGAGAGCTGGTGGTTGGCCTGAGTCAAGGCGTCGATGTGGCCCTGGAGCGTGTCGGCCGAAGCGCTGTCGAGATCGGCCTTGGCCCGGGCAAGGGCCTCCTCCAGTGGGGCGATGTCGGCCGGAGCGAGCCTCTCGCCGTTGTCCTGAATGAACCGCTCGGTGGTGTAGATCAGCCCGTCGAGCTGGTTGCGGCGCTCGATCCTGAGCTGCTCGAGCTTGTCCTCCTCGGCGTGGGTTTCCGCCTCCCTGACCATCCGCTCGATCTCGGCCTCGGAAAGCCCCGAGGACGAGGTGATCTTGATCGACTGCTCCTTGCCGGTGGCCAGGTCCTTGGCCGAGACGTGGACGATGCCGTTGGCGTCGATGTCGAAGCTGACCTCGATCTGGGGCACGCCCCGCGGAGCCGGCGGGATGCCGGTCAGTTGGAAGCGGCCCAGAGTTCGGTTGTCAGCGGCCATCGGCCGCTCGCCCTGGAGCACGTGGACCTCGACGGTGGTCTGGCCGTCCTCGGCGGTGGTGAAGACCTCCGCCTTTCTGGTCGGAATGGTCGAGTTGCGCTCGATCAGGGTGGTCATCACCCCGCCCAGGGTCTCGATGCCCAGAGAGAGCGGGGTGACGTCCAGCAGCAGCACGTCCTCGACCTCGCCGCTCAAGACGCCGCCCTGGATGGCCGCGCCCATGGCCACCACCTCGTCGGGGTTGACGCCCTTGTGGGGTTCCTTGCCGAAGAAGTCTCTCACCAGTTCCTGGACCTTGGGGATCCGAGTCGAGCCGCCGACCAGAACCACCTCGTCCACCTGGCCGGGCTCAAGACCGGCGTCCTTCAAGGCCTGCCGGCACGGCGCCAAGGTCCGCTTGATCGCCGCCTCGATCAGTCCCTCGAACCGGGCCCGGGTCAGCTTGACGTTCAAGTGCTTGGGCCCGGAGGCGTCGGCGGTGATGAACGGCAGGTTGATGTCGGTCTCCATGGCCGAGGAGAGCTCGATCTTGGCCTTCTCGGCCGCCTCCTTGAGCCTTTGGAGGGCCATCTTGTCCCGGCCGAGGTCGATGCCCTGCTCTTTCTTGAACTCCTCAATCAGCCAGTCGATGACCAGCTGGTCGAGGTCGTCGCCGCCCAGGTGGGTGTCGCCGCTGGTCGCCTTGACCTCGACCACGCCGTCGCCGACCTCCAGGATGGAGATGTCGAACGTGCCGCCGCCGAAGTCGTAGACGGCGATGGTTTGGTTCCCTTTCTTGTCCAGCCCGTAGGCCAGAGCCGCCGCGGTGGGCTCGTTGATGATTCGAAGCACCTCCAGCCCGGCGATCCGGCCGGCGTCCTTGGTCGCCTGGCGCTGGGAATCGTTGAAATAGGCCGGGACGGTGATGACCGCCTTCTTGACCTTCTCGCCCAGGTAGGCCTCGGCCGACTTCTTGAGCTTAGACAGGATCATGGCCGAAATCTCGGGCGGAGTGTAGCGCTTGGACCGGACCTCGACCACGGCCAACCCCTTGTCGTCCTTGACCGTGTAGGGCACCTGGCCGGCCTCTTCGGCAACCTCGTCCATCCGGCGGCCCATGAACCGCTTGATGGAGTAGATGGTCGCCTCGGGATTGGTCACCGCCTGGCGCTTGGCCGCCTGGCCGACAAGCCGCTCGCCCTTCTCGGTGAAGGCGACCACCGACGGCGTGGTCCGCGAGCCCTCCTCGTTGGTGATCACGCTGGCCTGGCCGCCCTCCATGACCGCCACCACCGAATTGGTGGTGCCCAGGTCGATGCCGATAATCTTATCCATACCTTTTATTCCTCCTCACTCGTCGGGAGCCCGCCCCTGAAGATGTCGGCAGGGCGATCTCGCGCAACGACTGTTAATGTTTACGCCTGAAAAGTAAACACTTGTAACCAAGAGTCAAGGACCAAAATGGTCCCAGACGACGAATCGGCCCCAGACAACCAAAAACCCCGCCGCAAGCGACTGGTATCGGCGGCGGATGCAGAGTCGTTCTTCTTGGCCGGAAGTTGCGGGGGATGAACCCCCCGTGGGAAACGACCCCCCCGCAGGGGTGAAGACGATCGTTCCGGGGCGGCCCGGCTTCACCCTGGAGGCCCGGATGTGGTAGGTTGGACCCGATCGGTTCGGGCCACAGGCCGGCTCAGGGACGCTTCGACCACCGGCCGGCCGGGTTGAAGCCCGAGAAACAGGCTCGATCCCGAAAAATCGTCGCCAAACTTTAGCGTGATACCCTCGGTAGCTTGACCATGCCCTCTCTCATCGACCTCCACGTTCACACCACCGCCTCGGACGGCGCCCTCAGCCCGACCGAAGTGGTCGAAGCGGCGCTCCGGGCCCGGCTCAAGGCCATCGCCGTGACCGACCACGACACCGTCGACGGTCTCGACGAAGCCCTGGCCGCCGGCCGAAGACTGGGGTTGGAGGTGGTGCCCGGGGTGGAGTTCTCGGTTATCTTCGACGCACCGGGTTTCATGCACCTGTTGGGGCTGTTCATCGACCATCGCCGCCCGGTCCTGGCCGGGCCGCTCAAAGCCGTCAGTGACGGCCGGGAGGATCGCAACCGGCGAATCCTGGCCAAACTCAACGAGCTCGGCCTCGAAGTGACCATGGCCGAGGTCCTGGCCATCTCCGGCGGCGGCCAGACCGGCCGGCCCCACATCGGCCAGGCCCTGGTGGATCGGGGTTACGCGGCCGACCTTGACGAGGCCATGGCCAACTGGCTCAAGAGGGGCGCGCCGGCCTACCAGAACCGCTACAAACTGGAGGCGGGCCGGGCCATCGAGCTGATCCATGCCGGCGGCGGCCTGGCCGTGCTCGCCCACCCCGTCTCGCTGGGTCTCCAGGGGCCGATCCTGGCCGAAAGGCTCGAGAAATTGAAGGAGATGGGGCTGGACGGGGTGGAGGTCTTCTGCCCGACCCAGGACGCCGCCTTCCGCTTGGAATTGAAAGGCCTGGCCGAGCGGCTGGGGCTGCTCGTCACCGGCGGCTCCGACTTCCACGGCCGATACAAGCCCCGCATCGCCATCGGCTTCGGCGAGGGAGACTTGAGGGTGGGATACGAGTTGCTGGAGAGGCTGAAAGAGGCGATTCGGCCGAGACGCACCGCCGGCCGGGGCGGATAGGCCAGGCCGGAAGGAGACTGGAAGCGGAAAGCGAGCGTCCGGAATCATCGGGCCTCGGGCCGCCGGCCCGGCCGGCGGTCACCCGCTCCAATCGAACCGACGGCAAGACCAAACGAATCGGGGTCTCGGCCCAAGCCGAAGCCCCGCGATGTTTCAGGAACGCTGCGTCCTATTCGCCCAGGTAGGCCTTTCTGACCTCCTCGTTCTCCAGGAGGTTTCTGGCCGTGTCGGACAGGGCGATCTCGCCCGTCTCCAGGACGTAGCCCCGGTGGGAGTACTGGAGCGCCATCTGAGCGTTCTGCTCGACCAGAAGGATGGACACGCCTTCCTTGTTGATCCGCCTGATCGTCTCGAAGATGGACTGGACCACGATCGGGGCCAGCCCCAGGGACGGCTCGTCCAACAGGAGCAGCTTGGGCTTGCCCATCAGCGCCCGGGCGATGGCCAGCATCTGCTGCTCGCCGCCGGAGAGCGTGCCGCCGAGCTGCTTGGCCCGCTCCTTCAAAATGGGGAAGAGCTCCATCACCCGATCCAGGTCTTCCTTGACGCCGTCCTTGTCCCTGCGCAAAAAAGCGCCCAGTTCCAGGTTCTCCTTGACGGTGAGGAGCGGGAAAATCATCCGGCCCTCGGGCACCTGACAGATGCCCTGCTTGACGATGCTGTCCGGATTCTCGCCGGTGATGGGCTGGTCGTTGTAGTAGATCTCGCCCTCGACCGGGGTCAACACGCCGGAGATGGTCATCAGGGTGGTCGATTTGCCCGCGCCGTTGGCGCCGATGAGGCTGACGATCTCGCCTTGCTCCACCTCGAGCGAAACGCCCTTGAGGGCTCGGATGTTGCCGTAGTAGGTCTTGATGTTGTCCAGCTTAAGCAGCATCGGCGGCCCCCGTGCCCAGGTAGGCCTCGATGACCTTGGGATCGTTTTGGACTTCGTGAGGCCGGCCCTCGGCCAGCCACTGTCCGTGGTTGATGACCACCACCCGCTCGCAGACGCCCATGACCACCTTCATGTCGTGTTCGATCAGAAGCACGGTGATCCCCCGGTCCCTGATGGCGCGGATGAGGTCCATCAGCTCCCTGGATTCCTGGGGGTTCATGCCGGCCGCCGGCTCGTCGAGGAGCAGCAGCTTGGGCTCGGTGGCCAACGCCCGGGCGATCTCCAGCCGGCGCTGATCGCCGTAGGCCAGACTGGAGGCGGTCTCCTCGTCCTTGCCGGCCAGGCCGACAAAGGCCAGGTAGGCGCGGGCGTCCTTGAGGATGGTCTTCTCTTCTTCCTGCTGGCTCCTGGTCTTGGCCACGGCGCCGAAGAAGTTCGACTTGGTCCGGCAGTGACGGCCGATCTTGACGTTGTCGATGACGGTCAGGTTGTCGAACAGTCGGATGTTCTGGAAGGTGCGGGCGATGCCCAGCTTGGTGACCGTCTCCGGCTTCTTGCCGCCGATGGAGACGCCGTCGGCACCCTCGCCGCCGTAGAAGATTATCTTCCCCGCGGTCGGCTTCTCCACGCCGGCCACGCAGTTAAACAGCGTCGTCTTGCCGGCCCCGTTGGGCCCGATCAGCCCCAGGATCTCGCCTCGGTCGATGGAAAACGAGATGTCCTGGAGGGCCTTCAAGCCCCCGAAATTCTTGTCCAGACTCTCTATTTCTAGTATATGGCTCATTGCTCCAAGCCCGGCGTCTTTTTCTTTTTGCGTCTCACCCGGCCGGCCTGCATCTGGGCGGCCACCGAGGGGATGGGCAGCAGGCCGGCCGGCCTGAAGCGCATCACCAGGACCATGATCAAACCGAAGGCCAAGAAGCGCGTCTCCACCGGCAGGCCCAACAGCGGCAGAATCTCGCGCAAGACCTCGCCCATGGCGGTCAAAACGAACGCGCCCAGGATGACGCCCCAGATGTTGCCCATACCGCCCAACACGATCATGCACAGCACCAGGAACGACTCCCAGAACTTGAAGGCGTCCGGGGTGAGCACCATGTTGTAGCGGGCGAAGAGGCTGCCGCCGATGGCTCCAAAGGAGGCCGAAATGGCGAAGGCGATGACCTTGTAGGTCAACAGGTTGACCCCGCAGGCCACGGCGGCGTGCTCGTCGTCGCGGATGGCGAACCAGGCCCGGCCGAGGCGGGAGTCCTCGATGCGATGCATGACGAACAGCGTCCCCAGGACCATCAGCAAGGCCAAGTAGTAATACGGCGTCGCCGTGGCGAACTCCCAGACCGGTCCGCCCGCCCAGGACAGATCGAGTATGACCGGATCTATGCCAGGCAGGCCCAAGGGTCCCCTGGTCAGCCAGATCTCATTGGTCAGAAAGAGGACCACCAGCTCGGAGAAGCCGAAGGTGACGATGGCGAAGTAGTCGCCGGTCAGCCTCAGCGTCGGCGCGCCCAGAAGGATGCCCCAGATGGCCCCGTTGATGGCCGCCAGGGGGACGATGACCCAGTAGGACAGACCGAAGTGGATGGTCAAGAGTCCCGAGGTGTAGGCGCCGATGCCGTAGAAACCGACGAAACCCAAGTCCAACAGGCCGTTGAAGCCGGGCACGATGTTCAGTCCCAGGGCGAGGATCATGTAGATGAAGACCATCACCCCGATATGGATGGCGTAGTCGGTGAAAAACGGCAACAGGGGCAGGATGAGGGCCAAACCCAAGAGGGCCAACTTGAGTTGGTGGCCGCGATTCAGTTTGCTCAGTTTGGCAACCATGTCACAGGCTCTTCTTGGTCTCTTTGATCAGCTTGCCGAAGAAGCCGGCCGGGAAGAAGATGATGACCGCGATCATCACCGCATACGAGATGCCGTCCCGATACAGCGACGACAGATAGCCCGCGCCCAGCGCCTCGGCCACGCCCAAAACCACTCCGCCCAGCATCGCCCCCGGCACCGAGCCGATGCCGCCCAGCACGGCGGCGGCGAAGGCCTTGACGCCGGCCACGTAGCCCATGGTCGGGTAGAGCGAGTTGTAGTAGGCGGCGACCAGGATGCCGGCCGCCGCGCCCAGCGCGCCGGTCAGGGCGAAGGTGATGGTGATCACCCGGTTGACGTTGATCCCGACCAGGGAGGCCATGGTCTTGTTCTGGGCCACGGCCCGCATCGCCCGGCCGGTGCTGGTCTTCTTGATGATCAGATTGAGACCGGTCATCATGATCACGGTCACGGCGAAGATGAAGAGCTGGAACCAGCTCAGGTTCGCTCCGCCGATGGTCACCGCCGTCTTCTGGAAGTAGGCCGGCAGGGCCACCTGGGGGAAGGGCAGCGGCCGGGAGCCCCAGATGACCATGATCAAGTTCTGTAAAAAGATCGACATGCCGATGGCCGTAATCAGCGCCGCCAGTCGGGGCGACTTTCTCAGCGGTCGGTAAGCGATCACGTCCAGGCACATACCGCAGATGGCGCAGCAGGCCATGGCCATCAGAAAGGCCACGTAAAACGGCAGGCCTAAAAAGACGATGAAGGTATAGCAAAAAAAGGCGCCCAGGGCGTAGATCTCGCCGTGGGCGAAGTTGATGAGCTGGATGACGCCGTAGACCATGGTGTAGCCGACGGCGATCAGGGCGTATATCCCGCCCAGAGTCAGCCCGTTTATTAGCTGTTGAGTAAACAAGGGCGGCCCCCGTTAGGTCAGGCGACGGGCGCCGGGATCGCTGTCTGGTTCGGTTGAGCAGGACCCCGACGCCCGCTTCCGTTCAGTGGAAGTTACTTCATCTGCTTGGCCGGGACGAACTTGCCGCCCTTGACCATCTTGACGCTGGCCGGCTTGGCGCAGTCGCCGTACTTGTCGAAGTAGGTGGCCCCGGTCAGGCCCTTGTAGGCGTTGGCCGGGCTGTTGTAGGCGGCCAGACCGTCACGAATCTTGACCCGGTCGGGGCCGACCTTGGCGATGACCTCGGCCAGGATGCCCAGGCAGTCATAGGCGTTGGCGCTCATCCAGTCGATGTCGCGACCGGCCATGGCCTTGAACTTCTTGGCCAGCTCCTTGGCCTCGGGACCGGCGGTGGCGACCAGGAAGGGCACGGTCATGTAGGTATTCTCGGCCGCGGGGCCGGCGATCTTGATGTAGTCCTCGTTGTCCAGGCCGTCGGCGCCGAACAGCGCGCTCTTGAAGCCCATCTTGCGGGCCTGGCCGGCGATCAAGCCGCCCTCCTGGTAGTAACCGCAGATGAAGATGCCGTCCGGCTTGCCGGTCATCAGCTTGGTGAGCTGCGGCGTGAAGTCGGTGGCGCCCTTGACGTAACCCTCGGTGCCGACGATGGTCAGGCCGAGCCCCTTGGCCTGCTTGACGAACTCGTCCTTGAGCCCGATGCCGTAGTCGTTGTTCTCATAGAAGACGGCGATGCGCTTCAAGCCCAGGATCTTGCTGACGTACTTGGCCAGGAACTCGCCCTGGTAGGTGTCCAGGTAGCAGTTGCGGAAGAACCAGCCCTTGCCCACCTTGCCGATGGTCGGGTTGGTCGAGGTCGGAGAGATGGAGGGCAGCTTGGCCCGGATGTACTTGGGCACCGCGGCCAGAGTGGCCGAGGAGCAGACGTGGCCGATGACGGCGACGATGGATTTGTCGGAGGCGAACTTGGCCCCGACGGTGGCGGCGTCCTTGGGCTCGCACAGGTCGTCGCCCCAGACCAGCTCGATCTTCTGGCCGTTGATGCCGCCGGCGTCGTTGATCTCCTTGGCTTTGAGCAGAATGCCCGCCTTGATGTTGTCGCCATAGGCGGCCGCAGCGCCGGTAAACGGCGCGCCTACGCCGATCCTGATCGTCCCGGCCAGGGCCGGGCCGGCGATGAAGGCCACGGCGGTGACGGCCACGGCCAAAATCACGAGAAACCGCTTGCCAAACATACTTGCTCCTCCCTCGTAGAAAGATGGAACTAACCCAGTAACCCTACCTAATTGAGCCTTGTTCATTTTGGGCGAGAACCCAACACCAGAGCGCCGACTAATTAGCACAGGGGAGCGATATCTGTCAAGATATTCCCAGGGCTATGACTCCAGAATCAAACAATAATCCCTAACCAGCTCTTCCCAGGGGAAATCGGCCGGCTTTTCGTCGCGCACCATCAGCCTAAAGGCCATCTTGGCTCCCGGTTCCAATTCGGGCGGAAACCGGCCGGAGAGCGGGTCGCCGCCGAGATTTTTGATGTAAGCGGCCAGCATCGAGGCGGCCGTGCCCCAGATGGCCTCGACGCGCTTGACCGACTCGGCGTTGTCCGCCATGTCGGCCAGGGACTTGGCCCCTTCCTGGGCCAGAGTGGACAGCGGGTCCTGGCAGTAGCCGCAGGAGGACATGCAATCGGAGGGGACGTAGTTTCGGCCGGTGTAGTGACGGACGAAGACGGCGTTCATCAGCCCCTGGAACATGATCCGGGCGGTGCAGTAGATCTTGGCCGGGTCGTCCCGGTAGGAGTCGATCTTCTTCAGGGTCTCCACCGCCTGGCGGGTCTCCATGCCGGCCTCGCAGAACTGCCGGGACTGGATGAGGACGTAGGCCCGAAGGTACATCATCCGGGAGAGGAGGACGAGTATCCGCTCCCGGTCGGGGTGGTCGGGGGGCAGGTGGTCGATGACGTCCTCGGCCAGATTGACCATCTCGGTGACGCCCTTTTCCAGATTCTCGATCCGGACCGGGTCGGGGTCTACACCCAAGGCCTGTTCCAGAGCCAGCAGAATCTCCTCCGGGCCGCGGGCGACGAACTTGTCGGCGGACATCACCGGTTCGCCGGGGAAAAGCCCCCGGTAGATCTGGGCGAACTCGGCCGACAGGACGTCCCAGTTGGAGAGGTGAAAGGACTCTTGATCGGAGAAGCGCACGGTCCCAATATTAACCCAAGCCCTTTCGGGCCACAAGCCGGCCGGGGAATCGCTCGAAGTTGCCAACCCCGGCCGGTCATGGTAAATCTTTTTAACTATGATCAAGTGCGTCAATCATCCCGACCGAGAGGCCCGCGTGCCCTGCCAGAAGGCCAACGTCAGAGGCTACTGCCAGGAGTGCCTCGACAACGGCGCGCCCTGCTTCGATCCCGAGCTCTACTGCAAGTTTCGATCGCAGTGCATCATCTACGAGTTGGCCCGCGAGCACGGTTTGCACAAAAAGTCCCAAAGCGGTTGAGCCGCACCTCAAAGGAGGCCGCCGGTGAGCAAATCCGATTTCTACCCCCCGCCGATCACCGCCCTGCCCGAAGTCGATGGGCTGCCCTCGGAGGACATCGCCGCCTACCTGCTTCAGGGAACCGACTCCCAGGCCGTGTTTTTCGATCTGCCGGCCGGAACCGGGGTGCCGCCCCACTCCCACTGCGCCCAATGGGGCGTGGTCCTCGACGGAGAGATCGAACTGACCATCGGCGAAGAGACCAAGCTAATGAAAAAGGGCGACTCCTACTTCATCCCCGAGGGCGTACTTCACAGCGCGACCACCGCCAACGGCTGCCGGGCCCTGGACGTCTTTTTCGAGTCCGACCGCTACCGGCCGAAGCAGGGCTGAGTCTGAAGGAGCCAGCCGGATTGATCCGCCGTCTTGTCATCGATCTTGCGGGGCGTCCATGACCGCCTTGACGGACAACCACCGCCGCCGCATCTCCTACCTGAGGCTGTCCATCACCGACCGGTGCAACCTGCGCTGTCGCTACTGCCTGCCGGCCGACGGGGTGAAGATGCTTCATCACGACGACATCCTGACCTACGAGGAGATGCTTCGCCTGGCCGGGCTGTGCCTCGAACTGAACATCACCAAGGTCAGGCTCACCGGCGGCGAACCGCTGGTCAGGAAGGGGATCATCGACTTCGCCCGGCGGCTCAAGGAGCTGCCGGTGCCCGATCTGAGGCTGACCACCAACGGTACCCTGCTCTCCACCATGGCCGCCGACCTCTACGCCGCCGGAGTGAGAAGGGTCAACATCAGTCTGGACACCCTCGATCCGGCCAAGTACCGGGCCATCACCCGCGGCGGCGAGCTCTCCCGGGTGCTCGACGGCCTTCACGAGGCGCTGGCGGTCGGCTTCGAGCCGATCAAGATCAACGTGGTGGTGATCCGGGGCTTCAACGACGACGAGATCGAGGGCTTCGTGGCCCTGGCCCTGGAGAGGCCGTATCACGTCCGCTTCATCGAGTACATGCCGGTCGAACGCGAGGGCTGGCGGCCCGGCCTGGTCGTCTCGTCGGACGAGGTTTTCGAGCATGTCGCCGCCGTGGCCAAAACGACCGAGATCCCGCTCCAGGCCACCGACGGCCCGGCCCGACGGTTCAAGCTCGATGGCGGCTCGGGCGAGGTGGGCCTGATCTCGCCGTTGACCCACCACTTCTGCCCGTCGTGCAATCGACTCCGCCTCACCGCCGACGGCAAGCTGCTGTCGTGCCTGTTCGACTCGCGCGAGTTCGACATCAAGACGCCGATGAGGGCCGGGGCCAGCGACGAGGAGCTGACGGAGATGATCAAGCTGGTCGTCGCCTCCAAGCCGGCCGGTCACCACCTCGCAGACGATCCGACCGAAGTGAACGGCCGGTCGATGAACGCCATCGGGGGCTGACCGATGGGCGGCGCGGCGGCCAGGTCCGAACGGCGCCCGGCGGCCGCCGACATCTTCCGCCGCTTCCTTCGCGAGCGGGGGCTCCGGGCCACCCCGGTCAGGATCGCCATCCTCCAGGCGATCCTGGATCACTCGGGCCACTTCGACGTGGACGAACTCTTCCTGGACCTGCGCCGCCGCAACGAGCGAATCTCCAAAGCCTCCATCTACCGGACCATTCCCCTTCTGGTCGAGGCCGGGCTGATCAACCAGATCTACTTCGAGGACGGCCGCCTCCACTACGAGCCGGTCTACGGCCGGGACCACCACTGCCACCTGCGTTGCAGCGAGTGCCGCCGGGTGATCGAGTTCAAGAACGAGATGATGCTCGATCTGGAGGCGCGGCTGGCCGAGGAGCACGGCTTCTTGATCCAGGGCCACCAAGTCGAGGTCTACGGCCTGTGCCCGGAGTGTCGTAAGAAGCGCGACCAGACGGACTTCCCGGACTCCGTCCCAAGCATCTGAAACCCCGCCGCCCCCGGATGCGTTACACCGTCCCGGCGACACGGATGGTCGGGGCGGCTGCGACGAACGAGCCCCGGCATCGGGCGGCGCTCCCGACGCCCGGCCCAAAGACCTTGCCTCAAAGATGAAACTTGTTCGCGGACGCAGCCCGAACCGGCGAGCTCGAGCGGCGGTTGCGGACTATTCGGCGCGCCAATCCGGGCCGTATTTGTCCATGTAGCCCCTGGGGGTGACCAGTCGACCCTGATGGACAAAGCTGTGGCTGTTGCCGACGATGACGATGGTCTGCATGTCCACCGCCGCCGCCGCCACCCGGCCGAGCTCGACCACGGCGACCGTCTCACCCGGCCGCATCGCCCGGGAGACGATTCCGGTCGGCGTTTCGGGAGACCGGTGGCGGCCGATGATCTCCACGGCGCGACCCAGTTGCCAATCCCGGGTTTTGGAGCGGGGGTTGTAGAGGACGACGACGAAGTCCGCCTCGGCCGCGGCCGCCAACCTTTTCTCGATGATCTCCCAGGGGGTCAGCCGATCGCTCAGGCTTATCGAGGCGAAGTCGTGTGACAGCGGCGCACCCAAAAGCGCCGCCGCCGCACTCAGGGCGGGCACGCCGGGCACGACCTCGACCGCCAGCCCGTCGGGGCCGCCCAGACTCAGCCCCCGGGCCCTGGCCAACTCGAAGACCACCGGGGCCATGGCATAGACGCCCGGATCGCCACCGGAAACCAGGGCGACCGTCTTGCCGGCCCGGGCGAGCTCCACGGCCAGGGCGGCCCGATCCAGCTCCTTGGTCATCGGGCTGGTAAAAAGCTCCTTGCCGGCGACAAGATCTTTGACCAGCTCGACGTACATCTTGTAACCGACCACCGCCTCGGCCGCGGCCAGAGCGGCCTTGGCGTCGCCGGTCATTCCGCCCGGCCGACCGGGGCCGAGGCCGACGAGGCAGAGTTTGCCAGGGCGACGGCCACGGTCACGTTGCCTCGCTTCTGCTTCTCCACGATCAGTCGTCCTCGACCCGCCGCCAGAATGGCCGCCGCTTCGCATACGCTTTCGACCCCCATGTGTCTCTCAACGGCGGCCGAAGGATTGGGCGCGGCCACCGAGTTCAATCGATCGTTCTCGAAAAAGACCACCTCCCGCCCCAACCGGCGGGCCGCCTCCAGCAGTCCGGCTTCGTCTCGCTTGGCCGAGGCGCTGGCCAGAACGCCGATCGCCGCCGGCGCCAGGTCGTGTTCGGCGAAGACGATCTCGATAAAGGCGGCGATCTCCTCGGTCCCGGTGTTGCGGTTGCAGCCGACCCCGACGGCCAGACAGGCCGGCCGGAGGACGAGCCAGGCCGGATCGGCGGGCGAGGTCCGCCAACCGACCAGAACGCCGGGCCGTCCGGGCGAAAGTCGCTCGACCGATTCGAACAGGCCGGGCCAGTCGCCTGCGAGTCGGGGCAGGAGCCGTTCTTCGGGGTCGAAGACGGGCACGGTCCGGCCGTCCAAGAGCCGGCGGCTGACGCCGGCCAGAGCGGTCAGGTTCTCCACCTCCAGATCGGCCTCGGCGGCGACCATCTCCAGGCTGGGCAGGCCCTCGATATCGGTGGCGGTGGTGATGACCGCCCGGCCGCCCAGCGCCTCGGCCACCCGCCGGGCCAACGCGTTGGCTCCGCCCAAATGCCCGGAGAGAAGGCTGACGGCGTAGTCTCCCCGCTGATCGACGACGACCACGGCCGGATCCTGGGCCTTGGACCTGATCAGCCCGGCCGCCGCCCGGACGGCGATGCCGGCGGCGCAGAAAAGCACGTGGCCGGAAAAACGCCCCCAGTTCCCGGTGAGGGCCTCGGTCAATCTGGCGAAAGGCACCTCACCCGCGCCGGCCAGCCGACGAGGCAGGAAAAGCGCCCCCCGGCCCAGGCCAGCCCTGAGCCGCCGGGCCGTCTCGGCCCCGGCGGCGGTGAGGGCGTAAATGGCGATTCCCTCCCGCCCGGCGGCCATCAATCCTCCTCGCCCTCGGCCCGGCGGTGGGCATGGGAGAAGCCGGGGTCGTAGAGCCGTGACCGGGCGGTGACGGTCGTCCCGAACCTGGTGGCCACGGCCGGTCCGGCCAGGATCAAGGCGTGCTTGGTTATTCCGGCCTGGGAGACGGCCTCGGCGAGCTTCCCGGCGGTAGTGATTATCACTTGCTCGTCCGGCCAGCTGGCCCGATAGACCACCGCCACCGGGGCCTCGACGCCCAAGACCCGACTGAGATCGGCGGAGACCTTTTCCGACCGCCCGGCCGAAAGGTAGATGGCCAGACTGGCGCCGTGGGCGGCCAATCCGGCCAGGTCTTCCTTGGCCGGCACCGGCGTCCGCCCGGCCGCCCGGGTCAGGATCAGGGTTTGGGTCAGCTCCGGCAGAGTGTACTCCATGGCCAGCCTGGCCGAAGCGGCAAAGGCGGCGGTGACGCCGGGGATGACCTTGAACGGCACGCCCCGCTCTCCAAGGGCGGTCATTTGCTCGTGGATGGCGCCGTAGAGGCTGGGGTCGCCGGTGTGAAGCCGGACCGCCCGGCGACCGGCCCGGTGGGCGTCCTCCAGGCGTCCGACTATCTCCTCCAAGGTCAGCCCGGCCGAGTCGAGCGTCTCGACGCCCGGCCGGCACCAGGAAAGCATCTCCCGGCTGACCAGTGAGCCGGCGTAGACGACGACGTCGGCTCGCTCCAGGGTTTTCTTGCCGGCCACGGTGATCAGCTCCGGGTCGCCCGGCCCGGCGCCGACGAAAACGACGGGGTGTCTGTCAGTCACCGTCCACCTCCCTTTTGACGCCCTTGATCAGCCAGACCGGGTTGAGGCTCTTCAAGTACCGGTCGCCGGCCAACTCGGCCGACCGGGCGATCTGAACCTGAGTGACCTCGACCCGCCCGGCCAGACGCTCCAGGCCGTCCTGGGCCGTTTTCAGGGCCGCCAACCTGACGGCGGCGGCGACCATCACCCCGCCGTCATCGAGCCTGGACCAAGCGGCCTCGATTATGGCCGCCAGCGCCTCGCCGCCGCCGCCGATGAAGATCCGGTCCGGACGGGGCAACTCGGCCAGGCAACCCGGCAGTTCGGCCCTGACCACCTCCAGCCGCCCGACCTGGTATCGAGCCCGGTTGGCCTCGATGTCGGCCGCCCGCTCGGGCCTGGCCTCGACGGCGATGATCTTGCCGCCGGGAGTCAAAAGAGAGGCCTCCAAGCCGACCGAACCGCAACCGGCTCCCAGATCCCAAACGGTCTGGCCCGGCCCCAACTCCAGTTTGGCCAAGGCCACCGCCCGAACCTCGGCCTTGGTGACCAGTCCGCCCTGGCGCTGGTAGGCCTCCTCCGGAGCGCCCAGCCGGGGGCGTTCGGCCCGACCCTGGCGAATGAGAACGACGACGTTCAAGGGGCCGAACCCGGTCTCGGCCGCCTCGGCCAATCCGCCCTGCCAGATCCGCTCGTCCCGTCCGCCCAGGTTCTCCAGGACGCTCATTCGCCAATCCGTCTGTCCGCGTTCGAGGAGCAGGCGGGCGATCTTGCCCGGCGAATTGGCCGGGTCGGTGTAGACGGCCGCCTTGGCGACGCCGTCCAGGGCGGCGAAGAGCGCCTCCTCGTCACGCCCGTGGAGGCTGGCGACGACGGCGTCGTCCCAGGCCAGACCCAGACGGGCGAAGGCGGCGGCCGCGACCGGGACGTTGGGCTGGATGACGAGCCGATCCCGGCCCACACGCTCGGCGAGCCTGGCGGCGACGCCGTAAAAGCCTGGGTCGCCCGAGGTCAAGACGACCACCCGGCTCGTCTCGGACGCCGCGGCCACCTCGTCGAGCCACGGATCGAGCGGCCCGGCCAGGGGCAGCCGCCGGCCGGGATGGTCGGGAAAGAGGTCGATAAGCCGCCGGCCGCCGGCCAACACCTCGGCCCGGTCGATGAGCCGGGCCGCCGCCGGGACGAGCCACTCCCGGCCCAGGCCCAGGCCGATGACGTGGATTGGCTGCATCACCGCTCCCCTTCCCGCCGGCCGTGATAAAGCGGTCGGCCGTCAAAATCCAGGATGACGGCCCAGACGTCCGGTTCTGGTCCGGCCAGGCCGCGGACGGAACTTAACATTCTCGAACCCACCTCGTCCACCAACTCGAGCCGGCCGGCCCGGCGGAGAATCGTAAGGGCGTGGCGGGCGGTGTTGGCCCCGGCCACGGCCCGGCAAAGCCTATCGTCGGCCCCGGCCGACTCGAACCAACCGGCCAGGCGGCCAAGATCGAGGCGGGCCTGGTGGGCGTGAGTGTAGGCAAGACCCTGGGCCTGCTTGATGGCTTTGCCGAAAAAAGAGACGACGCCGATGCGCTCAATCCCCCGCCGAGCCGCGGCCTTGACGGCGTGGCCGAAGAAATCGGCGATCTGAATGAAGGCCAGCTCGGGCAGGTCGGGTTTGAGGGCCATGGCCATCTTTTCGCTCTTTCCACCGGTGGTCAAGACCACCTCGCCCTGTCCGGACGCCTTGGCCACGTCGAGACCGCTGTCGATGGTGGCGATGTAGGCCTGGTGGCTGAAGGGCTTGACCAGACCGGTGGTGCCCAGGATGGAGATGCCGCCCAGGATGCCCAACCGGGGGTTGAGGGTCCGCCTGGCCAGCTTCTCGCCGTCGGTCACCGAGACCTCCACCCGGACCTGAAAGGGGCCGGCCTCCGGCCGTCCCCACCGCCAGGCCTGGCGAAGCGACCGGCAGATCATCTCCCGGGGCACCGGGTTGATGGCCGGCTGGCCGACCTCCACCGGCAAGCCGGGTCTGGTCACCCGGCCGACGCCTTCGCCGCCGATGAACTCCACCGACTCCTCCCCGGCTTCGCCGAGGAGTTCCACCCGGGCGGTTATGGCCGCCTTGTCGGTCACGTCGGGATCGTCGCCGGCGTCTTTTATCACCGTCGCCGTCGCCGCCGAGTCGGTCAGTCTGCCAGCGGCCTCGACAGCGATAGTCAGCACGCCGCCCTGGGGCAGGCTGACCTCGACCCGGTCGGGCGGAACGCCCCCCAGGAGGGTGGTCATCGCCGCCTTGGCCGCGGCGGCGGCGGTCGTTCCCGTGGAAAAACCGACTCTCAAGCGCCGCCTGGTCAATCAAACCTCCTCGGCGGCCAATGCGGTCAGGGCGTTGATCACGCTGGCGGCCACGTTGGAGCCGCCCTTGCGACCCAGGGCGGTGACGTAGGGAACGTCGGTTTCGACCAGGGCGGCCTTGGATTCGGCGGCGTTGACAAAGCCGACCGGCAGCCCGACGACCAGATCCGGCGCGACCCGGCCGGCGTCGATGTGTTCGATGAGGCGGAAAAGGGCTGTCGGGGCGTTGCCGATGACGTAGATGCCGCCGCCGACCCGCTCGAGCCACAGATCCACCGCCGCCGCCGCCCTGGTCGCGCCCGCCTTTCCGGCCGCCTCGGCCGCCTCCGGCGAGGCGATGAAGCAATCGACCCTCACCCCGAAGGGAGCCAGTCGGGCGGTGGAGATTCCGGCTCGGGCCATCCGCGTGTCGGTCACGATCGGCCTCCCGGCTCGAATGGCGGCCAGGCCGCTCTCGACGGCCCGGGGGTGGAAGCGGGCGGTCCGAACGTAGTCGAAGTCGGCCGAGGTGTGCACCATCCGGCGAACGACGGTCCACTCCGCCTCGGGCCAGCCGTGTTGGCCGGCCTCGGCGTCGATTATCTCGAAGCTCCGCCGCTCGATCTCATCGGGTTCAAGCTTCCAGACCGTCATCTGCTATCCCTTGGCCCGCCAGCAGGCGGCGATGAAGTTTTCGGCCAGGCCCGGGTTCGACCCGAAGTGGAGATGGACGTAACTGGCCAGGACGTTCCACCGGCGGTAGCCCTTGGTCTCCGGGCTGGGACCCTTCCGGCCGACGACCCGGTAGGCCCCGTCGCCGGCTTCACCGTCGCCGTCGAAGGCGGTCGGCTCGGAGTAGTGGAACTCGTGACCGCGGGCGACGGTTCCGGCCGGGCCCAGGATGGAGTCTTCGGCCAGGGTCACCTCTCGATAGCCCAGCGACTTGAGACGGCCCGACATCCGGGCGCTCAAGGGTAGAAGCCCGGCCATGGGCCAGGACCGGCCGGTGAGATCGACCAGTTCCCGGCCCAGAAACATCATCCCGCCGCACTCGGCGTAGATCGGCCGCCCCGATCGGCCGAACTCGTAGATTTGCCGGCGTAACTGGCTGTTATTACTCAATTTTTTGGCAAACAACTCCGGGTAGCCCCCGCCCAGATAGAGACCGTCCAGCCCGGCCGGGAGGGTCTGGTCGGCCAGCGGGGAAAAGAAAACCAACTCGGCCCCGGCCGCCTCCAGCCGGCGGAGGTTCTCCGGGTAGTAGAAGCAGAAGGCCTCGTCCCTGGCCACCCCGAGACGAACCGGCGGCCGCCCGTCGCGGGAGGCCGGGTCGGCTTCACCGCCGGCCGGCTCGACTTCGGGCAGGGCGGTCAGGAGGCGATCCAGGTCCAAACCGGCCTCCAACCAATCGGCCAGGCGGGCCAGATCCTCCCCAGCCAGACCGCCCTCGACAGCGGTGACGAGGCCGAGGTGGCGTTCGGGCATGGCCAAGGCCTCGTCCCGGACAAGGCCGCCCAAGAACGGCAACTCCGGGACGGCGGCCATGGCCTCGGCCAGAATTCGGGCGTGGCCGGGGCCGCCGACTCGGTTGGCCGCCAGGCCGACCCACTGGAGGGCGTCGTCGAACCCGACGAACCCCCGGGCCAGGGCGGCCACCGAACGGGCCATGGCCTCGGCCCCGACGACGAGCACGACCGGCGCGCCCAGGTGTTTGGCCATCTGGGCGGTGGAGCCGTCCTCGGCCGCCGGGTCGAAGCCGTCGTAGAGGCCCATCACTCCCTCAATGACGGCCAGGTCGGCCCCGGCGGCGTAGCGGTTGAAAATGGCCGCGTTCTCCTCTCGACTGAGCATCCAGCCGTCGAGATTGTGGGATTCCCGGCCGCAGGCCAGGGCGTGGTGGCCGGGGTCGATGAAATCCGGGCCGACCTTGAACGGCTGAACCGTCAGCCCCCGCCTGGTCAGGGCGGCCATCAGGGCCAGGCTGACCGTGGTCTTGCCCGAACCGCTCCGGTCGGCCGCCACGACCACCGCCCTCATCGTCTCATCCCCTTTCTCCGGCCGGCCGCCCTCCAGCCCGAATCCGCCGCGGCGTCGGTTTCGCCCCGGCCGCCGGCGGTCGTGGCCTGGCTCAATCCGGCTCGCGCTTTGCTTCCGATTTCCATTCGCCCTGTCCAATCCTCCTGCGGCCGCCGGGCCGTCAGCCCAGCCAGTAATAGACCCCGGCCGCCGCGGCCACGCTGGCGATTCTCACCGCCTGACCGATGGTCAACAGCTTGATCCCCAGACCGGGGGTGTAGATGGCCATGTAGTGGGGCAGTTGATGGCGCAGCACCCGCACCGGCGTCGCCGCCAGGTTACCGATGATCAAGGCGAGGACGACCTGCTTGGCCGTCAGCCCACCGGCGTCCAAAAAGGCCGCGGCCGCCGAGAAGCCGGCGGTGAACTCGGCCATGACCGAAAAGACGACGACGCCCATCGCCTCCAGGGAGACCAGGCTGCCGCCGACGAAATCGGCCAGGCGGCCGGTCAGCCATTTGAAAAAGCCTCCCTCGACCAGCAGAAAGACGCCCACATAGACCGGAAATATAATCAATATCAATGTCTTGAGTCGGCTCAAAAATCTGGCCCAAACGGCGGTCATGGTTTTGCCCGTCCCCTCGCCGCCGCCGGCCGCAATCGGGCCGCCGGACTTGTCGGGCAAAATGAGACGGCTGACCACGACCAGGACGACGAAACGGGCCGCGGCCGCGGCCAGGGTGAGGCCGAAGTAGACGAGGGCCGTTTGCCCCAACAGGGCGTAGACGACGAAAAACGTGCTCGGCAGGTGGAGCAGGAAGGCCGGCAAGCTGGCGTTCATCAGGTTGGCCAGGATGAGCTGCCGGTCATCGAGCCCGCCCTCCCGCCAGGAGGTATAGAGCAGCGTGTTGGCCGCCACCCCCGAGGCGAAGGCGGCGGTGAAGGCGGTTCCGGCCTGGGGGGGCAGATGACTCATCCTCATCAGCGGCCTGGCCAGGAGGCCCAACTTGGCGTGCCAGCCCAGAGTTTCTATCATTTGACCGACGAACAGGCCGAAGGCGATGAAGGCCAGGGCTCTGAACAGAGGGACGACCAGCCGGCGCCAGAGTTCCTGGGCGTCGAAGATCCGCTCCGGCTCGACGAGACCCAGCATCGGCGCCGCTGCGACGGCCAGGCCGAGGGTGATGACCAATACCGCGAAGCCCTTGCCCAAACCTCGGCGTCGGCGTCCGCCGGGCCGGTTGTCCGAAGCCGTTTGGGGTCGGGGAGTCATCGGCTACTTCCCGGCGGCCGGGCCGCCTTTCAGGATGAGCAAAGAGAGGTAGGGAATCGGCTCGCGGCGCAGCTTGGAGGCGTCGCGCTCCAGCCGCTCGTCGGCCAGGCCGGTGCGGCAGACCAGGGCGATGCGCCGCTCCGGTTTGACCTCCTCCAGCTCGTCCAGAATGCGTTCCAGGTTCTTGTAGGGTTTGAGGATGACGACGTTGTCCGCCTCCCGGCTCAGCGCCCGAATCCGGCCGGGATCGGCCACCCCGGAGAGGATGACCAGGTTTTCATCGTCCTCGGCCAAGACCTGGTTCAGCGAGGCCGCCGCCGCGTGGTAGGAGGTGACGCCGGGGACGATGGATATCCTGACCGACTCGTCCAGCCGCCGGATGGTCCGCATCAGGTAGCCGAAGGTGGAGTAGGTCATCGGATCGCCGAGGGTGATGAAGGCGGCGTCCCGGCCCGATTCGAGCACCGCCAGCACCCGCCGGGCGTTCTCCTCCCAGGCGGCCCGCCGGGCCCCCTCTTCCCGGGTCATGGGGAAGGCCAGCCGGGTGAAGCTGGGCCGGCCGGGCAGGAGGAGAGCCTTGACCACCTCTTGGGCGATACTGTGGTCGTTCTTGCTGGAGGAGGCGGCAAAGATGACCGAGACCGAGCGCAAGACCTCCAGGGCCTTGAGGGTGATGAGCCGGGGGTCGCCCGGTCCGACGCCGACGCCGTAGAGAACGCCTCTCTTATTGGGCATGATCGTTCCTCGCTGTTGGCCGGCCGGACTCCCCGCCCGATCCGAACCGATCGGGATAGAGCCACCGGCCGATCCGTTGTGCTCCCTGGATCAACCGCAGGGTCGGTCTGGAGACGAGATGCTCGTCGATGATGTAGACCCGGCCCTCCTTGACCGCCTTGATCGCCTGGAAACCGGCCTCGTCGAAGATCGTCCGGCGGGTGACCGGGTTCATCGGCCCCCGTTGGGCCAGGTAGACGTCGATGGTCCGGGCCTTGGCCAGAATTCGCTCCTTGCCGTAGGCGGCGATGTTGGTGCCCCGAACCGATCTGGCGTCGGCGGCGACGTTGATCCCCCCGGCCGCCTCCAAGACGAAGACGGCCATGGCGCCGGGGGCGAAGGTTTTCATCTTGGAGTGGATCGACTCGAAGTAGACCCGTTGTCTGGCCGAGGGAGCCAGGTCGGCCGTCTTCGCCCTCACCGCGGCCAGGCGGCGGCCGAACCGGGCGACGAGCGCTTCGGCCTGGGCCGCGCGCCCGGTCAAGGCCCCCAATTTTCGCCAGTAGGCCAGCATCTCCCCGACCGTCCTCGGCTGAAGCGAAACGACCGTCACCCCGGCCCGCTCCAGGTTCGCCACCAGGTTGCGGTAGCCGTTGAAGATCATCGGCCGGATGAGGACCAGGTCGGGCCGGGCCGCCAAGAAGCGTTCCGGATCGTCGTGGTAGTGAAACCGCGGCTTGGAAAGGGCCTGGGGAGGGTAGCTCTCGTTTCGGGAGACGCCGATGATCTGGCGGTCCAGGCCCAGAGCGAAGAGGTTTTCGGTGTGGGCGCCGTAAAGGGAGATGATCCGGGTAAACGGCCGCCCGAACTCGATTAGGCGGCCGGAATCGTCGATGAAGCCCCCGGCCCAAGCCGGAGTCAGGGCAGCGAGAACGACCGCCAGGGCCAGGCACGCCCCGGCCAGCCCGGCCCGAATATGGCCCAAGCGGTTGCGGCGAGAGGGTCGAATCCGCCGGCGGGAGGCGGCCCTGAGCCGGGGATCGATCGCGTCACACTCCGGTCTAGGCATCTTCCACTCCCATTCGCCGGTAGAATACGGCTGGCGCGTTCAGGTAATCCTGCCAATCGATCCGGGCTTCGACCCCGAAAACGGTCTCGATGTTTTCGGGGGTCAAGACCTTTGTCGTCGGGCCGGCGGCGTGAACCCGGCCGCGGTGGATGAAGACCAGCTCGTCGCAGAAGGCGGCCGCCAGGTTCAAATCGTGCATCACCGCCACCGCCGTCCGCCCCTGCCGGCGCACCCGCTCGGCCACGGCCGCCAAGGCGTCCAGGGCGTGACCGATATCCAGGTTGGCCGTCGGTTCATCCAACACCAGGACCGGAGCGTCCTGGGCCAAGGCCCGGGCCAGGACCGTCCGTCGTTTTTCTCCGCCGGAAAGAGCCGTCACCGGCCGCCGGGCCAGCTCGGCCAGGCCGAGTTCGGCCAAGACCGAATCCACCAGCCGCCGATCCTCCTCAGACGGCGCCCCGAACCGGGAGAGATGGGGATGGCGGCCCATCATCACCACCTCGGCCACCGAAAAGGCGAAGGACATGGCCTGCTCCTGGGGCACCAGCGCCACCTGCCGGGCCATCCGCCGCCGGGGCAACTCGGCCGAGGGCTCCCCCATGAACAGGGCCCGCCCGGAATCAGGCCGGCGGCGTCCGGTCAAAAGGTCGATCAGGGTCGTCTTGCCGCAGCCGTTGGGACCGATGAGACCGTGGAACCGACCGGCGGCCAGTTCGAGGTCGAATCCGGCCAGGACCGGACTCCGGCCGTAACCGAACCAGAGGTTCTCCGTCTTGAACACGGCCGGCTCAGCCATCGACCCTCCCCAGTCGCCGCCGGAAGATATAGCAGAAGTAGGGGCCGCCGATGAGCGCCGTCAAAACGCCGATGGGCACCTCGTGGGGTAAGAAGACCCTGGTGACGGTGTCGGCCCCGACCAGGAGAATCGCCCCGGCCGCCGCGGCCGCCGGAACGAGACGGCGGTTGTCCGGGCCGATGAGGTAGCGCATCAGGTGGGGGATTATCAGCCCGACGAAACCGATGATTCCCGAAACCGACACGCAAACGGCAGTCATCAGCGAAGCGGCGGTCAACAGAACCAGTCGGACCCGGCCGGTTTCCACGCCCAGGGACTCGGCCGTCCGCTCGCCCAGGGAGAGGAGGTTGAGGTCACGGGCGTAGAATACGGCCGCGGCCAGGCCCAACGCGAGGGCCGAGACGCTCAGGCCGGCGTCCAGCCAGGTCTTGGAGACGAAGCTGCCCATCAGCCAGAAGATGATCACCGCCACCTGCTCGTCGGCGACATACTTCAAAAATCCGATGCCGGCCGAGAGGATGGCGGCCACGATCACCCCGGAGAGGATCAGGTTGGTCGGGGAGAAGCGCTCGTCGCCCGACGAGGCCAGCCAGATCACCGCCGCCAGGGTGGCCATGGCCCCGATGAAGGCCAGAAGCGGCACCGAGTGGGGACTCCACCAGGCGGTCAGTCCGAAAACCAGGGCCACCGAGGCGCCAAAGGCCGCTCCGGCCGAAATGCCCAGGGTGTACGGGTCGGCCAGGGGGTTCAACAATATGCTCTGGAAGATCACTCCGGAGACGGCCAGTCCGGCCCCAACCGCCGCCGAGGTGACGATTCTGGGCAATCGAACCTCGAGCACGATCCGGGTAAAGACGTCGTCCAGCCCGGCCGGCGGATTGCCGCCGCCGAGCCCGGCCAGGATGATCTTGAAGACGTCGGGTAAGGGTATCTCGATGTATCCCAGGGAGGAGACGAGGACGATCAACAGCGCCAGGGCGAGGCCCAGGATCGGGATCGACGCCCAGTTGCCGGATCTATCGACCGACTCGATCATGCCGCCTCGTCTCCTCCAAGACCTCGGGTTTCCGGCCTCGATCCAGGGGGCGACCCGCCCGGGCTGGGCCGGCGGGTCGCCCCGTTATCGTCAGAAGGCCAGGTGCAGGGAGAGTCCGGCGAGGAGGAAGGAGCCCTGGTCGGTTCC
>CAZWLY010000019.1:0-64072 GCA_964634465.1 uncultured Thermodesulfobacteriota bacterium | reverse complement strand
CCGTGAAAAAGTTCAGCAAAATGCCCCCTAAAAAGGTTGACTGAACAAATCAACCCTTTTGGCGTTACGTTTCGTTCCAAGTATTTTAAGATAGCATGGCTTGAAAAAAGCTTGAAATGTGTACGGGGAGTCCTTATACTTACAGTAAGCCGAAAGGCTGGTGGCCCTTTGCCAAAGGCTTAGGACCGTGGCAGCGCCTCAGTCGCCATTAAGACTGGGGCATTCTATTTTTTCCAAGAAGCCACGCCTCCTGATTTTTTCTATATAGTCCTGGTCGGCGGGGAAGGCTGAAATAAATTTCAAGTCCTGGCTTCTTTTCATCTGTTCAAGGACTACAACATAATTTTCTTCAAATACTACCAATACTCGTCTTTGCACTATCCTTCCGCGAGAGTCTTTTTTGATTTGAGCATATCGCCCTATCGTTCCCTTCGTGCACTGAACTACCTCCTTAATCCATAAAATGCGACGGGCTCTTTGCTCCGAAAAATCGATATCATGGTCGGGTGAGAAACGATAATTTGTACTGCGGCTAAACGCATGATCAAAGCTACCCGAAAAAATAAACTCGTCGCCTTTTCCAATCATATATTTCAATCTCACTGCCGTCGGGACTCCTAACATAAGTATCTAAATAGACTTTCTTGTAAAGTTCTTTGAGTTCTTTTTTGGATTTTGCCTTTAACCGCAAAAAAGGCCAAAGATGCTCACTCATTACGTCGTCCTGAAAACTGGAATATGTTAAACTTCACGGCAGTTAAAGGCGTAGAAACGTTCAACTGGGGCAAGTTTACGGCCCTAGCAAGATGCCGTATAAAAGATATTTTTGTATGGCTTGTGCACCTGTTGTTCCAAGCATAACCCACTGCCCCTATGAACAGATCAACTAGTTGAACTAGCAGCATTTTGTGGGAACTAACCGGTTCGAGACACTCTATGATCAATTGTTCAGACAGCTTAGCCTGGAGAATCCTTCTCAGGTCAGCAAAGCGACTATGCGCCCTATTCTTCTGCCAATCTAAATATATATTATATGAGTGGTTGGGACGAAGCCAATGGACGAGCATTTGGTAATACAGTTTATAAAACCCTAGCTCCTCATCCCCTTTATTGTATAGTTTATGATCCAGAATTATTTTATCAACGACAATGCAACGAAAACGAAGAGACTCTTCGCGTCTAAATAAATCAACGAGCTCCCAATAAAAATCTTTTTTGTTTGGCGACAGTCTTTTCTAGCCGAATTCACCTTGAGTATCATGTCGCCTTTTGGCAATATTTATTTGGTGAATAATGCGTCTTTTTTCGCTTCTTGGGCATTCAATAGCCCCTATTACGAAAAAAGAATCTCCGTGATTTGATGTGTGTCGGCTTTCGTCGCAGTATACATTCATTCGCTCTACTTCTCTATTGTTAACAACCATACCCATATTCGTCCCTAAAGTCTTTTTCATATAGTTCGTTTCCAATTGCGTCGTCTTTTACTCCACTAATCTACCAATTTGCTTGGCTTATGGCAAGACGTGGTGACGGTTTTGAAGATCAGGAAGATGCTATACAATACGACCCGAGACCTCAGGTCACGATCGCCCCGCCTCAGGTGAACCCGGCCCCGGCGCTGCAGGTGTAGCAGTGATCGCCGACGGCGATGAGCGAGCCTGGCTCGGGCTTGGCCGCCATCTCCGAGACGTGGACCTGGTTCCCGCCCAGGGGTATCCCGGCCGCCAGGTTGAAATCGCAGTCGTAGAGACGCCCGTTCCAATCGACCGAGACCAGCGTCCGGCACATTACCCCGTCAAGGGCGCAGGGGTTGAACTTGTCGGCCAGCCTGGCCAGGTAGCCGTCCAGGTTGCCCGACTCGATCAACCAGTCCCGAAAGCGACCCAGGGGGACGTTGGCGAAGGTAAAGAGGTTGTTGAAAACGACCCCCCACCTGTCGTAGAGCCGGCGGCGGAAGCGCTTCTCGGCCTGGGCCTGCTCGGGCGGCAGAAACGCCCCGGTCGGGTTGGAGACCAGGTTCAGCTCCAGGCCCGAGCCCTCCCGGCCGTAGCCCAGGGCGCAGAGCTTGTTGAACGTTTCGATCGAGCGCGCAAACACGCCCTCGCCCCGCTGGGCGTCGGCTTGGGACTCGGAAAGCGAGGGAAAGGAGGCGACCACCGTAATCATCAGGTCGCGGAAAAGCTCCAGCAACCCTTCCCGGCCGGGTTGAGCCAGGGCGGTCAGGTTGGCCCTGACCATCACCTTCTCGGCCAGCGGCCTGACTCTCTCGAGGAGGTAGGGCAGGTCGGGGTTTAGTTCCGGCGCGCCGCCGGTGACGTCGATCGTCGAAAATCCACCCCGCCGGGCGAAGTCGATGACCCGCTCTATCGTCTCTCGGTCCATGATCTCTCTTCGTCCCGGACCGGCGTTCAAGTGACAGTGGCGACAGGTCTGATTGCACCTCAGCCCGACGTTGATCTGGAGGGTGTCGGTCTCGCCCCGCCTGAGTTCCAGGCCGCGGCGGCTCAAGGCCCGTGCGAAGGGCTCCACCGCCGGCGATTCGCCGGCCGTCTCGATCCGTCCTTGGGCCGTGAGGGCGGCGGGCCGGGGCACGACCGATTCCCCTACATCGACAGCTTTTCGGCGACCTTGCGCATCTGGACGCCGTGGACCAACGACGCCCCGCCCCTGATGGCGTTGGCCACGTGGAGAGCCTCGGTCATCTCGGCCAGGTTGCTGCCTTTCTCCAGGCAGGCCTGGGTGTAGGCGTCGATGCAGTAGGGACACTGGACGGCGTGGGCCACGGCCAGGGCGATGAGGGCCTTCTCGCGCTCGCTCAACTCGCCCTCGGCGAAGACGGCCCCGTAGTAATCGAAGAACTTCTTGGCCAGCTCGGGGGCGTCCTTGCCGACCTCCTCGAAGCGGGAGAGATCCGCCGGGTCGTAGTAAGTGTCCATGAATTTTCGCTCCTGACTGGGGTGGCGGCTGTGGCCGACGGGCTTCTTCTTTACTCGATCAAAGCCCGATCGGACCCGAGTCCATACCTTTTTGTACCATCGTCCGGTCGGGTGTCAACGGGCGGGGGCCGCCCTCGCTCGGCTTGCGGCGACTTGAGACCGGCTATATACTCTTGGCAGCGATCGATTCGCTCCGGCTCGGCAGCTTATTGATTTTTTTGATAATATTTTCCGCCGGCCATCGCCGCCGCCGATCTGTCGACCGGTTCACGAGAGGGGCCATGCCGCCGACAAGCACCGACGCTCCCCAAGCGGGCCGGAAAAACATCCCCTGGCGGGCGATCATCCTGCTGGCCGCGGTGGCGACAATCATGGCCGCGTCGCCCTTTCTGGGCCTGGGCGAGAAGATCGGCCGGCTCCAGGGCTGGATCGAGGGAGCCGGATTCTGGGGGCCGGTCGTCTTCATCCTGCTCTACGTCGCCGCCACCGTGGCCGCCCTGCCCGGCTCGGCGATAAGCATCGTCGCCGGCGTGATCTTCGGCGCCTTCTGGGGCTCGGTGCTGGTGATCAACGCCGCCACCCTGGGTGCGGCCCTGGCCTTTCTGGTCGGCCGCTACCTGGCCCGGGACGCCGTCTCCAAGTGGCTGGCCGGCCGGGAGAAATTCCAGCGGCTCGACAAGTTGACCGAGGAGCAGGGAGCGATCATCGTCGCCGTAACCAGGCTGGTGCCCCTCTTCCCCTTCAATCTTTTGAACTACGCCTTCGGGTTGACCAGGGTCAGGTTCCTGACCTACGTCGGCTGGTCGTGGCTGTGCATGCTGCCCGGTACGGTGCTCTACGTCAGCGGGGCCGGCGCGGTCACCGAGGCGATCAAGGCCGGGCGGGTGCCTTGGGTTCACCTCGGGGTGCTGGCCTTCGTCGTCGCCTTGCTGGCCGTCATCGTGCCCCAGGCCAGAAAGCGGCTCAAGGGGAGGGCGGCCCAGGGAAGCGCCGGAAAAGGAGATTGAAATGGGCCGGGCCAAGGTGTCGCCCGACGACGTCCACAACCGGACCCTGATCGACAACGTCCACCCGGCCGACTGGCAAAACCCGACCCCGGCGGCGAGGTACAATCTGGTCGTTCTCGGCGCGGGTACGGCCGGACTGGTCTCGGCCATCGGCGCGGCCGGGTTGGGGGCCAAGGTGGCCCTGGTCGAAGCCCACCTCATGGGCGGCGATTGCCTGAACGTGGGCTGCGTGCCCTCCAAGGCGCTCATCCGCTCGGCCAGGGCGGCGGCCGAGATCAAAAACGCGGCCCGGCTGGGGATAAACGCGGCCCCGCCCGAGCCCGACTTCGCTGCGGTCATGGAACGGATGCGGGCGGTGCGGGCCAAAATCAGCGTCAACGACTCGGCCCGCCGCTGTCGAGAGCACGGCGTGGACGTCTTTCTGGGCCGGGGTCGCTTCACCGGGCCGGACACGATCGAGGTGGGCGGCCGGAGGCTCAAGTTCAGAAAGGCCCTCATCGCCACCGGGGCCAGGGCCTCGGCCCCGCCGATTCCCGGCCTGGCCGAGACCGGCTACCTGACCAACGAGACAGTCTTCGAGCTGACCGAGCGGCCCGGCTCCCTGGCCGTGATCGGCCCCGGCCCGCTGGGCTGCGAACTGGCCCAGGCCTTTCAGCGGTTGGGCAGCCAGGTCTACCTCTGCGGCCGCTCGGAGCGGATCATGCCCAGGGAGGACACGGACGCGACGGCCATCGTCGCCGAAGCGCTGTCGGCCGACGGGGTGAGGCTGCTGCTCCGATCGACCTACAAACGCATCGAGCGCCGGGACGGGGACAAGGTGATCCACCTCGCAATCGACGGCCAGGAGCTGGCCGTGGCCGCCGACGAGATCCTGGTCGCCGCCGGTCGAACGCCCAACGTGACCGATCTGGGCCTGGAGGCGGCCGGGGTGGAGTACGATGAGCGTGGGGTCAAGGTCGATGATCGACTCCGGACGACCAACCCCAACATCTACGCCACCGGCGATGTCTGCCTGCCGCTGAAGTTCACCCACACCGCCGACGCCGCGGCCCGGATCGTCATCCAAAACGCCCTCTTCGCCGGACGCAAGAAGCTGTCGTCGCTGATAATCCCCTGGTGCACCTACACCGATCCCGAAGTGGCCCACGTCGGCCTCACCCCGGCCCAGGCCGAGGAGCAGGGGATCGAGTTGGAGACGTTCAAGGTCGATCTCGACCAGGTCGATCGGGCCGTGGCCGACGGCCGGGAGAACGGCTTCGTCAAACTCTACGTCAAGAAAGGGAGCGACAAGATATTGGGTGCGACCATCTGCTCGGCCATGGCCGGCGAGCTGATCGGCCAAGTGACGGTGGCCATGGCCGGCGGGGTCGGGTTGAAGACCCTGGCCGAGATCATTCAGCCCTACCCGACCCTGGCCATGGCCCTGAAACAGGCGGCCGGGGCCTACAACCGGACCCGGTTGACGCCCAGAGCCCGGAAATGGCTCAAGGTCTGGTTGAAGCGAAAGCTGTAGCCCTTGGGGCGAGCGGAGCACGGTCCGGCGGGCGGATGATCATGAAAGACGAGCAGGCGGCTCTTGAGGAAGGGAGGACGGCGACCACGAGGCGGGAAATCGGCCCCGGCCAGGCGGACCCCGCCCCGCCCTCTCCCGGCAGGGAAGAATCTAGGCGCCCCGAGGCCCAACCCGAAATGCGCCCCGCCTGGGGGCTCACCCCGGCGCTTACCCGCTCCGCCTTGAGACGCCGAGCCCTTTCAGAAAAGTTGTGGTCAGCGCCGTGACGCCGAGCGAAAAACTGATCGTCTTCACCCGCTATCCCGAGCCGGGCCGGACCAAGACCCGGCTCATACCGGCCTTGGGCCCCCAGGGCGCGGCCGACCTGCAGCGCCGGCTGGCCGAGCGGGTCGTCGCTCAGGCCCGGTTGCTCTGCCAGGGGCGGGGGACGGACCTGGAGGTCCATTACGCCGGCGGCGACCCGGACAAGATGGCCGCCTGGCTGGGGAAGGACCTCGCCTTTCGTCCCCAACGGGGCGAAGGGTTGGGGCGACGCCTGGCGGCCGCCTTCGAGGCCGCCTTCGAGCCCGGCGTGGCGGCCGCGGTTCTGATCGGGACCGACGTCATCGACCTGAGCGCAAGCGTCCTCGAGCGGGCCTTCGAGGCGCTCGAGCGGGCCGAGGTGGTCCTCGGACCGGCCGCCGACGGCGGCTACTACTTGATCGGCCTCAAACGGCCCTTACCCGAGCTGTTCACCGACATCCCCTGGTCCACCGATCGGACGGCCGAGGTCACCCTTAAGCGGGCCCGGGAGATGAATCTCGCCGTCGCCCTTGTAGACGAACTGGCCGACGTGGACCGGCCCCCGGACCTGGCGGCGATCAGGGACAAGCTCGGCTCCGGTTAGCTGTTCGGGAACCCCCTTCCGGCGTGCTATATAATCAGAAAACGAGCCTCAAACGGCCCTTAGGACGACAAACTCTCGGGAGCGACGGCCATGGACTCTTCACCTCCGGGAAAGGCGCGCCTGACCGGTTATTTTCCCGGCGTCATCGGCAAGATCGTCGAGCTCCACGCCGTCTACTACGCCCGGCACTGGGGCTTCGATATCTCCTTCGAAACCCAGGTCGGCCGGGAGCTGTCCGAGTTCATGGCCGGCTTCGACGAAAGCAGGGACGGCTTCTGGGCGGCGTTGGTCGGCGACGAGTTCGCCGGGGCGATCGCCATCGACGGCCGGCAATCCGGCCAACACGGAGCGCGGCTGAGATGGTTCATCGTCGATGAGCGGTTCCAGGGCCGGGGTGTGGGCCGGTTGCTGATGGACGAGGCGATGGCGTTTTGCCGCCGGGTCGGCCAGGTGAGGGTCCATCTGTGGACCTTCAAGGGGTTGGAGGTGGCCCGGGTTCTCTACGAGCGGGCCGGGTTCAGGCTACACGCCGAGGTCCCGGTCGAGAAGTGGGGAAACGCCATCACCGAGCAGATGTACCTCTACGGTCCGGCCGAACCAACGGCCCAGGGTTAGTTGACTTTCTTGAGCACAGGACGCCACAGGATCGGCCCGGCGGCGGAGCCCGGCATCGCCGTCGTCATCCCCTCTCTCAACGAGGAAGCCCGGCTGGGCCGGACCATCGCCCGGGTCCGGGAGTGCGGCGAGCCGGTGCGGATCGTCGTCGCCGACGGCGGTTCGAGTGACGCCACCGTCCCCCTGGCCGAAAGCCTGGGCGCGGAGGCGATCGTCGTCCCCGGCGGCCGGGCGGCCCAACTCAACGCCGGTGCGGCGGCGACCAAGGCCGACATCCTGCTCTTTCTCCACGCCGACACGCTCCTGCCCCTCGACTGGCCCGATCACGTCCGCCGCACCCTGGCCCGGCCCAACACGGCGGCCGGCGCCTTCCGGCTCTTGATCGACGACGGGCGTTCGAGCCTGCGCCTGATGGAGTTCGGCGCCCAGCTCAGGTCCCGATTTTTCCAACTGCCCTATGGCGATCAGGCCCTGTTCATGACCCGGCGGATGTTCGACCGGGCCGGCGGCTTCCCCGAGTTGGCCCTGATGGACGACTACGCCCTGGTCAAGCGGTTGAAGCGGCTGGGCCGGATCAGAATCGCGCCGGCCGGGGCGCTCACCTCGGCCCGGCGGTGGCGGGGAAAAGGGCCCTTCAGAACCTGGTGGCTCAACCAGGTGATCATAGTCGGTTTTCACCTAGGAATCGACTCGGCCACCTTGGCCAGAATCTACCGCCGGGGCTCATTGAGCACTTTCTTGACCGCGGCCGCCAAATCCTCCAGGCGGTAGGGCTTGGCCACCACGCCCGAAAACCCGTACTCGGCGAAGCGGGACATGAGCGGGTCGTTGGAGTAACCCGAGGAGACGATGGCCTTGACCTGGGGGTCGATCTCCTTGAGTTTGGCCAGCGCCTCCTTGCCGCCCATGCCGCCGGGAATGGTCAGGTCCATGAGGACCACGTCGAAGGGCCGGCCCGCCTCCAAGGCCTCGGCGTAGCGTTCGAGCGCTTCCTCTCCGTTGGCGACCCCGACCGCTTCGTAGCCCAGCACCCCGAGCATCTCGCAGGCCACGTCGGTGACCACCTTCTCATCGTCCATGACCAACACCCGACCTTGACCGATCATCAATCCTCCTTCCCGGCTCTCCGGCGGGGGCGCCGCCTTGTCGCTGGCCGGCAGATAGACGGTGAACACCGCCCCCTGACCGAGCTCGGAGACGACCGAGAGGTGGCCGCCGTGCCTGGCGACGATGGAGTAGGCGGTGGACAGCCCCAGGCCGCTGCCGGAATCCTTGGTGGTGAAGTAAGGGTCGAATATCTTGCTCTGGTGTTCGGGAGAGATGCCGGGGCCCTGGTCCTTGATGGTGATGGCCACGTAGCGGCCCGGTTTCAGGTCGAAGGCGTTTCCGGGTTCCAGTTCGGTGTTGACCGCATCGACCCGGACCAGACCGCCGTCGGGCATGGCCTGGTCGGCGTTGATGATCAGGTTGTTCATCACCTGAGAGATCTGCTCGGCGTCGGCCTCGACGGGCCACAGTTCCTCCTCCAGCTCCAGGGTGTAGGTGACGTTCGAGCCTCTCAACGCGAACCCCAGCGAATCGATCAGTATCTCGGCGATGGAGGCGGTCACCTTGATCGGCGCGCCGCCCGAGGAGAAGGTCAACAACTGTCTGGTCAGCCCCTTGGCTCGAAGCGCCGCCTTCTCGGCCTCGTTTAAGGTGGCGACCAGCTCCTCGTTGGAGGCCGCCCGGAACTTGGCCAGGGAGATGTGGCCGATGACGCCGGAAAGGATGTTGTTGAAATCGTGGGCGATTCCGCCGGCCAAAACGCCGAGGGAGTCCATCTTGTCCGCCCGGAGTTGTTCCTGCTCCCGCTGGCGCTCGCTGGTGGCGTCGCGGAAGACGACCACCACGCCGACGATCCTGCTCTCCCAATCCCGAATCGGGGCGCAGGAATCGGCGATGAATATCTCCCGGCCGTCCCTGGTTTTGAGCACGGCGTTTCGTTCCAGGGTGACCGCCCGGCCCAAAGCCATCGCCCGCTCGACCGGATTGCGGCACCGCTCGCCGGAGTGTTGATCGAAGATGCACAGGACCTCTTCCAAGTTCCGGCCGAGAGCTTCGGACTGGCGCCAGCCGGTCAGGGCTTCGGCCGCCCGATTGACCAGCGTTATCCGGCCCTCGGTGTCGGTGGTGATGACTCCGTCGCCGATGGAGCGAAGCGTGACCGCCAGCCGTTCCCGCTCCGAGGCCAAGGCCGCCTCGGCCTCCTTGCGCTCGGTGACGTCGCGATAGATGAGGAAGGCTCCTATCTGCCCCTCCCCCAACTTGATCGCCGTCCCCAACAAGGAGACCTGGACGAGTGAGCCGTCCTTGCGGTGTCGAACCGTCTCCATCGCCACGTCTTCGCCCGCCCACACCAGCTCGGTGATACGATTGGATTCCTCAATCTTGTCGGCGGGGACGATCAAGTCATTGAGCGGCCGGCCGATCACCTCCTCGGCCGGGTATCCGAACATCCTGGTGAACTCCTCGTTCACCTGGAGCGCCACATCCCGCTGGTCGACGATGGCGATCCCTTCCGGCGCGCTGGAGAAAAGCCGCTCCAACCGGGCCTTCTGGACCTGGAGTTCCCGCTCCACCCGTCGCTGTTCGGCCAAGCTGGCCTCCAGCTCCTCGTTCTTCGCTTTCAGCTCGGCCGTCCGGCGCCTGACCTGGACCCGGAGGTAGATCGCGGTCGCCAGCGCCCACAAGGCCCCGAGGCCGGCCGCGGCCAGGGCCCACTTGAGCCAGGCCGGGAAGCGCCTGGCCACCGCTCCCTGGCCCAGCCACCTATCCAAGGTCCGGTGGTAAATCGAGCTCTTGTCTTTTTTCAGCTTGATCAGTTGGTTGTCGATGGCGGCCAGGATGTTTTTGTCGAGGCCCTTGTAGGCGGCGAAGCGCAGTTCGACCGGGTAGTAGATGATCGGGGTGGCGACGAGATCGTAGCCGGCGGTGAACTGGACGCCGTAAAGACGATTGACCGCCCCGGCCGCCACCCGGCCCTGGGCGACCATGTCGAGAACCCACTCCAACTCCGGCGCCTCGATGAACCGGCAGTTGATATTGAACCGCTTGACGAGGTTTCTCAGGCTCTCGTAAAAGATGTCGCCGGTCAGCACGGCGATCTTCTTGCCCTCCAGGTCGAGAATCGATTTGAGGTTGGAATCCGGGCGGGCGTAGATCTGGCCCCACTCGATGATCACGTTTTCCCAGTTGTAGGCGAAGCGCTTGGTCCGCTCCTTGGTGTAGGCGATGCCGGTCATGAGATCCAGCTCGCCCCGCTCCAGGTATTTCAGGCAGTCGTTCCACTCGCAGGGGAGGTACTCCACCTCCCAACCCTCCCGGGCGGCGAGGTAGTCGATCAGGTCGGGGTAGATGCCCTGGGCCCGGCCGTGCTCCATGAAGACCAGGGGTCGGTTCTGATAGACGCCAACCCTGAGCCTCGTTTCGGCCCGAGCCAACGGGGCGACTATCAGGCCGACTAAAATCAGCACAGCAATGGGAACAACCGGTCTGTTCATGCTGGAATCCATGCGGGGCGTCAATAAATCCGGACGGCGCTCCTGTCCCCGACCCCTCTTGGACCGCCGCCGGTGCGGGCTGTTGGCCGGATTATAGATTTTCCAGGGGGTTGGGTCAAGGTGAGGCCCGAACGGGCGGCGAAGAGGCCGGCCTGAGGTTTCCCTGGACGACCCCGAAGCGAGGCCGACCGGAAGAAAAAGGTCGCCCTCGACCCTCGGGTTCGATTTCGTCTCGATTCGCTCTCGATCAAGAGCCAGAGGGGGCGGGCGGCGACGATGCACCCCGCCGCCGACCTTGTCGTTCAATGGGCGCTCAACAAGCAAGGATGAATCGGGAACGTCGCTTGATGAGAGGAGAAAAAAAGATAGGCCGACAGATTGGCCGTCTAAAAAAACCGGGGCCCCGAAGGACCCCGGTTCGGTTGCTTCATCCGGGCAAACTAAGGTCTAGAGCTCCAACCAGGAGTCGGAGTAGAGGGTGTGGCCCAGAAGGACCTTGGCCGTCTTGACGTAGTCGATCAGCTCCTTGCTGTCGGGCTGGGGCTCCTCGCCGTCCATGACCTGGTGGATGACCTCGACCACCTCCGGCTTCTCGCCGCGGGCGATGGCCATCAGTTGGGCGTCGGCGTGGTCGGCGATGCAGGAAAACATGCCCTTGCGCTCCAGCATGACCATGTAGGTCTGGTTCAGAATCGGCCGCAGGTGGTCCGGCGCGCCGTTGGAGCAGTTGGACAGACCGTTGGTCGACCTGGCCCCCGGCGCGATGTCCTGGAGCATCTCCTGGAAGGCCAGCAGCGACATCAACTGGGGCTGCTGGATGTTGACCGGGGTGGTGATCCCGTCAACGTAGATCTTCTCGTTGGGGATGCCCGCCTCGTTCATGGCGTACAGCAGCTCCACCGCCAAGGCGGCCCGCTCGTTCTCGTCGCGGGGCAGGCCCTCCGGGCCCCACATCAAGGCGACCACGTCGGCGTTGTACTTGGCCGCGATGGGGATCATCACCTCGTAGCGCTCCGGCCGAGCCATGATCGAGTTGATCAGCGGCACGTTGGTCTCGGTGGCCTGGTAGACCTCGAGACCGGCCTCGATGGCCTCGATGTTGGAGGTGTCCAGGGCCAAGGGAACATCGGGGACGACCTCCTGGACCGTCTGGATGATCCACTGCATCAACTCCGGGCCGCCCTTGCGAGCCGGTCCCAGGTTGATGTCGATCCAGTCGACGCCGGCCTCTTTCTGCTCCTTGGCCAGGGCCTGGATCGGACCGGGATCGCGCTCCTTCATGGCGGTCCCGATAACCTTGCTGATAACGTTCAGGCTCTCACCAATGATCTTCATTCGAATCCCCTTATCCGTCTGATTAAGGGCCAAACCGAGCCTCAAGCGGCCGGCCTCCACTCCTTGAGAAACTTGGGTATGTGGGCCGCCTCGCGCGGGCCGATCATCACGTTCCAGCCGGGCAGCTCCTCCTCCATGTCGCCGGCGATGGCCGCGGCGTAGCCGGGGATGATGATCGACTTGTGCTTGACCCTCTCCTCGATGCCGCTCTTCTTGACGAACATGCCCACCGCGTCACCGACGAACTTGCCGGCCGCCCAGGCGGTCAGCACGGACAGGCCCTCGGTGTCCATGATCATCAACCAGGCCGGCACCTTGGACGACTCGACCTCGCCGGAGACGATGAAGTAGGTCAGCGAGAAGTTGGAGGTGACCAGCACCGGGGACTCCGGACCGGGGTTGCCGATCTCGTAGATGCCCTGCTCGACCACCATCGGCCGCTGCGGGTCGGTGTAGAGGTTGAGCCGCTGGAGCAGAAGCGGGAAGACGTTCTCGCCCCTGAACGTGGACAGGACGACGATGCCGCCGTACTTGGCCACGAAGGTCGAGGCGATGACCGCTTCCTCCAGGTAGTCGTCGGTCATCTCGGCCGGGAAGACGATGGACGGGAAGCCCAGGTCGCGGTTTTGCTCCAGGAGAGCTGCCCGGCGCATGGCCACCGAGTCGATGAAGGCGGCCTTGAGCTCCCGGGCGCCCGAGTCGATGACCAGGTCCTTGAGGCCCATCTCGGTCAGCTTCTTGGTCAAGCCGATGACCTCTTCCAGGCCCTCGCCCTTGACCACCAACGGCAGGTTCAGCTCCTTGGCCAAACCGCCCATGTCCTCGACGTTGTCCTTGGTGGCGGCGTAGAGAAGCGGCCGGTACTGCTTGGTCTTCTCGGCCACCGTCTTCAAGGCGTCCACGCTCTCGCTCATCAGGCACATCGAGGCGTCGGTCTCGGCCACGATCTTGTCGACCAGGGCCTCAAAGGCGGCCGCGTCGCCGGTGTCCTTGATGCAGAACATCTCGGGACGAAGCGTCAGCCCCACCCGGTCGTACTTCATGGCGTTGAACCAGCCGATTTCGAGGTCCAGGTTGGGCGTCTCCGGCGTGACCAGCATAGCCAGGGCGCAAGGGTTGTAGAAAGTCTTCTCGTGGCGGAACAGCACCGTCTCGCCGCCCGGCTTGACCTCCGATTGGCCGGCGCCGATGACCACCGAGCGAATCGGCGGGGCCGAAGCCTCGGACAGTTGCTCCCGGGCTTCGTCGGAGACGTAGGGGCAGGCGTCCAGCTCGGCCTTGCCGGCGGCCAAATTCATGGCGAAAGCCAAACAGGTCGGAGTGCCGCACTCGCCGCAGTTTGTTTTGGGCAGCAATTTGAAAATCTGAATACCGGTCAGGCCCATGGCAAACTCCTTGTTGCTCAAAAGCCTCTCCCCGAAGCCGGGGGGAGGCGCTTCGGGCTATTCGCTGATAATGGGCTCCATCTCCAGGGCCGGATGGCCGACCTTCTGGAGCCACTCATAGACGGTCGCTTCGTCGGTGCCCACCGTCTCGTCGGCGATCTTGTCGTAGAGATCGGGTACGCCCAACTCCTCGCCGCGGGCGATGAGCTTGTCCTTGAGCTCCTCCTTGAGCATCTTGGGCATCCACACCATCCGCAACAGCCCGCCGTCACCGGCGATGAACTTGCGCTGGATGATGTTGTACTTGGAGTGGCCGACGAAGCCCGGCGAGGTCTGTCCGCCGCCCATGACGCCGGCCAGGGTGGTGAACTTCATGCCGCAGGGCGTCTCGCCGGTGTAGTCGCGGTTGACGGTCATGACGCCGTTGCACATCGGCAGCACGGCGGCGATGCACTCGCAGCAACCGCAGGTAGTCATCGGATCGTGAACGATGGAGTAGAAGTTGTAGGTCGGCACCTTCTGGCGCGAGGCCTTGAAGACGAACTCGTCCACGCCGGCGAAGCGGCCCAGCTTGGGATCGAGAACCTCACCCTTCTCCACCGGCTGGTTGGGTCCGGTCGGGTTGATCTCGTAAGAGGCCTTGCAGTCGAACCAGTTGTAGGCGCCGCACAGGCCGGTCCGCTCGGGCGAAACCACGCAGACGTGGGACGGGGCGAAGGACTGGCACAGGGTGCAGGAGTAGAAAGTCTCCACGTCCTCGTCGGTCATGCCCTCGACCCGGGCGTCGCGGGTCTGGTAGATGACCCGGGCCCGCTCGGTGATCTCGTCCACCTTGTCCTTCTCGGTGTAGAGATTGACCGCGACCTTGTCGAGGACCGCGCCGAAGTCCTTGTGGTACATGTCGTGGATTATCTGGCCGATGTGCCTGAGTTCGAAGCCCTTGTCCAGCGCGCCCTGGCCGATGCGGATCCAGGCGATGTCGCGCTGTCCGATGTGCATGATGCCCTGGGCGTAGTTGATCAGGTGGTGAATTTGCCGCTCCAGGATGGGCTCGAAGTCCTCCTGCATCTTGCGGCCGGCCACCTTGACCTCGATGGCCAAGGGCAGGCGGAAAGGCTTCTCAGGCAGGTCGGTGATGTCGGGACCGTAGACGTTGATGTCGCCGTCGTTGATCTCGTCCATCTCGGCCATCTGGCACAGCTCGACGGCCTGGGTCTTGCCGCCGCCCATCTCGACGACGAGATCGTCCTTGCGGATGCGCTCGCCCTCGAAGGCCGGGCCGTAGGCGGTGGGAACGTCGACTTTGGTCACCGTGACCTTCAGGCCCCGAATCTCGGTCGATTTGGAGACCAGCTCCTCGTGCTTGACGTTGGCCACCACGTGTTCGTAGGTGCACACGCCGGTGGGCAAAATCTCGGGGATGTCAGTATCGGCCAGGGTCGGGAAGCCCCAGTTGACGCAGCCGGCGGCGTTGGCGGCCCACTCGGCGTTGACGTCGCCCAAGGCGTTGACGAAGGCGAAGATCCTGTCCTTGTTGTAGAGCAGGATCCGCTTGTAGTCGCCGGGCTCGATGCCGCCGAAGGCCATGGCCGCCCGGTTGGCGAAGCCGAGGGCGAACACGGCGCCGGAGATGTCGGGGGAGAACGGCACCAGGCGGGTGTTCCAGCCGACCTGGACGCCGGCCTCGACCAACTGCTCGGCGAAGGTGGTCCCGTTCTGGTTGGCGCACATGAAGACGTAGAGCATCTTCTGCTGATACTCTTCGGCGATCATCTTGGCCGTCTCCGGATCGGGGGCCGCGCCGACGATGGCGGCGAAGCCGGGAGCGGTGCCGTCGACGAACTCCACGCCGCGCTTACGGAAGATGGTGTCCTCGGCGGCGCCCAGCCAGAGCTTGCCGTTCTCCGGGTCGCACTCCTCGGAGACGTAGTAGAAATCCGGGTCCTCGATGTAGCGGATGGCTTCGACGATCTCCTCGGCGAAGAGCGCGGCCATGCCCGCGTCCAGCAGGGGCCCGAGATAGGGGGTGTAGTTGACATTCTTTATGTGAGGCGGCAGGAGCTTCCGGCAGAACTCCATGACCGGAAGGGCGTCCTCCAGCGTCTCCACCTTGATGCCCAGCAGCGAGTAGATGATGGGCAGGTAGTAGGCGGTGTTGGGGAACTCCAGCTTCTGCGTGCCGCCGTAGGCCTCCAGAGCCTGTTTGAGTTTGCCTTCGGCCTTGGAGACGATATTGTAGCCACCCTGGATGGCGGCGAAGGCGACCATTTTAGACATCGATAAACCTCCCTTCGTGGCAGGCGAGCCCGCTAATTAAGCAGCGTCCAGCTTCTGCCGGTCGGCCATATCCATGAGCACCCGCTCTTTGCCCTTGTCCAGACCCAGGGCGGCGCGCTTCTTGTCAATGTGGGCGATCATCTTTCGGGCCATCTCGTAGGGGTCTTCCACCAGATCCCACATCCCGCCGTAGACGCTCTCCAGGCCCTTGAACAGATAATCCTGGAAGACCGGGGCGCCGGTGACCGGCAGGTGGACGCCGAAGACGGTGTAGACGCCCGAGGCGACGAAGTAGTGGCCAATGGAGATAGCCTTCTCACTCATCCACTCGGGAGCGCATCCGGCCGCGGGCAGGTCGGAGATGTCCTTGCCCAATCCGCCGGCCTTGACCACCTCCGTGGCGGCCAAAAGGATGCGGGAGTTGTCCACGCAAGAGCCCATGTGCAACACCGGCGGGATGCCGACCGTCTCGCAGACCTCGGCCAGCCCGGCGCCGCAGTAGACGTGGGCTGCCTCGGGGGTCAGGAGACCGGCCTTGCCGCAGGCCATGGCCGAGCAGCCGGTGGTGAGCACGATGACGTCTTTCTTCAACAGTTCTTTGATCAAGGTCAGGTGGGCGTTGTCGTGCAGGGTCCGGGCGTTGTTGCAGCCGACCACGCCGGCAATGCCCCTGATGCGGCCGTTCATGATGTTGTCGTTCAAGGGCACGAACGAACCGCGGAAGGTGCCGCCCAGGTGGTAGTTGATGGCCTCGACCGAGAAGCCGACCACCTGGCGCTCCTTGTAATTGGGGATCATCACCTCGGCCTTGCGATTGCCAAAGTTGTCGATGGCCTCCTTGACGATGCGCTTGGCGTCTTCAAGGGCGTGATGCTCGTCGAACTCGATGTGCAGCGTCTCGCCGGAGGCGATCATCGCCCGCGGGTTGGTGGTGATGATCTTGGTGTGGTAGCACTGGGCGATGTTGGCCAGGTTCTCCATGATGCACTGGACATCGACCACCATCGCGTCCACCGCACCGGTGATCAGGGCCAGTTCCTGCTGGAGATAGTTGCCGGCGATGGGCACGCCGTGGCGCTGCAGGATCTCGTTGGCGGTGCAGCACATCCCGGCCAGGACGATGCCGTCGGCGCCCTTCTCCTTGGCGTACTCGACCATCTCCGGATCCTGGGCGGCGATGACGATCATCTCGGAGAGAAGCGGCTCGTGGCCGTGGACGATGATGTTGACCGAGTTCTCCTCCAGGCAGCCCAGGTTGATGTTGCCCTGGTTGGGGTAGGGCGTGCCGAACATGATGTCCTGGAGGTCGGTGGCGATCATCGAGCCGGCCCAGCCGTCGGCCAGGGCGGCCCTGGAGCACTGCTTGATCAGGTTCTTGTAGTCCTGATCGACGCCCATGTGGGTCCGGTGCATGATCTCGACTATCTCGCGGTCGACGCCCCGGGGAACGACGTCCAGCTTCTGCCACAGCTCGTAGCGGGCCTCGGGCGCGCGCTTGGCGTAGGCGATTTCGCCCTCCTGCCGGCCCCACTCGGCCAGGGCCTTGACGCCGACCTCCTCGGCGATCTCCCACATGTCGCGATCCAGCTCGTTGCCCTCTTCGTCGGTGACGGTGATATCGACGCCGAAGTAGGGAGCGATCTCGCGCAGTTTGAGCTCGTCCTTGATGGTGTAGTCGCTGGTCTCCCGCCTGGCGGCGGCCAGGAAGGTCTCGGCCACGCCGCGACCGTGATCGGAGTGAGCGGCCGCGCCGGCGGCCACCATCCGGGCGAAGTTGCGGGCGGCGATGGTCTCGGGGGTGGCGCCGCACATGCCGATCGGGTTCTTGGCCGTGATCCGACACGGCCCCTGGGCGCACATCTTGCAGCAGATGCCGGTGGCGCCGATGGGGCAGGGCTTGATGGTCTCGGCCCGGTCGAAAATGGTCTCGATATTTTCGGCCCGGGACTTGAGAATCATCTCTTTGGTCGCCGGATCGACGGTGAGCTGATCCACTGGCCTCTTAGCTTTAGGCTTAGCCGCTTCAGCAGCAGCCTTTTTCTCTTCCGCCATTAAAGTCCTCCTCCCTTCTGGGAAAAACGGGGCTCTAAGGGCCCCGTCTTACATTACCGGTTGCGCCGGTGGACTCTCTCAAGGTTGGCGGCCAACTTGTCGGCCAGGCTCATTTGAACCTCGGCCGGAGTCGCTTTCTTCTTGACCGCCTTAGCCTTGCTGGTCTTCTTGGCCATGGGAAGCCTCCTTACCGGTTGCGACGATGGACCCGATCGAGCTGCCTGGCCATCTTGACCAGACGCGGCAACTGCTCGGCGGCCGCCGTCTTGGGAATCTCCGGACCGGCTTCCCCTCTCTCCTCGAGCGCCTTCATGCGCTCGGCCCGGCGCTTGGCCCTCAAGGCCTCCAGCTCCTCTTCCGCCTTGGCCTTGGCTTCGGCCTTGGCTTTGGCTTCGGCTTCCGCCTTGGCTTTGGCCTCGGCCTCGGCCTTGGCCTTGGCTTCGGCTTCGGCCTTGGCCTTGGCCTCCTCGGCCGCCTTGGCCTCGGCCTCGGCCTTGGCCTTGGCTTCGGCTTCCGCCTTGGCCCTCGCCTCTTCAGCCGCCTTGGCCTCTTCAGCCGCTTTGGCCTCCTCGGCCGCCTTGGCTTCTTCGGGCTTCTTCCCGGGCTCTTTCTTGGCCGGAGCCGGCTTGGCTTCGGCTTTCGGCGCGGCCTTCTTCTCGGGCTTCTTGGGAGCGGCCTTCTTGGCGGCCGGCTTGGGCTTGGGCTTGGCCTCGGCCACCGCGGCCTCCTCCCTGGGAGCGGCCTCGGCCTCGGGCGCGGCCGTGTCGCCGGGCCGGCGCTCGGCGGCCTTGGAAGCGCCGCCGTCGATCATCAGGTCGAGGTAGGCGTTGATCAGCTTGACCGTCTCCGGATGGCGCAAGACCAGCATGTCGCTGCCGGCCAAAAGCATCGACGCGGCGGTGATGGCCTCCATCAGCACCGCCCGGGCGAAGGGATCGCCCAGCTCGGGGGCCTCGTCGGCGCCCAGCTTGGCCTCTTTGGCCTTCCAGACCTCGGGGCCGACGACGTTGATGATGGGCGAAACCAGCTTGTCGTCGTCCTGAGTCAGTGCGGCCATCCTGATCCGCTCCATGACCGAGTAGCAGTACTCCATGCCGTAGCCCAGGGAGCCGGTGGTCGGATCGATGACGATCTTGTCCAGACCCACTCCGAGGTTACCCAAGAGAATGTTCAGTTGTTTGGCCAGGTTGACGTCGATGGGGCTATTGGCGATGATGGCGTGCTTGTAAGCCAGCGCCTGGGCGCCGACCTGCTTGTGGTTTTTCTCTTCGACCGGCCCCAGGCTCAAATCATAATCCTGGCAGGCCTCGGCCACGGCGGCCAGGACCGCGGCGTCCTTGTCGGGATTGGCCGTACCCCAGACCACCACCGGCACGTCCACCGCCTCGACCACCTTGACCGCCGTCTTGGCGGCCGACTCGGGGTCGGCGTCCTGGTCGTTGGGATCGGTCGAGACCAGACTCAGGCAGATGAACTCGGCCCCGAACTCGACGCACTTCTTGGCCCAGGCGACCGGATCGCCCAGCACGCCCTCGAAGGGCTCGGTCAGCCAGGCCGGCCAGTCCTCGGGCTCGACGTCCCAGACCTCCATGCCGATCACCGGCCGGTTGGGCAGTTCGCCCTCCCAGTCGTGGAAGGGGTAGCAATTCTCACCACCAAGGGTCAGGGCCTTCTCGCCCTGACCAAGCACCACCTTCTCGATGGCGCCGGAATAATTGATAGTCGGGATCTCAAAGGCCACTTCAGCGCCCCTCCTTATCGAAGATCCACACCGACCGATCACGGACGCTGGCGCCGTGATCGTGAAATATTGAACACAGGCTCCGGCCCAAAAGATGACAGGCCATTCACCCAATACGAGCAGATAAAGTAGACCATAGCAAAAAACGATGTCAAGGAGAATCGCCGGCTAGGCCTCGCCGCGGAAACGACCACAACATGGTGTGGTTGCGCCCTTGAGGGTCGAATCCGACCCGATCCGAATCCGGCGTCGCCAGGAACCCTCGCCGCTCTCGTCCGGCCGGCGGCGGCTCGACCTCGACGGCGCTTGGCCTGCACTGCACCTCCCGGTCCCGAACCAAGCGCCCCGAACCCGGTTTTCTCTGGCCTGCGAATCGGTTATTATATATTCAAGCTTCGGCGTCATTGTGGGGCGAGCAAGAAGCGAAAGGCAAAAACTGGGCTACAATTGAAGAGGGGGCGGTCGTTGCGATAACCGCAAGCGATCCGTCGCTTCTGGGCTCACCTTGGGGGGGGTCGATTTGTCTGCCGGGCACCGCGATCATTGGACGAGCGTCGGCGCGGCGTTTCGCCGGTTGGGCGGTGCGCTTCTCCTGGCCGGGCTGGCCCTCACCGGAACGATCGGCTGCTCGTCTCCGCCCCAACCTCCGCCGGAGATCCGCATCGGGCTGATTGCCAACATCGACAACGAAAGCGGCCGGGCCGCGGCGGCCGCGGCCAAACTGGCCATCGATCAAGTCAACCGGGCCGGCGGCCTGAGCGTAGCCGGAGTCAAGCGAAAATTGGTGCTGGTGACCGGCAACGACCGCGGCCAGCCCGAGGAGGCCGTCAAGGCGGCCAAGCGACTCATCAACCAGGAAAACGTGGTCGCCCTCATCGGGCCCAACTGGTCGAAAAACGCCATCCCGGTGGCCGCGATAGCCGAAAGATCTCGCGTCCCCATGATCTCGCCCGGCTCGACCAACCCGCTGACCACGGCCGGAAAGAAGTATGTCCGCCGGGTGACCTTCGTCGACTCCTTCCAGGGTCGGGTGGTGGCCAGGTTCGCCCTCGAAGACCTGGGCGCCAGGCGGGCGGCGGTGCTCTACGACGTGGCCAGCGCCTACAACCGGGGCATCGCCGAAATCTTCAAGGACGCCTTTCTGACCGGCGGCGGCCACGTGGTCGCCTTCGAGAGCTACACTACCGGCGCCACCGACTTCACCGCCCAACTGACCCGGATAAAGGCCGCCCGACCCGACGTGTTGTTCCTGCCCAATTACGCCCAAGACGTCCTTCGGCAAGCCGAACAGGCCCGGACCATGGGGATCGAGGCGGTCATCCTGGGCAGCGACGGCTGGAACTACGACCTGGCTTCGAGTCCCTACTTGGCCGGGGCTTTCTTCAGCGATCACTGGCACCCGGACGTCGCCAACGACAAGGCCCGGGAGTTCATCAAGGCCTACCGCGCCGCCTACGGCGACGCCGAACCGCTGGTGAGCATGGCCGCCCTGACCTACGACGCCATGGGCCTCCTGCTGGCGGCCATCGCCGAGCAGGACAAGGCCGACGCCGAGTCGATCAACCGGGGGCTGAAGCGGCTCGGCCCGTTCATGGGGGTCACCGGCGTGATCGAGTACAAGAAAAACGGCGACCCGATCAAGGGCGCGGTGATCTGTCAAATAAAGGACAAACGAGTCGCTTTCTTCAAGCGGATCGGCCCTTAAACCCGCTCCGAGCAAACAAACAGACCGAACCAATAGGAGTAAAGGCCTCTCAAGGATGATCAGCTTCTGGCGCACCAGCCTCATGGCCCGACTGGTCGGCTCTTTTTTACTGCTGTCGCTGATCATCGTCGGCTCGATGTGTTTCCTGGCCCTTTTGAAAGGCGAAGCCGGCCTCGAACGCTCTATCCTTCAGCGCTTAAACGCCGTGGCCGATCACCAGGAGGCGGTGCTGGACCGCTTTTTCCGCCGGCAACGCGAGATCGTCATCATGATCGCCCGGCTGGAGGAGGTCTTGAGCCGGGCCAAGGTGTTGCTCCAAGACGACCCCTATCTGCCCCGGATCAGAACGGCCCGCGCCCAACTCTCCAAGCTGCTCGACACCCTTCTGGCCGGTCACGACGGCCTGAAGGAAATCTTCATCCTGACCGACCCCGACGGCCAGGTGATACTCTCCACCGACGAGACCCGCCAGGGGCTCTACCAGGTGGCGACCACCTATTTTCTCCGCGGCCGGGAGGCGACCTACACCCAGACGGTCTACCCCTCGCCCGAAGACGGCTCGCCCAGGATGACCGTGGCCACGCCGCTGTTGGACGGCCACGGCCGGCGTTTCGGCGTCCTGGCCGCCCATCTCGATCTCGACCATCTCGACGAGCTCATCCTGGAACGGACCGGGACCGGGTTGACCGGCGAATCCTACCTGGTCGACCAGTTCAACGTCATCCTGTCCGATCGTCGGCGAGGCCGGGGCGCTCAGCCCAGGGGCGCTCACTCCTGGGCCATCGAGCGGGCTCTCGAAGGCGTCGACGGGCAAGGGAGCTACACCAACTACCGGGGCGAGCCGGTCATCGGCGTCTACCGCTGGCTGGAGAACTGGGACGTGGCCCTCGTCGTCGAGATGGGCCGCGGCGAGGCCATGGCCCCGGCTCGACGCCTGGCCTGGACCATCGGCTTGATCGGCCTGGCCGCCATCGGCCTGCTGGCCGTCGGCGTCTCCTTCATCGCCCGAAAGATAGTCGGCCCGATCAAGACCATCACCGAGGCCGCCCAGAAGGTCGCCGGCGGCGAACTGACCCAGACCGTACCCCAGTTGACCGATGACGAAGTCGGAACCCTGGCCCGAACCTTCAACCAGATGACCGCCCAATTGAACGCTCTCTACGACGCCGTCAAGCGCAGCGAGGCCCATTTCCGCTCGCTCATTGAAAACGCCATGGACATCACCGTGGTTCTCGACGCCGCCGGCGTGATTCTCTACGCCAGTCCGTCGGTGGAGCGGTTGCTGGGTCATGACCCGGAGCGTCTGATCGGCCGGAAGGCGACCTCCTTCGTCCACCCGGACGACGTCGAATTGGTCGAGCATGACTTCAACGAACTCCTGGCGCGACCCGGCGAGGCGGTCTACACCGAGATGCGCCTCAGACACCGCCGGGGCGACTGGCGGATCCTCGGCGTCATCGCCACCAACCTCCTCAACGACCCGGCCGTGGGCGGCCTCGTCCTCAACGGCCGGGACATGACCGAGCGCAAGTTGATGGAGGAGGCGCTGGCCCACCGGGCCAGGCTGGACGAGCTGATCGCCTCGCTGTCCACCGGCTTCATCGAGCTGAGCGCCGATCAAATCGACGACGCCCTCGACGACGCCCTGGCCGTCATCGGGCGCTTCTGCGAGGTCGATCGAAGTTACATCTTCCTCTTTTCCGAAGACGGCCGGAGAATGTCCAACACCCACGAGTGGTGCGCCGAGGGCGTGGAACCGCAAAAAGACAAGCTGCAGGACCTGCCCGCGACAGACCTTCTCGTCCAGGCGATTCGCCGCCGGGAGGTGATCCACCTCTCGACCCTGGACGACATCCCGCCCAAGGCCGCCGGACTGCGGGAATTCCTGGAGGGGCAAGGCATCGTCTCGCTCTTGAACGTGCCCCTGATTCAAGGCGAGCGAACCATCGGTTTCCTCGGCTTCGACAGTGTCCACAACGAGAAGGAGTGGGCCAAGGTCGATATCGTGGCCTTGAAGATCGTCGGCGAGATCGTGGCCGGCGCCCTGCAGCGAAAGTGGAGCGAGGAGGCGCTCCGGGAGAGCGAGGAGCGGCTTCGGCTGCTCTTCGAGGAAGACTTGACCGCCGACGTCATCCTCTCGCCCGAAGGCCGGGTGGTGGACTGCAACCAGGCCTTCACCCGAATCTTCGGCTTCAAGTCCACCCGGGAGGCCAAGGGCGTCGACTTCGCCGCCTTTTATCCGTCCCGAGAGGACTACGACGCGCTGGTCGAACGGGTCGTCAAAGAGGGCCGGGTGAGTTATCACGAGGCCCAACTCGTCGGCCTGGACGGCCAGACGCTCCACGTGGTCCAGAACCTCAACGCCGAGTTCGACGAGGCCGGCTGCCTGACCGAGATCAGGGCTTATCTCTTCGACGACACGGAGCGGGTCCGCCTGGAAGAGCAACTTCGGGAATCGCAGAAGCAAGAAGCCATCGGCCGCCTGGCCGGGGGCGTGGCCCACGACTTCAACAACCTCTTGACCGCCATCACCGGTTACACCGACCTGTTACTGACCCGCCTCGACAAAGACAGCCCCCTGATCCGCCACGTGGAAGAGATCAAAGCCGCCGGCCAGCGCGCCGCGGCCTTGACCAGCCAGTTGCTGGCCTTCTCCCGCCGCCAGGTGCTCAAGCCCCGAACCTTCGATCTCAACAAGGTCGTGGCCGGCATGCAGGACATGCTACGAAGGCTCATCGGCGAGATCGTCGAGCTGACTTTTTCGCCGGTCGAGACGCCGGCCCCGGTGCTGGCCGATCCGAGCCAGATCGAGCAGGTGATCATGAACCTGGTGGTCAACGTCCGGGACGCCGTCGATTCCGGCGGCCGCATCTCCATCGAGACCTCGATCGTCCGCTTGGAGGAGGCCGGAGCCCGGACGATCGGGCTGTCGCCGGGCGAGTACGTTGTTCTGACCGTGACCGACACCGGCCACGGCATGGACGAAGAGACTATCTCCCACCTCTTCGAACCCTTCTTCACCACCAAGGAGAAGGGAAAAGGCACCGGCCTGGGCCTCTCCGTGGTCTACGGCATCATCAAGCAGTCCGGCGGCCACATCACCGTCTGGTCCCGGCCGGGGCAGGGCGCCAGGTTCAGCATCTACCTGCCCTTCGCCGCCGACTACGACGTCCGGGAAGAAGAAGACATCCGCGACCTGAAGTTGCCCGGCGGAACGGAGACGATTCTGGTGGTCGAGGACGACGACTCGGTCAGAGACCTGGTCTGCGACCTGCTGGGGGCCCTGGGGTATCGAATCTTCTCGGCCGCCAACGGCGAGGACGCCCTCAAGATGTGCCGCCGGCGCAACCTCGGCTTCCAACTGCTCCTCACCGACGTGGTCATGCCGGGTACGGGCGGCCTGGAGCTGGCCGAGCGCCTGGCCGAGCTGAAGGGCGACATCAAGGTGGTCTACATGTCCGGCTACACCAACGGGGCCGTGTTGGGGGAAGACGACCTGACCGGCTCGCCCCACTTCCTGGCCAAACCGTTCACCGCCGAGCAGTTGGCCGGCATCGTCAGACAAACGCTGGACGAATAGGCCCCTCCCGGTGTTAGTATGTCCCCGGCCCTCTCCGGAGCGCCGGTGGGGGGCCGAGGACGAACGCTCATGGATTTGACCTTCGATTACACCGAGCTGTTGAGGTTGCTCATCGCCGCTTTGCTGGGGGCGATGATCGGCCTGGAGCGCGAGACCCACGGTCGCTACGCCGGGCTTCGAACCAACGTCCTGGTCTCCCTGGGCGCCTGCCTGCTGATGATGATCTCGCTCCACATGGAGGAGCTCTTCCGCCACCTGGGGGCCGAGTCGGCCGTCAGGCTCGATCCGGGCCGAATCGCCTCCTACGGCATCGCCGGTATGGGCTTCATCGGCGCCGGGGCGATCATCAAGGGCCGCGGCTCGGTCCGGGGGCTGACCACGGCGGCTACCCTGTGGCTCTTGACCGGCATCGGCCTGGCCGTGGGCGCCGGCTACGTCATTCCGGCCGCCCTGACCACGGCGGTGACGGTGGCCATCCTTTACGCCTCCCGGTACTTCAGCGTCAAAAAGGAAACCTACACCACCCTGGTGATCAAGTTCGAGGGCTCGGGCCGGCGCTTGATCCAGGTCCGGGACATCCTCGACCAGTTCCCCGGCATAAAGATCACCTTCGTCAGCTACTTCATGGACGTCAAGAACGACACGGTGACCTACCGCCTCTTTCTGCGGACCAAGGACGACATCCCCTTCGGGCTGATCACCACCGACCTGCAAAACATCCCCGGCGTGGCCGAGCTGGCCTGGGAGGCGGGGCAGGTGCCGTGAGCCAGGCGGCCGGGCCGGGAAAACGGCTTCGGGCCGCCCGAGCGGATTTCGGGAGCCGAGGAATAAAAACGAGCCAGTTCGCCCGAGTGGCGGCCCTTGTCCGGGCTGATATAATCTAGGCGGGACGGCAGGCAGGCGGTCCCGGGGCCGAGCAGCCGGCGTCGCCGAAAGGGGCATCGGCCCGTCGGCCCGTATTATCTTGTCTTTTCAGGCTGTTCTCCCCATCGTTCCGCCCTATTGCTTCCGGTGAGCGCTCGCGGCCGGGCTTGTCATCCCGAGTCGATGCGGTACCATCGAATCATGAGCCGGCCGGGCCCGGCGGGCGGAGGGAGGTGAGCCGTGGATCTGGCGAAACTGTTCGGCAAGTCATACCAAGACTTAAGCCCCGACCGACTGAGGGTCTTCCTGGCCGAGCACGAACCGGGCCGGTTCACCCTGTTGGACGTCCGCCAGCCGAGCGAGTACGAACAGGGGCGCATCCCCGGCTCGACCCTGATCCCCCTGCCCGAGCTGAGCGGGCGGTCGGGCGAACTGGACCCGGCCAAGCCGGTGGTGGCCTATTGAGCCGCCGGCTCTCGCAACCGGTCGGCTGCCCAGATGCTCACCGGCCAGGGGTTCGACCGGGTGTACAACCCCAAGGGCGGAATCAGGGCCTGGAACGGCGAGCGGGTCAAGGGGCCGGCGGAAGTCGGATTGGGTTTCTTGACCGGCGGCGAGAGCCCGGCCGAGGTCATCGGCCTGGCCTACTGTCTGGAGGAGGGGCTGCGGCTGTTCTATCGGGAGATGGCCGATCGGCCCGAAAGCGCTTCCCTGGCCGCGACCTACTCCCGCCTGGCCGCCCTGGAAGACGGCCACCAAGCCCGGCTCTATAGACGCCTCAAGGAGATGGGCCAGGAGCTTCCGCCTCCCCGGACGCTGGCCGATCAATGCCGCATCCCGGCCGTGGAGGGCGGACTGACCGCCGCCGAGCTCATCGACCTCTACCGGCCCGACCTGGAAACCCCGGCCGACGTCATCCAGGCGGCGATGATGTTCGAGGCCCAAGCCCTGGATCTCTATTGGCGTTACGCCGACCGAGAGGAGACCGGGCCGACCAAGGATCTATTCTGGGAGCTTTGCGCCCAGGAAAAGAACCACCTGAAAACCCTGGGCCGGCTGCTGGAAAAGACGATTCCACACCCAGGCGAAACGGGCTAGCCCAACCGGCCGCCAAGGCCGCCGACGGCTCCCTCCAGGACCTCGGCCAAGAGATGGGGCAGGCAAGGCTTGTCCAGAAAGACGTCCACCAACCCGTCGTGTTCGGCTCGGGCGGCCGATTCGGCCTCGGTGTGGCCAGTCAACAAAACCCGGACCGTCTCCGGCGATATCTCCTTGATCCGCCCCAGAAGGGTCAGCCCGTCCATCCCCGGCATCAGGTAATCGGCCACCACCGCGGCGAACGGCCCCTGGGCTTCGGCCACGGCCATCGCCTCCCGGCCGCTCAAGGCGGTGGCCACTTCGAACCGGCCGATGAAGACCCGGCGATAGGAAGCCAGTATCTCCTCATCGTCATCGACGAACAGCACCTTGACGCCCACAGCGTGTCAACCCTCCCGTTCGTTTTCCATTGTCGGGCCCGAGAGAGGCAGGCGGACGATGAAGCAGGCTCCGCCCTCGGGCCGGTTCTCGAACTCCAAGACGCCGGCGTGGCGATCGACGACCACGCTGCGGGAAATGGCCAACCCCAACCCGGTCCCCTGGCCGACCTCCTTGGTGGTGAAGAACGGATCGAACAGGTTGGGGGCCAGCTCGTCCGGCACGCCCGGCCCCGAGTCGCAGACCCGGACCTCGACGCTGTCGCCGTCCCGGCGGCTGGAGACGATGATCCGCCCCTTGTCCTGGGGGTCCTTGCCCCGCTGCCCCTCGATGGCCTGGGCGGCGTTGACGATTAGGTTCAGGAACACCTGCTCCATCTCGGCCGGCAGGCAGTTGACCGGCGGCAACTCCGGGTCGAGGTCTGTTTCGAGCTCGGCCACATACTTCCATCTATTCTCGGCCACGGTGACGGCCGCTTCGATGATCTCGTTGATGTCGGCCGCCGATTTCTGGTCGGCGCCGGGGTGGGCCAGGCTCTTCATGGAGCGCACGATCTTGGTTATCCGCTCCACGCCGTCGATCAAGGCCTGGATGGCCTTGGGAACCTCGCGATGGAGGAACTCCAGGTTGGCCTCGGCCGCCACCCGGCTCAGCTCCCGGACGACCTCATCGACGTCCGCACCGGCGGCCAGGGCCTCGACCAACTCGTTTTGCCGGTCCAAGACCAGGAGCAGGCGGGTGAAGGCGTTCCACAGAAAATAGGCGTTGGAGCCGAGGTATTGGGTCGGGGTGTTGATCTCGTGGGCGATGCCGGAGGCCAAGCGGCCGATGGATTCCAGTTTTTGGGCCTGGGCCAACTGAGCTTCCAAAAGCTTGCGTTCGGTGACGTCGATGATGATGCCGTTGGCGAAGGCCGGGCGGCCGCTCTCGTCCCAACTGGTGGTGGCGATGGTCTGAATCCAGCGCCACTCCCCCTTTTCCGGATGGCGCACCCGGAAAGACTCGTTCATTCGGCCGGACTTGATGAGCCGATAGTTGGCCCGCCGGAGAACGGGCCGGTCGTCGGGATGGAGGTGGGACAGCCAGGTCTCGAAGCGCAAGGGGTCGGGCGCGCCGACGATGTCTTTGAAAGACGGGCTGACCACGATCACTTTGGCCTGCAGGGGCGTTTCGGTGGTGATGGCCAAACGGAAGACGGCGAATCCCGAGGCGCTCTCGGCCAGGGCCCGGAAATGGGCCTCGCTCTCGGCCCTGGCCTCCTCGGCCCGGCGGCGCTGCTCGATCTGGCGTTTCAAGTCGTCGTAGGCCCGCTTAAGCTCGGCGGTCCGCTCCTCGACCCGCCGCTCCAGCTCGCTGTGGGCCTGGCGCAGCTTTTCCTCGGCCCACTTCAGGGGCGAGACGTCCAGGCAGATGCAACCCAGGGCGGTGATCTGTCCGTCGGTATAGATGGGGAACTTGTGGACCAGGAAGTAGCGCAACACGCCGTCGGTGCAAGGCACCTCCTCGACCCGGCTCATGGGCCGGCCGCTTTCGAGGACCAAATCGTCGAACTCGTTGACCAGTTCGGCCCGTTCGGGCCAGATGTCCTCGACCCGCTTACCGAGGCGATCGCTGCCCCTGATCCCCAATATGTCCTCGAAGGCGGCGTTGCAGTAGGTGTAGCGCCGGTCCAACCCCTTGATGAAGGCCAGGGCCGGCAGGTGCTTCATGAAGGCGGCGAATCGCTCCTCGCTCTCCCGAAGCGCCTCCTCGGTCTTGATCTGTTCGGTTACGTCCAGGGCGATGCCGCCCAGGGCGACCATTTCGCCTTCCCGGAAGATGGGAAACTTGCTGGTCAGGTAGTGCTGCACGCCGTCGGGTCCCGGGACCTGCTCGATTCCTTCGGCCGGCCGGCGAGTGGTCATGACCACTCGGTCCAACACCCTGAAGCCGGCCGCCCGGTCGGGCCAGATATCCTCGTCCGGCCGGCCCAGAAAACCAGCCAGCTCGTAGCCGAACTCCCGTTCGTAGGTTTCATTGAAATAGAGATAGCGACCATCCATGTCTTTCATGAAGGCGTGGGCCGGCAGGTGCTTCATGAAGGCGGCGAAGCGCTCTTCGCTCTCGCGAAGCGCCTCCTCGGCCCGCTTGCGTTGGATGGCCCCGGCCAATATCTCGCTGACCAGTCTCAGGACCTCGATCTCGGCCGGCGACCAATCCTTTTCCCCCCTGACCGCGTCGAAACCGACGAAGCCGACGGCCTCTCCCTCGGAGACCAGGGGAACGGCCAGAAGCGAGACGATGTCCTGGGCCTGGAGTATCTCCCGCTCGGCGGCGGCCTCCGGAGGGAGGTCGGCCACCCGGGGGATGTGGACCACCTCCAGCCGGCTGACGGCCTTCCAGAACCAAGGGAACACCGCCACCGGCAGGTCTTGAAGGTTGTCCCGCTGGGGCTCGACGCCCTCGGCGCACCACTCGTGGCTGTTGGAGACGGTCCCCTCCCTCTCGTCGAAAAGGAAGACGTAGCAGCGATCCGCATCGGCGAACCGGCCCATCTCGGCCAGGGCCACGGCCACGCCCTCATCCATCCTGGAAGAAGGCAGGTGGATGAAGTTGGCCGAAACGGAGACCACCAGCCGGGCCATGGCGATCCTTTGCTTCAGATCGTCCTCGACCCGCTTGAGGGCGGTCACGTTCCTGGCCGAGCCCTCGATGCCCACGGCCCGGCCCTCATCGTCGTAGACCAGGCGGGCGTTGATCGAGGCCCAGGCCGTCTCTCCGTCCTTGCGGCGAATCCGGGCCAGGACGTTGGAGACGACCCCGTAGCGCTCCACTCCGCCGCGAACCCTCTCCCGGTCCTCCGGGCCGGCGTAGAGCGCCTCGACCCCGATCTTGCCGATGATCTCCTGGGGCGTGTAGCCGGTCAGCTTTTCGACGGCGGGCGAGATGTAGAGGATGTTACCGTCCATGTCGGTTCGGTAGATGACGTCGTCGAGACTCTCCAACATGGTCCGGTACTTCAGGTCATGAGAGGACGAGCGGTACTCGGCCAACTCCCGCCGGAGCCGGGTCAGCTCTTCGATCAGTTGCTTTTTGGTCTTGGCTCGATCGTTCACCGGACGCGTCTTTTCGGGACCGAAACGATTCCCTCCCCATACTTGAACATCTTGCGGTCAATATGCCCCAATAAGGCCGCTCAGTAAAGCCGGCTTGTCGGCTTCCGGTCGGCCGTCGATTCCGCCCGGCGAGAGGCGGCCCAGCCGCTTCCCGGAAAAGAGGGCCGTCGTTGACACCGCCCCCCGCCTCGTCTATTTTTATATCTATCAATGCAGGTTATGGATTCTCAAGGCCGCCGCTTTCCATACTTTGGATTCGATGAATGGACCGTCTTTCAACTCCAAACCCGACCGGGTCGTCCAAAAGCGTGCGCTCCATTTTACTCCGCGGCGTCTTTTGGCGAATCCTGATCATCGAGGCGGTCCTCCTGGTCTGGTCGGTGGGCTGGCGGGCCTACTCCCAAGGCGGAACCTTCCTCGAACTGGCCGCCTACGCCGGCCGGATCGTCGTCCTCATCGGCATCATCGTCGCCTTCATGATCATCACCCTGCGCGGCTTTCTGAACCGCAAGGTTATCGGCCCCTTGGAGGCCATCTCCGAGGCCAACCGCGCTTTCGAGGAAGGGGGCGACGAGGCGCTCGAGATGGAGTTGGGGCCCGACGCGCCGGTGGAAATGGTCGAGATCGCGGCCACCCGGCGGCGGATGCTGGAAATCATTCTCCGGGTCAGCGAGGAACGGCTGAAGCTGGTCGAGTTCATCCGGGAAACCTTCGGGCGTACCTCTCGGACAAGGAGGTCGAACAGATCCTGACCTCGCCCGAGGGGACCAAGGTCGGCGGCCGCCGGGAGACGGTGACGGTGTTGATGGCCGACCTGAGAGGCTTCACCGGTCTGTCCGAGGGCATGGCCCCGGAGGACGTCTTCGAGCTCCTCAACCGCCACCTGTCCCGGATGTCCGACGTCATCCTGGAGTACGACGGCACCATCAACGACTTCATCGGCGATGAGTTCATGGTCGTCTTCGGCATGCCGAAACACCGGCCGGACGACCCGGTCCGGGCGGTGGCCTGCGCCATCGCCATGCAAAACGAGCTTCGCCGCTTGAACCGGGAGCTTCTCGCCGACGATCTGCCGACGCTGGAGATGGGCATCGGCCTCAACACCGGCCAGGTTCTCCTGGGCAACATCGGCTCGGACAAGAGGTTGAAGTACGGCATCGTCGGCTCGGCGGTCAACACCGCCGCCCGAATCCAGGCCGACGCCACCGGCGGCCAGGTCTTTCTGGGCCAACCGACCTTCGAGCTGGTCAGGGAGATGGTCACCGCCACCGAGCACCACACCGCCTGGATGAAGGGCCTCAGTCAACCGCTCTTGATCCACTCGGTGACCGCCGTCGGTCCGCCCTACGATATCGAGCTGGAGCCGACCACCCCCGAGACGGCCGAAATAGAGTTGTCCGGCTCGTGTAGCTGGTGGCGGGGGGGGCAAGCGGATCGTCGAACCGCCCGGTGAGGCCGAGGCGTTGTCCATCAACGAGATCGAGTTGCGGGCGATCATCGACCCGGCCCTCGAACTCTACACCGACGTCAAACTCGATCTGACCGGCTGTCTCTCCGAGCACGTCTTCGGCGACATCTACGCCAAGGCGGTCGGCTACGAAGGGGGCGGCGCGGGGAAGGGCCGGGTCCACCGCTTGCGGATCACTTCGATGCTTTATCCCGACCGGCGGGCCATCCGCAGGCTGGCCAAAAGCGCGGCCTGAAGCGGATAACGACTCATGAAACCACTAAATCACCTGCTAAAATAAATCTTTCGAGGTGACGTCGTTTATGTTGTTGAAAATATGTAAACATTACCTAGTTGACATTGAGGCAGAATGTGCTACATTCTCTATAGAATCCGCTACGCCGGTAAGGCCGGTAAAAGAATGAAGCCCCCTTCCCTCACCATGCTCATGCATTTCGGGAAGGGGGCGTTTCCGTAATATCTGGAGACCAACGGTGAAATAAGAAGGTTGCTGTTTTGTTAGTATGGAGGGCACGTTCGCTATGAGCTGGGAAGAATAAAAAGTTGGAAGGGGGCAAAGGCGTATGTTCCCTCCGTGTCTGAAGTCGAGAATCTCGCGCGGGCCTGCGTGAGTGATGATGAAGATCTTTTTAGAATATTTTACTATGACTGCTTGCCCTATCTTGGGGTTTGTAAGAACCCGGTAGATGAGTATGAGATTGATTTCGCTCAATCTCCAGAACGATCCCGATTAGAGAGTTTTTTTAAGGAAATAGAATCGGCGAAACATTTCGCTTTTAGAGCAGGGCAATTAAGGTTTAGAGGTTGGGGTCTTAGTAACAAAGCTTTGAAAAAATTAATAAAAAACAAGCCGGATCAGATATCGGCTCGGGATTTGTCACCAAAATTCCAACAAAAAGGTGTCGATACCAAAATTGGGTTGGATATTGGCTGGCTGGCGACGAACAAAATTGTGGACAGAATCATCTTGTTTACTGCTGATACCGATTTTATCCCGGCCATGAAGTTCGCTAGGCGAGAAGGTGTTCAGGTCGTCTTCGCGACATTAAAAAATAAAACCAATCAGGAATTCATGGCTCACTCAGACGAAGTAAGACCAATATCTATCCATCTGAGCGCGGACAACTGATAACTTATTAATATCCCTCCCGATCCAGGTAAGCTAAAACCTTCCGGCGCGAACCGACCCAAATCTCCTTTGAAGCCCTTTTCCGGCTTAGACCACGCGGGGGCCCAAATTGTCGTGGTTTACGGTTTTCTAAATCTTCCCTGCTCTTAACCAACCTCCATCTACAATTATCTTTTTCCCTGGTGTATGATTAAAGAAAAGAGAGGAGTGTTCATTGGGCAACCGCCCCCAGCCAAGGGAGGTCCTGATGGCGATACGGGTCTTGATCACCAGGAGGTTCAAGAAGGGCAACATCGTCAAGGTCATCGACCTGCTGAAGCGAATCCGCAGCAAGGCGCTCAACCAGCCCGGCTACATCACCGGCGAAACGCTTTACGGCGTGGACGATCCAGACAAGCTGGTCGTCATCGCCACCTGGGAAAGTCAAGAGGATTGGGAGAGGTGGAAGAACGACCCCCAACGGAAGGCCATCGACGACGAACTGGAAGAGCTGTTGCTCGAGCCGACCTCCTACGAGGTCTTCGGCCATCTGGCCAAATTTCTGGCCGAGAAATCCTAGCGCCCGGCGCGTCGTTGCGACGTCGCCGATGAAACCAGGCTTCCCGATCCATCCGCGCCAATATTACTGAGCGGACGCGGGGGGTGAAGAGTATTTGATGTCGGGCGGCTAAAGCCGCCCTTCATCTTTTCTGGACGGGAGATCGACCGCCGGGGCGATTGCACCGAAAGCTGAACGATATCTGGGCTAGCTTCCCAGTCCTAACCCATCGAAGGCCTCGAAGGCGGCCTTGATCACCGGCGAGTCGGCCGGCAGTCTGATCGAGGTCGGCTCTCCGGCCGCGTCCAGTTCGGCCAGGTGATCGTCGGCCGGAATGACCCCCAAGAGCTCAAGTCCAGCCTCGGCGATGAACTTCCTGGCCTCCTCGGAGAGTTCGCCGCCGGGCGCCTGGTTGACGATTAGGTGCTCCCGGCCGATCGACATCGGCAGGGAGCGGCCCAAGTCGCGGATGCGAACCGCAGTGGCCAGCGAGCGACGCGACGGATCGGAGACGATGATCAAATCATCGACGTCCTTGGCCACCAACCGGCTCATGTGCTCCATGCCGGCCTCGTTGTCGATGACCAGATAGGGATAGTTGTTGATCAGTTTCTCCAGGCTGGCCGCCAAGACGGTGTTGGCCGCGCAGTAGCAGCCCGGCCCCTCGGGCCGACCCATGACCAGGAGGTCGTAGCCCTCTTCCTCGACCAAGGCCTGATTGACCCGCATCTCGATGAGCATGTCCTTGGTCATGTTCGGGTTCTGGGCTCCGACCGACTTCATCTCCTCCCGGGCGTCGCCCATGGTCGGCGGTTCCTCGAGACCCAAGACCTCGTTGAGATTGGCGTTGGAGTCGGCGTCCACGGCCAAGACCGGGGTCAAGCCTCTTTCCTTCAGGTATCTGATCAACAAACCGGCCACGGTGGTCTTACCCACGCCGCCCTTGCCGGCCAAAGCGATGGTCAACGACATTACACGTCCTTTCGGCTCGGTTTTAATCCACCATACCCTAACTAGGGCCCATTCGGCGGCCTGTCAAGTGGGCGGAGCTATTGACCGCTAATTCCGGCCGGGTTATGATGAGCGTCTAAGCCTTCCACGATACACCATGGCCGGGCTCGATCGCCCCGAGAAAACGGTCTATGCTAACAGATCAATCCGCACGTGAAATTTGGTCTCAGGCCTTGGCTCTGCTGGGCGGCAAGATCTCCAAGGAGGAGGTCGGCCGGTGGCTCAAGCCGCTGCGCCTGGAGTGCGAATTGACCGGCGGCCCGGCCCGACTCATCGCCCCCAACCGATTCTACGTCGATTGGGTGAACGAGCGCTATCACGAGGCCGTCCGGGAGGCGCTGTCCGTCGCCTTGCGCCGCCAGGTGGAAATCAGAGTCTGCACCGACGATGACCAGACCAACCGGCCGAACTCGCTGGCCTCGGCCTTGGCCGCCCGGGAAGCGAGAGCCCAAACCGAGGCCGCCTCATCGGCGATCGGCTCCTCTTTCGATGAACCGCCGGCCGATCCCGATTCGACCCCCGGCGCCGCCAAGGAACCCCTGTCCGACGGTCTGGGCGCGCGATACACCTTCGAGCGCTTCGTGGTCGGCAGTTCGAATCAGTTCGCCTACGCCGCCGCCCAGGCGGTGGCCAATCTACCCGGTCAAACCTACAATCCACTTTTCATCTACGGCGGGGCCGGCCTGGGCAAGACCCACCTGATGAACGCTGTCGGCAACCACATCAAAAACAAGAACGGCCGGGCGGTGGTAGTCTACGTCTCCTCGGAGGACTTCACCAACCAGATGATCCAGGCCATCCGCAACAAGACCATGGACGCCTTCCGGGCCCGCTACCGAAGCGTAGACGTCCTTTTGATCGACGACATCCATTTTCTGGGCTCCAAGGAGCGAACCCAGGAGGAGTTCTTTTTCACCTTCAACGCCCTCTACGACACCAGTAAGCAGATCGTGCTCACCTCCGACCAGCGTCCAAAGGACATCCCCGGATTGGAAGAACGGCTCCGCTCCCGCTTCGAGTGGGGGTTGATCGCCGACATCCAGGTACCCGATCGAGAGACGAAGGTGGCCATCATTCAAAAAAAGGCCGAGGACGAAGGAATCGCCATCCCCGAAGACGTGGCCTATCTATTGGCCTCCAATGACGAGTCAAATGTCCGGGTGCTGGAGGGATACCTGGTCCGTTTAGCCGCCTATTCGTCAATCACCGGGCAACCGATTTCGATGGAGCTGACCAAACAGGTCCTTCACGACTCGCTGATGACCCGCGAGATCACCGTGGATGACATCATGCGTCGGGTGGGCGAACGGTTCAACGTCAGCCTGGCCGATCTAAAGAGCGGCAAGAAAGAAAAGAAGATCGCCGAGCCCAGACAGATCGCCATGTTCCTGGCGCGGAAACTGACCAATCTGCCGCTGGTCAAAATCGGTCAGAAATTCGGCGGCAAGGATCACTCGACGGTGGTCCACGCGGTCAAGAAGATTCAGGGCCGAATAGATAAAAACTTTGATTTCAGGCAAGAAATGATTAATCTTGAGAAGGTGATCCGGCGGGGTTGAGCGGTTTATCAACCGATCTATTCACACCGCCTGTCAGGATTCTGTCAGCAAGGAGTAAACAACCAGCCAAACCGAGTTCAGCCGTCAGATCGGTTCAGGGCAGTGAAGACAATAAGCGGTTGATATAGATAGAAGATTACAACTTGCTGACTCTATCCACCGGACTATTACTTCGATATAGATTAAGAATACCAAGACTAGAAGGAAGCGCCGATGGAACTCAAGATCAAGAAGGATGAGTTGCTGAAGGGCACGGGCCGGGCGCAGGCGATCTCGGAGAAGCGTTCCTCCATGCAGATTCTCTCCAACCTGCTGCTCAAGGCCGCCGACGGCGGGGTGGAGATCCTGGCCACCGACCTGGAGATCGGTTTCAAAGGCGTCTACTCGGCCGAGGTGATCGCGCCCGGTGAGGTCAGCCTGCCGGCTCGGACCTTCCACACCATCATCCGGGAACTGGCCGCCGACGAGGTCTTCCTCAAGGAGGAAGACAACCACCGGGTCCTGATCGAAGGCGGCCGGGCCAGGTATCATCTGGCCGGACTGCCGGCCGAGGAGTACCCGGCCCTGCCCCAGCACGATCAGGTCGAACTCATCTCCGCTCCGGTGGACGAGCTCAAGGAGATGCTGGACAAGACCATCTACTCCATGGCCAGTGACGAAGGTCGTTATAACCTAGCCGGCGTCTACCTGGAGAAACTGGAGGCCGAGGGCAAACTGAGGATGGTCTCCACCGACGGCCACCGCTTGAGCCTCATTGACCGGGGTCTGGACAAGCTGGCCAACCTTGATCTGGCCAAGGGGGCGATCATCCCCAGGAAAGGCGTGTTGGAGATGCGGCGCTTGCTGGAAGAGGCCGAGGAGGCCAGGATCGGAATCAAGGGCTCCTCGGCGGTTCTGCAGGTCGCCGAAGCCAGCCTGATCATGCGCCTGCTGGAAACCCGCTTCCCTGATTATCGCCAGGTGATTCCGCCGGACGACGCCGCTTTGAACTTCAACGTCAAGCGACCCGAGATGCTGGAGGCGCTGCGCCGGATAACGGTCATGATCACCGATAAGTACCGCGGGATCAAAGTCGCCGTCTCGGAAGAGGGGATGGAGATATCCCACCAGAACCCGGATCTGGGCGAGGCCAAGGAGGCCGTCGAGGCCGTCTACTCCGGCGAACCACTGGAGGTGGGGTTTAACGCTTCCTACCTGGTCGATGCGCTCAAGGTGATGCGCTCCGAGGAAGTGACCTTCACCCTGACCGAACCGTCGCGGCCGACCAGGATATCCGGCCCGGCCGACGAGGACTTCCTGGCCGTCATCATGCCGATGCAGGTCGCCTGACACCGACGAGCGGATGACTCGACAAAGATCAAGGGCGGCCCGGAAGGGTCGCCCTTTTCCGACTGGAGGCGGGGAATGGACGAAAAGGTCAAGCAGGCGATCTTCGACCGGGTGGCTCAAGAGCCGTTCGCTCGAAAGTTTGATTTGAAGCTCGTCGAGCTCGATGACGGTTACTCCAGGGTGGAGATGGTCTTCACTCCGGACATGGAGAACATGTTCGGCTTGGCTCACGGCGGAGCGCTCTTCGCCTTGATCGACGAGGCCTTTGAGACCGCTTCCAATTCCCACGGCGTAATGGCCGTCGCTTTGAACATGACCGTCAGCTACGTCGCGCCGCCGGAGCCCGGCCGGCGGCTGATCGCCGAGGCCAAGGAGTTCAGCCGGAGTCGAAAGACGGCCAACTACGACATTAAGGTCCATGACGACGAGGGCCGGCTGATTGCCGCCTGCAACGCCCTGGTCTATCGCAAAGGCTCGCCGTTGCCCTTCCTGGAGGGATAGGAGCCGCCTTTCTTGAGTCGACCGCCTCGCTTGGCGGCGAACAGGATCGAAGCGCGGCTCGATCTTATGGCTTTTGATGGAGGGTAGTGCGTCTGGTCGACCGAGGTCGATAACGACTGACCCCGCCGCAAGGGGCGGGGTATCGGTAGCAGGTATGGGATGGTTTTTTTAGGCGCAAGTTACGGGGAATGAAACCCTTCGGGGGTTCAAGAAACGGGACGGCCCTCAATCGAAAAGCTTTCTCTTGATCCATCGCCTGACCCCCACTCCCTCGGCCACGGCCTCTTGCTCGAGCCGCCGGTACTCCTCGGCGGTTAGGGTCAGGGTGATTTTCTTTGGAGAGCCCTTTCCCTTTATGAGTTTGTAGATTTCGCGCCGGGTCTTGTTTATCTCTTTGACCACGGCCGAGCGAGCCTTCTTCTCCTCGGGCGAGGGCTTGCCGGTCAGCCCGACCCGGTCGATTATCGCCCGGTCCAATTCGTAAAGCCAGTCCTTGAGTTCCTCCAGTCGGGCTTCGAGAACGGTCTTGGTCTCCTCGTAGTCGGCCATACGACGATCCTACCTCATCCGGCCAGGCGGCGGTAGAGCCGGGGCAGAAACTCGGGCAGCCGCCTGACGTCGTCCAGGATGCAGTAGCCGGTCGAACCCATCATCTGGGCGATGTAGTCCCTGGCCCGGCGGTCGATGGTCAGACAGAAGGTCTTGATCCCGGCCTGTCTGGTCTCCAAGAGCGCCGCCCGGGTGTCCATGATCGCGTACTCACCGGAGTAATCATAGTCGTCCGGTCGGCCGTCCGAGAGGAAGATCAGTATCTTGCGCCGGGCCGGGTGGCTTTTCAGGCGCTGGGCGGCGTGGCGAACGGCTGCGCCGTCGCGGTTTTGCCGGCCGGGGGTCAGCGTTGTCAGCCTGGCTCTGGTCCGGGACGACCAGTACTCGTTGAAGTCCTTCAGAATAGTGAACTCGACTCGATGGCGACCGGAACCGGTGAAGCCGAATACGCCGAAGTCGTCGCCCAGAGAGTTGAGCGCCTCGGCCAAGAGCCAGACGCCGTCCTTGGCCGTCTCCAGAATCGACGGTCCGATGCCGTTTAGGCGCTCGCCGGTGGAGCCGGACAGATCGATCAACAACCCGCAGACCACCTCCCGCCTTATCAGTCGCCGGGAGAGGTAGACCTTCTCCTCGGCCGACTCGCCCCTGAGGCGATCGACCGCCCACTCCACGGCGGCCTGGATATCGACCTCCTGGCCGTCCAACTGGCGGGTCAGTCGCTCCAGGTCCTTGGGTCGGAGTCGCTGAAACTGGCGGCGGACGCGATGGATAAGGCCCGGCGAGAGAGAGGCCGGTCGATAGGCCTCGCCGGGCCCGTCCTCCTCGGTCCACGGGGCCGACTCGACCACCCGGACCCAGTCTGGCCGGTGGTCCTGGAGGCGGTGGTCCCATTCCGGGTAGAGGAATACGCCGGCTCTCCGCTCGTCGTCTTCGGTTTCGCCCCGGCGCAGCTTTTCGCTGAGTTCGCTCAGCGAGGCCAGGAACTCGCCCCGGCCGCTCTTGCGATGGAGGGTGGCCGCCCGGACCGATTGGTCCGGGCTCAGGCCGGCTTGGGCTTCGAACAGCTCCCGGTCCAGCTTGCCGAATTTGAACCGCGGCTTTTCCCTCTCTTCCTTGAACGGATGGACCGAGCGCCCCTTCGGACCGGTCAACAGGTCGTAGGCGGTCCGGATGCCGGCCTTAAGGTCGGGCGCGCCGATGAGCGCCTCGGCCGTCTCCCTGGCCAGCCGGTTCACTTCGGCGTCCTCGGTCCTTGGCCGCCCGCCCCACAGTCTCAAGGCCGCCGCCCGAAGCGCCGGGTGGAGTAACACTCCTTCGGCCGGTTGGCTTTTTCGGCGAAGGCGATTGAGTTCCCGGAGCGCTCCGGCCAGACCGGGGCGGCGGGCGGCCAACTCCTTGGCCGCCCTGGCCTCGGCGGCCAAGGCCCACAGGTCGGCGGCCAGCCAGGGATCGTCGAAGGAGAGCAGGAAATCCCAGCGATTCACCTCGGCGGTCAAGAGCACCGCCAGTCGGGCCCGGAAGACGGCCAGGGGGCGGCGGCCGTGCTCCCGCTCGGGAAGGTAGGCGGTGTCGTCCAGTCGGCCGCCCAGAGCCAGCGGCGAGATCAGCATCGCCTCCGGCTTCCGGCTCAACGGTCGGACGTTCACCGGCCGACCGGTCACCGCCCGGCCGTAGAGGCGAAGCACCTCGGCCGCCGCGACGAGGCCGATCCCGCCGGCGGCCGCGTCCAGGGCCCTGAGCGAGGCGGGCGAGGCCAGATCGTAGTAGGCCTCTCTGGCTTCGGGCGGTTGTTCGAGGCCGGCCCTGAACCAGCGGCCGAAGCCGATCCAGCCGGCCTGGCCGATGATCTGGCCGGCCCGCCGAACCAGAACCACGGCCGCTTTGGTCCCGCCGGCGCTCGGGATCAGCTTGAGGCCGGCTTTGAGCACGCCGGCTCGATGCCGGGGCGGGATCGAGCCGAGCAACTCCTGGGCCGACAGAAAGAGGTTCAGCCCGGCTATCGGCTCCGCCCGGGCCAACTCGGCGGTCAACTCCAACAGCGCCCGTCCGGTGGACCGATCCATGGCTCTCAAGATCGCCGAGGACTTCTTGATCAGCTCCAGAGCGACCTCCCGGCCCTCCCTTTTCGACGACAGACAGGTGCTCACCGTCCGGCCCAACGGCGCGGTCCAGCCGGGCAGGTCGTAGACGGCTCTCAGCCACCAGGCCCGAAGCGGTCCGGGCGGCAGTTCATCGAGCAGGCCGAAGGCCAGATGGCACTCGGCCAGCTCGATGTCCCGGATCAGGCTCAGGCCGGTTCGGATGGTCTCGGCCGCCTGGGGGTCGCCGGCCAGGGGACGGCACAGCAACTCGGCCGTCTTGGCGTCCAATCCTTTGAGCTCGACCTCAAGCTCCGGCGGCAGGTCGGCGGGTTGGTTGGGCTTTCGGGTCCGGGCCATGGGGTAATGATACACCAAGCGTAAATAGGCTTTTTAGCCGGCGGTTGAAAATCGCGGCGGATCCAGCGACCGACCAAGGAGATCGCCCGGCGAGGCGGTCGGTCTTGTCGGCCCGGCGCGAGGCCTACTCCGGAAAGAAGTCGCTCAGCACGCCGTCGATGGCCCGGCGCAGGTCCTCGTCGTCGGTCAGCGGATTGAGCAAGCTCAAGCGGACCGCCCTGGCCGGGCTCAAGCCCTGGGCGATCAACTGGGCGGCGTAGATCAAAAGGCGGGTCGAGGCCCCTTCGGCCAGGCCGACCTCCTTGAGCCTTCTTATCGCCGTCCCGGCCCGGACCAGGCGGCCGGCCAGAGCCTCGTCCGCCCCGGCCTCGTTGACGATGATCTCCCGCTCGGCTTCAAGCGGGGGGTAATCGAAATCCAGGGCGACGAAGCGCTGGGCGGTGGAGACCTTGAGGTCCTTGAGGACCGATTGGTAGCCGGGGTTGTAGGAGACCACCAGCAGAAAATCGGGGTCGGCCTTGATCACCTGCCCCAGCCGCTCGATGACCAGCAGCCGCCGATCGTCGGTCAAGGGATGGAGGATGGACAGCGAGTCCCGGCGGGCCTCGACGATCTCGTCGAGATAACAGATGGCGCCGTACCTGACGGCCAAGGTCAGCGGTCCGTCGGACCACTCGGTCTGGCCCTCCTTGAACAGCCACCGGCCGACCAGATCGGGCGCGGTCAGGTCCTCGTGACAGGCGACGGTTATCAGCGGCCTTTTCAGGCGGTGGGCCATGGCGGTCAAGAAGCGGGTCTTGCCGCAGCCGGTCGGGCCTTTGAGCATCACCGGCAGCCGGGCCGCGACGGCGGCCAGGAAGGCCTCGGTCTCGCCGCCCTGATCCAGATAGAAGGGCTCCTCTTCGATGAGGAAGCCGGCCAGGGGCCCGGCGGCCCTTGTCTCGGCGGCGGTCAAATCAACCCTCTTCGGCCGTCCCGACCGATTCGAGGTAGGCCGCCTCGTCCATCAGGCCGTCCAGCTCGGCCGGGTTGTCGAGGACGACCCGGCACAGCCAGCCCGCCCCCTGGGGTGATTCGTTCAAGGGAGAGATGTCGTCTTCCAAGCCCGAGTTGACCTCGACGACCCGGCCGCTCACAGGGGCGATGACGTCCGAGGTGGTTTTGGTCGATTCGACCTCGGCGTACTGCTCGCCCTGGGTCAGCCTGTCGCCGACCTGGGGCAGATCGACGTAGATGATTTCGCCCAGCTCGTCCTTGGCGAAGTTAGAGATGCCGATTCGGGCCCGATCGCTTTCCGTCTCGACCCAGCAGTGTTCGGAGTGGAATTTCATCACGGCGAGTTCCTTCAATAAGGTTTCGTTTTTCTTTAACTTCATTCAATGACGAAACATTTTACACCTGCCCCCCGGCGTTGGCAAGTTGCCTGGAGGGCGGCGGAAATGGTTGACAAGATTCGAGAAGCCAAGTAAATTTATAGTTCCGTAGACACTCTTGGCTTCGAGACGATCGGGAGGTTTAGGTATGGCCGAGAACGTACTCCAGGTTACCGACGATCTCTTTGAGAGCGAAGTCCTGAAGTCCGACATGCCGGTGCTGGTCGACTTCTGGGCTGCTTGGTGTGGACCCTGCCGTGCCATCGCCCCGGTTGTCGAGGAGTTGGCTTCCGATTACGAAGGCAAGGTCAAGGTGGCCAAGCTCAACGTCGATGAAAATCCCAAGACGCCGGGCCAGTATGGTATCCGGGCCATCCCGACGCTGATCGTCTTCAAGGACGGCGCGGTGGCCGAGCAGATCACTGGCGCGGTTTCCAAATCCCACATCGCGGCGGCGCTGGACAAGCTCCTGTAGCTCTCGGCTTCTGCGCCGCCGCCTGCCAGGCGGAAAACCATGCCAGCTACCGACCATGATCTGATCATAATCGGCGGCGGTCCGGCTGGACTGACCGCCGGTCTTTATGCCGCTCGTTCCCGGCTGGATACCTTGCTCGTCGAGCGCTTCGTGCCCGGCGGGCAGGTTTTGAACACCGACTGGGTGGACAACTACCCCGGCTATCCCGACGGCGTGGCCGGGTTCGCTTTGATGGAAAAGATGAAGGCCCAGGTCGATAAGTTCGACCTACCGAACATCTCGGCCGAGGTCTTGAGCCTGGAGCCCCACCAGGGATACGTCACCATCGAATTGGACGGCGACCGGGTTCTGACCGCCAAGGCGGTCATCATCACCACCGGGGCCGACCCGAGGCGCCTGGGTGTGGATGGCGAGATGCAGCTCACCGGCCACGGCGTATCGTATTGCGGCACCTGCGACGGGCCGTTCTACCAGGACCAGGTGGTCGCCTCCATCGGCGGCGGCGACACCGCCTGCGAGGAGGCCGTCTTCTTGACCCGCTTCGCCCGGGAGGTCATTCTCATCCACCGCCGCGATCGACTCCGGGCCCAGAAAATCCTTCAGGAACGGGTGCTCAACAACGAAAAGATCACCACGGTCTGGGACTCGGTGGTGGAGATGATCGAGGGCCACGACCGGGTGGACGGGGTGCGGATCAGGAACGTCAAGACCGACGAGGTCAAGATGATTCCGGTGGACGGGGTGTTCATCTTCGTCGGCACCCAGCCCAACACCGGCTTTGCCAAGGGTGTGGTGGACATGGACGAGCGGGGCTTCATCATCACCGACAGCGAGATGGCCACCTCGGTGCCGGGCATCTACGCCGCCGGCGACTGCCGGGCCAAGCAACTTCGCCAGATCTCGACCGCCGTGGGCGACGGCGCCACGGCCGCCTACTCGGCCGAGCGCTACATCGAAAGTCTCGAGTGATGCTCAAACGCCTCCTGCTCGTCTGCCTGGCCCTTTTCTTGTTCGGCTGCGCCTCCGGCAAGGTCGATATCAAACCGGCCGACACGCTCCTGGCCGAAGGAGGCTGGGCCTGGGCCCAGGGCAAGTTCGCCAAGGCGGCCAAGTACTACGGCCAGGTCCGGGACTACTACCCCTATCACCCCAAATCGACCTTCGCCCAGCTCAGAGCCGCCGAGGCGCTCTATCTGAGCCGCCAGTACATCGAGTCCCTGGCCGCCTACGAGACCTTTGAGGAACTCCACCCGACCCACAAGGACATGGCCCACGTCCTGCTCAGAATCGGCCAGTGCCACTACTACCTCATCCCTTCTGTGGACCGGGACATGGAGGAGGCCGAGGAGGCGGTCAAGGCTTTCAAGCGGCTGAAGCGACGCTTCCCCAACTCCAAGGAGGCCAAGGAGGCCAAGGCGTATCTCTTTAGGACCTACCGCAAGCTGATCGAGCACGAGCTCTACGTCGGCCGCTTCTACCGCAAGGCCAAGTCCTACAAGGCGGCCGTCGGCCGCTTCGAGGCGGCGGCCAAATACCCCGACGTCGGCTACAATAAGGTCATCGAGGCCGAGCTGATCAACACCCGGCCCCTTCTGGAAGGCAAGAAGTCGCCCAAGGTCAAGGTTCCCGACCCGGCCCCGGCCCCCAAGGACCCCGAAGAGGAGCGGGCCTGGTACCAGAAGGTTTGGGACAAGCTCAAGGTTTGGGAGTGATCGTCCGTTCCAGCTCCTGGAATTCGCCCCGCGCCGCTATCGGGTCGATCGATCGAGCCGACCCTGTCAGGACTCCCGCTGCGCTCGGAGCGGCAAATCTCGTTTTGGGCCGATCGTCTCGCCGGCCGGAAAGACGGCCCCGCCGCGCGGCCCGGCCGGGAAAGCGGTTTGGCGAGGAGATGACAAAAAGGACACGGCCATGGCTTTTCCGCTGCTGACTCTCGTTCCGCTTCCCCAGACCCTGGCCGTCTGTCGCCTCGATCCCCGGGCCGAGATTCCCCGCTGGGCGCTGAGCGGCGATTTCTACTCCATCACCAGGACCGCCGACGAGCTGTCCCTCGTCTGCGACGAGGCGGCCGTGCCCCGGGGCGTGGCTTACGAGGGCGGCTGGCGGTGCTTCAGGGTGGCCGGCCGGCTGGATTTCGCTCTGACCGGCGTCCTGGCCGCCTTGGCCGGCCCCTTGGCCGAGGCCGAGGTGAGCCTGTTCGCCCTATCGACTTACGATACCGACTACCTTCTGGTCAAAGACCGGCTTTTCGACAAGGCTGCGGCCGTGTTGAGCTCGGCCGGCCACACGGTGCTTGAGTCCGACTGAGAGGTAAACCGTATGAGCCGACCCGTAAGGCGCAAGGACCGAGAGATAACCGACCCCAAGCTGATCGAAGACATCATCCGCCGCTCTTCGGTCTGCCGCCTAGCCATGTGTCTCGACGATCAGCCTTACGTGGTCACGCTCAACTTCGGCTACCAAGACGGCCGCCTCTACTTCCACTCGGCCAGGGAGGGCCGCAAGATCGAGACGATCAGGGCCAACCCCAAGGTGTCCTTCGTCTTCGACCTGGATCACGAGCTGACCCCGGCCGATCGGGCCTGCGAGTGGGGCTTCAAGTACCGGTCGGTCATCGGCTTCGGACGGGCCAGGGTCCTGACGGACCCGGAGGCCAAGCGGCGGGGGCTTAAAGCCCTCATGGCCCACTACGGCGAGCAAGGCTATGACTTCGCCGAGGAGAACGTCGATCGGCTGGCCGTCATCGAGGTCGAGATCGACGAGCTGACCGGCAAGCAGGCGGGGTATTGAGCCGCTAGCCCTTTCGCTTCGACTTGACCCGGTACATGGCCTCGTCGGCCCGACCGACCAGATCGTAGATCGTTTCGTCGCTTTCCGCCATCGTTGCCAGACCGATCGAGGCCGAAAGGCGGGTCTCGATCCCGGCTTCGGCCAGGGAGACGCCCTCTATCACCCCGACGATCTCTTTGGCCAGCGTCTCGGCCTCGGCCGGAGCGGTGTCGGGCAGGAGCAGGGCGAACTCGTCGCCTCCCAGGCGGCAGAAGAGGTCGGAGCGCCTGACCCGCCGGTCGACCGCCTGGGCGATCCGCTTGAGGACCTCGTCGCCAGCCTCGTGACCGTGGCCGTCGTTGACGGCCTTGAAGTCGTCGAGGTCGATGTAGAGGCACGACAAGGGGGCCCCCGACCGCCGGGCCTGGTTGAACATCCGTTCGGCGTGCTCGTAGAAGTAGCGCCGGTTGTAGACGCCGGTCAGCGGGTCGGAGGCGGCCAGGCTCTCGTTGAGCTCGTGGGCCAGGGCGTTGTCGATGCACAGCGCCGCGGTCGCGGCCAGGTCCTCCAGATAGATGGGCGACAGATCGGACGGGAAGCGTTTGGCCGAATAGGAACCCAGGTTGACGGAGCCCATCAGCCGGTGGTGGTAGGCCATCGGACTGATCACGCAGGAGCGGACTTTCTCGCCCGGGCGGCCGAAGTAGGCGGTCAGATCGACCCGGCCGGGGTCGGTCAGGGTGATGAGCTTGCCGTTCGGCATCAGCGCCGGCCGCAGCTTCTCTTCGCGGGCCAACAGCACCCGCCGGCCGATGTCTTGGGGCAGGGATTCCAGAAGTTGGGAGAAGTTGGCGATGAGCCCCTCGACCACGGTCAGCGAGACCTGGTCCACGTCCAGGGAGGACAGCCCTTGGATCAGGCCGGTCACCACCCCGCCCAGGGTCCGGGCGGCGATGATGGCGTGCCGGATCTCCCTGATGTTGTAGTAGGCCCGCTCGTTCTCCTGGAGGATGTCGTAGGCCTGCTTGAGTTGTCGCCAGCGCTCGTTGTCGGACACGACTACACTCGTTTGATCTTTAACAATCCCCGGAGCGGAGACAATTTAGCCGGGAGGCGTCGCCGAATCAAGGTCGAATGCCCCCTGCCGGCCGCGGCGTCGGTTCAGAGCCGGTAGGTCGCTCCGGCCTTGAGCGCCTCCACCCGACCGTCGAGCTCGGCCTCGAAGCGGGTCAGGGCGTGATCGCAGCTATCGTGGGCCGAGATCAGCAACCGCTTGACGCCGGCCTCGTTGAGCGCCTCGACGGCCCGGGACAGGTCGTCGTCGTTGATGGGCGAAAGCAGCCCCTTGCCGGTGCCGAACAGGCGTTGGGCCGCAAGGCCGTTTCTGACCGACCGGGAGGCGGTGACCGGAAAGTGCAGGCCGCCGACCACGGCGTAGATCGGCTCGCTCGTCAGCCGCTCGACCATGGCCAGGATGGTCTGGATGGTCGGGTGACCGCAGCCGGTGATGACGGCGATCCCCTTGCCCTCGAGCCAGCCGAGCAGGGCCTGCTCCTGGGTCAGCCCGAAGAAGTAGAGCATCCGGGCCAACGGCCCGGTGGTCGCCAGGCCGGCCTCGATCAGCCGGGGCTCCACCACTCGGATCGCCCGAAGCCCCTGGCAGTCGGCCTCGTCGGGCAGATAGCACGGCTTGGGCTCGGCGGCGGCGAACTCCGGCGGCAGGGCGACCTTTCTGTTTCGCTGCCCCTCCAGTCCGCCCATGTGGTCCAGGTGGAGGTGGCTGATGACCAGCGCCTGGGCGTCGTCGAGCGTTCGCCCCAGCCTGGCGGCGTTGTGGGTCAAGACGCCGTTGGCCGGGCCGTAGCCGACGTCCATGACCAGCGCCCCCAACTCGGTCTCGATGAAGTAGGACACGCCGGAGTCGCCCTCGAAGCCGGGCTCGGCGAACTGTTCGACCAGCGGGGTTATCTCGAGCCGCTCGAGTCGGGGCAACTCCAAGGGCCTGGCGGCGGCCAACCGCTCGGCGTTTTGTTTTTCCGCCGCGGCCCGCCCCCTGGCGAAGCGGAGCGACTTGCTCACCAGCCAGGGAATCAACACCGGCGAGGCCAGGGCGAGAACGGGCCACATTTTGGGCGACACACGAAACGACACCGCCTCCTCCCAAGATATCGTTTTCGGATGCCCTCATCTTAACCCGGCGGCGTTGGACAGGGCCAGCACTTTGCGACGGGCCGGGCCGGGTGCGGCTCCACAAAAAGACTTGCCAATCCCGAAAAGAGAGTGTATAAGACAGCCTCGGTCCTTTAGGGACCACTAGATTCAAGGAGCGACGCCATGTCCAGGGTTTGCGAGATTTGCGGCAAGCGGCACCAGACCGGCTACAATGTCAGCCACGCCCACAACAAGACCAAGCGGCGGTTCAACCCCAACCTGCAGACCGTCAGGACCACCCAGGGTCGGATGACCGTCTGCACCCGCTGCATCCGTTCCGGCAAGATCGAGAAGAAGGTCTCTTAAGGCCGGTTGTAAGGAATTGTCGGGCCGCCGGGGCTTTGGCCTCGGCGGCTTCTTGTTGGGGACGCTCCACCGGACAGGATCGCCCCTTTTCGCGACCATCGAGGCCAACGACGCCCCTGCGGCCGGCAGGCGGCGGGGGTGCGTGGGCGAGCCCGCCGATCTATTTCCCCTGGCCCGTCCCCCTTTTTCCGGCGACCGTCGCCCCCGGCCGGACGATCGCCGCCCTTGGCCGATTCTCGGCTCATCCGGCTTCAAGCTCCAAACTTCTGGGAATCGGTCGGGGCTAGCTGCTCACCCTCGCCACCCGGTTGACGGCCGAGATCTTCTTCAGGTCGGCCATCAACCGATCCAACTGGCGGCGGTCCTTGACGATGACCGTCAGGTCCATGGTGGCGTTGTTCTTGTCGTTGGTGCGGATGTGGGCCTCGGTGATGTTGACCGCGTGGCCGGAGAAGACGTTGGTCACCGCGGCCAGGGTGCCGGTCTCGTCGTGGGAGGTGATCTGGAGCTTGACGGCGTGGCCGATGTCCTCGTCGGCCTCCCATTCCACCTCGACCAGCCGGTGGGGGTCGGCGGCCTGGACGTTGGGACACTCGACCCGGTGGATGGACACCCCCCGGCCGTGGGTGATGAAGCCGATCACCTCGTCGCCGGGCAGCGGAGTGCAGCACTGGGCGAAGCGGATCAGGATGTCGTCCAGACCCTTGACCTTGATCCCGTCCTTGCTCTTTTTGCGGACCTTTCGGACCATCCGGTCCAGGAAGCCCGGTCCTTTCTCCTCGTCCACCTCCTCGGGCGGGAAGATCTTATGGATGACCTGGAGCGGGGTCAGCTTGCCGTAGCCGACGGCCACCGTCACCGCCTCGGCGTCCTGGAGCGAGAAGGCGGCCGCCGCCTTCTCCAGCCGGCCGTCCTTGAAGACGGCCTTGTAGCTGGAGCCCATCCGAACGAGCTGCTTGTCCAGAAGCTCCCGGCCGATGGCCTCGGAGCGGGAGCGCTCCTCGGCCTTGATCCAGGACCTGATGCGCTGTCTGGCCTTGGAGGTGACGACGAAACCAAGCCAGTCCTTGGACGGGTGGCGGTTCTTGTTGGTGATGATCTCGACCACGTCGCCGGTCTGAAGCTTGTACCTCAACGGCACGATGTTGCCGTTCACCTTGGCTCCGGCGCAGTGGTGGCCGACCTCGGAGTGGATGGCGTAGGCGAAATCGACCGGGGTGGCGCCTTTGGGCAGGACCTTGACCTCGCCCTGGGGAGTGAAGACGTGGACTTCGTCGCTGTAGAGCTCGATCCGGACCGAGTCCAGGAACTCGCGGGGGTCGGACAGCTCTTTTTGCCACTCCAACAGCCTTCTCAGCCAGGCGAAACGGTCGCCTTCGGCCGCGTCCAAGGCCCCGCCGCCCTCCTTGTAGCGCCAGTGGGCGGCGATGCCCTCCTCGGCCACCCGGTGCATCTCCTCGGTCCGGATCTGGATCTCGATCCTGATCCCCTCCGGGCCCAGCACCGAGGTGTGGAGCGATTGATACCCGTTGGGCTTGGGCAGGTTGATGTAGTCCTTGAACCGGCCGGGGATGAACTTCCACAACGAGTGGACGAGACCCAGGGCGTCGTAGCAGGCCTTGACCTCATCGACGATGATCCGAAAGCCGATGATGTCGAAGAGCTGATCCAACCCCAGGTGCTGGCCGATCATCTTCTTGTAGATGGAATAGAAGTGCTTGGGCCGGCCCTCGACCCGGGCTTTGAGCCCGTGCTCGGCCAGCTTTTCGGCCAGGATGGCCTTGACCTTCTCCACGTAGGCCCGGCGCTGGTCCAGCCGCTGGTCCATGCCTTGGGCGATGCGGCGGTAGGCTTCGGGCTCCAGGTAGTAGAGGCAGAGGTCCTCCAGCTCGGACTTCATCCAGTGGATGCCCAGTCGGCCGGCCAGGGGGGCGTAGATGTCCAGCGTCTCCTGGGCGATTCGGGTCTGCTTGTCGTCCTCCTGGAAGCCGAGGGTGCGCATGTTGTGCAGCCGGTCGGCCAGCTTGACCAGGAGCACCCGGATGTCGTCGGCCATGGCCAGAATCATCTTGCGGATGTTCTCGGCCTGGGCCGCCGCCCGGGAGCGGAAGGTCATGGCCGAAATCTTGGTCACGCCCTCGACGATACGGGCCACCTCCTCGCCGAAGAGGTTTTGGATCTCCTCGATCGTGGCCGCCGAGTCCTCGACGGTGTCGTGCAGCAGTCCGGCGGCCACGGCGGCCGCGTCGAGGCGTATCCTGGTCAGTATCGCCGCCACCTCCAAAGGATGGGCCAGGTAGGGCTCACCCGAGAGCCTGACCTGGCCCTGGTGGGCCTTGGCGGCAAAGATGTAGGCCCGCCGGATCAGCCCCAGATCGGCCTTGGGATGGTAGGCCGAAACGGCGTCGGTTATGTCGGAGAGACGGATCAAAATTTAAGCTTTTCGGCGATCGACTCGGCGGTCTTGGCCGCCGCGGCGCTCGCCTCGACCTTGGTCGCCTCGCTTTCCGTCCGGGCTTTGAGCTCCACCAGGCCGTCTTTCAAGTCCCGGCCGACGGTGATCCGATAGGGTACGCCGATGAGGTCGGCGTCTTTGAACTTCACGCCCGCCCGGGCGTCCCGGTCGTCCAAAAGGGCGTCTACGCCCAGGCCTATAAGTTCATTATAAATCTCTTCGGCCGCTTTAGCGACCTTTTCGTCGTTGCCGGCCGGCAGGACCAGGGCGGTGAACGGGGCGATCGGCGCCGGCAGGATCATCCCGTTTTCGTCGTGGTTTTGCTCGATGGCCGCGGCCAAGGTCCGGTCGATGCCGATGCCGTAGCAACCCATGACGATCGGGCGCTGCTTGCCGTCCTGGTCGAGATAGGTGGCGTTCATCGCCTTGGAGTACTTGGTCCCCAGCCTGAAGACGTGGCCGACCTCGATGCCGCGCAGGAAATGGACCGGCCCGCCGCAGCGGGGGCAGGGATCGCCCTCCTGGATGAGGCGCAGGTCGGTGTACTCCGGCACGGGGAAGTCCCGGCCGGGGCAGGCGCGGCGCAGGTGGTAGCCGTCCTCGTTGGCGCCGGTGACCCAACTGTTTACGCCCCTCAGCGCGTTGTCGGCCAACAGCCTGACTCCAGGGTCGATGCCCACCGGACCGCACGAGCCGGCCGGGGCGTGGCAGTAGGTCTCCATGTCCTCGGGCGAGGCCAGCTCGATCATCTCCGCGCCGACGGCCCGCATGACCTTGACCTGGTTGACCTCGTGGTCGCCCCTGGCGAAAGCGGCCACCGGCCCCTTGTCGGTGATGAAGACCACGATCTTGACCAGGTCGGAAGGCTTACAGCCCTCGAAGTCGGCCAGGTCCTCGATGGTATGGACGCCGGGCGTGGCGAACTTCTCCATCGGGCCGGGCTCCTTGTCGGGGGGGGTGAACTCGCCCGGCGCCACCTCGGCCCGCTCGATGTTGGCCCCGAAGTCGCACTTGGTGCAGGAGACGACCGCGTCCTCGCCGGTCTCGGCCAGGACCATGAACTCGTGGGAGAACGAGCCGCCGATCGCGCCGGAGTCGGCCTCGACCGCCTTGAACTCGAGCCCCATCCGGGAGAAGATTCTCACGTAGGCGTCGTACATCAATTTATAGCTTTCGGCCGAGGCTTCTTCGTCCACGTCGAAGGAGTAGGCGTCCTTCATGCAGAACTGGCGACCGCGCATCACGCCGAAGCGGGGTCGGATCTCGTCGCGGAACTTCTGCTGAATGTGGTAGAGGTTGATCGGCATGTCCCGGTAGGAGCGGATCTCCTTGCGGCAGATGTCGGTGATGACCTCCTCGTTGGTCGGCGCCAGGCAGTAGTCGTTGTCGTGCCGGTCTTTGAAGCGCAACAGCTCCTTGCCGTAGTACGTCCAGCGGCCCGACTCGATCCACACCTCGGCCGGCTGGACTTCGGGCATGAACATCTCGATCGCCCCGGCCCGGTTCATCTCCTCCCGGACGATCTGCTCGACCTTCTTGAAGGCGGCGAAACCGTAAGGCAGGTAGGAGTAGATGCCTGACGACAGCTTGCGGATCATGCCCGCTCTGAGCATCAAAATGTGGCTGATCACCTCGGCGTCCGAGGGGACCTGACGCAAGGTGGGCAGGAAGTAGCGGGAAAGTCTCACGAAAAAATCTCCTTAACTCCTGATGAATTTCTCGACTTCGGCCACCAGGGCCGAGACGATCTCGTCCTCGCTGATCTTTCTTTGCCGCTCGCCCTTGGCGAAGATGAGCCCCTGGCCCCGGCCGCCGGCCACGCCGACGTCGGCCTCCCTGGCCTCGCCCGGGCCGTTGACCACGCAGCCCATGACCGCCACCTTGACCGGCTCCTCGACGTGATCCAGGGCGGCCTCGACCCGCTCCACCAAGCCGAAGATATCGACCTCGGTTCGCCCGCAGGTGGGGCAGGAGACGATCTCCACTCCCCGCCGGCGAAGTCCCAGGGCCCGCAGGATCTCGTAACCGACCTTGACCTCCTCCACCGGGTCGCGGGTCAAAGACACCCGGAGTGTTTCGCCGACGCCCATCGCCAGAATGAAGCCGATCCCCAAGGCCGACTTGACCACGCCGGGGATGAGCGGCCCGGCCTCGGTGACGCCGATGTGGAGCGGCGCTTCGGATTCGGCGGCGAAGAGACGGCAGGCCTCGATGTTCTCCCTGACGTCCGAGGATTTGAGCGACACCTTGAAGTTCAGAAAGCCGTTCTCTTCCAGTGCCCTGACCGAGCGCAGGGCCGATTCGACCAGGGCGGCCGGACCGGGCCGGCCGTATTTCTCCAACAGGTCCTTCTCCAGCGAGCCGGCATTGACCCCGACCCGCAGGCAGGCCGAAAGCTCCGCCGCCTTCTCGGCGATTTCCAGCAAGCGGCCCAGACCGCCGATGTTGCCGGGGTTGATCCGGACGCAATCCGCCCCGGCGACCAGCGAATCGAGGGCCAGCCGGTGATCGAAGTGGACGTCGGCCACCAGCGGGATGGAGCAGTTGGCCTTGATGTGGGCCAGGGCCTCCACGGCGGCCTGATCGGGCACGGCCACCCGGACGATCTCGCAGCCGACTTTGGTCAGGCGTTCGATCTGGGCCAGGGTGGCGGCCACGTCGCGGGTGTCGGTGTTGGTCATCGACTGGACCCTGACCGGGGCGTCGCCGCCCAGGCTCAAACCGCCGATCGAAATGGCCCTGCTGTGGCGTCTTGGCTTGAAAAGCATAGCCCGGCTAGTATGTAAGCGGCGGGAGTTTTTGTCAATCGGAGACAGCCGTTGACGGTCGTCGAGCGCGGAAGTAGGCTGTTTAGAGTGGATTGGTAGAACGCCAAGGTTTTGGTCTGGTTTCGGTTTGATGCGAGGGAGGTGGATTGTGTCCGCGGTCGGTCGAGTTCTGTGGCGGTTCGTAGGCTTCGTGGCTTTGGCCCTCTGCCTGGCGCTCGCCTGGGCGATCCCGGCCTCGGCGGCGGGAGCGACCGATGATTTTTCCGGCCAGTGGGAGGTGATCGGCACCAAGGGCAAGCCCTACATCCGGCTGGAGCTGAGCCAGACCGGAAGGGACATCACCGGCCGAGCCTACTACGACAAGGGTTCGGCCAAGGTGACCGGCGAGGTCTCCGGCGGCAAGCTCAAGCTCAAGATCATCTACGACAACGCCCGGATTCTGGAGAAGTGGCTGCCGCCCAAGGTGGCCCGCCAGGTGATCGGCATCTACTCGCCGATGGAGTTCGACATCGTTCCCGGGGCCGAGAGCTTCAAGGGGACGTTCGAGTCTTTTTACGTCTGGTGGGACGCCAACAAGAACGTGACCAAGCGGGCCGACGGCGGCTCGCCGGCGGCCAAGGCGATGAAAAAGCCTTACCCCCAGACCCTGCGCCGCCTCGGCGGCCGGCCGACCTCCCCGGCCGGCGGCGGTCGGGACTACCAGGACGACAAGGGCAATAAGGTCCGGGTCCGGTGCGAGAAATCTTTCGCCGACCGGATCATCGACTATCGGATCGGCTCGCCCAAGCCCGAGGCCAAGCACACCGACCCCCGGACCGCCCTGGGCCCGCCGGACTTCGACGCCAAGAGGGAGACCGGCTACGTCTCCCTGGGCTGCGGCGGATCGCTGACCCTCTATTTCTCCAACGTGGACATCGTCGATATCGACGGCCCAGACCTCTATATCTTCGAGATAGGCAAGGACGTCGAGCCGACCAAGGTCGAGCTGAGCCGGGACGGCCGGACCTGGATCGACGCCGGCCGGGCCGGGGGCGGTACCGGCAGTGTCGATATCGGCCCTTACGTTCGCCCCGGCGACCGGTTCAAGTACGTCCGCCTGACCGATCTACGCTCGGCCTGCAAGGGCGGGTGGCCCGGAGCCGACATCGACGCCGTGGCCGCCATCGGCTGCGTCTCCGTCCCGACCTCGACCCCGACTCCGCCGCCGGCCGGCGCGACCGGTGATTTTTCCGGCCAGTGGGAGATGCTCGACGCCAAGGGCAAGCCCTACATCCGGCTGGAACTGAGCCAGACCGGAAGGGACATCACCGGCCGAGCCTACTACGACAAGGGTTCGGCCAAGGTGACCGGCGAGGTCTCCGGCGGCAAGCTCAAGCTCAAGATCATCTACGACAACGCCCGGATTCTGGAGAAGTGGCTGCCGCCCAAGGTGGCCCGCCAGGTGATCGGCATCTACTCGCCGATGGAGTTCGACATCGTTCCCGGGGCCGAGAGCTTCAAGGGGACGTTCGAGTCTTTTTACGTCTGGTGGGACGCCAACAAGAACGTGACCAAGCGGGCCGACGGCGGCTCGCCGGCGGCCAGGGCGAAGAACAAGCCCCACCCCCGAACCCTGCGCCGCCTCGGCGGCCGGCCGACTCCGCCGACCGGCGGGCCGGCCCGGTTGTGGCTGGAGAAGAGCGTCTTTAGGCCGGGCGAGAGGATCACCGTCCATTTCACCGCCCCGGCCGGTTACGACGCCAACGCCTGGGTGGGGATAATCCCGTCCCGCGTCCGGCACGGCTCGGGGCGGGAGAACGACAAGTACGACCTGGACTACAAGTACCTGAACCAGCGGACCTCGGGCCGGTTGACCTTCACCGCGCCGGCCAAACCGGGCGATTACGATTTCAGGATGCACGACACCGACCGGGACGGCCGGGAGGTGGCCTCGGTCTCCTTCCGGGTGGTCAAGTCCGGCCGGCCGACGCCCCCGCCCCAGACCGGCGTCTCCCCCGGTCCGACTCCACCCTCCGGGTTCGGCCGGGGGCCGCAGAGCCTGATCGCCTGGATCGAGTACATCAAATCGGGCCGGCCGTTCCTGGTCGTCTTCGACACCGTGGGCGACAAGTTCGACGACGAGGGCTACACCGGCGACTGGCGGACCGACCCGATGGGCACCTTGAAGGCCGGCCAGACCTACCGGGTCGTCTATTCGGGCGGCAAGTTCACCTGCACCGGTTTCAACGAGCACGACGGCCGCCGGTCAACCTACGTCTACAGCAACGCCGACCCCGACGACGCCCTGATCTCGCTTTGGGGCCGGGTCTACGCCTTCGACGGCCGGGGCCGGGTCTGGGATCTGACCTACGGCCTGGTCGGCCATCTCAGGGTTCCGGCCGGTCCTGGCGGCGCCAGCCTGGGACCGGGAAGAGGCGCCCCGCCCGGCGGGGTGTTGGCTCAAAAAAAAATTCCGCCGTCAGGCGGAACGATCACCGTCGCCAAGCCCGGCGACCCTCTTGACGGGTTGAAAATCGAGATTCCGGCCGGGGCCTACCCCGAGACCCGGACCTTCACCATCACCCGGCGGCCGGTGCCCCCGGCGGCCCGGACGAGCTCCTGGGTCCACCCGATCACGCCGCTGATCGAGGTCGACAACGGCGGCGGCTACGCCGAGGAGTTGATGGTGGTGCGAATACCGGCCCGGATCGCCCCGGGGCGCTTCGCCATGCCCTTTTTCTACGACCCGGCCACGGGCCGGCTGGAGGGCATGCCGGTCGTGGAGTGGGACGAATCGGGCCTGACCGCCGTCACCAGGCACTTCAGCTCGTTTTTCGTCAGCGACGTCGCCGTCGAGGCGCTCGACAGGCTGAATAGGGTGGAGAGCGGTTTCACCCCCGGCCGCGACAACTGGGGCTTCATCAACGAGGGGTCCTACCTCTCGCCCGGCGGCATCTGCTCCGGCATGGCCATGACCGCCATGTGGTACTACCTGGAGCGCTACAAACAGACCAAGCAGGGCCTTCAGCGCCGTTTCGACAACGCCCCTCGCGCCTTTGCCACGCCGAAGCTGGGCGCCGACGACTCGACCGGGATCAGGTGGGCCTCGGTGGTCCAAAGGGATCAAGTCGGTTACAGCAAACGGGCCGGGATAGAGGTCATCAGCGAATGGCAAGAGAAAGCCCCCCAGAAACTCGATGAAGGGGTGTGGTACTGCTTCGTCTACTCGATGCTGGTCACCAGGGAGCCCCAGTACGTCTCCATCTGGGGCCAGGACGAGACCTCGGGCGAGTGGTACGGCCACGCCCTGGCCGCCTACGCCGTCGATATGACCACCGGCCGGTTGTCCGTCTACGATCCCAATTACGATCCCTCGAGCGGCCGGGAGATAGAGTTCGATCAGACCCGAAAGAGGTTCAAGAAGTACCTTTCCGCCCTCAACGCCAAGGAACTCAAGCAGGGCAACGGATTGCCCTTCAAGGGGTTCTGCTACTTCGCCAAGAGCGCCGTCGTCGACTGGAAGTTACTGGCCTCTCGCTGGAAACAGGTCGAGGCCAAGACCATCGGCCGCGGCCTCTTCCCGGCCTATCACTGGGAGGTGGTGGACGAGAAGGGCCGATCACAGGGCCGGATCAAAGGAACCTACACCACCGTTCAGGACAAGATCAGGCTGTCCATAGAGCCTGACGGCGACACGAGAATGAGTTTTGCGACCGATTTCTGGCGGGCCTCCCTCGCCCCGGCGGGCGATACCCGGGCGTCGGCCAAGTTGACCAAGTTCAAGGTCAAGGTCGAAAACGGCGTCGCCGAGGTTCCCCTCCAGCCCGGCCTGAACTGGATCGGGGTCGAGATCTGGGCCGCGACCTCTAAGGGCGATATCGCTTGGGCCGGGTTCGACTGGTTCCGGATTCAAAGAGGGCGGCTGACCATCACCCCCGCCCGGGTCAAGGGAGTGGTCGGGATACCCATCTCGTTCACCGCCGCCGCCGAGATCATGCCGGCCGGGGCCGGTTTCAGTTGGGACTGGGGCGACGGGGCGCGAACCGGCACCGGGGAGAGGAACGCCGCCGCCCACGTCTGGAGCAAGCCCGGCCGATACACCGCCGTCGTGTCGCTCATCGACCAGGCCAGCGGTCGAGCCCTCGCCCAGGCCGAGGCCCAGGTGACCATCGAGGCCGTCGCCGGAGGGACCGAACCGCCTCCTCCGGCCGATGGCTGTCCCGACGACCTGCTCAAGTGGTGCCGCGAGCGCAACTTCAAGCCGCTCAAGTGCCTGAAGTGCCGGGTCCGCACCGAGCCGATCGGCAAGTGCGAGGACTGCGCCTTCCCCCGGGTCTACAAGGGCGAGGGGCTTTGGACCGCCGTGGGCAGAGCGTCCTCCGGAGCCAATCGGGAGGCCAGTTGTCCCCGCCCGGTCCAGGTGACGCTGAAGCTCGAGCCCGCCCCGAGCAACAAGGCGCTGATACTGATCAACGGCGCCTCCTGTCCCCAGATCGACGACGATCGGGGTGCGGTCTGCGAGCGATGCGGGCTTCTTGTCTTCCGGGGCCGGCACGACGCCCAGGGCCGCTTCACCATCACCGACAAGCAGCGCCGGGTGTCGATCAAGGGAACCTTTGGCTCGCAGAGCCTCGAGGGCGGTGGGTCGTGGAGGTTCTCTCTCGGCGGGGGAAGCATCGACGAGAGGATCGAGTTCAAACTCAAGCGGGTCAAGTGATCGCCGGCCGAGCGCCGGGCGGCTTCCTGCTTGTCCGACTCGGTCCGAATCTGCTATAACCGAGACTCCATGAATGATCGTTCAGTCAGTCAAGCCGACATAAAGGAGCGGGCATGAAAAGCGACAACGACATCGTCATCATCGGTTGCGCCAGGACGGCCATCGCCAGGTTCGGCGGCGCCTTGGTCGGAATGAGGGCCTACCAGTTGGCCGGGGTGGCCATGGCCGAGGCCATGAAGCGAGCCGGGGTCGAGGGCGGCCAGCTCTCGGACGTGATTATGGGCGACTGCGTTCAGTGCGCCGACGAGGCCAACACCGCCCGGACGGCGGCGCTCGGCATCGGCATTCCGGTCGAGGTGCCGGCGGTGACCATCCAGCGCCAGTGCTCCTCGGGCATGCAGGCGGTCATCCTGGCCGGCCAGCAGATATCGTGCGGCGACTCGGAGATCGTGTTGGCCGGCGGGGTGGAGTCGATGTCCAACGCGCCCTACCTTCTGCCCCAGGCCCGCTGGGGGGCGAGATTGACCCACGGCCAGATGATGGACTCGATGTGGGAGATGCTCCACTCCGGCTCGAATCTCCTGGAGGGCGGCAAGGGCTACATCATGGGCCAGACCGCCGAGAACCTGGCCGAGAAGTACGGCATCTCCAGGGAGGAGCAGGACGAGGTCGCCCTTCGCTCCCACAACAACGCCGAGGCGGCCACCACCTCCGGCCGGTTCAAGGACGAGATCGTCCCTGTCGAGGTGCCGGGCAAGAAGGGCCAGGTGACCGTCTTCGACCAGGACGAACACACCCGGTTCGGTTTGACTATGGACGACCTGGCCAGGCTCAAGCCGGCCTTCAAAAAGGACGGCACCGTCACCGCCGGCAACTCCTCCGGCCTGAACGACGGCGCGGCGGCGATGGTCGTCACCTCCCGCAAGAAGGCGGCCGAGATCGGGGCCACGCCGCTGGCCCGAATCGTGGCCCACGCCTTCGCCGGGGTGGAGCCGCACCTGATGGGCTACGGCCCGGTGCCGGCCACCCAAAAGGCGCTGGCCAAGGCCGGTCTCTCCCTGGACGACATCGGCCTGATCGAGCTCAACGAGGCCTTCGCCGCCCAGTATCTGGCCTGTGAGAAGGGCCTGGGGCTCAACCGGGAGATCACCAACGTCAACGGCTCGGGCATCGGCCTGGGCCACCCGGTCGGAGCGACCGGCTGCCGGATCATGATCTCGCTCATCTACGAGATGAAGCGCCGGGGCGTCGAGCTGGGCCTGGCCACGCTGTGCGTCGGCGGCGGCATGGGCGCGGCGACGATCCTGGAGAACGAGTAGGCGCAATCTGGCGCTCAGGCAGTGAAACGATCCGATAACCCTTGACGCCCAGGGGCTAATCGTGTATATGACCTAAGCCATTTGTTCCCCGGTAGCTCAGCTGGCAGAGCAGGTGGCTGTTAACCATCTTGTCGGCGGTTCGAGTCCGTCCCGGGGAGCCAGATTTCAATCCGCCAACTCTGGCGGTTCTTAGTTAACGCAAGACCCCGAGGGTTGAACCCCTCGGGGTCTTGTCGTTTCTCCCCATTTCTCAAGCAGTTACACGCCCCCACACACCCTTGCCGATTCTCCGTTCCGCGGCAACCTCTCCGGGGCTCGCGCCGAACCCTCCACGTTTGCGACCGAAACCCGCGCAAATCTCCTCCGGATTCTCCGATTCTCCGTTTCTTGTTCGCCGTCATTTAACAGGCCTACATCTACCGCGACCCCGTTCCGACGATTCGAGGACTCCTCCGGTAGGTATCCGTCGAAAGCCGGACAGGCAGTCTGTCCGGCGGGACGAGAACCACCAGACAGCGGGACGGCCGTGGAACGGAAACCGTTGTGCCTGCCTGCCGTGCTACGCAGCGGCGCAGGCAGGGGTGTCGCCGGCCCCTCCTTTGAGACGGGGTCGGGGGGATTCGCAGCGTTTCCGTTCGGCGGGCGGACCTCCCTTCCCAGCGACATCCACGGCGCTTCCTCCCCGCGGCGTTTCCCCGCGAAGGAGGAGCCCATGCGCGACGACGTTCATCTCCCAACGAAACCCGGCGAGGTCGCGAGCGAGATCGCCTCGATTCTGGCGCAAGGATATCTCCGCTGCCGGAAAAGCCGACCCCTCGACACATCTGCAGGCGAAGACCGGCCGCATGTAGCGCAAGTCGAAGAATCTGAAGCGGTTACGGAGAAACGCCTTGATAGTTCCGGTCACCGAAGCCTTCATTCACAGGCGGGTTAACGCTTTGAGACGCCGCCGGAGAACGAGTCGGCGGCAAGGATGAACAGCCATTACGAAAGGAGGTTTTCGGTATGAACACAGAGACTTACGAGGATATCCAGGCGTTGGGCAGAATGACCGTCGGACAGCTCAAGGACAAGTACCTGGAGGTCTTCGGCGAAGAGACGCGCTCCCACCACAAGGACTTTCTGCGCAAGTGGATCGCCTGGCGGCTCCAGGCCCTCGCCGAAGGCGACCTCTCCGAGCGGGCCCGGCGGCGCGCCGAGGAACTGGCCAACGACGCCGATCTCAGAATCCGCGCTCCCCGCGCCCGGCACAAGTCCGGCTCGGCCGAAGAGCGGGACCGGAGCGTGCGCGGAAAGCTCCCGGCCTCACGTGACCGTCGGTTACCCTTGCCCGGCACTCTCCTTGTAAGAGAGTACAAAGGCGAAAGCGTGGTGGTGAAGGTGCTCGATAAGGAGTTCGAGTACGAGGGGCGGCGATACAAATCGCTCTCCGCCATCGCTCGCGAGGTCACGGGCACCAAGTGGAACGGCTTCCTCTTCTTCGGCCTGGCGGGCGGCGGCGCGCCCGCGAGTGGAACGGCCGAAAAATGCAGGAGGAGGACCGAATGAATATGACCTTGAACGGAGGAAGCTACACCCAGGTGGAACAAACCAGAGGAACGGGATCCCCGCCCCAGCGCCGCGACGGACTGGTCCGCTGCGCCGTCTATACCCGCAAGTCCACCGACGAGGGGCTCGACCAGGACTTCAACTCCCTCGACGCCCAACGGGAAAGCGCTTCAAGCTACATCCTGAGCCACAAGCACGAGGGTTGGGTCTGCCTGCCGGAACGTTACGACGACGGCGGCTTCACCGGCGGCAACATGGAACGTCCGGCACTCAAACGGCTCCTGGCCGACATCGAAGCTGGCGAGATCGACTGCGTGGTCGTCTACAAGGTGGACCGCCTGAGCCGTTCCCTGCTCGACTTCGCCCGGATCATGGAGACCTTCGAGAAGCACGGTGTCAGCTTCGTATCGGTCACCCAGCAATTCAACACGACCAGTTCCATGGGACGGCTCACCATGAACATCCTGCTCTCGTTCGCCCAGTTCGAGCGGGAGATCATCTCCGAGCGCACACGGGACAAGATGGCGGCCGCGCGCAAGAAAGGCAAGTGGATGGGCGGCGGGCTGGTCCTGGGCTACGACGTGGCGCCCCGGGGCGGCCGCCTGGTCGTCAACGAGAAAGAGGCCGCGCAGGTGCGCGCCATCTACGAGCTCTATCTCGAGCACCGTTCGCTCATTCCCGTTGTCCGTGAGCTCGACCGCCGCGGGTGGAGGAACAAGCGCTGGATCACGAAAAAAGGAACCACGCACGGCGGTTCGCCTTTTACCAAGCACACGCTGTTCCGCCTGCTCACCAACGTCATCTACATCGGCAAGGTGAGCTACAAGGGGACGATCTACCCGGGCGAGCACGACGCAATCGTGGACACGAAGGTATGGAAGCGCGTCCAGGAGCTGCTGCGCCGGAACGGCCGGAACGGCGGGAAGGAAGTGCGGAACAAGTACGGGGCGCTGCTCAAGGGACTTCTCTACTGCGTGCCGTGCAACACGGCCATGGTGCACGCCTACACGATGAAGAAGAACGGCAGACGCTACCGGTACTATGTCTGTCTCAACGCCCAGCAACGCGGCTGGGACGCCTGCCCCACGAAGTCGGTGAACGCCCATGACCTCGAGACGTTCGTGGTGGATCACATCCGTGGGCTGGGAACCGACGAAGAGATCGTCGCCGAAACCATCCGTCAGGTCCGCGAGAAGAGCGAGAAGCGGATGGCCGAGCTGGAACGCGAGCACCGCACCCTCGAGAGGAAGCTCCGCCGGCTGCACACGAAGCTCCGGGAGCTGGCGACGCAGGCGGTCGCGCCGGGTTCGGACGCATCGCTCACAGCGGACCGCCTGGCCGACTTGCAGGACCAGATCCGGAGCATCGAACAGCGCATGACCGCTATACGCGAGGAGGTCCTCTCGCTCGAACGCGAGACCGTTGACGAGAGTGACCTGGTCAAGGCGCTGTCCATCTTCGACCCGGTTTGGGAGTCCCTGAATTCGCGCGAGCGGCACCGGGTGATGCATCTCCTCATCGACCGCATCGCTTACGACGGGCGCGACGGCAGCGTGACGGTCAGCTTCCGGTCCTTAGGGCTAAAGGCGCTCTGCAACGAAGCCAACATGGTCTATGGAGGCGAGCATGACGAGTAATCAGGCGAGCACGGTTACCGGGACCATCAAGGTCCTGTGGACCTTCAAGCCCAGGCACAACGGTCGGAAACACAAGGACGGCCCGGGCATTGGTCCGCGGGACATCGAGCCGGGCAACGTCCCTCGGATCACGCGCCTCATGGCTCTGGCGATCAAGTTCGACGGCATCGTCCGCCGCGGTGAGGTGCGGGACTACGCGGACCTCGCCCGGCTGGGTTACGTGACCCGGGCCCGCATCACGCAGATCATGAACCTCCTCAACCTGGCGCCCGACATCCAGGAGGAGATCCTGTTCCTGCCCAGGACCGTGAAGGGCCGCGACCCGATCCGCGAGCGGGACGTCCGACCCATCGCCGCCGTCCTCCATTGGAACCGCCAGCGCAAGATGTGGGAGGCGCTTCTCAAGGAACGGATGACAAACCGGTAGTTGGGTAAGGAAGAAAGAATTCACTTGACAATTAACTTGTCATCATGACAATTAACTTGTCATGATGTTTTGCAGGTGCGAGGAGCTACTTGTTGACATTATGGTTGATCGGATCATGGCGCAACGCGAGCAAAAGGAACAGGCGGTTGAGATTCTGGTTGACGAGGTGGTGGCCCTGTACCATCTCTTGCGGGTTGTCGTGGCCCGCATTCATTCCGACGCGAACCTCACGGCGGCAGCGAGAGGTGTCCTCAGAGGACTGGACCGCATCGGTCCCCAAACAGTGCCGCAGATGGCCAGGGCAAGACCTGTTTCACGCCAGTACATTCAAACGGTAGTCAATCAACTCGGCAAGAGGGGACTCGTGGAACTGGTCCCCAACCCCGCACACAAGCGATCCAGCCTGGTGCAACTTGCGTCCAAGGGCAAGAAGCTGGCAGAGGCCGTGGCACAGAAAGAGAAGACCTTCCTGGCGGAACTGCAGATCGACCTGAGCGAGAAGGAGTTGCTGCTCGCCTCGTCGGTGCTGCGGAAACTCAGGGATTGCTTCCTCCAGATTCTGCGGGACGGGACCGCCGGTGAAGGCCTGAAATAAGGAGATACGAGATGCTCACCGATCTTTTCCTCAAGATGCTCAACCGGGAAGCATCGTCCCCCGAACGAGGGGCCGTGCGGATCTTGGACAGCCTACGAATAACAGAGGGCCAGACCATAGCGGACATAGGGTCGGGAGGGGGTTACTTCGCTCTCGAGTTCGCGCGGCGGGTCGGGGCGAACGGCCGGGTATTTGCCGTGGACAGCAAGCGAAAGTATCTGGATTTCATCAGGCGTCAATCGGAACGGGCGGGCCTGGGCAATATAGAGTTCATACTGGCTGAGAGCGGCGGAGTCGGGTTGCCGGCATCTTCCGTGGATCTTATCTTCGCAAGGAACGTGTTTCATCACTTGCCCGAGCCCGCCGAATACTTCGGCAACCTCGGGGCTGCGCTGAAGCCCGGTGGGAGGGTTGCAATCATAGATCACATGCCCAACCGTGGGCTGTCCTTCGTGAGCCTGTTCAAGCATTTCACCCCTGTCGAGAAGATCCGCGGTGCCATGGAAGCAGCGGGATATGTGCTGTCTGAGTCGTTCGATTTCTTGCCGAAAGAATCTTTCATGGTTTTTTCCCAGTCAGGAAATGAGAAAGGCAAGATATCATCGTCCCAAAAAGAATAGAGCCGCCCTATCTGTCGGAAAATCTTACCTCTTGTCTTGCTGCTTCCCTCCTTGAAACAAGCTATCACTCCGAAATATTTCGGGAAGCTCAGTTTTTCATTTGACCTGATGTATGTTCGCCCATATAATATGATATCTGTGGCCGTGGTGCGCCTGCGCCCCGCGGTCCGGTTCGTTCATCAAGGAGAGGTGGAACGTTGGCCTTGGCAAGAACGGTCGACATAAGGATGAGAGTCATGAAGTCTAATCGGACGAAGGGCCCCGCCAAGCTGAGGAAGGGCGGTCCCGGGCGGCGTCCCATCGTCAGCATAACCGAGCACCAGCGACGGACGCTGAGGGAGA
>CAZWLY010000018.1:0-67208 GCA_964634465.1 uncultured Thermodesulfobacteriota bacterium | reverse complement strand
AAAAGCAGCATGAGTTTTGCCCAAACATGTGTCCACGAATTCGGAAGCTTTACAATTACGGCAACCCCGTGTCCCCTCTGTCCAGCATGATACAGTGAAAGCAAAACGTGAATGAGGCTGCTACTTGCAGATAAATCACAGTCTGCCCGTTTCCTAAATAAATCAGGGGATTCGCCGCAGCGAACCCCCTTTTCTTCGGGTCTGCCCCTTTATCGCCACCCAGTTTAAAAGCCCACCGACACCCCGCCCCAGACGGCCAGCTCCGGTTCGGGATAGAAGGTGGGCGGGCCCCAGGAGTCGGCGTAGCCGTAGGACGAGTACTTGGCGTTGAACAGGTTGTCCACGTTCAAGAAGAACTTGACCCGCTTGTAGGTGTAGTCCAGGTGGAGGTCCACCTTGGTGTAGCCGGGCAGCTTGTCGTAGACGTTGGCCTTGTCGCTGCCGTTGAAGCGCGATCCGACGTGGGTCAGCCTGATCGTCCCCCGAAGCGTCGAGACCAGCCGGGCGGTCAGGCCGAGGGTGGCCTTGAACTCCGGCACCAGGGGCAGCCGCTTGTCGTCGTACTGGCCGGCGGCGAACCTGGCCCTCATCAAGCTCAGACTGCCGAAGAGGTGGGCCCGGGGCGTGCCCAGCGGCAGGCGCAGGCTGGCCTCGACGCCCGAGTGGCTGGTCTCGTCCAGGTTTTCGTTGAGGTAGGTGGCCGGGTTGTAGGCGATCTCGTCTTCGAGCAGCATGATGTAACCGGCAATGGAGATGCGGCCGGTCTTCAAGAAGGTGTACTCGCCGCCGATCTCGTAGTTGACGATCTTCTCCGGCTTGAGATTCGGGTTGAAGGTCCCCCAGGTGACGTACTCCTCCACGGTGGGGTAACGGAAGGTCCGGGCGAAACGGGCGTAGACCTTGGCCCCGTCGAGGAAGCGATAGGTCAACCCGACCGTGGCCGCCCACTGGGGATCGTCAAAGGTATCCGAGGAGGAGCTCTGGCCGACCGGCTTGATCTCGATATCGTACCTGGCCGTCTGGTAGCGGCCGCCGAAGGTGAGCACCAAGCCGGGCAAGAGATCGATCTCCTCTAAGGCGTAAGGCCCGAAGGAGCTGAGTTTGTAGTCGGTGCTGGTCTTCTTCGGCCCGCCGATGGTGAAGGTGTCCTTGGTCATCTGGACGTAGTAGTAGTCCAGGCCCAGAGTCAGCCGGTGGCTGAGAGCGCCCAGCGGCCCGTCGAGAACCCACTTGGGCTGGGCGGCCAAGGTGTTGATGTCGGTCTCGTCGCGATCCCAGATCTCGGACTCGGCTCTCCGGCCCCGGTAGCTCAAATCGGCGGTGAACACGCCCCACTTGCCGCCGTCCTTGCGGACCTGCCCCCGAATGGTCCCGTCGGTGTTCTTGGCGTAGTCGGTCGGGTTCAAGGTCTGGCGGCGGTCCTGTTCGATCTGGGCCGCGGTCAGCGAGCCGGGCAGACCGTAGTCGGACCGGCCGATGCCGCCGTCGACGAGAAACGAGAGGCTGTCGTCGGCGAAGTAGCGGACGTTGAAGGTGGCGTTACGCAGGTTGGTGGCCGAGTTGTCCCGGTAGCCGTCGGTGTGGTCGTAGCGGGCCGAAAGGAAGTAGCCGACTTTGTCGTTGCCGCCCCGAACGCTGCCCCGGCCGCCGTAGAGGTTGTAGCTGCCGTAGCGACCCTCGACATTGCCGCCGAAGCCGGCAGCGCCTTCCTTGGTGACGATGTTGATCACGCCTCCGACGGCGCTATCGCCGTAGAGCACGCCGGCCGGGCCGTGGAGGATTTCGATCCGCTCGATGTTCTCCACCGGGATGGTGGTGAAATCGACGCCGGAAAGGTCGATCTGGTTCAGCCGGCGGCCGTCCACGGTAACCAGGGTGTGCAGGTCGCCGGTCTCGCCGAAGCCTCGAAGATCGACCGCGGCCGAGGAGCCGGTGCCGGTGTAGTCGCGGACCACCAGACCGGGCACGTACTCCAGGAGATCGGTCACGGTCAACGGATCGATCTCCTCGATCTGCTCGCGGGTGATGACGGTCACGTTGCGCGGCAGCTTGATCATCTCCTGCTCGCTGCGGGTGGCGGTGACCGAAACTTCGGGCATCTCGTACTCGGCGGCCTGGGCCGCCGACGCGGCCGCCAGAACCAGCGCGGCCGCAAAAAGGGTGAACAATCTTCTCATGTTCCAACCTCCTCGCTCGTCAGAATTTTGAAGACCGCGCAAGTCCGCCGGCGAAAAAAGCGCCCCGAGCCTCTATTTAGACTCGGGACGCACCCAGTTTCTTTGCCCCGGAATCAGACCGACGCCATACCTCGGGCGTCTGGCGGTCTGGCCCTCCCGGACAGGTCTTCTGACTCCCGGATCGCCCTACTTCCCGCGCCTTCCCACCGTCCTTCGGTGAACGGCAGTGGCCCCCTGCGGGTTTCGTCCTCGGTCACAGCGGCGGGACCGCGCCGGTCTTTCACCGGCTTCCCTATTAAGCCCGAAGGCATCCGGGCGGCCTCATACTATGAGGCTATTTAGCCAAGTCGGGCCGAAAAGTCAAGAAACGTCGGTCAAGGCCCGGCCTTGTCCTGCCGGACGCGGAACGAATGTCGCCGGCGGCAAGCCATAACCGGGAGTCGGGTCGATTATCGTTTCCGAAACGCCGCTCCGAGGAGAATCATGAAAAAACGGATGGCCCGCCGCCGAGTGACATGCTACTTTGATCATGTTGTTTTTCCTCGATCGTCAAGGGCGCGACCACACACCCGAGCCATGAACCACACTAGACTGAAACCAATCTCGGAGGGCGGTTCATCGAGTCCTGCAGGCGTCCCGCCTCCAACTCGTCGCCTTTCCAGACGGGATCTCCCGCTAGACGAGACGCCCCATTTGAGGCGTCACCCGCCCGGCGTTGAAGCCGGGCGAAGCATGTTCGCTCCGGCGGCTATCGGCCCGGCCTCGACCAAAGACGAGAGAGGATGATCCAGTAGAAAGAGCAAGAAAAACAGATCGGCTACCGGGCTGGTCAGACTTCACGGCTAAGCCTAGTTAAAAGAAAGGGTGGCAAATGGCTCTCAAGAAGGCGCTTCCGATTCTCGCCGTCGCTTTGTTGATCGCGCTGGGCTCGTCTTTTTCGGTTGGGGCCCAGTCGAAAAACCCGGCCCTCTACCAGCACCGCTGGCGAGTCAACGGCAACGGCTACACCGGACTTCTGGTCTACAATGTCGATCAGGCCAGCCACCGGGTGCGGGGCTATCTTTTGGGCACCCCGGTCGAGGGCTATCAGGTCGGACGGCGGCTGGTGCTCCACCGCTACCCCCAGGGCAAAAGCCAGATCTGGGAAGGCTGGATCATCGACCCCCGGCTGGGTGCGCCAGGTCAGCCCTATTACAGCAGCCAACCCTTCATCGCCGGTACGATCAGTGAAAACAATGCCGGCAACAGCCTCTACCCCTGGTACGGCATTCCCTTCAACGCCAAACCACCCTGGCAACCTGGCGGAGGCACTGGCCCTGGCGGGGGTACTGGCCCCGGTGGTGGCACCGGACCAGGCGGAGGCACCGGACCGGGCGGAGGGCACATCGGCGGCGGAACCGGTCCCGCCGGCGGTCATGTCGGCGGCAATCTGGTGATCAACGGCAGCTTCGAGCAGGGCCGGCGGGGAGGCAAATGCATCACGCTCAAGACCGGTGACAACGGCCTGCCCGGCTGGAGGATCACCCAAGGAACCATCGACGTCTGCGAGAATTTCTGGCAGCAGACCCACGGCAAGCGCAGCGTCGATCTCCACGGCACGCCCGGCCTGGGCGGCATAAGCCAGACCATCGTCACCCGGCCCGGCCAGGTCTACCGCTTGAGCTTCAGCCTGGCCGGCAACCCGGACTGCGGCAACAAGATCAAGGTTCTCCTGGTCAGGGCGGCCGGGGTGAAGCGGACCTTCTCCTTCAACGTCACCGGCAAGAGCCGACGGAAGATGGGCTGGGTCAGGCGCTCGTTCACCTTCACCGCCGCCTCGAACCGAACCAGGCTGGAGTTCATCGCCCCCGGCGATGGGAGCGGTGATAAATATTGCGGCCCGGCCTTGGACAACGTGGTGGTCGTACCCGCCTCGGGCGGAGGACGAGCCAGCGCGGCCAGCGAGGCTTCGGTTACTGAAAATGAGCGATAGACTGCGATGACCGACTCCTGGGCCGCCCCGGCAGAGGGGCCGGCCCGGGGACGAGGTCGCCCCGAACTCCGCGGCCGCGCCGGGGTCCACAACCGGACGGCGGCCACCCGCCGCATCCTCGGCCTTGACTTGGGGAGTCATGGCCCGCCTAAAATAGAGTGGGGGATGGTTGGGACGAGAGGTGAAGCCGTGGAAATATACTTGATACAGCACGGATCCAATTTCGGTAAGGACCAGGACCCGGAAGAGGGTCTGACCCCGGAAGGCGAGGCCGTGGTCAAGGCGACGGCCAGGGCCCTGGCCAGACTGGGCGTGACCTTCGACGCCGTCATCGCCAGCCCCAAGAAGCGGGCCCGCCAGACGGCCGAGGTGGCGGCGAAAGAGGTCGGCTTCCCCCAAGGAGAGATCGTGACCACCGAACTGGTCAAGGCCATGACCCCGCCCGAGGAGACGATCGACTTTCTGGCCGGCCTGGCCGGCAAGGACCGGGTCTTGATCGCCGGTCACCTGCCCTCGGTGGCCAAGGTGGCCTCGACGCTGCTGGGCGGCGGCGAGGCGACGATCGCCTTCGAGCGGGGCGGGGTCTGCCGGATCGACATCGACCGGCTGCCCGGCGGGACCGGCCGCCTGATCTGGTACCTGCCGCCGGCGGTGACCGCGCTGATGGCCGGCTGAAGAATGCCGGCCAACACCGGCGAGGACTGGCCCCGGACGCTCGAGGAAGCGCGACTGGTCCAGGAGCGGCTCCGGGGGCGGATCGTCACCGAAGACCGCTTCGGAGCGCTTCGCCGCGTGGCCGGGGTGGACGTCCACTACTCGAAAAACGAGGCCGTCGCCTTTGCGGCCGCGGTCGTTTTCAGCCTTCCCGAACTCGAACCCATCGAAGAAACCATCGCCCGGAGCCAAGTCCCCTTCCCTTACGTCTCCGGCTACCTCTCCTTTCGCGAGGTCCCGGCCGCGCTTAAGGCCTTGAAGCGACTCGAAAACACCCCCGACCTGATCCTGTGCGACGGCCAAGGCACGGCCCATCCCCGCCGCTTCGGGCTGGCCTGCCACCTGGGTCTGATCTCGGAGATGACCGCCGTCGGCGTAGCCAAGTCGCGGCTGGTGGGCGAGTTTGACGAGCCCGGTCCGGACAAGGGGGCCTGGACGCCTTTGAGCCGTAAAGGCGAGGTGATCGGCGCGGTGGTGAGAACCAGGAGCCGGGTCCGGCCGGTCTTTGTCTCGCCCGGCCACCGGATCGGTCTGGAGTCGGCGATCAGGCTGGTCCTTGCCTGCACCACCCGCTACCGCCTGCCCGAACCCCTTCGCCTGGCCCATCGGCTGGCCGCCCAGGCGGGCGGATGACGGCCGGCGTCAAACCGAGGCTCTGAGTCGCTGGCCGCAGCGGGGGCAGAACGTGAAATCGGGGTCCGTCTCCCGGCCGCAGGCGGGACACCGCTCGGGGGCGGGGGCGACGCGGCGGCCTCCGGGCGGGCGGGCGGCGAGGTCCGCCACGCCGCCGCAACGGTCGCACTCCAGGAACTCTTCGCCCCGCTTGACCGGGAAGAGAGGGATGAAGAACAGGCTGAGGTAGTGGTCCAGGCGCCTCAGGCGGGCCGAGGGCAGACCGCAGGCGGGGCAGGTCCGGGGATTGTCGTCCACCTGGACCTTTTTGGGTTGTATGCCGCCGATAAAGATGAAGGCCGAGCCCTCCCGAGTCTCGCTTGGCCGGGCCGGTCAGCGCCCCTTCCCCGATCGGCCGGGACGGGCCGGTCGTCCGGGCGGCCGCAATCGCCAAGGCGATCAAAGGAACCGCCGGGTGGATTTTAGGAATACCCGCCGGTCATAGTCAAGAGCTCCGAAGCCGGCTCTGGAGCAACGGAAAAGCGGGGGCGACCGCTCCCGTAAAGTTAGAGGGGCACGATCACCTTGATCGGCTCATCCACCCCCACGGCCCGGTGGTAGTTGCGGATATACTTGATGATCGTGCCGCTGAGCTCCTGGCCCTTGGCCAGCAGCTTCTTCTCTCCGCCGACCACATCTTCGGCCAGGATCATACCCTCTTTCAGGCCGTAGACCCCAACGTCGAGGGTCTCGTACTTGGCTTCGACGCCCAGCGCCATCTCCAGAGCGGTCAGCACGGCCGGATCGTACCACCCTGCCCGCTCTTTGAGCTTGACCAAGGCCCGCCCTTTCGAGTCTCCCGAAAAGACCAAGGCGTCGAAATCGAGCACCACCTTCAATATCCGGGCCCCCAGGGGGATCCCTTCCTGCCGGCGATCGTCTTCGGGCGGCCCCGAACCGTCGAAGCGTTTCTCTTGGTAGGCGATCATCTCGCTGATCTCGTCCAGCCGGGGAATGTTGGACACCAACTCGGCGGCGATCTCGGGGTGCTTGGCGTAAATCTTGGTCTCTTCGCTGCTCAGGGGGCGTCCCTTGACCACTTTTCTGACCACATGGACAGGGAGGGTGACGCAACCTATCTGGGAGAGCATGGCCGCGGTTTCATACTGCCAGACCTGATCCTCGCCCAGCAGGCGGACGATCTCGGTGACATAGTGGGTGACCCTGGAGGCCCGCCCGAAGGCCTCGGGGTTGAGCAGCGACAGGATGTCGGTCAGGACCTTGACGCTGCCTCGCAACGTCTGCTCCAGCAACTCTCTTTCCGCGATCACCAGCCGATACTGTTTGACTCCGGCGGCGATCGCCTTGGCCAAGACCACCGGTTCGCACGGCTTGGTCAGGAAACGGAAGATGTTGCCCTCGTTGACCGCATCTATGGCGTTTTGCACGTCGGCAAACCCGGTGAGCATTATCCGGGCGCTGTCCGGAGTCGCCACCCGGGCCTGGGCCAGAAACTCGATGCCGTCCATGCCGGGCATACGCAGATCGGAAACGATGACCGCGAAGGGGCCTTTCGACTCGATCGCCTCCAGACCCTCGGCTCCGCTTTGGGCGGTCTCGATGGAAAAAAGCTTTCTCAACTGGCGCTTGTAGCCGGCCAGCACATTGGCTTCGTCGTCGACCAGCAGGACCTTATCCTTCATCATCGTCTCCCACGCCGAGGTGTTCGATGCAGAGTGCTCGCCATTGGGGCAGGCGGTCGGTCAAATGGCGCGAGGCCAGGTAGTCCATGTCGAACTGGGGAACGTCGTAATGTTCGTTGATCTTGACCAGCTCGTGTTCCAGAACATCGGCCGCATGCACGGCCGTCAAGGGCGTAAAGCCGGGCGCCTGGCTGGCCGAGGGGAGATGGTGGAAGGTCAGCGCCTCGACTACGGCGTCGGGCAGCCCCCACAGGCCCAGGAGGTAGGCTCCTATCTCGGCGTGGCTGGTGCCGAGCAGTTCTCTCTCGACCTCCCAGACCAGGCGGTCTTCCGCTCTGACCCGGGCCATGACGGCATTGAACTCATCGCTCAGGCTGGCCGCCAGAACCAGTTTGCCCACGTCATGGAGCAGGCCGGCGATGTAGGCGTGGTCGATGACCCGGCGGTCCTTGATCTCGCTGCGGGCGATCTGTCTGGCCATCCCGCCGACGGCCTGGCAGTGCGTCCACAACGCTTCCAGGGAAAAACCGCTGATCTTGTCGGGATTGTAGACGCCCATCAAGTGGGCCGACAGGATCAGGCCTTGCACCACCTCTACCCCCAGCAAGGCCACCGCCTCCTCCGGACTGGAGATATGCCGGGCGAATCCGAAAAACGACGAGTTGGCCATCTTCAGGATGTCGGCCGTCAACCCGCCGTCCTTGGCGATGATGCGCCCGATGGTGGCGGCCGAAGAAGCCGGAGAGCGCAGTTGCTCCATCAACTCGACATAGACGTCCGGCAGGGCCGGCAAGGCGTCGATCTTGGAGACGGCCTCTCTGGCGGTTTTGTTGGTCACCACATCCCGCAAGGCGCAGGCCCGGGCCACCGTGGCCTTGAGCAGTTCAGGGTCGCACGGCTTGGACAAAAACTGGTGGGTCGGCCGGGCCGCCTTGAGGATCATCTCCTTCTCCGAGTGGCCGGAAAGAACGATCCGCACGATCCAGGGGTAGCGTTCCATCACTTGGGACAACAAGTCCGCGCCGTCCATGCCGGGCATGCGCATGTCGGTTACGATGACGTCGAACGGCCCTTTCTCCAGGGCTTCCAGGGCCTCGGCTCCGCTCTCCACAAAGACCATGTCCCACTCGTGGCGCATGCCTCTCAGTAACCGCCTGAGCCCCCGCAGCACGTTGGGCTCGTCATCGACAAAGAGGACCTTTCGTTTCATGATCAGGCCTCCTCCGGGCTGTCGGATTCCAGGGGCAAGCGAATGATGAAATCCGTTCCCCGGCCGGGCTCTGTCTCGAAAGTCAACTCGCCGCCCAGTTTATCGACCACCACCGCCCGGGCCAGGGCCAGCCCCTGACCGGTCCCCTTGCCCACCTCCTTGGTGGTGAAGAAAGGATCGAAGACCCGGTTCCTGATCGCCTCCGGAATGCCGGGGCCGGTATCGCTGATGCGGACCTCCACCCAGTCCCCCTGGCGTCGGGTGGAGACGGTGATGGTCCCCTTCTCCTGGGAACCGTCGCCCACCACCTCGGCGATGGCGTGGGCGGCGTTGATGATCATGTTCAAAACGGCCTGGTTGAACTCCCCCACCAGCAAGGGCACCGGCGGCAGAGACGGATCGAGATCCAACTCCATCTCGGCCACGTACTTCCATTCGTTCCGGGCCACGGTGACGGTGTTCTGGATGGTTCGATTCAGATCGACGGCCGTCTTCTCTTCGCCGCCGGGATGGGAAAACTCCTTCATCGCCCGGACGATGGAGGCGACCCGCTCCACCCCTTCGAGCGACTGCTCGATGGCCTGGGGGATATCCTCGGCCAGATAATCGAGCTCGACCTCTTCGACGACCGCTTCCACCGCATCGATCAGTTCCGCCGTCACCCCGCCGCCCTTGAGCGCGGCCATCAATTCGCCGTATTTCTCCAGCACCCGGCCAAGATCGCTGAAAGCCTCCTGGAGAAAGCGGGTGTTATCGCCGACGTATTGGATCGGGGTGTTGATCTCGTGGGCGATGCCGGCCGCCAACTGACCGATCGATTCAAGTTTGTGGGCCTGGGCCAACTGGCTCTCTACGATCTTGCGTTCGGTGATGTCGACGAACGTCTCCAGGAGGTGATCCCGCCCTTCCAGCATGAGGGGCACGCAGGTTTCGAGAACCGGCACCTCCTTTCCGTCCAGCCTCAGCAGGGTCCGCTCCATATTGACGATCGACTCTCCACGATCGAGGATCGGACACTCTCCTTCCCTGGCCGGGCAGATGTTGCGATGGCAGACAGAACCGACCACTTGGTCCCTGGAGGCGCCCAGAGTCTCCAGCACCGCCGGATTGGCGTCCACTATGGTGCGCGTTTCTGCGTCGATGATCAGAATCCCGGCGGTGACGGTGTCCATTATCATCCGCAGGCGCTCCTCCCGTTCCCTGACCGCCTCCGCGGCATACTTGAGCGGGGTTATGTCCGTCCCCACGGACAGTATCTCCACCAACCGGCCCTCTTCGTCCATCACCGCCCGATTGGTCCAGGCCACCCAGACCCTCTCTCCGTTCTTCTTGATGTTTTCGTTTTCAGAGAAGGCATGGCGGCCGGGATCGCTGGTAATGGAGCGGACCAGTTCTGTCAGGTCCCGGCCGGTGGACTCTCTCTCCGGAGTGATCGTCCCCAAGGCCGGGCGGCCGATGATCTCCTCCTCGGAGTAGCCGAAGAATTCCTGGGCGTACTCGTTGATGAAGGTGATCCGCCCTTGAGGGTCGATCCGCAGGATGATGCTGTTTATGTTGTGGATCAGCTCGTGGTATTCGGCCTCTCTTTCGGCGATGGTCGCTTTCGCCTTTTGCGCCTCCACTGCGGCGCCGACCAGACCGGCGGTGGTATTGATCAGCCGCCTCTCTTCTTCGAGGAACGCGCCGCCGGCCTCATCGTCCCGTTTTCGATCGTAGTGCACCTCGAAGGTTCCCACCGGTTCGTTCTTGATTACGATTTCGGCCTGCAGCGCCCACTCGCCGGGCGAAAAACCGTCGGTTTCGAACTCCTGGCCGTCTATCACCATTCGGACGCCGGTGACGCCTTCATACGGCCAGGCGTCGGGGATAAGGTCGATCACTCGCCGGGCGATCTCCGGCCATGACAGGTCGGGCTGGACGCACAACTCGGCGACGGAGTAAAGGCAGGAAAGCTCTTTGATCCTCTGGCGTTGCTCGGTGAGGTCGGTGATCACCCCGATGCTGCCTTTGAAACGACCCTCCTCGTCTATAATGGGCTTCCCGGAGACGAGGGTGTGGAGCCTCCCGCCGCCTTTGGTCAGCCAGGCGATCTCATAGCGCGTCTCCTTGCCGTGGCGTCGTTTTTCTATCTCCCGCTCCCATTTCTTCTTCTCGACCTCGTCCAGCAAATCCGGAATCTGGCGGCCGAGCAACTCCTCGCTGGAATAACCGAGCATCTCGCACAACCGCTCGTTGACATAGCTCAACCGCCCATTCTCGTCCATCACGCCCAGACCTTCGGTCATCGTTTCGACCAGGCGTCGAAAACGGTCTTCGCTCTCGGCCAACTCGGCGGCTTGCTGGGCGGTCAAGTCCTCCAGTCGCTGTCGATAGCGCCGGCCGGCTATCTCCAACTCGCGGCGGCGCAGGGCGTTGGCAACGGTGATCAACACCTCGTTACGGCCGACCGGTTTTATCAGATAGCCGTAGGCTCCCAGTTCCAAGGCCGCCTCGGCCAATTCGGGATCGTCTATTCCACTGATCACCACCACCGCCGTGTCCTGGATAGACGGATGGACGGCGTTCAGAAAATCGATCCCGGACTCGCCGGGCATTTTGACGTCCAGAACCATCAATTCGAAGCTCCGCTCATCCATCGCCTGGCGAGCTTCGGCGGCGCTTGCGGCCAAGGTGCAAACGTAGTCCTCTTTTTCCAGGAATCCCTTCATGACAAGACGAAAATCCAAATCGTCATCGACTATAAGGATGTTCACCATCTGTCCCTCCAGGTGTTCGGAGCGGCCGGCGACTCTCCGCTTCCTGACACGAGTCGTCTGTTCAGATAATCGTCTCTCGGCTGAATAATTATTGAATCCCGGACGGCTTCGGGCCCAACGTCCACGGCGAATTCCCCCCTCTGCCCCGTGATCCCGATGATGACATGCCCGCCCACCCGAACCGGCTGTCAAGTAACATGCATAGTCCTATTGGCGGCCGAATGCAAGTCAAGAGAACAACCGGCCTTGTGATGAATGGTTAGGGTCCGATCGCGATCACTCACACGTCACAGGAGGGTTAGAAATAATAAACGACCATCTTTTTCCGAGCGGCGTTTCGCCCTTCACGTTCCGGCTCCGGCGGAACGCTTTTCGTGGCAACAGGCCCGGCAGAGATACGGGTCTTTCTGTATTCCTTCATCGATTCATACCATTTCCGGCGACAGCGGGGCTGGAGTCCATCGTCCCCTGGGGCGCATCGCCCTCCGCCGAAGCCGCCTTCGGAGCCGGCTGCGGCGCTCGGTCCACCATTGCAGGCAGACGAGGGCCGGAACCGGCGGGATCACCACCGGCAGCCTGAACGGGCGCGCGACACCGGCACAGGACAGGTATGATTTGATATGATAGGTCAAGGAGCCAGGTTCGAGACCGGCCGCGGCCGGTTCGGTTTGAGGTATGATAATGGGAACGCAGGAGCGAATGAGAGGGTCAACTGGCTATCCGAGGGGAGGGTCGAGCATGGGAGGAAGGTGCAATTTAGGGTTCATCTTCGGGATAGGACTGATCATCGGGCTGCTTTTCGCCGGGACCGTCCAGGCGGATGAGGTGGTGATCGAGGAGTCTTTCGACAACAACCAGTCCCAATATTTCAGCGAAAGCGAGACCGAAGGGGCCACGACCAAGATCGTCGATGAGCGGTTGGTCATGACCGTCGAGGACGATTTGCTGATGGTCTTTCAAACGCCCAACGATCCCCAAAAGCGGCTCAAATCTTTCACCGCCGAGGTCGATTGCCAACGTCTGGACGGCCCGACCAACAATGGTTTCGGCCTGATCGTCAACGTCTCTGACAACGAGTTCTGGCACGCCGGCATCTCCAGCGACGGCTACTATCAGATCAGGAAGTTCGCCGGCAACGAGTGGGCCCTTTTAAGGCGGTGGAGCAAAAGCAAGAAGATCGACGATCGACGCCATCGTCTCAAGCTGGTCGTCGAGCCGCCCAAGGCCCGGCTCTTCATCGACGGCCAGCTTCTGACCGAGGTCAGCGACCCGATCATCAAGGGCGGCTACGTCGGCCTCTACGTCCAGTCGGTCAAAAAGGGCGGGGTCAAGATCGCCTTCGACGACTTCGTGGTCAAAGGCGAGCGCTAGGCGGAGAATCCGCCTCGGCCCGGAGCCCGGCCAGCGGTGAGGCCCGCGCCGCCAGCGGGCTAAGCGCCTTCTTTGATCTCGACCAGCCGCCAGGCCAACTCGAAGCGCGGCTCGAAGCGGCGGTTGGCGTTGAGCAAGCGGATTCTTTTGACCCTGACCCCGCCGGCATAAAGCCCCTTAAGGCCGAGACGCTCGAGATAGGGGCTGATCCACAGGCCGGAGGGGGCGTTGTCGGGTACGATCCGGTGCGAAACCATCCGCCCGTCCGCCAGCTCGGCCTGGACGACGATCTCGAACTCCTTGTAGACCCAGCGCTGCACCAGGCCCCAAAGCGTCCGTTTGAAATCAATGGAGGCCAGGGTGATGAACCCGTCTTTTGCCGGAACCTCGACCCACTCGCCCCAGGCCGGGCTCAACCGGCCGACCTCTTGGGGCAGGCCCAGCCTGGGGCGGTCGGTGCGCTTCAAGGTCACCTTGAACCGGCCGACCCAGTTGCCGACGGAGTAGTGCCTCAGGATTTCGTAGACGGTCTTGGGCTCGTCCGAGAGCAGATACCGGCCGTCGATGGAACTCAGCCGGACCCGGTCCCAGAGGATGAACTCCGGGGCGCTGGAGCTACGAAAAAACCGGGCGTTTTGCGTATCCAGCCAGGGGGTGTAGGCGATGTAGCTCTGGAAGACCGGCCGGGGCCGCCAGTTGAACCGCCCGGCGACCAGATATCCCGTCTCCCAGGGGTAGCCGTCGATCGAGGCGTCGCCGACATAGGCCCGGGCCCCTTCAGGCAGCCGGAGTCCGGTCAGGGCGGCCCGTTGCCTCTCGGCCAGCCGCTCCCGGTAGCGGGCGAAGCCGAAAACACTCTCCCTGAGGCGGGCAATCCCTCGAAACTCCACCGCCCCCTTGGCCAGTCCGGCCAGAGCGAAGTTCTTGACGCTGGGATAGTCCAGGTGGCTGAAGCCGCCGCTGAAAAGGGCGATCGAGACGGCCAGGACGGCGGCGGTTGGAACGAGCCGTTTCAGGTTTTCGGCCAGCAAGAGAACCAGCCCGGCCAGAAGGATGAGGAAGAACGCCGTCTGGGGCAGGTGATCGGCCCGGGAGGCGCCGTACTTGAAGGCGGCCCAAAGCGGCAAAAGATACATCGACAGCGCCAGCCTCCCCCGCCGGCCGGCCCAGAGCAGCCCGGCCGCAAGAAGCGCCGCCAGCGAGCCAGCCAGCCAGGGCCAGCCCAGGTCCGGATTGAGGGTCATGGCCGACGAGTTGCCCGAGGAGAACTCGAGTACGGCTCTCAAATAGCGGGCCAAGTCGGTAAGATCGTTGCCGACCAAAAGCCAGATCGCGGCCAGGCCGACGACGCCGAAGCCCAAACCGACCAGCCAGGAAAACTCGTCCCGCTCGCCAAGACACCGCTCGACCACAAAGAAGCCGGCGATCGCCAACGCCGCCGGCACGCCGTAGCTGGTCTTGATCAGAAGGGCCAAGACCGCCGCCAACACGGCCGAAAAGAGCCAGCGATAGGTCGTCGTCTCCTCATAGAGCAGCAGGAAGAGGCCGGTCAGAAAAACCAAGGCCAGGCCCAAAGGGAAGAGATTCAGGGCGTTGATGTAGATCACCGCCGCCAGGCCGACGGCGATCCTCGTCGGGGTCGAAGAGCGGCGGTGAGCCAGATGGAGGTAGAAAAACAGCGCCGCCGCAAAGCCCAGTCGAACCAGGGTCCAGAAGACCAAAGCCCGGCCCAGATTGTCGCCCAGGGGCAGGGTCAGGTCCAAAAAGCCCAGCGGTCCCAGGGAGAAGAGCACGTCCTGGCCGATTCGAACGCCGGCGGTGGGGAAGTGATTCAGGGCCAAGTAGTAGGCCGCGTCCAACCCGGGAAGGGCCAGGGCGGTCCCGATTTGGGGGAAGGTGACGGCGGTTACGGCCAGGACCAGCAGACCGGAGGCGATCCACCCCGCCGCCGGGCGGAGGCCCATCCCGCCGTTGGCCCGGCTCCCGCCGAGCGCCGCCCTATTGGTGCGTCCCGCAAACAATTTTCATACACGATAGGGGTTCTTGGCGGAGCCGGGCAATCGAACGCTTGTGCGGCGCCGCCTCAGAGCATCTGGGCCAGTCGGCCGAGTCGCTCGGCCACCTCGGCCATGGTCTCCGGCTTCTTGCAGAAGCAGAAGCGTATCTCCTTCGACCCCTTGCCGCCGCCCGAGTAGAACGACGAGCCCGGCACCGAGGCCACCCCGACCAGTTCGATCAGCTTGCCGGCCAACTCGAAGTCGTTGCCGACGTCCAACTCGGCCATGACCTCGTCGGCCTGGGCGATGATGTAGTAGGCTCCCTTGGGCAGCGAGGGCTTAAGCTTGGCCTTGAGCAGGAGATCGTAGAGGAGATTCCGGCGCTCCTCATACATCGCCGCCAGTTCGGCGTAATAGGACTCCGGCAGGCCGAGCGCGAAGGCGGCCCCCTCCTGGAGCGGCCGGGCCGCGCCGACGGTCAAGAAATCGTGGACCTTTCTGATGCGCGCGGTGATCTCCGGCTGGGCGATGGTCCAACCGATCCGCCAGCCGGTCAGCGAGTAGGTCTTGGAGATGCCGTTGATGGTGATCGTCCGCTCTTTCATGCCCTCGAGCGAGGCGATGGAGACGTGCTCGGCGCCGTCGTAGAGGATGTGCTCGTAGATCTCGTCGGTGACGGCGATGACGTCCCACCGGCGGCACAGCTCGGCGATCAGGTTCAGCTCCTCCCGGCTGAAGACCTTGCCGGTCGGGTTGTTCGGGGTGTTGATGATGATCGCCTTGGTCTTCTCGTTGAACGCCGCGGCCAGCTCGTCGGGGTCGAAGTTCCAGTCGGGGGCGTAGAGGGTGACATACCGGGGCCTCGCCCCGGAAAGAATCGAGTCCGGGCCGTAGTTTTCGTAAAACGGCTCGAAGACGACCACCTCGTCGCCGGGGTTGATGATCGCCATCAGACTGGCGATCATCGCTTCGGTCGCGCCGCAGGTGACGGTGACGTCGGTGTCGGGGTCGTATTCGACCCGGTTGTACTCGGCGAACTTGTCGGTGATGGCTTGGCGCAGGTGGGGCTCGCCAAAGGTGACCGCGTACTGGTTCAGGTCGTCCTCGATGGCCTTCATCGCCACCGCCTTGATCTCTTCCGGGGCGGCGAAGTCGGGGAAGCCCTGGGCCAGGTTGACCCCGCCGTGCTTGAGACAGATCCTGGTCATCTCGCGGATGACCGACTCGGTGAAGCCGTCGGTGATGTGGGACAGGGGTTTCATCGTCTTTCTTACTCTCCAATGATCTTGATCAACACCCGCTTCCGTCTCCGGCCGTCGAACTCGCCGTAGAATATCTGCTCCCAGGTGCCCAAGTCCAGCCGGCCGTCGGTTATGGCCACCACCACCTCCCGGCCCATGATCTGGCGCTTGAGGTGGGCGTCGGCGTTGTCCTCGCCCACGTTGTGGCGGTACTGGCTGACCGGCTCGTGGGGGGCCAGCTTCTCCAGCCAGACGTCGTAGTCGTGATGGAGGCCGGCTTCGTCGTCGTTGATGAACACCGAGGCGGTGATGTGCATGGCGTTGACCAGACACAGGCCCTCTCTGACGCCGCTTTCCCGCAGGGCCTCCTCCACCTGGGGAGTGATGTTGAAGAAGGCCCGCCTGCTCGGCGCCTCGAAGAACAATTCTTTGCGATAGCTTTTCATGATCCATCCCCCGAACCGTTGATCTTGAGGCAGCTTACAACAACTTGGCCGCCCAAGGCAAAGCCCGGACCAGGGGCCGGAATTGAATCGGGCGGCCGGGCTTGGCGCCCGACCGCCCGTCGATTTCGGTTGGCGTCAACCCGGCCCGATCAACCCTCGGGCGGCGGGAACCACAACACGTCGCCCGCCTGGCCCTCGGCCCAGCGTTTGCGGGCGCAGACCGGACACAGCTTGCGCGACAGGTCGTGGGGCTCGCCTTCGACCAGGCGGTTCAGGAAGGCCAGATAGGCCTCCGGGGCCAGCATCTCGCCGCAGCCCTCGCAGCGCTCCAGTTTCAACCGGGCCGTCTCGGTGCCGCAGAAGATGATCCGCCGCTCGTCACCGGTATCCAGCATCCGGATGTTCTTGTGGGGACAGGCCTGGACGCAACTGCCGCAACCGATACAGCTCCGACTGGGCCGGTGGTAGTCGGTCAGGGCCAGGCGACCCTCGGAGGTGGTCGAAAGCTGGAGACTCCTGAGCCCCATCTCCTCGCAGACCATCTGGCACAGTCCGCAGCCGACGCACATATCGCACCGTAGACACCTCAAGGTCTCCCGGCGGGCCGAATCCTCCTCGAGACCGCTTTCGACCCAGTTGAAGGTGGTTTTGCGATCTTCAAGGAGGATGAGCGGCATCCGGACCCGCTCCAGGCCGACCCGGTCGGCCGCCTCCAGATCGACCGCATCCAGATGGGCCCGGGGTTTCTTGGCCGGCGGTCCCTGGGGCAGCTTCTCGCCCGTCAGGTAGGCGTGGATCGACTCGGCGGCCCACTTGCCGCCCCCCACGGCCTGGACCACCGTGGCCGGGCCGGTGACCACGTCGCCGGCGGCGAAGATGTCGGGCCGGTTGGTCTGGAGCGTCTTGGGATCGACCACCACCCGGCAGCGGTTGGAGACGGTCACGTGCTCGTGGTCGATGACGCAGGTTATATCCGGCTGCTGGCCGATGGCGGCGATGACTGCCCCGGCCTCGATGATGAAGTCGCTGTCGGTGATCGGCACCGGCCGCCGCCGGCCGGAGGCGTCGGGTTCGCCCAGTTCGGCCTTGAGGCACTCCAAGCCGCTCACCTTGCCCTCGACGCCCACCACCCGCTTGGGGATGGTCAGATACAGGATCTCGACGCCTTCCTCCTCGGCCTGACGGATCTCCTCCTCCCAGGCCGGCATCTCCCGCCGCGTCCGGCGGTAGGCGATGGTCACCTTTTCGCAGCCCAGCCGGACGCAGGTCCGGGCGGCGTCGATGGCCGCGTTGCCGCCGCCGACCACGACCACCTTGGCGGCCGGCCGTTCTCTTCTACCGGAGCGGACCTGACCCAAAAAGGTCAGAGCGTCGAAGACGTTCTCCAACTCCTGCTCGCCTTCGATGTTGAGGCTCATGCTCTGATGCGCCCCCAGCCCCAAAAAGAAAGCCTTGTAGCCCTGCTCCCTGAGCTCGTCCAGGGAGACGTCGACACCGACCCGAACGCCGGTCTTGAGCTCGACGCCCAGCTCCAGGATGGCGTCCACCTCGGCCTGGACCACCTCGCTGGGCAGCCGGTATTCGGGGATGCCGTATCTCAAGACGCCGCCGGGCAGGGGCGAGGCCTCGAAGATGGTCACCTGGTAGCCCTTGAGGGCCAGAAAGTAGGCCGCCGAAAGCCCGGCCGGCCCCGACCCGATGACGGCCACCTTTTCCGGCCGGGCCGGTTCCAGGGGCGGACGGGGGTAGCCGTCTCCGGCCATGACCTGCTCGGCGGCGAAGCCCTTCAAGGACATGATCGAGATCGGCTGGTCCATCTCGCCCCGGGTGCAAACATTCTCGCAAGGGTGGGTGCAGACCAGGCCGCAGGTCCAGGGCAGCGGGTTGTCCCGGCGGATCAGGGCGATGGCTTCCTTGTACTTGCCTTGGCCGATCAAGGCGATATAGGACGGGACGTCGATCCCCGCCGGACAGGCCGCCTGGCAGGGAGCCGTCTCAAGGCCGTAGCGCTTTCCCGTGGCGCAGATCCCCTGGGAGAGATGGTGGTCGAAGTCGGCGCCGAAGTAGGCCAGAGCGGTCAGGAGCGGTCGGGCCACCGAACGCTCGGTGCCGAAGGAGTCGCCGCCCAGAAGCTCGACGCCGACCCTGTCCAGCGAGTCCATGTGGCCGGTGGTGCCCCGGCCCTCCTCGATCTCGGTCAGCAGCCGCTTGATCCGGTTCAAGCGGCGGTCACACTCGGGCACCTGGCAGCAGGAGTCGCCGATGCACTTCGAGACCATCTCCAACGTCCGGGCGACCATGCACACCGTGTCGTCGATGATCTGAAATCCGCCCGAACCCATGCTCACCCCGGCCTCGGCCAGGATTTCGTAGTCGAGGGAGAGGTCGAGCATCGTCTCCGGCAGAAAGCCGCCCGAGGGGCCGCCGAGCTGAATGGCCTTGACCACGGTCTCGTCGGGGATGCCGCCGCCGGCCTCGATGATCTCCGCCAGGGAAACGCCCAGCGGCGCTTCGATCAGGCCGGGCCGGTTGACCCGCCCGCCGAGGTGGACCAGTTTGGTTCCGGAAAGACCGCTTCGGCCGAGTGAGCGATACCATTCAGGGCCCTTGCCGAGAATCAAAGGCGCCTGGGCCCAACTCTCCGGGTCGTGAAGCAGGGTCGGCCAGCCGAACAAGCCGTCGGTCACCCCCCGCTCCACCGGGCCCCGGTTGGCCAGAAGCTCCTCCAGGAAGGCCGTCTGGGGGGCGGCCTTGCCGCACAGGAAAGCCCGCTGGCCGGGGATGATCCGGATGTCCAGGAGGGCGTCCGCGCCGAGCAGGCCCTCGGCCCGAGCCTCGGCTACGGCCCGCTCCAAGATCGAGAGCAGCTCGTAGTCGCCCTGGCGCAGATAGATGAAACCCTCTGTCGCGCCCACGGCCAGCGCGCCGCAGATCATGCCCTCGATGACCAGATGGGGGCTCTTGAACAACAGCTCCCGGTAGATGGGCGCCTCGGCGTCGAAGTCGTCGGCCAGACAGATGACGTACTTCAGGGCGGCCGGCGCGCTCTGACAAGACCGCCAAGTCATGAAAAGCGGCGTGCCCGCCCCGTCGCGGCTGCGTACGCCCGAATCCCTCAGGCTGCGAATCACGTCCCGGCCGCCGTGTCGGGCGACGTCCAAGGCCGCGCCGTAGCCGCCGGCGGCCATATAGTCGGCGATGCCGGGCGTCTCGAGCGATTCCCAGAGGGAAGTCAGCGGCAGCTCCCAGGTGGCGTCGTTTGGCATATCGCTCACCGCCCGCCGCTACTTCTGGTTCTTCTTTTTGGCCACCTTGCGGGGCAGCGGCGTGCCGTGGATCCGCTCGGTCTTGGCCTTGTCCCGGGAGAACCCGCCCCGACCCAACTCCTGCCAGCCTCGGCTGGGGGCCGAAGGGGCCGGGTTCTCGTCTTTATGCCGATCGAACGAGACCTTCTTGGCGTAGCGCTCCCGCTTGAGGTTGGGGATCTCCTCGGGCTTGCCGAACTTGAGGCACTTGGTGGTGCAGTTGGTCACACAAGCCGGCTTCAGGCCCCGGTCGAGCCGGTCGATGCAGTAGTCGCATTTGACCACCTTGCGGGTCTCCGGGTTCCATTGGGGCGCGCCCCAGGGGCAGGCCAGCATACAGCTCTTGCAACCGACGCACAGGCTTTCATCGACGAACACGATGCCGTCTGAGGGCCGCTTCTGCATCGCCCCGGTCGGGCAGGCGGCCACGCACCACGGCCGCTGGCAGTGGAAGCAGGGCATGAACACGTAGGCCGCCCGGGGCAGGCCGTGAACCATCTTCGGCCCGACGGTGATGATCTGCGAAGGAAGCGGCCCGGCGTTGAGGTGCTTGTTGGCCTTGCAATGGACCTGGCAGCTCAGGCAGCCGATGCAATTGTCCTGATCTTGAAACAGGTAGTAGTTGCTCATCTATCTCCTCCGAAGCCCCATTGCATTAGGGTTAGCCGACCTTGGCGACCTTGACGAAGTGCTCCTGGAGAGCCACCGCGCCACCGGCCGGGTCCCAGATGTCCAGGCCGCCGATCATGAACGTCTGGTCGGCCGCGCCCTTGCCCTTGGCCCGCGTCTCCACATCCAGAGTGTGGCCGAAGCCGTGGAGCAGGAAGACGCATTCGGGGTGGATGGTGTCGGTCACCTTGGCCTTGATCCTTTCGGCGTGGCCGTTGTTGGAGACCTCGACCAAGTCGCCGTCGCTGATCCCCAGTTTGTCCGCCTCGTGGCTGTTGATCCAAAGGACGTTCTCGGGCATGACCTCGTTCAAGAGCGGGTTGTTGACGGTATGGCCCTGGGTGTGCAGGGCGCAACGGCCGAAGGTGATCCGGTACTCGCCCTCGGGCGGAGTGGCCGGCGATTCGTAAGGTTTAAGCGACGGCAGGCCGGCCGCCTCCCACTTCTCGGCGATGACCTCGATCTTGCCCGAAGGCGTACCGAACTTGAGCTCGTCCAGGCTCCGATACTTGGGCTTGTCGGCCAACTGGACCATGCCCGTCTCGGCGAAGTCCTCGATTTTGACGCCGGTGCCTTCGAGCTGATAGTTCCAAAGTTCCTCGATGGTGTTGAACTTGGCCAGCGGCTCCATGTTGAGGGCCTTGGCCAGCCCGGTGAAGATCTCCCACGGCGCCTTGGTGTCGAAGCGCGGCTGGACCGCCCGGGCCCGGTAGAAGAAATAGGGTTTGAGCCCGCCCTTGTGAGCGATGGTCGATTCCCGCTCCAGGTAGGTGGACAGGGGCAACACCACGTCGGCGTAGTGGGCCGTATCCGACCAGGAGAAGGTGATGGCCACGATCAGGTCGAGTTTGTCGAAGATCTTTTTGACCTTCTCCGGATCGGGCATGGCCATCAACGGGTCGTGGCGGTAGCAGATGTAGGCCTTGATCGGATAGGGATCCTCGGTCTCGATGGCCTTGAACTGCAACTGCAACAGACCGGCCCCGGCGTCGAAGTGCTTGTACTTCCAGCCCAAACCGTCGGCCCGCCGTTCCTCGGGCTTGGGGAAGAGGTCCTCAAAGGACTTGAGCCCCTTGTAGCCGAAGTCCTTGGCCTTGTTGGTGATCGGCAGTCCTCCCTTGGCCCCCAGCGAGCCCAGCAGACCGTTGATCAGATAGGCCGTCCGGGAGACGTAGAAGGAGTTCTTGTAGCGGGCCTGATGCCAGCCGGGGTGCCAGATGACCGCCGGGGCGGCCTCGGCCAGTTGCTGGGCCAGGTTGACGATGCTCTCGGCCGACACGCCGGTCTCCTCCTCGGCCCACTCGGGCGTGTAGGGCTTGACAAAGGCGAACAGCTTGTCGAAGTCCCTGAACATCACCTTGACGTAGTTTTGGTCGTACCACTTGTTCTGGATGAGGGTGTTGATCACGGCCAGGTTGAAGGCGTAGTCGGTCCCGGGCCGAATCAAGAAGAAGTTGTGAGCCTTGGTGGCGGTGATGGTCGAGCGGATGTCGATCACCGTCAGCTTGCAGCCGTTGGCCATGGCCGCAAGCAAGTTGTTGACTTCGGAGACGTTGATCGCCTCGAAGATGTTGCGGGTTTGCAACACCACGTGCCTGGCGTTCTTGAGGTCGTAGGTGACCCCTTTGCGGCCCATGCCGATCACCGACTTGGCGGCGTGCTGGACGTTTCTGGCGCAGGAGGCGTCGTGATTGGTGTAGTTGGGCGAACCCAGGCCGCGCACGAAGGCCTTCTGGATGTCCTGCCAGGGGCCCCCTCGGTTGGTGTAGAGGATGGACCGGCCGCCGTACTTGCTCATGATGGTCATCAACTGGTCGGCGACGTAGGTAAAGGCCTCGTCCCAGGTCACCCGCCGCCACTTGCCCTCGCCGCGCTCGCCGTCGCGGATGAGAGGACCCTGCGGCCGTTCGTTGTCGTTCAAGAGGGCCAAACCGGCCCCGCCCCTGGGGCAGAGAGAGCCGTTGAGGGCCGGCACGTGGGGACTGCCCGTGATGTAGACCACCTCCCCGTCGAGGACATCGACCTCAATCGGGCATCGGACGGAGCACATGCCGCAGTTACTGTAGACCTTGGTGACGTTTCCGGAAAGCTGCCCGGCAGAATCCGCCATGATTTTAGTCCTCCTGCTTTTCACCATGAAATTCCGTCTATTTTTACTCGAAAAGCGCGCTTTTGGCCAGTTCTAACGTAAATTGGAGCTTGAAAACGGCGCCGGGAGGGGCGTTGGCCTGGATTCTGGGGACGCTCACGGGTCTAGTTTGTGGAATTACAGCAAAAAATAAAACCCCAATCCAAATCTCATTTACCGAATTAAGGCCCGGTTCAAACCGTTTTCGGCCGACGTCGGACAGAACGAAGCCGTGACCTATTTTGCGGGGCCCACTCAGGGTCAGCCGCCGCTCGATCGCCCCCGATATGCTTCGAGTCCCAAGGCCTCGGCGTTGACGATACTCGGTGCGGCCGGGGGCGGTTCGTCACTCAGAAAGGGCCGGATGTCACCGTCCGGCCAGACCGGCCAGCCGCTCAACATGGCGACCACGTTGGCTGCAGCCAGAACGGCCATGCCCCGGCGGGAAAAGCCGGTGGCCGAACCGATGTGGGGCGCCAGAACGACGTTCTTCAATTCGGCCAGGCCGGGCTTCATCACCGGCTCGTCCTCAAAGACGTCCAGGCCGGCCCTGAAACGGGGATGGCTTTTCAGGTGCGCGACCAGGGCCGCCTCGTCGATGACCCCGCCCCGACTGGTGTTGATCAAGATGGCGTCGTCCTTCATCAGTTCGAGCCGCTCGGCGTCGATCAGGTGCCGGGTCGAGTCGTCGAGAACCGGGTTGAGGCCGACCACGTCGGCTTGCCTCAGGACCTCCTCCACGCTCCGGGCCCTGGTGCATCCGACCGGCTCGAGCCCCTGGGAGTCGAGGAAGCGGCCGTAGGCGGCCACGAATTCCTCCAAGGCCTCGTTGGGGCGATGGGGATTGAAATAGATGAGGTCCATCTGGCAGGCCTGGACCATCAGCCGGGCGTAGGCCGAACCGATCCGGCCGGCGCCGATGACGCCGAGCCTCTTGCGATGGAGCAGGCGGCCCAGAAAGAGACCCGGCCGCCAGACGGTGAACTCGCCCGAGCGCATGAACTCGTCGGCCTCGATCAGCCGCCGGGCCGCGGCAAAGGTCAGCGCCGCGGCCAACTCCGCCGTGGCCTCGGTCAGAACGCCGGGGGTGTTGCCGACTGGCAGACCCAGCCGGACGGCGGCTTCTATATCGACGTTGTCGAAGCCGACGGCGTAGTTGGAGTAGACCCGGCCGCCGGCCCTTTTCAAAGCGGCCAACGACTCCTTTCCCCAGGTTTCGGTCAACTGGCCGATGACTCCGTGGCACTCCTCGCCCATGGCCGTCTCGATCTCTTCGGCGGTCAGGATCTCGGTGGAAGCGGAGACATCCACCCGGCAGTCGGCCCCGGTCAGAATCTCGAGCCAGCGCCGGCCGGGCAATTCCTTGGTGACGACGACCCGCCAGCGGCCTTTGGGATGGTGGATGTTCCAGAGAATCCGACTCACGAGGATGCTCCCGGCGATCCATATTTTAAAGGATAGGCGGTCTCAACCGCGGGGGCCTCGGCCGCCCGCCGAGAGCATTATAGACGATTCGGACGGACGGTACAGGCCGAAGTCGGCTGCGCCGGCCGGTGAAGCTCAATTCCGGCCTAGGGCGGTCAGGTCCCGGCCCTTGACGGCGAACCAGATCGTTCCGGCCGCGCCGAAGAAGAAAGCGGTCAAAAAGTTGGCCGCGGGGCTGATGAGCCACAAAAAGGCCCCGCCAAAGGCGGCCACGGAGACGATCACGTCGCGAAGCAGATAATAGAGCCCGAACATGCCGGCCTTGGCGTCCTCCGGGGCCAAATCCATGATGAGCGCCTTCCGGGTCGGCTCGCCGAACTCTTTCAGGCCGCGGAGCACGAACGCCGCGACCAACGGCCAGAAGGACTGGCAGAACATGAGCGCCAGGGGGAACAGGGTGAAGTTGACAAAGGTGATGACCACGAAGGGTTTCTTGGCCCCCTTGTCGGCGAAGTAGGCCACCGGCACGTAGATCAGCATCGCCGTGGCCATCTCGACGGCGGTCAAGACGCCGAACTGGAGGGCCGTCACCGGCGAAGCGATCGCCTTCATCGCCCAGATGACGACGAAGGCGTAGGGGATCTGCTCGCAAAAGCGGACCAACACGTCGGAGACGAGCAGGTTTTTGAGGTCCGGGCTCATCCGGCGCCACATCGCGAGGGGGTTGCCCGTGGCCTTGGCCGGGCCGGGCTCGTCGTCGGAGATCATCTTCTGCTGGAGAATCATCGCCGCCACGGCCATCAAGAAGGCGGCCCCAAAGGCCAGCCGAACGCCGTCCTTTTCGCCGAAGAGACCGATGAAAAGCCCGCCGACGACTGGTCCCAGGGCCATGGGGATGCGCCGGACCAGGGAGTGCATGGTCACGCCCATGGTCCGCTTTTGCCGGGGCAGCACCCGGGCGACCAGGCCCATCGTCGCCGGCAGCGAGATGGCCGTCCAGGACAGGAACAGCACCGCCCCGCCGATGACCGCCGGCCAGGCCGGAATCAGAATCACCACCAGAAAGCCGGTCATGGCCATGACGTTGAAGACCAGCAGGGCCCGCTTGGCTCCCAGCTTGTCGGAGAGGTAACCGCCGGGGAAGGAGTAGAGGGCCGAGAGCAGGTTGTCCAGGCCGTTTAGGAGGCCGACCGAGACCGCCCCGCCGCCCAGGGCGATGAGGTAGATGGGCAGGAACCGCTCGGCCAGGCGCTCACCCATGCCGACCAGAACGACCATGGCCAACAGCCCGACCATGCTCCGGTTGAGACCGAGAAAAGCGGCGGTTTTGTCGATCCGGTTCACTTTCCGGTCGGACGTTCTGTCATCAGCCATCGAGTTCTCCACTCAGAAAGGCGAAAATCCGCTCGAAGGCCCGCGGGTCCTCCTCCAAAAAGGTCAGGTGTCCGCCGGCGAACATCTCCAGGCGGGCGTTGGGGATGCGCTCGGCCAGCGTTCTCAGCCGCTCCTCAGTGACGATCAGATCGTAGCGGCCGCCGCAGACGAACGTCGGCGCGGTGATCCGGGGCAGGCGGTCGTAGGTGTCGTGCCCCTGGCGCGCCTTCAGTTGTCGCCGTGCGCCTACGGCCCAGCCCGGTTCGGCCGAGGTCAGGGCCACGTCGGCCAGGGTCTTGTCGATCAGGGCCTTGAACTCTTCCGGGTGGGCCGCCTGCCAGGTCTTGTCGAGACGGGAGTCGGTCAGTTCGATGAACCGGGCGGTCCGCTCCTCGGGCGGGAGATCGACCAGCTCGTGGAGCGGATAGGACGAGCCGCCGGCCCCGCCGCTGGCGCAACAGCACAGGATGAGCCGCGACACCCGCTCGGGATGGCGAAGGGCCAATTCCTGGGCGACCATGCCGCCGAAGGAGACGCCCATCACCGCCGCCTCGTTCCAGCCGAGGGCGGCCATGAGCGCGGCGGCGTCGGCGGCATAGTCGGCCATGGTGTAGGGAACGTCCGGCTTGCCGGAGCGGCCCATGCCCCGCTGGTCGAAACCGAGAACCGTGAAGCGCTCGACAAGCGGGTAGGTGAAGGCGTTGGGGCTTATTCTCAGGTCGTGGCCGGTGCCGCTGATGAAGACCAGGCGCGGCCCCCGACCTTTGATTTCGTAGTAGAGTTCGATGTCCCGAACCGATATGAAGGGCATTCCCAGACTCTCTCCATGGCTTGGCGCCTGGTCGGGCCGTCGGCCGCTCGGGCCGGCGGCGCCAGGCTGGCCGGGCGCTCCGACCTGCTTTCTCTTTTGGCTCGACCGCTGAGCTTTCTTCCCGCCGGAACGGGGTCCGAACCGCAAGCGCGACGCTCGATCGCCGTCATTATACCCATCGTGGCCGGCGAGCCAAGCCCCCATGGCCGGCCGACGAGCTTCGGACCGCCTTTCTGGATTTACACCAACGCCCCGGCCGGATTAAACTATCCCCGATCGAGACCTGCTTTCGGCCGCCTTGGCGGTCGTCGCTGAACCCAAGCGAGGGAGAGGCCAAAGATGTATCGCGCCGAGTACAAAAAGAAGCTGACTACCCCGGAAAAGGCCGTGGCGAGCATTCCCGACTCCTCGACGATCGTCCACGGCATGGCCGCCGGCGAGCCGCCGGCGCTGCTGGCCGCCTTGGCCGACCGGGCCCGGGCCGGGGACGTCAAAGACCTCAAGGTCTTCTCGTTGTTGCCGATGAAGTACGCCGCCGAGACCATCCTCGCCCCGGATTTGAGCGACGTCATCTTCCCCTACTCCTGGTTCGTCAGCGCCTCGGACCGCAACTACGTCAAGGTCGGCTTGAACCAGTTCGTGCCCAACGAGTTCCACCAGGTGCCCCGGCTGATCAGGGAGACGATGGACGTCGACACGACCCTGACCACCGTCTCACCCATGGACAAGGCCGGCTATTTCAGCCTGGGGGCGGTCAACGACTACATCTCCACCGCCGCCCGGCACTGCAAGCGGCTGATCGTCGAGGTCAACGCCAACATGCCCCGGGTGTTCGGCGACTCCCTGATCCACGTCTCCGAGGTGGACGCCATCGTCGAGAACGACGCGCCCCTGATCGTCGTCTCCCCGGCCGAGCCCCGACCTGAGGCCGAGATCATCGGCCGCTCGGTCGCCGAGCTGGTTCCCGACGGCGCCTGCCTCCAGCTCGGCATCGGCGGCATTCCTAATGCGGTGACAACCTTTTTGAAGGATCACAAAGACTTGGGTATTCACACCGAGCTGTTCTGTCCGGGCATGTACGATCTGATCAAGAGGGGGGTTATCACCGGGGCCAAAAAGAATCTCCACCCCAGGAAGCACGTCTTCACCAACGCCCTGGGCGATGGGGAGATGTACCGATTCATGGACGACAACCCGGCCATGGAGTCCTACCCGGTGTCCTACACCAACGACCCGTCCGTCATCGCCAGAAACGACAACATGATCTCGATCAACTCCACCTTGGAGGTGGACCTGCTGGGCCAGTGCAACTCGGAGTTCCTGGGCGGCGCCCAGTTTTCCGGCACCGGCGGCCAGCTCGACTACGTCCGCGGCGCCTACAACTCCAAGGGGGGCAAGTCGATCATCGCCTTCTACGCCACCGCCCACGACGGCGAGGTGTCGCGCATCGTGCCCCGCTTCGCCGAGGGCGTGGTGGTCACCACCCCCCGGATGGACACCCACTACCTGGCCACCGAGTACGGGGTGGTCGATCTCAAGGGCAAGTCCCAGGCCGAGCGGGCCCTGGCCATCATCTCGTTGGCCCATCCCAAGTTCCGCGACGACCTGTTGAAAGCGGCGGAGGACATGCACCTGCTCTAGACCTCTGGCGAGCGGCCCTCGCCGCGGCCCACTTGGGCCGTATCCGGAACGGCCGGAAGCCTACAGCCGCAACGCCAGTAAGGCCATGACGCCCACGCCCAGACACAGCAGGGCGAACTTGGCCCGCCGGCCCCGAGGCGAGGCGAACTCCTCTTCGATTATGTCCAGAGTGGCGATGTAGAGAAAGGTGCCGGCGGCCAGGGCGTCGAAGACCGCCTCGAAGAGATCGTTGTCCTGGCCGGCCAGCAGGGCGTTCAACCAGGTCCCGCCGGCGATGCCCAGCGGCGTCATCAACGAAAAAAGGACCAGAATCTTGATGAGCCGCCTCCGGCCGATGGCGGCCCGGCGAAGACCGACCGCCAAGGCGAAGGCGGCCGAGCCCTTGTGGCCGATGATGGCGATGAGGATGACCACCGAGCCCAAAAGGGTGTCTTCCGCGCCCAGGGCGGCCCCGGCCAGAATGGAGTGGAGCGAGAGCGTCAAAGCCAGGACATAGGCCGTCAGCGGCCCGCCCCCACGCCTGCCGCTCGCCCCGGTCTCCGCCTCGGACGGGAGGACGATGACCCGGTCCAGGAGCAGGATCAGAACGAAACCCAGGCTGGCGGTGAAAAAGGCCAGGGGGTAGTCCAGTCCGGGCTTTAGCCGGCCGAAGCCGGCCGCGGCGTCGGGCAGCATGTGGATCAACCCCGCCCCCAAAAAGACGCCTCCGGCCAGGGCGCTGCCAAAGGAGAAGAGGGTCTCGGCCTGCTCGCTCCTCTCCAGGCGAAACGACGTCAGCCCGCCGGCCAGACCGCTCAAGAAGATCGCGGCCGCGGCGACAAGTTTGAACTCGACAAGACCCATCACCCGCCTCCAACAAACCCTCTGGCGATGAGGTCCGCCTGGGCCGGACCGACTCGCCCCGGATTGATGAGATCGATCTTAAAAATAACATACAGCCAACCCCGGCCGGGCGACAGAGCCGGCGGAAGGCGCCCGCCCCGAGCCGCCGGTCGGTCGGAGACCGGGCCGAACGGGCCGTAAGGCCCCAAAATCGAGCGAGTCGGTTTCAAATAAAAAACCGTTTAGTACAATTTTGTACATCGAAAAACAAAAAAGCCCTTCCCAAAGACCGTAACTGGTGTAAGATAGCCTCTGCAGTTATTTTGTCCGCAGATTAAATCCGGCCGCGCCATTTAGATTGCCCGGCTGAGAAACGGAGAGAGAGATGGAAGCAACCAAAGCCGGGGATTACGTCCAGATTCATTATACGGGGCGGTTCAGGGACGGGTCGGTCTTCGACTCCTCGGACGGACAGGACCCATTGGCCTTCACCGCCGGCGGAGACGAGGTCATCCCCGGAGTCAGTCAGGCCGTCATCGGCATGCGGCCGGGCGAGAAGAAGACGGTCGAGGTGCCGCCGGAGCAAGGTTACGGGCTGCGCGACCCGGCCATGGAGCAGCGCATCGCCCGGGACAAGCTGCCGCCGGAGGTCCAGATCGGCGATCCGCTCCAGGCCCAGTCGGAAGCGGGCAGCTTCGTGGTCTGGGTCAAGGAGCTCAACGACGAGGAGGCCGTCCTCGACGCCAATCATCCTCTGGCCGGCCGGGTGCTCATCTTCGACATCGAGCTGGTCGCGATCGGTTCCGCCGCGGGCTGACAAAGACCGAACCGACAACTCCCTTTTCGCCGCGGGTCTGGAGGGACGACCTCCAGGCCGGCGGATCGATATGTCGGTCGAAGCGTCGCTACCCAACCGGGAGGCCGACCATGTCCCTGATCATGACCGAATCGAGCGGTCCCATCGGGACCATCACCATCAACAACCCTGACAAGCGAAACAGCTTGAGCGCCGCCTTGCTGAAGGAGCTTCTGGCCGCTCTGGAAGAGATGGCCGACCAGAAAGCCAGGGTGGTCGTCCTCCGCGCCGCGGCCGGATCCAAGGTCTGGTCGGCCGGGCTGGACATCACCGAGCTGCCCGATCCGGGCCGGGACCCGCTGGGCTACGACGACCTCCTGGAGCAGGTGCTCAGGGCCGTCCAGAAGCTTCCCGCCCCGGTGATGGCCATGATCGACGGCTCGGTCTGGGGCGGGGCCTGCGACCTGGCCTTCACCTGCGACCTGCTCATCGGCGACGAGAGAGCCAGCTTCGCCATCACCCCGGCCAAGATCGGCGTGCCCTACAACCCTTCGGGCATCATCCACTTCATCAACATCGTCGGCCTGCATATCGCCAAGGAGATGTTCTTCACCGCCCAGCCCATCGACGCCGAACGGGCGCTTCGACTCGGCATTCTCAACCACCTCGTCCCGGCCGACGAACTGGAAGACTTTACCTACGAGCTGGCCGGGAAGATCGCCCAGAACTCGCCCCTGGCCATCGCCGTCATCAAGGAGCAGTTGCGCATCCTGGCCAACTCGCACCCCTTGAGCCCGGAAACCTTCGAGCGATTGCAGGGGCTCCGGCGGCTGGCCTACTCCAGCGCCGACTACGTGGAGGGCAAGACGGCCTTCCTGGAAAAGCGCCGGCCGGTCTTCAAGGGCGAGTGAGCGACCTCGATAATGACTTGTCCCGGCCGCCCAATGGGTTAAACTGCCCCCAGAGATCGACCACCGTTGACATCAGTGAGGAGGTGTCCGTTGTCAGAGAGCTTCGTCACCGAGACGCTTCACTTCAAGACCAAGGGCAAGAACAACACCGAAGCCGTCCTGGCCCACGCCGCCAAGCGGGCCAAGGAACTGGAGATAAAGAAGATTGTCATCGCCACCTGCACCGGCCAAACGGCGATGATGGCCCTGGAGCACTTCGACCCCGACGAGTTCGAGTTGATCGCCGTCAGCCACGTCACCGGCTTTTCCGCACCCAACGAGCAGGAACTCCCCGAAGAGGAACGGGCGCGGTTGGAAGATAAGGGGATCAAGGTGCTGACCGCGGCCCATGCCTTCGGCGGCGTCGGCCGGGGGGTGCGCAGCAAGCTGAACACCTTCCAGGTGGACGAGATCATGGCCTACACCCTGCGCATGTTCGGTCAGGGGGTCAAGGTCGGGCTGGAGATGGCCTACATGGCCGCCGACCGAGGCTGGGTCAGGACCGACGAGGACGTCATCACCATCGCCGGCACCGCCCGCGGCGCGGACACGGCCATGGTCGTCCGGCCGGCCAACTCCCATGATTGCCTGGAGGCCAAGGTCCGGGAGATCATCGCCAAGCCCTGGAATCCTTAGCCCAGGGTTTCATGAGCCGTCGCCCGCCAAACTCCGGACCGGGTCGGACGTGAGACCGTGCCGGGCGCACTGATCTTTTACGCCGTCTTCACCGCCGCTTACGCCTTGATCAACTGGCTGGTCTTTTCCCAGGCCGCCTCGGCTCTCGAACTGACCGGCCCGGTCCGAAAGGCGGTCAAGACCTGGTTCTGGGTGATGGTCTTTTCGCCGGCCGCCTACGTCCTCATCGGCGGCGAGATCGGCGTCTATGCCTTTGTCACTTACGTCTGGCTGGGCCTGGTTTTCTATCTTTTCCTGGGCTCGGTTCTGCTGGTTGTCTTCAAGCGCCTCGGCGGGAAAGCGTTGGCCAAACCGGCCTTCCTCGCCATCCTGGCTGCCTCGGTCGTCCTCTCCGGCTGGGGGCTGATCGAAGCCCGCCGGCCGAAGGTCAGAGAGTTGACCGTGACCACGGCCAAGCTGCCGGCCGGAGTGGACGAGGTCCGCATCCTCCTCATCAGCGACCTTCACCTCTATTCGGTCGAGGCCAGGGCGCGTCTCGAGCGCATCCTCGAAGTCATCGAGCCGCTCGACTACGACTTGTTCCTCTCCACCGGCGACCTGATCGAGACCGGCATTCACCGTGAAGACTGGCGGCCGGTGGCGGCCATGCTGGCCGCGGTCAAACCCAGGCTGGGCAAATACGCCATCGCCGGCAACCACGAGTATTACGCCGATCGGTACGCCGGCGCCGATGTCAGCGGCGCCTTTCACAAGGCGGCCGGCTTCGTGCTCTTACGGCAGCAGGCGGTCGCGCCGGGCGGGGTGATCCAGTTGATCGGCCTGGACGACTACGGCCACGGCGAGCCGTCCCAGGAGATCGTGGCCGCCGAGAAAAGGCTCCTGGCGGCGCAAGACGGCGACCTGCCCCTTGTGCTGTTGAAACACCGCCCCGAAGTCCTGCCCAGCACGCTGGGCAAGTTCGATCTCCAGCTTTCGGGCCACACCCACGGCGGCCAGATATGGCCGTTCACCTATCTCGTCGCCTGGCGCTACCCTTACTTGCAGGGCCTCTATGAGCTGGCCGAGGGCAGCCGGATCTTCACCACCGTCGGCGCCGGCGGCTGGGGGCCGCCGATGCGGGTCTTTGTTCCGCCCGAGGCGGTGCTGATCAGGTTGGTCAGAGGCTAGACCGGAAAATCGACCTGGATCTTGAAGGTTCGCACCGCCGGCAGGCTCAACACTTCGACCCCGGTCTCGCGCTCGATGGCCGCCAGCTCGGCGTCCAGGTCTTCCTTGCTGGGGGCGATGAAGGTGAACCACAGGTTGAAGTCGTTGTCACGCCGGTAGTTGTGGGTCACGCCGGGCCGGGAGTTGACCGCCTCGATAAAGGCTTCCATCTTGTCCTCGGGCACCCTGGCCGTGCACAGCGTCGAGACGTAGCCGACCGACCGGGAGGAGACGTTGCCGCCGATGCGCCGGATGACGTCGCGCTCCTTGAGCGCCCTGACCCGCTCCATCACCTCGGCTTCGGAAAGTCCGACCATGTCGGCCACGGCCGCATAGGGCCGCTCTTCGATGGGGAAGTGGGACTGGATGATGTTCAATATCTCCCGGTCCTTGTCGTCCATGTGGTTCAACCGGGCGTCGTCGGCCATCGACCTCAGGCCCCCTTTCTGGGCTGGTAACTGCACAGCGGCTCTTCGGCCAGGACGTTGCCCGTGGCTTCGTAGGCCCTGGCCCGGCAACCGCCGCAGACCTTGACGTACTCGCAACGGCCGCACTTGCCCTCGTAGCCGGCGAAGTCGCGCAGCTTTTTGAACAGCTCGGAATTCTCCCAAATCTCCCTGAACGGCGTCTTCTTGACGTCGCCGGCCTCGAGCTCCAGATAGCCGCAGGGTTGGACCCGACCCAGGTGAGACAGAAAGGCAAAACCGACCCCGCCCAGGCAGCCCCTGGTGACCGCCTCCAGGCCCATGGACTCGAAAGTGACCGACACCCCGTCCTGCCTGGCCCGCTGGCGGAGGATGCGATAGTAGTGCGGGGCGCAGGTGGCCTTCAAGTGCATCTCCGGCGAGCGCTGGTCATAGAACCAGTGGAGCGTAGTCTCGTAGCGTTCGGCGTCCAACCCTTCAAGCCCCCGGCCCCGGCCGGTGGGGACCAGGAGAAAGATGTGGTGGGCGACCGCGCCCAGCCGTCTGGCCAGGTCATGGATGGCCTGGAGCTGATCGACGTTGGCCGGGGTGATGGTGGTGTTGATCTGGAACTCCAACCCGGCCGATTTGGCCGCCTCTATCCCTTTGAGCGCGCCTTCGAAGGCGCCCTCGACCTGTCGGAAGGCGTCGTGGCCGGCCGCGTCCGGTCCGTCGATGGAGATGGAGATCCGGGCAATGCCGACCTCGACCGCCCGCCGGGCCCGCTCCTCGGTCAAGAGCACGCCGTTGACGGCCATGACCATCCTCAAGCCCAGCCTCGTTCCATGGGCGGCGATGTCGAAAACGTCGGGTCGAAGCAGGGGCTCGCCGCCGGTCAGAATAACGATCGGCTCAGCCCACTCGGCCAGTTCGGTCAAGAAGTCGAGGGCCTCCTGGGTGGTCATCTCGCCGGGGTAGACGTGGTCCTCGGCCCCGGCCCGGCAGTGCTTGCAGTCCAGGTTGCAGCGCCGGGTCAGCTCCCAGGCCAAAAGCCTCAGCGCCGGCGGGCCGCCTTTGGAACCGCTCGGCGGGCCGCCGGGATGGGGATGGTGTCCGCCCGGATGGCCCGGCATCAGCCCAGCAGCCTGGCCGCCTCGACGGCGAAGTAGGTCAGGATCAGGTCCGCTCCGGCCCGCTTGATGGACAGCAGCGATTCCATCATCACCTTCTCGCCGTCGACCCAGCCCTTCTCGGCCGCCGCCTTGACCATGGCGAACTCGCCGGAGACGTTGTAGGCCGCCACCGGCAACGGGAAGGCCTCCTTGACCGCCGCAATCACGTCGAGGTACGGCAGGGCCGGCTTGACCATGATCAGGTCGGCCCCCTCTTCGACGTCCAGGGCGACCTCCCTGAGCGCCTCGCGGGCGTTGGCCGGATCCATCTGGTAGGCCTTGCGGTCGCCGAAGGACGGGGCCGACTGGGCCGCCTCGCGGAAGGGGCCGTAGAAGGCCGAGGCGTACTTGGCGGCGTAGGCCATGATCGGGATGTCCTTGAAGCCGTTGTCGTCCAGAGCCTTTCTTATGGCCGCCACCCGGCCGTCCATCATGTCCGAGGGGGCGATCATGTCCGCTCCGGCCCGGGCCTGGCTGACCGCCGTTTGGGCCAAGAGCGGCAGAGTGGCGTCGTTGTCCACCTCCTGGCCGCACAAAGGCCCGCAGTGGCCGTGGTCGGTGTACTCGCAAAGACAGGTGTCGCAGATGACGACCATCTCCGGCACGGCGTCCTTGATCGCCTTGACCCCCTTCTGGACCACGCCGTTCTCGGCCCAGGCTCCGGAGCCCTTGTCGTCCTTGAAGTCGGGCAGGCCGAAGAGGATGACCGCCGGCACGCCCGACTCGAAAGCCGCCTTGGCCTCCCTGGCCGCCATGTCCGGCGAGAGGTGGAAGTTGCCGGGCAGCGAGTCGATGGGCGTCTTTACGCCGTCGCCCTCGACGATGAACAGCGGGTAGATGAAGTCGGCCGGCGAGAGGGTCGTCTCCCGGACCATCCGGCGGATGGTCTCACTCCGGCGCAGGCGTCGGGGTCGATGGACGGGAAAGGCCATGTATCACTCCTGATTTCGGGCTTCGGTCAGGCCGATCTCTTCGTCGGTCAGGTAGCAGGCCGGATCGGGGGCCCACAGGTCGCCGGTCATGGCCTCGGCCCGGACCCTGAAGTTGCCGTTGCAGATATCGAGCCACCGGCACTTGGCGCACCGGCCGTGGAGTTTCTCCCGGCGGTTTCTGAGGTCGCTCAAAAGCTCGACCCCCGGATCGGTCCAGATTTCGGAGAAGGGGCGCTCCCGGACGTTGCCCAGCACGGCGTGCCGCCAGAACTGATCCGGGTGGACGTCGCCGTTCCAGGAGACGCAGCCGATGCCCCGACCGGTGTTGTTGCCCTCGTTCCACTGAAGGAGCTTGAGCACCTCCTCGGCCCGGTCCGGGTTCTCGCGGCGCAGCCTCAAGTAAGTGTACGGTCCGTCGGCGTGGTTGTCCACGGTCAGCACCTCGGCCGGGCGGCCGGAATCGTGCAACTCCCTGGTTCGATCGAGAATCAAATCGACCGTCCGCCTGGTCTCGGCCGGAGAGAGCGCCTCCTCGATCAGCTCCGAGCCCCGGCCGGCGTAGACCAGGTGGTAGAAGCAGACTCGGGGAATCTCGTGCTCGGCCATCAGGTCGAAGATCTTGGGGACCTCTTCGATGTTGCGGCGGTTGATGGTGAACCGGAGCCCGACCTTCAAGCCCACCGCCTGGCAGTTCTTGACGCCTTCGAGCGCCGCCTGAAAGGCGCCCTCGACCCGGCGGAAGCGGTCGTTGACTTTGGCGAGGCCGTCCAGCGAGATGCCGACGTAGCTCAAGCCCAGGTCCTTGAGCTCCTCGGCCTTCGCCCGGGAGATCAACGTTCCGTTGGTGGAGATGACCGCCCGCAGGCCCAGGGAGACGGCTTTCTTGATCAAATCGGTCAGATCGGGCCGCATCAAGGGCTCGCCGCCGGAGAAGAGGACCACCGGCGCGCCGAACCGGGCCAGGTCTTCCAGGAGGGCGATCCCCTCCCGGTGGCTCAGCTCGTCCGGGGCCGGGCCGGCCTTGGCGTGGGCGTAGCAATGGACGCAGCGCAGGTTGCAAGCCTTGGTCACGTTCCAGACCACGACCGGTTTTTTGTCGGCGGCGAATTGGAGCAGGTGGGAGGGGAGGTCCTTGGACTTGCGGCCGTAGCGGATGGGATCGGAGGGCTCCACCGTGCCGCAGTAGAGCTTGGAGATGCCAATCATTATAAATACCTCTGTCTCGGAGGCTGAATCTACCCCAATAGTTGGAGGGCGTCAAGAAAGCGCGGCCGGCAAGCTCGTTAAGCTCTTGGCCGCGGTGAAAAAGTTTTGGCTGAATCTGCGGCCGGAGGATACGAATAAAATCGACACATTCGGGACACGCTACGCAAAACGAAGAGCTCGGTGCATTTGTCGAGAGTAGTTGTTTCCGATCCTGGAACACAATCCGGCGCTAAAAAATATTTCAATGTTTTCCAGTAATTGTCCGAAGGGCGATGCCAGATGGTTCAGGCCGGAGCGTTCGTGAATACACTTTGGCCGGAGCGTTCCGCAGAACGAAGCGGTTAATTGTTTGTAATTACATTATAATGCGTCACACTCGGCTCATTGAGTCCCGACCGGCTTCGCATTTCGACCAACTGCCCATAACTATTCGGTTTTCTTGTCAAGGACGGCCGGCTTGGGTATATTTGAACTATGAGTATGACCAATGAAGCCGCGGTTGGATTGGATTTGAGCCCGGACGACTCACTGGACGTCCGGGGACTGAGCTGCCCGCTGCCCATCCTCAAGACCAAGGAGCGGCTGGCGGCCATGGCCAGCGGTGAGGTGCTCGAGATTCTGGCCACCGACACCGACTCGGCCGCCCACATTCCCGCCTTCTGCAAGAAGGTCGGCCACGAGCTTCTCGACATCGTGGAAGAAGGCGGGCTGTTGACCTTCTACATCAAAAAGGTTTGAGAGCCGGGCCGAACGGCCCTGGGGAGACGATCGTTTCCGGCCGCGCCCGAGGAGTCGGGCGGAGGCATTAGTCTGTTCACATTTCGGGCCGATTCGTGTTAGTATTCCCGAATCTCTAAGGATAGATATAGAGGTGTGGATCATGGCCGACAAAGGGCGGGTGAGCGACACGAGGGAGCGCAAGAAAGCCATCGACGTGGCCGTCTCCCAGATCGAAAAGCAATACGGCAAGGGCGCCATCATGCGCCTGGGCGAAGCGGGCGTGGCCAAGGACGTCGAGGTCATCCCCACCGGCTCCATCTCGCTCGACGCCGCCCTGGGCGTCGGCGGCGTGCCCCGGGGCCGGGTGATCGAGATCTACGGTCCCGAGTCCAGCGGCAAGACGACCATGGCCCTCCACGTGGTCGCCTCGGCCCAGGCCGGCGGCGGAGTGGCGGCGTTCGTGGACGCCGAGCACGCCCTGGACATCCGCTACGCCAAGAGGCTGGGGGTCAACATCGACGAACTGCTGGTCGCCCAGCCCGACTCGGGCGAGCAGGCCTTGGAAATCACCGAAATTCTGGTTCGCTCCGGCGGGGTGGACGTGGTCGTGATCGACTCGGTGGCGGCGCTGGTCCCCCAGGCCGAGATCGAGGGCGAGATGGGCGACGCCCACGTCGGCGTCCAGGCCCGGCTGATGTCCCAGGCTTTACGCAAACTGACCTCGGCCATCTCCAAGAGTCGGACCTCGGTCATCTTCATCAATCAGATCCGCCACAAGATCGGCGTCTTCTACGGCAGTCCGGAAACCACCTCCGGCGGCAACGCCCTCAAGTTCTACGCCACCCAGCGCCTGGACATTCGCCGCATCGGAGCGATCAAGGACGGGACCGAAGTCTTGGGGAACCGGACCCGGGTCAAGGTCGTCAAGAACAAGCTGGCCCCGCCGTTCAAGGAGGCCGAGTTCGACATCCTCTACGGCCGCGGCATCTCCCGGGAGGGCGACGTCCTGGATCGGGCCGTGGACCTGGGGCTGATCGACAAGGCCGGCGCCTGGTACTCGTTCAACGGCGAGCGCATCGGCCAGGGCCGCAACAACGTGGTCCGCTTTCTGACCGACAACCCCGAGCTCACCGGGGCCCTGGAAACCAAAGTCCGGGAGAAGCTGGGCTTGCAACCGATCGCCGAGCAACCAGCGGCCGAAGGAGAAGGCCAGAGCCCGGCCGAGAGCGACTAACGATTCGCGGCTTCGAGCGGACGGGCGGTCTTTTCGATCGGGGAAGCGATCGAGCCGCCCGCCCCCAAAGAGGCCGCCCATGAGCGAGACTTGATTTACGTAACTCGACGATAGATCGATTCAGTCATCGATTCAGTCAAGGAGCCATCGTTTTGCCCACCTCGTCTGAAATTCGCCGTCAGTTCCTGGACTACTTCATCGCCAAGGGCCACCGCGAGGTGGCTTCGGCCCCTCTTGTCCCCAAGGACGACCCGACGCTTCTTTTCACCAACGCCGGCATGGTCCAGTTCAAGGCCCCGCTGCTGGGTCTGGAGAAGCGCGACTACAACCGGGCCGTCTCGTCGCAGAAGTGCTTCCGGGCCTCGGGCAAGCACAACGACCTGGAAAACGTCGGCTTCACCGCCCGGCATCACACCTTCTTCGAGATGTTGGGCAACTTTTCCTTCGGCGATTACTTCAAGGAAGGAGCGATCGAGTTCTGCTGGGAGTTGTTGACCCAGGGCTACGGCCTCGACCCGGACAAGCTGTGGGTCTCCATCCACTACTCCGACGACGAGGCGGACAAGATCTGGCGGGAGAGGATCGGCGTCCCGGCCGAGAAGATCATTCGTCTGGGCGACAAGGACAACTTCTGGGCCATGGGCGACACCGGCCCCTGCGGCCCCTGCTCCGAGGTCCACATCGACCAAGGTCCGGAGGTGCCCTGCCCCGACCCGGCCAACTGCGGGGTGGAGTGCGAGTGCGACCGCTACCTGGAGCTGTGGAATCTGGTCTTCATGCAATACGAGCGCAACGCCGAGGGCGAGTTGAGCCCGCTGCCGGCCCCGTCCATCGACACCGGCATGGGCCTGGAGCGCATCGCGGCCGTCCTCCAGGGCAAGTATTCCAACTACGAGACCGACCTGTTCATGCCGATCATCGCGGCCACCGGCGAGCTGTGCGGCGTCGGCTACTTCGACGACGAAAAGACCGACGTCTCGCTTCGGGTCATCGCCGATCATCTGCGGGCCCTGTGCTTCCTCATCGGCGACGGCGTGCTGCCCTCCAACGAGGGCCGGGGTTACCTGTTGCGGCGGGTGCTGCGCCGGGCGGTGCGCCACGGCCGGGTGCTGGGTTTGAGCAAGCCGTTTTTGGCCGACCTGGTGCCGGTCGTCGGCCGGCTGATGGAGGACCAGTACCCCGAGATACTGGGCGGCCAGGCCTACATCCAGAAGATCATCGAGGCCGAGGAGCGCCGCTTCGCCGACACTCTGGACGTCGGGCTCAAACACTTGAGCGAGGCCATGGATCGGCTCCGGGCCGAGGGAAGCGGCGTCCTCTCCGGCGAGGTCGCCTTCAAGCTCTACGACACCTACGGCTTCCCGCTGGACACCATGGCCGACGTGCTCAGGGACGAAGGGCTGACCCTGGACGAGGCCGGTTTCGAGGCGGCCATGAACCGCCAGAAGGAGATGAGCCGGGCGGCCTGGAAGGGTTCGGGCGAGACCGCGGCCGAGGGCGCGGTGGCCGATCTGTTGGCGGAAGGCGTCGTGACCGAGTTTGTCGGCTACGAGACCCTGGAGACCGAGGCCGAGGTCATCGCCGTGGTCAGGGACGGCGAAGCGCTCGAGTCTTTGGAGAAGGGCCAAACCGGCCAACTGATCACCGACAAATCGCCCTTCTACGCCAACGCCGGCGGCCAGGTGGGCGACGTGGGCTGGATCGACTCCGGACTCGCGGACAGCCGCAGTTTCGAGGCCCGGGTTCTCGACACGGTCAAGTTCGACAACAAGCTCTGGGTCCACACCATCGAGGTCGTCACCGGTCGGGTGGCGGCCGGTGACAGGGTGATGATGACGGTCCACCCCGAGCACCGGACCGACACCATGGCCAACCACACCGCCACCCACCTGCTGCACGAGGCGCTTCGGACCATCGTCGGCGACCACGTCAAGCAGGCCGGCTCCTTGGTCGCGCCGGAGCGGCTGCGCTTCGACTTCACCCACTTCGAGGCGCTGACCGACGAACAGCTCAGGAAGATCGAAGATCGGGTCAACCTGTTCATCTGGTTCAACGAACCGGTCTTCACCGAGGTGATGACCATGGCCGAGGCCACCCGAACCGGCGCGGTGGCCCTCTTTGAGGAGCGCTACGGCGAGACGGTCCGGGTGGTGAATATCGGTGAGGGCGGCCAGGTTTCCAGGGAGCTTTGCGGCGGGACCCACCTCTCGTCCACCGGCATGATCGGCCTCTTCAAGATCTTGAGCGAAGAGTCGGTCGCCGCCGGCGTCAGACGCATCGAGGCGGTGACCCGAATGGCTGCCCTCAACCAGTTTCGGGCCATCGAAGCCGAGCGGACCGAACTGGCCGAGCGGCTCAAGGCCCGGCCGGGGCAATTGGTCGGCCGGGTGGAGAAGCTCTTGGCCCAGGCCAAGGCCCAGGAGAAGGAAATCGCCCAGCTCAAGGCCAAGCTGGCCTCGGTCGCCTCGGCCGACATCATGTCCGGCCTCAAGGAGGTCGGCGGCATAAACGTTCTGACCAAGATCGTCGAGGTCAAAAACCCCAAGGAGCTTCGGGAGTTCGGAGACAAAGTCAGAGATCGGATGGACTCCGGCGTCGCCCTTTTGGGAGCCAGCGACGGCCGGAAGGCCTTCCTGTTGGCCCTGGTCAGCAAAGACCTCCAGAACCGGATCAAGGCCGGCGACGTGGTCAAGAAGGCGGCGGCGGTGGTCGGCGGCGGCGGCGGCGGCCGGCCGGACATGGCCCAGGCCGGGGGCTCCAAGCCGGAGAAGCTCAAAGAGGCGCTGGAGACGGTTTACGAATTGGTCCAGGCCGTAATCTAACCGATCCCGGGCGACCGGAGGCGATCATGAATCGCCATTCGGTCTCCTCCCTGGCGACGCTGAACCGACCAGACTCCCTGAACCCTCAACCCCGATAGGCGAGAGAGGGGTGAGTGCCGTTGACGCCCGTGCCCGAATTCAGTCTCGGCCCTCTCGTCAGCGCTTCGATCCACGCCTTTCTGGCCCTCCAGGCGCTGGGCGTCCGGCTGTTTTTCCGTGACGTCGCCCCCGTTCCCAGACCGGGGTTGACCTATCTGTCCATCGCTTTTTACTTTGCCGGCTTGGTCGGCATCGGCTACCAGACCTCCGAGTCGGCCGTCGTCTGGTGGGCTCGGATCTCTCTTTTGGGGCTGACCTGGCTGCCGGTAAGCTGGATCTGGTTCATGGCCGACCTGGAGTTCAGGCCGCTGAGCCGCACCGGCCGGGCGGTGTTGGTCTGGGCCGTGGTCACCTCCGTGATTCTGCTGGCCGTCGACCACCCGGCGGTGGTGAGCGGACCGCTCCGCCCCTCGCCCGCAGCCGGCGTCGCCCTGCCGCGCTCCTGGCTCGTCAGGCCGATCATCTACGCCGTCAATATCGCCGTCGCCTCGGTCTATGCGGCCAAGATGTTCTCGGCCTGGCTGAACAAGGCCGGACGGCCGGTCCACGCCCTGCCGGTCGCGGTGGGGCTGGCCATCTGGATTCTGGCCGGCCTGCACGACACCCTGTACAACGCCGGTCTTTTCCCCTACCTGAGTCCGAACCTGCTGGCGATCGGGTCGATCTGGCTGTCGCTCTTTTTGTCGATGGCCCAGATACTCAGCTACCAAGCGCTACGCCGCGATCTGGACGCCAAGAACGAGGCCCTGGTTCGCTCTCGCCAGTTGGCCGCCCTGGGCGCCATCGCGGCCATGGTCGCCCACCAGGTGGGCGGCTTCTTGAACAAACTGGTTTTCGCTCTAAGCGTCGTGCGCGCGGAGAGGCTCAGCCGGGACTCTCTCGACACCCTGGAGGCCATCGAGCGAAGCGCGGTAAGCTTGAATCGGTTCACCAAGCGCTTTCTGACCGCAGCCAAGAAGCCCCACTTGGCCTCGGAGCCGGTCGTTCTCGATCATGTTCTGGAGCGGGCCCTGGCCGAGTTGGAGACGACCATCGCCGCCAAGGGGGTGGAGGTGGTCGTCACCGGGCAGGCCGGGCTGGAGGTGGTCGGCGACTGGGTCTTGCTGCAGCAGGCTTTCCTGGGCCTGCTGACCAACGCCGTGGAAGCGGTGGGCGAGGCAGGGCGGATAGAGGTCTCGGCGGCCGGCCGGGACGGTCTGGCCAGAATCGAGATCGCCGACAACGGCCCAGGGATGAGCCCCAGGCAACAAGCCGACGCGTTCGTGCCTTTCGCCACCGACAAGGGCGACGCCCGCGGCCTGGGGCTTTCGATGGCCAAGATGATCATCGAGGCTCACGGCGGAACGATCGCCTTGACGTCCCGGCCTGGATCGGGGACGGTGGTCGGTGTTATGTTGCCTACCAGCGGCGGACGGTCTCGCCGCCGGCCGGCAGACGCCGAAACCCCGTCGCCGGAAAGAGGCGGCGGGCGATTCGACCGGCCGGCGGCGGTGGCGACCCAAAAGAGGTGATCCGGTGTTTTCTCTGTTGCCCGACCAAATTCCAGGTTACGCCATCAGGCCGGTCATCGGGCTGACCGCCAACGGGATCATCTTCCTGCTGTGTCTGATCGTCTGGCTGGTCTTTCCCCGCTACCGGCTGGTCAAAAACCTGCTGTTCTTCTGCCTGTCGATCTCGGTCTACTTCCTGGGCTTCAGCCTCTACGCCTTCCAACTCTCCGAGGAGTCGATCCTCTTCTGGTACCGGATCATGCTCCTGGGCCTGGTCTGGATGCCGGTCACCTGGATCTATTTCGCCAACGCGCTCAGAGAAAAGAGTTCCGGCAACGTCGCCCAGGCGGCGGTGGGCGTCTCCCTGGCCTTCACCATCATTCTCGTTTTCAGCGACTCTGTCGCCGTGCTGGGCCTGCCTTTGGAGAAATTTCCCTTGGGCGGGGTGCTGCGCCCCCAGAGCTGGCTGGTCAGACCGCTGATCCTGGTCTACAGCCTGTCCGTGGCCTTGGGCTCGGCGGTGTTGATCATGACTTCGTGGTGGCCCGGGCCGGAGAGACCGCCCTTTGTCCGCCCCTTCTTGATCGGTCTCATCTTCTGGAGTCTGGGCGGGCTGCACGACGCGGCGCTGATGATGAGGCTGCCTATGTACCCGCCCTGGACGGCGCTCTGGCTGGCCTCGTTCTGGCTGACGCTGTGCCTGACCTTGGCGGCGACGATGCACTTCCGCACCTTGGAAGAGGCCCTGGCCCGGCGGACGGGCGCGTTGATCCACGCCCGCAACCTGGCCGCCCTGGGCTCGACCGCCGCCCGGGTGGCCCACGAGGTGGGCGGTTTCTTGAACAAGGTCGTCTTCGCCCTGGCCGTGGTCAGGGCCGATCGGCTCGGTCCCGAGGCGGAGGAGACTCTGGCCGGGCTGGAGCAAGGCGCGATCAAGCTGGCCGAGTTCTCCCGCCGTTTCCTGACCGCCGCCCGCAAACCCCGACTCGACTTCGAGCCGGTCTCGGCCCGGGAGGCGCTTCAGACGGTGATCGACGACCACAAGGACCGGCTGACCGAGCAGGGGGTCCAGGTCTCTCTGGAGGCGGCCGGGGACGTTTTACTCAGCGGCGACTGGTCGATGTTGAACCTGGCTTTCAGCAACGTCATCGCCAACTCGCTCGAGGCCATGCCCGACGGCGGAAACATCCACATTCGGGTCGGCCGGCCGGACGGCGAGTTGGCGGCCGTCGAGTTCGTCGACGACGGCCCCGGCATGGAGATCGACGATCAAGAGGCGACCTTCAAACCGTTCTTGGCCGGCCCCAAGGGCTCCACCGGACTGGGCCTGCCCCTGATAGCCAGCATCGTCGAGGCCCATGGCGGCCGGGTACGCCTCACCTCCACGCCCGGTGAAGGGACGAAGGTGGTGATGATGCTGCCGGTCGATCCCGGCAAGTCGCCCGGAATGGAGTAGGGTCGAATGCTCGATTCAGGAGAAGCGATCGTTGCCTGACTTCATCCCAGGCCCCAGCGTAGCCCCGCTGTTGGGCGTTACGGCCAGCACCATGGTGGCCGCGGTCTGTCTGATGGTCTTCGCCCTGTTCAGGGACTTCAGGCTGTTGACCGGGCTGGCCGCTCTCTACGCCGCCATGGCCGTCCACCTGCTGGGGCTGACCGCCTTGGGGCTTAACTCCCCTCCGGCCGCCGCCTGGGGGAGTCGGATTCTACTGCTCGGATTGGCCTGGCTGCCGCCGGCCTGCCTGTTGACCCTGGCCGGCCTGACCGAGTTTCGACCCGGCCGCTCGATGTGGATCGTGATCGGGGTGTCGGCGATATTCTCGGCGCTCCTACTGGCGTTCGATCAACCGGCGGCGGGGACGGTTACGCCTCCCGGCCCCCAAGGCGTCGTCTCCCCTCGACCGGGAGTTCTATTGGCGGCCGTCGTCGTCTACGCCTCGATCGGGGCGACGGCTCTAAACGGCGTGGTCGGGTGGTTGATCGGCCGGCGGCGATTGTCCGGTTCCCACCTCGCTCCGGCCGCGATCGGCCTGATGGGATGGTGGGCCGGTCTTGTCCACGATGCGGCGGGTTATCTGGGTTTCGGCTTCCTCTTGGGCGCGCCGACGGCGTGGCTGGCTTCGTTCTGGCTGGCCCTCTGGCTCACCTTGAGCCTGGCCGTCCAGTTCAAGGCCATGGAAAAAACCCTCTTTCACCGTACCGCCGCCCTTGTCGAAGCCCGCAACCGGGCCGTCCTGGGCGCCAGCGCGGCCAAGGTCGCCCAGCATGTCGGCGCCTTTCTGAACAAACTGGTCTTTTCCCTGTCCCTGATCAAAAACGAAAACCTGAATTCGAATTCGACCGAGACCTTGGCCGCCCTCGAACGAGGCGCGGAGAAGCTGGCCGACTTCATCCGGACCTTGTCGTCCATGGACGCCGTCCCCCAGCTCAACTTCGAGTCCGGGCTGGTCGGCGTCGAGTTGGAGCGGGTCATCGATGACTTCCGGCCGGTTCTCGAAGACCGGGAGATCATGGTCCAGCTCTCGGGCGACAGCCGGCGGCGGATCGTGGTCGATTGGAACCTCATCGGCCAGGTGTTCGACAATCTGCTGGCCAATGCGGTCGCGGCGGTGGACCGGCGGGGCCGAATAAAAATCGCGGTTTCCGAATCGGAGTCGGGTTGGGTTAGAATAGACTTCCGGGACGACGGCAAAGGAATGGACCTGGAGACCCAGAAACGGGTCATGGAGCCGGCCCTGATCGGCGGCCGACGGGATACGGGTCTGGGGTTGCTGCTGGTCCGTAACATCGTCGAGGCCCACGGGGGGCTGGTCAATCTCGATTCGACCCCCGGCCTGGGCACCGTGGTCAGCATCCATTTGCCGGCCAATCCCGCTCTCAAAGCACAGGAGTCCTGATGTCGCGGTATCGGATACTCGTCGTTGACGACGACAAGGATTTTCTGGACATCTTCGTCAGGGCGACCAAGGCCAGCGGCCGGGACGTGGAGTATGAGATTCTGACCGCCGTCGGCCCCGCCGAAGCGCTGGATATCCTGGCTTCCAGCGGGGTGGACGTCGTCATCAGCGACGTGATGATGCCGGGCGACATGGACGGCTATCAGCTCTTCCGCGAGATTTCGTCCAGCTACCCCGGCCTGCCGGTGATTCTGATGACCGCCTACGGCTCGGTGGAGAAGGCGGTCATGGCGGTCAAGGAAGGCGCCTACCACTACTTCGAAAAACCGATTCAAAACCAGGAGGACGGCTTCTGGCGGGTGGTCGCCCAGGCGGTCCACAAGAAGCGCCTGGTGGACGAGGTTCGCCGGGAGATCAGCGATCCCAGCGACGGCGAGACGATCATCGGCCACAGCCCGGCCATGCTCCAGGTCATGGACGACATCCGCAAGGTGGCCGCCACCCCGGCCTCGGTGTTGATCTATGGCGAGACCGGAACCGGCAAGGAACTGGTCGCCCAGACCATCCACCGGCTGGCCGGAGACCGCCAGGCGCCCTTCGTGGCCGTCAACTCGGCCGCCTTGCCGCCGACGCTCCTGGAGAGCGAGCTGTTCGGCCACACCAAGGGCGCCTTCACCGGCGCGGTGACCGATCGCCAGGGCCTCTTCGAGCGGGCCGACGGCGGAACGCTCTTTTTGGACGAGGTCAGTGAGCTGAGCCAGAAGGCCCAGGCCGAACTGCTTCGGGTCCTGGACACCCAGAGCTTCACCCCCGTCGGCGGAAAGACCGAACGCAAGGTTCAGGTCCGGGTGATCTGCGCCACCAACAAGGACCTCAAGGAGTTGGTCGATCAGGGCGATTTCCGCCGCGATCTGTTCTACCGTTTGAACGTCTTCCCCCTCCACCTGCCGCCGCTGAGGGAACGCAAGGAGGACATCCCTCTTCTCGTCGCCCACTTCCTGGTCCTCCAGGCCCGGCGGCTGAACCTGCCGGTCAAGACGGTGGGCAACGAGGCGATGATCTTTCTTTGCCAGTATGACTGGCCGGGCAACATCCGCGAGCTCAAGAACCTCATCGAGCGGGGCATCATCGCCGCCCAGGGGGAGGAGATCGGGCTCAAGGACCTCTTCCCGGTTCTCAAGGAGGCCCAGGAGATCGAACCGGTCACTTCACTCAAGGAGATGGAGCGGCTGATGATCCGCCTGGCCTTGGAGCGCTGCGAGGGCAACAAGACCGCCGCCGCCCAGCGACTGGGGATCGGGCTCAAGACGCTCTACCAAAAGATAAAGCGCTACGGGCTGGGCTGAGCCGGGGGAGGCCGAGACTTGAAGGTTTTGATTACCGGCGGCACCGGTTTCGTCGGCACCGAGGTCATCGAGGCCGTCGTTCAGGCCGGCCATGACGTCCGGGCCCTGGTCAGGCCAGGCTCGGAGAAAAAGCTGCCGCCGGGAATCGAGCTGGAGATCGCCTCCGGCGACGTGACCGACCCGGCCGGGCTGGCCGAGGCGGCGGCCGGCGTCGCGGCGGCGATCCACCTGGTGGGCGTCATCCGCGAGTTCCCCAGACGGGGAATCACCTTCGAGAAGCTCCATCTCGAAGCCACGATCAACGTCATCGCCGCTCTCAAAGAGGCCGGGGTGAAGCGCTACCTGCACTTAAGCGCCTTGGGCGCCCGGCCCGATTCGGCCTCGCCCTACCACCGGACCAAGGCCGCGGCCGAGGCCGAGGTTCGGGCCTCGGGGCTGAAGTGGACGATCTTCAGACCGTCGCTCATCTTCGGCCCCCGGGACCTCTCGATCAACATCTTCGCCCGCCAGGTTCGCACCTGGCCGCTGGTCCCGGTCATCGGCTCGGGCGAGTACCGCCTCCAACCGGTTTCGGTGACGACCGTGGCTCAGGGCCTGGCCAAGGCGCTCACCATCCCCGAGACGATCGGCCAAAGCCTTGACGTCACCGGGCCCAAGGCCTACACCTATAACGAGTTGCTCCGAGCCATTGGCCGGGTGATCGGCAAGAGGCCGAAACTTATCCATCTGCCGGTCTGGCCGATTCGGTTGGCGGCCGTCGCCTTTGGCGGCTGGGCCGCCTTTCCCCTGACCGCCCCCCAGCTCGACATGCTGTTGGAGGGCAACGCCGCCGAGGCCGACGAGTTCTACCGGCTGCTCGACTTGACGCCGATCCCCCTGGAGGCGGGACTGGCCGATTACCTCAAGTGACGGAGAGAGCGCTTCATGGCCGAGACAATCCCGCCGACCCGAATCTTCCTTATCCGCCACGGCGTGGTCGCGCCCGAGTCCCGCAACCGGTTCAACGGCGCCACCGACGCCCCCTTGGACCCGGTCGAGGGGCCGGCCCAAATCGAACGGGTGGCCGACTACCTGGCCGAATCGAGCCCGGTCCGCCTCTACTCCAGCCCCCTGGCCCGCTGCCTGGCTTCGGCCCGGATTCTAGGCGACAAGTTCGACCTCGAAGCCATCGTGGAGGACGATCTTCGGGAGATGCACTTCGGCCGCCTGGAGGGAATGAGCTTCCAGGAGGTCAGAAAAACCTACCCTCAGGAGATGGCCGCCTGGTTCGCCGACCTGGCCGCCTACCGCATCGACGGCGGGGAGACCATGGCCGACGTCCAGGATCGAGCCTGGCCGGCGATCGAGCGCATCGTTGAGGCCAACTCCGGCCGGGCGGCGGCGGTGGTGGCCCACGGCGCGGTCAACCGGCTGATTCTGGCCAAGGCGCTGGGCATCGAGATTCAAAGGGTGCTCAACCTCTCCCAAGACTACGGCTGCCTGAACGTCCTCGATTTCTTCCCGGACAACGTGGTCATCAAGGGGGTCAACATCCAACCCGGACCCCGCTTCCCCGGCGAGCCGTTGGACCAGACGTGACGGACCGGTCGGCGCTGGCGCGGCCGTCGATCACACCGGCGGCCGGTTTACCAAGAGTCGAAGCAACGCCGATAGATCGACAACGGCCTCTACCCGCCTAGTCTTCCAGCAACTCCAACAGCCTGTTCACGTCGGTGGTCGGCTCGGCGCAGGCCTGTCCGGTGCAGACGTAGGCCGTGGCCCTACCCTCCCGAGCCGTCATCTCGGCGGTGTATTCGGCCACCAGGGCCACCTCCTCACCGGCTGGTCCGTCGGGTTTCAACACAACCGCCGTCTCCGGGTCGAACCGGCCGGCCAGGGCGGCCAGCATGGCCTGGACGTCCTCGGCCTCGGCGTCGCCGACCACGACCACCTCCCGGCCGGGGTTCAGACCCAGCTCGACCGCCATGAGAAGGTGGGTGTAGGCCGACGGGTTTTGCTTGACCGTGCCGGCGAAGGCCCGGATCAGGCGCTCGGCCTTGACCTCCCACTCGACCCGGCCGGTCAACCGGGCCAACCGGATGAGGTTCATCGCCGCCACCGAGTTGGCCGAGGGCGTGGCCCCGTCGTAGATCTCTTTCAACCGGACGGGGAGCGCCTCGGCCTCCTCGGCGGTCTGGTAGAGGCCGCCGTCGTCGGCCCAAAAGCGCTCGATGAGGTCCTCGGTCAGCTTGACCGCCCGCCGCAACAGGGCCGGCTGTTGAGTGGCCTGGTGGAGCTCCAACAGCCCCCAGACGAAAAAGGCGTAGTCGCCGGCAAAGGCGTCGATGGCCGCGTCGCGATCCCGGTAGCGGTGCAACAGCCGGCCGTGGGTGGTGGTCAACTCGGCCAAAATGAACTCCGCCGCCTGGGCGGCCGCTTCGGCATAGACCGGCTCGCCGAGCGCCCGGGCCCCCTTGGCCAGGGCGGCGATCATCAGGCCGTTCCAGTCGGCGAGCACCTTGTCGTCCCGCCGGGGTCGGACCCGTTCGTTCCTGGCGCTCAGGAGCTTGTCCCTGATCGACTCCAGCCGCACCGCCAAGGCGTCGGGGTGGAGGTCCAACTCCCCGGCCAACCTCTCCAGCGGACGGGCCAGATAGAGGATGTTGGCCCCTGTCTTCTCCTGGGTGGTCTCGTCGTAGAAGTTGCCCTCGCTGGTCAGGTTGAACAGCTTGATCGCCAGCTCGGCCAGCTCCGGCTCCAGGACCGCCTTAACCTCGCTGAGTCGCCAGAGGTAGTAACGCCCCTCCTCGCCCTCGCTGTCGGCGTCCTCGGCCGAGAAGAAGCCGCCCTCCGGCGCTCTCATGTCTCTGAGGACGTAGGTGAAGATGCGGCGGGCCGTCTCGGCGAAATCGTCCCGGCCGCTGACCTGATAGGCCTCCAGATAGGCCATCGCCAGCAGCGCCTGGTCGTAGAGCATCTTCTCGAAGTGGGGCAACAGCCAGGCGCGATCGGTGGAGTAACGATGGAAGCCGAAACCGAGCTGATCGTGGATGCCGCCGAGAGACATGGCGGTCAAGGTCTCCTCGACCATCTTCAGCGCCTTGGGCTCGCCGGTGCGGCGGTAATACCTCAGCAGGAACATGAGGTTGTGGGGGGTGGGGAACTTGGGCGCGTTGCCGAAACCGCCGTAGGCCGGATCGAACCGGCGGCTGAGCTGCTCGAAGGCCGCCGCCAGGGTCTTTTCATCGAGTCGCTTGCCCGGCGAGGCGCCGACCTGCTTTTTGAGCGAGTTGATCACCTGATTGGCCGAGGCGAAGACCTCGTCGCGCCGGTTCTTCCAGACCAGTTCCAGCCTGGGCAAAAGGTCCATCAGCCCCACCCGGCCGAAGCGGGAATGCTTGGGCAGATACGTCGCCGCGAAAAAGGGACGCCTGTCCGGGGTGAGGATGATGGTCAGCGGCCAGCCGCCCGAGCCGGTCATCATCTGACAGACCTGCATGAAGGCGGCGTCGATGTCGGGGCGCTCCTCCCGATCGACCTTGATGGCCACGAAATTCTTGTTCAAAAGCGCCGCCACCTCCTCGTCCTGAAACGACTCGCGCTCCATGACGTGGCACCAGTGGCAGGTGGAGTAGCCGATGGAGAGGAAGATCAATTTTTCCTCGGCCTCGGCCTCCAAAAAGGCCTCTTCGTCCCAGGGTCGCCAATCGACCGGATTGTAGGCGTGTTGGATGAGATAGGGGCTCTTCTCGTCGATCAGTCGGTTCGGCTCGCGCTCCATGTCCTCTCCTAGACGGCGCTCGGCTGGCCCCGAAGATCAAAAGCATTCCGGCCGCGATCGGGGCCGAGGGAGAACGGTTGGTCGTCGGATCAAGAAAAAGGGGCCTTGCGAGTTAGAATATTACCAGAGATCGCGCCTCGGCGGAAAGGGATGTCGGGTCGGATGGATTTCGCCCGAACGGTAAGCCCCCGGCCCTTTCGGGCCGAGGGCGATTGATTTCGACTCGAGACGTCGAGCGGGCTTACATCATGCCGCCCATGCCGCCGCCCATGCCGCCGCCCATGCCGCCGCCGGGCATACCAGGCATGCCGCCCTCGTTCTCGGCCGGCTTGTCGGCGACCAGGCACTCGGTGGTGAGCAACAGGCCGCTGACCGAAGCGGCGTTCTGAAGGGCGAAACGGCTGACCTTGGTCGGGTCGATGACGCCGGCCTTCATCAGGTCCTCGTAGGTGCCGGTCTCGGCGTTGAAGCCGCTGGCGCCCTTGAGCGACTTGACCTTCTCGACGACCACCGAACCCTCGAAGCCGGCGTTGTTGGCGATCTGGCGCACCGGCTCCTCCAGGGCGCGCAGCATGATATCGACGCCGATCTGCTCCTCGCCGTCCAGTTTCAACTTCTCCAGGGCCTTGGCCGCCCTCAACAGCGCCACGCCGCCGCCGGGGACGATGCCCTCTTCCACGGCCGCCCGAGTGGCGTTCAAGGCGTCCTCGACCCGGGCCTTCTTCTCCTTCATCTCGACCTCGGTGGCCGCGCCGACGTTGATGACGGCCACGCCGCCGATCAGCTTGGCCAGCCGCTCCTGGAGCTTCTCCCGGTCGTAGTCCGAGGTCGTCTCCTCGATCTGGGCCCGGATCTGCTTGACTCGACCCTCGAGAGCCTTGCGGGAGCCGGCGCCCTCGACGATGGTGGTGTTGTCCTTGTCGACCACCACCCGGCGGGCGTTGCCCAGATCGTTCAGGGTCACGTTCTCCAGCTTAAGCCCGATGTCCTCGGAGATCATGGAGCCGCCGGTCAACACGGCGATGTCCTCCAGCATGGCCTTGCGCCGGTCGCCGAAGCCGGGGGCCTTGACGGCGCAGACGCTCAAGGTGCCGCGCAGCTTGTTGACCACCAACGTGGCCAGGGCCTCGCCCTCGACGTCCTCGGCCACGATCAGAAGCGGCTTACCGCTCTGGGCCACCTGCTCCAGCAGCGGAAGCATGTCGCGCATGTTGGACAGCTTCTTTTCGTGGACCAGGATGTAGGGCTCCTCCAGCCGGACCTCCATCTTCTCCGGCTCGGTGACGAAGTAAGGGGAGAGGTAGCCGCGGTCGAACTGCATACCCTCGACGATCTCGAGGGAGGTCTCCATCCCCTTGGCTTCCTCGACGGTGATGACGCCCTCCTTGCCGACCTTCTCCATCGCCTCGGCGATGATCTCGCCGATGGAGGCGTCGCCGTTGGCCGAAACCGTGCCCACCTGGGCGATCTCGGTCTTGTCCTTGGTCGGCTTGGACAGCTTGTGGAGCTCTTCGACCAGCGCCTCGACCGCCTTGTCGATGCCCCGCTTGAGCGCCATGGCGTTGGCCCCGGCGGCGACCATCTTGGAGCCTTCCCGGTAGATGGCCTGGGCCAGAACGGTGGCCGTGGTCGTACCGTCGCCGGCCACGTCCGAGGTCTTGGAGGCGACCTCCTTGACCATCTGGGCGCCCATGTTCTCGAACTTGTCCTCGAGTTCGATCTCCTTGGCCACGGTGACGCCGTCCTTGGTCACCGTGGGAGCGCCCCAGCTCTTCTCCAGAATGACGTTGCGGCCCTTGGGGCCCAGGGTGACCTTGACCGCGTCGGCCAGGGTGTCGATGCCCTTGAGGAGCGACTCGCGAGCTTTGACGTCGTAAGTAATCTGCTTGGCCATTGCCTCATTGCCTCCTTGGAAAATGAAAAAACGAGCCTCAAGGGCTCAGAGTCGGTTACTCGATAACGGCCAGGATCTCGTCCTCACGCATGATGATCACGTCTTCGCCGTCCAGATTGATCTCGTTGCCGGCGTACTTGGAGAACAGGACCTCGTCGTCTTTCTTGACGCTCATCTGCCGGCGGCTGCCCTCGTCCAACAGCTTGCCCTCACCCACGGCCAAAACCTTGCCCCGGGCGGGTTTCTCCTTGGCGGTGTCGGGAATGATGATTCCGCCGGCGGTCTTTTCCTCTTCTTCGACCCGTTTCACCAGCACGCGATCGTTAAGCGGCCTCAAACCCATCTTCACTTCCTCCTGAAAAAAATCAATTTTGGCTCTCGCCCGAGTTATAGGCAGACGGGCGTATTGGACGTTCAGGGTCTTTGTTAAGACCGTTTTCAGGGATTTCAAGGGGGTGAGACGAAAAAATTTGCACTCGCCTCCAAAAAATCCGAGGCGCGATCCGCGCCAGCCGGCCCAGACGGGGAAACTCAGGCGCGGAAACCGCTCTCCGCCTCCCCGATCTCGCCGTTTGCCGGCTCCCCGCACCGGCGAACGCCTTCGTTCGGACCCATTGTCTCACATCCCGAGTAAGTTGGACAGCTCCAAACCCGGCCACGGTTGCGCCGGCGGCCCGAGGCGTAAAAAAACGGGGGCGGAACGACCATTCGCTCCGCCCCTCGTTGTCGGCGAGTCGTCGAGGCCGGGAGCCGAAACCGCCTCCCGGCTCGGGCTCTGACCAGACCGTCTCCCGGCTAGCCCTCCCCTCGCTTCTTCATCTCTTCTTCTTTGAGCACCCGGCGCAGAATCTTGCCGACCATGGTCGTCGGCAGTTCGTCGCGGAATTCGACCACCGAGGGGACCTTGTAGTGGGTCATCACCCCCTTGGCCCAGTCGATGATGTCCTGCTCGGTCACCTGGCCCTTCTTTTCCGGATCGAGGACGACGAAGGCCTTGACGATCTCGCCCACCTTCTCGTGGGGAACGCCGATGACCGCGGCGTTGACGACGGCCGGATGCTTGTGAAGGAAATTCTCGACCTCGGCCGGGAAGATGGCGTAGCCCTTGAACTTGATCATGTCCTTGGCCCGGTCGCGGATCATGGTGTAGCCATCGGCGTCGATACAGGCGATGTCGCCGGTGTAGAGCCAGCCGTCGCGAAGAGTCGCGGCGGTCGCCTCGGGGTTGTTGAGGTAGCCCTTCATCACCTGGGGGCCTCTTATCACCAGCTCGCCGGTGTACTCCTCGGCCTGTTCGGCCTGTTCCTTGGTCAAGCCGCCGGTCTCGGCCACGGCGAAGGGCAAGGGGTCGAGCTCCTTGGTTCCGGTCTCCTTGTCCATTATCTTGATGTCGGTGTCGGGGTAGGGCAAGCCGATGGTGCCCTGCTTGCGCCGCCCCCAGACAGGGTTGGCGTGGGTGACCGGCGAGGCCTCGCTGAGCCCGTAGCCCTCGACGATCTTGGCCCCGGTCAGATTCTCGAAGGTGGTCTGGACCTCCAGCGGCAGGGGGCCGGCTCCGGAGACGGCCATCTTGAGGCCGCTCAGGTCGTAGTTCTTGACCGCCGGGTGGGTGTTGATCTTGTTGAACAAGACGGCCACGCCGGGCATGATCAGGTCGGCGTTCTTCCCGTGCTCCTGGATGACGGCGAAGAGCTCTTCGAAGTCCTCGGGGGGCTTGGGGAACAAAATCTGGTAGCCGCCGACCCTGACGGCGGTGTTCATGACCGTGGTCATGGCGAAGGAGTGGAACAGCGGCAGCACGCCGACGATGCCCACCCGACGCTCGCGCTTCCACAGCCAGGCGTCGCACATGACCGCGTTGGCGACGACGTTCTTGTGGGTCAGCATCGCCCCTTTGGGCAAGCCGGTCGTACCGCCGGTGTACTGGAGTACGGCCACGTCCTCGGCGTCCACCTCGACCTGGGGCGGATTGGGGGCCTCCTTCAACAGATCGGTGAACTTGAGCGCCTCGGCCGGCAAGGGGCCGGTGGGAATCTTCTTCAGGAGCTTGCCCAAAAAGACCTTCAAGGCCGAGAAGCCGGTGAGATCGACGATGTTGGTGCCGATGAGCGTCTTGACGCCCGTGTTTTTCAAGACCTTGCCCGCTTCGGAGTAGATGGCGTCCAGGACGATCAACGCCTTGGCCCCGGAGTCGTTGAGCTGGTGCTCGATCTCCAGGGACAGGTAGGTCGGGTTGATGGCGGTCACGGTCACGCCCAGAAGCTGGCAGGCGTAATAGGAGACCACGAACTGGGGCGAGTTGGGCAGCATCAGGGCGCAGACGTCGCCCTGCTTCAATCCCAGCCGGTCGAGGGCCGCGGCCAGGCGCTGGACCTTGTCCCACAGCTCTTGGTAGCTGAGCGTGGCCCCCAGGAAGCTGATCGCCGGATCGGAACCGTTCTTTACGGCCGTCTCCTCCAGGAATCCGGCCAGACTGGTGTCGGGATAATCGAGGCACTTGGGAACTTCGGCCGGCCAGTTGGCGTACCAGATCCGATCACCGAGAGACTTTTCGGACATACCTTCCTCCACACAAACCAAGGCATTTCACCGCCGGGTTCGATTGGACTCACCCCCTCCGTTCTTCCCGCACAGCGATCCTTCGCGGCCCTTGCGGCCGCTCGCGACAAAACTCAGGAATTACGACCCTTGATCGCCTCGCCCTGCGGCGGGCTGGAACCGATCACTTTTTGGAGCCCGCCCCGGTCCCCAATTTGGATGAGACCACCTCCACGGTGTACTCGGTGAGGCCCTTGGGAAGATCGAAAAAGACGATCATGAAATCGACCTCACCGCCTGGAGCGATGTTGGTGTTGGCCTTCCCTTGACCCAAGGGATTCAGCAGCAACTGGTCGATGACCTCGGGGGTCATCTCGTTGAGGTCCTGATCGCTCAAGACGTTGCCGGCGTAAACGACCTTGGCGGCGACGTTGCGGTTCTTGCCGGCGTGGAGGAAGCCCCGCAGCTTGATCTCCGAAACCGGCTGGTCAAAGGCGTTGACCACCTTACCCCTGATGACGAACACCTGGCCCGACTTGGCCGTGTTCTTGTACTCCCCCTCCACCTGGTCCAGATGGAGGCGGCTTACGCCCCTCTCGGCCTCGGCCGCCTTGTCGGGCGCGGCCGACTTGGGTTTGAGAAAACTGGGCATGACGGTGTAGATGTCGAAACCCAGGTAGTCGCGGTCGAGATGGACGCCCCGGCCTTTGAAGAACAGGATCGCGCCCAGGGCCAGACCGGCCAGGATGACGATCAGGAGCACGATGACGGCGATCCGGCGCCCCCACCCCCCCTTGGCGACCTCTCCGAGCTCGTCCAGGGCGGCGTCTGCGGCCGGGCCGGACTCGCTCAGGAAATCGACCAGGTCGTCGGCCTCGGGCGGTCCGGCCGGCTCGTCGAGCTCGTGGCCGGCTTCCGGCGGCGGCGGGAAGGCCAGGTACTCGTGGCCGCAACGGGAGCACCTGACCATGGAGCCGTCTTCGCTCAGCAAGGACTCGTCCAGCCGCCACTTGGTCTGGCAGCGGGGGCACTGGATGATCATCGCCTACCCCTCAAGAGATGATCTCGTACACGTCGGCCAGGTGGCGAAAATTCTCCGCCATGTCCAGGCCGTATCCGACCAGGAAACCCTTCTCCACGGTAAAGCCGATGTAGTCCACCTCGACGTGGCGTTCACGGCGTTCCAACTTGTCGATCAGGGCGCAGATCTTCACCTGGGCCGGCCGGTGCTGGCTCAAGTGGTTCTTCAAGAAGGCCAGGGTCAGACCGGTATCGACGATGTCCTCGACGACCAGGACGTTGCGGTCCTTGAGGATGACGTCCGGTTCAACGTCCTTGGCGATCTCGACCTGACCCGAGGTCTCGGTGTACTCGCCGTAGGACTTGAGCCGAACGAAATCGACTTTCACCGGGGCCTCGATGGCCCTGATCAGATCGGCCATGAAGACGAAGGCGCCTTTCAAGACGCCGACCACGACCAGTTCTTTGTCACCCATCTCCTGGGTTATCTGCCGGCCCAGCTCTTGAATCCGTCGCGATATTTCGGCGCTGGAGAGGACCAATTTCAGGTTGGGTTTCGGCTCGGACGCCATAGTGAGACTCCAAATCAGATGCGGCGGTGCGGAATTCCGGATTCAGTAAAAAATAGCCCGCCTTACTAAGAGGTGTCAACCGAAAACCCGGTTCGAGCCGTCCCGATCCGGACCGCACTCACCCCCCTGCCCGACCTCGGGTCTCAAGGCCGCCGGCAGGTCGCCCAGCAGGGCCTCGGGCATCGTCCGCGGATTCAAAAGATCCCGCTCGAGCCCGCCCCGCTCGATCAGGGCCGATGATATCTCGTCGAGCCTGGCCGCGATCGCGTCCAGGTTGACGGTCGGGTAGCTCAAGCCCGGCTCGAAACCCGACTCGGGACAGGTGTGGCTGACGCCGAAAGAGGAGGTCGGCAGGCCGTAGAGCCGGCAGGTGATCGGCCGGAGGGGGTAGAGGGCGCATCGGCCGTCTGAAAGAAGCGGGCACTTGAGCCGCCGCCGGGCCACGGTCAGGGCGGCCTGTCGGGGATCGTCGGGCGTTTGGCTGAACACGGCCGCCGCCTCGTCGAGCCGCGCCTCGGCCCGCTCGATGATCGCCAGGCGGGTCCCATCGTCGAGGACGTCCAGCCCGGCCCTGACCGCCGCCGTCTCGATGGCGCTCAAGCGAAAGGGGGCGTGACAGCAATCGTCGCAGCCGGGCCGGCAGCGGACCTCGTCGGGGTAATCGGCCGCCACCTTCTTGAAGATCGATTCGGCCCTGGCCGCCAGCCGGGCGTACTCCCGCCAAGGGTCGAGTATCTCGCTCATGGAGCCGGATTGTAGTGGATGGGGCGGGTGATGGCAAGCCGCCGAGCCGTCCCGGCCGTTGCCCTCGGCCGAGGGGCTTGCTAAGATTAGGGCGCTTTACTTTCGCCCAAGCCAAGGAGAGCGGATATGGTCAAGATCAAACGGGCCCTCATCAGCGTCTCGGACAAAACGGGTTTGGCCGATTTCGGCCGCGAGCTGGCCGCCCTGGGCGTTGAGATCATCTCCACCGGCGGCACGGCCCGGGCTCTGTCCGAGGCCGGAGTGGAGGTCGTCGATATCAGCCGGGTGACCGGCTTCCCCGAAATGCTGGACGGTCGGGTTAAGACGCTCCACCCCAAGATTCACGCCGGCATCCTGGCCCGGCGGGACCTGGCCGAGCACATGGCGAAGCTGGCCGAGTTCGACATCGGACCGATCGACCTGGTGGTCGTCAACCTCTACCCCTTCGAGGCCACGGTGGCCGACGAGGCCTGCACCCTGGCCGACGCCATCGAGAACATCGACATCGGCGGCCCGACCCTGATTCGGGCCTCGGCCAAGAACTACGCCGGGGTGGCCGTCGTCACCGACCCGACCGACTATCAGACCGTCCTCGATGAGATGAAGACCTCCGGCGGCTCGGTCAGCCGGCCGACCAGGTGGCGGCTGGCCAAGAAGGCCTTCGCCCTGACCTCGGCCTACGACGCGGCCATAACCGAGAATCTGCCCCGTTGGGACAAAGAGGAGGGATGCTGATGAAAGTCCTGGTCGTTGGCGGCGGCGGCCGCGAGCACGCCATGGTCTGGAAGCTGGCCCAGTCGCCCCGGGTGGAAAGAATCATCTGCGCTCCGGGCAACGCCGGTATCGCCGCCCTGGCCGAGACCAAACCCGTCTCGGCCGAGGACATCGACGGCCTCATCTCCCTGGCCGAAGAGGAAGGGGTCGATCTGGTCCTCGTCGGCCCGGAGGCGCCGCTGACTCTCGGCCTGGCCGACAAGATGGCCGAGGCCGGGCTCAAGGTCTTCGGCCCCCAAAAGGCGGCCGCCGCGCTGGAGGGCAGCAAGGTCTGGGCCAAGGAGTTCATGGCCCGCCACGGCATTCCCACCGCGCCCTACGCCGTCTTCGAGGACGCCGAGAGGGCCCGCCGTTACCTCAAGGTCTACCCCAACCCGGTGGTCATCAAGGCCGACGGCCTGGCCGCGGGCAAGGGCGTCTTCGTCTGCGACGACAAGGACGAGGCCATCGCGGCCATGGAAAAGGTGATGATCGATCGCAAGTTCGGTCCGGCCGGGGACCGGCTGGTCATCGAGGATCGGCTGGTCGGCGAGGAAGCCTCGTTCATCGTCGTCACCGACGGCCGCAACGTCATCCCCTTCCCCTCCTCCCAGGACCACAAGGCGGCCTACGACGGCGACACCGGCCCCAACACCGGCGGCATGGGGGCCTATTCACCGGCCCCGGTCATCGATCGACGTCTCCACGACCAGATCATGTCCACCATCATCGAGCCGACCATCAGGGGACTCAGGATCGAGGGCCGGCCCTTCGTCGGCTTCCTTTACGCCGGGTTGATGATCACCGCCGACGGACCCAAGGTGCTGGAGTTCAACGTCCGCCTGGGCGACCCCGAGGCCCAGCCGCTCCTGGCCCGGCTGCGTTCCGACCTGGTCGATCTGGCCGAGGCGGCCGTCGAGGGCCGACTGGACCAGCTCGAACCGGTCTGGGACGAGCGGGCGGCGGTCTGCGTGGTCATGGCCGCCAAGGGCTACCCCGGCAAGTACAACAAGGGAGCCAGGATCAAGGGGCTCGATCAGGCGGCCGCCCTTCAGGACGTGATCGTCTTCCATGCCGGAACCGCGGCCGAGGGCGAACGTTTCGTCACCTCGGGCGGCCGGGTCCTGGGCGTGACCGCCCTGGGCGAAGGCATCCCGGCGGCCATCGACAAGGCTTACCAGGCGGTCGGGCTGATCAAGTGGGACGGCGTCCACTTCAGGACCGACATCGGCCGCAAGGCCCTCAACCGACCCCGGGTGGGGGTGGTCATGGGCTCGGACTCGGACTGGGCGATCATGAAGGCCTGCTCGGAGAGGCTGGCCGCACTGGGGGTGCCCCACGAGGTCCGGGTCCTCTCGGCTCACCGCACCCCGGCCGAGGCGGCCCAGTACGCCAAGACGGCCCGCAGCCGCGGAATCAAGGTCCTCATCGCCGCCGCCGGCGGCGCGGCCCACCTGGCCGGCGCCCTGGCCGGACAGACCGACCTGCCGGTCATCGGCGTGCCCATCAACGCCACCGGGCTCAACGGCCTCGACGCCCTCCTGGCCACGGTCCAGATGCCGCCGGGAGTGCCGGTGGCCACCGTCTCCCTGGACAAGTGGGGGGCGATCAACGCCGCAGTCCTGGCCGCCCAGATCGTGGGCCTGAGCGAACCGGATGTGGCGGCGCGAGTGGCCGAGGCCAAGGCGGCCATGGCCGACAAGGTCCGGGCCGACGACGAGCGCCTGAAGGACGAGGCCGGCGATTGAGGCCCACCCCGGCCGATTCCAAAAGCATCGCCCGGGCGGTAGAGCTCCTCCGCTCGGGCGGGGTGGTCGCCTTTCCGACCGAGACTCTCTACGGCCTGGGCTGTTCGGCGGCCAATCGAAACGCGGTCGAACGCATCTTTCGGATCAAGGGCCGGGGCGAGGACAAACCCCTACCGCTGGTCGTGGCCGACGAGCGGGCGGCCCAGGCGCTCGCTATCCTCGCCCCGGCCGCCCGGCCGCTGACGGCCAGATTCTGGCCCGGCCCGCTGACGTTGATCCTGAAATCACGGCGTGACCTTCCGGCCGGCGTCGCCCCGGAGGGCAAACTGGCGATAAGGGTCTCCCCTCACCCCGTGGCCTCGGCCCTGGCCAAAGGGCTGGGCGGGGCGCTGGTCGCCACCAGCGCCAACAAGACCGGAGCCCCGCCGCCGGTGACGGCCGACGAGGCGGCGGCGGCCCTGGCCCACGATCCGCCGGATATGATTCTCGACGGCGGTCCCTCCCCCGGCGGCCCGCCCTCGACCATCCTGGACCTGACCGGACCGGAGCCGAAACTGCTCCGGGCGGGCGCCATCGACCCCGACGAACTCGAGGACTGTCTGGCGGTCTCCTGACGGCTCGGCGTCGTCCCGCCCTCGGAGCCGGGACCGGCAATCCGGAGGCGAAAGACGCGGCGGCGGCTCCGAGCCGGGCGTAGTTTCTCAGACGCTGGGAACCGGAATCGGGGGCCGAGCCTCGCCCCCGGAGGCCGAGCGCCGCCGTATCGCTCGTCCCCTATCCGATCCGACCAAAGACCCACCACAGGCCGGCCAGGGCGCCGGCGATGAGGAAGTTGGCCTCGACCAGCCCCTCCAGGAATGCGCCCGGCAAAAGCCGCTTCTTTTGATAGGCGCTCTGAAGGATCCACAGGCCGATCGCCGAGGCGCTGAAGATCCAGCCGGAGGGATGATACACCCCTATAGCCGCGCCGACGGCCGCGGCCGCGGCCGTGACCAGGGCCATGGTCCGCAACAGGGCCAGCGTCCGGCGCTCGCCCAGCAGGATGGCCAAGGTCTCCTTGCCGACCACCAGATCGCCCTGGACGTCCGTGATGTCGAAGAAGGCGGAGCGTATGAAGGCCAACGCGGCCACGGCGACGAAACCGAAACCGGCGTCGAGCCCGGTCCCGCCGAAGGCGACGGCCGGCCACAGTCCGCCGGCCGCGCCCCAAGCCAGGGCGATGGACAGCGGCTTGGAGCCGGGAAAGTCCTTGAGTTTGACGTAGGGCACCGCCCGTTCCCACCTGGCCGGCACGAGGCGGATGGAGTAGGCCAGGCCCAGGACCAGCAGCGCCAGCAGAATGAGGAACGGCTCCCAGCCCAAACCGGCCGAGGCGATGAGCCCTAGGGCGGCGGCCAGGCAGGCGGTGGTCACCAGGTAGACCTGGTGCTTGTCCAGGAACTTGGCCCGGTCTGGATCGTTGTAGACGGTCGCCTGGCGATCGACGAAGTGATTCAAGATATGCATGGCGTAGAGGTAGAAGAAGGGCACGCCCAGAAGCCGCCAGTCGAAGTCGGCGGTCAGGTTGAGCCCGGCCACAGCGGCCAGCCCGGCCCCGCCCAAGGCGACCAGCGTGGCTGACTTGAGAAGGAAGCGGTAGGCCCTGAAACTCAGTGCCTTGAGCCGGCTCTCGCCCCGGCCCCGCCGGCCCCTGAGCTCCTCGACCACCTTTCTGATCAGCCAGGTCGGCGTCGAGGCGCCGGCGGTGACGCCGACCGACTTGAGGCGGCTGATGGCGTCCAGATCGAGATCGGCCTCCGTCTCCACGGCGAAGACCTCGGCCCCGGCCTGCTCGGCCAGGGAGACCAGGCGCTGGGTGTTGGCCGAAAACGCCCCGCCGACCACAACCACCCCCTCCTGGCTCTTGGCCAGAGAGAGCACCTCGGCCTGTCGCTCGTGGGTGGCGTGGCAGATGGTGTTGTGGATCTGGGCCTCGGGCCAGCGGGCCCGGACGGCCTCGGCCACCTGGTCGAAGAGCGCCTCGGACTGGGTGGTCTGGGCGACCAGGAGGACCCGGTCGTAATCGGGCAGCGCGGCCACGTCGGCCACGTCGCCGATGACCACCCCCCGACCCCGGGCGTGGCCCCAAAGCCCCTTGACCTCGGCATGATCTTCGTCGCCCAAGATGATCGCCTGGCACCCCTGGGCGGTGTAGCGGCGGATGATCATCTGGACCTTGACCACTCGGGGACAGGTGGCGTCGAGCACCCGCCCGGCCGTCTTTTTGAGCTCGGTCTTCTTCTCCGGGGGCACGCCGTGGGCCCGGATCACCGCCGTCTCGACGCCGGTGAGTTCGGCCGTGTCGGTTATGGCGACGATGCCCTTGTCGGCCAGAAGATCCAGGACCTGGGTGTTGTGGATCAGCGGACCGTAGGTCACCAGGCGACCCTCCAGGCGGTTGGCCTCCTCGAGCACCATCTCCACCGCCCGGCGAACGCCCATGCAGAAGCCGGCGGTTCGAGCCAGTTTGACCTTCATTTGGGGGTCTCGCCTTCGCTTACCGCATCGAAATAACGATCCAACAACTCCATCATATCATCCAGATCGGCGCTTACATGGACCGCCCGGCGGATGTGGCGCGCGCCGGGCAATCCGCGCAGGTAGGCCCCGGACAGCCCCTTGAATTTGAGCCAGGCCTGGCGGCGGCCCTGATAATGGACCAGCAAGGCCAGATGGCGCTTTATGGTCGCCCGCCGCTCGTCGAGCGAGACCTCCCGCCGCTCCCGGCCGGCCAGGGCGTCCCGGGCCTGGCTGAAAAACCAGGGCTGGCCGACGGCCGCCCGGCCGATCATCACTCCGGCCGCGCCGAGGGCCAGCATCTCGGCCGCCTGAGCGGGCTCGGTGACGTCGCCCGAGCCGATGACCGGCATCCTGACCGCCTCGGCCACCCGGCCGATGACCTCCCAATCGGCCCGGCCGGTGAATCCCTGGCGGGCGAAGCGGGGATGAACGGCCAGACCGGCCAGGCCGACGGCTTCGGCCCGGCGGGCCAGTTCGACCGCCGTCACGCCCTTACTCGCGCTCCAGCCGGAGCGGATCTTGGCCAGGACCGGGATATCGACCGCCGCCTTGACCCGTCTCATTATATCTTCGGCCCGGTCGAGGTCGCGCATCAAGGCTGAGCCGGCGCCCTGCTTGACCACCTTGGGCACCGGGCAACCCATGTTTAAGTCCAGAGCAGAAACGCCGCTTTGGGCGACGAGGGCGGCCGCCCTGGCCATCCGCTCCGGATCGGGGCCGAAGATCTGGACCACCACCGGCGCTTCGGCCGGGTGGGAGCGGATCAGGGCCCAGGTCTTGGCGTCGCCCCGGATCAGCCCCTCGGCCGAGACCATCTCGGTGTAGACCAGCGCCGCGCCGTAGGGCTTGGTCAACAGTCGAAACGCCAGGTCGGTCCAGCCGGCCATGGGCGCCAAGACCAGGGGGTTGTCGGCCAGAATCCGGGCCAGGTCCATGCCGCGTTCAGCCATGGGCGCCAATATAGCCCATTCGCCTCCCGGCGCAAAGCCGACCGCGCTCTCACTCGCGGTTCCCAAAAGACACGCCTTCCCCCCGAAACCACGGCGAGACGGCCCGTTTCGCCGCCAAGGTCAAGCCGCGAAGCTCCGGCGCGCTCGCCCGGTCGGTCTTCGGCCGGCCGGTCAATCAGGGCAAGTAATCATAAAAAAGTAAAATAAAGACGCCCCGGTAAATTGCGGGCGGCAATCGAGACGGCGGCCGTCGTTGGCTATTCATAAATCGCTTTGGAGATGCTACAATATGGGTCCCAAGCCTTCGGTCCGATGGGTGGGAGTTGATTGGCGGGACGGATGAATCAACCTCGCCGGAACGGGGGCTGTGACAAGGGCGAAGCGAACCTAAAGACAAGCTTGCGACCTCCGGTTTCAATGACGGGAGGTGAACGCCGATCGAGCCCAACTTCGGCCAGGAAGGCGGGCTTCAAGCGGGGTGGAGAGGTATCGGCGCCCGAAGAGACAGGACGGACCTTGAATCTTGAACCGAGAGATTCGAACCAAACCCGAGCGTTTCCAGAGGAAGGGGGCATGCCGGCCGCCGCTTAGAGTGCTGAAGGAGTCGATGTGAGCAAAGACGAGCGTATCTACACCCTGTCCTTGAGCTTCGAAGTCGTTTCCTTACCGCCGTTTCGAGACATACTCTTGTTGGGCAAGAGGTGTCCCCACGGAAAGCAAGGCATGACCAAGTGCCTCGACCTGATGGCGCCCGACAATTTTGAGGCGGTGGAGGTGGGCGACGAGAACATCGAGGCGATGCTGGTCAACAAGAACCTGATAAAACGGGTTCCGCTCCCCACCATCCTCGACGTGCTCCGCAAAATGGTGTTCCCCTATGTCAACAGCGGAGAAACCGTCCGGGTCGATTTCAAAGTCAAAGTGTCATATCCAGACATTCAGATAGCACCCGAGACCGCAAATGAAGATTTCGAGACTGGTTTATAGAAACTATCACGAAACTTCACCATTCGCCGCTGTTCAGGCAATCGAAGAAGTCCTCCTCAAAGAGTCCTTTCTGGTCGTTGTCGACAACGATTCCTTCGTCGGCCTCCTGCGACCTTCCGACATTCTCGAATCGCCGCGGATGCTTGTGGCCGATTGCCTGCACCGGATACCGGTCGTCGACGCCTCCCAGGATGTCGATTCGGTCATCGAACTGATGAGACGGACCAACAACAGCGTCCTGCCGGTATTCGAAGAAAAACGCTTCGTCGGCGTAATCCGGCAAGTGGACATTGCCGAACACCTCAAGAAACACAACCGACACATCGAAAAGAAAGACCGCCTTCGCACGGCCTTACTGGAAAGCGTGCACCAGAAACTCGAAAGAGAGGTCTCCAAACTCAGGCAGGCCAGGGAACAACTCAAAAAGAGCGAGACCAACCTGGCCAAGGCCCAGGCGATCGCCCATCTGGGCAACTGGGAGTGGGACATAACCTCCGGCGGGCTGACCTGGTCGGAGGAAGTGTATCGCATCTTCGGCTTGAAACCGACGGAATTCAACGCCACTTATGACGCTTTTCTCCAGTCGGTCCACCCCGAGGATCGAGCGGACGTCCAACGAGCGGTGAGCCGGGCGATCTATGAAGGCGAGCCTTACCACAGCGAGCACCGGGTAGTTCGTCCAGACGGGGAAGTGCGCGTCGTGAGCGAGGCGGGCGAGGTCAGCTACGACCTGCACGGCAACCCGGTCCACATGCTGGGCACGGTGCTCGATATCACCGACCGGGTCCAGACCGAGCGGGCGCTCAAGAGAAGCGAAGCCAAGTACCGCGAACTGGTCGAGAACGCCAACAGCATAATCCTGCGTTTCGACACCGAGGGCCGAGTCACCTTCTTGAACGAGTATGGCTTGAATTTCTTCGGCTACACCGAGGAGGAGATACTTGGCCGGCGGATCGTGGGGACGATCACTCCGGAGGTCGAATCATCGGGGCGCAACCTGGCCGAGTTGATGGAGCGGGTGTGCCTGAACCCCGACCGCTACCTCCACCACGAAAACGAAAACATAAAGCGGGACGGCGAACGGGTGTGGATCGCCTGGACGAACAGGGCCATCCTGGACGACCAAGGACGCTTGACCGGCGTCCTTTCGGTGGGCAACGACATCACCGAGCACAAGCTGGCCGAGAAGGCGCTCAAGGACAGTGAAGAAAAGTTTCGGTTGGTGGTGGAGAACGCCAACGAGGGCATCTTCGTCATCCAGAACGAGGTTTATAAATTCGTCAACGAGTACGGCCTCCACCTGCTCAAGGCCGAGCGGGAAGAGGTCGTTTCGTCACGCATCGACAGGTTCGTACACCCTGAAGATCTGAACATGATTCTGGACAGGCTCCGCCGCCGCGTGGCCGGTGAGACCCTCCAGGACACGGTGGAACACCGAATAATCGATGGTCGAGGAAAGGTCCGGTGGGTCGAGGTTCGGGGCGCGGCCACGGAGTGGGACGGCCAGCCCGCCGCGATGGCCTTCGTTTCCGACATCACCGATCGCAAAATGATCGAGCAGGAGCTCATCGACCGCCAGGAGAAACTGATCTCCCTGGCCAGCCAATTGTCGGTGGCGGAGGAAAGGGAACGGCGGCGAATCGCCTCCGACCTGCACGATCGGGTCAGCCAGGCCTTGGCTCTGGCCCAGATCAAACTGGAACAGCTCCGGCAGGCGCTCGCCGAACCGGAGCAGATCGAAACCCTGGGGCAAGTGATCGGCCTGATCGAGGGGACCATCGGCGATATCAGGACGCTGACGTTCGAAATAAGCCCTCAAACCCTTTACGAGTTGGGTCTGATGCCGGCCCTGGAGGAGTTGGCCGACCAGTTCCGGGAAAAGTACGACATCCAGGTGACGGTTGAAGACGAGGGGCGGCTCGAATCGCTGGCCGGCGACGTCAGCGCGGCCCTCTACCGGGCGGCCAGGGAACTGCTGGTCAATACGGTCAAACACGCCCAGGCCAACCGAGTGGGAATCGTAGTGAAAAACGAGGGAACAAAGATACGTCTCGACGTCGTGGACGACGGCGTGGGGTTCGACCCAGCCAGGATCGAAGCGGAAGCGAGCAGAACCAAATCCTTCGGTCTGCTCAGTCTCCGGGGGCGATTGGCCGCTTTGGGCGGCGAAGTCTGGATCGATTCTCAGCCTGGCTGCGGAACCCGCGTCACCCTGCTCGCCCCACTGTCTTAAACCCTAAACTCGGCGTCGCCAGCACCCGCCGCGGCGGCTCGGAATCCCCGCCAGCCGGTTCGACCCGTTGTCAGGTCCCATCCTTCAAGTTATAATAACATCCACGAATAACAAAAGATCGAGGCATAAGCGATGCAGAGCGCAGAAACGCTCGGAGTCAAGGTCATCTTTACGGAGCCGTAGATGGTCTGTCGGATTGTTCTGGCTGACGACCACGCCATGATCCGTGACGGGCTACGGTCCTTGCTCAAAGAATACCCCGGTGCAGAAGTCATCGGTGAGGCCGAGACCGGCCGGGAGGCGGTCCGGCTGTGCGGGGAGGTTTCACCCGACGTAATCATAATGGATGTGGCCATGCCCGACCTAAACGGCATAGAGGCCACCCGCCAGATTCTCGCCGAGCGGCCCGAAACCAAGGTCATCTGCCTGTCGATGCATTCGCGCCGGAGCCTGGTCATAGAGATGCTCAAGGCTGGTGCGTCGGGATATTTGTTGAAAAACAGCGCGTTCAAGGAATTGGCCGCCGCTTTGTCCTGCATTCGGGCCGGGAAGCCTTACATCAGTCCGGACATCAGTTCCGCCGTGCTGGAGGGGCTCTCGGCCCCTTCATCCGACACCGCCCCGGCCGCAACGCGGCTGACTCCCAGGGAGCGGGAGGTCGTCCAACTCTTGGCCGAAGGCAAACAGTCCAAGACCATAGCCGCCCAACTCAACATCAGCGTCAAAACCGTCCAGACCCACCGCCGCAACATCATGAGAAAGCTGGGCTTCAACAACCTGCCCGATCTGACCAAATATGCCGTTCGGGAAGGAATAGTATCCCTGGATTTGTGAACCGGCGGAGTACAGAACCCATCTCGAAAAGATCGTCGGGCGTAATGATCCGGCCAGGCCGGAGCAGGCCGAGGGGATTGGGGAGATCGTGTTTGCCCTGGCCCGCCAAAAGTGTGAAGTTGTGATTTTGGGGCGGGGTTTAGTCGATGCTAGTCATTTGCTAGTCAAAGTTAGCCAATGCTAGTCCAAAAGGGGTTACGCCATGTGACGTAACCCCTTGAAATCCTTGGTGGGCCGTCAGGGAATCGAACCCCGAACCTAATGATTAAGAGGGAAGGCCTCTGAGTTTCCTAACCTCCTGAAAACACTATAACAGGCTGTTATTACAAGAA
>CAZWLY010000017.1:50135-76470 GCA_964634465.1 uncultured Thermodesulfobacteriota bacterium | reverse complement strand
TCCAACCGCTCTTTATACCACCTTTCCCTTGTCACGAAAGAAGGCTAACCGTACAAATTATTTTCGGCCAGGCGGTTGACCTCGGCCCTGACCTTTTCCAGATCGATCGTCTTCAGCTCCCCGTTCTCCATCAGCACCTTACCGGCGACGATGACGTCCCTGACCTCGCCGCCGTGGGCGGCGTAGACCAGTTGGGCCGGCAGGCGGTAGAAGGGCAGCAGGTGGGGCTGGTCCAGATCGAGGCTGATGATGTCCGCCGCCGCGCCCGGCTCCAAGAATCCCACTCCCTCCAAACCCAGCGCCCGCGCCCCTTTCCGGGTGGCCAGATCCAGGACTTCCTCGGCCGGCAGCACGGTCGGGTCCATCTCGGCCGCCTTGTGCCACACCGCCAGGCTGGCCATCTCGCCGAAGAGGTTGAGGTCGTTGTTGGAGGCGGCGCCGTCGGTGCCCAGGCCGCAGGTGAGCCCGGCCTCAAGCCACTCGGCCACCCGGGCGCGGCCCGAGGCCAGCTTCATGTTCGACTCGGGGCAGGCGATGGCCGAAACACCCCGCTCGGCCAGCAGGGCGATCTCGTCCGGCTCCAGGTGGACGCAGTGGACGGCGATCGTGTCGCCGTCCAGAAAGCCGAGCCCGTCCAGGTAGGCCGTCGGCCGCTTCCCGTGCCGCTCCATTACCAGGCCGGTTTCGGCCGCGGTCTCGGCCAGGTGGATGAACCGCTTGGTCTTGAACTCGGCGGCCAGATCCCGGGCCTTGGCCAAAGTCTCCGGGCCGCAGGTGTAGGGGGCGTGGCAGAAGACGGCCAGGTCGATTCTCTCCGGGGCCGGGTTGTCCGTCTCCAAAAAGCGCCGGGCGACGTCGATGTTCAGGGCCGGGTCGGGCACGCCGGGGGCGGGGAAGTCGATCACTCCCTGGGCCAGAACGGCCCTGATTCCGGCCTCGGCGGCGGCGGCCACGGCTCCGGACTCGCCGAAATAGCCGTCGGCCACGGTGGTCACCCCCGCGCGGATCGACTCGGCCAGAGCCAACAACGCGGTCAGGCGGACCATCTCCTCGTTGACCTGGGCCGCCTCGGCCGGCCAGATGTGCTTCTCCAGCCACTCCATCAGCGGCAAGTCGTCGGCCAGGCCCCGAAAGAGCACCATGGCCAGGTGGGTGTGGCCGTTGACCAACCCCGGCATGACCAGCTTGCGCCGGCCGCCGACGACCTCGGTCTCCAGGCCGGCCCGCCTGAACTCGGCCCAGGGGGCGAGCTGGACCACCCGGCCCTCCCGGACGGCCACCGCGGCGTCGGCGAGGGGTTCAGTCCCCGGCCCGGGCCAGACCAGTTCTCCCCGGACGATGAGGTCGATCGTTCCCAACTTCTTCAACTCTCTTAGCTGGCCGAGCATTCCCGCCTCCGGGTCAGTCGAACAGGCCGTCTTGACCTTCGAGCGGGTGGAAGAGGGCCTCTTGGTCGTCTGCATCGGCCGTTTTTTTGTCCCCGGCCTGGAGGCGATCGCCCAGCCGCCGGGCCCGCCTGGAGTCTCTCAACGCCGCCTTGGTCGGCTTGCCGGTCCGGTAGGGATAGAGCGGGCATTCGAGGGCGGCGCACTCCTCCACCGGCGTCTCGCCGCCCAGGCATTCCCAGCAGAAGGTCATGATCGCCTTGAGGGCAGTCGAGTTGTCGCCGGGTTGCCAGTCGTCGTCTTTAACGGCCATGGCTTGAGCCGTCCCCTCGTCTCGGGGGCGAATCACCCCCCGATCTTTTTAGCCGCCTGGGCCACGTCGCCCCGAAGCTTGTTGAATTCGATGGTCGTAAGCTCCCGATCGGCCATGAGCACCTTGCCGGCGACCACGGTGTGGCGCACGTCCGAGGGCAAGGCGGCGTAGACCAAGTGGGAGACGGGGTTGTAGAGCGGCGTCAGGTGGGGCGCGCGGGTGTCGATGACGATCAGGTCGGCCTGCTTGCCCGGCTCCAGGGAGCCGATCGAATCGGCCAGACCGATGGCCCTGGCGGCGTCGATGGTGGCCAGCTTGAGCACCTCCTCGGCCGGGGCCACGGTCGGATCCATCCTGACCGCCTTGTGGATCAGGGCGCAGGAGCGCATCTCGCCGATCAGGCTCAGGTCGTTGTTGGAGGCCGCCCCGTCGGTGCCCAGCCCAACCTTGACCCCGGCCTTCAACAGCTCGGGCAGCCGGGCCACGCCCGAGGCCAGCTTCATGTTCGATTCGGGGCAGTGGGCCACGCTGACGCCCCTCTCGGCCAAGAGCTCGATCTCGGCGTCGGTGAAGTGCACTCCGTGGGCGGCCAGCAGGTTGGGGGTCAAAAGACCCAGGTTGTCGAGGTGCTCCACCAGGCGCACGCCGTGGGCCTCGGCGACCATGGCTTCCTCGCCGGGGCTCTCGGCCAGGTGGATGTGGAGGCCGGCTCCGGTCTCGTCGGCCAGCTTCCAGGCCCGTTCCAGGAGGCTGGGCGCGCAGGTGTAGAGGGCGTGGGGCATGACCATGACCGAGATGCGGTCGTGGTCCTGGTAGTGAGCGATGAGGTCCCTGGTGAACTCGAAGCCGGAATCCAGCTCGCCGTAGTGCGGCGAGGGAAAGTCGTAGAGCACCTCGCCGACCAGGGCCCTCAAGCCGGCCTCGTCGAGCACCTGGGCGACGACGTCTTCCCAGAGGTACATATCGGTCAGACAGGTGACGCCCGAGGCGATCATCTCCGCCGCGGCCAGCCGGGTTCCGACCTCGATCAGCTCCGGCTCCAGTTTGGCCTCGGCCGGGAAGATGTGCCCCTCCAGCCACTCCATCAACGGCAGGTCGTCGGCCAGGCCCCGAAAGAGGGTCATGGCGGCGTGGGTGTGGCAGTTGATCAGGCCGGGGAGAATCAACCCGCCGTCGGCCTCGAGGGTGGTTTCGGCCTGGTAGTCCTCGGCCAGGCTGGCCGGCCCGACGGCCGCAATCAGCCCGTCCTTGACCACCACCACCCCATCCTCGTAGCGGGCGCCGGCGGCGTCCATGGTCAGAACCAGTCCGCCCTTGACGATCAAGTCGGCCTTCTCGATAGCCACATCAACCTCCACTGTTCACGCTTGCCATCGACCGCGGCGGCCGGGAAAGTCAGGCCGGCGAGGATTTCGAAGCCGGAGCGATTTCGGCCAGCAGGTCGATCAGTTCGTCCAGCCGGGGCATCAGTTCCCTGGCTCTCTCCAGGTCGCCGGCCCGGCCGGCCTGCTCGATCTCGAAGGCTGTGGCGCGAAGATTCTCCATCGCCATGTTGGCCGCGGCGCCTTTCAACGAGTGGCCGGCCTCCATCACTCCCTTGGCGTCCTCCCGTTCGAGCGCCTGGTCGATCAGGGCCTGGTTCTCCTTGGCGCTTTCGAGCAGGAGGCCCAGGAGCTGGTTCAAGAGCTCCGGATCGCCCATCGTGCGCGCCTCGGCGGCCTTTTTGTCCCACTTCAGATCGGTCATCCCGCCTCGCTGGTTGGTTTGGACGCCTTCAGTCAATTTAGACCATGCACTCCGGCCGATCAACCGCTTTGAACGCGGCGCGGCCGTCGAGGAACTGGCCGGGGGCGAGGGAGCATGTTATGTTTTATTTGCCCTTGGGGCGAGGAGAGGGATCGATGCCCGAACCGTCGTATCTGGCCGCCTATGAATCGGGCCTTTTGAAAGAGAGAATCGACGCCGCCTGGGCCCGGATGGCCGAGTGCGACCTGTGCCCGCGCCAATGCGGGGTGGATCGGACCGGCCGCCTCGAGGAAGCCGGGCTGGGCTTTTGCCGGACGGGCGAGAAACCGGTGGTGTCGTCCTACAACGCCCATTTCGGCGAGGAGAGCCCCCTGGTCGGCGAACGCGGCTCCGGGACCATCTTCTTCACCCACTGCAACCTCAAGTGCGCCTTTTGCCAGAATGACGACATCAGCCTGCTGGGCCGCGGCCAGGAGATTTCCATCGACGACTTGGCGGCGATCATGCTCCACCTCAAGAGCCAGGGCTGCCACAACATCAACTTCGTCACCCCGACCCACCAGACGGCCCACATCCTGGCCGCGCTGCCGGCGGCCATCGAGGGCGGGCTCGACCTCCCGCTGGTCTACAACTGCGGCGGCTACGAGTCGGTGGAGACGCTGAAGCTGCTCGACGGCATCGTCGATATCTACATGCCCGACCTCAAGTTCGCCGATCCCAAGGTGGCGGCCCGGGTCTGCGCCGCGCCGGACTACTTCGAGCGAGCCAAGGCGGCGGTGAGGGAGATGCACCGCCAGGTGGGCGATCTTATTCTCGACGAGAACGGCTTGGCCGTAAGGGGGCTCATCGTCCGCCACCTGGTCCTGCCCAACGATCAGGCCGGGACCAAGGCGGTGGTCGAATTCTTGGCCGGGCTGTCCAAGGACACCTACCTCAACGTCATGGCCCAGTACCGTCCCTGCGGCCGGGCCCCGGAAATGGAAGGCTTCGACCGGCGCATCACCCCCGACGAGCACGCCGCCGCCGTGACCCAGGCCGCCCTGGCCGGCTTGACCCGGCTGGACAAGCCCCGGCTGGGACGACTGCTCAGGTTCTTGCTGTGAGGCGCCTTTACGCCATCGGCGACGTTCACGGCTGTCTGGGCAAGTTGGACGCCTTGCTGGAGGCCATCGGGCCCGATCCGGAGACGGACCGGTTGATCTTCCTGGGCGATTACATCGACCGGGGCGAGAACCCCAAGGGCGTCATCGACCGCCTCCTGGAGCTGAAGGCCGCGGGCCAGGACCTCGTCTTGTTGAAGGGAAATCACGAGGAGATGTTCCTCGACTATCTGGCCGGCGAGCTGTCGGCCGCGATATACGCCTTCAACGGCGGCGGGGCGACGCTGTCGTCCTACGGCCTGATGACCAGCGAGCCGACCCCGGCCGATTTGCCGGCCGAGCATCTGGATCTTCTGACCAACCTCAAGCTCTGGCACGAGGAAGGGGGGTATCTCTTCGTCCACGCCGGGTTGAAACCGGGCCTGGGCTTGGAAAAGCAGCGGCCCGAGGATCTGCTGTGGATCAGGGAGGAGTTTATTTACTCGACCGAGGATTGGCGGTATAAGATAGTCTTCGGCCACACGCCGTTCAATGAGCCGTTCAGAAGCAGAGGGCTCATCGGCATAGACACGGGCGCGGTCTACGGGGGGCGGCTGACCTGTCTTGTCTTGCCGGAAGAGGACTTCATCCGGGTCTGACGCGTTTTCGAAGGAGACAGGACGATGCATGGTTTCTTCTACCCCCAGAGCGTGGCCGTGGTGGGCGTCTCACCCAAGAGAACCAACCTGGGCCGGGCCATCTCGGTCAACCTCATCGAACACCGCTTCAGCGGCCGAATTCATTTCGTCGGCCGCTCGGGCGGCAATCTCTTCGGCCAGCCGATCCATCCCAGCCTGAAGGATATCCCCGGCGAGGTGGACACGGCGGTCATCCTGACCCCGGCGGCCACGGTGCCCGGTTTCGTGGAGGAGTGCGGCCAAAAGGGCGTCACCAGGATCATCATCGAGTCCGGCGGTTTCAGGGAGTTCGATCAAAGCCGCCTCGACCTGGAGGGAGAACTCCTGGCCGCGGCCGAGAGGTACGGGATCCGATTCATCGGTCCCAACTGCATCGGCACCTTCAATCTGGAAAACGGCTTCGTGGTCCCCTTCCCCAAGGTGGACACCAGCCTCGAAAAGGGGGAGGTGAGCATCATCTCCCAGTCCGGCGGAGTGGGTTTGAGCTACGTCAACCTGCTCCACTCGGAAGCCATCGGACTCAACAAGTTCGCCTCCATCGGCAACAAGCTCAACGTCGACGAGTGCGACATTCTGGAGTATTTCATCCAGGACGAGGGCACCCGGATCATCTGCATGTACCTGGAGTCCATCTCCGACGGCCGGCGGCTGATGGACCTGGCCGCGGCCACGGACAAGCCCATCCTGATCCACAAGGCCAACGTCTCGGACGCCTCGGCCCAGATCGCCGCCTCCCACACCGCTTCGCTGAGCGCCGACGACGCCGTGGTCGACGCCGCCTTCAAGCAGGCCGGGATCATCAGGGTCCGGCAAATTCGGGACATGGTCAACCACCTCAAGATGCTCACCCAGCCGCCGCTCAAGGGCCGCCGCCTGGGCGTCGTCTCCCGCTCCGGCGGCCACGCCGTCATCGCCGCCGACGCCTGTTCGGCCGCCGGGATGGAGATGCCCCGGCTGCCCGAGAAGTTCCTGGCCGCCATCGAGGCCCACTTCAGGGGCGGGGTGATCAAGATCCAGAACCCGATCGACCTGGGCGACCTGTTCGATTTCTCGGTCTACACCCGGATCGCCGAGGGGATCATCTCCCGTCGCGAGGTGGACGGTCTCCTTTTCGTCCACGGTTATCGCGGCGCGGAGACGCCCCAGTCGCGCCAGTTCATCGACGCCGTGGCCGAGATGGCCACCACCTACGGCAAACCGATCGCCCTTTGCCTGCTGACCGAGGAAGCGGAGATGAGCTACGTCAAGAAGCACTACCACTTCCCGGTCTTCGGCAGCCCGGAGGAGGCGGCCGCTTCGCTGGACGTGTCCAACTGGGTCTGGCAAAAACATCGTTCCGATCGACAAAGCCGGCCGTCTGACTTCGACGGCGATTCGGCCGCCGTGGCCGAAGTCCTGGCCGCGGCCGAGATCGGTCTGATCGAGTCGCTCAAGCTGGTCGCCGCGGCCGGCGTTCCTCTCGCCCCCTGGCGGCCGGCCGGGAGCCGGGAGGAGGCCCTGGCGGCCGGGGAGGAGTTGGGCTACCCCCTGGCCCTCAAGGCGGCCCGGGCCGAGGTCAGCCACAAGAGCGACGTCGGCGGGGTGATTCTGGACCTCCACTCGGCCGAGGAGCTGGCCGAGGCCCTCGACCGGCTGGGCGCGAACCTGGCCGCGGCGGGCGTCAACGACCCCTGGCCGGTGGTGCTCCAGTCCATGGTCGCCGAGGGCGAAGAGGTGATCCTGGGCGGCCGCCAGGACCGGCTGTTCGGCCCGGTGGTCCTGATCGGCCTGGGCGGCGTCTTCGTCGAGGTTCTGGGCGACGTGGCGCTCAGAATCGCCCCCATTTCCGAGCGGGACGCCGAGGAGATGTTGGCCGAGCTTCGGGGCGGACGCATCCTGGACGGGCTCAGGGGCCGGCCGCCAGCCGACAAAGAGGCCCTCGTCACCGCCGCGGTGCGCCTGTCCTCGCTCCTGGCCGCCCACCCCGAGATCGAGGAGATCGACCTCAACCCGGTCAAGGTGCTGCCCCGGGGCCGGGGCCTGTTGGCCCTCGACGCCCGGGTGGTAAGGAGGGCCGCTTAGTTGGCGCTGGTCGGCCTGACCACCTCGGTGCCGGTGGAGGTGGTGTTCGCCGCCGGGCACACCCCGCTCGATCTGAACAACGTCTTCATCACCGACGCCGACCCCTACGCCCTGGTGGCCGAGGCCGAGGCCGACGGCTTCGCCCGGTCGCTGTGCGCCTGGATAAAGGGCATCTACACCATCCTGGCCGGCCGGCCGGACATCGCCGTGCTGATCGCCGTCACCCAGGGCGACTGCTCCAACACCCACGCCCTGATCGAAGTCCTGGCCAGCCGGGGGGTGGAGGTGGTCCGGTTCGACTACCCGCCCGATAGAGACCCGGCCCTGTTGACCGCCCAGATCGAACGGCTGATCGACTACTTCGACACCACCTGGGCCGAGGCCGAGGCGGTCAAGAAACGGCTGGACGGGATCCGGGCCAAATTGAGGGAGCTGGACGAGCTGACCTGGCAAACCGGCCAGGTGACCGGCCTGGAGAACCATCTCTGGCAGGTCACGGCCTCGGACTTCAACGGAAACCCGGACGACTTCGAGGCGGAATTGGATGCCTTCCTTGAGGAAGCGGCCAAAAGACCCCACCAAACCGAGGCCATCCGCCTCGGCCTGGCCGGCATCCCGCCTATCGTCGAAGGAATATACGAAACCGTGGCCGAGTTCGGCGGCCGGGTGGTCTTCAACGAGGTCCAGCGCCAGTTCGCCATGCCCGGCCCGAGCGCCGATCTTGTCGAGCAGTATCTGGCCTTCACCTACCCTTACGACGTCTTCGGCCGGATCGAGGACATCGAGGCCCAGGTAAAACGGCGGGGAATCCAGGGGTTGATCCACTACACCCAAAGTTTTTGCTTCCGCCAGATCCAGGACTTGGTCCTGCGCCAGAAGCTGAACCTGCCCATCCTGACCATCGAGGGGGACAGGCCCGGCCGACTGGAGGCCCGAACCAGAATGCGGCTGGAGGCCTTCATCGACGTCATCCGCGATTGAGGGGGCTCGAACGGGAGAGGCCATGGCCATCGGCTTGGATTTGGGATCGCGTTCGGTCAAGGGCGTCTGGCTGAAAGAGGGCCGGATCGAGGCGGAGTTCACCGCCGATACGGTGCCCTTTCTGACCGGCGCCGTCAGGGACGGACGGCTGGACCCGGCCGTGTTGGGCTTTCCCGACGAGGCCCTGGCCGAACCGCTGACGGTGACCGGTTACGGCCGCCGGAGCCTCACCGGCGTCAAGGCCGTCACCGAAATCCGGGCCCACTTCAAGGGGGCGCTGTGGCAAACCGGGCTGTCCGACTTCACCCTCGTCGAGGTGGGCGGACAGGACACCAAGGTGATGCAGGTCAAGGGCGGACGGGTGTTCGACTTCATGACCAACGACAAGTGCGCCGCCGGAACCGGCCGTTACCTGGAGAACATGGCCCGCCTGCTGAGCGTCGAGCTCGACGAACTGGCCGCCGCCTCGGCCGAGCCGAGCCGGATCAACAACACCTGCGCCATCTTCGGCGAGAGCGAGATCATCGGCCAGGTGGTCGAAGGGCTTGAGCTGGAGTCGATCATGGCCGGCGTCAACGACTCGGTCGCCCGGCGCATCGCCCAGATGATCAAGCGCTACAAGCCCCGGCGGATCGTCTTTTGCGGCGGGGTGGCCTTGAATCGGGGCGTGGTCGCCAGGCTGAAGGAGTTGATGGGCGTCGAGGTGATCGTCCCGCCCCAGCCGCGCTTAAACGGCGCGATCGGCTGCGCCTTGGAGGGGTGAATCGGCTGGCGTATCATCCGGGCCGACCGGCGGCGTGTCTCTTGAAACTCATCGGCCAAGGTCAACGGCGGCCGTGAACACCGGAATCGGCCAAGGCGAAAGGGGGTTGGGGCGAGGGCGCCGGGGCGCCGTTTGGCTTGCCCCGGCTACTTGCCGGCGAACATCTGGATGAAGCGCCTGACCAACCCCGGGTCGAAGTGGCCCTCCATGTCGTCGAGCATGATCCGGGCCGCCTCAAAGGGCGTCAACCGCTTTTTATACGACCTTTCCGAAGTCAGGGCGTCGAAGACGTCGGTGATGGCGCAGACCCGGCCGTAGAGGTGGATATCCTTGGCGGTCAGATGCTCCGGGTAGCCGGAGCCGTCGAAGCGTTCGTGGTGTTGGAGCACCACCCGCCGGGCCTCGTCGGTCAGAAAGCCGGTCTTGCCCAGGATGTCGAAGCCGTACTGGGGGTGGCGTCTCATCTGCTCCCACTCTTCCTCGGAGAGCTTGCCGGGCTTGTTTATGATGTTCAACCCGACCTCGATCTTGCCCAGATCGTGGAAAAAGAAGGCGGCCCCCAGGGCGTAGATGTCGTGGTCCTGCCCTTCCTTCAAGAGTTGCTTCATCAAGCCGATGGAAAAGAGCCCGACGTTGCAAGAGTGGGTGTAGGTGTAATAGTCGTGCTTGGCCAGGCTCAACAGGGCCAGGAGGGCCCGGTCGTCGTTCATGATCAGGTCGGCGGCGGTGATGATGACGTCTTTGGCCCGGCTCATCGTCTCCGCCTCGGGGCGCTCGAAGACCCGCTCCATGACGTGAAGCGACAGGTCGTAGGCCAGGCGGGAGGCCTCCTCGACGTCGGCCGTCTTGTCGCTCACCAGTGCTTTGAGCTGGGATTCGAGGTAGTCGTAGTAGGCCTCACGATGCTCTTCGAGAACGAAGACCTCGGCCCGGGTGGCCATGAGTTCTTTCTTGACCGTTTCGGTGAACCGATCCTCGCCGCCCCAGAACTTGATCTCGCCGCCCAGGGGCGAACCGAGGTAGAGATCGAAGCCAAGGGGAGCGCCGGTTACGAGATGATCGATCTCCACCTTGGCGTAGGCTTGTGTCCGGGCCTTTTGTTCGCCGTCGGCTCCGGCCATCTCTTCTCTCCGGTCACCGCCTGACCATCAACGCCTTGACGGCCTGATCGATGCCGTCCAGGGTCAGCTCGAACATCGGGAAGACGCGGCCGATGGCCTTGATCGTCGGGTGGACCCAGATCTGGGGCCGGTTGATCGGGTTGAGCCAGACCGCGTAGCGGAAGTGGTCGGCCAGACGCTGGAGCCACTCGATGCCCGGAATCTCGTTGTGGTACCAGTAGTCGATGGCTCCGCCCTTGGAAAACAGCTCGCTGGGGGCCATGTGGGCGTCGCCGACCATGATCAACTTGTAATCGGCGTCCAGGTTGGACATCACGCTGCCCGTGGGCACCGCCTTGGAGTTGTAGATGTCCTCGAAGAGCTCCTGATAGACGCAGTTGTGAAAGTAGTAGTACTTCAGGTCCTTGAAGTGAGACATCTGGTGGGCGGCCGAAAAGAGGCGGTTGACCAGTTCCGAGAAGGGGGCCATCGAGCCGCCCGAATCCATCATCAGGCAGACCTTGACCGTGTTGCGCCGGGCCCGGCCGAAAACCAGCTCGATCTCGCCGGCGTTCTTGCAGGTCTTGTCGATGGTTTCCTTGAGGTCCAGTTCGTCCTCGGGACCCTCGCGTTTGAAGTGGCGCAGCCGCTTCAAGGCGACCTTGATCTGGCGGATGTCCAGGGTCAGGTCGGTGCGGTAGTTCCTGAAGCGCCTCTCCTGGGCGATCTGGACGGCCGAGCCGCCGCCGCCCGGCCCGCCGACGCGCACCCCGGCCGGATGGGCTCCGCCGTGACCGAAAGGCGAGGTGCCCCCGGTGCCGATCCAGCGGCCGCCGCCGTCGTGGCGCTCGTCCTGCTCCCGGAGCCGCTCCTCGAACATGGCCCTGAGCGTCTCCAAGTCGTAGCGCTTGAGCTTCTCCAACTCCTCGGGGTCCAGGGCGAGGCGGTTGATCGGGTCCTTGAGCCACTCCAGGACCTCGTCGGTGATCTCCTCGTCGGTCTTGATCTTGCCGAAGGCGGCGTAGAAGGCCTGGTCGAACTGGTCGTAGTAGGTCTCGCTTTTGACCAGAATGGCCCGGGCGAGGTAGTAGAAGACGTTCAGGCTGGAGAGCGCGTAGCCCCGATCCAACGCCTCCATCAAGGTCAGCCACTCGGTGATGGAGACCGGAACTTTGAATCGGCGCAGTAAGTAGAAGAAGTTCAAGAACATTCACCCGCCTCAAGCCGTATTCCGGACCAGCCCCCTCGCCAACGAGGCCGCCCGGCGAGCAGCAAAGCGTCTTACCAGCGCCGGCCGCCGCCGTAGGCGCCGACCTGGGGGCCGCCCTTGACCCGTTGGGTCAACACGTCTAAGTCCTGCTCCTTCTTCAAGAGCGAGCCGATGAACGGCGGCAGGGCCTCCCTGACTTTCCGGTGATCCAAGCCGGCCGCCATCAGGGCCTGGATCCAATCCAACAGTTCGCTGGTGGACGGCTTCTTCCTGAACTCGTCGAAGGTCCGCAGCCAGTAGAATTTCTTGAGGCACTCGTTCAAGAGATTGGTCTCGATGTCGGGGTAGTGGACCTGGACGATCCTGGCCATCAGCTCCTGATCCGGAAACTCGATGTAGTGGAACACGCAGCGGCGCAGAAAGGCGTCGGGCAGCTCCTTTTCAGAGTTGGAGGTGATGATGACGATGGGCCGGTGCTTGGCCGTGATCGTCTCGTCGGTCTCCATGATATAGAAGCTCATCTCGTCCAGCTCGTTGAGCAGGTCGTTGGGGAACTCCAGGTCGGCCTTGTCCACCTCGTCGATCAGGAGCACCACCTGCTCATCGCTGGCAAAGGCCTGGCCCAACTGGCCCAGCCGGATATAGCGCTTGATGTCGGACACGTCGCCGTCGCCGAAGCGGGAGTCGTTCAACCGTTGGACGGTGTCGTAGATGTAGAGGCCGTCCTGGGCCTTGGTGGTCGATTTGATGTTCCAGACGATCAACCGTTTGCCCAGCGCCTCGGCAATGTTATGGGCCAGAAGCGTCTTGCCGGTGCCCGGCTCGCCCTTGACCAGAAGCGGCCTTTTGAGGGCGATGGCCACGTTCACCACGTCCCTGAGCGCTGGCGAGACGATGTAGCTTTTGGTGGAATCAAACTGATCGAAGCCGTTTCTCACAGAACTCTCCCTTCAATCTCCTCGGCCCGGCGACCGGGGGAATCGGCCTCGGGAATCGCCGTCCGGGCCGTTTCCCGGCCTTTTGACCGGGCGTTCGCCAACCTAGTACCATACAACTTCCGCGACTAATAGCAAGCCTTGACAATCTATCCGGCGGAATTCTAAGCTTACGTGTATATATATTATATATAGAGGCTTTTGGACCAGGAAGCCAACCGGGAGGCGTTTATGCTTGGCTTGGGCAGTGTGGAGATGGCCTGGGCGTACTGGTTGTGCCTGGCGGCGGCGGCGATCTGCGTCGTCTACGGGCTTGTCAACTGGAACCGCTCCGCCCCGGATCTGATCGACGTGGACGAGGCGATCGACTATCGGAAGAAAGAGCGGGCGATCGGGGAGACGATGCCGTAAGGGTCGATAGGACCCCGGCTGCGGTCAAGACAAGGGGGCTTAATGGCGGTCAAGATAATCGTCACTCTGGCCTATCTGGCGGTGGTCTTCTACCTGGGCTACAAGGGCTGGCGCGAGACCAAGGCGGCCACCGATTACATGCTGGCCGGCCGGCGGATGAACCCGTTCATCATGGCCATGTCCTACGGCGCCACCTTCATCTCCACCTCGGCCATCATCGGTTTCGGCGGCGCGGCCGGCATGTTCGGCTTCCCGCTTCTGTGGCTGACGTTTCTCAACATCATCGTCGGCGTCTTCATCGCCATGGTCGTCTTCGGCAAGCGGACGAGAAGGATGGGCGTCGCCCTGGACAGCCACACCTTTCCCGAGCTGTTGGGACGTCGCTACGACTCGCGTCTGATCCAGGGCTTCTCGGGCGCGATCATCTTTCTCTTCATCCCGGTCTACGCCGCCGCGGTCCTGATCGGCATCTCCAGGATGATCGAGGTCTCCCTGGGCGTCCCCTACGCCGTCGCCCTGGTCGCCTTCACCGCCGTGTTGGCCATCTACGTCATCTCCGGGGGCTTGAAGGCAGTCATGTACACTGACGCCTTCCAGGGTTCGATCATGGTGGTGATGATGCTCATCCTGTTGATCGCCACCTACGCCAAGCTGGGCGGCGTGATCGACGCCCATCAGGCCTTGACCGGGATGGCCGACCTCATGCCGGCCAAGCTCAAGGCCGGCGGCATGCTGGGCTGGACCCAGGGGGCGAGGTACGGCACGCCGCTGTGGCTGACGATCTATACCACCATCATCTTCGGCGTCGGGGTGGGCGTGCTGGCCCAGCCCCAGTTGGCCGTGCGCTACATGACGGTCAAGAGCGACCGGGAGCTCAATCGGGCCGTCCTGTTCGGAGGGGTGTTCATCCTGCTGATGACCGGGGTCGCCTTCGTGGTCGGGGCGTTGTCCAACGCGGTGCTGTACCAGACCACCGGCCAGATCTCCATCCAGGCCGCCGGCGGCAACATCGACAAGATCATCCCGGTCTACATCGAGAAGGCCATGCCCGGCTGGTTCGCCACCCTGTTCCTGCTGGGCATGTTCGCCGCCTCGATGTCCACCCTGTCCTCCCAGTACCATGTCGGCGGCACCTCGCTGGGCCGGGACTTCTACGAACAGGGCCTGGCCAACTCGTCCCTGGCCAGGTCGGTCGGCGTCACCCGGCTGGGCGTCGGCTTGACCATCATCATCACCCTCGTCTGGGCCTGGATCTTACCGCCCTCGATCATCGCCCGGGCGACGGCCTTCTTCTTCGGGCTGTGCGCGGCGACCTTTCTGCCCATGTTTCTCTTCGGCCTCTACTGGAAGGGCATGACCAGGGCCGGAGCGCTGGCGTCGATGTTCGGCGGGTTTGCGGCCTCCATGCTCTGGCTGCTGTTCGTCCACAAAAAGGAGGCGGCGGCCATCGGCTTGTGCCGGGCGCTCTTCGGGCAGGAGACGTTGGTCTCCGGCGCGGCCAAGGGCTCGGGCGTGTGGCTGTTGCAGTATGTCGATCCCAACCTCATCGCCCTGCCGCTGTCGTTCCTCCTGGCGGTGGCGGTCAGCCTTTCGACCGAGAAGATGAAGCCGGAGCACGTCGAACACTGCTGGCGAAACTTCCTATAAACACAAGGAGCCTGCCATGACCGAAATCACGCCTCCCAACCAAGGTCCCAAACGAGCGGGCGGACAGGCCTGGGCCTGGGTCGTCCTGTTCATCATCGTCGTGGCGGTGGGCGGCGGACTGGTCTACCTGCTCAAGGACGAGGGAAAACCGCCGGCCGAAGAGACGCCGCCGGTCAAGGAAGAGGTGGTCGCCCAAAAACCTTCGCCCCAACCACAGCCCGCCGGGCCGGCAACGAAACAGATCGAATCGGGCGTCAAAGAAGAGACGCTCGACGAAGCCAAGGTGATCGAGCTGGGCAAGGTCAAGCAAGACAAGAAGACCGCCCAGGAGATGGCCCGGCGCAAGGAGCAGTTGGGCCTGAAAGAAGGCGTCGAGGGGGTAGTCAAGGAGGAGGAATCGATCAAGGTCGGCGGCAAGACGGTGCCCATGAGCCGCATCGCGGCCAAGATTCGCTCCAGCCAGCACCAGGTCAAGGAGGAGTCACTCGGCAAGGGCCGAACGGTGACCAAGCGGCCGTCGCAGCTCTACGGCGTCTACGTGGTCAAGCCGGGCGACAATCTGTGGAACATCCATTTCAGGGTCCTCAGGGAGTACTTCGGCAGCCGGGGAATCAAGGTCTCTAAGAAGGCTGACGAGCCCAATGAGCGAGGCATCTCCTCGGGCGTGGGCCGAATCCTGAAATACGCCGAACGGATGGTCTTCATCTACTCCTGCAAGACCGACGAGTTGTGCGACAACCTGGACGTCATCCACGCCAACGACAAGGTGGTCGTGTTCAACATGACCGAGATCGACAAGGTCCTGAGACAGTTGGACGCCGAGAAAATCAAGAAGATCCACTTCGACGGAACCAACATCTACGCCGAGGAGTGAACCAGAGACTCGATCGCTTCATCGATGCGGGCCGCCAATTCGGCGGCCCGATCCTTTTCCAGCCGGGGCGCGGCCAGGCCCAACCGGATGAAGTCGGCCAGTTCGGCTTCCAGATCGAGCCGATGGACAAAGGGCGGATTGGCCAGGGGCGAGGCCGGCGGAGTCAAGCGCCGGCAGAGCTCGGCCGCCTCGGCCTCGAAGCGCTTCGGGTCCAATCCCATCGGGTCGATTCGGGCCGCCAGCCGCTTCAAGAGGTACGCCCTGGAGCGGGGCTCGGGGTGCGTCTTGAGGTAACGGCCCAGGGGAGAGGTCGGGTCCGACCAGGCCGGCCGGGTGGCGCTCAGAACCGGGCCGCCCCACAGCAGGAGCGTCCAGAGGGGGTTGGTCTTGGGGCTGGAAAAGGCGAACGAGTCCCGCCCGGCGCCGGCCGCCCGGGCGGTCTCGATCAGGGCCGGCCTGAGGTCGGGCTCGAGCCGGTCGAATATCACTCCCTGGGGGCAAACCTCCCGGGCGCACTTGTCCTGGTAGCCCGTCGCCCCCCTCAGGTCCCGGCCGCCGTTGACCGCCGGGTGGAGAAGGCAGCCCACCAGCCGGTCCGAGTCGTCCAGGAAGCCCAACCCCCAGCAGGAGAAGCCGGTGATCTCTCGCCCCTCGCTCCGGCCGGCCTTGTGCGCCTCGGTGTTGGCGGCAAGCTCTCTGATCAGCTCCGGCCGGTAATCGAGGTGATCGTAACCCGGCGGCCGGATGGGCGGGCAGCAGCGAAAACAGGCCAGGTCGCCGGCCGGCCGGCACAGCGTCGCCCCGGCGCTCACGGCATGACCTCGTCCAGGAAGCGCTCGATGATTTCGAGCGTCTCTCTGGGTCGCTCCTCCTGGGGGACGTGGCCGCAGTCGGGGATCACCACCAGCTTCGCTCCGGGGATGTCCCGGGCCAGGCGTCGGCCGACCGAAAGAGGGATGATCCGGTCCTCCTCGCCCCAGATGAGAAGCGTCGGAACGTCGATCTCCTTGATCCGGCGCGACAGGGCCGCGGCGTTGGGAGGAACGATGGCGTCGGCCGTGGTCTTGAGGACGTAGTCGGAGCCGGGCTGGGCGATCAAGGCGGCGTAGGTGTCGTAAGTCTCCTCGGTGATCTTCTCGTCGTCGTGATAGGCTCGCCGCAAAAGGCCCCACGAGCCCAGCCAGGACGGGGCCAGCTTGAGACCGAGCCAGCCCAACACCGGGGTCCTCAACAGGGAGATGAAGGTCGGCGTCGTCTCCGGGTAGGCGGTCGAGTCGATGAGGACCAGCCCTTTGACCGGATTGGTCGGCCCCCGGCCCAGTCGCTGGTAGGCCAGCAGGGCGACCGCCCCGCCCATGGAGTTGCCGACCAGGACCACCCGATCGAGCCGGTTGGCGCGCAGGAAGCGGATCACCACCTCGGCCTGGTCGGCGAGCGAATAGCGGCCGTCCTGGGGCTTGTCGGACAGGCCGAAGCCCTTCAGGTCCAAGGCGATGCCCCGCCGCTTTCGGGCCAGGGGATCGATGATGCGTCGCCAGGTGTAGGACGAGGCCCCGTAGCCGTGCAGCAGGACGACCGCTGCGCCCCGGCCTTCATCCAGGTAGCGGATCTTGACCGAATCGTAGCGGAAGGTGGAGAGTCGTTGATCCAAACGGTTCAGGATGGCCCGCTGGCCGGCGGTGAGACCGCAGCCGGCCGACAGCGTCGCCGCCAACACCACCGTCGCCAGCACCGCCGCCTTGAGGATCGCCCCTCGCAAGGAATCCATAACCCGAGGTCTTTTGGGCCGGCCGGCTCCGGCGCCTTTCACGATCGAAGAACCGATTCGCCGAGGCAATGATTCAAGGTTGCTTCTGCGACGCGACACTAGCCGTCCCTCGCCGGCTGGGTTCGAGACAACCAATTCACTCTACCGACCGCGATCGGCCCGGTCAAGCCGGCCCGTTGTCGGCCATTGTTATCCGCGACGAATATTGTATACTACCCGGAAATTCCTGGGAGGGACCTATGTATCTAGAGCAGATAATGGTCGGCCGGATGGCCGTCTTCGCCTACTTGATCGGATGTCCCGAGACCAAAAAGGCGGCCCTCATCGACCCGGCCGGCGACGAAGAGCGGTTGGTCGATCGGGCCGAGGCGCAGGGCTTCGAGATCGAGACCGTGATCAACACCCACGGCCACGCCGATCACACCTGCGGCAACCAAAAGATCAAGGACTTGACCGGGGCTAAGATCGTCATCGGTCAGGCGGACGCCGACATGCTCTCCGGCCCCAGGGCCCAGCAGTGGGCGGCGATGGGTTTTGCCCTCTCGCCCAAGCCGGATCGCCTGCTTCGCCACGGCGAAACCATAGCGGTGGGCAACATCGAAATTCAGGCCCGGGCCGTACCGGGCCACTCGCCAGGCTCGATGGCCCTCTACGTGCCGGGGCGGCCGGGCCACGTCTTTACCGGCGACGCGCTCTTTGTCGGGGCCATCGGCCGGACCGACCTGCCCGGCGGCTCGATGGAGATGCTGCTGAACTCGATCAAAGAGCAGATCCTGACCCTGCCGGACGAGACCGTCGTCTGGCCGGGACACCACTACGGCCCCCGGCCGTCCTCCACGGTGGAGACAGAAAGGCGGACCAACCCGTTCATAACCGATTTCATCGTTCACGCCTGAGTGGAGTTGGGGACGGGAAGGGACGGGTTGTCGCCGAAGACGACCAACTGGAACCAGCCCTCCCACTGGCTCTTGTCCATTTCCATCAGCTCGACGCCCACTTCCAGGTCCCACCGGGGCTCCGGGCTGGTTCCCAGCCAGCAGACCCGCCCCTGAATGTTGACCGGCTCGCCGGTATCGGGCCGGACGAGGGCCAAATCGACCACCGAGCCTATCGCCGGCCGGTCCGAAAGCTTGAGCTTCAATTTCGCGCCGGCGACGCTGAGGTTGGTTATCACCCCGTTGACCGCCTCGGCTCGGCCCGCTCCACTCTCGAACCTGGCCTCCACTGGCCAACTGGCGGTGAAGCGATCAAACCGGCGTTTTTCCTTGGCGACGTCCATGATCCCCTCGTCGCCGGGCCGGCAGGGAACGCTTGACGAGACAGATCGGCCGACCCCGGCGGCCGGAAAAGCAGAACACGCGGGAATTATACCACAATAAATGAGGCCGGCAATGGTGAACAGGGGTGAACTCAGACCCAGGGAAGGATTTGGAACCAATTGTCCCAGTGCACCTTGCCCATGCCGGTCAGCTCCACGCCGACCTCCCAGCTCCAGGACGGATCCGGCGAGGCGCCCATCCACCGGATGCGCCCTTTGGCCTCCACCGGCTCGCGGGCGCTGAGGGAATCGATGGCCAAGACCACCTCTTGGCCGGGCGAGAAGTTTTCGGTTCGCTCCAGATGGAGCCTGAGACCACCCAGGCTGGCGTCGGCGGTCTCGCCGCCGTAACTTATCGCGCCAGCCACGGCGGCGGGGGCCACCTTGACCGGCAGGCGGATGTTGAAGCGTTTGAACCTTCGCCGTTCCTCGGCGGACAGCATCTTGTCCCCCTCCAAAAACCGGCGCTCGGACTCCGGCCGACTCGATCTCGTTTCGTCTTCCGCCAGGGAGACGCGGCGCTCGTCAGGGCCGCCTTCGCCGTCAGACCGATTCTGTTTGTCGTCTCGGCGGGTTGCACCTGGCGGAAATCAGACCCAGAAAAACAACTGCCGATGACTCAGTCTGAAAATCCAGTGCTTGGGTTCAAGCGGCATAATCGATTCAAAATAATTTGCATAGAAACAAATGAAAATCAAGTCCTATTTCGGCCGTCGAAAAAACGGCTGACGAGACCGAGCGGGCAGTGGTCGTATTCCCGCCCTCGGCGAGTCGTCCGGGAGGTCGCCAGCGGCAGCAAATCGCGGGTTCCGGCGAGAACCGGCCAGGAAACATCCGGCTTGAACCCCCACGCGGGTTTCATCCTCCGCAGCTTGTGGAAAAGAAAAACGACTCCGCATCTGCCGCCGATACCCGTCGCTTGTCGCTGGCGGGAGGGTGTTCGTTCAGTGGGTCAGGATCTTGCTTATGAACTGCCTGGCCCGCTCGGTTTGGGGATTGTCGAAGAACTCGTCGGGCGTGCCCTTCTCGACCAGCATCCCCTCGTCCATGAAGATTACCCGGTGGGCCACCTGGCGGGCGAAGCCCATCTCGTGGGTGACGACGCACATGGTCATGCCTTCGCCGGCCAACTGGACCATGACGTCCAACACCTCGCCGATCATCTCCGGGTCGAGGGCGGACGTCGGCTCGTCGAAGAGCATGATCTTGGGCGACATGCAAAGCCCCCGGGCGATGGCCACCCGCTGCTGCTGGCCGCCGGAGAGCTGGGCCGGGTAGGCGTCGGCCTTGTCGGCCAGACCGACTCGGGCCAGCTTCTCCCGCCCCAGTTCCTCGGCCTCCTTCTTGCTCAGGTTGCGAACCTTCATCGGGGCCAGGGTGACGTTCTCCAGGGCGGTCATGTGGGGATAGAGGTGGAACTGCTGGAAGACGAAGCCGATCTCGGCCCTCAGCCTGGTCAGGTTGATGCCGTGGTCGTGGACCGGCATGCCGTCGACGAAGAGTTCGCCTTTCTGGATTTTTTCCAGCCGGTTGATGCACCGAATCAGGGTCGATTTGCCGGAGCCGCTCGGCCCGCAGATGACGACCACCTGGCCGGCTTTGACGTGGAGATTGATGTCGTTTAAGACGTGGAGCTTGCCGAACCACTTGTGGACGTTGGTGAACTTTATCATCTTTCCCCCTGACCGCCGGCCGGTATGGAAGACCCTCGCCCCGAACCGGGAACCGATCTCGATCCGGTTCGGCTGGGGCCGATGAATAAATCTATCAAGCCGGGTTCGACCCGGTCAACCCGGATTTGGGCCGCCGGCTCTCCGGGCGGCTCCGGTCCGGCGGCCCAGGGGAGGGCATGCGCGGGCGGGGGTGTTCCCGGAAAGAAACGGCGTCGGTGGGAGTGTTAACGCCGGCCGGCCCCACCGGCGAAAGGCGGCCGACCGGCCCAGGAAAGCCCGGCTTGGTTCCCCCGAGCGGCCCAAGAGCGATTTCAACGCCTCGATTGAAGAACCGATCGCCCCGAAACGCCCGCCCCGCCGGTGAGGACGCCCCTGCGGGTTACATCCGCGACAAGGCTAGCGACTCATCGAGTCCAGGAACTCGGCGTTGGAGGAGGTGCCGAGCATCTTGTCCTGCAAAAACTCCATCGCGTCCACCGGGTTCATGGCCGACAGGATCTTTCTGAGCACCCAGACCCGGTTCAGCTCGGTCTCGCTCAACAGCAGCTCCTCCTTGCGCGTGCCCGAGCGGTTCAGGTCGATGGCCGGGTAGACGCGCTTGTCGGAGAGCTTGCGGTCCAAGTGGATCTCCATGTTGCCGGTGCCCTTGAACTCCTCGAAGATGACCTCGTCCATGCGCGAGCCGGTGTCGATGAGGGCCGTGCCGATGATGGTGAGGCTGCCGCCCCCCTCCACGTTTCTGGCCGCGCCGAAGAAGCGCTTCGGCTTGTGCAGGGCGTTGGAATCGACGCCGCCCGACAGGATCTTGCCCGAAGGCGGGACGACCGAGTTGTAGGCTCTGGCCAGCCGGGTGATGGAGTCCAGCAGGATGACCACGTCCTTTTTGTGCTCCACCAGGCGCTTGGCCTTCTCGATGACCATCTCGGCCACCTGGACGTGGCGCTGGGCCGGCTCGTCAAAGGTGGAGGAGATGACCTCGCCCTTGACCGAGCGCTCCATGTCGGTCACCTCCTCGGGCCGCTCGTCGATCAAGAGCACGATCAAGACCACGTTCTTGTGGTTGGTGGTGATGGCGTTGGCGATGGATTGGAGCATCATCGTCTTGCCGGTCCGGGGCGGCGAGACGATCAAGCCGCGCTGGCCCTTGCCGATGGGCGTCATCAGGTCCATGATCCGGGTGGACAGATTCTTGGGATCGGTTTCCAGGGTCAGGCGCTCGTTGGGGTAGAGCGGGGTCAGGTTGTCGAAGAGGATCTTCTCCCTGGCCCGCTCCGGGTCCTCGTAGTTGACGCCCTCGACCTTCAACAGCGCGAAATAGCGCTCGTTGTCCTTGGGCGGCCTGATCTGTCCCGAGATGGTGTCGCCGGTTCGCAGGGAGAAGCGCCGGATCTGCGACGGCGAGACGTAGATGTCGTCCGGACCGGGCAGGTAGTTGTAGTCGGGGGCCCGTAAAAACCCGAAGCCGTCGGGCAGACACTCCAGGACCCCTTCGCCGTAGATGTAGCCGTCCTTCTCGGCCTGGGCCTGGAGCAAGGCGAAGATCAACTCCTGCTTCCGGAGGCCGCTGTAGCCCTCGATCTCATATTCCTTGGCGATTTCGTACAGTTCGCGGATCGGTTTTTCTTTCAGTTCTACCAGGTTCATTGCCACTCCCAACAGGTTGTTGCCGGGGCCAAGCCCCTAAATACGACTTAGCGCTTGGTATGATTGATCGCCTCTCGGCCAACCGGCCGACAGGCACGACGATTAGGATTGGTTCGCTAAGTTGGCGCGATAGACGGAAAAGAGTCTTTTGGGCGCTCCTGATTCAGTTGACTGGAGATTCCGCGTCGGCGGGTAAGAACACCTTATCGATAATCTGACACCCACTCCGCTGCTTGTCAAGCCCCAAGTCCCCAAAATGCTTGAAGAGGTCCGAGGGCCGGGTTATAGTTGTCCGACAGGGTTTCAAAGGACGAGACAAGGGATCCGATATGGCCAAGATCGCATTTCTTTTTCCCGGACAGGGCTCCCAGCAAGTAGGCATGGGCAAGGCCCTCTACGACGCCTCGAAGACGGCCAGGGCGACCTTCGAGCTGGCCGAAAAAGTGACCGGCATGGAGGACCTCAGGGAGATCTGCTTCGAGGGTCCCCTGGACAGGCTGACCGAAACGGCCAACCTCCAGCCGATCATGACCACCGTCTGCCTGGCCATCCTGGCCGCGTTGGACGAGGCCGGCATAAAGGCCGAGGCCGCGGCCGGCCACTCCCTGGGCGAATACCCGGCCCTGGCCGCGGCCGGGGTTTTGAAGCCGGAGAAGGCGATTGCGCTGACGGCCATGCGGGGCGATTACATGTCCCGCGACGCCAGCCGCACCCCCGGCGGCATGGCCGCGGTCATCGGGCTCGACATCGATCAGGTCCGGACCGGCCTCAAGGACATCGACGGCCTGGTCCAGGTGGCCAACCACAACGCCGAGACCCAGGTCGTCATCACCGGCGAGAAGGAGGCCGTGGCCGCCGCGGCGGCCAAGTTCAAGGCGGACGGAGCCAAGGCCGTCCCCCTCAAGGTCTCCGGCGCCTGGCACTCCAGGCTGATGTCGGAGGCGGCCAACGATTTCGCCGTCAGGCTGGCCCAAACCGACTGGCGTCCCGGCCGCATCCCGGTCTACTTGAACGTCACCGCCCGAGCCGAGACCGACGGCGAGAAGATCGCCGAGATCATGTCCGGCCAGTTGGTCTCGCCGGTGAGGTGGTACGAGATCATGGTCAACCTGCTGGCCGACGGCTTCGACACCTTCATCGAGGTCGGCCCCAAAACGGTTCTGACCGGCCTGATGAAGAAGCACGCCGCCGGTCGGGACGACGTCCGCGTCTTTCAGGTGGACGACCCGGACAAGATCGAAACGCTCAAAAGCGAGCTTCGAGCCTAAAAGGTGGTGCGATGAGCGAGGACAAAAAAAACTATCAGGATTTCATGGCCGACATGACCGAGTACTCCCGGGGCGTCGACGACCCCGGCTACATCGACGGTCTGGTGGCCGATCGCCCCCGGCCCACGCCCGAGGCGGCCATCCCGGTCGGCGAGCGGATCAAGACCATCCGGGAGGACAAGGGGCTCAGCCTCTCCGACCTGGCCCAGCGCACGGGGCTTTCCGAGGCCGAGATTCGCCAGGTGGAGGAGGAGTTGGTCTCGCCGAATCTGGGCACGCTGATAAAATTGGCCAAGGCGCTCAAGATGAAGATGGGGACCATCATCTCCCCGGCCGGGCCCAAACCCTACACCATCGTCCGCCAAAACGAGCGCAAGGCGGTCAGCCGCTACGCCTCCAAGAAGGGGGCCAAACTGGGCTACTCCTACCAGCACCTGGCCTTTGACAAGGGCGATCGGTCCATGGAGCCGTTCTTCATCACCCTGGAGCCGTCCGAGGCCGAGGAGGAGCGTTCGACCCACGACGGCGAGGAGTTCATCTTCATTTTGAGCGGCCAGATGGAGGCCCACCTGGGCGACACGGTGGAGATATTGAACCCCGGCGACGCCATCTATTACGACTCGAGCATCCCCCATCTGGTCAAGTGCCACGGCGGCAAGGAGGCGGTCATCCTGGCCGTCATCTTCGCCCCCGCCGAGTGATCGGCCGCCGGCGCGATGAAACCCAAGGGGCCGGAGCGAGTCTTCGGCCCCTTGTTTTGGCCTCGGCGCTGAACACCCCGCCTTCCCAAGCCTGTAAAGCCGGGCGCGGCGTCCCGGCGCGCTCCCGGCTCATTCGATCTTGTCAGGCTCTTCGATTTCTGTTAGATATGTCGGCGTAAGGGCGCGATTAGCTCAGTTGGATAGAGCGTTGGCCTCCGGAGCCAAAGGTCGCAGGTTCGAATCCTGCATCGCGTACCAGAGAATTTCAAGGGGTTGGGCCAATCGGCCCGGCCCCTTAGTCTTGACGGGTTATCCTCCGCCGGCGCAGGGGGCTGTTCACTGCAGTCGCGGATGCGACAGATTGCAACCTAACGTGCGACGCGTGCAGGTTGCGGTGCGACGGGTCGAGGCGGGGCTAGCCGTGTTTTGTCGCGCTGTCGTGGGCCCGCGGTATGCCGCGCAGGGGGGTTGAGAAAAAATTACAGATAGGGTGAGACGGCTAAGCGGCCTTTGATTCCCCCTCTCAACCCGCCTCAAAATCTCCTCCGCCAAACCCCGTAGGCATTCAGCCGGCGGCCGTCGGCGTGTTCCAGGTTGAACTCGATATCAACGGCTTCCCGGCAGGCGCTGAGGACCGAATGTTTGGGCCCGCGACAGTCGGGACGGCCCGTAAACCGATAATTCGAGCGCCCACCGGTATTTTTGGCGTTTTCATTCTTTACTTGGTGTGTTAATTTGCATACATTATGTTGAATGATCTGAGAAGCCGGGTCGCTGCCATCATCAATGCCGGCATCAGCCAGGCCGGTCTTTTGTGCGGCTTGATGGTCACAGCCGCCTATGTTCCTGATTTATTCACGGGAGTTCTCGGTTCGCTGGCTGGCTCGGCTGTCTGGCGGCTTCTTAAAATCGACGAACCCGATCCCGAACCGGCGGAAATCGCCGCGCAGTTCGATAAAGACTCCCAAGCACTTGAGACACTATGCCTGGCCCTGGCGGAAGAGGGCCTGGACGGTAAAGTGATCCAAGCCCTAAGCCGTCTGGAGCCTGGTGACGCCGATGAGATATGGTCGGCTTACGCCCGCAATTTGACTGCACTTCAGGAAAAGCTGCAGCAGGCGGCGGGCGACCAGGCAGAATTGAAGGAGTTGCTGACCCGGCCCAGGTTCCGAGTGGCCGTGGTGCCGAGTCAGCTCTATTCGCTGTTGCCCGGCATGATGCCCCACCAATTGATCGAGCGCCCGGAGCTGGAACCGCTGGTCTCGGGGTTGCTGGAGGGCCGGTTACGGCAGGCGGTGATTTTGGGGCGGTCGCTGAGCGGCAAAAGCATACTGGCCATCCAGGCGGCGATAAAATGGTTGAGTCGGCCGGGGAGGGCGGTGGCCTTTTTGACGACCAAGCCGACCGCCGAGGATAAGGAATCCTTGGCTGGTCTTGATCCGGAAAAACACTTGGTCGTCTGCGATCCTTTCTACTCTCCGGTAGACCCTTTTTCCCCTAAGGAGGCGGCTTCTCTCACCGGTCTGAGGACCCGGGTGCTGATATGTCAGCGCACGGGCCAGCCGGCCTACCACACCCAGGAAAAGCAACTGCTCAGCTTCTTGAAAAGCGGAGGCGCCGGTTACCAAGACTGGGACCCGGCTTCCCAGGCGCCGCTGCCGGCCGCCGCGGAGCGCGTCTGCCTGACTCTGGGCGCGGTGTCCAAGGAGCAGGCGTTCGATCTGTTTCCCAAGATTAGAGAGGTGGTCGACCGGCAGGGACGGCTGACTCTATCCGATGAAGGCAAGGAGACCTTGTTCGCGGTTCTCCAGGCGCCGTCCGGCGGAGATGAAACGAGCCTGCTGGGGCTGGCCAGGGCGTTTTTGTTGATGGCGGTGCGCCGTGCCGAGGCGGGTAGCAGCGGCCGCTTGACCTTGGACGCTCCGACGGTGCAACGACTGGTGGACGAGGTCGGTTTGCTCACCCGGTCCGGCGAAGAGGGCAAAGCAAGAGATCTCTTCCGCCGGCTCTTTGCCGAGACGGTGGGCCGGGATGAAGAAAACGTTTTGCGGGTGTTTACCCGCTGGCAGCGGTTCAGCCATTCAATCGGCCTGCCCCGCCTGGCGCTCCAGGCCGGTTATGCGGTGCTTTACGATAGGGACCTTGGTACCGAGGATGTCAGACACCTCGAAAGGCTGGAGGAGACCCGAATACTCATAAAAGACGAGAGCCTGGATGGTTACCGGGTTTGGCATCCGCTTCAACTGGAAGTCTTGAGGGACGATCACGGCTTTGGTCGGCGACTTACCTGGCTAAAGGAATCCCTCAAGAGTCTGCATGACTTGGCCCGGGACCAATACCTGCCGGAATGGAAAAGGGAGCGGCCGGTATCGGCCCTCGGCGACTTCTGTGCGGCCTTGCTCCAGGCCGACTGCCGGGAGGCGGAGCTGAAAGAACTGCTCGAATGGATCTACGAGTTCCAGAAACGCGGCGGCAACCAAGACCACCTGGCCATGACGGCCAACAACCTGGGCAATTTGCTGATTAAGACAGGCGAGCCCGCCCGGGCCCGTAAGCTGCTCGAGAAGGCGCTGGGCATCTACCGGCGGCTGGCCGAGGACAACCCGAGGGTCTATGAGCCCGACCTGGCCGCGACGGCCAACAACCTGGGCACTTTGCTAAAAAATATGGGCGAGCCCGACCGGGCCCGTAAGCTGCTCGAGAAAGCGCTGGGCATCTACCGGCGGCTGGCCGAGGACAACCCGAGGGTCTATGAGCCCG
>CAZWLY010000017.1:0-50035 GCA_964634465.1 uncultured Thermodesulfobacteriota bacterium | reverse complement strand
ATCTACCGGCGGCTGGCCGAGGACAACCCGAGGGTCTATGAGCCCGACCTGGCCGGGACGGCCAACAACCTGGGCACTTTGCTAAAAAATACGGGCGAGCCCGACCGGGCCCGTAAGCTGCTCGAGAAGGCGCTGGGCATCTACCGCCGGCTGGCCGAGGACAACCCGAGGGCCTATGAGCCCTACCTGGCCGGGACGGTTCACAACCTGGGCAATTTGCTAGGTGATATGGGCGAGCCCGCCCGGGCCCGTAAGCTGCTCGAGGAGGCGCTGGGCATCCACCGCCGGCTGGCCGAGGACAACCCGAGGGTCTATGAGCCCGACCTGGCCACGACGGCCAACAACCTGGGCAATTTGCTGATTAAGACAGGCGAGCCCGCCCGGGCCCGTAAGCTGCTCGAGAAAGCGCTGGGCATCTACCGCCGGCTGGCCGAGGACAACCCGAGGGTCTATGAGCCCGACCTGGCCGGGACGGTTCACAACCTGGGCGCTCTGCTGATGGATATGGGCGAGCCCGCCCGGGCCCGGGAACTGCTCGATGAGGCGCTGGAGATCCGCCGCCGGTTGGCCGAGGACAACCCGAGGGCCTATGAGCCCGGCCTGGCCATGACGGCCAACAACCTGGGCACTTTGCTAAAAAATACGGGCGAGCCCGCCCGGGCCCGTAAGCTGCTCGAGAAAGCGCTGGGCATCTACCGCCGGCTGGCCGAGGACAACCCGAGGGTCTATGAGCCCGACCTGGCCATGACGGCCAACAACCTGGGCAGTCTGATGCTTGAAACAGAGGGGCCGGCATCGGCCGGGCCTCTAATAATAAAGGCCGTGATCTTTCACGCCCTTCTTCTGCCGCGCGCCCCCAATATATTCGGCCCACGATTGGGAGGAAGTCTCCATCTCGCCGGGGTCTTGGTTCGACAGCTCGATTTCGCCGGCCGAGAGGCGTGGTTGAAGGAACTGAGACAAGAACTCTCCCAATTTCTCTTTTCGGATGTAGTCGAACATCTCATCGACTTGATCACCGGCGAGAAATAGCCGAATAAAATCCGCTGACGTGTCTCAACAGACTTGAGTTTTCAATGCCTGTACAGAGCCATCACTTCAGTGGTATTCTCGGTCCTAGCGAATAGCTTACCCTCCGTCGATCCGTCCTGTTACAGACAGGCGTACGCACTTGGGCAAGGCGCCATCGACGGCCACGTCGGAATCCAAGTAAAGAAAGGACTGCGGCGGTTTCAAGCCTAGCCGCTCAACGAGGCAAAACGGTGGATCATAAGTCCGTACTTCCCCGATGCTGATGGCGTGACCTTGATCAAGGCCCTCAAAATAGTTATAGAACGCCGTCTCACTGATCCCCGCGTACTTATGAGTTCGGTCCCATAATGCTTCCAGGGGCTCTGTGATTACTGAAAGAATGTCAAATTCGGCCACTACGAGCCGCACAGGCGCTGTCACATATACAAGAACTACATCAACTTGCCGAGAAAAGACGCTGCGTCGAAATTCGTACCTCTTTTCGCCCCGCAAGATCGCGTCAGCGAACCGAGGTCTAATCGACAATAATGCGCGGGTCTGTTTTTGACAACTTGAGGATCGTTTCAAACTGTTCACAGTTTATCCTCTCGAATCCCCGGGGAGCAGACTCGACGTCACGGATCACACCATGCTTGATGAGAGCAGCCATGTTGGGACGCCGGGGAAATGAATAAGCATAGAGGAACTTGACGACAAAAGGCCGGGAGCGGGGATTATACCGCCACCGCCGTCGGAGTTCTTCGTCAGTGAACACGCTTCTCTTACGGCAGAGGCGAATGAACTGCTCTTCGCTGGTAATCTGTAGATGTGTCTTCTCAACTATTCCCAGAGTTGTGACTACTGACCTGTGGTAACCCCCGGTCCGATAGAAGACGATGACATCGCCGGAGCGCAAGTCTCGGAAGTAAGAGCGTGAAACATAAACCTTACGGATGGCGTTGCGATGAGGATTGTGTTCAACAAAATCCTCAGGCGATTCTGTCCGAAGAATGGAGTCGGGGAAGAGATTCGTGTGGTACTCCGGGTAGATTGGGACGAGGAACGTGCGCGCTGACCGACTGATGAACGGGAAGGTCAACGCCGGGTCGGTTGAACTGAATTGCGGCGACATATCCCGGAGATAGACGAGTTCATTGCCGTATCTATTGTACTTTTTGCCGTGCAAAGCAAACCCGAAGTCCTCAAGCAGTTTGATCAACCGCTCCTGCTCCGCGGAGTGCGGGAAAATGGTAACGTATATCTTTTGGGCACGTTGGATGATCGCGTTATCAAAGACAATCTTCAAAAGACGTTCGCCCAGCTTGAACCCGTTTAACTCAACCTTGAATGTGCCAATCTTGAGCCGGCGTCTTGGCTTGAAGGTCGGGACGATGTCTGGATATGGTTCTCGCTCATCCTCCACCTTCAGATACAAAAAGGCGACCAACCGGTCTTCTTCAAGACATACGTAAGCCGATTCGTCACTCTTCCGGTTAAACCATCGATCAAAGTCCGGGTAATCCTCGCGAAAGCTGTCAAAGAAAGGGTCCGCAAGATTAACATTTCCGAACAGGGCCTTCTTGACTGATGGAATCTTGTAATCAATCGGATCGGGATTTTCGGCCACGACCTTCTCGAGAAATCCATCGATGGTGAATACTCGGTCAGCTAGACCGAGTTGCTCTGCCTTTCGGAAGATGCCCCGGTCCTCCGTGATGAGAAGATCGATACGTTCGACGAAAAGGTCGTTGAGAATCCTGCTGTCGTTCCGGTCGTTCTCTGTCGAATCTAACTCTTTACTGAGCTCAGTGACCTCGGGGGCCATTGGAGCAGGTGCCTTGAGAACACGATATGATGCGATCTTGGCGGCGAAAGAGCGGCGAACATCTTCGTCCTTATGCTCTTCGATCTCCTTGACGCTCACTGGGTGGACGCACTTCTCATAGCCTAGCCGGTCCATCCAGTTGAACAGGAGGCCGATATCCTGGTGGACCACTACCGGCGCCTCGCGGTGGATCAGAATGTTCGTGTCAAGAAGCACCCGCATCACGTTGTCGAGCCCCAATCTGTTCGAAAATACAATCCAGTATTTGGGCGGTCAAGCTTCAAGGTTCATAATACAACATCATACTTCCGACAGACTCGCAGAATCGGGACCATCGCCAATCAACGAAGGTATACTGACCCTGAAGTACGTTGCCAGCTTTTTCATCAAATCGATTGATGGGTTTGCACTCCGTCCCGGCGGAGCTGAGGCCGAGAATAAGTCCAGGGTCGCCACTACCCGCTCCCTATCGAGTTCTCCTATTCCGTCGCCGCCACTTCCAGGGAGGGATCGGCTTCGGGTCGGCCCACAGGCCGATTTTTCGGCGGCGGGCCTCGGCCTCGGCCGCTCGATAGGCTTTGCACCGCGCCCAGGCCAGGCCGGCTTTGACCAGCTCCAGGCCCAGGTCCCGGCCGTCGGGCAACTTCACCCTGGCGATCACCCGGCCGTAGGGGCCTCGTTTGGCCACGACGATGATTGTCACCACCTTGCCGAAGGCCAGGTTTTTGGCCGCCAAGGCGGCCGCCGAGCCGTATGGTTGGCTTTTTTCGGGGCAGTCGTTGCCGGCCGTGCGCACAATCAACCCGCCGATGTCATAGGTGTCGCCGTCCAGGATTTTCGTCACCGGACCCTTTAGCCACTCCCCGGCGCGGGCGTCCCGGGCGGACAACGCCCACACGCCCAACAGTATGGCCGCGGCCAGAACGATCAAAACAACCCGCTCGGCCACGTCCCAAATCGTCAACCTCACTGCCCACCTCCTTCGGTAATGTTACCAATGGACGAGATTTCGCGCATCTGCCTGCAGCCGCCGCAAGACGGGCGGTCGAAGGTCATAAATTCTCCAACAGGGCCGGGTTGAGGGCGGTGTATTCACCGTCTATTCTCATCCAGCGATTCGGGCCGTCTTTCCGGACGTCCAGGTGGAGGAACAGGTCTTCGGGGTCGGGATAGACGCCGATGCCGCCCTTGGCGAAGGCCGGCACCTTGCGGGCCAGGTTGTACGCCTCTCTGAGCGAGCGTCGGCTGATAACCACGTCCGCCGCCTGGCCGAGAACGTGATGGGACGCGGGCCGTTTCCTGCTCTCCGGGTGGTCGGGGCAGCGGTAGCCGCTGGTGACGATGATCGGCCGGCCGGCCAGATTCCGAAGCTCTTGGAGGGCGTCCAGGAGGTCGAAATTCAGGATCAAACCGCCGCAGTGCTTACAGGCCAGTTCGGCCCGGCTGAAATTACGGCTCAGATCGCCCACGCCTATCTCTCCCCGGCCTCGGGGCCGCGCAGGGTCTCTATCTGCCGCCTGGTCTTGTAGCAGTCGCCGATGTAGCGGTAGGCCTCCGGACAGCACTCCTTGACCTTCTTGAGTTGGTCGGCCAGGCGCTCATTGAAGGCCGGGCCGTACTCGATCAGGGCCGGGTAGAGGCACTTAGGCCCCGGACCGGCGCACGCGGTCAGCGAAATCGTCAGGATCAGCAGTAACCCCGTCGGCGTCAGCGCCCGCATCGTCCATCCTCCTCAACCTGTCGGCCTCGGCCTCGGCGGCCCGGCGGGCCGGGCGGCTGTCCAGCCATCGGGCCGCAATCGGCAACGCCCGGAGCAGCAGGCCGACCAGGGCCGTCCCGGCTATGGGCATGGGTCGTCTCCTTGCCCGCCGCCCAAACGGGACGGCGGGGCGCTCGTCGGGTTAAAATCCGGTGACGAGTTCGACCAAGACCATCACGCCGTCGTCGGCCCACTCTTCGGTGGCTTCGACGTTGGCCCTCACTCGGGCGTGCAACGCCTTCATCGGGTCGGGTTGGTCGGCGAACTCCTTGGGGGGCTGTTGGGTGACGACCGCGCCGACGAATACGGCGATGTCGTTCCAGGCCTTGGGGTCCTTTTTGGCTTCTTCCCAAGCCTCGTCGATTTTCTCGTCGATGAGGTCGGCGACGATCGGAGAGGCGTAAGATTTGGCCACGCTAAGAAGCTGTTTGATGTCGAGTCCCATGACGTCCTCCAGGGTTAGGGGTTGGTGAAGTAAAGATTTCTGAGCCGCTTGAAGCCGTCGATCACGTCCGGCGCGTCAACGGCCGTCATACCGGTGTCGCCCGCGCCGCCCATCGCGAACGGCATCAGCAGGGTTAGGCGGCGGTAAACGGCATCGCTGAGTCTCCGACCCTCCGGCTCTCCGGCCGGGCCGCGAGGCATTAAGAAGATGTTTTTCAGGCGTTCCTCGACCCAAGGCCAGGTGAGCCGCCGGCCGTCTTTTCCGGTGAACACCTGAAGGGTGATGATAATCGGCGCGTCGGGCCGGCCGTGGTCGTTGAGCCAGCGCTCGGCGAAATAGTTGATCCGCCGGACGGCCGAATCGGGGTCGCAGGCGTAGCCGGCGTGGTTGGCGTGGGCGTCCTCCTTGGGCCAGCCGTAGCGGTCGATCGCCCTTTCCCAGTCGCCGCCGCCCTCGCCCTTCACCCCCCACGGATACCAGTCGTAGTACATCTTGACGTGGGCCAGCCCGGCCGCGTTCAGTCGCCGCCGAAGCTGGTCGTAGACCCAGTCGGCCCGCCTGATTCCGGCGGCGTCCATCATGCCCGGCTCGTCGCCGATCATGATGAACTCGAAAAACAACCCGACCGACTGGATAAAGCGGACCATCTCAAACAGAGCGTCGATCGCCCACCTATCGCCCTCGCCGACCCACAGCGTCGGCAGGACGATCTGGGCTTCTCTCCAGCCGTCGGCCTTCAGTTTGCGGATATGCGTTTTGGCCCCCTCCCGGTTGTCCCTCCAGTCGCGCCACTTGATCTGGATAACGTTGCTGGTCGCTCTGACCCAGGGCATGTAGGCCTCTTGATTCCACTGATCTTTCGTCGGATTCCACCAACACACACCGCGCAGCTTGGGCGGCTTGGCCCACCTGGTTTCGAAGAGAACGAAAGGCGACCAGTCGGAAGCCTGGCTTTCTCTGACCGCCCGGACGCGCCATGCCCATTGGCCCCGGAATTCGTCGGGCAGATCGGCCACGGCCGTTTCAAGCTCGGTCGATCCCGAGGCGACCACCGAGCCGCCGACACGGTGGACTTCCCACTCGAACTGGACGCCGTGTTCCGAGGCCTTCCAGAATAGTTCGACCAGGCCGGTGTATTCGACCAGGCCGTCGGCCGCCGGCGTCAGGGGAGTCGGCGAGGCCAGGGGGGGTGGGGATGGGGCGGTGACCGGTCCGCCTCCTCCACCACCGCCACAACCGGCAAGGAGAGAGAGAACGAGTGCGATCCAAAGAAATCGGCGCATCTAAACCTCCTACGGCCGGTAGCTATAGACCGGCCCGCCCGCAAACAGCGGGCTGGTCATAAGCAGCCAGGGGCTGACGAAGTTGGCCTTCATCCATTTCCAGTTGAAGGCCGGAACTTCGATGTGCTTGAGGGCCAGGGCGGCGGCTTCGCTGCAGAACAGTCTTTCGGCCGCTTCGGCGTCGGCCTGGCCTTTGCTCCGGGCGAGGAAGCCCAAGAGCGCCCAAAAGTCGTAGGGCGTGCCGACCCAGCCCGCCAGGAGCTTCCACCAGGCGTCGTATTGCCCGCCGGTGACCTCGACGGCCCAGATGTCGTAGGGCGTGCCCGGCGTGTGGACCTCGCGCCAGGGGCCGATCCTGAAGCCGTGGGGGTGCCAGGCCTCGGCGACCCGGAGGCGATCCGGGGTGAAGGCGTCGTCCTGTCGGTTGTCGGCGATGAAGACGTGGGTGTAGGGACAGCCGCGCTGCTGGAAGGCGATACCGGCCGACAGGACGGCGGTCATCTTCTGGATCAAGCCAAAGGCCCGGCTCTTCTTGCTGATCCCGATCGAGGCGCCGATGAATATGTTGGGCACGGCCTACTCTTCCTCCGGCGGGGCCGGCCAATCCAACCCGTCAACCACGGCCGCCGCCGCGTCAACGGCTTGGCGGACGTCCCGCTTGGCGGCCAGGCGGACGGCCTCGATGGCGGCCCCGAACCGCCACCAGACGTCGGCCGTAGCCACGATCACCTGGGCCACCTCGTCGGCGTCGGCTCCGGTGATGCCCACCTCGGCCGCGATGAGGCAGTACTCGATCGCGTTGATATCCGGGCTCTCCCCGGCCGCCTGGGCCGCCAACCAGGCGCGGGCTTGTGCCTCCTTGCGCTGGTAGGTGGCCATCTGGGCCTCGCCAGGGGTGATGAGCTCTTGCCGGAGCGCCTCAGCCTGGCGGTCGATGGCCGCCAAGGCGGCGGCCTGGACCTCGGCTAAAGGCGGCTCGGCCGCCGCCTGTATCTCGGCCTCGGATGGCTCGTACCCGTCGCCCAGTACCAGCCGACCGCCTATCACGCTCCAACTGCCGCCGTGGGCCGGGGCGAGAGCCCGGCCGGCGGCGCATAACGTCTCATGCATCACGCGGACACCTCCTCAACGGTCAACACCGCCCCGGTGTAGACCGTGGACTCCTCGTCACTGTCCACCTGGCACATATGGGCCAGGCGGTATTGCGGCGAGGCATCGCTGGCTGTATGCCAAACTTCCAGGTGGATTGGACTCTGCACCGAAAACGGGGCGGTCACCCCGCCGCTGTGGGCGAACCCGACCCTGACCTCGGCCAGAGTGATCCAATCGGCGCCGTCGTAGTACTGCAGTGCGTAGTGCTCGCGGCACCCCATCCCCGACAACTCTTTGGCTTGGACGCGCCCGGTGGCCATGACCCGCCTGGGGTTGGCGGCGTCCACAGAGGCGTGGGTCACCTCCAGCCCGGTGGCGGTCCACGCTGTGGCCGAGGTCGCCGCGTTACTGCCTGTCAGGGTGGCCGAGGTCCGGGCTACTATCCGCCCCGCCAGACCATCGACGTACTGCCGGGTGGCCAGGGCGGCCGGGTCGCTGGTCAGGGTGATGTTGGCGTCGGATGAAATCGCCAAAATCATCCTGATGTAGACGTCCTTGCTCGACCCTTCGGTCAGGGCCGGCTTGACCGTCTCGGGGTACTTGCCCACGGCGAACAGGTCGCCGCCGGCGTCAAAAACACCCACTTCGCGGATCGTGAACGGGCCCTGCTCCGGGGGGATCGCCATCTCGACGCAGACCCAATTGGGGTTGTCGGCGTGGATGTAGACGGCCGCGACCGATCCACGGTAGACCTCGTTCTGGAGGGAGGTCTGGGATTCGCTCGGCTCGGCCGACCCGTCGCCCAAAGCCATCTGAGTCAAATTGATGTCGGTCCCGTTGGCCACGGAGTCGGCCACGGCCGCTTGGCCGACGGTGGTCAAGATGGTGTAGTAATTACCCATAAGGCCTGATCTCCCCCACCTCTCCCGACAACACGACCGGCGTGACGTAGAGAGGCGATTCCTGCCACAGACCCAGTTGCAGACCGCTTTCCGGCTCCAACCACGACCGTTCGTTCTTGGCCAGGTAGGCCGACTCTTTGATTTGATCCCACAGCTCTTCGGTTATCGTCGCCCCGGTGATATCGACCCGCAGTTTGAACCGGCTGGCAACGCCGTCGTAGAGCCACCACTCCACGACCTCGGCCGCATAGCCGTGGTTTTTAAGGACGGCTTCAACCGCCCACGGCGAACCTTTCTTGGCGTGCCAGGGCAGGCTGTCTTTGATCAAGGCCCGCTTGGTCGCGTCGGACAGGTCGGGGGAGTAGTCGTCCACGTGGAGCCCCCAGGCCAGGAAGTCCAGCAGGCGGGGGGCGACGGCGTCGATATCGGTGACGCGCAAAACCACCGTTCGATCGCGCAGCCGGTCGCCCTCGGCCTCGGCGATGTCGGCCAAGGTCTTGATCTCGACGGAGCCCTGCAGGGCGGGCGGCAGCAGCTTCGGCATGGCCAAAGCTTATCGGCCCACCGGACTTAACGTGTCCGTGCGGACACCGGCCGGCCTCCACCCACCCATAATCGATAAGGCATGAAATTTACGGGTTGGTTTTGTTCAGGCACGAAGGAGGTTGGATGGCCGACAAAGCGAAATCGCCCAAACCCTACCGGCTCATCGCGCCCTTTGATTACCAGGGTGAACACATCGAAGAGGTGACGATCACCCGCCGGCCGCTGGTGATCGATCGGATCAACGCCGCCAGGCTGGCCGAGGGGGCCCTCAGGTCGGCCGAGGGCGACGCCGTGCTGCTCTGCGTCCTGGCCGAGGTGGCCGCCTGGGGTAAAGACGGGAAAAAGATCCCCGGCGAGGTCCTGGCCGGAAAGCTCGACTTCGAGGACTTCACCAAACTGATCCCGCTGATGGGGAGCCGGGATTTTTTGCCTGGCCCGAAGACGAGTTCCAAGCCGCCTTCGGGCTCTTGATTTCAAGCGGCTACGACCCGGCGGCGTTAGAGGCGGCCGACCCGGAGAAGTTCATTTTTTATATGCAGACCGCCGTGGCGGCCGAGAAAGCCCGCTGCGGGACCGGAAAGCGAAATGCCTAAAGACGATTTTCTGATCAGCCTCGCCGTCGGCGTCAAGGACCTCTACTCCAAGAAGATCCGGGAAATCGAGGCCGCCGGCGACAGCCTCCGTCAAAAGACCGAGCGCCTCCAAAAGACCATCGGCGACATCTCCGCCTACCAGAAGGCCGAAGCCGAAGTCGAGAAGTTGGCCGCCAAAGAGGCCCGGTTGGGCAGGGTCCTGGCCGCGGTTCAGGCCCGCAGGGCCAAGCTCCAAAAGGAGATCAAAGCCCTCGCCGCCGCCGTGGGGAGGAGCGGTCGATCCACCGAGGAAGACAAAAAGCGCCTGGCCGCTCTGGAGCGCCAACTGGCCGAAACCTCCCGCCAGGAAGGCGTCCTCAAAGACGAAATCAGGCGGGCGACCCGGTCCCAGGATCAACAGATCCGCAGCCTGAAAACCCTCTCCCAGGGGCTCAAAAAGACCGGCCTCGACACCAAGGACTTAGCCAAGGACCTCGATCGCCTCCAGGACGAACTGAAGCAGGTCAACCAAGAGCTGGAAAAGACCGAAAAGGTCAAGGGCTTCGCCGAGCTCAAGGACAAGCTCGGGGCGGGCGCCCTCGGCGCGGCGGCCGGCGGTTTCCTGTTCGGTTTGGCCAAGGGGGCCTACGGCCTCGAGGCGTCGGTTCGGAAGTTGATCGCCACCACCGAACTGACCGAGGAGAAGAGCAGGGACATCGAGGAGGTCTTTCTCGACGTCCAGAAAGAGACCGGCCGCGGGTATGAAGAGATCGGAGCGGGCGCACAGCGGTTGATCCAGCAGCTAAAAACGGACGCCGAAGATCTGGCCCCCCTGTTGAGCAGGACCTTCAGGCTTGAAGACCTTTACGGTTCCCAGGGCCTCGACCAGGCGGAGATCGTCAAGGCCCTGGGGCAAATGAAAAACGCCTGGCGCGATCTATCGGAAGAAGAGGGCCTCGACCTCATGGCCGTCATCCTGGCCGAAGCCGGCGACAAGGCCGGCGACCTGATGGACACTCTCTGGGAGTACAGCCCGATCATGAAAGAGGCCGGGCTGTCGGCTCAGCAGTTTGCCGCCATGCTCATTCGGGGCGCTCAAGAAGGGGCCTACAATTATGACAAGCTGGGCGACGCCATCAAGGAAAGTTATAAGGCCCGCCTCACCGACGTTGAGGTTTGGGATCGATTGGTCGGCAAGGGCGGCAAGAAGGGGCTGGTCGATGAGTTGCTATCAGGCGACGAGGCCGGCCGGATCAAGACCTACCTGGCCCAAATCCGCCACGGCATGAAGACCGGCGACGCCGGCCTTAAAACCAAAGCCTACTCGCAGCTACTGATCTCCCTGTCCGACATCTACGAAAAGGACGCCCAGGCCGCCCGCAACCTGGTTGAGCAAATCTTCGGCACGATGGGGGCCGAAGATTTGACCGGCGAGGTCCTTCGGGCGATGGGCGAGGGGCTGTCCAACCCGGTCGCGGTTCTGGGCGAGTGGCAGGGCCGGCTCAAAAAACAAATCAAGGAGGGAGAGACCGCCTGGGATCGTTTGGCCGTCGGCTGGCGGGGCATCACTCACGCAGTAGTCGGCGACACCAAAGAGATGACCGACGCGCTTGAACCGTTCATCGACCTCTTGGCCGAAGGAGCCGCTGCGATCGGCGACTTCTTGAAAGAGCACCCCACCCTGAGCAAGTTGGCCGTCGGCGGCGTGGGCGCGGCCGGAGCGGGTGCGGCCGGGATGATCGGCCTGGGCGCGGTCGGATGGCTTTTGGGCGGACTCAAGGGCGGTCTTCGCAACATCGGCGGCCTCTTCCGGCGAGGCGGCCGGGGCGGGGCGGCCGGGGCGCTGGGCGCGCTGGCCGGCGGCGTGGTCCCGGTCTACGTCACCAACGTCGCCGAACTGGCCGGGGGGTTCGGAGTCGGTCTGCCCGGCGGCCGGAGGAAAGGCGGGAGGGCCAGCCGCAGGGGCTACCTCAAAAAGCTCGCTTCGGGGGCCGCCGGCAAGAGGAGCGGCTTCCTCGGCAGGTTGGCCTCCGGCGTCTCCGGTATCTTCGGGAAGGGCCTGGGCAAAATCGGAGCCAAGGGGGTCGGCAAGGCGATTTTAAAAAAGATTCCTGTTATCGGCCTGTTGGCCGGGTTGGCCTTTGGCGCCCACCGAGCCTTGGCCGGCGACTGGACCGGGGCGGTGGGCGAGTTGGCCTCCGGCGCGGCGTCCCTCGTTCCCGGCGTGGGAACGGCCCTCTCCACCGCCATCGACGCCGCCCTGACGGCCAAAGACCTGGCCGCCCCTCCGGCCACGAGGCCGATCCAACCGCCCAACCCGGCCGAGTTGGCCAAGGCGACGGCCGAAAGGGGCCGGGCCTCCGGGACCGCCGGACCCGTCACCATCAATTTCAGCTATTCGCCCCGAGTGGATTTCCGGGCCGCCGCCGATGAGTCCGGCGGGGGTTCGTTCGAGGAGCGTTTCCTGGCCGTCCTCCGGGGTCACTCGCAGGAGCTTTTGCTGGAGATGGAGGAGCTCCTGGAGAAGGTGATGGGGATGAACGAGTACGCCGAGGTGGGCGGTTAAGGCGCCTTGCCCTTCGTCCCGTCCGCAAGATCGACCGTCCACCAGAATCGGTCCTGGGGCGGCTCTCTATCTCCCCAAACGGCGTGACGGGCGACGGGGATAAAGGCGGGCACCCGCCGGGCAAACCTCTCCCTCAGACCGGCCCGGTCCTGATCGGTCAACCTGCCTTCATCGGCCAGGATGTCCAACATAACCAGGCCGTCCTGGGTGTCGGTCGTGATCTCGGGCCGGAACAGCAATTCGAGAGCCGTTTCAAGGGTCGGCTCAAGATCACGATTTGGGAATGTTAAGTCTTTGCGCTCCATACTCTTCTTTTACCCAGTCTAGGAATCTTTTGTCAATTATGCGGAATGTTCGTGGCTTGCCCCGAATGCTCACCATCAACCCCCGATCAGCCGAGAGCCACTTGATGTGATTCAGGCAAAGGGCGACGCCGTCCCCGACCGGCGTACCCATCAACCAGACCTCGTCGGGTTCGGCTAATGTTTTCCGGGCCGTGTCCTTATATGCCCTGAAAACCTCCAACCGTCTTTGGGCCACATGTGTCAATTGGGCCTTGGAAAACGTCATCGCCCGGCTCTTGTTGATCTGCCGCTGCCAATACTTTTCGCCCGCCGCCCGACGGGCGAAGGACATTATGTCCCGCCACAACCCGTACCGCCCGGCCCGCAGGGCCAGAGAGTCGGGAATCAATTTCAGCGTCGCCGCCGGGTGCGCCTTGAACTGGTGCTCCCCGGCCAGATCTGGATCGCGGCGGATGTCTTTGCCGGCGAGCGTCGAAATCTTCAGCCCCCTGGCCCGCATCATCGGCCGGGAGATCGGCGCGACCACGCTCCGGCAGCCGTGGTGGTTGGGTGGATAATACGTTCGCCAAAACGGGTCGGCCTTGGCCTTTATCGTCCCGTGCATCCGGCGGCAGAGCTTGGTCGTGTGGCCGTCCATCATGGCGTTGTAGATCAAAAATTCAACCGCGTCCGATTCCTGCATCTGGACCCAGCGCCCGGCGCCGTAGGCGCTCATGACGTTGTTGCGGTAGTGGGTTTGAAGCCACCACGGATTGCGTTCGCTGACGCCGGCCCGGTCCAGGATTTCGTCCATGTGCTGGAGGGCCTCGTAGCGGTCGGCTCCGGCGGCCAGGTGGTCCTGGTAGATTTTCTGCACCCTCCGGATTACGTCCTCCCGGCCCACTCGGGCGATGGTGAAGGCCCGAAACTTCAGGTCGGCCGACAGCTCGTCGTACTCATCGCGCGGGACGGCCGCCATCGAGCGCAGGAAGTCTTCCGCCTCCTCAAAGGGCACCCGGACGTCGTCCTCGGCCAGCCTGATCAGTTCCCCCTCTTCAACCTGCTTTTGGATGTGCAGCCGGCCGTAGAGATAGGCCGTCATCATCGCCTGGGCGTAGAGGTCGGCGAAGGAACGGGCTTTGGACTTGGGCAAAGCCTTCGGGCCCGCGAGGCCGAAGCGTCCGGCGATCTCGGCCTCAAGGGCGCGGGCGGTGACGACCAGGAATTGATCGGCCATCTGGTCCACCTGGCGGACCAGCATCGCGTCCCGGACGAACAGATCGGCCGCTCGCTCGGCGTTGCCCATCAGACCTTCAGTAGCAGCAGGTCGCCGGGGTCGGAAAGGAGCGCGGCGGCGGGTCGGGGTTGCGGCCGGTTCACCGCCAGGACGTCGTTCTCGTCGGCCGGGGCGGGGATGCCGGTGTCGGCGTAGAAGGCCTGGGCGCTCACCGAGACACCGCCGTTGACGGCCTGCATGTACTCCTCCAGCGTCGGCGGCTCATCGGTGTTGTAGGTCATCCTGGGCGGGTCGGGGAGGCCGTTGAGCTCGCAGATCCACCTTATCAGGGTGCTGCTCAGCGTCTCGGCCACCGCCTCGGCGTCGGGCCCGGCCTTTTTTCGGGCCGTTCTCCCATGCTCCCTGGCCTGGGCGTAGGTGCCGGTATCGCCCTGCTTGGTCGCCAGGCTCTGGCCGGTCAGCCGCTCCCAAATTTTGATGTCGCAGTATCTTAAGACTTCAACCAGCTCCGTCGTCTTCCCGGTGACGCCCAGCTCGACGATCTGCTTGACGCCGGACAGCGCTGCGCCGTCGGCCGCCTCGATCGCCTTCAGCGTCTCGGATATCTGTTCCAGTTCCTTTTCGTCGTTGGCGTCCGTCAGGGCGATGATCCCGGGAATAGAATGCTTCTCGCCCAGCCGTAACAACTGCGCCCAGGCCGTCCACTTGGCCTGCCAGACCGGATAGAGCGTCACCAGCGCGCTCTGGCCGTAGGGGTTTTCCGCCGTGGCTTTGCGGGTGAAGACGATAAACTTTTTGTCCGGGGCCGGCCGCCACATCATGCCGTCGTGGTATGCCAGCGATCCATCCCGATTAAACCGGAACTTACGCGGATCGCGACGCTCCACCGAGGCCACCCGCCACCAGCCCCCGGTCATGCCCGGATCGAGCCAGACGACCTCCAAGACCGCGATGCCGTAGGCCGTCCGGTCGTGGGCGTCGTCGACGGCCCGACTGAATCCAAATCCCTCCAGGACCTCTTTGACGAACGCCATCGACTGCTCCCCGCCGCCCTCCAGGCGCCAGGGGAAGGCCTGGGCCGTGCTTTTGCGCGCGCTCAACGCTCCGGAAAGCTCTTCATCGAGCAGCATCGCCTCGATATAAGACCAGTAATCGGCGGTACGCGGTACAGCGTAAAAGGCGGCCGGCGGGGTGTAGTGGGACCAGAGCGGGGCCTGCACGGCCAGCGGCTTAATCAGCTCCCGAGAAGTATTTTTGGAGGTCTTGGAGTCTGTCATCCCTGGCGACCTTTCCGGAGATCAGCGCTTTTCCCTCTGCCAGCCGGGCGCAGTCGCCGAACAGGCCGACCAGCAACGCCTCGGCATCGGCTTTTTTGTCCTCGGCTGAAACGTCGTTCTCGCCCCCGGCGAAAAGCTCAAAGACGGCCCGCTTAACCAAAGCCGCCTTGAGCACCTCGGGTTCAGGGGCCTGGTCGGCCCGGCAGCGGCTCATGATCGACCAAGCCCACGAGGCGGCGGCCGTGATCGCCGCGTCAACCGGATCGCGACTCCCGGATTCGGAGACGACAAACGTCTGATAAATCTGGGAGTCCAAAACGGCCCGGACGTCGTCCGGGCCGATCATCGCTTTGAGTTCGCCGAAGTCCATCGGTTATCAGTTACTGCAACACGACGCCCTCGACGATGGCGTTGACGTTCGGGGCCGGCAGGGGCTTGCTGTCGGCGGTGATGACCATGCCGTCGGGCCGCTTGACCAACTCCTTGTCGAACAGGATCGGAATGGTCGGCCGGCCCATCGCGGCCAGTTTGTCCAAAGCCAGGTGCCAGTGTTTGTGGCCGGCCTTGGTGTCCACGGTGACGATCTTGTCGTCCGGGATTTCCGGGACGGCGTTGCCGGCGGCGTTTTTGTACTTCCTGGTGAGCCGCTTGATCTTGTAGCCGCCGATAGTGATCCCGCCTTCTTCGACCTTGGTCTCGATCGGCGTGCTCTTGGTCTGCTGGTCGCCGACGATATTGAGGGCCCTCGAAAACGCCAGCCGGCCGGCCAGGGTAATCACGTCGTCGCCGTATCCCGCCTCGTCCAGTTTCTCGTGATGGGCCTCAAGCAGCTCGTAGAGGTCCATCCGTGTGGCGCCGGCGTCGTTCCAGGCCTTAACCCCGGCGTCGCCGAAGTTGATTGTGTGTGGATCGCCGAAGTCGATGACGTAGGTGTCCGTGCCCTCGTCAACCTTCATCTGGTACTCGATTTTCCCGGACAGGGCCTGGGCGCAGAGCGCCTCGTCGGTTTTTTGGACCGCCCGCAGCATCTGGTCGTAATATGCTTCCACGACCGCCTGCAGTGATGTGTCGGCCAGGGTCACCCAGTCGAGGAGCAGGCTCACCCGCAGCAGCTTCTCCAGCGAGATGGGCTGTGGTTCGATCATGTTGACGGCCAGCCCGTCGCCGCCCAGATTCACCGGGCCGGTGTCCCGGCGGACCACCGGCTGGTTGTCCACGTTGGGGTTCATCTCCCCCAGGCCGATCCGCACAGACGGCCAGGGCTTGGCGTCGCTGAAAACCAAATCCCTGATCGGCCGTTTAACGGCCGGCGCCCGCTTCAGGAAATCGGCGATGGCGGCCGGAGTGAAGTAGGCCGTCAGTCTCTGGTCGAGTTTTTGGATCACGCTGTTCGGGAACATGGGTTAACCCTCCTCCGGCCCGCCGGGGGAACCGGCGTTTGCGGCCCGGTCGCGGATTTTGTCCGCCTCCTCCGCGGTCAGGCTCGACTGGGCGCTCTTGGCCTCGATGTTAAGCCCGCCGGCCAGGGCCAGAACCTCGGCGGACTTGAGGCCCAACTCTTCGGCCAACTTGTGAACTTTGATCCTGCTTTCGTCGTTGGGCTCGGCCTTGCCGTGGAACACGTCGGCCGCTCGACGAAGCTCGCCCAGGCGCGTTTCGATTTTGCTCAGCCTGGCGTCGAGGTCCTTGGCGTGGAGTGCGTTGTAGGGATGCGGGCCCAGCTCCATCACCGCCTTCATAAAGGCGCTGTGGCGGCCCGAAAACTCCAGACGCTGCTGCTTTTTGTCCATCGAAGCTCCCTTACTTCGGCCAGAGGTCGATCGCCTCAAGGGCCTTAATGTCGTCGTTACCGGCCGGGTCGCCGCCGACCAACAGCCGGTCCTTGATCGGCGCGCCGGCCCGAAGCACCCGCGCCGAAGTCTCGCCGTCGGAGGTGAAGCAGTCGTGGGTCATGACGCCGTAAAGCTTGTTGGCGTGGCTGGCGGTGACATCCGCGCCGTCGGCGGGGGCGGCATCGAAGGTGACCTGGTACCGGCCGCTCTCCCAGTCGATCCAACCGGAGCCGTCGCCGACCAGTTGACCGTTGGCCAGAGAGGTGACGGTCTGCGCGCCGTCGGTGATCGACAGACTGGCCGGTTGGACGGGGTGGACGGTCAAAACGCCGGAGAAGACGGCGGCGGCCCCGTCGCCGGCGGCGATGACCTCGGAGTAGTCCTTTTTGTAGGGGACGACCTTGCCGTCCACCAAGGCCACCAGCAGGCCGGCCGCCAGCTTGCCCTGGTCGGCCTGGGCCTCCACGGTGCGGATGACCGGCTGTTTTTCCCGGTCAAATATCTCCTCGGCCGGGCTGAACGTCTTCTTCTCGTTAAACGTGCTCATAGCGTCCTCCGCCTAAACCTTGGCGCACATGGCCGAGGCGTCTACGGGTTCGTCGCCGCCGGAATCGCCGAGCCGAACCCGTCCGGTCAGGTCGTCGCTGGGTTCGGGCAGGCCCTCGATGAATTTCCTGACCAGGTCGTAGGGGTTGTTCTCTTCGGCGGCGGCCAGATTCACCACCGGCTGCTTGTCCAGCAGCTCCAGGACCGGCTTCAGATGCTCCTCGGTCAGGCCCTTCTTGTTGCCGGCCTCGATCAATCCCTTGCGACGTTCGGAGGCCAGGGCCTTCAGGGCGACGGACAATTCCTTGTTCCCGCCCTGGTCGTCGGCGTTGTCCTTTCCGCCGTCCTCTTTCTCCTTGTTGCTCTTGTCGTCGGCCGGTTTGTCCCCGCCGGTCTCGGCGGCGGTCTTCTTTTCCGCCTCCGCCAACTTCTTTTCCAACTCGGCGATCTTGGCGGCGTCGTCCCTGCGGGACTGCTCGAGCGCCTTCTTGACCGCCTCGTCGATCAGCTTTTGGGTCTTCTCATCAACGCCCACGTCGTCCTCCTTAAATTTTTGGTCCAGGATGATCAGGTCGTCCCCGGCCGGCTGAGCAAGCTCGACCACGCCCAGGTCCTTGATCTCGGAGGCCGGCGGGTGCTGACCCAGCGCGGCCAGGTGGTGCAGGTAGAAGGTGTTGTCGGGCTTGCGGTGCAACCCCACCGACCAGCCGGCGTAATGGCCCTCCTCCTCCAGCCGGATCATCGCCGGCGATCGGAAGACCTCGCCGACCAAAACGCCGTCCTCGACGGCCACCTTTCGGACCCGGCCCAACGCCGGCGCCGAATCGCTTTTGGGGTGGCCGGGCGTAACCGGCACCGGCGCGTCCGGGTTGAAGTTCTTGGTCACTTGAATCAGGTCGTCGAGGGTGATCACCTGGCCGTTCGACTGTACGCCCGGCGTGGCCAACACCCGCTTTCTGACGTCGCCCTTCATCAGCCCGCCAGGTCCTCGGGTTCGATGATGCCGTCCGGAACGTTGACCTTCAGCACCGTTCCCAGTTTGTCGGATGAAATTTCGACGAAGTAGGGGGCGATGGTTATGTCCAGGTCGGCCTTCTCGTTTTTGGTCGGCTGGGTCGGCACCGTCTCGGCGTAGCCCTTGATCCGGGTGGTCATGTTGTCGTCTTCCACCAGGCCGGAATCGCCCTTGAGAACCTTGCACTTACCGACCATCTTCAGGTCGATAAGGCCGATGAACTTCCGGATGTCGGCCGGAGATACGTTTTCGACCTTGATCGAGACGGTCGGCGCCTCCAGCCTGCCGCTGGGCAGCCGCACGTCGGCCGGCAGCCCCATAGCGCCGAAGTCGATCATTTTGCGCTTGAGCTCCAAGGTTCCCTCGACGGCCTGGCCGCCGTAGTCGTCGTCGCCCAGACGGACGGTGTTATCGGTCCAAACAACAACTCCCATCATTCGCCTCCAAACTGGGCCGCGATCCGATTGAAGACCTCGGCCAGACGGTTGATGTTGGCCACCGACCGGTAGGTGATCCGCTCGGCCGGAACCGGAGCGACCCACTCCCGCTCGTAGGTCAACTGGCCGGCGGCGAGTTGGCCGGCCGGGTTGTCCTCGGGCCGGATGCGGATTTTGCCGTAGACCAAAGCCCCCCGGCCGACCAGCTCGTCCAGGAAATCCTGGACGCTTTCCCGGATCCGTATCAGGAGCGTCCGCCGGGCGTCTTCGATTCGGCCGCTGAACATCGGTCGGTCCAAGAACTGGAGGGTGAAATACTCGACCGCCTCATCGACGATATCGCTGACCCGCTGCCAGGCGATCCAGGACGCGACCGGGTCGGTCGCGGCCGGGAAGGCGGTGGTGTGGTTGCCGAATCCCCTAAACCCCGAGCCGGCGTAGTTCAGAACGGTGTAGAGCCCCTGGGAGTTGACGTAGTTGACCTCGCAGTCCGTGTCGTTGGGGACGTATGAGAGATCACGCTCCAGGCCGGTGACGCCCTGGAGCACGAAATTCGAGGGGCTGTACCAGTAGCCGTAGGTCTTATCCACCCAGGTCATCAATCCGGCCAGGCGGCTGGAGAGCCAGTCCAGCGCCTCGGCCTCGGCGACGGTGTCGTAAATCTTGATCATCGGGTAGCAGACCACGGCTCGACCCGAGCTGAAGCCGCCCTTGAAGGTCACCGCCGCCTCCGGCGTCAGGCCGGCGCCGGCGTCGATCAGGGCCGTCGCCCGCAGCTTGTCGGCCATCGAAACCATCTCGGCTCCGACCCCGGTCTGGTGGCCCCAACCGGGGCAGGCGATGATCTTGGGGGCGAAGCCGAACTTGGAGAAGGCCTGATCCAGTATCTCAAGGCCGGCGATGATGTCGCTGGGTAGAACGTCGGTGTAGCCGTTGGTGTGCACCGCCGGATCGTAGACATTGACCCCGATCACCGTGGCGCTGCCGACGAAATCGAAAACCGCGTCGAGGTGCTTGGGGATGGTCATGCCCTCGGCGTCGTCGCCGAAGGTGGTCCGGCCTTCCTCGCGCGTTCGGATGACCAGCAGCTCGCCCGGTTCGCCCTGGGCGGACAGGCCGACTACGGCGTTGACGGCCGTCTTCAGCTCATAAATCGGAATCGGGCCTTCGCTGGCCTGAAAAGTTTCAACCCCGTGCAAAAACTCACCCGGCATATGCCCTCCTTGCCTGGCGGCGGTATCCGGGCACAGCGTAGCCGGGGCTCAATAACCGTGTGTCCGCACGGACAATTCTTTGTGCCGGCCTATCGGTGGTCAGGCGGGCGGGTTCAGGGTGAGTCGGGTGGTGTAGGGCCCGCCGGCCGGGCTTACCGGGTAGCCGTATTTGGCGGCCGCCTCGGGCTTCAGGGTCCAGACAATATCGATATCGACCCGGCCCGAGGCGTCGCCGGGCCCGGTCGGTTGGATCGAAATTAGATCGACCCGCTTTTCGTCTCGGCGGATGGCGGCGGCGTTTTTAGCGATCAGCCGGGGGAGCCGGGTCTGGGGTCGGTCCAGGCCGTCGTCGAGGTCCGCCCCGAATTCCGGATCGTGGAGCTTTTCCCCCTTTACCACGCCGCAGATCACCCCGATGGACTGGTGGATGTCCTCGATCAGATCGGTGATCCGCTCGCCGGTTTTCAGGTCGATGGCGAATTCGGGCATCGGGCGGCTCCAAAACCGGGTTTATAAACCGTTTAATTCCCTTCAGGCCGTGCCGGCCGGGTTCCCGGCGGGGACAACCCCGCCGATTTCGGCCGACGGGTTTTTGGGGGGCCGTTTGATCACGCCTCCTACTCCGGGTGCGAGTGGTGGTTGGAGTTCAGACCGCCGGCGAAGATGTGGCCGCCGGCGTCGATGTCGCCGGTTACGTTCAGGCTGCCGTTCAGGGTCAGGTCGCCGTTGACGCTCCCCCCGCCGGTGAAGATTATCGCCGGGGCGGTCAGCCGGATGATCGTTCCGGATTCGAGATCCACGTCGCCGCCGGCGTAGGCGCTAAGCGCTCCGTCGGTGTACAGTTCGACGTCGCCGGCCACGTACCCGGACAGGCGATGACCGGCCCGATCGTATTCCAGCACCGTCCCGTCCTCGAACTCCTTGATCCAAACGTCCCGGCCCGCGCCCTGGGGAGGCGGGTTCTTTGCGGTGTAGAGCGCCCCCAGGACGACCCCGACCTCCAGCCCGCAGAAGGGCAGGAACAGGCACTGCACCGGGGTGCCGGGGTCGGGCAGCCAGAACTCCTTGTCGCGGTGGGTCTTGGCAAAGAGGACCGGCAGCCGGCCGCTGAGCTGATCGCCCCGGTCCGGCAGGCGGACGACCACCCGGCCGGCGCTCGGATCGGTCGAGTCCACTATCCCCACCGGGAACAGTCTGGAGAGCCGGCTCTTGATGTCGAGCACGTCCTCTCTGAGCCGTTGGATCAGTCCGATCAAATTCCGGCCCCCTGTCTGATATGCCGGGCCAGCCGACCGATGACGCCCAATCGGGCCGCCCTTCCGCCCACCGGCACCCCGCCGACGAAATCGGTCTCCAAACCCTCGACCGCGTATTCAAGCGCATCCGGGAGATCGTCGTTGTCCTTGGGAAAGTTTTCGAGTTGGCTTAAGAGCAGCTTCTGGCCGCCTCGACGAAACCGCAGCAAGCCGTTTTCGATCAGCGGGGCCAACGACAAAATACGAACGACCTTGGGGGCCCTGGGCTTAACGCCCTTGAGCGGCAGGTGCAGGCCCAGGCGGGAGGCCTCCTTGACCACGACGCGGCGGTAGATCACCTGAAAAGCCACATCCTCAAAACGTATCTCTTTGGGTTTATAGGCCGCGTAGAGCCTCACGATTTCGCCGACCAGCTTCATCTCCGACGCCCCGCGTTCGGCCCAGGTCTCCAGGACGTAGATCAGGCCGGTCTCCGGGTCCTTGCCGCAGACGGCGACGGCCGAGTAGTCGCCCTGCTCCCTGCCGGTGGACGGGTCCACGGCCATGACGATTTTAAGCCGCCTTAGAATCGGAGCCAGATCCTTTGGATCGTAGAACTGGAACCAGTCGGGATCGAATTTGCGGTCCTCGGGCGCGATGCGCTCGTTGTCCCACTCGGTGGCGTAGACGTAAGGCCCGAGGGATCGGCGCTTGGCCTCGAGGTCGGCCGAACTCCAGCGCTGGGGCCAAATCGGATCGCCCTCGGGCGTTCGGGCCGCCAACCACAGGCCGGCCCAATCGGCGTGCCGGCCGTCCTTGACCTCATCGAGCAGACGGCTCGGCAGATCGTCGGGGTGCATGATCGTATTGACGACGACGATCAACGCCCCTTTGCCCAGGTTCAGCACAACCCGTTTGATCCACCGATAAAGCTTTTCCCGGGCCGCCTTGCTCTCGACCTCGTCGTCTTTAAGCAGGTCGTCGCAGATCACGTGTGTCGGCCGGCGGTACTTATCTTTGATCCCCCGAATACCCTGACCGACGCCCAGGGCGGCGATGACGTTGCCGTTCGCGAGCTTGATTTTGTTGTTCTTCCAGACAGGGCCTTTTTGGTCGCCGAACTCTTCCTCGATTCCCTCGTTGTTTTCGATCTCCTCGCGAATGGTCTTGAGCCAGTCCTCGGCCCGCTCCTTGTTGACGCCGACCAGGACGACGAAGACGTCTTTGTGGGTCAGGGCCAGCCAAAGGGGCAGCGCCTGGCTCATCCGGGTGGTTTTGCCGTGGTCGCGGGGCTCCACGTCCAAGAGCCCGGCCAGGTGTTTCGTGGGCCGGAGGTAGTCCCGGCGCTCCGGGCGGATGAGGGGCGCCAGGGCCGCGATGTGTTCCTCGGTGATGGACCGGGTGGAGATGATGTCGATAACCACTTCTTGATAGCGGGCGAAGGGGACGTTGAACGCTTCGCCCAGGTGGCGCGTACAAAAGGCGGCGAAATCCCCCCGCCGCCCCCGGCCGGGCACGCTTTCAAGGACCTGCCTTAAAACCGATTCAGCCATTGGGTTTCAGCCGCTCGACCACGGCGCTCAGTTTTTCCAGGAGCCCGGGCTCCCTGGAAAGCTCACGGCCCAGCTCGGCCAACACCGCCTTCTTGGCTGCGTCGAACCCCTTGGTGTGCTCCAGGCGCAACCGGGCCACGTTGACCTGGGCCCGGCTCAGCCGGGCGATGGCCTTGGACAGCTCGGCGCCGTCGGCGAACTCCAACCCGTCGATGTCCTTGACGTAGTCCAGGATGTGCTGGGCCAGAAGTGTGCTGGACAACTCGACGATGTCGGTGTTGGGGTGGGCCTTGACCGCCTCGATCAGTTTCTCGGCCTCGCGCAGGCCGCGCTGGAATGTTTCGGCGACGTCCTTGTACTCTTTAAGCGTCCGCTGAATCGCCCCCCGCGAGACGTCGAACCCCTCCCGGCGCAAAACGGCCTCGATCTCCCGATGCGTCATCTTGTCCCGGTCCCACATTTCGATAACGCGCTCGACCAGGCCGAGCAGTTCCAGCTTTTTTCTAGGAGGCATCCGATCCCCTCACCAGATCAATCATCTCTTTGGCCAGGTCGGTCCGGCCCTTCTGGGCGTATAGCTCTTTGGTCAGATCGTCCACCTGGCCTTCCAGCCGATCGATGGAGCATTGATGGACGTTCATGTCCAGTTGGCAATCGGCCTTGGTGACGACCGTCTCCGACATCTTGTCCATCTTGCCGTCCAACCGGCCGACGTCTCGTTTGATCCAGCCCAAAAAGAGCAGGATGAAGAATATGGCCACGCCCACGCCGCCCTGCTTGGTCCATTCGACGAGATGATCCATAGTCGTCTCCTCTTGCCGCAAACCATACCCGCCGCCCGCCGAATCGGTGTCCGTGCGGACACCGCAAGCTCCTGTAACCGCCATAATTCCCAAGGCAAGGGGAGATTTCTATGGAGAAGTTTCTTGAAAGGCTCAGGGCTTTTGAGCGACACGCCGAGGGGTTGGCCGGCGCCCTGGCCCCGTTCGTCGTCGCCCAGGTCCAGGACAACATCACCACCATGAAAGAGCCGCCCAACGCGGAGTTGACCAAGCGCCTAAAGGGAGACAAGGGGCCGCTCAAAGACACCGGCGAACTCCGAGCCTCGATAACCCGCCGCGTTGAGGGCGGCGTGATCCGGGTCGGGACCGCGCTTAAGCGGGCCCCGTTACTCCACCACGGCGGAACCGTCGCGCCGCAATCTGCAAAAAAGCTGGCCGTCCCGGCGGCGCGGAACGTCAAGCTCTACGCCGACGTGCGAGGGGTGCGCGGCTTCCTGGACCTGCTTCGAGGGCAGGGCTGGCGGGTTTGGTTTACGGCCGGGGCCGTCCTCGGCCGGCCGCCCAAGGGCGTCAAGGCCCGTTTCGGACTCAAGACCAAACAGGGCAATCGACTGCTGTTTATCCGCAAGCCGTTTGTGAAAATACCGCCCCGGCCGTTCATCAGACTCAGGCCCCGCCAGATGGCCGAACTGAGGCGGACCGCCGAAGAGTACTTGGACGAGGCGGTCAAATGAAGCACCTGTTGGAGCTGAAACAGGTCCTGGCCGACAACCTCGGCCCGGCCGTGATCCTGGAGCCGTCCCGGGCCCGCAGGCCGGCCGAGATCAGGCTTCTGCCTCAAAGTCTGCGCCTGACCGAAATCGGCTTCCATGAGGCCGAGGACCCGAACCCGGACGACGTAAACGCGGTCGTGGGCCGGGCCTACCGGGTGGACCTGGAAATTGTTCTCTCGCTCAGACTCCTCGGCGGCAACGAGGAAGCGGCCTTCACCACCCAGGGGCTCTACCAATCGATCAAGCTGGCCGAGTTTTTCCGGGAGCATTTTCCGCTCACGCTGAGCGAGCAGGACGATGAGTTGGAACCGGGCCTTTCCGTCTCCGGCCAGGCCCTGGTTCGGGTCGGGAGTGAGCCGGGTAAGGCGGGCGAATTCTACCGTCTGAGTGAGGAGGAAAGGGACGGGGAGGGCCGGCTCTTCCTTTACCGCGAGGACTGGACCCTGCATTTGACCACCCGCGCCGTCCGACTCAACGAGACCCCCAGGCTCAAGAGGGCCGAGTTTAAGACCCCCGACGGCGGCGGCTTCGCCGTGACCGAGAACGGCCGGGAGGACCTCTAACGATGGCTGGTCGGTGGGGCTCGCTGGGCGACGTCGTCTTCAAGGCTCCCAACACGCCCAACAGTTTGTCGGACGAACACAAATTCGGCTTCGCCGTCCACCCGCTGGTCGGCCGCTACCCCCGCCACGAGGCTACGGCCGAGGAAATCAGGCCGGCCGAGCTGACCATCCAACTCCACCGCGAATTCACCGACCCGCAGCGGGTCTTCAACGCCTTGCTGGCCCTGGCCGAATCCCAGGAACCGCAACAGCTCATGATCGGCGGCGATGTCTGGGGCGACTTCGTCATCAAAAAGATCCAACGCCGGGTGGAGTACACCGACGACCGGGGCGGGATCATCTCCATGACCCTCCGTCTCTCCTTGGAGGAGGTCCGCGATGAGTAACGTCCACATCACCGTAGCCGGCCGACGGTGGGACGCCCTGGCCTACCACTTTTGGGGACGGACCGATCTGGCCAAAAAATTAAGGGAGGCCAATTCCCATCTGCCCTATGAGATTCGTTTCGCCCCGGTTTTGCCCGGCGGGGTCAAACTCATCGTCCCCGATCTCTCGGCCGGCGAAACCGTGACGAGGGTGGAGGTCCCGCCGTGGAGAAGCTGAGACGGGCGACGGCCGAAATCACCTGGGCGGGCAGGTCCATCACCGGGCAACTGGGCCCGTTCTTTGAGAGCCTGACCTTTTTCGATTCCGCCCAAAAAGGGGCCAAAGACGAGTTGGTCATCACCCTCGACAACTCCGACGGTCGGTTTTACGAGGCCTGGTACCCCGAGGAAGGAGACCACATCCAGGCCGAAATCGTCTGGACGGAAAAGGGCCGTCGATACACTTTCCCGCTGGGCCTGTTTACGATCGACCGCCCGGATTTCACCATCCAACCGGCGCGGGTCAAGGTCCGGGCCTTAAGCTACCAGAGCCTTAAGCGCGACAATCTCAGGCGCCGGACCAACCGGGCCTGGGTCAACGTTACCCTGAAGGCCGCCGTAACCGCGTTGATCAAAGAGGCCGGGTACCGGGCGGTGGTCGAGTGCCCGGCCGTCCAACTGCCCCGGCTCGAGATTCGGGACGAGACGCCCGAACAGGCGCTGACCAGGCTGGCCAGAGAGTTCAACTGCCTCTTTAACGTCAAGGGGGAGGCCGTCGTCTTCACCAACGATAAGCGCCCCAGCGGCCTAACCCTGGACCTGGGCGACCACCGGTTGATCATCGGCGGGGAGCTCGGTCCCAAGCCGAGGGCGGTCTACGCCGCCGCCACGATCTCTTACTACGACCCCGAGACCGGCAAGGTGGTCGGCCACCGGGAAGAGGCCGAGGGGGCGGCCGGCGACACGGTTTTGGAACTGCACGACCTGGCCCGGACTCTGGAAGAGGCCCGGGAGCGGTGCCGCGCCGCTCTGGGCGAGGCCAACCGGAAGACGGCCGGCGGCAGCCTGAGCATCATGGGCCGCCCCATCAGCGCCGGAACGATCATCGAACTGGCGGGATTGGGCCGGCTGTCCGGGCCCTATCTGGTCAAGCGGGCCGCCCACACGCTGACCAAAAAACGGGGCTGGAAAACCAGGCTCCGTCTGGAGGTGGTGGAAAATGGCGATTGATCTGAGCCAACTCCCCGCGCCCGACCTTAAGGAAGAAACCTACGATCAGCGCCTCAAGCGCCTGAAGACGGACTACCAGGAGGGGACCAAGACGACCGAAAACCCGGACGGCGTCTACCCCCTGCCCAGTTATCCCGAAACGTTCGTCCTGGAAATCACCGCCCAGGAGGGGGAACTGACCGAGGAGCGGATCAACGAGGAGGTCAGGCAGAACCTGCTCGCCTTCGCCACGGGTTCCCGGTTGGACCACCTCGGCGCGTTCGTGGCCGCCGCCAGGCTGCCGGCGGCCCATGCCGTCACTACCTTCCGCTTCCAGTTTTCCGGCCACCCCGCCCCCCAAACCATCCCCTCGGGGTACCAGATTCAGGTCGGCGGCGGCCGGGTGGCCTTCGAGACCACCGAGGCGGCCGTCATCCAGGTCGGCGAGACGACCATCGACGTCCCCGGCCGGTGCGTCGAGGCCGGGGAGGCCGGCAACGGTTTCGTCGCCGGCGAGATCAACGATCCGGTCAGCCCTCTGCCGTACCTGGTCTCCGTCGAGAACACCACCGTCACCAGGGGCGGCGCCGAGGAGGAGGGCGACGACCGGTTCCGGCTCCGCATCCAGCTCGCGCCGGAGGAGCTGTCCAACGCCGGCACAGCCCCGGCCTACATCTCCCACGCCAAGAAGGTCCACCAGTCCATCGTCGATGCCGACGCCTGGGGCTCCGACGCCGTCGGCGACGAGTGCAAGGTGTGGATCGTCGGTCTGTGGGAGGGCGGCGAGCCCCTGCCGGCGGACATCCAATCTGAATTCGAGGCCTACCTGAGCCGCAAGGATGTCAGGGCCCTGGGCGACAAGTTGATTTTCATGGACGCCGAGGCGGTCAACTACACCGTCACCGCCACGCTGCAAATCTACAAGGCCCAGGAGGCCCTGGCCGCGGCGGCCAAAGACGAGGCCGAGTCACGCCTGGCCGCGTTGACCGAGGCCTGGGCCAACAAGCTTCGGCGCGACATCGTCCCCGAGGACATCATCGACGCCCTGCAGTCCATCTCCGGCGTCTACCGGGTGGTTTTGACCGAACCGTCGCTTCAGGAGTTGGAGCGGTGGCAGTTCCCCAAGTGCACGGGCTACACCGTCGGGACGGAGATCGTGGACAAAGAGGCGGGGTAGACAATGACACCTTAATCGATAGCACTGCCAACGTCTTTCGTTGTATTATCAGATATTAGGAGGCATACGTTCTTGAGGTTTTGAAGGGGGGTTAGTCGTTCGTTAGTCAATGCTATCCCAAAAGAGGTTACGCGATGTGACGTATGAAGTGTGTGCGGTTTTTTGGACAAGTTGCTAAGGTGGAGTCCACCAGGGAGGAGGACTTCGAAACATGTCCAAGAGAAGACGCTTTTCTGCTGAGTTCAAGGCCAAGGTTGCGCTGGGAGCCCTATCTGGTGAACTGACACTTTCCGAGCTGGCCAGCAAGTACAACGTGCACCTGAATCAGAGGAACCGATTGAAAACACGAGAACAAATTTTGGTCAATTCTGGATATAGCGACAAATTTTGGCAAATTTTGGGAAAAGTCCCGCTCAAATCCCCACTCAAGCGTACGGTCGCCTACCATTCCTTTCATACCCATATGTGTGATCAATCTATCCTGAGTAGACCCTGACTTTATATCCAAGGGCTTTGAGTGCTTTATTGGTTCGGTCGTTCCTCGGAGGAAAGTGATCTGGGAGCGCCCAGCCAACGATCTCGCCTAGTGAACTCAGCCCAAGATGATCGATGTGCCACTCATCGGATTTGAAACCTTCCCAGATTCTCTGTGGAGTATGTTCAACCGGTCCCCCATAAAGGACGTGGTGAATGGTCTGAAGTACGCTGTTGCCTGCTTTGGACCTGTTCCTGTAAAGCACTTCAGCGAATAGAGGGATTTTTTCTTCCTGCTTGAAATTCTGCCCTACTGCATCTGGGCCAAGAACCTTGTTGGGAAGACGCAAGCAATGTTCCCTAATGGCATGCACTCGCTCACAGATTCCGGTAAATTCATCAAGTGTCAGGTCCAAAAGCCGATTTTGGGCCAGGTGCTCTTTGAGGAAAGGAGCCCATTCGACGATGAAGGTGTCTTCGTCATTTGGTGCTCGCTCCAAGCTGGACCACCATTCCATCGCCTCAACCAAGGCCCCTTCCGGATTATTTTTGTGGCGCTCATAGAGATTGTTGAAAGGATATTGCACACCATCACGAACACACCCATAGTAGTAAGCGTGAAGGAATTGATCCACCTGTACGCCCGACGGGGTTTTCTCTGGAACCCATGACGGCCTGTACTTGTCTGTCGAAACCCTTGATGCAATATCCCTCAGGTACTGAAGGGTTTCATTCCATTCCTCAAGGAATGACCCAAGAGCTCTGTTTTCGGTACTTACCCGACTCACAAATGTGAGAGGGTTCAATTTTGCCAATCGGCTCTTGTCAGAATCGAATTTCTCCCTGAGTTTGTCTTGGGCCGTTTGGTTGTTGTTTGTCTGCTGGAATCTGAGCAGGTGTTCGTATACTTCATCGGTTAGAGGATAGGATCTGTCATCAACCGCCTTGAAGAATTCATCTAACTCCGCTTCCAGGATTGTCCCGGCCAAGTTACCGTTCTCAATGAACAACCCAGCTTCAATGTTGCGATACCAACCCCTCTCGGTCAAGTTCGCTGACCCGATATAAACTCCATATCCTTTCCACCAAATAACCTTCGGATGGAAAATGTCGGGAACGAGTCGGCAGATAAAATTTGGAGAGGCACGCTTCAAGAATTTGTCGAGAAGAGGCAGGGCCACAGGGATTGAGTAGTCATACCTGCACCAAAATGTGAGCTTGATCTTATTATCCCACCAGGAATCGAACATCCGTGATATGTCCGGTTCGTTGGTCGCGTAAGCAACCGCTGCAAGGATCTCATCAGTGTCACTAATAGCGCCCTCGTTTATCTCCCGTAAATAATTGCCGTTAAGTCCACCGGCAATAAACCGCATTTATCGCTCTCCTCCCCTTAAGAATTGTGGGGCGAGACCCGAAACTACTAATTAGCTGAGATTACCTCGCAAAGCCGTTTTCTATCTTCCGAAGGGCTCCTCTGGGCCATTTAAAAGCCCAAATGCGGCATTGAGCCTGTTTTCCCGGGCGACAGCAAAGCTGGTTTCCTCGCCTTGAGCCACTTGGATGTCTGAATTACCAATTTTGAGCATACCTCGCCCGCGATGATCCTGTCAATTACTCATAATCCCACATGTGCGCCATTACCATTACATAATCCTGGGGCACCCCTCGGCCTTTGTAATACATCGCGCCAAGATTGAATTGAGCCTCGGCATCCCTCTGCTCGGCGACCTTACGGAACCACTTGGCCGCCTGACTGACCGTGGTTGGACTGATAGGCTCGCCCAGGATGGGGAGCAAGGCCTTGGAGGCCTTGCGGGTGGAGAGTCCCAGGACGAAACAGGCCAGGATCAACCGGTTGATATCCCTCGCCCGCCGGGCGTAGGCCCTAATGACCTCGAGGGCGCTTTTGCGCCTGGTCCGAAGGATCTTCAGCTCAATATCGCCCAGCTCAGTCAAAAGATGTCGAGAATAACTGTCGTTGCGACGATCATATCCGCCTCGGCCGGCTATCTCCTTGAATTTTTCTAATCACCCAAGGAGGCGCCCCCCTCACCTCCCCTGACACAAGATTTGATACGCTACCCCGCAAAAAGAAGACTTGACCCAAGAGGAATTTCAGGTGTAAGAAATAAAAAGCGAAGCTGAAAGGCAAGGTTGGGGTGGTTGGATTGCCCGGAATTGGAATTAAATGTGTCCCAAAAATTAATAAAAATTGATTCATATGATGATTATGAAGGGTAATTTGTTACAAAGGGTAATTTGTTACAAATAGGATAAACTAAAAAAACAGATGGGTGGGGGGCATTTAATGCAGCGCTGGGCTTTCGTCCTGTTGGCTGTTTTTTTGGTTTTAGTAGGATGTTCTAGAACGGCTCGTGTTTACCCTGTCAGGGGTCCCCTTGTTGAAACCGGTAACGCCAGGCCGATAGTTGCCAAATTCTTTGATGATGGGTTCGGAGGAGGAGGAAGGGTCGAAATCACCTTACCCTCCGGAGAGCATTGTGTCGGCGAATGGTCCATGGTTTCAAATGAATATTTTGGAACGAGCAGTAGCCACATGAGTGGTGCTTGGGGTTCGCTCTATGGGACAAGTTTCCACCATATGAGTGGAGGGAAGAGGCCTGGAATTGCTACTGTTTATGGAGAAAAGGGCACGATAATAGAGGTGGAATTTGTAGCCAGTGGAATAGCTGGTCATGGCTTTGGTGTTGCAAGGGACAATAAGGGAAACGTCTATAAAATCCATTTTTAGGCCGCGTGACCCGGAATTACCTCGCACAGTCATTCTCAATCCACCAACTGGCCATCTTGGGTCCTTTGAAACACCCCAATTCAACATTGAGCCGCCGTTTCTGGGTGATTACAGTGGTTCCCCCCTCTTTCCAGGTCGCTTGGTCGGCTGAATAGCCAATTTCGAGCATAGCTCTCCCACATTGATCCAGTCGATCTTTCGATAACCCTATCAGCATCATCCGAATACCGTCTCATAGCGCCGGGCCAAGGGGAAGGCCGACGCCACGTGGAGCTGCCGCCTTCGTCCATGGTAAGCCACCTTAGTCCTGACCTTGATCAACCTTTTGATGATCCACTCGACCCCGACCATTGTAGACCTTGACCACCTTGGCCTTGGGCCTCCAGGAGTTGGTAACGATGAAACCGACCCGGGGAACAGCTCACCGGAGTGCCACTCGATCTTGCGGACCACCCGGCGAGCTTTGCCTCGCTCTTGGCCTAGTAGCGGAAATCGATGATTTTGACCTGGACGCCGCTCTTGGGGCGCGGGTTTTGGGCGTGGAGTCGGCCTCGGTGGGCATCAGCACGTGCCAGCGGGCCAGCTTGACCGCGAATACCTCGGCCTCCCGCACCCGTCGCCGGACCGTTCGATTCGAGCCGGGGATGACCTTGTTGGCGGGCTTCAATCTAATAACCATCGAGACCCTCCTCAAGATCGGCGTAGTTGCTGTGCCGCCACAGGCAGTCGGCGACTTCGTCAACCCCGAATTCCGCCCGAACGCCCAGGATCGACAACAGCTTGGCCCTGTCCAGCGGATTGTCGATATCCAAATCCTCAAAGAGCCGCTCCCGGCTGACCCGACCCTCGGGCCACATGCCGGCCAGGACCCGGTGCAGATCCTCCTTCGTCTCCGGGTTGAACGGCTGGGCGGCTTTCATTTTTCAGCCCGCATAGTATTCAAAAAATCTATTAATCACAACCCCCATCAAACCAGACCGAGGAAACCGGCCGCGCCGAACGCCCAGCCGACGGTAAACGCCAGGGCCGAGATGAACGAGCCCCACTGACCGGCCGAGGCGGTGGCGTAGAGCCAGGCCGGCTGGGAGATCAGGCCGATCACCGCGCCCCAGCCCCTGGCCGACTCCCAGGGGGAGTTGACCAAAAACACGGCCGGCGGTCCGGTGACGGCGATAAGGGTCTGCACGGCTCGGTCGATCAAACCTCCTTCCTCCCGCCTTCCCGGCCTGATCATCGCTTCCCCCCGGCCGTCTCGATCAGGTCCCTTTTGAGGTAGTACGATTTGCCCAGGCTCTTGAGCAGCGACTCCGCCTCGACCCGGAAGCGGGCCCAGTCGATGAGAGGCGCCTCCGGCCGGTAGTTGAGTTTCCCGACCTTGAAATGGTCCACGAACTCGTGGGTCATCTCGATCAGCCTGAGCGCGGCGGCGGGGTCGATCACCGGCTCCAGACTGACCCAGGTCTTGACGCCCCGGCGACGGGCCTCCCGCAGAGCGGCGATCCTCTCCTGCGGCCTCGCCGCCCGGGGCTCCCAAAACTCGGACGAGTCCAGCGTGGTGAACGTCAAGGTGACGCCGAACGCATTTCGGGGGTGGCCGGCCAGCAGATCAAAGTCCCGCTCGGCCCGCCTCCCGCCCTTGGTCAAAATGTGGACGCCGAGGTCGTGGTCGTTCAGGATTTTGATCGCCTCGCGGGTGGTCTGAAGATCGCCGTCCATCGGCTGGTAGGGATCGGCGGTGAAGCAGAGCAGCACCGGCCGCTCGTCGCCGGCCAGCTTCCGGGCGTCTTTCTTCAGTGCTTCGAGGACGCCCGGCCTGGGCGCAACCCGGGCGTGGAACCCGGCCCGGTCGCGGCGCAGCACCAGCGGCGCATAGCAGTATCGGCAGCCGTGGGCGCAGCCGGAGTAGAGATTGCAGGCCAGGGGTGCGTACTCACCGGCTCGGCCTTTGGGCTCATAGACAACCCTCATCCTATCACTTCCCCCTCGGGTCATTCACGCAGATCGAGTTGCAAAACCAGCATCCTCATTCCTCCGGGATCGCCAACCTGCCGTCGGCCAGAAGCGCCAGGATATTCCCGTGGCACAGCTCGGGCGCGCACCAGCAGCCGAGTCGTCTACCTTTTAACTCATGGACGCGGGCGAGAATGTTTCGCCGTTCCGGCTCCATGAAGCCCTTGAGCATCGGATCACCGGCCAGCCATCGCCAGTACCAGTTGACGGCCTGGGCGCGGTCGTGAATCATGATTCGGCCGAGGCCGGGAACGGGCAGCGGGGCGCCGACGATAAAAGGGTTGCCCCACATGGATCGGCGGTCGATCCTGACGTCGCAAAGCCTACCTGCCGGCGCGCCTCTTTTTAACCGGACAACTCTGGTCTCAGCCATCGGCGGCCTCCCTTTTCGCGAATTTTCCGCAGGCCCGGCGGTGGGGGGCGTCCCCGCGGCCGGGGATGTCGAGGCAGGGCCGATCGGCCCGGCCGTAGTGGGCGCACTCTCCGCAAGAGGCCGTGTTCGCGGTCGCTTCGCCGCCGACGATCCGCGCCACGTCGAGCCTCACCCGCTCCGGATCGACCGGCCTGTCGAGCGGGTCCTCGGGTCCGGCCGTCTTGGGCGGACGGTCGGCGCCGGTGCGCCGCCGCATCTCCCGGGCCGCCTCGGCCCGTGCGTCGGCCTTTTGGGCCATTGTCATCAATATCTCTTTGAAATAGTTAGTGTTTGCCAGTCCGGCCAACTCCTTGAGTCGGACCGTCTCGCTCATCGCCTCCAACACCATCCCGTAGGTGACCGCGCCCCGCTTGCGGTCGTAGGCCAGTTCACCGGCCCTAATGATGGCTGCGATCTCTTTGAGGATGCGAAGCTGCTTGGAGAGCGACTGGGCCGAGCCCGCCTTTCGGAAGCAGCGCAGAAAGGCCAGCACCAACGGCCGTCGATCGTCGCCGAATCGGCCCAGAATGGAGAAAAACTCGACCACGTCCTGGCTCTCGGCCAGCTTGACCGGATCGAATCGCTCGCCGCAGTGGGGACAGGTGACGATCATTTTTGGTCGTCCCAATAAAGAGCCTCCTCTCTTTCACCCCTGCCGCCTCTTGGGCGGCCTCTTGATCCGTTTAAGGTCGTTGTGGTTCTTGTAGGCGCTGATGACCGCGCCGCCCGCCGGGCTCATCACCACCGTCAGGCCCTCCAGCCGCCGCCGGGCCCGCTCCGGCATTTTCTCGGGCAGGTCCTTCTTTCGGACGTGGTAAAACACCACGCCCTGTCGGCGGAAGCGGACGCCGAGTTGAAGCGCCGCCCGCACGTCGTCTTCGCGGATCCCCCGCTCCGCGAGTCTCCGTTTGGCGTGACCGGTGAACATGCCGTCCCCGTTACCCGAACAGCTCCCTGAACCGCCGCAGGAACAACCGCTTGGCCGCGTCGGGGGGCAGGGGAACGATTGTGAACGAGGCTGGCTCGGCGTTGACGGTCCATCGGTGGCCCCATTCGGCCATCACGTCCCGGCGTTCGGTGGCCAGAACGATTTCGTCCGCCTCGGCCACCTCCGGCGGCATCGGCCAGGGTAGATCGAAGGCCCGGGCGATGGTTTTCAGGATCGTCTTCTCCACCCGCCTGTAGGGTGTGTAAATCACCGACTCGACGCCGAAGTTGAAGCCGATGAAGTCTTTGATCGGTCGCACGGCATCCTGCAAATAGGCCTCCGCCGCGTCGTGCAACAGGCCCCACCGGGCCGAATCGGGGTCGTCCAGAAGCCTGCCGACCAACACCGAATGCTGGGCCACCGAGTAGAACCGGCGGCAGTGGCCGTTGAACCGGCAGGTCAGAGAAAGAGCGTGGGCGATGTCCTCGATATCGACCTCTTCCGGGCGCGGGTCCAGCGGCCAGAACTTGAGGCCGGTGTAGGTCTGCATCCAGTCGCCGAAGCGCTCTCCTTGAGCCTGGGTCGTCGCTGGTTGCCTCATTTTCGCCTCCCTCTACTCAGCGACCGTCCCCAGCGGCCGGCCGACCGTCTCGGGCGGGCCGAATTGTTCACCCGGGCGCCGGGCTGGCTTCAGCGGCGGGATGAAGGCGTCAACCGGCGTGGCTCTGGCGGAGCCGCAGACCGGACAGCGGGGCTCCAGCCCGATAAAGATTTCCTCGCACTCCAAACAGACATCGGCCTCATTCCGCTTCATCGCTCTCTCCTTTCAGTTCGTAGCCGAAGGTCGTCTTGATCTTCCGGCCGCCGCCGATGGCGACGACCTTTTCGTCCGGCCAGCCTTGAACCACCTTGCGGTTGACCCGCTCTTCAACGATGACCGCCTCGGTCCAACCAAGCTCTTTGATCTTCTCCAGAGCGTTCCTGGGGATGGTGGTGTGGAGGGCCGAGGTGCAGATCAGGGTCCCGACGGCGAGCTCCACCTTGTCCCCGCCGTCGAAGATTTCGGCCTGCTCGGCCTTCATCAGCGCCTTCAACTCCTTGTCCAGACCGTCCAGTTGCGCCTTGACCGGGGCGATCCGCTTGGCATAGTCATCGGTTAGAGCCTTGACCGCCTCGTCCCGGACGCGCACCATCGCCTCCAGCGTCGTCTTCGTCTCGGCGATGGCCGCCAGCAGCTCTTTGGCTCTTTCAATCGCTGTCATCGACTCCTCCGGTCAGGCTGAGCTGCATCTGCCCCAGCAGCTCGAACAGGCCGATCTTCTTCATCCGGGCGATCTTGTGCAGGACGCGCAGCGCCCGGCGTTTGTCTCGGCCGAGGTAGTCGTCCAGCTCGGAGTTGGTCGCCGGCAGGTAGTAGCCGCCCCCGCCCCGGTTGGTCGAGCAGATCGGGTTGCCCTCCAGCCGCAGGTGCTCGATCACGCGGCGGAGCCGACGGGTGCCGTTGATCTTGCTCCCCGGCGCTTCGCCGAAGACGCGCTCGTGGAGCGCGTCCATGCCGATCGCCTTGGCCGCGCCGATGTGGCGGGACAGGATCTGCATCACCTGGGAGCAGACGGCCGGGTCCGGCCCGGACTGCTTAGTCATGCCGACCTCCTTTTTGAACGCCTCGCAGGAATCCCCAGACCCGCCGGATTTCCGTCAGGTCCAGGTCCTCGAGGTTCGACTTACCGATCTTGGCGCCGCAGAAACTCCTGAGCCGCTTCCGCCAATCCGGACCCAGGATGTTTTCGGCCTCCAGTTCCAGGGCCTCGATCATCTCCGCGCCGTCGTCTGCGGCCGCTTGGGCGAGGCTCTTTCCCGTCTCGGCGGCAAAGCCCATCTTTCTCAGTTCGTCCAATACGTCGGCCAGGTGGCCGATGGTCATCTCGGCGCAGGAGGATCGGCCCGTCCAGTCTTTGAGTCGCCGCCGGTACTCAAACTTGGTCGGCCTGTCCATCACCCGCCCCCCGCCGCAGACCGGGCAGCGACGCTCGGTCTTCTTGTCCGGCGCGAAGGCGATCAGCCGGCACCGGCGGCAGATCCTCATCCGGTCGAAGGCGATGTGGACCGCCGCGACCATCTTTCGCCAGGTCCCGGCCTCCTTGGGCCGGCGTATTCTTGAATGAGCCACGCTACACCTCCCCGCTCCGAATAAAGGCCTTGTAAAATTCGTCTCTTTGGGACGCCCTCAGCCGGTAGACCTTCACCCGCCCCCGGCGCACCACTCGGAGCCCGACCAACTGCAGATAGTCGGCCGCCTTGCGGGTGATGAACGCCGTGACCGTGTTGGGCTTGGCCCCGGAAATCCGGGCGATATCGGCCTGGGTGAAGACCCCGCGGGTGAAGTAGACGGCCCGGGCGATCTTGACGTACACCCTGGACGGGCTCTTCTTGGGCCCGGAGGCCGGGTTGACGATCCGGAATCTGCCCGGCGCCAGGCGTTCGATCTCGCCGCGCCGGGTGAAGTCGGACAGGGCGGTCAAAAGGGCCTGACGTTCCACACCCGGCTTGAGGCCCAGAGCCTCGGCCGCCTGGGCGGCGGTGAAGGTCCGCCGGTATCGGGTCCGCAGCCAGGAGCGGAGGTTTTTGGCCAGGCCCGTCATCGCCTATCCCTAGCCCTCCTTCAGCGGCGGCAAAGCGGCGATCACCGCCTCGTCGATTTCGCTAAGCCCGCTGTTGTTGAGAATATTGGCCACCTCCACCGCGTCATCGACCAACTCGCGGAAGTTGCCCCGGCAGCGTCGGTACAGGGCGGCCGTCGCCTCGGGCGAAAGGACGAGGTTCAGGGCCTGTTGGTAAAAGGCGGCCAGATCGGCCTGGGAGTTGCGGCCGAACTCGAGGCTCTTGTTGCGGACGCGGTTTTTGACCCTGGTGATCTCGCCGACCAGGTTTAAGAGCCCCAGCTCGCCGATCAACACCACCGGACAGCCGTAGATCTGGTTGACCTGGCGGAGAAGATCGACCAGCCCCGGACCGAGGGTGTCCGACTCATCGACGAAGATGATCACCCGCCGCCCCTCGGTTTCCCGTTCGATCGCGGTCAGGCAGACGTCCCGGGTGCGGGGCCGATTGCCGACGAGCTGAAAGGCGATTTCCCGCAACAGGCCGGTCTCGGTCATGCCCCTAAGGGCGTGGATGTAGACCGCCGCTTCGTTACGGGCGGCGTAGGTCTTGGCGGTTTCGGTTTTGCCCAACCCGGATGAGCCGACCACTACGGCCATGTTCGCCCCGATCGCGCCGGCGGGGCCGAGCAGTCGATCGCACAACTCCCGGAACCGGCCGGCGTTGTCGGTTTCGATGAACACCGAAGAGTCGACCCGAAATCCCGACCCCTTCGGGCGGCCCTCCTCAAGCCGGTAGCCGGCGGCCTCCAGTTCGGCCGTCACCTCATCCACGGCGTCAGGGCGGCCGTTGTATTTCCCCCCGAGCATCAGGCTGATGGTCGATTTGGACACCCCGGCGATCCGACCGGCCTCGCTCTGGCTGAGGTTGTGGTGGTTCAGGATGGCTTTCAGTTTGTCGGTCGCGGTCAAATCACACCTCCGGATTCAACGGACCGGGCCGCCCCGGCTATGGCCGCCAGGCCCATCGTCGTCCTTTCCAGATTCCAACGCTTAAGCTCCTCCGGCGTCATCCCGGCTTCAAACTCGGCCATGAAGGCCCGGTCGCCGACCGACAGATCCATCCCGGCGGCGAGCGCCTCGATGCACCAGCGATAGCGGTCGGTTTTGTAGCGGAAAGCCTTGGGCCGGATCGACAGGGAGACGACCTTTTGTTGTTTCCCGCTTCGGGCGATGATCCGCCGGGTGCGTTCGGCCAGGTCGGCGGCGGGCAGGGGCCGGCCGGCCTCGGCCTCGGCCCGGCGCCGCTTGCCGAGCTCCAGGGCCGGGCGGACCATTGTCGAGAACTTCACCACGCCCGGCACCGGCCTGGTCAGCTCGCGGTAACGGTCCATGATCAGCCGCATGAACTCGCGTTTGCGGCTCATCGCCTCGGCCGTGGCGGCGCGGTCTTTCATGCTGGCGTAGGCGGTCAGCTTTAAATCGAGCGCCGAACCGTCCGGCAGCACCGCCAGGGCCCTTTCGTGGTCGTAAGGGTCGTAGCGGACCTCCACCGGCGCGCCGGTGGGCAGGCGGTGCAGCTCGTCGGCCTCGTAGATCCGCCCGTCCACCCGCACCCGGCCCCGGTTGACCTTCCGCCCGACCCGCGCCAGGAAGGCGTATTCAAGGAAGTCTTCGGGCAAAAAGGTGGGCTTAAACCCCTCTCGTTCCACCGCCGCTTGAAGCTCTTCCATCGGCGAGCGCCCCAGCGCCGAGTGGCGGCGGTGGTTGTAGACCTCCACCGCCTCGAAGACCTTGAGCAGGAATTCTTCGGGAGTGAGCAGCCTCCCGGCGCGGGCCAGCCGATCAAGCCGCTTGGCGGCCAGCTTGTTTTCCTCCGGGTCGCCGCCCAGCTCCTTGACCCCGCCGGGCGTACCCAGATCGCGGAGGATTCCACGCAGGGTCTGAAAAAAGCGCTCTATCGGCTTGGCCTTGGCGTTGTAGGCCCGCGCGAAGCGCCGCCAGGCCCGGGGGCTCTCCACCGCGTCAACGACATTGCCGTCCACCTCGCAGGCGTATTCGCCGTCGGCCGTTTTATAAAGATCGGCGATGTCGCGGCTTTCCAGCCCGCCGGAGCGCATCTCGCCGGCCACCAGACCGAAGTAGCGGGATCGCTCGGGTTTGCCGTTGTCGTTGTAACAGGTCTTGAACCGCCCGAACCTGGACAGGCCCATCCTCAGCGCCAAGCCCATGTGGGCGGCGTTGTAGTGGCGCATCTCCGGCAGACCGGCCAGGCAGAAGCCGTAGACGAGGCGGGTTCTAAGGTCGAGCCAGAAGTAGCCTTGGGGCCTGAAAACCCGGCCCGTTTCCGGGTCTTGAACAAAGAAGTCGACCGTGTTCTGATCACCGACGATGCACTCAAACGGCTCCAGATCGTCGTAACGCCTGAGGATGTAGACCGCGTTGTCCAGGGCCCGGCGGCCGCCCTTGGCGTAGCGGATCAACAGGGGGTGGAGTTTTTCGAGATGGCAGTAGGCGCTTCTGACCGAACCGACCCGCCAGCCCCGCCGCCCGGCCTCGGCCATGACCGCCTCGATGGCACGGCGACGGGTGATGCCGCCCTGCCGCAATCCTTTTAGATAGACGCCCTTCAGGTACTCCAGGGCGGCCGGGCTCCACTTCTCCGGGCCCCGCTTCCGCTTCGGGGCGATAAGGGCGGCCATGCCGCCCTCCCGATATTTCTGCACCCAGCGATACAGCGTCGCCCGGTCCACCCCGGCCTTTTCGGCGATCAGCTTTATCCGGGCGGATCGCTCCCCCCTCGGCAGCGGCTTTCGCCGGAGGTACAACACTTCTTGGATGGCCGGCATCATTTTTTCCAGCCGGGCCCGAGAGGCCGGGTCGGTCAACACCGAACGGTCGATCTCGTCCCTGGGGGCCTCGGCGCGGACGATCTCCCACTGGGCCTGAACGCAGAGGGCCTGGCGGACCTCGTCCGGCAATTCCTTGGCCGCTTCGAGATTGGCCTGAACCCAGAGGAGTTGCGTTTTCGGCTTGAGATCAACCAGGGGATACACCGGCCGTGATCCCCCCAGGCCGGTTACCAGGCGAAAAGGCCATTTTTCCTTCTTGGCCCACCGCTGGACTGTAGTTTCTACTACCCCGTGAAGTCTAGCGATTTCTTTTGTGGTCAGCTCGGGCGTCATCGTTCTCCCCGCCGTTGTCCGACGCCCCAAACCATCAGGCCGCCTCCTTGAGCCCCAAGAGCTTCTCCGGACAGCCGTGTTCCTTAAGCCAGCGCAGAACCCGATCGTTTCTCTCCCAGCCGTTTACGGTCAGCCAGACCAATTGTTTGCTGACCTGTAGCTCCCGCGCTATCCGTACCTGGGTGATTCCACGGCGCAACAGCCAAACTTTGACTTCAATCGAGTTCACGCGACGACCCCGCTACAACCCCAGCCGCTCAAACGCCTCTCGTTTTTGACCTTGAGCTTCCTTCATGGCTCGTTTGGCTTCTTCTTCATCAACGATGGCCCGGCCCAGGTCGTAACAAACCGCCTCGTCCTCATCGAGGACAACCAACCCCAACGCCGAGGCCAGGACTTCAATCGGGCGCTCCGAGCCGGTGATCAGGCATATTCCGATGAGCTGGTCGAAGGTAGGCAGATGAGGCTTTTCCAGGGATGTCCAAGCCCAGATGGTGGACGACTTGATCTCCCGACTGTTGCCGGGAAACTTCAACCCTTCTTTCCTCATCAACTCGGTCAGGTCGTAGGCCAGGCCGTCCGCACCGTTTTCGTACTGATCCAAGGCTTCACGGAGCGCCTTCTTTAATTCCGCCCTAACCTCACTGGGCCGGACCCGTCGAACCCGACCAAACAACCCCGCCTGCCGGCCCGTCCATTTGGTGTCGGGTTTTTTGCTGGCGACTGGCATTGACCCTCTTTTCGCCTATTGGTAAGGTAAGTAAAACTTGACTTGTCAATCAGCATAACCCCGTTTGGGTTCAATGTCAACCTCAAAAGGATGCAGGTCTTTATTTTATGCCTCCAATCGGGTTTTACAGCAAAAAAACATGTTGTGGTGCATTGTTGTCGGTTTTGCATGGTGATTTTGCGGATTTTGCGGCTTGTGCAGGGCTTTACCAGTGAAAGGTCTGCATCCAAATGGGGGCTTAAAGTGGGTGGGGGAGCGCGTCCGAATGGTGCGTGGCTCGCTGAGCCAAGGTGAGTTCGCTAAGCGCCTTGGGACCCATCGAAACACTCTTGCACGGTATGAGCGTGGCGAGAGAAATCCTGACGCCAAATTTCTGGCAGACCTTTGCCGGGAATTTGGGGTCAATGCTAGATGGTTGTTGACCGGCCAAGGCCCGATGTATATCGCGGAGATGGGCCGGGACGACAACGTGGTCCGATTCAGCGAGGCCGCCGCCCCCTACGGCGGGCAGCCGACCAGCCCTCTGTTGACCCGCCTGGATGAGATCGAGCGCCGTTTCGACCTAACCCCCGAGGAAATGGCCCGCCGCCTCCGTCTGGACCTCGACTATTACACCCAGGTTAAGGCGGGGAAGCAGCCCATCAACAACGGCCTGTTGAGAGGCCTGCTTGCGATTCTGGGCGTCGATCTAAATTGGTTTTTGAGCGGGGAAGGGGACATGCTCGTCCCTGCCGCGCTGGCGACCGGGCCGGCCGAATCCTCGCCCGATCGACCTGGACAACCCAAGGATTACAGCCTGTTAACCCAGGTGATCGAAGCAGTCGAGCACGCCCTCCTGGCCCGAAACGTGACCAAATTCCCGCCGGAAAAGAAGTCGCAACTTATCGTGTTGATGTATGATTACTGCCGGGCCACCGGCCGGGTGGACGATGAAACCGTGGAGAGGTTCTTGGCGTTGGTTTGGTAGGAGCGGAAAATGTTTCGGCGTTGTCTGTCTGGAATTCTTACGGTCGTCGTCTTAGCCGCGATCACAGCCTGTTCCGGGCAATCGAATGAGGACAAAGTGCTCTCCAGGCTGCCCGAGCGTCTGGCCTCGATCCTGCGGCAACACAAGGTGTCTGTGGACCATGAATATAAGAAATCTGTTCGGCTCTCGTTAACGCTGCCGCCGGCCGTCATGGTAGAATTGACACAAAACGACCTCCCGCAACTACTTGAAGCCGCTTACAAACTTTACCCAGCCTGGAAGGATTACAAAGAGCTTCGGCTCTTTTTAAGAGTGTCGTCCATCGATCGGCCCTTTGCCAGCCTGGAGCTGACGGATGGAAAGAGCTCGTTTTCTGCCGGTGATTTCAAATACCTTCGGTGCGGTCTCCGGGTTCTAACGGCCGATCGGCCGAAAATCATCACCCTGGTAAAGCAGATGAGACAAGTAGTGGACCGGCTCGGCCGCGAATACCTCTCCGGGGCCGATCCGGTGAAGATTCGAGCAACGGCGGCCAGGCTGGGGGACGATTGGAGGCGGGTATTTACGGATGTGTTTTCAGGACAGGCCGACTGTCGGCCCATATTTTTCAACCCCGAAGGCCGGGCTCGGTATTTCGCGTTCAAGGTTCTCGGGTGGTTGGATGACCCCGACCCGCCGAGACCCGACATCATCAAGAAAAACCTCGCCAAAATGAACGCCGTAAACCTGGGCTCCGCCGCGGGCGGCTAAAACAAATGTTTTATCCGCATCGTCGGGCGGGGTTTCCGGGCTCGTGATTTCAACAGGTTGGCCGTGGCGTTTCAAGAGGGTTTTATCCGCGCATGAAGACGGCCGTCTACGCCCGAGTTTCCACCGACCGTCAGGCGGTGGAGATGCAGCTCGCCGAGCTTAGGACCTATGCGGCAAAGCGGGGCTGGAGCGTGGTTGACGAGTACGTCGATCAAGGGTGTTCGGGCTCCAACACCAAGCGGCCGGCGTTTACCCAAATGATGGCCGACGCCAAACGCAGGCGCTTCGATCTGCTTTTGGTTTGGAAGCTCGATAGGTTAGGGCGCTCCCTGAAGGATCTCATCACCACCTTGGACGAATTGAGCGCTCTGGGCGTCGATTTCGTGTCCCTCAACGACCAGATGGATACCTCCACGCCTGCCGGCAAGCTGGTTTTTCAGGTCATCGGTGCTGTGGCCGAATTCGAGCGGGACATTATCAAAGAAAGGGTCAAAGCCGGCCTGGCCAACGCCCGGCGCAAGGGTAAGCGCCTCGGCCGACCGCCGATCCCGCCGGTTGTGTTCGAACAGGCCCGCCGTCTGCGGTCCCAGGGGTTGTCCTATCGGGAAATCGGTCGCAGGCTGGATTTAAACGAATCAACGATCCGCAAGCGCCTCAAGGCGTAACCGCCTTTCCGTCGCACCCCTTTTTGCATCCCGCCGGCCGTTTTCAATTTGTTGCAACGAGCCCGCGACGGGCCGTTTTTTCAACCCCTTGTATTTTCGACCCTTCCCGCCAGTCCCCCTTCTCCTCCCGTCGCATCCTCCACTGCATTTCACAGGGGCCCCGGCCGGCGAGCGGGTCGAAGGATCGGCGTCCGGGGTGTGGCCGTCCGCGAAGTTGATTCCCGCCTCAGCGACGTGCTAGTTTGAAGCCCTCCATGAGCCGGGAGGCCGGGACAAAGCCGGAGCGTCTGGGCGTCGGGATGGTGGTACCCGACACAAGCCGCACGCTTGACGGTCGATCTGGCAAGACCACCCGCCCGGCTCACTTCTTTATTCCGCATAGCCCGCAACAGCGCCCCGCACCCCAGCGGTAAAGAGAACACGACGGCGATGATTACCCAACCGAGCGGGCCTTGTCGGCCTCCTCCACGACATTTTGTGATCCGGCCGGCAAATTTTTGAGGCCGCGCTCTCAAGGCCTCCAAGTCAGGCGATTGTCGTTACGCTGTGAGGGGTCATGCTTGCGTAAAAGCGGAAAGAGGGCGGAGTGTCGAGCCGGTTGTCCGGGGTGATTCAGGCGGGTCCGGTCGGCTCAGTCGAGCTGCGATATCCACAGGGCGACGATGGCGGCCATGCCGCCGAAGATGGCCGCGAAGTAGACAAGGGCGGTCACGACCAGCCGAAGCCAGCTCAGGGCGAAGCCGATGGCGAACGACTCCACCGGCCCGGCGCCGTGGGTCAAAACAGCCTCCCATTCCTCCCAACGGTCCATGGTGTTCCCCTTCTCTAACTTTAACTTATTAAGTCTATCAAAAAACGAAATATCGTGGAAGGGGCGAGCTGCGTTTCGGCGCGCCGTTATCGCCCCGGCGTGGACGACGACTGGGCTGGCTCCGGAGCCTGTCAATTGACCTTTAGGCCGCGGCCGAGGGCTCGATGGGGTTCCGGGGGTAAGCAAGGCGATCTTTCACGGAGGCGCTTGCTATTGGGGTATCAATACATGTATGGTATAGTTTGTTACGATCAAAGATACTCCCCAGACCGACAAGGGGGCTTCAGAACATGATTCGGCTTAGAACCTGCGCCATCGTATCGGCCGTCTTGGTCTTTCTGCTTGCCGCCTCTGTCTCGGCCGCAGATTTGACCGGACTGATAAAAAAGGCCGAGCAAGGCCATGCTGACGCCCAGTTCTTCCTGGGTCGCATGTACTACTCTGGCCGGGGCGTGCCCCAGGACTATGCCGAGGCGATGAAGCGGTATCGCTTGGCCGCAGACCAAGGTGATGCTGACGCCCAGTTCTTCCTGGGCGGCATGTACTACTCTGGCCGGGGCGTGGCCCAGGACTATGTTCAGGCTCACAAGTGGTTCAATCTGGCCGCTGCCAGCGGCCACGAGATCGCCCGAAAGGAACGGGATCTCCTGGCCAAGAAGATGACCCCGGCCCAGATCGCCGAAGCCCAGAAACTGGCCGAGAGTTGGTTGGATAAACAAAAAAAGAAAAAGCGAGGCGCTCCCTGACCAAGAAGGCGGCGTTGCGGGCTGGGCTCGCCGGGCCGGCCCGGCCGGAAGCCCTCCGGCCGGAGAGGGTCTGCCTGCGAGAGAGCGCTATCCCCCCTTGATCGCGGCCAGGAATCTCTTGAGGTGGTCGATGAGGAACTCGGCCGGGGCGGCGCCGACGACTCGGAACTCCGAGCGCTCCCGGCCGTCGGGCCCGATGAAGACCAGGGTCGGCACCCCTTGGATGCGGAACTTCTTTCTGAGCGCCTCGGCCTTGTCGGACTTCCAGTCGGTCAGATCGACCTTGAGGGTGACCACCCCGGCCAGCAGAGCCTCGATCCTGGGGTCGGCCAGGGTCTTGGCCAGTTCCCGGCAGGGGGCGCACCAGTCGGCGTAGAAGTCGAGCACCACCGCCTTGCCCCTGGCCGCGGCCAGCCGCTCGGGGGTGTAGAGGCTCCAGCCGGTCTCGTAGTCGAGGGGCGAGGACAAGACGAAAAACACCGCCAGCAGGACCCAGCCGACCGTCACTACCGTCTTGAGCCAGCGGGCGACGTCCCTGCCCCCCAGCCAGGCGATCAGCGCCCCCAGGACGGCCGTCCCGGCCATGAGCCAGTACCAGGCCGTCTCGGCCATGAGCGGCCGAGCCAGATAGGCGGCCATGACGATCATCACCGCGCCCAAGAGCCGGCGGACCCACTCCAGCCACGGGCCCGAGGCCGGCAGCCGGTCGCGGACCTTGGAAGAGACCAGCCCCAGCACCGCCAACGGCAGACCCAGGCCGAAGGACAGCGCGCCGAAGACGGCCGCTCCGACGAGCGGGTCGCCGCTCTGGGCGACAAAGGTCAGCACGCCCAAGGTCAGCGGCCCCAGGCAGGGCGCGGCCACGATGCCCAAGCTGAGGCCCATGACCAGGCTGCCGAAAAGCCCCCGCTTGCCCGAGCCGACGCCGCCCAGGCGGCTTACCGCGGCCGGCAGCCTGAACTCGTAGAAGCCCAGCATCGAGCCGGCCAGGGCCAGGAGCACGGCCACGACGAAGGCGATGGTCAGCGGGTGTTGCAAGGCCGCGCCCAGCATCCGGCCGCTCAAGGCGGCGAAAGTGCCCAAGGCGGTGTAGGCGGCCATCAGGCCGAGGAGGTAGGCTCCGCCGTGGGCCAAGAGCGCGGCCCGGCTCCGGCTCTGACCGCCGAAGTAGGCGATGGTGATCGGGATCAGGGGGTAGCAGCACGGCGTCAGGTTGAGCGCCAGGCCGCCCAGAAAGACGGATAAAAACAGCCACCACCACGAACCGGTATCGAGCCCCGACTCCAACCCGGTCGAGGCCGACCCGGAGGATGGAGTCGAAGCCGACCCGGATGGTGGGGCCGGGGTCGGTCCGGCGGGGGGAGCCTTCCGAGCGGCGGGGGCGATGGTCAACTCGAAGGCGAACTTCTTCTCGGCCGGCGGCAGGCAGGCGGTGTCGGTGCAGGCCTGGTAGGCGAGAACGCCGCTGAGCACCACCCTGCCCGGCGTGGCGTCCTCGGCCGCGGCCAGGGTGAGTTGGACGGGGACCATCTTCTCGAAGACCGGCAGTTCTTCTTTGGCGAAGGGGAACTTGCGCTTGACCGGCTCGGGATAGACGATCTCGGTCACCTTCACCGCCGGCGAAGGGTCGAAGGTGATCTTAGTCGGGGTCAGAAAGTCGAGCGGCGGCTGGTCGGAATTGAGGTGAAAGCCCCGGCGAACGCCGATCATCAAGACCAGTTTCTGCTCGCTGCCGGCCGGAAGCCCGGTCTCGTCGGCCATGATGACCAGACCCATGATCGGGTCGCGCTCCGCCTGGGTCGCCTCCCCGGCGGCCGGTCGGGGCTGGGCGGCCGGTTTGGTCTCGGCGGCCGGGGCCGGCCCAAAGGCGCTGATTACGACCAGCGCCGCCATCAGGGCGATCAGGCCGGTCAGTCCGAGGCCTCTTTTGGGGTCGAATGGGGCGGGCGGGCGCATCCGGAGCCGGCTCAGGGGGTCGGCGCCATCGGCCGGTACTGGCTCATGATCAGGACCATCAACAGCAACTGGCCGCCGACGACCACCGCCAGGGCCAGGATCGCTTTGCCCAGGCTGATCTTGTGGACCGCGGCCAGGCCGTGGGCGGTCAGATAGAGACCGAAGATCTGGGCCAGCGTGCCCAGAAAGGGGATGACGACGAACAAGAAGACGAAGTTGGGGTAGGCCGAGGCCCTGAAGGTGGCTTGAAAGCTGCCCTGCCCCTTGACCACCTTGACCGCCACCAGGTGGATCAACCCGACGAAGATGGGCCAGGAGACGACCATGGCCAAAAAGAGCAGCAGGCCGATCGGGCCGGCGCCCCTGACGGTCATCAGGACGATCGGGACCAGAAAGGAGATCAGGACGAACAGGGCCGGGGCGGTGTAGCCGGCGTCGAGCGGCATGGCGGCGAAGAACCGCCGCGGGTCTTTGACGAGGGCGATGGACAGTTCGATGAACGAACCCACCGGTCGGGAGAGGTTGTACTCGGCGACGAACTTGTCCGGCCGGCCGGAGTTGTTTTCCACGTTGCCTCCTCTATACAAGGTCAACATATTACCTGCGCCGCGGGCGAGCGTCAACTTCGGCGTCTTGCCAAAGGGGCGGGGGGCTGGTAGGATAAGCCCGTAATCTGCCAAAGCAATGTAGCTCGGGGAGGCAAGAGTGAAAACCCCGTTCGGTCGTTGTCTGCTGGCGGCCCTGGCCGGCCTGGCCGCGATGGGGCTGGCCGGTTGCGGCCTGGTGGACACCAGCCTGGTCAAGGAGCGCCTGGACAAGGCCGAGCGGACCAGGTTGGAGGTCGAGGCCAGTCCTTACGCCGGCGCAGTCCAGGGCGACCTCGGCGCTTCCCAGGAGCACCAGAAGAAGGCTCGGGAGTGGCTGGAGAAGATAAAAGAACGGCCGCTCATCGACGCCGAGCGCAAGGCCGAGGAGTATCTGAACCGGGCCCAGATCGAGGCCGACAAGAGCCTGACCGCGGCCAAGTCGGCGCTGGCCAAGGTCCGGGACGTCGAGGCCCAGGCCTCGCAGCCGGAGCGAGTCGAAGCGCCGCCGCCCAAGGAGACCGACCTGACCGACGCCGCCGGGCCGTCCGCCCCGATCGGCTCGAAGCCGAGCCCGGCCGCGGCCGAACCCCAGCCCAAAGCGTCGGCCGAGCCGGCCCCGGCGGCCAAGAAGCCCCCTCTCGGGCCGAAGCTGCCCGACGACCCCATGGCCCTCTACACCCTGGGCCTCAAGCAGTACCGGGCCGGAAAGTACGTCCTGGCCCGGCGCAGCCTGGTCGCCTTTCTGGGCCGCTTTCCCCGGCACGATCTGGCCGTCAACGCCCAGTACTGGATCGGCGAAACCTATTACGCCCAAAAGGAATGGGTCATGGCCCTGGGCGCTTTTCAGGCGGTTTTGAGCCACTATCCCAAGGGCCGCAAGGCGCCGGCCGCCCTGGTCAAGATCGGGTTGACCGAGTACAACCTCGGCCGCCGGGCCAAGGCCAAGGCGGCGCTCAAGGAGTGCCTGCGCCGCTATCCCAACTCCAACGCCGCCAAGGTGGCCAGGCGGGCGCTGACCAGGATCGGCCGGCCTTGACACCGGCTCGGCGGTGGCGTAAACCTGGGACCGCGAAAACGGCGGCGGGCGCCACGTCGGGGAGGAATTGATGGCCAGAGCCCTTGTCGCCGCCCTCTTGTCCGGGCTGATCATGCCCGGGCTGGGGCAGCTTTTCAATCGCCAATTCAAACGCGGCGGGTTGATCATCGCCGGGATGAGCGTCCTGGTCGTCTCGTTGAGCGTCGCCCTGTTCATGAGTCTGCGGCGGGCGGTGCTGGCCTTCGGCGACGATCTGCCGCCCGAGAGCGAGCGCTGGTCCGCCCTGGCCGAAATGGCCTCGTCCCAGGATCAGACCGCGGTTTTGGTCGTACTGGGGCTGATGGCCGCAATGTGGCTCTTCGCCGTCATCGACGCCGTTCGGGGCGGCCTGAAGTACACCGGGCGGATTTGACCTTCGGAGGCTGGCATGCGGGCCTTGATCTTCGATGAACTCAGGCGGGAAGACGTCGCCCGGGTCAGGGAGTACCTGGCCGAGCGGGCCACTGCGGCCGGCATCGAGGACATCTACTGGGTCGAGATGGCCGAGGACCGGCTGACCGGCGACCAGGCCGAGCACGTCCACTGCCAGCCCCATCGCTTCGCGGTGGAGGTGGGCAAGGATTTCATAAAGATCGAACTCTTTATTCGGCCGGCCGAGGGACTTCGCTGTCACTGCGCCGGTTACGCCGAGGCCGACCAGCGGAACTTCATCATCGACTGGGCCGATCGACTGGTGATCGAAACCAATCTGAAGACCTGAGAGACGGCCGCGGTTACGGAGGCGAGGGATGGATATCGGCGAAAGGACCACCGAGCAGGGCCTGCTGCTCGAGCTCGACGGCCGCCTGGACGCCGAGGCCGCGCCCGAACTCGACCGGCGGTTAGAGGCCGCGGTAAAGGCCGGGATCAAGCGGGTGGTGGTCGATCTGGGCGGGGTGAACTATCTCTCGGCCGCCGGCCTGGCGGCCGTCGTCGCCGGGGCTAAGCGGTTGGCCGCGGCCGAAGGACGCCTGGCTCTCAGCCGGCCTAACGATTACGCCCGCGAGATTCTGGACGCCACCGGCTACGGTGCAGTCCTGACCATAACCGCCTCCCAGGAGGAGGCTTGGGGCCGGCTCTCATGATCGTCTACTTCGATCTGGACGGGACGCTCTTGAATACCCACGACCGCCACGTCCGGGCCCACCAGGAGGCGGCCCTGGCCTGCGGCGGCAAGCCCCTGGCCGAAGGCCACTACTGGTCCTGCCGCCGCCACGGCGTGGCCGAAAGAGACATCGCCCTGTTGACCGAACCGCCGCTCGACCCGGAGGAGTACTTGAGTCGCCGCCGGGCCCTGTTGGAGACCCCGGCTCTGCTGGAACTGGACCGGCTGGCCGAGGGAGCCGGTTCGGTGCTGCCCGCCCTGGCCGGCAAGGGCTTCGAGCTGGTCTTGACCACCATGCGCCGCAACGAGAAGGCCCTGGCCGCCCAGTTGGACCGGCTGGGGCTGGCTCCGTTCCTGAGCCGGGTCCTGGCCCGCGGCCAACGCGAGGGCGGGTGGACGGTCAAGCGCGACCTGATCGCCTCCGACCTGGACGAACACCCCGGCCGGGCGGTCCTGGTCGGCGACACCGAGGGCGACATCCTGGCCGGCCGGACCAACCACCTGCCCGTCTTCTGCCTGACCACCGGCTCCCGCGCCGTGGCCCGCCTGGTCCTCTACGGGCCCAGCCGCCTGATCCACAGCCTGGACGAACTGCCCGATCTTTTGGCCGACAAGGCGAATTATTAGCTTGGCGGACGGCCGGAGCCGGGCCGGAAGGCCGGTTGCGGCCGGGCCGATTGAAGGCGATGGCGGTGAGGCGCTTGCCCAACGGCGGTGATGGGTCTAATTGTCCTGTGTTAGTAATTACCTGACAGTTTAGGTTGCTGCTGTTGGTGGCC
>CAZWLY010000016.1:0-77405 GCA_964634465.1 uncultured Thermodesulfobacteriota bacterium | reverse complement strand
TCAAACTTCCGAAGCGAATCATCGGCGACAAGGCCTATGACTCCGACCCGCTGGAATGCTGGTTGGCGGCCATCGGCGTCGAGATGATCGCCTCGCACAGACGGGACAGAAAGAGGCCCAAAACCCAGGATGGACAGCCGCTTCGACGATATCGCAGACGATGGAAGGTCGAACTGTCCTGTGTTAGTAATCACCTGACAGTTTAGATTGTGTCGCTGGTGGTAGCTGTGCCGCCTCCGGGCACATGTTTCATCGAGTCTTTTTCTAACCGTTCAACTTGAGTGTCTGCAGCAATCTTCTGTATTACAGCCTTGATCTGTTTGTCTATCAGGCTGTCTTCACTGTAATCAGCGGGGGCTATAAAATTGACCCGGTTCTCGTCAAGAAGTTTAGCTGCCTGTTTTTTCCCTTTACTTGAATTGGGCTTATAAACCGCAATAGAGTGCCCGCCCTGATCCTTCACCAACTTCATACATGGGACGTCGGTTGAACCGTCACCAACATAGATCATTTTTGTGAAAGGAATCGGTCGATCTTGTTCGCGCACAAATGTGTTGATTTTCTTGTTATCCCAAACGTTTAAGACCCCTTTATTGATTCTAAAAAGAAATTGGGTTTTTGTGGTGTAATTAATTGCCAGTCCAGGCCAAAGAGCCACATTGTGTTGATCATACATAAAAGAAGACGCATATATTTTTTTAAAATATTTTGCAATTGGAGTCCCTTCAATCATCTCCCTGATGCCCGAAGAGATTATATAATGCTCCAAGGCTACGCCTTGTTTCCGGGCAAATTCATTTATTTGAGGGAAAAATGATTCGACCCCTTTAAACAGTTTAACTGTTTTGCCGTAAACCGCAAAAGCATCCTTTGAAATTTGGACGTCATATGAAGCCCGGGCCTTTTCCAGCATGAGACACATATAGACCAGAATGTTGTCTGCCTCAGCCTCTTTGGCCCGTTTTTTCACCTCGTTCCAAAATTGCTTGGTGTTCAATTTCAACTTGGAATAAAGTCAAATTCCTGCATGTTACCCGGAGACAATGTGCCATCAAAATCGTAACAGATAGCCATTTTGACATGTTTCCGGGCCATTTATCACCTCTCATTCATGTCGTTACGCACTCTGGCCCCTCCGACACATTCAGCCCTGTCCATCTTCACCCGAATCTTGCCAGTGAGGAGGAGGTGTTGCATCAGTGGGAATTACCCCGCAAAGACTCTTTCACTCGTCCAGTTGGCCTGCATGACATCTCGAATCGTTAATATCCGGCTTCAAACTTCCCGTGTGGCCCGTTTGAAGAGGTTACCATCTCTACACTTTAATGACCCTCTCGACGTCCAGCCAACAGATTTAAGTATGTTTCACTTTTGGTAGTTCTGTCAACACTCGATGACAACCACTACCGTCAGCCCAACACGACCTGATAGTGCCTGGCCAAAGGGAAGGCCGAGGCGGCGGTGTTCGTCTCTATCTCAAGACGGTCTTGGGCGTCATGGCGGCGCTTTGCTTCGGCGGAATCTTCGCCTCCCCGGCCAGGGGAAGACGGCGCTAGTCGAATCCCGGCAAGTCGGTCAAATCCAGGCTCTCCTCGGCCAGGTAGAGGAACTGATCCCAGTCCATCTCCAGCCCCTCGGGCAGCCAGCCCCGGAAGCGGGCCGGATGGAAGCGGGAGATCCATTCGGCGTTGGCCTGGGCCGCCTCGGGCTGGCCCGGCCCGGAGAAGAGGAAGCCGGCGACGGTGAGCCCCAGTCGGTCCAGCTCCCGCAGGGTGAGCAAGGTGTGGTTGATCGTCCCCAGCCCCGGGCGCGCGACGACCAGGCAGGGCAGGTTCAGCTCCACGGCCAGATCGGACAGCAACCGGCCGGCGCCAATGGGCACCAGCAGACCGCCCACGCCCTCGACGATGAGCGGGCCGCCTTGGAGCCGCTGGCGGCACAGGGCCTTGAGCCCCTCCCAGTCCAGCTCCCGGCCCTCCAGGCTGAGCGCCTGGGCCGGCGCGGCCGGGGCTTGGGCCAGGACCGGGCAGAGCTCGGCGTAAGGTTGGCTGAGACCGGTCCGCTCCTTGACGAACACGGCGTCGGGCGAGGCCGGCCCCTCGGGGGTCTCGACCGCCCCCGCGCCCAAGGGCTTGAGCCAGCCGGCGGCCACGCCCCGCCGGTGGAGGAGACCGACCAGAACGGCCGAGACGACCGTCTTGCCGACCTCGGTGTCGGTACCGATGACGAACAGGCCGGAGGAGGGAGTGTCGATGTCTTTCATCGTAAGCGAACCATAGAGGGCGATAGCTATAAGTTTACTGAACCACCTCAGGTCAACGACTGTAATACGGTCGAATATATTTTGAAACCAATTTTTGCGGCCCCGTTGGAAGAATCCCTCTCGAAAAGGCTTCAAACTCAGGAAGGCGTCCATTCCCTGGACATGGAATCGCCAAAAGTGGAACGCGCGACCTGCGAATCGCCTGTAAAAAACGGCCCCAAGGCCGCCCAGTTCCCAAACGCGCTCATATCGGCGGACGGGAAACGATACCCACGCCGCTCTGCCGGCGACGACCTGCTCTTTTTCGAGACGGCCCATACTTCAATTGCCATTCGGCCCAAATCGGGTAGGATAGGGACCATCGCGTCGGTGGGGGAAACATGCCCCGATCGAAAAAGGCCTTGATCGCCGTCGGTCTCCTTTTCGCCTTGGCGGCGGCGGTCGTTGCCACAGCCGGGCGCCAGTCCCGGTTGGAAAGGAGTAGATACGTGGTCAAACTGGATACCAGCCTGGGCGAGATGACCATCGAGCTCTACGCCGACAAGGCGCCGGAGACGGTGGCCAACTTCCTGTCCTACGTCGAGGACGGCTTTTACGAGGGCACCATCTTCCACCGGGTCATCCCCGGCTTCGTCATTCAGGGCGGCGGCTTCGACGCGGACATGCGCCAGAAGCCGACCAAGAAACCGATCAAGAACGAGGCCGACAACGGCCTGAAAAACGAGGCCTACACCCTGTCCATGGCCCGGACCCCGGACCCGCACAGCGCCACCAGCCAATTCTTCGTCAACCTGGCCGACAACGCCTTTTTGGACCACACCGCCAAGGACATGGATGGCTGGGGCTACGCCGTCTTCGGCAAGGTCGTCGAGGGGAGAGAGGCGGTCGACAAGATCGCCCAAGCGCCCACCTCCAGTCGGGGCATGCACCAGGATGTGCCCGAGCAGGCGGTGGTCATCTTGAAGGCCGAAGTGATCGACTAGGCCGGGGCCCCGAAAGCGGCCCGGCCGGTTAAACGGGCAGGCCGGCCAGCCGGTGGCGCGAGCATCCACGGCGGGCGGAGGCTGTCCGGCGTCGAATAGATCAACGGAGTCGGAATCTCGATGGTCCGAGCGGCGTCTCGAAACACGTTCCTGGCCCGGCTCGCCATCGCCCTGGTCATCGTCGCCCTCGGCGCTTCATCGGCCCAGGCCCGAGCGATCTCGTTCGTCGATTTCAGCGGGGCCAGGGTCGAGATAGACAAAACGCCGAAGCGGGTGGTCAGCCTGGTCCCGGCGGTGACCGAGGCCGTCTTCGCCCTGGGCGCGGGTCGGGCCCTGGTCGGTATCACCTACCACACCGCCTTACCGCCGGAGACCAACGACAAGACCATCGTCGGCGGCTCGACGAAGCCGAACCTGGCCCGCATCGCCGCGCTTCGGCCGGAGATCGTGTTCGTCGCCGAGCGCCACCGGGCGGTCCGGGAAAGATTCGCCGGAACCGGCGTGGCCGTCATCGATCTCAAACCCAGAAAACTGGCCGATCTCTACTCTTCCCTGGCCCTTCTCGGCCTCATCTTCGACCGGCGAGGGGAGGCGGCCCGAATCGAGGCCGAGATCAAGGCCCAACTGGCCGTGATCGCCCAAAAGACGGCCCGGATTCCGCCGCCCCGGCGACGGCGGGTGATCATGGTCGGCGGCCGGGACAGGCTGACCGTTCCCGGCGACGACGCCCCGGCCCGCCTCCTCATCCGGGCCGCCGGCGGCGTTCCGCCCCGCCTGGGCCGGAGTGGAGCGGCGATCCCGATCAGCCTCGAAGAATGGCGGGCCTTCGACCCCCAGGCGATCTATACCTGCGGCCAGGCCGAGGCGATCAAAAGGCTGGTCGGCCGACTCGGCTGGCGGGAGGTGGAGGCGGTCAGAAAGGGGCGGATCTACACCTTCCCCTGCGCCCTGACCGATCGTCTGTCCGTCAACGCCGGGCGCTTCGCGGCCTGGCTGGCGGCCAGGGTCTACGCCGACTACTTCGCCGAGCCCGAAAGCTTTGTCCTGACCCAAGGCCCCATCGGCCGAAAGAAGATAGAGCTCGGCCTGGATTACGTCAGGCGGGCCGGGGTGGTCAGGAGTATAAGGCAGGACTTCGTCCACCAGACGCTGCTCATCGACTTCGACCGGCCGATGAAGGCCCTCTCCACCCTGGAGGGAATCCGTTCGGACCTGAAGAGGGTCGGCAACCACTCCCTGCCGCCCCCGGCCTGGGGGCTTGACCGAGGCGGCGGCCTGGTCGAGCTCAGGGCCGGCGTGCTCGAAACCCTCGGCCTCGAAGCCGCCGCCACCGCCCTGATGTTCACCGGGGCCGATCTGGACAACCTGGCCGTGGGCCGGGCCCGGTTCAAGGCGCTGGAGGTCATCGCCCTGACCACGGCCGGGGTGGCTGGAAACGCCCTCCGAACCTCCCAGGACCAAGGTCGATTCTACGAGCCGGGCACGATCAACGTCATCTTGTTGACCAACCACCGGCTGACGGAACGGGCCATGGCCCGGGCGGTCATCACCGCCGTCGAGGCCAAGACGGCCGTGCTCCAGGACCTCGACATCCGCTCCAGCGCCCAGCCGAGGCGCTGCCAGGCCACCGGCACCGGCACCGACAACATCATCGTCGTCGAGGGGGCGGGCCGGAGCCTGGACCTGACCGGCGGCCACACCAAGCTGGGCGAGTTGATCGCCGCCGCGGTCTACGAGGCCATCCGGGAGGCGATCGGCAAGCAGAACGGAATCCGGGCCGGCCGCAACGTCTTCCGGCGACTGGCCGAACGGCGGATCAGGCCCTTTGAGTTGCTTGCCCGGGCCGAGCTGCCTAAAGGCCTCGCCCCCGCCGAGCTGATCGGCGAGCTGGAGGAAGTGCTTCTCGACCGACGCTACGCCGCTTTGATCGAGACGGCCTTCGCCCTGGACGACGCTTACTTGCGCGGGCAGATCGGCGACCTGACCGGCTACTTCGAGCGCTGCCGCCGGGCGGCGGCCGAGATCGTCGGGCGGGAGACGATCCGGCTGGTCGATCGCCTCCCGGAAGAGGACCTGCCCCCGGCGCTGAAGGCCGGGCTCAACGCCCTGATCGGAGGGCTTGTCGCCCGCCGGCCCGGACAGGGAACCCGGTTGGAGAACGCCGCCTCGGCTCAGCGCCTCCGCCAGCGGCCGCTGTCGTCCTGAATCCACCAGCCCGGCTCGGCCTCGTTCCTGAAGGTTCGGGCAAAGATGCTTTGAACCTGGCCGACCTGCTGGGGCTGGAGCCTGAGCGCCGCGGCCACCTCCTGGTAGAGACGCCGGCGGTCGGCGTTCTCGGCGTTGATCAGCCTTTTCAACTGGGCCAGCCTGTTGAGCGGCAGGCCTTTGGTGTCGCGCAGGACCAGCGAGCCGTCCCTGGCGATACCCACCCGGCCGGCGTTGTAGAAGGGCCGAAGCTGACTGTGCCGCCGGCGCATCGCCCCCTTGATGGCCCGGATGTTGGCGTTGCTGACCGTGGTCACGTCGGCGGCGTGGGCCTCCCTCGGCTCCAGCCAGGCCAGAAAGCGCCTCAGCGACGAGGAGTCGCCCGGCTTCTTCTTGCTCCCGCCGTCCTTCTGGTAGACGTCCTTGACGATCTCCTCGGCCGTCTTCTCCACCTGGGCGGCCGGAAAATAGAGGTTGACCGTCACGCAGGCGGCCACAACCAGGGCCAGTCCGACGATCGTCCCCACCCGGACCATGTTTCGAGCCATATTCCCCTCCCCTTACCTTCCTTTACCACCGCGTTCAGCCCGGCTGGTCATGGCCGCCCATCACCCGGCGGAGGCGGCCCAGCATGTCCTTGAAGCTGATCTGGTTGTTCGGGTTGCGATTGACCACGTTGATCCCGGTCAGAAACGGCTTCTTGACCAGGTACTCGACCCCGTCTTCGCGGATCAAGCCCCGGATGGTAAAGACGTCATTCTTAAGATTACACAAAAATCCGATCCGCTCGTAGGGGAATTCACGGAAGAAGGGGGCCATGATCGTAACTCCGAGTCCGGTCAGGCCCGAGCCGGTGCCCAGAACCGAGATGGAGTTGACCGCCTTGATGCTGACCCGCTGCTTGACCCCTTTCACGGCCACCGACTCGGCTCGGAGGTTGAACGCCACCGCCTGACCATGGGCCAGCCTGAGCCCCTCGATTCTGGCCGTCAGTTTGCCGGTGATCTTGCCGAGCTTGAGGGCCTTGGTCAGCCGGCCCAGGTCCAAGCGCTCCACGGTGACGTCGGCGGCCAGCATCCGGCCCGGCGAAAACGGCCGGTAGACGGTCAAGGCCGACGTCTTCACCCGGCCGCCGAAAAACTGGCCGGTCAACCCGCCGGTGGTGGTCAGTCGGCGGCGGTTGAGGCTCACCCGGCCCAACCGGCCGGCCAGGCCGCCCTCCAAGGGAAACTCCGGCGGAGACGCCAGGGATAGGTCGAAGCGGCGAATCTCGACCGTGGCCCGAGCCTCGAAATCCCTGGACAGGGGCCGCTCGACGGTCATCCGATCAAGAACCAGGCTGCCGTCGAACAGGGGCAGGGTCAGCCCGCGGCTGAAGACCAGGCGGCCCGGAACGAGGGCCAGGGGCAGGTCCAGGTTCTTGATTTCGCCGAAAGGCGAGCCAATGCTCAAGGCCCGAATCCGGCCCCAGCGGCGGGGCCTGCCGTCGCTCGGCCGGCCGGCCCCCTGGGGACCGAAGCGGTAGTCGATCGGCAGTTCGAGGATGAGGCCCTTGACCAGGTGGCCGCTCCGGGCGTCGTTCAGACCGCCCCCCACCAGGCTGGCCCGGCCTTTGATGGTCGCCGCGGGACCGCGGCCGGAGAGGTCCAACTCCAGGTCGGCCATACCGGACAGGTCCAGGTCCTGGAGGTCGGGCCGGGAGGCGGCCAGGGGCTCACGAATGAAGGTCTGGAATACTTCATTCAGGTCGGCGTTCTTGAGTCGCAACCGGGCCCGGTAATCCCAGCCGTCGTTCAACCGTCTGGCTCGGCCGGAGAGCTTGAGCCGGCCGAACTGGCCCAAGTCGGCCGACACTTCGAGGCCGTCGAGGGTGCGGGTCGAGACCTCCCGCGCCCTCACCCCGACTTCGAGCGGCCGGCGGGCCAGGTTGAGATAGACAGTGTCGGCCAGCACCTCGCCGCCGCGTAGGAACAGATCGAGCCGCAACGGCCGCGCCTCGGCCGGATCGAGGCCGAAGCGCAGCCGCCCTTGCCCGCGCTCGATCATCACCCGGCCGTCGGGCGAGGCCAGATCGATCTCGTCCAGCTCCAGCCTGGCCTCGACGGCTCCACCGGACGCTCCAGGAGCGAATCCGACCTCGATATCGGCCCGGCCGGCCAGAGACCAGGCGGCCGGCTCGAAGCCGGTCAAGGGCTTAATCAGCCCGGCCAGGACGGCCAGGTCCACCGCTTCGGCCCGCCCCCGGCCCGACAGACCGGCCTTGGTCAGGGCCAAGCGGCCTCGAATCTCACCCAGAGCGGCGGTGGAGACGACCACATCCTTGACCTCCAGCGCCCCGCCCTTTTTGAAGCGCAGGTCGGCCTGGGCCTCGACGGAACCGAAACTGATCGGCCGGCCGAATACGGTCAGGTCGAACTGTTTCAGACTCACCTTGGTCTCGGCGACCCGGCCGGACGAATCCGGAGCGAGCCCGGCCTCGATGTCGGCCCGGCCGGTCGGCGACCAGGCGGTCAGGTCGAAGCCGGTCAGGGACTGGACAAGCCCGGCCAGGGCGGCCAGATCCACCGCTTCGGCCCGCCCCCGGCCCGACAGACCGGCCTTGGTCAGGGCCAAGCGGCCTCGAATCTCGCCCAGGGCGGCGGTGGAGACGACCACATCCTCAACCTCCAGCGCCCCGCCGCCGGTCAGGCCGAGTTCGCCCTTGGCCTCGATCGAACCGATCTCGATCGGCCGGCTCGACCAGGTGAGGTCGAACGGGCCGACGGCCAACCGGCAGGCGGCCCGGACCTGCTGGGGCAGGCGGCCGGTGAGGTCCATCTCGACCTCGACCGCTTTGGCCGAGAGCCGGCCGAAACCGAACGCGGCTCGGGCCTCGATCCGACCGAGAAGCCGGTGCGGCCCGGCCGGCGGTCCGGCCAGCGACAACCGGCCGCCCAGATCGGCTTCGAGCTTCCACCGAGGCGCGGCCAGGACCACCTCGTCGAGACCCAGCTCGAGCTCGATCAGGAGGCGATCGGCCGGAGTGTCGAGCTTCAGTTCGAACGGCGTCTCGCCCCAGACCGCCGCCTGGCTCCAGGCCGGAGGCAAAACCGGCCTGAGCGCGGCCAGAACGGCGCCGGGCTCTTCGATCAGGCCGGTCAGGCGGCCGGAAAGACGCCCGTCAGGCCAACCGGAAAGCGTTCCGGTCAGGCGGCCCAAACCGGCGGCCTGGACGTCCAGCCCGACCAACTCGCTCCGTCCAGTCTTGAGCTCGGTTTGGGAGCCGGCCAGTTTGAAGCCGATCGGGCCTTGCCACCTCACCCCGGAGCCAAGGTCCACCTCGGCCCGGGCCATGCGGCCGACGACGCCGCTTACGACCAGCCGCTCGGGCGTAAGTTCCAGGCCGGCGGCGACGGTCAACTCGCCGCTGACCCGCTCCAGGTCCAGGCGGCCCTCGACGACCTCGACCTCGGCCCTGAGCGAGCGGCCGAGGGCCAAGACTCCCCGGCCCGAAACCAGACCGGAGAACGCTTCCCGGCCGTTCGGCCGCGAGAGGCGAAGTCGGCCCTTGAACTCCAGCGGCAGTTCGTCTCCCCGGCCGGCCTCGAGCGAGATGGACAGCTCGCGCGTCTCCAGGCTGCCCTCCGGCTCGACCAGCTTGAACCGGCCCCGGCTGACCGACAGTCGCTCGACGCCCAAAAGCACGGCCAGGCCGGACAGGTCCGACTCCCGCTCGGCGGCCGGTTCGGGGCGTAAGGTCAGGTCGGGCTCGACCACCTCCAGGTGCTTGAGCCACAGACCGCCTTTCAGACCGGCCCAGGGATCGGCGGTCAGTCGAAGCGACTTCAGCTTGAGCGAGTAGCCGGCCTCCGCCGGGGCCTGGGTGTCCACATCCTTCAGGGTCAGGCTCAGCGGCCGGTAGCGGACCGCCAGGCGGCCGATGGTCAGCCGGCCGCCCGGCGGGGCCAGAAGGCGTTCCAGCCAGGGTCGGCACACTTCGGGCCGGTAGCGGATCAGGCCCAGACCGACCCCGACCAGAACCGCGATCACGGCCAGGGTCAGGCCCAACCAGATTGTCAGCCGCTTGACCACCGATTTCGTCTCCGGCGATGAGTTAAATCACCCTGTGGAGAATATTCTAATCCGCGCCGGGCGGCGGCTCCAACTCTAATTGAGCGCCGCGGTCAACACGGCGGGGCGGAGCGGGTCGGGACGGCCGGGACGCGTCCGGAGCCGGTCGGCCGGTGAATCATAGGTATGTCGGTGGGTTGAATGGCGAGTCGGGCCGCCTTGCCGGACCGGTTTCGACCGGCTTCACTTCTTGGGCCGCTGGAGTTTGTCGAACCGGCCGAAGGTGCCCCGATCGCGTTTGGGGTCCTCGGCCACCTTGCGGGCCACGGCGGCCACCTTGCCGGGCCCGGCCTCTTTCAATTGAACCGCCCCCGGCCGATGTTCCTGCGGTGGAGGAACGGCCTCGTCGCCGTCAAGCTGCTCCTTCTTGGCCTCGAAGGAAGCCTTGAGCGCCTTGGCCTCCTTGAGATTGGGCGCGATCCGGATCGCCCGGTCGAGGTATTTCTCGGCCTCTTCGCGGCGACCGGCTTCATCCAGGGTCCGGGCGATGTTGAACAGCAGGTGGTCGTCTTTGGGGCGGATGCGGAGGGCCTTTTTGTAGACCTCCAGAGCCTGGTTGTACTTGGCCTGGCGGCGGTAGGTTATGCCCAGCCGATTGTAGATGTGGGCCAGTCTGGGGTCCTGGGCCATGGCCGCCTCGTAGTAGGCCTCGGCCTCTTCATGGTAGCCCCGGGAGGCGTAGGCGTCGCCGATATCGCTCTTGAGCTGGGCGTTGTCCGGGTCCAGATCGACGGCCTCCTTGAACGACTCGGCCGCCTCCTTCAGCTTCTCCAGTTTGAGGTCGAACTCACCGATGAACAGGTGGATGCGCCCCTGCTGGGAGCCCGGCATGTTGAGCGACTTGGCCACCTGGCCGGCCTTCTGGACGACCTCGATCGCCTGCTCGAACTTTTGGAGGGCCTCGTAGACTTCGGCCAGGCCGAAGTAGGCCCGCAGGTTGTTCGGGTCGGCCTCCAGGACACGGCGATAAGCCTCCTCCGCCTCCTCCAGCCGCCCCACCTGGGCCAGAGCCGCGGCCCGCTTGGTCTGGATGTCGATATGATCGCCGTGGAGCTTGGCCGCCTCCTCCAGCAGCTTGAGCGCCGCCTCGTAGTCGCCGGTCTCGGCCAACCGATCGGCCTCGTCGGCCAGGCGGAGGGCCTCCTCTTGTCTCAGGTCGATGAACTGGCTGACCAGGTCGTCGAGGGCCTCGCCCAGCTTGGCCTCGGTCAGCGGTTCGGCGACCATGTGGGCCTTGTCGAACGCGGCCACCCGCTCGGCCAACCCGCCCGGCCGGAAATCGTCCTTGTCGCCGACGATGAGAAAGGGCACCTCGGCGCAGCGCTGGTCCTGCCGGCAGGCGACCAGGAGTTGGACGCCGGAAAAGACCTTCAACTGGCGGTCGATCATGACCAGGTTGGGCTGCATCGAGCGGACCAGGGCCGGAACCTGGCGGTCCTGGTCGGTGACGCGAAACCTGGCGAAGCCGAGCTGCTCCAAAAGTCCCTTGAATCGCGGTTGGTTGAAGGTCGAAGCGACCAGCAGAACGGTCCAATCCCTGAAAACGCGACGTCCACCCATGTTTAACCTCTGAAGAATTCTTAGCTTGTTATGACAGTGGAGTCAAGGACGAGTGGGGAGCGGTCAGGACGCGAACCGAATCATATCGGGCTCGCCGACGGCGCAAGGCTTGGTTGACCAACCCTCCCGGATGGCTTATGGTTAGAGTGCCCATCGGGTGGAAGCGGGCGTCGTGCAAGCCGCTCCTTTGCCCTCGGCGACGGCGCTCAAACCGGCCCGGCCGGGTGGGCCGGCGACCTCGGAAAGAGGAAAGGATCGACGGCCCGTAAGCCTGTCGAGCGGTGTCGCTGAACCCTAAGGATTGGGGGCGAAAATAACCCGCCTGGCCATCGCCAACCCCCTGTCCCGGAATCGGAGCGTTTCCGCCCCGAGCCCAAGTCGCAATCAATCGAATCAATCGGGAGACCGACCCAAATGAGAAAGACCTATGTTCTGGACACCAATATTCTGCTCCACAACCCCAACGCCCTCTACGCCTTCGAGGACAACAAGGTCGTCATACCCCTGCTGGTCATCGAGGAGCTGGACGACCAGAAGCGCCGCCACGATGACGTCGGCCGCAACGCCCGGGTCGTCTCCCGGATGCTGGACGAGTTGCGATTCCAGGGCCGGCTGTCCGACGGCATCGAGTTGCCCAACGGCGGCGAGCTGCGGATCGAATTGAACCACCAGGACTTCGCCAAGCTGCCGCCCGGCGTCGATCAGAACAAGCCCGACAACCTCATCCTGGCCGTCTGCCTCTGCCTCCAGGAAGAGAACGGCGACAAGGTGGTCCTGGTCACCAAGGACCTCAACCTTCGCATCAAGGCCGACGTGGTCGGCATCGCCTCCGAGGATTTCTACAACGACAAGATCGACTACGAGCGCCTCTACACCGGCGTCGGCGAGCTGATGATCTCCAGCCAGGAGATGTCCGCCTTCTACCAGAACGGCGGCCTGGAACTCAACCCCGATGAGCCGGTCAAGCCCAACCAGTTCTTCATCTTGAAGAATTCCTCCAATCCATCCCAGTCGGCGCTGGCCCGGGTCAAGGACGGCCATCTGGTCCAACTGAACAACGGCCAGGCCGTGGTCTCGGGAATCAAGGCCCGCAACAAGGAGCAGCAGTTCGCCATGGAACTGCTTCTGGACGAGTCGGTCCAGGTGGTCACCCTGGCCGGTCGGGCCGGCACGGGCAAGACGCTTTTGGCCGTGGCCGCCGGCCTAGAACAAGTCATGGAAGCGGGCGCCTACGGCCGCCTGTTGATCACCCGCCCGGTGACGCCCATGGGCGAGGACCTGGGCTATCTGCCCGGCGGCAAGGAAGAGAAGCTTCGCCCCTGGATGCAGCCGCTGTTCGACAACATGGAGTACATCTTCTCCAAGGCCGAGGACCCGAAAGGCATCCAGGAGCACTTGAAGGAGATGGGCTTGTTGGAGATGGAGGCGTTGACCTACATCCGGGGCCGGTCCATTCCCAACCAGTTCATCGTCTGCGACGAAGCCCAAAACCTGACCCCGCACATGGTCAAGACCCTGATCACCCGGGTCGGCGAGGGGACCAAGATCGTCTTCACCGGCGACCCGGAGCAGATCGACCATCCCTATCTGGACGCCTCGTCCAACGGCTTGACCTATCTGGTCGAGCGCCTCAAGGACGAGGAGATCTCCGGCCACGTGACCTTGATCAAGGGCGAGCGCTCGCTGGTGGCCGAACTGGCGGCGGAGCTGTTGTAAACGATCGGGCCTCGCTTTCCGGGTGAGCCTCGCCGCGGGGCCGAGGGCGCCGCCAGGCGCTTCGGCCCCGCGGCCACTCGACGCCATCTCGATGACCGTCCTTACGCGCTATCGCCCCGGGCGAAGGCGAGGCTCGCCGCTCTCCGAAGCGCTAACCGTAGGCGACCATGGGCAGCCAGATGACCAGTTGCGGCCAGATGGCCACCAGGGTCAGGCCGATGAGCTGGAGGATGACGAAGGGCACGACGCCCTTGTAGATATCCAAGAGCTTCACCTCGGGCGGCGAGGTCCCCATCAGGAAGAAGATGGCGAAGCCCACCGGCGGCGTCAAAAACGATGTCTGGAGGCTGACCGCGACCAGCACGGCGAACCAGACCAGCTCCGGGCTCTCCACCAGACCGCCGGTCTCGATATGGATGCCCAGCGACTTGACCACCGGGGCCAAGAGCGGCAGGACGATGAGGCAGATTTCGATCCAGTCCAGAAAGAAACCCAGCAGGAACACCGAGGCCAGAATGACGGTCATCACCCCGTAGGGACCCAGCGGCAGGCTGGTCAGGGCCGCCTCGATGAACTCGTCACCGCCCAAGAGCCTCAAGACCAGGGCGAAGCAGGTGGCGCCGATAAAGATGCCGAAGATGTAGCCGACGGTGTTGAAGGTATCGACGGCCACCTCCTTGACCACCTTCCAGCTCAGCTTTTTGTTGAGCGCGGCCAGGATCGTCGCCCCCAGCGCCCCGACGCCGCTGGCCTCGGTGGGCGTGGCCACGCCGGCGAAGATGGAGCCCAGCACGGCCAGAATCAGCGCCGCCGGCGGGATGATGGTCTTGAGCACCTCGAGCAACACCTTCCAGGAAAGCGGCTTCCGGTCGGGCGAGAGCGGGGCGGCCTGGGGTTTGATCAGGCCGTAGATGACGATGTAGAGAATGTAGAGGAAACCCAGGATCACGCCCGGAATCAGCGCTCCCATGAACAGGTCGCCCACGGCCAGGCTGAGCTGGTCGGACATGATGACCAGCATGATGCTGGGCGGGATGAGAATCCCCAAGGTGCCCGAGGCGGCGATGGTGCCCGTGGCCAGGGCCTTGTCGTAGCCCTGGTTGAGCATGGCCGGCAACGACAAGAAGCCCAACAGGACCACCGAGGCCCCGATGATGCCGGTCGAGGCGGCCAGGATGATGCCGATCACGGCCACGGTGACGGCCAGGCCGCCGTGGACCTTGCCGAAGAGGTTCTGCATCGATTTCATCATCCGCTCGGCAATGCCGGAGCGATCCAGCATCAAGCCCATGAAGATGAACATCGGCACCGCCACCAGGATCCAATTCTCCATCAGAGTGAAGATTCGGTTGGTGATCATCCCGATCTCGTTGAAACTGAGGCCGGTGATGGTGCCGAGATAGATATCGGAGAGATACCCGACCAGGGTGAAGAGCATCGCCGTGCCGGCCAGGACGAAGGCGATGGGGAAACCGGTGAACAGGAACCCAATGAAGGTCAGGAACATCAAGATGACCAGGATGTCGTTGGCTTCCACGTCAGACCCCCATCACTCTTTCTTGAAGGCGTAAACGGCGGCCCGGACCATCCGGGACAGGGCGGCCAGAAAGAGCACGATCATGCTGGCCGGAATGGCCCCCTTGATCAGCCAGCGGGCCGGCAGACCGAGGGGCGAGTCGGAGCGCTCGCTGACCCGCCAGGAGTCGTAGACAAAGTCCAAGCTGTGGATGAAAACGATGATTATCATCGGCATTAGAAACAAAAGGATACCGAAAAACTCTATTCTTTCCTTGGTCTTGAGGCTGAAGTTGCGATGGAGGAGGTCCAGTCGGATGTGCGCTCCGGTGACGACGGCGTAGGAGACGCCGAAGAGCATGCACACGGCATAGAGGTGCCACTGCAACTCTTCGAAGATCACCAATCCCTGGCCGAAGGCGTAGCGCAAGACGACCTGGAGCAGAATCAAGGCGGCCAGAACCACGTTGAGCCAGGCCAGGGCTCGGCAGAACTTGGCGATGATCGTATCGACCAGGACTGAAAACTTGGGACCGGGAAGCTTTTGATTGGCGGAACTGGAGCGGCTCATCCGAATCTCCTCGAAACCGATCGCGGCTTGCGGCCGCGGGAGGGGGCGGACCAGACCGCCCCTCCCCGCAGCCGGGTTGTCGGCTTGGCTCGGCTCAGGTCGGCCGGTTAGTCCTTCGGCGGCTTGGGTCGGGGCAGGAAGCCCACCGCCGCCCAGTTGGCGTAGTCGGCCCGGAACTTGGACAGATCGTCCCAGACTTTCTTGAAGAGCGGGTCCTTGGCCGACATCTCAGCCACCACCTCGTCCCAGGCCTTCTTGTAGGCGGCCAGGATTTCGGGCGACCAGTAGCGGTTCTTGACGCCGAACTTCTTGGCGTTCTCGCCGATGATGACGCCCTGGGTGGCCTCGCCGAGAGCCAGGGAGTTGACCAGGCTGGCCATGGTGCACATCTCGATCAGCTTCCGGTTGGCCGGGCTGAGCTTGTTCCAGACGTCCTTGTTGATGATGAGCTCGGTAAAGGTCGCCTGCTGGTGCCAGCCGGGATAGTAGTTGTACTTGGCCACCTTGTAGAAACCCATCTTCCGGTCCAGGGAGGGCATGGAGAACTCGGTGGCGTCGATGGCGCCCTTCTCCAGAGCCGGGAAGACCTCGCCGGGGGCGGTCAGGGTGACGTTGACGCCCAGCTTTTCCATGACCCGGCCGCCCAGGCCGAAGAAGCGCATCTTGAGGCCCTTCAAGTCATCGACCGTCTTGATCTCTTTGTTGAACCAGCCCGAGGTCTCCGGAGAGATGATGGCCAGAGGCAAGACCTTGACGTTGTAGCCGTTGGAGTCGTACATCTCCTGGTAGAGCTTGAGCCCGTTGCCGTAGAACATCCAGGCCAGGTATTCGTCCGCCTCCGGGCCGAAGGGGATGGCCGAGAACAGCGCCGCGGCCGGGATCTTGCCCTGCCAGAAACCAGCCGAGGCGTAGCCGGCGGCGACCCTCTTCTTGGAGACCGACTCCAGGATCTCCTTGGGAGCGACCAGCTTGCCCGGCTCGTAGATCTTGAAGATCACCTCGCCGCCGCTGGCCTCCTTGACCGATTTGGCGAACCAGGGGATGGCCTCGCCCAGGACCGGCAGGCTGGTGCTGTAGAGGCTCTGGGTCTTGATCAGGACCTTGGCCATGGCCGGTCCGGCGACCAGGACTGCGACCAGGACCAGCGCCGCCATCACGGCTGTGAGTCTGACTCTTTTCATGTCCACTCTCCCTCCGTTAAAGGTTGTCCAGCAAGGGTGTTTACGCCATCGTAAAAACCCATCGGCGGTCATGACCGCCGTTGACTCCTTTATTGGCGGCCCCGCCGCCCAGTACCTACCTCGCCCGCCGCCGAAAGCGATGGGAACGGCGTCTAGAGGAGGCGCTCCAACCTGGCCAGGTCGCCTCGGTCGTTGAAGGGCAGATCGAACAGTTCGCCCTCGATCTCGATCTCGTCGCGCTGCCGGACCGCCTCGATGAGAGCGGCTGATACGGCCAGCCGATCGAGCCGCTTGGTGTTGGCGATCCAGGCCGCCCTGATCGTCTCGGGCGTCCACAAACCGAGCGTGTTCAAAGCCGCCTCCACCGCCTCCCGGTCGCTTCCGAGCGCGATGGGGACCCGTCCCAGCTCGGGGCGGGAGCCGGTGATGCAGTTGACTGCCGTGGCCTCGACATCCATCTTGTCCACCAAGTTGCGGGTGGTGTAGTCGGCCAGGCCGACGCCGATGGCGTTGCCGTAGGTGCCGGCCGACAGGTCCAGGATGACCAGCCGCTTGATTTTGGGCTCGGCGCACTCCGCCTCGAAACGGTTCATGATCCGCCCCACGACCTTGGTGTCGGCTCCCGTGCCCGAGATCTCCTTGCCGATCTCGTCCACGATCAACAGATCCAGGTCGCTGAACGGCAGCTTGGGCTTGAACCGTTGGGACTCGGCCAAAAGCTTCGGTTCCCGGACGAATAACTCGGCCGCCGGGACCGCCTCCAATCTTCTCAATCGGTTGTGGTGATCCTCCAGGAGAGCGATTCCGCCCAGGATGTTGAGCCTCTCCAGAAGCACCCGGGCCAGAGAGTGGATCGATTTCTGGTAGCCGATGTTGATCGCCTGGCGGTGCATCACTTCGGCCAGGGGCTGGCGGCCCAGACCGATGACGGCGATCTTTATCAGCCCCGACTCGGTGGTCCCGATGTAGTCGGTGTGCTCCTTGATCCTGTTCACCAGGACGATGTGGTCCGCCTCGGCCGCCGCTCGATCGACGAAGACCGCCACGCCCGTGTCGGCCCTCCCGATCTGAACGCTCTCCCAGCCGGTGTAGATCGGCGCGCCCACGCTCTTTTCGGTCACGCCCAGGTGGGCCAGAACGTCCACCTGGCCGGCCGCCCTCGCCCCGCCGTGGGAACCCATGGCCGGAAAGATCATCGGCCGGCCGCCCTTGGCCTTTATCCGCTCGGTGAGCGCGGCCAGAACGGCCGGTTTGGACTCGATGCCCCGACTGCCGGCGGTGATCAGGACCCTTTGGCCGGGCTGGACGGGCTCCAAGAGGCCGGTGCGCCTCAGTTCCTCGTCCAGCCAGGCCGCCGGGTCGGGCTCTGGATGTTGAGGGAAGATCTGTCGGATTATGCCGAAGCGGGGATACTCCATCGCCTGCTTCCTGAAAACCTCACGATCTCCAGACCGCGCCCTTGTCCGCTCCGGCCACGTTGGCCGCGTAGCGTCTCAACAGGCCGGGCAGGTCCTTTTGGGGCGGCCGATAGTCCTTGAGCCGGGCCTCGATCTCGTCCGCATCGACGAGCAGGTTGAGCTCCCGGCGGTCGAGATCCAGTTCGACGACATCGCCGTCCCTGACCGCGGCGATGGGCCCGCCGGAGACCGCCTCGGGCGCGACGTGACCCACCGAGGTGCCGCGGGAGGCCCCGGAGAAGCGGCCGTCGGTGACCAGCAGCACCTCGTCACTCAGGCCCATGCCGGCCAAGGCCGAGGTCAGGGCCAGCATCTCGCGCATGCCCGGCCCGCCCTTGGGGCCCTCGTTGCGGATGACGAGCACCTGACCGGCTTCGGCCCCGCCCTGGAAGACGAAGTCGGCCGCCGCCTCCTCGCCGTCGAAGACCCGGGCCGGTCCTTTGTGTCCCTTCCAGCCCTCGGCCACGGCGGCGATCTTGATCACCGCGCCCTTAGGGGCCAGGTTGCCGCGCAGGATGAGCAGGCCGCCCTCCTCGGTGTAAGGGTTGTCGATCGGTCGGATCACCTCCGGATCCAACACCGGCGAGCCGCCGACGGCTTCCTCCAGGGTGGTCCCGACCACCGACAGGCAGGACAGATCGACCAGCCGCCGGCCGGCCAACTGGGTCATGATCGCCGGCAGTCCGCCGGCCTGGTGCAGGTCTACGATCCGATGATGACCCGAAGGGGTGATCCGGCACAGGTTGGGAGTCCGGCGGCTTATCCGATCGAAGTCGTCCAGGGTCAGCTCCACCCCGGCCTCCTGGGCGGCGGCCATCAAGTGGAGCAGGGTGTTGGTCGAGCCGCCGATGGCCATGTCCACGGTGATGGCGTTCAAGAACGCCTGGCGGGTCAAAATCGCCGAGGGGCGGATGCCGCGCTTCACCAGTTCGACCACCGCCCGACCCGACCGGCGGGCCAACACCCGCCGGGCCGAATAGGGGCCGGGGATGGTGCCGTTGAAGGGCAGGCCCATGCCCAAGGCCTCGATCATGCAGTTCATCGAGTTGGCCGTAAACAGCCCGGCGCAGGAGCCGCAGGTCGGACAGGCCTCCATCTCCACGGCCAGGCACTCCTCCTCGCTGATCTTCCCGGCGGCCAACTCGCCGGCCGCCTCGAACACGTTGGAGACGTCGATCGTCCGGCCGGCCCGGCGGCCGGGCAGCATCGCCCCGCCGGAGACGATGACCGAGGGCAGGTCGATCCTGGCGGCGGCCATCAGGCAGGCCGGGTCGATCTTGTCGCAGTTGGCAATCATCACCAGGCCGTCGAAGCAGTGGGCCCGAACCATCAGTTCGAGAGAGTCGGCGATCAGCTCCCGGCTGGGAAGCGAGTAGCGCATCCCCTCGTGACCCATCACCAGGCCGTCACAGACGCCGATCATGGGAAACTCGAACGGCACCCCGCCGGCCTGGTAGATGCCGGCCTTGACCTCCTCGGCCAGATCGCGGAGATGGAGGTGGCCGGGAATGATCTCGTTGAAGCCGTTGGCAACGCCGATGAAGGGTCGCTCGAGGTCGTAATCGTCCAGGCCGAGGGACCTCAACAGGGAACGGTGGGCTATCCGCTGGGGGCCTTTTTTGATCCGGTCGCTAAGCATCGAAACCTCCTCTCCTCAAAGCCGGGGAGTCGAGCGAGTCACATCACCGCCCCGAGCTGCCAGGGCACGAACTCGTGATCGCCGAAGCCCTGCGCCTCGCTCTTGGTCTTTCGGCCCGAGGCGGCGGCCAAAATCAGATCGAAGATCTCCCGGCCCATCTCCCCGACCGTGATCCCGCCGTCGATGACCGCTCCGCAGTTGAAGTCCATGTCGTCCGTCAAACGTTCGTACATGGCGCTGTTGGAGGCCAGCTTCAGACTGGGGGCGGGCTTGGAGCCGCAGACGGTACCCCGGCCGGTGGTGAAGCAGATCAGATGGGCCCCGCCGGCGATCATGCCGGTGATCGAGACCATGTCGTAGCCCGGCGTATCCATGAAGACCAACCCCTTGGCCGTCACCGGCTCGGCGTAGTCGTAGACGGCGACGAGGTTGGTCGAGCCGCCCTTGGCCGCCGCGCCCAGGGATTTCTCCAGGATGGTGGTCAACCCGCCGGCCTTGTTGCCGGGGGTGGGGTTGTTGTTGATCTCGCCGCCCAGCCTGGCGGTGTAGTCTTCCCACCAACGGATGCGCTCGATCAGCTTGTCGGCCGCCTCCCTGCTCACCGCCCGGCGGGTAAGCAAGTGCTCGGCGCCGTAGATTTCCGGCGTCTCGCTCAAAATAACCGTGCCGCCGTGGGCGACGACGAGATCGGCCGCCGCGCCCAGGGCCGGATTGGCCGTTATCCCGGAGTAGGCGTCCGAGCCGCCGCACTCCAAGCCGACGATCAGTTCGCCGGCCGAAACTCTTTGTCGCCGGGCCTTGTCCGCTTCGGCCAAGAGCTCCTTGACGGCGTCTATGCCGCGCTCGACCGTCGCCCTGGTCCCGCCGAGGTCCTGAATGGTCATCACCCTGGTCTTAAAGTCGATCTCCAGCCCCTGGTCGGCGACCAGGGCCTCGACCTGGTTGGCCTCGCAACCCAACCCGATGACGAGAACGCCGGCGAAGTTGGGGTGGCGGGCGAAGCCGGCCAGGGCGCGCTGCAAGACCAGATGGCCCTCGCCGCCGACGGCCATGCCGCAGCCCAGGCCGTGGCCCAGGGCGAGGACGCCGTCCACGTTGGGCCACTCGTCCATGACCGAACCCTTGAACGCCTCGGCGATGAAGTGGCAGACGCTGGCCGAGCAGTTGACCGAGGCCAGGACGCCGACGTAGTTGCGGATCCCCACCCGGCCGTCTGGTCGCAAGTAGCCCTCGAAGACGGCCCGGCTCTCCTCGGCGACGTACTCGGTCGGGCGGGCGTCGACCCCGACGGCGTAGTCGCGGCCGAAGCGGCCCATGGCCAGGTTGTGGGTGTGGACGTGCTGGCCGGCTTTGATCTCTTTCGAGGCGAAGCCGATGATCTGGCCGTATTTGTAAACCGCCTCGCCGGCGCCGATGTCGGCCACGGCCGCCTTGTGACCGGCCGGGATCTCGTCCCGGACGGAAAGAGCGCCGCCGTCCAGCTCGATCGTCTCGCCGGGAGCAAGGTCGCTCAAGGCCACGGCCACGTTGTCGGCGGCGTTGAGCAGAATGGTCCGGGAGCTAGGCCAACCTGACATTTGCCACTGTCCCTTGCCCGGCCCAGTCGATGTCGATGCGGGCCCTGAAAGTTCGGATGTGCTTCCTCATCAGGGCCTTGCCCCTGGCGAAATCGCCGGCGATGACTGCGTCGAGGATGTCGTTGTGTTCCGGGATGGCCAGCCGGAACCTCTCCGGGTGGGCGGTGCTGACCAGGTGGGCGAAGATCTGAATGCGGTCCCGAACGGTGTTGTAGAACCGGATCCAATACTGGTTGCCCGAGGCTTCGATGAGCCGGTCGTGGAAGGCCCGGTCGAGGTAGAGGTATCTCTCCAGCGCCTTGCGCCAGGCGCCGGCGTCGCCCCCGACTTCGTCGAGATACTTCTCCGCCGCCCCCAGCTCGGCCTTGATGGCCCTGAACTCCTCGACGGGGATGGACCGGGCCGCCCTGACGAAGAACCTGGTCTCGATCACCTCCCTGGCCTCGAAGATCTGGTCCAACTCCTCGTTGGTCAGACGAATAACCTTGGCCGCCTTGCGGGAAGGCAGCTCGACCAAGCCCTCGCTGGAGAGCCGTTTGAGGGCCTCCCGGACCGGAGTCCGGCTGACCCCCAAGGCCTGGACCAGATGATCCTCCGGCAGCGAGCTTCCCAGCGGAAGCTGAGCGGTGATGATGGCCTGCTTGAGAATTTGATAGACCCGCTCGCCGAGGGGTCCGCGCTCCTCGATTCTGGCCAGCTCTATGGACGGCGTGTCAGCCAAGAGATCACCCCATGTTTCCGCGGTGTCGACGGGCGTCAGGATTACCGGTTGACAAGGTGTACGTATACGTATACCTTACTAAGCAACGGCATGTCAATAGGCAATCGGCCATGGAGGATGCTATTTTTTGGTTAGTTAGAACCGACACGGATCAACATCGTCCGAAATACCATATCGAATTTTTGCTCGGGAGATCAGGAGAAGGGCTTGTTGAGAGAAGGATGAGCCGCAGGTGAAGCTCAAACCGATTGGAATCGTACATACGTCTTTTCGCGAGGCGGCGGGAACGCCTCTTCAGCCGAGAACCTCCAAGGGCGCCCGAGGTACCGTTGAGGTCTTCGAAGAGTTCATTATGGGGCTCAAGGACCTGGACGGTTTTGACCGAATCTGGCTGATCTACTGGTTTCATCGAGCGGCCGAACCTAAACTCGTCACCCCCACCTACCTTGACGATGATCCCCACGGTGTTTTTGCCACCCGGCTGCCCGCCCGTCCCAATCCTATCGGTATGTCCGCGGTCAGGTTGGCGGCGGTCCAAGGGAACTTGCTCCAAGTCGAGGACATCGACGTTATTGATGGTACTCCCCTTATTGACATCAAACCGTATTCACCGCACTTGGATCATTTTGAGGTCAAGCGGAGTGGTTGGCTGGATCCAATATGGACCAAGAAAGAGATGAAGATTTCGGCTTCAAATGGCAGTTTTGAACGATAGACATGGCACCCTCGATTTAACGGCCGAGATGGCGAGACGAACAAAGAATCAAACCGGATTGTGACTGGTGGAGGTCGAAAGATGGCCTGGCAACTGGATTTAGCGGGCCGGTTCGGCCTCGTCACCGGCGCGGCCAGCGGTATCGGCCGGGCGGCGGCGATCCACCTGGCCGGGATGGGCGCCGGGGTGGCCCTGGTGGACCTGAACCAAGAGGGGTTGGCCGGGACCGACAAGGAGATCGAGCGGCTGGGCGGCCCCAGGGCCCTCGTCGTCACGGCCGACGCGGCCGACGAGGCCGAGGTGAAGCGGGCGGTGGGCGAGACGCTCGACGCCTTCGGGACGATCGACTTCCTGGTCAACGCGGCAGGAATACTTCGCCGGACCTCCTTTTTGAACATCGAGACCTCGGAGTGGGATCTTTTGCTGGGGATCAACTTGAGGGGCTGCTTCCTGTTCTGCCGGGAGGCGGCCGGGCCGATGGTCGAACGGGGCCGGGGGGTGATCGTCAACGTCGCCTCTCTGGCCGGGCGGACGTGCAGCCTCCTGGGCGGGGCCCATTACACCGCCTCCAAGCACGGTCTGGTCGGCCTGTCCAGGCACCTGGCCCGGGAGCTGGCCCCCCACGGGGTGAGGGTCAACGCCTTCTGCCCCGGCGCGACCCTGACGCCGATGGTCCTCGACTCCACCTCCCCGGACGAGATCGACCGGCTCTCGGCGAGCATTCCCCGGGGCAAGATGGCCTCGCCCGAGGAGCAGGCGGCGGTGATCGGCTTTCTTGTCAGCGACGCCGCGGTAAACATAACCGGGGCCGCCCTCGACTCCAACGGCGGCTCGATCATGCTCTGACCGACCGGCCCAAGCGGCCGGTCTTCCTGTTTCGAGGCGCGAGAGCGGCTTGACGAAAACTTGACGCGAACAGCGGCCGGGTCTTTTTGACCCTTGAGCGAGGAGGCGCGTATGCCCGATGATTCCAAGACCCTGCTCGAACTCTATCGGACCATGGTTAAAGTCCGCCAGTTCGAGACCATGGCCGGGGAATACTTCGCCGCCGGAGAGATCCCCGGCTTCATCCATCTCTCCATCGGCCAGGAGGCCTCGTCGGTCGGGGTCTGTTCGACTCTGAGACCCGACGACTACGTGGCCACCACCCACCGGGGCCACGGTCACATGATCGCCAAGGGGGCCGACTTGAACAAGATGGTCGCCGAGCTGTTCGGCAAGGCGACCGGCTACTGCAAGGGCAAGGGCGGCTCGATGCACATCGCCGACTTCTCCATCGGCATCCTCGGCGCCAACGGCGTGGTCGCCGGCGGGCTGCCGATCATCACCGGGGCCGGGCTGTCGATCAAGCTGCGTAAGACCGATCAGGTGGCGGTCTGCTTCTTCGGCGACGGCGCCGCGAACCGGGGGCCGGTCCACGAGGCGATGAACATGTGCTCCATCTGGAAGCTGCCGGTCATCTTCGTCGTCGAGAACAACCAATACGCCTCGACCACGCCCCAGAGCTACGCCTGCGCCGTGGGCGACATCTGCGTCCGGGCGGCCGGCTACGACATCCCCGGCGTGGCCGTGGACGGCAACGACGTCCTGGCCGTGCGCCGGGCGGCGCTCGAAGCGGTCGAGCGGGCCCGGGCCGGCCAGGGGCCGACCCTGATCGAGAACAAGACCTACCGGATTCGGGGCCACTTCGAGGGCGACCCCCAGAAGTACCGGGAGGAGGCAGAGGTGGAGACCTGGCGAAACGAGAACGACCCCATCAACCGCTTCGCCAAGACGCTGACCAAAAAAAGAATTCTGACCAAGAAGAAGTCACGACAGATCTGGGACGAGGTCGCCGCCGAGCTGGAGGCGGCCGTGGCCTTCGCCCAGGAGAGCCCCTTCCCCCGGCCGGAAGAGGCGCTCGAAGATCTGTTCGTGAATCCGTAAAGGGGGCGCCATGTCCGAGAGAATACTGAGCAGTTCAGCCGCCCTGGCCGAGGCCCTCCACGAAGAGATGAGCCAGGATGAGACCATCTTCATCCTGGGCGAAGACCTGGTCGCCCACGCCGGCATCTTCGGCCAGTTCAAGGGTCTCCCCGAGGCCTTTCCGGGCCGGATTCTGGATACGCCCATCTCCGAGACCTGCATCGCCGGCTGCGGCGTCGGCGCGGCCTTGACCGGCATGCGCCCCTTCGTCGATTTTCATTTCTCCGACTTCGTCACCTGCGGCATGGACGAGCTCTGCAACCAGGCGGCCAAGATCCGCTACATGTTCGGCGGTCAGGTCAAGCTGCCGATGGTGGTCTGGTGCCCGGACGGAGCGGGCTTGAGGGCCGCCGCCCAGCACTCCCAGTCGCTGGAGTCGTGGTTCGTCCACACGCCGGGCGTCAAAGTAGTCGTGCCCTCGGAGCCGAGGGACGTCAAGGGGTTGATCAAGGCCGCCATCCGCGACGACGACCCGGTGATGTTCTTCCAGCACAAGCGCCTTTTCGCCAAGGAGGGCCCGGTGCCCGAGGACCCGGAGTTCATAATCCCCCTGGGCCGGGCGGCGATCAAGCGCCAGGGACAAGACGTCTCGCTGTTGACCTACGGCTCGGGCTTCTACCTGTGTCTGGAGGCGGCCGAGGAGTTGGCCAAGATGGACATCTCGGCCGAGATCGTCGATCTGCGCTCGCTCAAACCGCTGGACATGGAGACCGTGGCCGCCTCGATCAAGAAAACCTTCCGGGCGGTCATCGTCCACGAGGCCTGTCTGACCGGCGGTTTCGGGGCGGAGCTGGCGGCCCGAATCCAGCACGAGTTGTTCGACTACCTCGACGCGCCCATCGGTCGGGTCGGGGCCAAGGACGTGCCCATCCCCTTCTCGCCGCCCTTGGAGGACTTCGTCCTGCCCGGCGTGGCCGAGGTGGTCGAGGCGGCCAAGGCCGCGGCCTACAGATAGACGGGAGCTGACATGGCCATAGAGATCCAAGTCCCCAAGTTGGGCCTGACCATGGAGGAGGCCACCCTAACCAAGTGGAACTTCGCCCCGGGCGAGCTGGTCAAGGAGGACGAGATCGTCCTCATCCTGGAGACGGACAAGGTCTCCTACGAAATGCCCTCGCCCGGCGACGGGCTCCTTCACCCCCTGGCCGCGCCGGGCGAAACGATCAAGGTCGGTCAGGTGATCGGCTACCTGGCCGTCGACGAGGCGGAGCTCGAAAAGCTCCAGGCCGAACAGCCGGCCGTGGAACCGCCCGAAGCTGCGGTCGCCCCGTCCCGACGCCCGGCCGACGCCCCGGCGGCCGGGCCGAGCGCCCCGAACGCTCCGGCCGCCTCCGACGGCCGGATCAAGGCCTCGCCCCTGGCCAGGGCGATGGCCAGAAAGCACGGCCTCGACCTGGCCGCCGTTGCCGGCTCAGGTCCCGGCGGTCGAATCGTCAGGGCCGACATCCTGAAGGCCCTGGAGACCGGCGGGCCGGCCGCGGCGGTTCCGGAACTCGCCGCGGCCGAGGGCGAGCTTCTGAGCGTCGCCGAGGAGATCCCCATCACCGGCGTGCGCAAGGTGATCTTCAAGAACATGCATTTGAGCCTGACCACCCAGGCCCAGTTGACCCTCCACACCGAGGCCTCGGCCGTGGAACTGGTCGAGCTTCGCCGGAAGCTCAACCAGGCGGCCGGCGAGGGGGTCAAGGTCGGCTACAACGCCATCCTGGCCAAGGTCATCGCCCAAGCCCTGAAGCGCCATCCCCGGCTCAACGCCAGCGTGGAGGGCGAGGTGATCAAAATCTGGCGGCAGATCCACGTCGGCGTGGCCGTCGATCTGGGCCAGGGGCTGATCGTCCCCAAAATCCGCCACGCCGACGCCAGGTCGATCCGGGAGATCCAGGCCGAGCTGGACCGGCTCCTCGGAGCGGCCAAAGACGGCCGGCTGATGCCCGACGACCTGGCCGCCGGGACCTTCACCCTGACCAACCTCGGCGCCTGGGAGGTGGACCAGTTCACCCCCATCGTCAACAACCCGGAGAGCGCCATCCTGGGCGTGGGCCGGATCGTGGACAAGCCGACGGCCAAAGACGGCCAAGTGGTCGTCGAGCCGCGGCTGGCCTTGAGCCTCAGCTTCGATCACCGGATCATCGACGGCGCGCCGGGCGCGGCCTTCCTGAAGACCATCAAGGAGTTGATCGAGCAGCCGCTCCTGATGTTATAGCGAGGACAAGATGCCGGAAACTTTCGACTTGCTCATCCTGGGCGGCGGCCCCGGCGGCGTGGCCGCGGCCATCCGGGGCAGCCAACTGGGGGCCAAGGTCGGTCTCATCGAGGACGGCCAGTGGGGCGGATTGTGCCTGAACCGGGCCTGCGTTCCGACCAAGCTTCTGGCCGCCACCCTCGATCGCCTGGAGACGATCAAGACGGCGGCCGATTTCGGCTTCAAGACCGCCGCGGCCGAGCTTGACGAGGCGGCCCTGTGGGGGCTCAAGAACGAACTGGTCGGCTACTTCAGCCTGGGAACCAAGGGCCTGGCCGAGTCCCACGGCGTGACCCTGATCGAAGGTCGGGGCAGGCTCGAGGGGCCGGGCAAGATCGCCGTCGGCGACGAGCTCTACCAGACCGAATCGATCATCGTCGCCACCGGTTCGGAGTGGGTGAAGCCCGAATTTCCGGGCGCGGACCTGGAGGGCGTCATCAACTCGACCCAGTTCCTGGAAGAAGAGAAGCTGCCCCGGCGGACGCTGATCTTGGAGGGCGGGCCCTGGGCCCTGGAACTGGCCCAGTTCCTCGTCGCCGCCGGCGGCCAGGCGGTCGTGGCCGAGGCCGGCCGGAACATCCTGCCGGAGATGGATCAGGAGATCAGCCAGCGGCTCAGAAGCATCATCAACGTCGAGCTGCTGACCATCCTCAATTCCTGCCGGGTGGAATCGGTGACCGCGGCCGGCGACGGGCTGAAGGCGACGCTCTCGGTTCGAGGCCGGACGGAGGAGCGGACCTTCGACCGGGTGATCTACCTCGAGCGGCGACCGGCGCTCGGCGGCCTGGGCCTGGAGACGGTCGGACTCGAAGACTTGAGCGTCGATGGATACCTGGCGACCAAAGCTCCAGGGATCTGGTCGGTCGGCGACGTAACCGGCGACGGCCCGGCCCTGTCGCACCGCTCCTCCGCCTTGGGCATCGTCGCCGCCGAAAACGCCCTGGGCGGGAAGGTCGCCTACAATCCCAACGCCGTGCCCAGGATAGCCTACACCCGGCCCCAGGCGGCCTCGGTCGGACTGACCGAAGACGAGGCCGAGGCGATGGACTTCGACGTCATCACCGGCGAGGCGAGCCTGGGCGTCAGCCCGATGGCCATGATCCAGGGTCAGAGCAACGGCGTCATCAAGGTCGTCGGCGAGGCCAAGTACGGGGAGCTGTTGGGCGTTCACATCCTGGCCCCGTTCGCCACCGAGATCATCACAGCGGCCGCCCTGGCCATCCAGATGGAGGCGACGTTGGAGGATCTGGCCCGGTCGGTGATGCCCCATCCGACCATCGCCGAATCGCTGGCCGAGGCGGCCCGGGAGGCGTTGGGCTGGGCCATCTATCTGCCCCGATGAACGAACGCCGGTTCTGACCGACCCAAGGGAGGCGGACATGAAAGCCAAGGCGATGGTGGTGGTCGAGCCCAACCGGTTGGAGCTCGAAGAGTTCGAGGTGGTTGCGCCGGCCGACGACCAGGTCCTGATCAAGACCAGGGTCACCTCGGTCTGCTCGACCGACCTCAAGGTCTTCCACGGCCAGACCCCCCTCGGCCGCTACCCGGTCATCATGGGCCACGAGTTCGCCGGCGAGGTGGTCGATATCGGCCCCGAAGCGGCGGCGGCCTACGGACTCAAGGTCGGCGATCGGGTCACGCCCGAGCCCTACATCCCCTGCGGCCGGTGCGATTGGTGCCGGAGCGACCACCACTACCACAACTGCCCCGACGGCGGGCTGTATGGCATCTCCCTGGCCTCGGATACGCCGCCCCACCTCTTCGGCGGCTACTCGGAGTACGTCTACCTGGTTCCGGGCACGATCGTCCACAAGTTGGCCCCCGGCGCGCCCGACCTGGCCGGCAGCCTGTCGTCGGTGGTCGGCAACGGCGTGCGCTGGATCAAGACCCTGGGCCGGATGGGCTTCGGCCAGAGTCTGGTCATCTCCGGGGCCGGCTCTCAGGGGCTCTGCGCCCTGGCCGCGGCCAAGGAGGCTGGGGTGGGGCCGGTGGTCATGCTGGGCCTGGGCCGTGACGAGGCCCGCTTCGAGCTGGCCAGGGAGATGGGCGTCGATCACCTCGTGCGGGTGGACGTGGACGACCCGCTGGAAAAGGTCCCGGAACTTCTCGGCGACCGGCCCGACGTGGTCGTCGAGACCTCGGGCGCACCCTCGGCCATTCAGACCGCCTTCAAGCTGGTCCGGACCTCGGGCCGGGTGGTCGTAATCGGGCTTTCCGGCGGCAAGGAGACGCCCATCGCCTTCGACGAGTTGGTCTGGCGGGACATCACCGTCGCCACCGGCAAGGGCCAGGCCGGCAACGTGGCCGACGCGATGAAGTTGATCAACTCCGGGGCCTACCCCTTTGAAAAGATAAACAACTTCCACTACAAGCTCGAAGATCTGGCCCGGGCCCTGGCGGATACGGCCGACCCGCCCCCGGGCTTCATCAAGGCGGCGGTGGTCTTCGACTAGAGTGCAAATCGGAAGAATCTTGAATCATTGCCCCGGCGGGTCGGTTGAAAGACCCCGTCCGCGAGAGGGGAGCCCATCTGTGAGGCGCCGCGCCGACTGGAGGTTTCGCCCGTGGAGCCGCTGATCATCACCGCGGCCGTCACCGGCGGCGGCAACGTGCCGTCGATGAGCCCCCACCTGCCGATCACCCCGGCCCAGATCGCCGACTCGGCCGTGGCCGCGGCCGAGGCCGGGGCGGCCATCGTCCACCTCCACGCCCGCCATCCCCAAACCGGCCGGCCGTCCAACGACCCCGAGCACTTCTTGCCGGTGCTGGAGTCGATCAAGAAGCGCTCGGACGTCGTCATCTCCTTGACCACCCCCGGCGCGCCGGAGACGCCGGTCGAAGAGCGGCTGGCCAACGTGATCCGCTTCAAACCCGAGATGGCCGCCTTCGTGCCCGGCTCCAACAACTACTCCTTCCACGACCGGCTGGAGGTCGTCGCCGAGTGGAAGCACGATTGGGAGCCCGAGTTCCTCGACGCCTCCCGCGACTTCATCTACAAGAACACCTTCGCCGAGTGCGAGTATATCTGCGGCGTTTTCCGCCGGCACTCGGTCCGGGCCGAACTGGAGATGTTCGGTCTGACCCACCTCTACAACCTGGCCCATCTGGTCGAGCAGGGATTGATCGGGCCGCCGTTCCACATAGAGTTCGTGATGGGTCTTCTGGGCGCCGTCCGGGCCGAGGCCGAGGATATGATATTCTTGAAGACCAAGGCCGAGAAGCTCTTCGGAGCCGAAAACTTCACCTGGTCGGTAAGCGGCATGGTCGGCTGGGGCGAATTCAACCTGATGCCGCTGGCCATCGACTTGGGCGGCCACATCCGAGTCGGTCTGGAGGATAATATCCATATCCGCCCCGGCGTGCTGGCCGAGTCCAACGCCCAGGTGGTCGAAAAATACGTTCGCCTGGCCGGGACGCTGGGCCGAAGCGTGGCCGAGCCCGACGAGGCCCGGCGGATGCTGGACTTGAAGGGAGCCGGAGCAGTCGGCTTCTAGGCCGGGATGAAAAGACCGGAATTCGATCGGGCGAAGCCGGGCGGGCGTCTTTCGCCGCTACTTTTAAAAGACCCTTCGTCACCCTTGGAGGGGAGAAAAGATGACCGGCAAGGAGATCGTCACCGCGGCCTTTGAACACCGACGACCGCCTCGGACGCCGGTGGCCCTCATCGCCGGCGGAGAGTGGTACGTCAACCAGGTCGGCCGGAGATTCGCCGAGATAAAGACCGACGCCAGGGCCATCGCCGAGTGCTTCATCGAGGCTCAGCGAAAACTGGGTCCGGACCTGATCTGGACCGGGGCCGGACTGTTGAACTATCCGGCCCATCTCCTGGGCTGCCCCATCGAGGACGAAACCTCCTCGTCGCCGGCCCTCACCGGCCCGGCCCTCACCGACCTCGACCGGGTCGAGTCCTTGAACCTGGAAGCGGTCCTGGATCACCCGGTCATGCGGGCCATCATCGCCTCCCATCACCTGGTGGCCGAGGCCGTCGGCGATGAGTGCATGATCCTGGCCACCCAGTGGGGGCCGTTCACCACCGCCGCCCGGCTGGTGGGCCCGGAGGCGCTGATGATGGCCACTCTCAAGGAGCCCGAAAAGCTTACCGCCCTGATCGAATTCTGCACCGAGCTCAACTGGGCCGTCTCGGAGCGGATCATGGCCCACCCCGGCATCGGCGGCCTCAACCTGTCCGAGCCGGTGGCCTCGGGCGACATGATCTCACCGGAGACCTTCGAGCGGTTCGTCGCCCCGGCCCTCAAGGAGCTGATCGGCCGGGCCGAGAAGATCGGCAAGTACTCGATGATCCACATCTGCGGCGATTCGAGCCGGATTCTGCCCCAGGTGCGAGAAATCGCCCCGACCGCCTTCAGCCTGGAGGCCAAGGTCGATCTCGGACGGGCCAAGGAGGTTCTGGGCGGTCGGGTCTGCGTCGCCGGCAACGTCTCCCCGACCGGCGCCTTCCTGACCGGCCCGCCCGAGGCGGTCCGGGCCGAAGGTCGGGCCTGTCTCGCCGCCTGGGGCGACGCCCCCGGTTACATCCTGACCGTGGGCTGCGACTTCCCCAAGGAGACGCCGTACGAGAATGTCGAGGCGTTGATGTCGCTCAAGGGCGCCGGTTGACCCCAGGGGGTCATCTCCCACGGGGGCTTCCTCCCCCCTAGCTTGCGGCGAAAAAAAACGACTCGCCTCCGCCGCCGATACCCCCTCGCCGGCGGCGGGGTCGTTCATTCGACTCCGGCGAAGCGAGCCGGCGAGGCTCAACCCTCCTGGCGGGAGGCCTCCTCGCTCCTTATCTCCCGTCTGAGGAGCTTGCCCACCTTGGACTTGGGCAGCATGTCCCTGAACTCGATGTACTGGGGCACCTTGTAGCTGGCCAGCGAGGCCCGGCAGTGGGCGATGAGGTCGTAGCCGGTAACGCCCTTGACGTCCTTCTTCAAGACCACGAAAGCCTTGATCCGCTCGCCGACCATCTCGTCGGGCAGGCCGATGACGCAAGCGGCGATGACCGCCGGGTGCTCCTGGAGGACGCACTCGATCTCCGAGGCCGAGACCCGATAGCCCTTGTGCTTGATGGTGTCCACCGTCCGGTCCTGGAAGTAGAGGTACCCGTCGGCGTCCATTCTGACCACGTCGCCGGTCCGGTACCACAGTTTGCCCTCGATCGTAACGAAGGCCTCGGCCGTCTCCTCGGGCTTGTTCCAGTAGGCCTCGACCATCGGCTCGGAGTGGACCAGAAGCTCTCCCGCTTCGCCGGGCTCGACCTCCTCGACGGAGTCGGTCTTGACGATCTTGATCTCCTTGCTTGGCAGGACCCGACCCATGGAGCCGGGAGGATTGTCCCGGTCGGTGGGGCACATGGCCACCCCGCCCACCGTCTCGGTCGCCCCGTAGCCGATGAAGATCGGCCGGCCGTATCTCTCCCGCCAGCGGTTGGCCACCTCGTCGGGCATGACGTCGCCACCGGAAAAACAGAACACGACCGAACTCAAATCGTACTGGTCGATCCGATCGTGCTCCAGGATCATCCGCATCAGGGCCGGCACGCCGATCAAGGTCGTCGCCCGGTAGCGTTGGGCGGCGTCGAGCATGGCGTCCAGATTGACCCGGGGCAGGGTGATGATCGTCCCGCCGTAGGTGAACAAGGCGCCCAGGCCGCAGGTCTGGCCCAGGATGTGGAACATCGGCGCCGAGCCCAGAAGGACGTTGTCCTCGGGAGAAAACAGCGGGGCCGGCACGTTGAGCTGCTCCCGGGAGCACTCGATGACCAGCCGGTGGGAGATGGGCACGCCTTTAGGGTGGCGGGTGGTGCCGCCGGTGTAGAGGATCTCGGCCGTCTCGTCCGGGTCGGCCGTCACCCGAGGGGGCGTCCCCGGGGCCGAGGCGATCAGCTTTCTGATCCTGACGGTGTGGCTCTCCCGGCCGATCTTGCCCTTGGGCACGATGTCGGCCGCCCAACCGAAGAACCGCTTCCAGGCCGGCAAAAGCTCGGCCAGGCCGCAGGTGACGATCGTCTCGATGTTCGTCTTGGGCAGGGCTCTGATCACGTGGCCGTAGTTGCGGTCCACGCAGACGATGGCCCTGGCGCCGGTGTCGCCGGCGATGTACTCCACGTCCACCGAGGTGTAGATGGGCGTGATCGGCACCGCCGTCGCCCCGGCCTTGAGCGTGCCCAGCCAGGCGACGACCCAGGCGATGGAGTTGGGCAGGTAGATGACGACCTTGTCTCCCGGCCCCAATCCCCTGGCCGCCAAGCCGGCGGCGAAGCGCTCGGCCATCGCCTTGAGGCGGCCGTAACTGAACTCGGTGCCCAGGTAGACGACGGCCGTCTTGTCCGGATGCCTGGCCGCCAAAGCGTCGAAGGCCTGGGGGATGGTCTGTGTGCTGTCGGTCACCTTGCCTTGCCCTCACGACAGGCCGAAGTAGGCCGATTTGATCTCGGGGTTGTCCATCAACTCCGAACCGGTGCCGGTCAGGGTCAGCATCCCGTTCTCGATGACGTAGCCGAAATCGATCATCGGCAGCACCGGCCGGGCGAACTGCTCGGCGATGACGATGGTCACCCCGCCCCGGCTCACGCTTCTGATCGCCTTCAAGACCGCCTCCTGCATGGCCGGCGAGAGGCCCAAAAGCGGCTCGTCCAACAGCAGCAGCCGGGGCCGAACCACGAGCGCCATCCCGATGGCCAGCATCTGCTGCTCCCCGCCGGAGAGAAAACCGGCCTTGCGCCGCCGCCAGCGGGTCAGGTTGGGGAAGAGGTCGAAGACCCGCTCCAGCGACTCCTTGACCTCGGCCCGGGTTCGCAAGTGGCCGGCCATACGCAGGTTTTCAACCACCGTACTGTCGGGAAAGATGGGGTGTCGCTCCCGGCACAAGACGATGCCCCGCCGGGCCCGCTCAAAGGGCTCCATGTCGGTGATGTCCTCGCCCTCGTAGATGATCCGGCCCAGGATGGTGATCCGCTCGCCGCCCTTGCGCTGCTCTTTGAGCCGCTGATCGAGGATCAGCCCCGAGAGGGTGTTCATCAGGGTCGTCTTGCCGGCGCTGTTGGAGCCGATCACCCCGACCATCTGGCCGGCCTCGACCTTGAGCGACAGGTCGTTGACCGCCACCGCGTTTTCGTAGAAGACGAGAAGATTCTTGACCTCGATCACTCGGCCGCCTCCGCCTCGCTGCCCAGGTAGGCGTTTTTGACCTCGGGGCTGGCCATGACCTCGTCCGGCGGGCCCTCGGCGATCTTGCGACCGAAATTCAAGACGATGACCGAATCGGCAATCCTGAAAAGTTCGCGCAGGCGGTGCTCGATCATGATGATCGTCTTGCCCTGGGCCTTGAGTTTGTCGATGACCGGAACCAGGCTGGCCACCTCGGCCAGCGACAGGCCGGAGAAGAGCTCGTCCAACAGGATGACCTCGGGCCTGAGCGCGATGCACCGGGCCAGCTCCAACCGTTTCAGGTAGCCGTGGGGCAGTGAACTGGCCTGCTTGGCGATGACCCAGGAATCGCGCTCGAAGCCGACTTCTTCCAGGAGGTCCTTGGCCACCGCGTCCCGGTCGCCGTAGGCCCCGCCGGCCATCCGCTTGACCCGGGGCGAGGAGAGGGAGACGACCAGGTTCTTGTAGGCCTTGAGGCCGTAAAAGGGCTTGACCATCTGGAAGGCCCTGGCGATGCCCAAATCGGCCACCTTGTAGGGGGGCAGGCCGGTGATGTCCCGGCCCTTGAAGGCGACCCGGCCCGAATCGGGCTTGACAAAGCCGGTGATCAGGTTGACCAGGGTCGTCTTGCCCGAGCCGTTGGGGCCGATGACACCCAACAGGCGATTCTCCTCGAGCTCGAAGGAGACGTCGTCCACCGCCTTGACCCCGCCGAACGCCTTGCTCAATCCTTCGACGGCGATGATCGGCCGCCCGGCCATCACTCCACCTCCACCCAGCGCTCGAACTGCTGGTACTTGCGTCTGAGATAGGGGAAGACGCCTTCGGGCAAACCGACGGTGAAGACGACCAGCAGCACGGCGTAGATGACGATCCTCAAGCCACCCAGGCCCCGCAGGAACTCGCTCATCGGGACCAGGATGAACGCCCCCAACGTCGGCCCGGCCAGGGTGCCCAGCCCCCCCACGGCCGAGGCGGCGATGGGCAGAATGGAGTAGTCCAGGGCGAAGACCGGCATGCCGACGAACATGTAGGCGTGGGTCATGAACGCTCCGGCGAAGGCTCCGGTGGAACCGGCCAAAAACAGGGCCTGGGCCTTGCGCCAGTGGATGTTGAAACCGGCGCTCATCACCGCCCGGTCGTTGTCGTTGATCCCCTTCAACACCAGGCCGTAGTCGGAACCCATCAACCGCCTAAAGCCAAAGAGGGCGACCCACAAGACCACCATGGCCACGGCGATCTCCACTCTCTGGCCGGGCAGCGAGTCCAACCCGCTGAGGCCCTCGGTGCCGCCCAGGATCTTGGTCGCCTCGATGATCCGCTCGATCATCAGCGGCAGGATCAGGGTGACCATGGCGAAGTAGATGCCCCGAAGGCGAAGGACCGGCAAGAGCAGCAGGGTGCAGATGGCCCCGCCGACGACGGTGGCCAGGGGAATGGTGACGAAGGCCGGCCAGCCCAGGTAGTGATTGATCGACCCGGCCACGTAGGCCCCGACCCCGAAAAAGAGGGCCTGGCCCAGGGAAACCATGCCCGTCGAGGCCAAGACGTCCCACGAGATGGCCAGGAGCCCGAACATGGCCGTGGAGATAAGGACCCGCTGCCAGTAAGGGTTGACGATCGCGGCCAGGGCCAACAGGCCCACCACCGGAACCACCCGGGGGGCGATGAGGTAGAGTATCTCCCGCCAGGAGTTCAAGGCGTAGATGTCCTCGCTCCTGACCTTGATTCCGCGGTCCAGTCTCTCCTTGCGCCTGGCCATGGTCTAGTCGTGCGGCCCCAAAACGCCGGTCGCGACGATCGCCCCCGCCCGGGGCATGGTCAGCAGAGGCGACACTATATCCGCTCCTCCAGCTCCTTGAACGAGCCGAACAACCCCGATGGTTTTATCAACAATATGACCAGAATGGCCACCAGGGAGATGATCATCATCCAGTGGGTCTCCCAGTAGAAGGCGGTCAAGGTCTGGGCGAAGCCGATCAGGAATCCGGCCACGATCACCCCGACCGTCGAACCCAGTCCGCCGACGATGCACACCGCCAGGGCGTCGATCAGGACGTGGTAGCCCTCGTTGACGGCCACCGTGCCCAAGGGCAGGATGACCAGGGCGGCCACGGCGGCGTAGGCCGCACCGAAGGCGACCGAGATGGTCGCCACCCGCTCGGTGTTGACGCCCAGGGTCAAGGCGGTGTGCTCGTCCTGGGCGATGGCCCGAAAGGCCCGGCCGGTCTTGGTGTAACGGGTAAAGAGCCACAAAAACAGGGCCAGGCCGACGCCGGCGCCGACGATGATCAGCCGCTGGGCGTCGATGTAGACCGGGCCGATCATCACCGAGGCGTCGATCATCTGGGGCAGGCTGTACTCGAAGCCGATGAAGCCCAGATAGCGGAACAGCTCCAGGATGGCCAACCCCACGCCGAAGGTGGCGATGACCTCGCTGACCACCAACCCCCGGACCCTCAAGAGCACGTAGCGGTACATCAGCCCGGCCAGAAGCGCGGTGAAGGCGACGGCCGCCAACGCCGCCGGCCAGTAGGGCAGGCCGAGGCGGTTGAGCCCCAGCCAGGTGATGAAGCCGGCGGTGACGTAGAGCGCCCCGTAGGCGAAGTTGGCCACGCCGCTGATGCCGAAGGTCAGGTTGAAGCCCAGGGCGACGACGACCAGAATCACACTGTTGACGAAACCGTAGACCAGGGTGCCTGCCAGCATCGGAGAACAGCCTTCCTTGCGCCCTCAACTTTTGGGGCCCCGGCCGCCCGGGGCCCCGCTCGAGGCTCGATTCAGCCGGATATGGTCACTTGGTCGACTTGAGCCAAGGCGGCAGCTTGATGGCGCTCTCGGCCAGGGCCGGCGGATAGACGATGTTCCGCTTGCCGTCCTCGCCCCACTGGAAGAAACAGGCCGTGGCCGTCTTGGCCGGATCGAGACCGTAGATGACCTGATGGCCGGGGCTGAACTTGATCCGGCCCATCACGCCCTGGCGATCGGTCTTCTCCAACGCGGCCACGATGGCGTCGGGATCGAGGCTGTTGGCCCGCTCGACGGCCTCCTTCAAGACGTAGACCGACTCGTAGCTGGGGGCCGGGCCGTGGCCGGCCTGGATCGCCTCGCCGAAGCGCTTCTGATAGGCGTTGTAGAACTTGGCCGCCGGGGCGTACCTGGCCGAGGGGATGTTGCCCGTCTCGAAGATGGCGTTCATCAGGCCGCCGATCTTGGCGTCGAAGGTCTGCCAAGCCACCTGGCCGGCCATGGGCGAGATGAATCCAGCCATCAGAGAGGGCACCTTCATCGATTTCCACTGCTTGACCAGAATGCCGCTCTGGGGCATGTCGAAGCAGGTGAAGATCACCTGGGTCCCCTTGGCCTTGGCCTTCATCAGCACCGGGGCGAACTTGGACGAGCCGGTGGGGAACTGGTCCTGTCCCAGAACCTCCCAGCCCTGCTTGGGCAGCAGCTTCTTCATCGCCCCGGCCGTACCCCGGGCCCACAGGACGTCCTGGTTCAAGAGGTAGACCTTGGTGAAGCCGAACTCGTCCTTGATCATCTTCATCGTGCCCAGCAGGAGTCCGGCCCAATACCTGACGTTCAAGCTGACCCGGAAGATGTACTTGTACTTGGCCGGGTTCTCCTGGATCTTCTTCTCCGAGGCCGGGGTCATGGCGATGGTGCCCAGCATCGGCACCTTGTACTTGGCGATGATGTCCATCCCGGCCAGGAGAGCCTCGGACCTGAAGGGACCGACCACGATGGCGTGGGGCTTGGACTCCAGGATGATCTTCTCCAGACCCAAAAGGGCCTCGGGCACGGGGACGCCGGGGGCGGCGTCGCGGATGTCCAGGGCCTTGATCTTGAAGGGGCGGCTCACCCCGCCGACCTTGACCCCGCCGGCGGCGTTGATCTCCTCCACGGCCAGCTTGACCGCGTTCAAGGACTCCTTACCCTCCAGGAAACCCAGAGACGTAGGCACGCCGATGATGATCGGCTCGGCCGCTTTGGCGGCGGGGGCCGAGCTCAGAGCCGGCAACAGCAAGACGACGGCGAAGAAGATGGTTAACCAACCCAAACGGACTCTCTTTGGCATGATTGGTCCTCCCCTTGTGTCGGCCGCCCGCCCCGAGCGATGACGCCCCCCGGCGCCGGCCGCCCCCGAAAAGTTTTCACCGACCGCTAGCCAGATATGATGGAAAGCCGGTTTTTCGCCCCTCGGCCGGATAATTCAGAGACTCGTTTCCGCCCGCCGACCCGATCCCATCCGAGAAGCGGCTTTAGCTGGTGTCTGCCCGATTAAAGACCAGAGATGACCCTTGGCATACATTTTATGTTGTAGACGGCCGGGATTTGAGCTGTCAATATGAAACGTGAGTTTGTACCCGCCGGCCCTAAAGACCCAGGCAGGCCCAACCTGTTCTCGGGCGTAGATTCCAGAGGCCGATAAAAAACGAGTTCATTTCACCGGGAGGTTAAATGGCGGCCAAGATCGAACGTTGTCTGCTTTGGCTGGTAACGACACTGGTGCTGAGCCTGATCGCCTTCGAGGCCTCGGCTCAGGGGTTCAAGCCCTATCTCAACGACAAGTTCAAGTTCGCCTTCGAGGTTCCGGCCCATTGGGTAACCGAGTTGAAGAAGACCGAGAGCGCCAACGCGCTCATCTTTTCCGGGCCCAAGGGCAGCCCGGAGTATTTCACCACCATCAACGTCCAGATAGTCTTCCGCACCCCTGAAACCAGCCTTGAGGATCAGATTGCCGAGATTATCAGGCAGTGGAGCAGCGCGCCTCGTTTCAAGCTGATCTCGAAAGAACGGGGTCGTCTGGCCGGACAGCCGGCGGTGCGACTCGTCGCCCGCTACCAGCTCGCCGGCACGAAGGACATGTACGGGCAGGAGCAGTACCTGACCGAGCGGGGGGAGTATTACTACTGGATCGGCTACACCGCCCCGCTGGACATGTTCGAGCGCTACCGGTGGATCATGGATCGCTCGATCGCCTCGTTTCGGTTCCTACCCTGAGCGGCCCGATAACGGCCGGGCCGTTCAGAACCGGGTCCGCCTTGGCCGCGCTCAGTTCCCGGCCAACCGGGCGATGCCGGTCTCGTCGAACCGAAACAGACGCCACTCGGGCAAGGGGCCGGCTCCCAGGCGCTCGTAGAAGCTCAGGGCCGGCTCGTTCCAGTCCAAGACGGCGAACTCCAGCCGGCAACAGCCCCGCTTTTGGGCCAAGCGGGCCAGATAGCCGAAGACCGCCCGGCCGAGACCGCGGCGCCTAAACTCGGGCCTGACGTAGATATCCTCGACGTAGAGGCCCGGCCGGCCGGCAAAGGTCGAGAAGTTGTGGAAAAAGAAACAGTATCCCGCCGGCTCGCCCTGCCAGTGGAGCACCAACGCCTCGACCGACGGCCGGCGGCCGAAGAGCGATTCGGCCAGCGTCTTTTCGTCGGCCTCGACCTGATGGGACAGCCTCTCGTACTCGGCCAACTCCTTGATCAGCCCCAAGAGTAGGGGAACGTCCTCCTCCGTCGCCGGCCGAATTTCCACCGGCGTCCGCTCGGCCTTCATCCTCGTTTTCTCCTTGCGTCTCGAGCAACGAATACCGCCCCGAATCTACCCGGCCGGCGGCTCGAAGGCAAGCGGCGGGACGACGTCTATCGCCGGAGCGCGTCTACAGCGGCCGGTTTTTGTGTCACAGTTCAGTAAGGGTCGAAACCAGCGAGAAAAAGAGACGACATCCGCCAAGACTTCCAAACCAAGGCCAACTCGGTTTGGGGAAGGAGGATCGGCCATGGAGTTTCAGGAGGTCCTCAAATCGAGGCGCAGTTGCCGGGCCTTCGAGTCCAGCTCGGTGGACGAAGAGACCATCCTCGAACTGATCGCCGCCTGCCAGTGGGCTCCCAGCCCCCTCCACCTGCAGCCCTGGGAGTTCATCGTCGTCACCGAACCCTATACCTAGATCGCCGCGACGACCGAAAAGGGACTCCGTCAGCGGACCGGGTCGAAAATGACCTCCGGCCCGATGGCGGCCAGGTCCCGGCAGCCGGTCAGGATCATGGCCTGGATCAGCTCGGATTTGACCTGAGCCAGGTAGCGCGCCACGCCCTCCCGGCCGCCCCCGACGGCGGCGATGGCCAGCGGCCGCCCGATCAGGACGGCGTCGGCCCCCAGGGCCAGCATCTTGAGTACGTCCGCGCCGGACCTCACCCCGCCGTCGACCAGAACGGCCAGCTTACCCTTGACCGCCCGGACGATGGCCGGCAGGACCTCGGCCGTGCCGGGCGCGGCCTCCAGGACCCGACCGCCGTGGTTGGAGACGACGATGCCGGCCGCACCGGCTTCGGCGGCCCGCTCGGCGTCGTCAGGGGTCATCACCCCTTTCAGGATCACTTTGAGCGGTGATTTTTCGATGATTCGCCGGTGTTGGGCCAGCGTCTTGGGCGAGACGGGTTTGCCCATCCTGGTCAGGGTGATCAGGCCGGCGGCGTCGATGTCCAGGCCGCCGATCTCGGCTCCGGCCTGGGCGAAGAGCTGGAAGCGTTCGAGCACCTCCGTCTCGACCCAAGGCTTGATGAAGGGGACGGCCGTCGCCCCGACCGACCGGGTCGCTCTGAGACCGGCCCGGTGGACGGCATCCAAGGCGCCGTCGCCGCAACCGGCCAGGACGCCCGCCTCCCGGCAGGCTTCGAACACGCTCCGGATGTAGTCCTCCTCACTCACCGCCTCGGTCATGTTGAAGGCCACCCCGGCCACCGGCGCGGCCAGGACCGGCATGGCCAGCCTCCGGCCGAAAAGCTCGACCGAGACATCCGGATCGAGCGCATCGTGGATGAGGCGCATGTTGAGCCTGAGCCGGGCCAGGGCGTCGTAATTGGCCCGAAACGAGGCCCCGGACCCGGCGCCGCCCATGCCGGGCACGCCGCTCGGACACCGCCGGCCGTCACAGACCGGGCAAACCCGGCACTTGCCGGCCATCAGTTCCCTGGCTCGATCCCAAATCTCCTGCACGATCGACTCCTTATTATGTGGGCATGTTCCCCGGCCGGTCCGGCTGCCCGGCCAAAGCCGTCTTCAACGCGGCAAAGGCCTCGTCGAGACCGTTTTGGCTTCGATCGAGGGCGCTCATACCGAAAAAGAGGTGGATGACGCCGGGATACTCCGAGTAGGTCGCCTCCACCCCGGCCCGCCTGAGCCGCTCGGCGTAAGCCCGGCCCTCGCTGGTCAAGACGTCGTACTGGGCGGTGATGATCAGCGCCGGCGGCAGGCCGCTGAGGTCCTCGGCCAACAGCGGCGAGGCGTAGGGATCGAGGGCGTCCTCGGCTCGCCTCAGATAGTGACCGATAAAATAGGCCATGCCGTCCTTGGTCAGAATGAAGGCGTCGGCGTAATCGCGATAGGTTTCGGTGTCGAGGGAAGACAGGTCCATGACCGGGTAGACCAACAACTGATACCCGATCGCCGGGCCGCCCCGATCCCGGGCCATGAGGCAGACCGCCGCGGCCAGGTTGCCGCCGGCGCTGTCGCCGGCCACGGCCAGACGATGGGGATCACCCCCGATGCCGGTCGCGTTGTCGGCCGCCCATCCGGTGGCGGCGTAGGCGTCCTCGACCGCGGCCGGGAACTTGTGCTCGGGAGCGAGCCGGTAATCGACCGCCACGACCACCGCCCCCACCCCGTTGGTCAAGGCCCGGCAAAGGCTGTCGTGGGTCTCCAGGTCGCCGACCACCCAGCCGCCGCCGTGAAAATAGACCACCACCGGCCAGGGGCCGCGGCCGAAAGGGGTGTAGACCCGAATCGGAATTTCGGCCTCGCCGGCGGCTATCAGCCGGTCCTCGACCCGGGCCACCTCCTCCGGCGGGCCGAGGTGGCCCTTGATGATCGGGTTCCGGACCGCCCGGGCCTCGGCCGGGGTCAGAGAGCTCAGCAGCGGGGCGTCGCTCTCCTGGGCCGTTTTGATCAACTCGGCGATGTGGGGCAGAAACCGATAGGCGGACATGACGTTCTTCGGTGAAAGTTTCGGTTGCCGGCCGTCACCATCTAATCATATTCCGGCCCCGCCCCTTCGAGCAAGCCAGCCCGGCTCCAAAAGAGCCGCCGCCGGAAAGACCGCCTCCAGTCGGTTGCCTATAAATACAACAAATCGACCGCCCGCAGATTCCCCGTCTTCGCCCGCCCCTCGGCCACGGCGCGCCGGACTGGAGTCGGCCGCCAACCTCGACTGCGGGCCGAAATATTCGTAAAGCCGTCCTAAAGTGGCTTGACCCGGTGATGGACAAATGGTAATACCATTGACGGCCGACGACGGAAAGAGGGCGCGATGGCTAAAAACCTGCCATTCAAGCAAGTTAAGCGGGCCCGGCTCTATGAGGAGGTGGCCGACCAGATCAAACAAGCCATCTTCGACGGCTTGCTCCAACCGGGCGACAGCCTGCCCTCGGAGCGGGAGCTGTGCCAGATGTTCGGCGTCGGTCGGCCGACCATCCGCGAAGCGCTTCGAATCTTGAGCATCATGGGCCTGATCGACATCGGGACCGGGGTCAAGGGTTCGACGATCAGGGACGCCGATCTGACCCAATATCTGGAGGCGGTTCGCGAGCAGTTGGCTTGGCTGATAAGGGTCGATGACCAAACCATCCAGGACCTGTGGGAAGTCAGAAAGTACGTCGAGATCGGCATCGCCCACTCGGCGGCGATGAACGCCACCCAGGACGAGCTGGATCGCCTCGAAGACTTGATCAAAGAGATGGAAGCCTGCGGAGACGACATCTACGCCTACTTCCCCCTGGCCTCGGAGTTTCACAAGCAACTGGCCCTGGCCACCCGCAACAGCATCTTCTACATCATCTGGAACATGTTCCAGGACATCTTGCTCAAGGGCTACCTGCCGGTGCTGGACAAACTGTTTCCCGACGGGCCGGCCCGGCTGCTGGAGTCCAACCGGGAGTTGCTCGCGGCGATCAAGACCAAGGACCCGGCCGCCATCGACCGGGCCATGGAAGCCCATGCCGACCAGGAGCGGCTTTTCCCCTGGCAGTCCTTTGTCAATGGGGCGGATGATAGATGATCATCGACGGTTGGCGATTGAAGACAACCTTCGAGCGGCCGCCGAGTTTGCTCTTCAAGCCCGCGGCCCGCGTTCACAACTCGACTATATTTATTTTGGAGGAGACATGAAGATCGGGGTGCCCAAGGAGATCAAGCCGGCCGAGCGACGGGTGGCGGCCACACCGGCCGGAGTGAAGGCGTTTACCGACAACGGCCACCAGGTGTTCGTCGAGACCGGAGCCGGGGCCGGGTCGAGCTTCCCGGACGAGCTCTACGCCGCCGCCGGGGCGAAGATTCTGGATTCGGCCGACGACGTCTGGGCCGAGGCGGAGATGATCGTCAAGGTCAAGGAGCCGATCGGCCCGGAGTTCGACCGGATGAAGCCGGGCCAGATTCTCTATACTTACCTCCACCTGGCCGCCGACAGGGAGCTGACCGAGAAGCTCCTGGAGCGCAAGATAACCGGTGTGGCCTACGAGACGGTCCAGCCCTCGGACGGCACCCTGCCGCTGCTGGCCCCGATGAGCGAGGTGGCCGGCCGGCTGTCGATCCAGATGGGGGCCTACTGCCTGGAGGCCAAGAACGGCGGGATGGGCATCCTGCTCTCCGGCGTCTCGGGCGTGCGTCCGGCCAGGGTGACGGTCATCGGCGGCGGCGTGGCCGGGTTGTCGGCGGCGGTGGTGGCCGTCGGCCTCGGCGCCCAGGTGACGATCCTGGACGTCAGCCCGGCCCGACTGCGCTACATCGAGGACATCATGGGCCGTAACTTGGTGACGATCATGAGCAACCCGGCCAACATCGAAGAGGAGTGCCTCAAGAGTCATCTGGTCATCGGCTCGGTCCTGATTCCCGGCGCCAAGGCGCCCAAGCTGATCACCCGGGACCTGGTCAAGCGGATGATGCCCGGCTCGGCCATCGTCGACATCGCCGTCGATCAGGGCGGCTGCGCCGAGACGACCCGGCCGACCACCCACGAGGAGCCGACCTACATCGAGGAGGGGGTGGTTCACTACTGCGTGGCCAACATGCCCGGCGCAGTGCCCAGGACCTCGACCATCGCCCTGACCAACGTCACCCTGACCTACGGTCTGGCCATCGCCAACAAGGGTTTGGAGAAGGCCATGGCCGAGGACGAGGCCCTGAGAAAAGGCCTCAACCTTTTCGACGGCCAGGTGACCTATCCGGCCGTGGCCGAGGCCTTCAACATGCCCTGCGCCGAGGTGGACTTCTAATCGAACCGGCGGGCCGGGGCGGCAAAGCGCGCCCCGACAAAATTATGGATCGACGGCCGCTCGAAGCCGATGCTTCCGGCGGCCGTCGCAGTTGGAGACCGAGGCGGCGGCCGGCGAGACGACCAGACCGGCCGCGGTCGCGGGTATCAGGGACAAGCCGCCGTCTCTCAAGGAGACGTTCGACTCCAGCCAACCCCGGGCCGGGAAGGACGGGCGACCCGATCGGGCGCTCCCTGCCGCCCCTCGTCGCTGCCACAAAGACACCATCCCGGCCAGGGCTGTAGTTTTCGGCCTCAAGGGACTTTATTTCAGGCGGGTTTATGTTAATATTAGCATACAACCTCGCCCGCCCCATGCCGGCTCGGTCAGGCCGGTTGAGGCCGGAAAGGAAGCCGGCATGAGCAAGACCTTCGACGAACTACTCGCCTCCTCGGTTGCGGCCCACGGTCACCTCTGCCCCGGTCAGGTGGTCGGGGTGCGCATGGCCATGCTGGGCGGCCGGTTGATCGGTCTCGAGGTGCCCTGCGACGGTCCGGACATCAAGAAGCTGATCGTGTTCGTCGAAATGGACCGCTGCACCGCCGACGCGGTGGCCCACACCACCGGGGCGAGACTGGGCCGCCGATCGTTGAAGTACAAAGACTTCGGCATCATGGCCGCCACCTTCGTCAACCTCGAGACGGGCAGTGCCTTCCGGGTCGTCTCCACCGAGGAGGCCCGGGAACTATGCGCCGTCTACGCTCCGGAGGTGGCCGGCAAGCGGGAACAACAGCTTACGGCCTACAAGCGCATGCCGGACAGCGTCCTGTTCAGGGTCCAGGAGGTCGCCGTCGAGTTGAGCGAGTTCGACCTGCCCGGCCCGACCCGCAAAAAGGTCGCCTGCGCCGAATGCGGCCAGGTGGTCCGGGACGACCGGGAGGTGATCGTCGACGGCAAGCCCCTGTGCCGGCCCTGCGCCGGCCAGGCCTACTTTCGCCCCATTCGAGAGGTCGGCGACCTCAACGCCGAGGCCGGCGTCGATACCGACGTCGGCGGCCGACGACTCAATCTGAGCCGCTGAACGGTCGAGTTGGAGGAGATCGATGACCAAGGTAATCCGTCTGGAAGACGCCGTCGGGACCAAGCTGGCCCACGACATCACCGAGATTCGACCCGGCGAGTTCAAGGGCGCCGCCTTCAAGAAGGGCCACACCGTCTGCAACGAGGATCTGTGCCACCTCCAGAAGCTGGGCAAGAATCACCTCTACGTGCTCGATATCGAGCAGGGCCAGATCCACGAAAACGACGCCGCCGTCATTCTGGCCGAAGCCCTGGCCGGCCAAGGAATCGACTGGCGGCCCGAGCCCCACGAGGGAAAGATCAGCCTCCACGCGGCCCTGGACGGCCTGTTGAAGGTCGACGTCTCGGCCCTGGCCGCCTTCAACATGGTCGATGAGGTGATGTGCGCCACGCTCCACAACAACACCCTGGTCGAGAAGGGCGAGTTGGTGGCGGCGACGAGGGCCATTCCCCTGGTCATGGACCGGGCCCCCATCGAGCGGGCGGTGGCCATCGCCCGGGAGGCCGGCTCGGTCATCGAGGTCAAACCGCTCAAACGGGCCAAGGTCGGGCTGGTGATCACCGGCAACGAGGTCTACCACGGCCTGATCGAAGACAAGTTCGCCCCGGTGCTTTCGGCCAAGGTGGAGAAGCACCACGGCCGGGTCCACGCCGTCACCTTCGCCCCGGACGAGGCCGAGGTCATCGCCCGGGCCATCACCGAGCACCTGGCCGCCGGCTGCGATCTGATTCTCATCTCGGGCGGGATGAGCGTCGATCCCGACGACGTCACCCGGCAGGGCGTCCGCCTGGCCGGGGCCGAGGAGATGCACTACGGGTCGGCCGTCTTGCCGGGGGCGATGTTCCTGGCCGCCTACATCGGCGAGGTGCCCGTGTTGGGCGTGCCGGCCTGCGGCATGTACTACCGGATCACCGTATTGGACCTCATCCTGCCCCGGGTGCTGGCCGGCGAGCGGGTGGGCAAGGCCGAGCTGGCCCTGCTGGGCCACGGCGGGCTGTGCCGCGATTGCGAGAGGTGCACCTACCCGGCCTGCGCCTTCGGCAAGGGGATGTAGGGGAGTGAATCCGGCGCCCGCTTGATTTGCGCCCAGGAAGCGAGTCTCCACAACCCGGCTCAAAGCCCCCAGCGGTCTGCCCGTCGGCCGGGAAATCTTTATCCCCGTAAACGACCGGGCGCCGGTCCATCCCTCCCGACGCGGCCGGCCGCGAGCGAAGACTCGCCGCCGTCTGTCGTTTAGCCGGCGATATCGAGACCGGCGAGACGGGGCTTGATTCGCCGCGGTTAAGGGGCTAAGCTGCTAGCCTCTACCAGCCGGCGACCGCGCCGATCGCGGCCCGACCGACCGCCGCCGGGACCGGTCCCCTGCTCGCCGCTTCGAACGCCGCCGGCCCGATCAGGGAGGGGCGAAATGCCCAAACGGGACGACATCGAAAAGGTGATGATCATCGGCTCGGGGCCGGTCCTGCCCGGCCAGGGAGCCGAGTACGACTCTTTGGGCCGGCGGGCCGTGACGGCTCTCAAGGAGGCGGGCTGCCGGGTGGTCGCGGTCGATTCCGACCCGGCGACCACGCTCACCGATCCAGACCTGGCCGACGCCGCCTACCTGGAACCGCTGACCGTCGAGGCGCTGACGGGGATCATCGAGGCGGAGCGGCCCGACGGTCTGCTGCCCAACCTGGGCGGCCAGACCGGGCTCAACCTGGCCTGGGAGCTGGCCCGGTCCGGGGTTCTCGACGAGTTCGGCGTCGAGCTTCTGGGCGCCGGCCGGGCGGCCATCGAGGCCGCCGAGGACCGCCTCCGGCTCAAGACAATCCTGGGCGAGCTGGGACTCGAACTCATCCCCGGCGAGGCGGCGACCAGTCTGGCCGAGGCGGAGGCGATCGCCGGGCGGCTGGGCTTCCCGGTGGTCATCCGCCCGGCCGCCACCTTCGGCGGCCTCGGCGGCGGGCTGGTCTACAACACCGAAGAGCTCAGGCTCGTCGCCGATCGGGGGCTCAAGGCCAGCCCGATCGGCCAGGTTCTGGTCCAGGAATCGGCCCTGGGCTGGACGGAGTTGGAACTGGAGGTCGTCCGCGACGTCGAGAACCGGAAGGTGGTCGCCGGCGGCCTCGAAAACGTGGACGGCGTCGGGATCAACAACGGCGACTCCATCACGGTCGCGCCGATGCTGACCATCGCTCCGGAGCTGAGGGCCCGCCTCGAACGGCAGGCCTTCGACATCATCGAGGCGCTGGGCGTAGTCGGCGGCATCAACGTCCAGTTCGGCCACGACCCCTCGACCGACCGGACGGCGGTCATCGACGTCACCCCGCGCCTGTCCCGGTCTTCGACCCTGACCGCCAGGGCGACCGGCTTCCCCCTGGCCAAAGCCTCGGCCCTGTTGGCCCTCGGGTTGACCCTGGACGAGATTCCCTATCGGGGGGGCGGGCTGGACCGATTCAACCCGCCCGACAAGCCGGTGGCGGTCAGAATTCCGCGGTGGCCCTTTGAAAAGTTTGGAGAGGCCGAGGATCGGCTCGGCCCCCAGATGCGCTCCCTGGGCGAGGCGCTGGGCCTCGGCCGGACCTTCAAGGAGGCCTTTCAGAAGGCCGTCCGCGCCCTGGAGAGCGAGCGCCGGGGCCTGGGCTTCGTCGAAGACTTCCACCGGCTGGCGCTCGATGAGCTGTTGCAGCTTCTGTGGGAGCCGTCCAGCCAGCGGCCGTTCATCATCTACGAGGCGCTCCGAAAGGGCGGGGCGGTGGAGGACATCCACGACCGGACCCATATCAAGCCCTGGTTCATCGAACAGATCAAGGAGCTGGTCGAATTGGAGGAAAATATCCTCGAGCACCAGGGTCATATCCCGCCGCCGGAGCTTTTCAAAGCGGCCAAGCAGGCCGGCTTCGCCGACAAGTACCTGGCCCAAATCCTGGGCGCATCCGAAGATGAAATCCGCCGCGGCCGGCTCGCTTCGAGGCTCGGCCCGGCCTTCGAGCCCGCCCCGAGCGGCGAGTCCGAAGGGGCGGCCGGCTACTACTCCACCTACCACGCCGCCGACCGACCGCTTCCGGGCGAGGGCGAGCGCCGGGCGCTGATCCTGGGCGGCGGGCCGACCCGCATCGGCCACGGCGTCGCCTTCGATCACTGCGCCCTCACCGCGGCCTCGGGCCTCAAGGCGGCCGGCTGGAGGGCGAGCGCCGTCAACGCCAACCCGGCCGCCGTCCTGGCCGAAACCGAGGCCATCGACCGGCTCTACCTGGAGCCGCTGACCGTGGAGGACGTTCTGGCCGTCTTCGACCGGGAGCGGCCCGAGGGGGTCATCGTCCAGTTCGGCGGCCAGAAGGCGCTCAGCCTGGCCGTCGAGTTGGCCGCGGCCGGGGTCAGGATTCTGGGCGTCTCGCCCGAGACCATCGACCTGGCCGACGACATGGACCGGTTCCGGGCGGCGATGAAAAGGCTGGGCGTGCCCCAGCCGGACTACGGCCCGGCCGGCTCTCTCGACGAGGCCCTGGCCCTGGCCGAGAAGATGGGCTACCCGGTCATCGTCTGGCCGTCCAAGCGCCTGACCGGCTCGGTGATGGACGTCGTTCACGACGAGGCCATGCTCAAAGACAGCCTGGCCAGGGCGGGCGAGGTTTCACCCCAGCGGCCGGTCATGCTGGAGAAGTTCCTGGAGAACTCCATCGAGGCCGACGTGGACGCCGTCGCCGACGGCGAGGACGCCTTCGTCCCGGCGGTCATGGAGCACATCGAGCTGGCCGGCATCCACTCCGGCGACTCGGCCGTGGTCATTCCTCCGGTAGGCATCGCCCCCAAACACATCGACACCATCGAGGAGTACACCAAAAAGATCGCCGCCGAACTCAACGTCGTCGGGCCGTTAAACGTCCAGTTCGCCATCCTCAACGAAACGGTCTACGTCTTGGAGGCCAAGCCGCGGGCCACCCGGACCGTACCGCTGGTAAGCAAGGTCACCGGCATCCCCCTGGCCCGGATAGCGGCCGAGCTCATCCTGGGCAAGAAACTCGACGAGTTGGGGCTGAAGCGGCCGCTGTTGAGCCATTTCGGAGTCAAGGAGGCGGTCTTCCCCTTTGAGACGTTCCCGGAGGTCGATCCGGTGTTGGGGCCCCGGATGCGCTCCTCCGGCGCGGTGCTGGGCCTGGCCGACAGCTACGGCCTGGCCTTCCACAAGGCCCAGCAGGCGGCCGGCCAGGAGCTGCCGGCGAGAGGGACGGTGCTGATCACCGTCGGCGACCAGGACAAACCCCGAGCCCTGGAGGTGGCCCGGAAGTTCGCCGAATTGGGCTTCACCATCAAGGCCACCAAGGGCACCCTGGAGAAGCTGACCGAACACGGGATCGAAGCCGAGATGATCCTGAAGATGCACGAGGGCCGGCCCAACATCGCCGACGCTATCCAGAACGGCGAGATACAACTGGTGGTCAACACCCCGACCGGCAAGTACAGCCGCAGTGAAGGTTCGGAGATCCGCAAGGCGGCCGTGCGCTTCCGCGTGCCCTACGTCACCACCACCGCCGCGGCGCTGTCCGCGGCCAGGGGCGTCGCCGCCCGCCGGCGCGGCTCCGGTTCGGTCAAGAGCCTGAAGGACTACCACGGGCAAAGCTAGGGGGATTACGCCGGGCCGCAGACGACTCGGCCGAACCCGGCTTCCGAGCGCGCCGCCGAGGGCGTCGTTCAGGGGCTCGATCCCGGGACGAGGCGGAAAAATCACCTTCCCATTACCGCCGTCACGGGTTAGGCTTAAGATACTGGGTTTCAGCGGTCGAACCGACCTCGGGTCGGTCTTTTAAAAAGAGGCGGGGCTACCGCCCGTCGTTGGTTTCGTCGCCCCGGCGGGGCGGCGAGAGGGGAGTTGTTCGTTCCAACAGGGGAGGCAGACATGACGAGGAAAATCGCTGGGATTTTGACGGTACTGTTGGCTGTCGTCTTCATGGTCGGCGGCGCCACGCCGGCGGCGGCGGGGACGGTCAAACTGACCTACTCCAACTTCTTCTCGCCGACCCACATCCAGTCCAAGCTGGCCGAGGCCTGGTGCAAGGAGGTCGAGAAACGGACCAACGGCCGGGTCAAGATCGAGTACTATCCCGGCCAGACCCTGACCAAGGCCAAGCAGGTCTATGACGGCGTGGTCCAGGGGCTGTCCGATATCGGCTTCTGCCTGTTCGCCTACACCAGGGGCCGCTTCCCCCTGATGGAGGCGGTCGATCTCCCGCTCGGCTACCCCAGCGGCAAGGTCGCCACCAAGGTGGCCAACGCCGTGGCCGACAAGTTCAAGCCCAAGGAGTTCTCGGACGTCCAGGTGATGTACCTCCACGCCCACGGACCGGGCCTGCTGCACACCAAAAAGAAGGCCGTGCGGACGATGGCCGATCTGAAGGGCATAAAGATCCGCTCCCACGGCACCACGGCCAAGGTGGTCAAGGCCCTGGGCGGCACCCCGGTGGCCATGCCCATGCCCGAGCTCTATCAGTCGCTCCAGAAGGGCGTCGTGGACGGAGCGCTCTACCCGATCGAGGTCAACAAGGGCTGGAAGATGGCCGAGGTGATCGACTACTGCACCCTGTCCTACCCCATCGCCTACACCACCACCTTCTACGTGGTAATGAACAAGGACAAGTGGGCGGCCCTGCCGGACGACATCAAGAAGATCATCACCCAGATCAACAAGGAGTGGATCCCCAAGCACGGCGCGGCCTGGGATTCCTCGGATGAAGAGGGCAGGAAGTACTTCCTGGCCAAGGGCCACAAGTTCATCGAGCTCTCCGACACCGAGGCGGCCAAGTGGAAAGAGGTGGTCCAGCCGATCATCGCCGAGTACATCAAGGCCGCTTCCAAGAAGGGCATTCCGGCCAAAGAGGTGGTCGCTTACACCAAGAAGGTCCTGGCCGAGTTCAGTCGGTAGACCGAGGCGAGTCCACGGAGGGGCGCCTCCTGCGCCCCTCCGCTCACATTTCAAGGGAGTTCGGCCGTGAACCTGTGGCGCAATCTGGTTACCAGACTGGTCGGAATCTTGAGACGGATCGGCGGCGCGGCCCTGGTGGGGATGATGGTCATGACCTGTTTCGACGTCATCACCCGCTACTTCGGCCATCCCATCTTCGGCGCGGTGGAGATCGTGGCCTTCCTGGCCACCATCGTCTTGGCCTGCGCCATGCCCTTGACCCAGGTCGAAAAGGGCCACGTCGGGGTCGATCTGTTGATTCGCCGCTTGAGCCCTCGGACCCAAAACATCGTTGACAGCGTCACCTCGCTGTTGAGCTTCGTTCTATTCGCCCTGGTCTCCTGGCAGATGTTCCTTTACGCCGCCGCGCTCAGGGCCAGCGGCGAGGTCTCGATGAGCCTGGAGTTTCCGACCCACATCATCGTCACCATCGTCGCCGTCGCCTTCGGCGTGTTGAGTCTGGTCATTCTCTACGAATTCATCGACAAGGTGCGGAGGATCGCCCAGCCATGAGCCCGACCACCATCGGCTTCATCGGGATCGCCGTCCTGGTCCTGGTCTTCTTCTCCCGGATGCCGGTCGCCTACGTGATGACCATGATCGGCTACCTCGGCTTTTCCTTTCTGGTTTCGGGCTCGGCCGGGTTGAAGCTCCTGGCCCGGGACTTCTTCGAGGTCTACTCCTCCTACGGGTTGACCATCATCCCGCTTTTCATCTTCATGGGCCAGATCGCCTTCAACGCCGGCATCTCCCGCCGGCTCTACGACTCGGCCTACAAGTTCGTCGGCGCCTATCGGGGCGGCCTGGCCACGGCCACGGTCTGCGCCTGCACCGCCTTCGGCGCCGTGTGCGGCTCCTCGCCGGCCACGGCGGCGACCATGGCCACCGTCGGGCTGCCCGAGATGAAGCGCTACGGCTACGCCCCCGAGCTGGCGGCCGGCTCGGTCGCCTCGGGCGGCGGCCTGGGAATGCTCATGCCGCCCAGCGTGGTCCTGATCGTCTACGGCATCTTGACCGAGCAATCCATCGGCGAGCTGTTCGTGGCCGGCATCATTCCGGCCGTCTTCATGACCGGCTGGTTCGCCCTGGCCGTCCTCGGCTACTGCTGGCTCAAACCCGAGCAGGGCCCCAAGGGCAAGGTGTTCACCTGGAAGGAACGGTTCCGGTCCCTGACCGACACCGGCGAGACCCTGGCCGTGTTCGTCCTGGTCATGGGCGGCCTGTTCACCGGCGTGTTCACCCCCACCGAGGCCGGCGGGATCGGCGCGGCGGCGGTGCTCTTGGTGGCCCTGATCCGACGACAGCTCACCTGGGCCGCCTTTGTCAAATCGGTCTACGAGACGCTTCGGACCTCGTGCATGGTCCTGTTGCTGGTGGCCGGGGCGGTGGTCTTCGGCCACTTTCTGGCGGTCACCCGAATCCCGTTCCAGGTGGCCAATTGGGTGGCCGGCATGGACATGGCCCCCTGGGCGATCATCTCGATGATCATCCTGGTCTACCTGATCGGCGGTTGCTTCATCGACGCGCTGGCCCTGATCATGCTGACCATCCCCATCTTCTACCCGATCATCGTCGAGTTGGGCTACGACCCGATCTGGTTCGGGATCATCATCGTCCTGGTCACCCAGATGGGGGTCATCACCCCGCCGGTGGGGATCAACGTCTACGTGGTCAACGGCATCGACAAGGACATCGCCCTGGAGACGATCTTCAAAGGCGTGGTGCCGTTCCTGATCGCCCTGATCGTCGGCACCGGCTTCCTGGTCGCCTTCCCCATGATCGTCCTGTGGCTGCCCAGGTTGATGTACTGACCGGCTCGGAGGCGGACATGACCGAGAGTCCCTACTGGAACCCGGTCCTCGAAACCCTGGAGCCGGAGCGGCTCCGGGAACTCCAACTGGCCAAGTTCAAACGGATCCTCGAGTGGGCCTACGACCGCTCGCCCTTCTATCGCCGCTTGTATCAACAGGCCGGCCTCGAGCCCGGCGACATCAAAAGCCTCGACGACGCGGCCAAGACGCCAAAGGTGGACAAGGCGGCGCTCCAGGCCGCTCAAGAGGAGGAGCCCTTCCCCTACGGCTCGATCTTGAGCGTGCCCTTAAGCGAGGTGGTCGAGTACCGCCAGACCTCAGGCACCACCGGCCGGCCGGTCTACCAGGCCGACACCTGGGCCGACTGGGAGTGGTGGTCGGAATGCTGGTCTTTCATCCTCTGGTCCCAGGGATACCGACCCGACGACCGGGTCTTCATCCCCTTCGGCTACAACGTCTTCGTCGCCTTTTGGGCCGGGCACTACGCCGCCGAGAAGATCGGCTGCGAGGTGGTGCCCGGCGGCGTCCTGGACACCGCCGCCCGGGTGCTCAAGATCCAGGAGTTGAAGGCCACGGCGATGATGGGCACCCCGACCTACATCCTGAACATGGCCGCCGTGGCCAGAAACCGGCTCGGCCTCGACCCGGCCGAGCTGACCATCACCAAGATCACCTGCGCCGGCGAACCCGGGGCGTCGATCCCGACCACCAAGCGACGGTTGGAGGAGGCCTGGGGAGCCAAGGTCTTCGATCACGCCGGCGCGACCGAGATCGGGGCCTGGGGGTACGAGTGCGCTCACCAGCCGGGCGGACTGCACGCCAACGAAGCCATGTTCCTGGTCCAGATCGAGGATCTGGAGACCGGCCGGCCGATCGAGGAGCCGGGCCGCCCGGGCCGGATGGTCATCACCGCCTTCGATCGCCTGGCCCAGCCCTGCGTCCGCTTCGACTCCAAGGACGTCATCGAATGGGCGGACCAGCCCTGCCCCTGCGGCCGGACCTTCAGGCTGGTCAAGGGCGGCGTTTTGGGCCGGGCCGACGACATCACCAAGGTCAAGGGCGTGCTCCTGTCCCCCTCGGCCATCGAGGAGGTGGTGAGGGGATTCACCGAGTTGGGCGACGAGTACGAGGTGACGGTCGAACGGATCGGCGACAGCGACAAGATCACCCTGAAAATCGAGTTCGCCCCGGATTTCTCCGGCGACGTGGAGGCCGTCCTGGCCAGGCTCAAGGACGAGTTGAGGCTCAAGACCAATCTGGGTTACCTGATCGAAGTCCACGACTTCGGCAGCCTGCCGCGCTACGAGGTCAAGGCGCGCCGGTTCAAGGACCTGCGCCGGCTCCATTAGGGGAGGAAAGGATGGATCAGCAGAAGTTGGCCGAATTGGCCGCCCGCATCGAACGCATCCGCCGGGAGGCCGAGGCTCTGATCGAGGAGTCGTCCTCCTTTCCGGCCATCTGGCGCAACGCCCTGCGTATCGAGGCCTCGGTCAAGATGATGGAGCTCAACCTCTATCTGCCGCCCGAGAGGCCATGACCGGACGGTCTTGAACTCGCCGGCCCCTATCGATCGCCGCCCGGGAGACGAACCCGCCGGCAAGACACGTCCCGCCGCCAAGAGGCCGGCCAATTTCTCTTTGTCGATCACTTCCGGCGGGTTACACTATTCCCAAGGCCACAGCGGGTCCATAAAAACCAAGACAAGGGGGTCGCCCATGGAAGGCAGGCACGAACACAAACATTTGCACAGCCATGTGCACACCCATGTGCACGAGCACGAACATTTCCACGGCGATGAGAAGCATCGCCACGAGCACTCTCACACCCACAGCCATGAGCACAGCCACGAGCACAGCCACGAGCATGTTCACACCGGCCCGCCCGAGGTCCACGACCATGACCACTCCGGCGAGCACGGGCCCCACGAGCACGACCATCCCGGCCACGAAACGGAGATTCACGACCACGACCACTGAGGCGACGGCCGCCTTCAAAGCCCGGTAACCGGCGGGCTCCAGCCGAACCCGCTGGTTACCGGTGCTTTTCGGCTCGACGGTCTTGATCCCCGGCTTCCGGTGAGGCAATTTGAAGGAGCGTCAACCAGAAAGCGAGGAGCTCCCATGTCAGAGTTGAGAGTCACCGCCCTGGCCGACATCGAAGAGTTCGAACGGATCCCCATCGAGGAGCGGCTCGAGGCGTTCAACACCTACGATCTGCTCAAAACCGGCGCGGCCAAGAACCCGGACGGAGCGGCGATCAGCTTCATTCCCTCGGGCGAGGAGTATGACCGGCCGATCGTCATCTCCTACCGCGATTTTCTGGCCCAGGTGACCCGGACGGCCAATCTGTTCCACGACCTGGGCCTGGGTCCCAAGGACGTGATCTCCTACCTTCTGCCCAACCTGCCCCAGACCCACTTCACCCTCTGGGGCGGCGAAGCGACCGGCGTGGTCAACCCGATCAATCCCCTTTTGGAGCCGGCCACCATCGCCGACATCTGCCGCGCCGCCGGGACCAAGGTCCTGGTCGCCCTGGGCGAGACTCCCGGGGCCGAGATCTGGCCCAAGGTGGAGGCGGTCCGCCGGGAGCTGCCCGAGCTGAAGGCCGTGATCCGGGTTCCGGGACCCGGCGACGAGAAGAACGGCGTCATCGGCTTCGACGAGGCCGTGGCCAAGTACGACGGCGACAAGCTCGATTCAGGCCGGATAATCGAGCCGACCGACATGGCCTCGATGTACCACACCGGCGGCACCACCGGCACGCCCAAGTTGGCCCCCCACAGCCACTTCAACGAGGCGGTGATGGCCTTCATGACCGCCGCCGTGCTGGGCTTCAAACCGGGAGACGCGGCCCTGTGCGGCCTGCCGCTCTTCCACGTCAACGGCACCACCGTCACCGGCTCGGCCCCGTTCCTCAGCGGCGCCCATGTCGTCCTGCTCTCGCCGGCCGGTTACCGCGACCCGGCGATCATCAAGAACTTCTACAAGATCATCGAGCGCTACCGGGCGATCATGTTCTCGGCCGTGCCGACCATTCTCTCGGTGCTCTTGGAGGTGCCCAAGGGTGGAGCCGACATCTCCTCGCTGCGCTTCCTGGTCTGCGGCGCGGCCCCGCTGTCGGTGGAGCTGTTCCAACGCTTCGAGGACTACACCGGGCTGAGCATCCTGGAGGGCTACGGCCTGACCGAGGGCACCTGCGTCTCGGCGGTCAATCCCCTCTACGGCGAGCGCAAGATCGGCTCGGTGGGTCTTCGCCTGCCCTACCACAAGATAAAGATCGGCCGCCTCGACGAAGACGGCCGCCTCGTGCGCGAAGCCGAGACCGACGAGATCGGCTCGGTTTTGATCAGCGGCCCCAACGTATTCAACGGCTACCTGGACGAAGCCCACAACCAGGGCGTCTGGGCCGAGGAAGGCTGGTTCAACACCGGCGATCTGGGCCGAATGGACGCCGACGGCTACCTCTGGCTGACCGGCCGCAAAAAGGAGCTCATCATCCGCGGCGGCCACAACATCGATCCGGCCCTGATCGAAGACCCGCTCTACCGCTTGGAGGGCGTGGCCGTGGCCGCGGCCGTGCCCTGGCCCGACCCCTACGCCGGCGAGGTCCCGGCGGTCTACGTCCAGCTCCAAGAGGGGGTCAAAATGACGCCCGAGGACATCCTGGACTACCTCAAGGCCGAGGTCGGCGAGCGGGCGGCCATCCCCAAGCAGGTGCTCGTCATCGACCAGATGCCCTTGACCGCCGTCGGCAAAATCTTCAAGCCGGCCCTCAAGTGGGACGCCGTCAAGCGGGCCTTCACCGCCGAGCTGGCCGCTCTGGGCGAACTGGCCGAGTCGGTGACGGTCGAGGTCGGCGAGGACAAGATCCACGGCACCCTGGCCGTAATCGGCGTCAAGCCGGCCCGGGACGCCTCGGCCGAGGCCGTCGAGGCCAAGGTTCACGAAATACTGGCCAACTACGCCGTCAAATACAGGGTGGAGACGGACTAGGGCCGCCTCTCGGAAACAACTCTGAACCATTGCCTGGGCGGGCCGGCTCTTCGATTGTGGAAAGCGCTTCGGCCGGGCGTCGAGGGGAAAACGCCGGGCCGCGTCGAAAAGGACGCGGCCCGCCTTCGATCTCGCCCCGGGAGACGAACCCCCTCTCTCCCGGCGCTTTTCGGCCTCCCCCGGCTTGTGCTTCCGGGCCGGCCGGTGCTAAGATCGTCGGGCCGGCTAAGGGGCCGCACTCGGTCCCGAATCGGGTCAATCGTTTCCCGCAGGCGAGCCAATCCAACAACGTCATCCCGCGTCGGCGGCCGGCCGTCGGCTCGGCCGGGCTCCGACCGCCAAGGGGAATTTGGGATCGAGGGGGTTTTCATGACCGTAGGCGACATGTTGGCCCGAGGGGCGGCCAAATTTCCAGACAAGACGGCCGTCATCGACGGAAAAAGTTCGTTTACCTTCCAGCAGTTCAACGAGCGGGTCAACCGCCTGGCCAACGCCCTCCTGGAGCGGGGGCTGAAAAAGGGCGATCGCCTCGGCGTCCAGACGGCCAACTGCCACCAGTTCATCGAACTCTACTTCGCCGCGGCCAAGACGGGGGCCATCTTCTGCCCGTACTCGGGCCTGGTCACCGAAAAAGAGTTGGCGTATTTGATCGACTACTCCGAGCCCAGGTTCGTCTTCTATGGGAGCGCTTTCGAGCCGGGGCTGAAGGCCGTCGCCCCCGATCTGGATTCGGTCGAGCGCTACGTCTGCCTCGACGGGTCCGAGTGGGATCGATCCCAAAGCTACGGAGAACTGCTCGAGTCCGGAGATTCGGCCGAGCCGGAGGTCGAGGTGTCGCCCCGCGACGTGATGAGCATCTACTTCACCTCCGGCACCACGGGCAAGCCCAAGGGGGCGATGCGCAGCCACAACCACCTGGTCACCACCGCCGTCACCGGCGTCATCGAAAACCAGTTCGGCTACGACGAACGCTGTCTCATCGTCGCCCCGATGTCCCACGTCGCCTTTGAGGACAACCTGGGGCGCTGCTTTTTCATACCCAACACCACGGTCGTCTACGGCTCTCCGTTCGACCCGGCCAAGGTTTTGGAAACGCTGGCCAGGGAACGGATCACCGTCTGCCTCCTGGTGCCGACGATGATCAACGCCATGCTCCACTCGCCTCTCATGGATTCGGTGGACCTGAGCTCGCTCAAGCGGATCTTCTACGTCGGCTCGCCCATGCCGGTGGAGCTGTTGAAGAAGGCCTTGTCCGCCTTCGGCCGATTCGGAACCGGCTTCTGCCAGCAGTACGGGGCCACCGAGACCGGGCCGCTGACCACCACCCTCCCGCCCGAGGACCACGTCCTGGACGGGCCGGAGAACAAGGTCAAAAAGCTGGCCTCGGCCGGCCGGCCGGTCCTGGACTACCAGGTCAGAATCGTCGACGCCGAGGGGAACGACGTCCCGGTCGGCGAGGTGGGTGAGATAGCGGTCAAGAGCGAAGCGATGATGATCGGCTACTGGCGACTGCCCGACAAGACTGCCGAGAAGATCAAGGACGGCTGGCTTCATACCGGCGACATGGCCTACTTCGACGAGGACGGCTATGTCTACATCGTCGATCGCAAGGACGATCTGATCATCAGCGGCGGCAAGAACATCTACCCCCGCGAGGTGGAGGAGGCCCTTTACGAGCACCCGGCCGTCTTGGAGGCGACGGTGGTCGGCGTGCCCGACGATCACTGGGGCGAGGCGGTCAAGGCGGTGGTGGCGCTCAAGCCGGGCCGGCGGGTCGAGGAGGCGGAGCTGATCGCCTTTGTCGGCCAGCGGGTGGCCGGCTACAAGAAGCCGAAATCGGTGGAGTTCTGGCCGGAACTGCCCAAGAGCGCCTCGGGCAAGCTGCTCAGGCGCAAGGTCAGGGAGAAGTATTGGCGGGGGTGGGATCGAAAGATATAGGCCGGAAGTTCAGGCATCGATCGCGGGCCGGGCCCGGACGTTCGGCCGGTGCCCGGAAAGAAGGGCCGCCGCCCGCCAACGGGCGGCGGCCCGGTTCGCCTCAGGTGGTATCGGGCCGGTGATGTCGGGCCGGCCTACTCCTCCCGGAGCTTGGGCGGGATGATCTTGTCGCCGATGGCCATCACCTTGCGGTTGGCCCGGCGCACGTCGGACGGCATGTCCGAGCCTTTCAGGAACAGCTTCTGATTGCCGTGGCAGTTGTTGCAGGCGCTGGCCTGAGCGGTCTTTCGCTGGATGTTGTGGGGCGAGGCGTAGGTGAAGGTCGGCCTCTTGTCGAACTCGGGCAGCCGGCCGCCGAGGTAGTACTTGAACGTATCCGGCGCGGCCGGGGCCTGGCGGACGACGACGAACTTCTCCGGGTGGCGCTCGCTCTTGTTGGGGTTGCGGCCGATGTAGAAGGCGACCTTGTGGGCGTCCACCTTGAAGAACTTGTCGCCCTTGGCCGTCTTGCCGACGTGGCAGCCCGAGCAGTTCTGGTAGGCCTGGGAGTGGCAGACCTGGCAACTGGCCTTGCCCTTGTGGTCGCGGTGAACGGCCAGGTTGGCCGCCCCTTCGGCGTAGATGTCGTCGTGGCAGTCGAGACAATCCGGGCTCTCGACCTCCCGGCGGGAAGCGTAGGTCTTACCGTCGCCGTGCATCTGCTCCACGGTGTGGCAGTCCAGGCAACCCATCTCGCCCTGGGTCAAATGGACGTCGGGGGCCAGGCCCTCGAGCTTGCCAGTGAACTCCACCCCGACCGTGCCGCCGTGGCAGGCGTTGCAGGTCTCCTCCTCGGACGGCTGGGCCAGGTAGGCGTGGCCTTTCAAAAGGCCGCCGCCGGCGACGTTGGGCCGGCTGATGTGGCAACTGCCGCAACTGGCGTGGCACTGGGTGCAACTGTAGTCGTAGGCCAGCTTGGCCTTTTTCTTCATCGACGGCTCGTCGCCCGCCCGGGCCATGACCGCGGCCAGCATCGGCGCGTTGGTGTGGTGGAGGCTTTTGCCGTAGTTCTTGGCCTCGTCCTCGTGGCACTCGGCGCACACACCGGGCGCGGGATAGGACGGGTCGCGGGTCAGTCCGCCGTGGGCCAGGCGCCAGTTGTCGGTGTTCGGATTGCCGTTGTGGCAGTCTTCGCAGGCGATGTCGCCGTGGTTCTCGTAGTCGAACATCTCCTTGGTGATCAACAGCCGCTTGAAGGGCTCGACCTGTTTGACCGGGCCGGCCATGGACGGCCCCTGGGACAGCTTGGCCAGATCCTCTTGGCTGGGCCGCTTCTTGGCCAAGTATTCGGTGATCTCCTTCAATTTTTCGGCGTTGGTGTGGCACTTGACGCATTCGCTGGCCTGGGCCGGACCGAGCCCGAAGGCGAAGGACAGAGCCGCAGCAACCAGGACTATCGCCGCCGATTTTATATACCTAGTCACAGTCTTCCAAGCTCCTGATATCGGTTTAGTGCACGGTCTTGGTTTGGTCTATCTGTTTGGCCCGTCGAAAGAGCGATGAGTGAGACGGGCAAAAGGCTTCCGCTTCAAAACCGCCCGAGCCGCCCCCCAGAGCCGCGTCGGGCGTGTAGGAAATCTGTACCTTAAAACGATGGGGGGGTCAAGGACGATAACCGGTCGATGTTGACACGTTTTGTCGAGCGTATTAGCCTTCTTGGCGACGCACCGCCGCGGCGGAGCGGTTTCGATCGTCTCTTGGAGCACGAGGCAGCGATGAAAGAAGACACCAGGATCGTCAATCTGGGCCGCGACCCTCAAAAGCAGTACGACGCGGTCAACCCGCCCGTCGTCCACGCCTCGACCATCATCTTTCCCAACGTCGAGGAACTGGAGGCCCGGGAAGCCGCACCGGGCAAGAAAAAGACCTACGGCCTCCACACCACCCCGGTCAGCCAGGCCCTGGAGGAGGCCATCGCCCGGCTGGAGGGCGGGTTCGACGCCCGCCTGTTTCCCTCGGGGCTGGCCGCCGTGGCCGTGGCCCTGATGGCCTTTCTCAAGGCCGGCGACCACCTGTTGATGGTCGACGCCGTCTACGGTCCCACCCGCCGCTTCTGCGACAACGTCCTGGCCCGCTTCGGGGTGGAGACGACCTACTACGACCCGCTCATCGGCGCCGGCATCGCCGAGCTGATCCGCCCCAACACCAAGGTGGTCTACGTCGAGTCGCCCGGTTCGGTCACCTTCGAGGTCCAGGACGTGCCGGCCATCGCCGAAGCCGCCCACAAGCGAGGGGCGACGGTGCTGATGGACAACGCCTGGGCCACTCCCCTTTTCTTCAAGCCCTTCGAGCACGGCGTGGACGTCTCCATCCAGCCGGCGACCAAGTACATCGGCGGCCACGGCGACCTGCTGCTCGGCGCGGTGAGCGCCACCGAGGCGGCCTGGCCCAAACTCCTCGAGGCGACCAGGGATTTCGGCCAGGGCGGCGCCCCGGACGACTGCTACCTGGCCTTGCGGGGGCTCAGATCCCTCAAAGTCCGTCTCGAACGCCACCAGCAGACCGGCCTGGCCCTGGCCGAGTGGTTGAGCCGCCGGCCCGAGGTGGAACGCGTCCTCCACCCGGCCCTCCCGTCCTGTCCCGGTCACGAGATTTGGAAACGGGACTTCACCGGCGCCTCGGGCCTGTTCAGCGTGGCCTTGAAACCATACTCCAAAGAGGCCCTGGCGGCCATGCTGGACAACATGGAGCTGTTCGCCATGGGTTATTCCTGGGGCGGATACGAGAGCCTGATCATGCCCCACGACCCGGCCACGACCAGAACCGCCACCCGCTGGGAGGCGGCCGGGCCGACGCTTCGCATCCATGCCGGGCTGGAGGACCCGGACGATCTGATCGCCGATCTCAAGGCCGGCCTGGGGCGGCTGGCGAGCGTTTGATCGGGCGGGTGGAGACGCCGGGCCTCGCCTCCTTTAAACAGGCCAAGAAACAAGGCGCTGTTTATTGGCCTGTTCGACCCCGACCACCCAAAACGGAGGCGATCGAGGTTATTGAAAAACGATCCGAACTCTGCCATAATGAGACGATCCGTCCATTACTCCAAAACCTGATCGACGAATCGGCCAAGTGAAGGCGGGGGGGGCTGGTCATGCCGAAACGGTCTGAGGCGAAGCCGACCGTGAGCGATCGCCTTGGCCCGGTTGACGATCGCTCGCCGGATCGGCCGACCGTTCCCGGCGGCCGGGTGTCTGTCCAACAACTCCGGGAACTCTTCGAGGAATCGCGGGACGCCATCGTCATCACCGCCCGGGACGGAACCATCCTGAGCGTCAACCGGGCTGGGGTGGAACTGTTCGGTTGGGACCGGACCGAGCTGTCGAAGGTCAAGTTCCAGCAACTCTACGTCGATCCCGAAGAGGGCAAGAGGTTCATCCGGGAGATCGACCGGCTCGGCTCGGTCCAGGACTACCAGGTCCGGCTCAAGGGCAAGAACGCCAAGGTGATGGACTGCCTGATGACGGCCACGGCCAAGCGCGACGGCGAGGGCGCGGTGATCGGCTACCACGGCATCATCCGGAACATCACCGCCCGCAAGCTGGCCGAAGACCGGTTGAGGGAGAGTGAAGAGAGGTTCCGGCTCTTAAGCGAAAACGCGCCGGACATCATCTACACTCTCGGCCTGGACGGCGCCTTCACCTATGTCAATCCGGCCTGGACCAGATTGCTGGGCCACCGGATCGACGAGGTGATCGGCCGCTACTTCATCGACTTCGTCGAGCCGGGCGAAGAAAAATATTACATCGAACTCTTCAAGATGATCCGGGACGAGCGGAAGACGCTTCGCTTCCGCGAGGGCCGGCTGATCGCCAAGGACGGCCAGGTTCGCCACTTCACTCTCTCCGGCGCGCCCAATCTGGACCCGGACGGCAACGTCATCGGCATCGTCGGTTTGTTCAGGGACGTCACCGAACGCCGCAAGGCCGAAACCGAGGCCGAGAGGCACCGGCTCTACCTGGAGCGTTTCTTCGACATCGCCCCCGAAGCCATCGCCGTTCTGGACCCCGACGATCGGGTGATGAAGATCAACAACGAGTTCACCCGGCTCTTCGGCTACACCCTTGAGGAGGTCCGGGGCCATCGGATCAACGACCTGATCGTACCCGAGGAGGACAAGGCTTTCGGCCTGGAGCTGACCAACCGGGTCGCCCGGGGCGAAAAGGTGGAGGCCGAGGCCAAGCGCCGCCGCAAGGACGGCACGCTGGTGGACGTCTCCATCCTGGGAGCGCCGGTCGTCATCGACGGCGAGCAGGTCGGCGTCTACGGCATCTACCGCGACATAACCGAACGCAAGAAGGCCGAGGAGGCCTTGAAGGAAAGCGAGGAGCGCCACCGAACCGTTCTGGAGGCCTCGCCCGACCCGGTGGTGGTCTACGACACCGAGGGCCGGGTGACCTACGTCAACCCGGCTTTCACCAGGGTCTTCGGTTGGACCCTGGAGGAGCGGGCGGGTTTGAGGATGGACTTCGTACCCGAGGAGAACTGGCCCGAGACCGAGGCCATGATCGAGAAAGTCCTCCGAGGGGAAACACTCACCGGGGTGGAGACCCGGCGGCTGACCAAGACCGGACGGGTGGTGGACGTCTCCATCAGCGGGGCCAGCTTCTTCGACCAGCAGGGACGGCCCCAGGGCTCGGTGGTCACCATCCAGGACATCACCCGCCGCAAGCGGACCGAGGCCCAACTGAAACGCATCGCCTACAGCGACATGCTGACCGGTCTCCCCAACCGGAAATCGTTCTACAAAGACCTGGAAGAATCGGTCATCCAGTCCCGCCGCCGGGGCGACCGCAGGCTGTGGGCCCTTTTGTTCATGGACCTGGACCGCTTCAAGGACATCAACGACACCCTCGGTCACGACGTCGGCGACGGGCTCTTGAAGGAGGTCGCCGGTCGCATCCAGGACTGCCTCAGGAAGAGCGACTACATCTATCGCCTGGGCGGCGACGAGTTCACCGTCATCGCCAACGACCTCGGCAAGGACATCGACGCCGCCCGAGTGGCCCAGAAGATACTGGATACCGTGTCCCAACCGATCTACGTCAACGGCCACAAGCTTTTCATCACGGCCAGCATCGGCATCAGCGTCTTCCCCGACGACGGCGACGACGTCGAGGTGATGGTCAAAAACGCCGACATGGCCATGTACGCCGCCAAGGAGGAGCGCAACGGTTACCGTTTCTACACCGCCGAGATGAATCAGCGGGCCCTGGAAAGGATGAAGCTGGAATCGACCCTCCGGCAAGCCGTCCACCAGAAGCAGTTAGTGCTTCACTACCAGCCCTTGGTGAACAACGATCGCCGGATATTGGGCATGGAGGCCCTGGTGCGGTGGAACCATCCCGAGTTGGGCCTCCTCCTGCCGGACCAGTTCATCCCCTTGGCCGAGGAGACCGGAGCCATCCTGGTCATCGGCGAGTGGGTGATCCGGGAAGCCTGCCGCCAGGCCAAGAAGTGGCACGACATGGGCTACGACTGGCTCTACGTGTCGATCAACCTCTCGCCTCGCCAACTGGGCCAGCCCAACCTGGTGGACATCATCGAACGCATCCTTGCCGAGACCGGCCTGCCGCCCTCCTGTCTCAAGCTGGAGATGACCGAAAGCGGAGTCGCCGACAAGGCGGAGCAGGCCGCCTCCCAGATGAGGCGGCTCCACGACATGGGGGTCCGTTTCGCCATCGACGACTTCGGCACCGGCTACTCCTCCCTGGGCCACCTGAAGCGCTTCCCGGTGGATACGCTCAAGATCGACCGCTCGTTCATCCGGGACGCGACTTCCAATCCCGACGACCGGGAGATCATCAAGACCATCATCTCCATGGCCAAGAACATGGGCATGGAGACGGTGGCCGAGGGCGTGGAGACCGAGGAGCAGAACGAGTTCCTGTGCACCGAGGGCTGCTATTTGATGCAGGGTTTTCTCTTCGGCCATCCCATCCCGGAAGACGAGTTCGAGCGACTGCTTGAGGAATCGGCCCCGGCCGGGGACGCGTCCCCCCAGGAAGGCGAAACCGACCACCCGCCGGTGAAAAGCGAGGACTGAGCCGAAGCCCGCGCCCGCGCCGTCGAATCTCCTCAATTCGGAAACGGCGTTGATCGTGATATGATGGACCGATTCCGGGCCGACCGGCAAAGGAGGGTTTATGTCCGCTTCGAAGTGGTGGAGGGCGACGTTCATTGGGCTGGTGGTCCTGGCCTTGGCCCTGCCGGCCTGGGCGGCCGGGTCGGAGGGCGGCAAAAAGCAGGGCCGGGGCTACCGTCTGGATAAAAACGGCTGGGTCTATCTCCACTTGGAGGGAGGCCCCTTTGAACGGGGCTTCCAGCACGGTTTCCTGGCCGCAGATGAGATCAAAGAGGTCCTGCGCTGCCTGAAGTTCGTGACCTACTGGGAAACCGGCAAGAAGTGGGAGTTCTTTGCCGACGCCGCGGCCAAGTTGTGGGTCAAGCACATCGACCAGGAGTTCCTGGACGAGATCAAGGGCATCGCCGCCGGGGCCCAAAAGGCCGGGGTCGAGGTCACCTGGAAAGACATCCTGTGCTGGAACGGCCACGAAGAGCTGACCGACTACTGGTGGCCCAACGCCAAGGCCAAGTACAAGTACGCCCCCTCGATTCCAGGTAAGGACGACCATTGCAGCGCCTTCATCGCCACCGGCTCGGCCACGGCCGGGGGCAAGATCGTGGTCGCCCACAACTCCTTCGACAACTTCGAGACCGGCCAGTTTTTCAACGTCATCATCGATATCAAGCCCGACAAGGGCAACCGCATTCTGATGCAGGCCGCGCCCGGCTTCATCCAGAGCGGGACCGACTTCGCCGTCACCTCGGCCGGGCTGATAATCACCGAGACGACCATCGGCGGCTACTCCCTCTACGACGAGAACGAAGCCCCCGAGTTCTTCAGACTTCGCAAGGCGGCCCAGTACGCAACGGACCTCGATTCCTTCGTCGGGATCATGAAAAAGAAAAACAACGGCGGCTACGCCAACTCCTGGCTCGTCGGCGACGTCAACACCGGCGAGATCATGCGCCTGGAGCTGGGGCTCAGGTTCTACAACGTCGAGCGGAAGAAGGACGGCTACTTCATCGGTTACAACGCGCCGTTGGACCCGCGGATCAGGAACCTGGAGTGCGCCAACACCGGCTTCGCCGACATCCGCCGCCACCAGGGGGCCCGCCAGGTCCGCCTGACCCAGTTGATGGAGAAGCACTACGGCAAAATCGACGTCGAGATCGCCAAGCTGATTCTGGCCGACCACTACGACGTCTATCTGAAAAAGATCAACCCCTCCTCCAGAACGATCGACGCTCACTACGAGCTGGACGCCCGGGAGTACATGAGCCAGCCCGGCCGACCGCTGCCCTTCCAGCCGAGGGGAGCGGTGGACGGAAAGGTGACCGACTCCGAGCTGGCCAAGGCGTTCAAGCTCTGGGCCCGGTGGGGCAATTCGTCGGGAATGCCGTTCGACGCCGAGAAACACCTTAAAGAGCACATCCAGTGGCGCCACCTGAAGGGCTACCTCCACGACCGGCCGACCCAGCCCTGGACGCTGTTTACGGCCGGGATGAAGTGAGAAAAAGCGACGCCGCCAGGCGCAACGAGTCGTTGGGGCGGTCTTGACCGGGCGGGCGGCGGCGGGCCGCGGGGCGAGCGTCTTGCGGGCTTTCCGGCCCGGCCGCGGCCGAGCCGGTTCGATCCGTCTTTCGGGAGAGGCGATCCTGGCGGGTAATCTTTATCCATCTACCTCAAATCAAAAGAAAATACCTTGACCGGCCGGACGAATGACCGCATACTTTCCGGTGTGAAGCGCCGATGGGCCGGGTGAAGCTCGACGCGGAATGAACCTTTGGCTGGGCGGGTTGGATGCGCAAGTTCATTGTCTCGATCATCGTCTTGGCCGCGGCGGCGGCCGGCTGGTACTTCTTCTACCCCGACGCCGGCGACGAGGCTCCCGCCTACCGCCTGGCCAAGATCGAACGGGGGTCCATCGTCCACCTCGTCTCCTCCACCGGCACCTTGAGCGCCGTCATCACCGTCCAGGTCGGCTCCCAGGTCTCGGGCCAGATCAAAGAACTTCTGGCCGACTTCAACACCGAGGTCAAGGCCGGCCAGATCATCGCCCGCATCGACCCGGTCAACTTCGAGGCCCGCCTCCGCCAGGCCGAGGCCGAACTGGCCGTGGCCAAGGCCAACGTGGCCATCCAGGAAGCGGTGGTGGAGCGAACCCGGGCCGAACTGGAGAACGCCCGCTCCAACCTGGCTGCGGCCCGGGCCCAGGTGGACAAGGCCCAGGCGGCGGTGACCGACGCCGAGCAGGAGTATGAGCGCAAGCGGGCGCTGTTTAAGAAGGCGGCCGTATCCAAACGGGAGATCGACCAGGCCCGGGCCGCCCGCGACCAGGCCGTGGCCCAGCTCAAAACGGCCCAGGCCCAACTGGCAGCCCAGGCCCAGCAGATCAACTCCCGCCAGGCCCAGCTCAAGATGGCCCAGGCCCAGGTGATGCACGCTCGGGCTCAGGTGGAACAACGCCGGGCCGTGGTGGAGAACGCCCGGATCGATCTGGAGCAGACCATCATCCGCTCGCCGGTCAACGGCGTGGTCATCGAGCGCAACGTGGACGTCGGACAGACCGTGGCCGCCAGCCTGCAGGCGCCGACGCTTTTCACCATCGCCAAGGACTTGAGACAGATGCAGGTCGAGGCCAGCCTGGACGAAGCCGACATCGGCGGCATCCAAGTCGGCCAGAGGGCGAGCTTCACCGTGGACGCCTATCCCGACAGGACCTTCACCGGTATAGTCGAGCAGATCCGGATGGCCTCGAAGACGGTCCAGAACGTGGTCACCTACACCGTAGTCATCTCGGCCGAGAACCGGGACCTGCGGTTGCTGCCGGGCATGACCGCCAGCGTCCAGATCGTGGTCGATGAACGCCGCGACGTGCTCAAGGCGCCCAACGCCGCGCTGCGGTTCAAACCGGCCGGCGAGACGGGTTCCACCGGCCGGCCGGCGGATCAGGCCTTCGGCGGCCGCGCCGCGGCCGAGGAGCGGTTCAAGAGGCTGAGCCGGGCCCTGGCGCTGACCGAGGACCAGCAGGCCCGGTTGAGAGAGCGCTTCGTCCAGGGCCGCCGGAAGATAATGACCCTGCGCCAAGCCGGGGCCTCGGCCGAGGAGATCAAGGCCGAGATCGAGGCTCTCCGCCGGCGAAACCGGCAGGCCGTCGAGACGATCCTGACCCCGAAGCAGCTCGAAGCATACCGCCGGTTGACCGCCCGGCGGGAGGTCAACCCCATCCGGCCCGGCACGCTCTGGGTTCTCGGGCGGGACGGCAAGCCCGAACCGGCGCCGGTGATGATCGGCGTCAGCGACGGCCAATTCACCGAGATCGTCCGGGGCGAGATCGAGGCCGGCCAGGAGGTCATCGTCGGCCGGCGACGGACCGGAACCAAGAAAAGGGCCGGCGGCCGGCGGTTCAGGTTCTAAGGTGGCCGATCTGCTGCTCAAAACCGAGGAGCTGACCAAGGACTATCCTCTGGGCGACCAGGTCGTCAAGGCCCTGCGGGGAGTGTCGGTCGGGGTCGAGCCGGGCGAGTTCGTGGCCGTCATGGGTCCGTCGGGGTCGGGCAAATCGACCTTCATGAATCTTCTGGGCTGCCTGGATACGCCCACCTCGGGTCGCTACCTTCTGGACGGCCAGGACGTCTCCCGCCTCAGCCGGGACCAACTGGCCGTCACCCGCAACTCGAAGATCGGCTTCGTCTTCCAGACCTTCAACCTGCTGCCTCGAACGACGGCCGTGGAGAACGTCGAACTGCCGCTCTCCTACAGCCGCCTGCCCCGCCGCCGGCGCCGGGCCAAGGCCGAGGCGGTGCTGGAGGCGGTCGGCCTGACCGACCGGGCCGACCACCACCCGTCCCAGCTCTCCGGCGGCCAGCAGCAGCGGGTGGCCATCGCCCGGGCCCTGGTCAACGACCCGGCTATCATCCTGGCCGACGAGCCCACCGGCGCCTTGGACACCGTGACCGGCGTCGAGATCATGTCGCTCTTCCAGCGCCTCAACGATCAGGGGATGACCATCGTCGTCGTCACCCACGAACCCTACATCGCCGGTTTCGCCAAGCGCATCCTTCGCTTCCGCGACGGGCGGGTGATCGGCGACGAGACGGTCGAGCGGCCCAACACCGCCGAGTCGGTCCTGGCCCGGATGAAGGCCGAGGGGGTCGAGCCGTGAGTCGCCTCCTGGACTCTCTCCTGGCCGCAATCAAGGCGCTTCGAGTCAACGTCATGAGAAGCGTCTTGACCACGCTCGGCATCATCATCGGCGTCGGCGCGGTGATCATCATGGTCTCGGTCGGCTCCGGGGCCGAGGCCAGGGTCGATCGGCTGATCCACAGCCTGGGCTCGAATCTGATCATCGTCCTGAACGGAACCACCACCGCCGGCGGCGTCCGCCTGGGCCACGGCACCATGCCCAGCCTGACCGAAGACGACGCCGAGGCCATCCAGAACGAGCTGCCGGACGTCAAGGTGGCCGCGGCCTCGGTTCGGGGCAGCGGCCAGCTCATCTTCGGCCGCCAGAACTGGTCGTCAGTGATCAGGGGCGTCACCCCGGCCTACCTCGAGGCCCGGGAGTGGGAGGTCGAACGCGGCCGTCCGTTCACCCCCGAAGAGGTCAAGGCAGCGGCCAAGGTGGCTTTGGTCGGCCGGACGGTGATCGAGAACCTGTTCGGCGGCGAAGACCCGATCGGCCGGACGATCCGTATCAACCGGGTGCCGTTCACCGTCATCGGCTCGCTCAAGGAGAAGGGCCAGTCCGGCATGGGCACCGACCAGGACGACGTGGTCATCATCCCCATCTCGACGGCCAAGAAGCGGGTCCTGGGCGGCCGTTGGCTGAGCGGGAAGCTGGTCGGAGCCATCTTCGTCAAGGCCCGGACCAAGGAACTGGTGGCCGAGGTGGAGGAGCAGGTCAAGGAACTGCTTCGCCAGCGGCACAAGATCCGTCCCGGCCGGGACGACGACTTCTCGGTCAGGAACCTGTCCCAGATCCTGGACACGGCCGCCGCCTCGTCCAAGGCGCTGAGCCTGCTTCTGGCCGCCGTGGCCTCGGTGTCGTTGATCGTCGGCGGGATCGGCATCATGAACATCATGCTGGTCTCGGTCACCGAGCGGACCCGGGAGATCGGCCTCCGGATGGCCGTCGGGGCCAAGAGCCGCGACATCCTGGCCCAGTTCCTGATCGAGTCGGTGGCGCTGTCTTTGATCGGCGGCCTGATCGGGATTCTGATCGGGCTCAGCGGGTCGATGGCCATCGCCCGGTTGGGCGAGTGGCCGGCCATAATCGAAATCGATTCGGTGATCTTGGCCTTCGGTTTCTCCGGGGCGGTGGGCGTCTTCTTCGGCTTCTATCCGGCCAGGAAGGCCTCGCGTCTCAACCCCATCGAGGCCCTCCACCGGGAGTAGCCCCCAGCCCGCTTCGCTCCGGCGAGACCGGGACAAGCGCCTCTCGCCCGCATCAAGCGGCCAGGCGGCGGCAGGGTCTGTACAACGCCGCTCGGAGACCATATAATCAGGGGATCAAGCCGTCCAGCCCAATTGAAGGAGCAGCCAATGGTGGACGACGACTACATGATCGGCAACGTCTCGGTCAAAAGCATCCGCAACAAGAACGAGAAGCGGGTCAGGGCGATGATCCCCGACATACTCCGGGACTACCCCAACTACCATCCCCAGGACCTCGACATTCAGGACATCTACGCCCTGGCGCTCAACAAGCTGCCGGCCCGCTACGTCCAGAAGGGAACGATCAGCCTCAAGGAGCCGGTCACCGACGACCAGATCGACCAGGCCATCCGGGACGCCATCGACCAGGTGATGACCAACCCCAGCCACGGGTAGACCGGCGTAAGCATTCCCGCGGGCTTGGTCGGCGAACTTATCGGGAAACGCCGTCCACAGGCGACGATTTTCCCGTTATGATCGCCGGCCGTTCCCGGCAATCTTCGCTTTCGGCCAAACCGGCCGGACAATCGCCCGATCTAGCGTCGAGTGCGCCCCGACACCCGCCTCTCACCGGCCAAAAGAAAGGCCGCGCCAAACAAGGCGCGGCCTGGCCGTATCGATAGCCGAGCGCCGTCAGGGCCGGATGTCGATAGTCGGGTAGACCCCGGTCAGACCGCCCTCGGCGTAGGGCTGAATGGTGTTGAACGAGATGCTCTGGGAGCGCTGGGCGTGACCCCGGCCCTGCTCCCCGTCGAAAAAGGCTCCGTTGGCCTCCAGGATGTGGTCGATGCGATGGGTGAAGGCGTGGACGAAAGCCTCGCCGTCGCCGGTGAACTCCATACCGCCGACCCTGATCTCGTCCTTGACCGCGGCCAGGTCGGCGATGGGCAGGCTGTTGTCTTCAAGATCGGCCTCGTTCCTGATGAGGCCCCAGACCAGCGTCCCGGCCGGAATCTCCACCGCTTCCTTAAGGTCGATGATGGTGTGGGGCATGACGATCGACTCGTCGCCGACCTTGAGACGGCGATCTTCTCCGCCCCGGAGAAAGGCGTTGAAGCCGACGAAGACCTTCCGGCCCATGTCGGCGTTGATGATCTTGCCGCCGTGGGCGGTGACGTTGAGCCCGGCCAGGGTGGAGTCGATGATGAAGCAGTTCTCCTGGGCGTTGGCCCCCTTGCCCAGACGCGAATCCTTGAGAAAGGCCCGCTGGGCCACCAGCACGTTCTCGCCGAATTCGCACTCGCCCTCGACCACGCTGTAGGGACTGACCGACGACCCCGGACCCACCCTCAGCAGGCAGGCCCCGCTCAGCGTGTCGTAGACCGGCTCGAAGTAGCGCTTGTGGGCCTCGACGAAGTCCCAGATGACGCCTTTCGGCGGCTGGCCGGGCCGGTGGCCGACGTAGCGCCTGAGCACCTCCAGATCGAAGAGGTAGCGGAAGTTGAACACGCCGGGGGCGTTGATCCAGATCTGGCCCGGCTTGACGAAGTGATGGGCCAGCTCGCCGGTCTGGACGTAGGCGAACTCGCCGATGACGCAGTCGTGGACCGTGGTCAGATCGATGGTCGAAAAGGCCCCCAAGAAGCTCCCCTCCACCGGCGCGCCGTGGATGTTGGCGTAGGGCATGGACGCGGTGTTGTGGATGAAGAACTCCTCGGGATGCTCCGGATCGTGGGAGAAGTTGTGAACCAGGGTCTTGGCCAGGTAGCTGTACTTGATGTTTATCTCCTCGTCGGTCAGGACCGGGACCTCCACGTCGCCCCGGCTGAGCTTGTCGCCTTCGCCCTTCAGCTCGTCGCCCCGGATGTCGCTCTTGTAGAGCACCGAGTTCTCGACCACGCACTTGCCGAGGAAATAGCTGCCGGCCAGTGACGAGTTGGAAAAGTGGAAGTAGAGCGGATGCTGGGGCGAGACGCCGTAGAAGGCGTAGAACTTGGCGAACTGCTCCAGCGAGACCAGCCCTTCGAGGTAGGGCCGGACATCGAAGCTCATCTCGAACAGGTTGATGTTCACCCGACCGATGACCCGCTCCAGGATTTCTCTCAATTTTTCCATGGCGATCTCCGTCTCCATAAAAAAGAATGAAGACCGGGCCGACGAAAGATCCGGCCCGGTCTCGATTCCAGTCGTCTCGTTCGCTCCTCTCTAGGGCTTGGCGGCCAGAATGTCCATGCCCATGACCGGCCAGATCACCCCCACGGCCAAGGCCACGATCAGCATCAAGAGAACGCTGGCCGGAATGCCGTAGAGGAAAAACTCGCCGGTGGTGAACTGCTTCGAGTCGTAGGCGATGGCGTTGGGCGCCGCCCCGACCAGGAGCAGGAAGGGCATGCCGGCCGTCACCAGGGAGGCGAACAGGATCACCTCGCCGGCCACGCCCAGGTAGGGCGCGATGACCAGGGCCACCGGCAGCGAGATGGCGATGGCGGCCACGTTCATGATGAAGTTGGTCATGATCATCACGAAGAAGGCGATGCTCATGATGAACACGAACCAGTTCGCCTCCTTGAACATGATCAACCACTGGATGGCCAACCACTCGGCCGCGCCGGTCTGCCACAGGCAAAAGCCGATGGACATCGCCCCGGCGAAGAGCAGAATGATGTTCCAGGGAATCTCCTCCAGGTCGTTGATGTCCAGAATCTTGAACACGAAGAAGAGGATGGTCGAGGTGATGATCACCGCCGTCTTGTGGATGAACTTGAGCTCGGGGATGAACGCCCGAAGGGCCAGGACCAGGATGATCAGGCCGACGATGACCAGGGCCGTGATCTCGTCTCTGGTCATCGGGCCCTGTTCGGCGTCAAGCTCCCGGGCCTTTTCCCTCAAGCCGGGAATGACCTTCTTCTCCGGTTTGCAGAAGATCATGAAAAAGCCCCACAGCAGGAAGACCATCAGCCAGCCGATGGGGAACATGTAGTAGGTCAACTCGAAGAAGCCGACGGACTTGCCGAGGACGTCCTGGTAAAAGCCGATGGCCACCGCGCCCCGGGCCGCGCCCAAAAGGGTGACGATCGAACCGGCCCCGGCCACGTAGGCCATCCCCATGAACAGCCCCTTGCCGAACTTGGTGACCTTGTCGCCCTCGCCGTAGAGGCCGTAGATGGCCACCAGCAGCGGGTAGATGGTCGCGGCCACGGCGGTATGGGCCATGATGTGGGCCAAGGCGGCGGTGACGACAAAGCAGCCCAGGTAGATCATCGACGTCCTCTCGCCGACGACCTTGAGCATCTTGTAGGCCAGTCGCCGGGTCAGCCCCGTCTTGGTGAAGACGAAGCCGATGACGATCGAGCCGAAGATGAACATCACCGATGGGTCCATGAAGTCGCCGAAGGCCTTGTGGGCCGGCCGGATCAGGAACAGGACCTGAAGGGTGGCGATGGCCAGCGAGGTGACGCCGATGGGCACCACCTCGAAGACCCACCAGGTAGCGGCCAAAAGAAAGACGGCCAGGGCGCCCTTGCCCTGCGTAGTCAGCGTGAAGTGTTTGCCCGCCGTGTCAACGGCGTCGGGCCAGGGAGGAGAGAAGTAGACGATTACGAAGAGGGCGACGCCCAAGAGGAGGAAGAACAGCCTCTTGACGTCAAAGTTTCTGGTCGCGGCAGTTTCAGCTGTCGCAGTCACTTATCAAAGCCTCCTTACGGTACCGGCAGGATGCAACCGTGCTTTCGCTTCAGTCTTCCAGGGGGGAACTCTGGCATTTCATCATCACCTTGTAGACTTCCAGAAACACATCGGCCAACCTCAGGACGCCGACCACCTGTTTGCCCTTGCCGGTGACCAGCAACGATTGGTGGTGGCCGATGACGAACTGGTGGATGGCCTGATCCAGCAAAGTGTTCTCACTGACGTACTCGCCCTCGCCGGGGCAGGACATGACGTCCTTGACCCGGATGTCCACCGCCTTGCGACAGATGTCGTCCAAGGGGTGCGCCCACAGGGTGTGGTGTTTCTGGATGGCCTTGACGAAGCTGGCGGTGAACTGGGTGACGCCCTTGGGAGCGCCGGCGTCGGTTCTGTAGCCGGGTTCCAGAGCCTCAAGGACGTCACGCTGGGAAAGTTTGCCCACCACCTGATTGTTTTCGTCGAGAACCAACACCGCCCGGTGGCGGTAGTGGTTCCGGTTGAAGCTTTCCTGGGCGTTCTCCAGTGCCGCCGCCGCCTCGTAGAGAGTGGCGTCGTGGGGGACGGTGGCGTACTCGTCCAACGGCACCATCAAGTCCTTGACCTTGATCGTCTTCACAGTCTTGAACTCCTTTTTCCCCCGACCTCCCGCATTCACCCTTCCCGGACGAACCGGGTCGGACGAAGATCCGGGTTGGGCCGGGCGATTTTCCTCCTTTTTTCACCCGCTGCGGCTCGGCGCGGCAGCGTATTTGGTGATCTATTTCACAAGTCCACTTAAAACATAGACGCCACACCATTGAAAGGCAAGCGTCGAATAATGCCCGAAATAACTACGATGTTCGGGCGAGACGGGGAGGAGCGCTTGTCCGCTCTTTCGCCGCCTCTCTCGGTCACCCTCCGGCCGGGCCCACCGACCCGAGCGAATGCAAAGGGCATAATTATCATATCTTTGTAGAGGCAAGAGCCGGCCGTGTCAAGAGATACTCGCCGCCGGCGTCGCCCGAGGGCGCGGCCGGACCGGGAGCCGGCCCTTCTTTTCCTGGAACCTCCAAAAAACGTTGCATCGAGCAATCCCTCCGCCTACCATAAAAGTTAGAAGCGGTGGAAAACAGCGCGCACGCTCGATCCCTTTACCACGGGTCTCAACCATGGACCGGAGAATCGGAGTCTAGCGATTCGATGGTCCGGCCAACATAAACCACGGGGCCGGACGTCCGGCCGCCGCGCGGTGGGGAGGGTTTCATGGCCGATCTGAAGTTTCTGGCGATGGTCGAGGTCTGCGAAGGGATGGACGTTCACCAACTGGACAAGATTCTGAGTTGCTGCCGAACCAAAACCTATAGTCCCGGCGAGCGGGTCTTCGCCGAGGGCGGCGGGGCCGAGGACCTGTGTTTCGTGGTCAAAGGAAGGGTGGACCTCCGTTTCGATCTGCCGGGACGGAGCACCTCCAAGGAGACGACCATCTCCACCGTCAGCCGGGGCGGCATGTTCGGCTGGTCGGCTCTGGTGCCGCCGCATCGCTACACGCTCTCGTCTTATTGCAGCGGCGATAAGAACTGCACCCTGTTGTGTCTCAAGAGGGACGAGCTGACCGCCCTGTTTGAAGACGATCCACGCCTGGGCTATCTCTTCATGCGCAACCTGGCCCGGGTCATCGGCCAGCGCTTCAACGCCCTGCAGGATGACTTCGCCCGGGAGAGCGGCCTAGAGCTGATGTCCAGCGGCAAGGTGACCGGCTAAGCGATTGGACCGAGTCGCCGACCGGACGCCGAGCGCCGGCGAAAGCGCCCGAGGCGGGGGCCGAATCGCGTCGCCTCAGCGCCGCCGTTTCAGTTCCTTGCCCACGCTCCAGGCGTTGGCCAGGCGCGGCCCCAGCTCCCAGTAGCCCTTGTCGTTCATGGCGAAGAGAAGCGGCTTGAGGCTTTTTAGGTCCGGCGCGTCGCCGGCCAGGATCGCCTCGTCGCAGTAGCTCGCCGCCACCCGGCCGATGAAGACCTCGTGCCGCGGCCGCTCCAGCACCTCGGTCACCCGGCACTCCATGTTGACCGGGCACTCCTCGATCATCGGCGCTCCGGTCGCCTCACCGAAGAAATTGGTGAAAAGATCCGCCTTGTCGGTGTTCTTGCCACTGACCAGACCGCAGTAATCGACCTTCTCGACCAGATCGACCGAGGGCAGGTTGACGCTGAAGGCCTGATGCTCGCGCACGCCCTTGTTGGTGTGGTGGGTCCGCCCCAGGGAGACCGAGAGGTGCTCGAAGTCGATGATGCCCACGTGGGCCGCCGGCATGTAGTTGGGTTTGCCGTCGCACATCGCTCCGACCAGGACGATCGGCATGGGGTAGAGCAGATTGGCCGGCCCGAGGTTTTTCTTCATCGTCGCCTCCTTGCCGGATAGAGCTTTGAAAACATTATAAGACATCCCTGAGCCGGCGTCGCCCGTTCGATCGTCCGGCCGGGCTTGACGGTTTTAGAGGTAGAAGTCCAAGCCGGCCTGGGCCGGAGGCCGGTTTCGAGAGAGCTCGGCTTGGGGGGAGAGGGAGTAGTACTGGTAGGCCCGGACGCCGCTCAGGCCCCTGAAGTCGCCGGGAGAGCGGCTCTCGCCATCCGCCGCCTGGGGGGATGATTCGGCTTGGCCGGCGCTTCGGCCGGGCTCGGTCTCGGCTTCAGCGGTCCCGGCCGGCCCCTCGGCCCGCTTCTCGGCCGCCTCCTCGGCCTCGAGTCGTTCCTGTTTCTTCTCTTCGGCCAGCTCCAGCCGGGCCTCGGCCTCCATCCGGGAGGCCTTGGCCGCCACCTGCCGGTCCTTGGCCGAGGGATCGGGCGGGGCCAGGGCGGCCCGGCGCACGACCTGGGCCTTGCGGATGGTCGCCTCGGGGTCGCCGGGCACGGGCGAGGAGTCGATGGCCACGTGTCCGCCGACGGCGTAACGCCGGCCGTCGGGACCGGTCCGATAGGTGTAGCGGACCCCGCCCCTGGCCAGGCCGCCGGCAGCGGCGACGTGGGCCTGTTCGTGACGCTTGACGGCGATGTCCCGCCGCCGAAGCTTTTGAACCTGGGCCTCTTCCCGGGGGGTGAGGTCCTTGACCGAGACCCCTCCCGGACGAGGGGAGCGGCCCGTCTCGTCCCGGCCATCGCCCTTGGACTCGGCCGGGGTTCGAGCGGAGGCCTCTTCGGTCGGCTCCGATCCGATCGGGGAAGGGGCGGCGGTCTTGTCCGCCGCTTCGCTCCGGTCCCGGATCGATTCATTTGGCGCCGGTTCGCTCTGGATCGGCTCGGCCGCCGGAATGAGCCGCTCTGGCGCCTCTCCACCGGCGCGAGTCGACCCGGCCACTCTCGTCCAAGCCGGCGTCAAGGGAAAGGAGTATGTCGGTCCTTCGATCACCGCTTGCCTCTCCTCGATCCCGCCCGCCGCCGGCAGGCTCTCAGCGGGCGGATCCCACCGTTACCCGTCTGATCGGCACGACCTGGAGTCAACTTTAAAAAAACAGCGGGTTGAAGGTCACAACCATGCCGGATCGGTTTTTCCGGAGAGGGCGTGGAATGAGACCCGAAAAAAGAAAGGGGCGGTCCCCACGGAAACGAGGGCCGCCCGATGACGAGGGAGGTTTTTCGAACTAGAAGGCCAGGTGCAGGGAGAGTCCGGCGAGGAGGAAGGAGCCCTGGTCGGTTCC
>CAZWLY010000015.1:92487-93166 GCA_964634465.1 uncultured Thermodesulfobacteriota bacterium | reverse complement strand
CGCCGGAGAACTCGTGGGGGTACTTGTCGATGTCCTCGGCGTGTAGCCCCACCTTGACCAGCATCTCGGCGGCCGTGTCCCGCCGCTGCTGCCGGCTGGGCCGCCCAACGGCCCGCAGCGGCTCGGTCACGATGTCGTAGACGCGCATGCGCGGGTCCAGGCTGGCGTACGGGTCCTGGAAGATGATCTGCAGCCGGCGGCGGATGGCAGCCATCTCCCGGCGAGGAATCGAGAAGATGTCGGTGCCGTCGAAGAGCACCTTTCCGGCGGTGGGCTCCAGCAGCCGGAGCACCAGGCGCCCCAGGGTGGTCTTGCCGCAACCCGACTCGCCCACCAGCCCGAAACTCTCGCCGCGCTTGAGCTCGAAGGAGACCCCGTCCACGGCCTGCACCCACGCCTCGGGCTTTTTGAACAGGCCGCCGCCCAGGCCGAAGTGTTTGACCAGATTGGAGACGCCCAGCAGCACCTCGTCAGACATGGGTTCTTCTCCTGTCGGGGTAACGTTTCAGCCAGCAGCGCGCCTGGCGGCCCTCGGCGATCTCGAACAGCGGCGGCGCCTCGATGCGGCAGCGGTCGAAGCGGTGTACGCAGCGCGGGGCGAAGCGGCAGCCGGTAATGGTCTCGGTGAGCACCGGCACCGTGCCGGGGATCTCGGCCAACCGGCCCTTGTTCTGTCCCA
>CAZWLY010000015.1:0-92477 GCA_964634465.1 uncultured Thermodesulfobacteriota bacterium | reverse complement strand
CTGTCCCAGGCGCGGCATGGAGCGCAAGAGCCCCTGGGTGTAAGGGTGAAAGGAGCTGTCGAAGATGTCGGCCACGGGGGCCTCCTCCACCACCTGGCCGGCGTACATGACCACCACGCGCCTTGCCACCTGGGCCACCACGCCCAGGTCGTGGGTGATGAGCATCAGGGCCATGTCCAACTCTTCCTTGAGCGAGTGCATCAGCGTCAGCACCTGGGCCTGGATGGTCACGTCCAGGGCCGTGGTGGGTTCGTCGGCGATCAGCAGCCGCGGCTGGCACACCAGCGCCATGGCGATCATCACCCGCTGGCGCATGCCGCCGGACAACTGGTGCGGGTAGTCTTCCAGGCGCCTGGCGGCGGCCGGGATGCGCACCCGCTCCAGCCAGGACAGGGCCTCGGCCATGGCGTCCTCGCGGCTCAGGCCACGGTGCACCATGAGGGGCTCAGCCACCTGCCGACCGATGGACAGCACGGGGTTGAGCGAGGTCATGGGCTCCTGGAAGATCATGGAGATCTCGTTTCCCCGAATCCGGCGCAGGTGCTCCTCCTTCTCCTCGAGCAGGTTGCGGCCGCCGTAGATGATGCGCCCCCGCTCGATGCGCCCCGGCGGCGAGGGGATCAGGCCCAGGATACTCAGGGAGGTGACGCTCTTGCCGCAACCCGACTCGCCCACCAGCGCCAGGGTCTCGCCCGGCCAGACGTGGAAACTGACGCCGTCCACGGCGCGCGCCACCCCCTCGGGCACGTCGAAATAGACCGCCAGGTCCTTGATCTCCAGCAGCGGCTGGCTCATGCGGCCACTCCGGGGGTGAGATAGTACAGTGCCGTCAGGGCGTAGATGCGGGCGGTCTCGACCAGCTGGTCCAGGTCGACCCACTCGTCCACCTGGTGGGGCACCTGGCGGTCGCCGGCGCCCATGGTGACGATGGGGATGTTCTTCAGCGACCACAGAAAGGTGCCGTCGGTCGCGCCGGGCACGCCGCCGTAGACCGGCTCGCCGCTCCAAACCCGGCGGGTGGCCCAGTCGGCGGCCAGGACGATCGGCTCGTCCGGGGCGGTCTCGGTGCAGGGGCGATCGGTCAGGAATTCGACCTCGATCTCGAGGTCGCGCTCGCGCTCCACGGCCAGTCGCCGGTCGGAGTCGCGATACTCCTGGCCGACCCGCCGCCTGACCCGCTCGGCCAGGGCGTGCAGATCGGCCCGAATCTGCTCGTGGGACTGGCCGGGCACGGTGCGTACGTCCACCAATATCTGGGCCTCGCCGGGCACGACGTTGAGCTGCGGCGCGCCGGCGGCCGGGGCCCTGATCACGGTCGGGGTGAAGCTGGGCCAGCCCAGGTGTTCGTGCCGGCCGTGGGTTTCGGCCGCCCGCGCCTCCAACTCGGCCAGGCCGTCGATCAAGCGGGCCACGGCCGGGGCGGGGTTGAGCCCGGTCAGCGGCATCGCGCCGTGGGCCATCCGGCCGCGGATGGTGTAGCGGACCCTGATCGCTCCCTTCTGGGAGGTGCAGATGAGACCGTCCTGGGGTTCGCAGATGACCGCCGCGGTGACCTTGTCGGCGTGGCCGCGCCGGATGAAGTCCTGGACGCCGAGCATGGCGTCCTCCTCGTCGCAGAGGATGCCGGCCACGATCGACCCGGCCAGTTCGATCCCGGAGCGCTTGAGCGCCGCCATGGCCATCAGCATGGCGCAGCCATTGCCCTTGGTGTCGTTGGTCCCCCGACCGTACATCCGCCGGCCGACGATCTCGGCCCCGAAGGGGTCGTGTCGCCAGGCCGAGACGTCGCCGGGGGTGACCACGTCGGTGTGGCCCTCGAACATCAACCGGCGCTCGCCCTCTCCGGCCCGCCAAAGCGCAATGACGTTGGGCCGGCCGGGGGCGACCTGGTCGATTTGGACCTCGAAGCCCTCCCGCTCGCACCAGCGGGCCTGAAGCTCGGCCGCCGCCTGCTCGCTGGTGCCGGCGGCCGGGTCCCAGACCGAGTCGATCTTGACCAGCTCGGCCGTCATCCTGATCAGTTCGTCCTCGTCGATGTTTTCCAGGACTCTGTCTATCGCTTCATGGGGAATCATCATCAAGCGTCCTCGCCCGCCGATCAGCGGACCATGACCATCCTCGGGTCCAAGGTGTCGCGCAGGCCGTCGCCCAAGAGGTTGAAGCCCAACACCGCCCAGGCGATGGCCAGGCCGGGGAAGACGGCCATCCAGGGGGCCATGTCCATGAAGGTCTGGGCCTCGTTGAGCATTCGGCCCCAGGAGGCGTCCGGAGGTTGGGTGCCCAGGCCGAGGTAGCTCAAACCAGCCTCGGCCAAGATGGCCACCGCGAACTGGATGGTGGCCTGGATCAAAAGCGGCGAAAGGATGTTGGGCAGGACGTGGCGGACGGTGATCGCCAACTCGCCCACGCCGGAGGCCCGGGCGGCGGCGATGAACTCCCGCTCCCACACGCCCATGGCGACCGCCCGGGTCAGCCGGGCGAAGACAGGGATGTAGAAGATGCCGATGGCCAGCATGGCGTTGACCACGCTCGGACCCAGGATCGAAGTTATCAGGATGGCCGTCAAAACGGCGGGGAAGCCGAACAACAAGTCTGAGAAGCGCATGATCGACTCATCGACCAGCTTGCCGTAATAGGCCGAGATCAGGCCCAATATGACGCCCAACGACAGTCCGATGGTCACCGTGACCAGACCGACGATGATCGAGGTCACCGCCCCGTCCATGACCCGGCTCAAGATGTCGCGACCGTACTGGTCGGTGCCCAGGGGGTGGCTCAAAGAGGGCGGTTGCAGGCGGACCCGGGGATTCATCCGATTGCCGTCATAAGGGGTCCAGACCAGGCTGGTCACGGCGACGAGGAGGACTGCGGCCGAGAGGATGAAGCCGACGGTGAAGTTACGATTGCTGAAAAATCGCTTCATGTCGAGAGCGCCTCGATCTCTATTCCAACCTGATCCGCGGGTCGATGTAGGCGTAGGTCAGGTCGACGACGAAGTTGACCAGCACCACCGCCGCGGCGATGACCAGGACGATGTCCCTGACCACCGGCAGGTCGCGTTGGCCGATGGCCAGGAAGACCAGCCGGCCCAGCCCCGGCAGGGAGTAGACGTTTTCGATGATGATCGCCCCGGCCAACAACTGGCCCAACTGGAGGCCCAGGATGGTCAGGACCGGGATGAGGGCGTTCCTCAAGGCGTGGACGTAGACCACGGTTCGCTCTTTGAGTCCCTTGGCCCGGGCGGTGCGGACGTAGTCCTCCCTGAGCACTTCCAGCATGGACGAGCGGGTCAGCCGGGTCAGAATCGAGGCCCGGATCAGACCCAGGGCCAAGGCGGGCAAGAGCAGCGCCTTCAAGGAGCCCCAGAAGCTAACATCCCAGCCGGGGAAACCGCCGGCCGAGAACCAGCCCCACTGCACGGCGAAGAGCAGGATCAGAAGAATGCCCAGCCAGAATTCCGGCGTGGCCAGGCCCAACTGGGTCAGAAGCATGACCGCCACGTCGCCGGTCCTGTTCTGGCGGCGGGCGGCGTAGATGCCCAGGGGGATGGAGATGATCACCCCGAAGAGCATGGCCATCAGGGCCAGGGGACCAGTTACGGCCAGGCGGGAGACGATCAGATCGAAGACCGGCACGTCGTAGTTGATCGAGACGGCCGAGCGGCCGATGAGAAGATTCCCGATCCAGCTCCCGTACTGGACCCAGAAAGGCCGATCGATGCCCAGTTCGGCCCTCAGGTTGGCCAGCATCTCGGGCGTGGCGTTGATCCCCAGGATGATCTGGGCCGGGTCGCCGGGCAGGGCGAAGAGAACGGAAAAGACGGTGATCGAGACCAAAAACAGCAGGATCAAAAGGGTGATTATCTTTTTGATAAGGTACTTGGTCATCACCAGGTTCGCCCGATCCTCAAAGCCGAAGAGGGCGGGACGGCCGGAAAGTTATCCGGCCGCCCCGCTTGGGGATGGATTCTACTTCTTGATCCAGACTTCGCTGCAGTCCTGGGCGATGGTCGGGGCGTTGACCCAGAAACCCATGACTTCCTTCTTCATCGCCCGAAGCGCCGGCGCGGAGAAGAGGTAGCCGTTGACGGCGTCCTCGGCGATGATCTCCTGGCAGCGGCCGAACCACTTGGCCTTCTCGGCCTCGTTGGGGGCCTTGAGGGCCCGCATGTAGGCCTCACAGAACTTGGGATTGTGGTACTGGAAGTAGTAGTCCGGATTGGCGTAGATGCCGATGTCCCAGGGCTCGACGTGACCGATCATGGTCAGCTCGTACTCTTTCTTCTTGAAGATCCGGTCGATCCACTGGCCCCACTCGACGATCTCGATGTTGAGCTTGATGCCGATCTTGCCCAGCATGTCGGCGATGACCTCGCCGGCCCGCTTGGAGTAGGAGTAGATGGCCGGCAGCTTGATGGTCGCCTCGAAGCCGTTGGGATAGCCGGCCTCGGCCAACAGTTTCTTGGCCCGCTCGGGGTTGTAGGGGAACAGGCCGGTCAGGTCCTTGTAGTAGGGCGTGGACGGGGACCAGAAGGAGCCGATGGGCGTACCATAGCCGAACATGACCAGATCGATGACCGCCTGGCGGTCGATGGCCATGGCTATGGCCTGGCGGACCTTCTTGTTGCTGAAGTACTTGGCCTTGTTGTTGGTGGACATGATCACCTCGCCGGTGGAGGTGCCGGCGGTCACCTTGAACCGCTTGTCCTTGGCCAGCCCGGCCGCCAGCTCCGGCGCAGCGATGGAGCCGATGACGTCGATGTCGCCGGCCTTGAGCGCGGCCACCTGGGCGGTGGCGTCGCCCATGAACTTGATGATCACCTTGTTCAGATAGGGCAGCTTGGGATTCCAGTAGCCGTCGAACCTGGCCAGCTCGACCCGGTCGCCCTTGACCCACTTGACGAACTTGAACGGGCCGGTGCCGATGGGGTGGGACTTGAGGTTCTCATAACCCTTCATCGGGGCGAAAACGGCGTCGCCCTCGGCCAGGTGGACCAGGAAGAGGGCGTCGACATCCTTGAGGGTGATGACCAGGGTGTAGTCGTCGGGCGTCTCCATCTTGGCGATGCCGCGGAAGTACTCGGGGTGGATGTTCTTGGTGTCCGGCGCCTTGGCCCGCTCCAGGTTCCACTTGGCCACCTTGGCGTTGAACGGCTCGCCGTTGTGGAACTTGACCCCCTTGCGGATCTTGAAGGTGTAGACCTTGCCGTCCGGGGAGACGGTCCAACTGGTGGCCAGACAGGGGACCAACTTGCCGCTGTCGGAGACTTTGATCAGGCCCTCCATTATGTTGCCGTAGGTGATGCGGTCGATGGCCGCCTGGGTATTGGACAGCGGGTCGAGACCCTGAGGCTCGGCGGTCTGGGTGATGGTCAGCGTGCCGCCCCTCACCGGCGTCTCGGCCACGGCTGCTCCGGCCGGGACAATCACGGCCAACATCAACATCAATGCCAGCAACCTTTTCATAACCCCTCCTCCTTGATCAGTCATTTTTGCTTATAGATCCAATTACTTCCATGGCATATGTCAAGGACCTGGTCAGGGCGGCGGCCGCCTTCGCCGGATCCCGGTTTTGTATCCCGAGATAGATCAAACGATGTTCTTCTACGGCCTGGTCGATGGCCCGCCGGGAATAGACCTGGGGCAGTTTGAACATGGCCCGCTGCTGGGTGTTCAACAGCGAGGTCATCAGGTGGCTCAAGATGGGGTTGTGGGAGGCGCCGGCCAGTCGGCGGTGGAACTCCATGTCCGCCTCGACCGCCGCCCCGAAGCGTTGCATGTCTTCGGTCAGCCGGTCCAAAGCCCGGCCCATGGCGGCCAGGTCTTCTTCGGTCCGGCGCTCGGCGGCCAACTCGATCACCCCTCGCTCGACGTTCAGCCGGGCCTCGTAGTAGGGGATCAGGCTCTCGGGCTGATCGACCAGCAGATCGACCAGGGCCGGCGGCATCAACTCGTCGGTCAGGTTGCGAACCACGACCCGCCTTCTGCCGACCCGCTCGATGAGGCGCAGATTCTCCAGGGTGCGGATCGCCTCCCTGACCGAGGAGCGGCTGACGCCGAAGGCCTGGCTCAAGTCCCGCTCGGCCGGAAAGACTTGACCTGGCCCCAAGAGTCCCTTGGTGATCAGTGACTTGAGCTGATCGACGATCTGGTCTGATTTGCGCCTGGCCTGAATCGGCTCAACCAGTTGATCGAAGGCGGGCTGGCTCACCGGTCGCTCCCTGTCTTTTCAGCCGCCGGCCAATCCAGCAGGCTTTGGTCAGACCATTAGACCAAAACTACCCTGACCCAGTCAAGCCCCAACTTTCGGAATCGATAGCTGACCCTAAAAATAGCTGGCTCAAAGATCGTCGAGCTCGTTAAAAGCGATTATACCCCCCAGGCTCTTGGCGGCAATGACGCCGCGGATAATCGCCCGGGACATGCAGTCGGCCGCGGCGTGACCCAGCTCGTTGACCGCTTGAGCCTGGGCGGCGATGAAGAAGCCGTCCCGTTCGGGCAGGGGGCGCTTGCCCGTGGCCAGACAGAAGATGGTGTCGCCGTCGAACATGGTGTGGGCCGGCCGAATAGAGCGGGCCAGACCGTCGTGGGCCATCTGGGCCACCTTTTGGGCCTGGGCCTTGGTCAGTTCGGCGTCGGTGGCCACCAAGCCGATGGTGGTGTTGTGGGCCGGCTGGCCTTCCGGCGGCGGCGGCAGCTTGACCGCCCGCCTTCCGGCCGCTCCGAACTCACCGGCCACCTCCAGCCCGGCCTCCCAGAAGCGGCCGTCGGCCGGGTTGACGACCGAACCCAGCGAGTTGACGGCGACGATAGCGGCCACGGTCAGCCCCGAGTCCAGGACCAGACTGGCCGTGCCCAGCCCGCCCTTGATGCCGCCCGACAGCGCGCCCGTCCCGGCGCCGACCGCGCCCAGATCCAGCCGCTCGGTCGAGGCCGATTCACAGGCCTTGCGGCCCCACTCGGCGCTTATGGGCGGGACGAACTCCCGGCCGCGGCCCAGATCGTAGAGAACCGCCGCCGGCACGATGGGCGCCACCTGGCCGTCTTCCAGAGGAAAGCCCCAGCCTCGCTCGGCCAGCCAGCGCACCACCCCGTCGGCCGCAGCCAGGCCGTAGACCGAGCCGCCGGCCAGCACCACCGCCTGGGCCTTGTCCACCAGGTTGAGCGGCTCCAACAGATCGGTCTCCCGGGTGCCGGGCGCCGAGCCGCGAACGTCCACCCCGGCCACGGCGCCCTCGGGAGCGATGATCACGGTCACGCCGCTGGCGGCTTGTTCATCGGTATACTGGCCGACCATGAGGCCGTCTACGTCCATCAGGGCGTTGAGCTTTCCGGTCTGGGGCATGGCGTTCTCCTTGGCGTTCGACAAGATCATCTTGGGCGGATCACCAGTTTTTACCCTGGGCAACAGATCGCCCGCGTCGTGTTGGGTAGTTGCCCATTGTTTATGGTCAGGCCATTGGCCCGCCCGGCCCGACGCGCTCAGTCGACGTCGCTACGATTTCGATAATCCAAATTCACCACGGCGGCAACGATAAAACGATAAAAGGCGTGCCCGACAAAAATACAAAAAGGACGAAATGGGGAAAGACGGTGGGTAGTTGACTGAATCACCGTTCATTTTCAGCGGCTTGACAACCGAGTTCATCAACAGTAGTCTTGGCAGCGTTCTTTGGTTACCAAATGTGCAATCTTTAAGGAGCAACCATGATAGAAATTAGATTGCATGGCCGAGGAGGACAGGGGGCGGTTACATCGGCTGAGCTGCTGGCCCAGGCGGCCATTGCCACGGGCAAGTACGCCCAGGCTTTCCCGTCATTCGGCCCGGAGAGACGGGGTGCCCCGGTGGCCGCCTTCGTTCGGATCAGCGACGACCCCATCAAAACCAGGGAGAAGATCTATCAGCCCGACGTAGTCGTCGTCCTGGACGCCTCGGTGCTCCAGTTCGTCAACGTCGCCGACGGCCTGAAGAAAGACGGCACGCTCATCATCAACGCCGAGGTCTGTGAGGAGTCCTGCCAGGCCGATTACGGCTTCGGCGGCCGGCTGGCCCTGGTCGATGCCGACAAGATCGCCAAGGAGGTGTTGGGCATACCGATCACCAACACCACCATGCTGGGGGCCGTGTTGAAGGCGACCGGCATTCTCGAACCGGCCGACATGGTCGAGGCGTTCAACAACCGCTTCGGCAAGATCGCCGAGAAGAACATCAAAGCTCTGGAAACCGCCTACGAGGCGACCTACATCCAAGAGCCGGCTTAAAGGAGCGTCCCCATGGCCAAGAAGGTCGAAGCTATCCAGTGTTGGACCACCCTCGAGCCGGGCTTACTCATAACCACCCCCGGTTGCGCCGCCGAATTCAAGACCGGCGACTGGCGAACCGGTCTGAAGCCCGTTACCGACGAGGAGAAGTGCATCAAGTGCGGCCGGTGCTACATCTACTGCCCCGATCTGGCCTACCAGTCCCGGGGCGACGGACTGTACGACTGGCTGACCGACTACTGCAAGGGCTGCGGCATCTGCGCCAAGGAGTGCCCGGCCGACGCGATCAGCATGGAGGAAGAGTAAATGGCCCAACGTGTAGGCCTGGAGGTCTCCCTGGCCTGTTCGGAGGCGGTCAAACTGGCCAACGCCGACGTCGTGGCCGCCTACCCGATCACGCCGCAGACCCATATCGTCGAACATCTCAGCGAGTTGGTCGCCGACGGCCACCTGGACGCCGAGTTCATTCCGGTCGAAAGCGAACACAGCGCCATGAGCGCCTGCATCGGCTCGGCCGCCGCCGGCGCCCGGACCTTCACCGCCACCAGCTCCCAGGGCCTGGCCCTGATGCACGAGGTGCTCTTCATCGCCGCCGGCCTGAGGCTGCCCATGGTCATGGCCGTGGCCAACCGGGCCCTGTCCGCGCCGATCTCCATCTGGAACGACCACTCGGACGTCATGGCCGAGCGGGACACCGGCTGGATCCAGTACTTCTGCGAAAACGGCCAGGAGGTCATGGACCTGACCATCGCCGGGTTCAAGATCACCGAAGATCCCCGGGTGATGCTGCCGGTCATGGTCAACATGGACGGCTTCACCCTGACCCACGTCATCGAGCCGATCCTGATCCCGGATCAGGCCGAGGTGGACGAGTATCTGCCGGTCTTCAAGCCGAATTTCAGGCTCGACCCGAACAACCCGATGACCTTCGGCGCGGTCGGCGTACCCGAGGTCTACTCCGAGCACCGGCTCCAACTGGAGACGGCGTTGAGAAATTCGCTGCCGGTCATCGAGGAGCATTGGCGCGCTTTCGGTGAGCAGTTCGGCCGCTACTACCAGCCCATCGAAACCCACAACCTGGACGGGGCCGACACGGCCCTGGTGACCATGGGCTCCACCTCCGAGACGGCCATGACCGCCATCGACGAACTGGCCGCCGAGGGGAAAAAGGTCGGCCTGATCCGCATCCGACTCTGGCGGCCCTTCCCGACCGAGGCCTTCCTCGCCGCCGTCGCCGGCCTGAAGCGGCTGGTCGTCATCGATCGGGCCATGTCTTACGGCGGGGCCGGCGGGCCGGTGGCCAGCGAGCTTCGGGCCATCCTTTACGGCCGGGAGAACGCCCCCCAGATCGCCTCCTTCATCGCCGGTCTGGGCGGACGCGATATCACCCGCGGTGACTTCAAGGAGATGGTCGAGGCGGCCGAGGCCCAACTCGCGGCCGGCCGTCCCTTCGACTTCTTCGGCGTGCGGGAGGACTAAGCTATGCATCACAAGGTTAGCGCCGCCGAGGCGTTGAAGGACTTTGAAAAGATAACCATGAAGAAGCTGCCCGAGTTCGAGGCCCTGGTCCACGGCCACCGGGCCTGCCAGGGCTGCGGCGAAGTGCTGGCTCTTCGCCAGGCCTTGAAGGCCATCGGCCGGGACGTCATCATCGCCTCGGCCACGGGCTGCATGGAGATCATCACCTCGCCTTACCCCCAGACCGCCTGGGCGGTGCCGTGGATCCACGTCGCCTTCGAGAACGCCGCCGCGGTCGCCTCCGGCATCGAGGCCGGCCGCAAGGCCCTGGCCCGCAAGGGCCGCCTTCCCCAAGACGAGAAGGCGGTCGTGGTCGCCATGGGCGGCGACGGCGGCACGGCCGACATCGGCCTCCAGGCCCTCTCCGGCGCTCTGGAGCGGGGTCACAATTTCGTCTACCTCTGCCTCGACAACGAGGCCTACATGAACACCGGCATCCAGCGCTCCTCGTCCACGCCCTACGGCGCGACGACGACCACCAGCCCCTCGGGCGAGAAGTCCATCGGCCAGCAGACCGAGAAGAAGAACCTGCCGGCCATCGTCGCCGCCCACGGCGTGCCCTACGTGGCCACCGCCTCGCCGGCCTATCAGATCGACCTGATGAACAAGGCCCGGAAGGCGGCCCTGGTCCCGGGACCGGCCTACCTGCACATCTATTCGCCTTGCCCCACCGGCTGGCGGAGCGGGCCGGATTCGGCGATCACGCTGGCCAAGCTGGCCGTTCAGACCAAAGTCTTCCCGCTCTACGAGGTCATCGACGGTCGCTACTACCTCTCCAAGAAGGTGGCCAAGCCCAAGCCGGTGGAGGAATACCTCAAACTCCAGCGGCGCTTCGCCCATCTCAAGGAAGAGGAGATCGCCCACATTCAGGCCGAGGTCGACCGCAACTGGGACCATCTCTTGGCCCTGGCCGCCGAGACCGAGGCCAAAGAGGGCGAGTAGGCGACCGAGATGGCGGGCCACCCCTCCGGACCTTCACCCGGCCCGAGGTGAGCCATGGCCCACGTTCTGGCTTTCAGCGGCCCGTCCGGTTCCGGCAAGACCACCCTTCTGACCCGAATCGCCTCCATCCTGGCCCGCTCCGGGGTCAGGGTGGGGGTGGTCAAGCACCACGGCCACGGCGGCCGACCGATCAATCCGCCCGGCAAGGACAGCCACGCCTATATCGAGGCCGGGGCCTTGGCGGTGACCGTCACCGGCCCGGGTGAGGCGGCCACCTTCCACGCCCAGCCCGGCGACCCCGGCCCTCAGGTCGCGGCCGCGGCCATGACCGGTCTCGACCTGGTTCTGGCCGAGGGCTTCAAGTCGAGGTCCGGCTGGAAGGTGGAGGTCGTCCCGCCCGGCGGCAAGCCCCAGTTGACCGGCGACCCTCTCCTCCTGGCCCTGGCCGGCCGGGCCGCCGACCGTCCGCCCGACTCGCCCGTGCGCTGGCTGGACATCGACGACCCCCAGGCCGCGGCCGAGTTCGTCAGGGCCAACTTCAACCCGCCGGACCGCCTCGGCCCGGTCCCGGATCGGGAGACGTGCTTCGGCCTGATGGCCCGCTACGCCATGCTGCCCAACATCCTCGTCCATTCGCTGGTGGTCGCCGAGACGGCGATGCGCCTGGGCGCCGCCCTGGTCAGGGCCGGGCGCGACCTGGATCTACCGATGGTCGAGGCTGGCGGCCTGACCCACGACATCGCCAAGACCGAGTGTCTCATCGAGAAGTGCCCCCACAGCGAGCGGGGCTTCCAGATCATGCTCGCCCTGGGCTATCCCGGTTTGGCCAAGGTGATCCGGGATCACATCGACCCGGCCGAGGCGATCAGGAAACGCGGCCTGATCTCGCCCTCGCTGGTGGTCAACTACGCCGACAAACGGGTGCTGCACGCCAAGGTCGTTCCCGCCGCCGAGCGGGCCGCGGACCTGATCGAGCGCTACGGCGACACCCCCGAGCGCAAGGCCTGGCTGACCGGCATCGTCGAGTACGCCATCGAGCTGGAGAAACAACTCTTCGACCAGATGGTGGACCTGGCCCCCGAGGACCTGAACCGAATCAACGACATGTTCGCCGGAGTGGAGTAGAGATGACGCCCAAGAGAGTCGTTCTTCTGGCCGGCGGCTGGTCCAGCGAGCGGGAGGTGTCGCTAAACAGCGGCCGGGCCTGCTCCGAGGCGCTCATCGCCGTCGGCCACGACGTGACCGTCATCGACCCGGCCGAGGAGTTGGAAAGGCTCGTCGCCTTGGCTCCCACCTTCGACGCCGCCCTGATCCTGCTCCACGGCCGCTACGGCGAGGACGGCCGCATCCAGGGCCTGCTGGATTGTCTGGGCTTGCCCTACCAGGGCGCGGGGATACCGGCCATGGTCTTGTCCTGGGACAAGGTTCTGGCCAAAAAGCGCTTCGTCGAGGCCGGCCTGACCGTCCCGCCGGACATCGTCATCGGGCCCGACGAGGACGCCGACCCCGACGCCATTGCGGCCGAGATCGGCCTGCCGCTGGTGGTCAAACCGGCCATGGAGGGCTCGACGGTCGGGATAAGTTTCGTCGAGCGAATCGAGGACCTCGGCCCGGCCCTGACCGCGGCCCGGCGGCCCGGCGAGTCGATCCTCGTCGAGCCGCTGATTTCGGGCAAGGAGATCACCGCCGGCGTCTTGGATCTGCCCGACCGGGGACCGACCGCCCTGCCGGTCATCGAAATCCGGCCCAAGACCGGTCGCTTTTTCGACTACGAGCGCAAGTACACCCCCGGAGCGACCGACGAGCTCTGCCCGGCGCCCATCAGCGACGAGCTCACCCGGCGCTGCCAGGAGGCGGCCCTGACCGCGCATCACTGCCTCGAGGTGTGTCATTGGTCCCGGACCGACATGATCGTCGCCGGCGACGAAATCTACGTTCTGGAGACCAACACCGTCCCCGGCATGACCGCAACCAGCCTCATCCCCAAAGAGGCGGCCGCAGCTGGACTGTCCCTGGCCGAGCTTCTGGAACGGCTGATCGAACTGGCCTTGCGGGACCGTCCCAGGAAGTCTTAGACAGGCCGGGGGAAACCATTTTGAAAACGGCTTCCCCCGCCAGGACTCACCCCCGTCTTTCGGCCGGGGCCAGGCCCTTCTCGCTCAGGCCGGCGGCGGCGCTTTCAACCCGCCCCGCTCGGCCCGGCTCAAACCTTGACTGACGATCATGGGCAGTGGAGTCGCTCCCGCCTCCACCCGCTCACTCGACCTCCACTTCGATCGGTTCGTTGGCTGTTCTGCCTTCTTCACACGCCTCTTGGGCGCACTTTTGGGAGCAGAAGACCTCGTCCAGGTATTTGATACCCTTCCCCGGATCGAAAGCATCACCGCAGGCGGGACATTCGGCCATATACCCTCCTCAAGTGCACTCGTGTGAATCTCGACCGGCGGTCTCCTCAGGCCCACCATTGGGCCCTCGGCCGCCCAACGGGCCGCTCTCGGCCCGGGGAGGATAGAGGCCGAACCCAGGTCTCCGGTTTCAAGGCGGGGACGCGCTGACGGCCGCCCGCCCCCTCGCAGACAACGGCCTCTCTCCCCGGCGCCATATTCTCGGCCAGCCCTCTAGATATATTATATTATCGTTCGGTTTTGGCCAAGACGGCGGGCCGCCTGAATCGCCGTCGAGCGGGCGGTCGAATCCTGTCGGAGTGAGAAGCGCGGCGGCTTCGTTGGGGCGGAGTGGGTTATTTACAGACCTCGGCGTCGAGGAAGGCCGTCTCCAGAAAACGGTAGAGTATCCTGGCCGTGGCCCCCCAGACGACGTCGTCGCTCAGACGATTGAACCTGACGCTCAGCTCCAGCGGCCCGGAGGCCGGGTACTGGTCGCAGGCCTCGGCGATCAACTCGTCCAAGGGCAGCTTGATCAACCGGGCCACCTCGAAGCTGTTGAGTTTGAAGGGATAAGGATAGGGGATGACGCCGACGAAGGGGTAGACCATGTAATTGGTGATGGTCGCCGTCGGCTCCAGCGAGGCCAGGAGTTCGATGTCGGCCGGGGCGACGCCGATCTCCTCGCCGGTCTCGCGCACGGCGGTGGCGATCAGGTCGGGGTCTTCGGGATCGCGAACGCCGCCGGGAAAGGATATCTGGCCCTTGTGGGCGTCCACCTTGTCGGTGCGCTTGGTGAACAACACCTGCCACCGGCCATCCTCCCGGAAAAGGGGCACCAGCACCGCCGCCGGCTTGTAGCCGTTGTCCTCTTGCTCGGGAATGACCAGCTCGCGGCCGTAAGTGCCGATTATTTTTTCTTTTATTTCTGTCATATCGATTTGTTAAACCGCTCCGTCGGCCACCACGCCGGTGACCTCCTTGACCAAGCTGGCCACGATCCGCCCCTGGTGGAAGATGGTCACCGTGCCGGAAGATTCGGAGATGACCAGGGCGACCGCCTTGGTCACCGAGGATATCGCCGCCGCGGCCTGGTGCCGGGCGCCCATGCCCTGGGGCAGTTCGAGGTCCATCGCCCCGGCCGAAAGCTGGCGACCGGCCGCCACCAGGGTGCCGTCGCCGCGGATGACGAAGGCGCCGTCGAGGCTGGCGAACTCGCGAATAGTCTCCTTCATCTCGGCCGACATGATCGACAGCGACTCCTCGGGATAGCCGGCGAAGGGGTTGAGCACCGCCTGGCGAGAGAATTGGAGAACCATCTCCGAGTCGCCGAGGACGAAGATGGTCCCGATGGGTCGGCCTTCCCGGCCCTCCTGGGCCAGTTCCACGGCCAGGTTCAAGACGGCGTTGAACACCTGGGCCGGCACGGCTCCCTGCAGGCTGTCGTGGCAATCACTGCAGGGCATCGGTCCGCTCCGGCCGACCTCGACCACCTGGATGGTGTCCGCCCCGCCCTCGCCGCTGGGGCCGGCCAGGCAGACCAGCAGCTCGCCGGGGCCGAAGAGTCCCTGGGCGGCGGCCGAGAGCACGGCCAGGTCGATCTGGGCCTTCCGGGTCAACCTGGCCTTGGGGGCCAACACCACTTGAGAGGCGTACTTTTCGGCCTGTTTCCGGCTCTTCTCGTCCCGCGCCACCAGGATCAACCGAGCCCTCCGGCCGGCCTGCTCCAAATCGTCCAGACCGGCGACATGTTCCCAGCACGCCAGCACCCCGGCGGCCGAGATCTGCTCGGCCAAGCCGATGGCCTGGGAGAATATGGCGGCGGTCAGTTGGCTCATCGTCCTCCTTACCCCTCACGTTTCAAGTCAGTGTAGCATATAAACGCTGGGCCCATAAGGCCCCGGTCAGACAAATATTTTCTCGTTCACGTCGTCGTCGGCCGCCTTGGAGGCCGAAGCGGAAAGTGGTCATACAATTTTGTATGAATACTCAAAGCGTGCGCCATCTTTGTCATTTCCGTCGGGCGGAGGGGCCTCCAGGCAAACGATATGACTACCCTTTGTTTTCATTAGCTAAATAACATAACAGCGCGACAAATTCAATCTGCCGGCGCCCGATTTAGGGCTGTTCTCCACGCAAAATAAATACAATTTTGTCTTGTTTCTCCAGCCTCCTCGTCTCCAGCAGAGGATCGATCACGGCATTAATTTATATTAAATGTGTAAAATCAGATAGTTATTAAGTATGCGCTATTCAAGCACGCCGTTTGCTCTGTCCCTGACCAAGGTCTTTTCATTTTTATTCGGGCATTGAAGAAGATGTCTTAAGGCGGAGGAAAACAGATGATAGACACCGGCGACAGCGCTTTCATGCTTCTGGCCACGGCCCTGGTGATGCTGATGACGCCCGGCCTGGCTCTCTTCTACGGCGGTCTGGTGCGGACCAAAAACGTGTTGGGGACGATGCTCCAGAGCTTCGTCTGCCTGGGAGTGGTGTCCATCATCTGGGTCTTTTATGGCTACAGCCTCTCCTTCGGGCCGGATATCGGCGGTTTCTTCGGCGCCCTTGGCTACGCCGGCCTGGCCGGAGTGGGGCTGAAGCCGGGACCCTACGCCGGAACGATACCCCACCTGCTCTTCTGCGCCTTTCAGCTCATGTTCGCCGTCATCACCCCGGCCCTGATCACCGGCGCCTTTGCCGAGCGGATGAAGTTCTCGGCCTTCCTGATCTTCACCGCCCTTTGGGTCACCCTGGTCTACTTCCCGGTCTGCCACTGGGTCTGGGGCGGCGGCTGGCTAGGCGAGTTGGGCGCGCTGGACTTCGCCGGCGGCACGGTCATCCACATCAACTCCGGCGCGGCGGCCCTGGCCGCGGCCCTCGTCGTCGGCCGGCGGCGGGGCTGGCCCCGGGAGCCGATCCACCCCCACAACCTGCCTCTGACCGTGCTCGGGGCGGGGCTGTTGTGGTTCGGCTGGTTCGGCTTCAACGCCGGCAGCGCCCTGACCAGCGGCGCCTTGGCCGCCCTGGCCTTCTTCAACACCCAGGCGGCCACCGGCGCGGCGGTGGTCTCGTGGCTGATCATCGAGTGGCTGATGGCCGGCAAGCCGACCACCCTCGGCGCGGCCACCGGCGCTCTGGCCGGGCTGGTGGCTATCACCCCGGCGGCCGGATTCGTCGGCCCGCTGTCCTCGATCGTCATCGGGCTCGTCGCCGGAGCGGTCTGCTACCTGGCCGTGGTGGCCAAGGACAAACTGGGCTACGACGACTCCCTGGACGTGGTCGGCGTCCACGGCGTGGGCGGGCTTTGGGGGGCCCTGGCCACCGGTCTGTTCGCCTCCACCGCGGCCAACCCGGACGGGGCGAACGGTCTGTTTTTCGGCAACGCCGTCCTGTTGGGCATCCAGGCCGTGGGCGCGGTTTCGGCCCTGGTTTACTCCTTCCTAGTAACCCTGCTGATCCTCAAGGCGCTCGAGGCCGTAGTCGGGCTCAGGGTCGGCGAGGAGGACGAGGTCATCGGCCTGGATCTGACCCAGCACAGCGAGCGAGGCTATTACCTGAGCTGATCGCGGCCGGAGTCCGAGACTCCAACGAAACGACATCGCCAGGCTTGCCCCTGGGTCCGGTCGAGAATAATATAGAATTCGACACATCGCTTGGCGGGGGAGGAGTTCAAGCAGGCGAACGGCAAGGAGGCGCGACCCAGTTGGCCGCCAAAGAACAACGCTACCGCAAGCAGGAGCTTTTCGCCGAACTGGGGCCGGAGGGCCAGGCCAGGCTGCGGCGATCAAAGGTTCTGGTCGCCGGCGCGGGAGCCACCGGGGGAACCGTGGCCGCGCTCATGGTCCGGGCCGGGGTGGGCCTGGTGCGGGTGGTGGACCGCGACTTTCTGGAGCTTAGCAACCTCAACCGCCAGTTGCTCTATGACGAGTCCGATCTCGAGACCGGGCTGCCCAAGGCGATTCTGGCCGAGAAGCGGCTCAAGGCCATGAACAGCGACGTCGAGGTCGAGGGGATCGTGGCCGACATCAACCCGGACAACGCCATGGAGCTGATGTCCGACGTGGACCTGGTCCTAGACGGCCTGGACAACCAGATAACCCGCTACCTGATCAACGACGTGGCCGTCAAACTCGACCGGCCGTGGGTCTGGACCGGCTGCCTGGGCTCGACCGGCAACGTGATGACCATCGTTCCGGGCCGGACGCCCTGCCTGCGCTGCGTCCTGCCCGACCCGGCCCCGCCCGGGGCGATGCCCACTTGCGACACGGCCGGCATCATCGGCCCGACGCCCAACCTGGTCGCCTCGGTGGCGGCGACGGAGGGGCTGAAGCTGCTCACCGGAGCGATGGACAGGCTCCAGACCGGCATATTAGCTCTGGATCTATGGCAGAGCTTCTATCACCTCTTCGAGCTCAAGGACGGCAAAAACGAGGACTGCCCCTGCTGCGGCCAAAAGAGGTTCGAGTTCCTGGAGAGCCGGGACCGGTCGCTGACCGAGACCATGTGCGGCATCGACGCCGTTCAGATCTCCCCGCCCGGCCCCAAGAGGCTGGAGTTGGATCAACTGGCCCGTCGCCTCGACCCGGAGACGATCGTCTCCGCCAACGAGTATCTGATCCGCTTCGAGGCCGAAGGCTGCCAGTTCTCGGTCTTCCCCGACGGGCGGGTCATCATCCACGGCACCGACGACCACGCCCAGGCCCGAACCCTCTACGACCGCTACATCGGCTCGTAAGCGCCGACGCCGCCGGCCCCGCCGCTCTTACCGGCTCAACTTCAATCCGCCGAGTGAATCCAGCGGGTTAAACGAATCGACCGCCCCCGCCGAGCCCCATCGCCTGGGGCCGACTTCGCCGATTCATGTTCTTCAGATGCGGTAACCGTCGCAGGTCTCCTGCGTGGCCGGCGAGCAAGCCAAGACGGACGCATCCCCGCTCTGGGAGAAGACCTTGACCTCGACCCGGCGGCGGCCTCGGGCGTCGGAGTAGCGGGCGGTCAGCGAGGCGGCCAGCAAAAACTCCTCGTCCGAGGGCTTCCCGGCGAGGATGGTCGTCGGGCTGCCCACGCCCTCCACCTCCATCAGCGCGTCTTCCCGGTCGGCCAACTGGAGGATGCTCTTGTTCTCCCCTTCGTTGCGACCGACGATTATCTTGGCCCGCGGCGAGGCCCGGAAGTGGCGACCCAGTCTCAGCAGGTGAATGTCCTTCAGGCCGAAGTCGGGCTGGTTCTGGAGCAGGTCCTTGAGCCTGAGAGAGTAGTTGGGATCGGTCAACAGGCAACCCGCGGCCGGGGTCGGGTAGTCGGTCAGGCCCAGCCGTTCAGCCAAGGCCATCTGGGGTTTGCGGCTCCGGCCGCAGAAATCGTACAGCCGGTCGCGGTCGATCAGACCTTGCCGCTCGGCGATGGTCGGCGGCAACAGCTTGGCGCTCAGCGGCCTCAAGACCAGGCCCTCGACGCCGGCCTCCCGGTCGATGAGCGGGAAACAGGCCCGGCGCTGGCTCATCGGCCGCTGGCCCAGGACCTCGCCGGTGACGAGCAGGTCGGCGCCGATTCTCTCCATCAGCGCCTTGGCCTCCTTGAGCATCAGGATGCGGCAGTCGATACACGGATTGGCGTTCTTGCCGAACCCGAATTTGGGTTGGCGGACCATATCGATGAATTTGTCGGCCAGGTGGCAGAGTCGGACGTCGAAGCCGAACTTTTCCGCCGCCGGATAGGGGTCGCGGGAACACGACGAGCGATCCTCGATGTCGCAGCCGAAGTGGGTCAGGAAGGTGACGGCGTTGACTTCGACGCCTTGCTCCAGAAGGACCAGGACGGCCAGCGTGCTGTCCAGCCCGCCGGAGAGCAAGGCCACCGCTTTGGCTCGTCTGACTTCCCTGGTCATGGGTTCAGCGCCCCCCTTCACCTTGCCCATACCATGATTATGAACCCGGCGGGCGGATTTGTCATTCGGCCGGACACGGATGCTCGTGGGTGAGGACGTCGACAAGATCGTCCCCGGCGACGTCTACCCCCGATCGCCCCGCCCCTCGAGCGAATCCGTCGCTTGCCAAACCGGCCGCGGGTAGGTCATTATTTCGCTATGGCCATCGAGACGCCCATCGACCGCGTGGCCCGGTTCCTGGCCGGGGTCAGCCCCTTCGACACCCTGCCCGAAGCGGTCCTGGTCGAAGTGGCGGCCGGGGCGCTGATCGAGTACTTCCCGGTCGGAACCAAGATCCTCGAACGCAAGGGCGAGCCGGCCAGGTTCGTCTACATCATCCAGACCGGCGCGGTTCGGGTCTACCTGCCGCCGGAGAAGCATCGCCGAAACGACCTCCTGGTCGATATGCGGGCCGAGGGGGAGATGCTGGGCGTCTACTCCCTTCTGGACGACGCCCCGCCGCGCCTGACCGTGGAGGCCGTCGAGGACACCCTCTGTTACTTGATCAAGGCCGAAGCGTTCAACCGCCTGTTGTCCGAGCACCAGGCGTTCGCTCGCCACTTCACCCGCTCGCTCAGGGAATCGACCAGCCGCTTCTACCGCTCCTCGGGCCCGCCGGCGGCCGAGCCCGAGCCCGGCCTCAACACCGTTCAGGTGCGAGAGGTGATGCGCGACGAGGTCTTGACCTGCCGGCCCTTCACCCCGGTCCTCGTCGCCGCCAGGGGCATGGCCCGGCGGGGAGTGGGCTCGGTGGTCGTCGTCGACGACCATCGCCGGCCGGTGGGGATCATCACCAACACCGATCTCAGGGACAAGATCGTCGCCCTGGACCGCTCGGCCGAGACGGTTCCGGCGGCCGAGATCATGAGTCGCCGGCCGAAAAGCGTCGGCCCGCTGACCTATCTCGACGAGGCGGCGATGAGCATGATCCGCTTCGGATTGTCCCACTTGGTCGTCGTCGATGCCGACGAGCGCTTGGTGGGCGTCATCTCCGAGCAGGACGTGTTGGCGGCGACCGGCTCGACGCCGACCAACATGTTCTCCGAGATCGACCGGGCCAAGAACCTGAACGAATTGATCGACTTGCGCCGCCGGGCGGACAGGGTCCTGAGCCGCCTGCTGCACCGCGGCGGCTCGGCCAGGCATTTCATCGGCCTCATCACCGAATTGAACGACCGGCTGACCCGCCGCCTGATCCGGCTCAAGGAGCAGGAGGTCGGTCGGCCGCCGGTGGCCTACTGCTGGCTGGCGCTGGGGTCCGAGGGCCGCCGGGAGCAGACCCTTCGGACCGACCAGGACAACGCCATCGTCTTCGCCAACGTGCCCCCAAAGAGCCTGGCCGAAGTCCAGGTCTATTTCCTCGAATTGGGCGAGGCCGTGGTCGGCGGGTTGGAGCGGCTGGGCTTTCCCCGCTGCCAGGGCGGGGTGATGGCCTCCAACCCCCAGTGGTGCCAGCCGGAGGGAGTCTGGCGGGATTACTTCAGGGGTTGGATCAAGGACCCCGATCCCCAAAAGCTGAGGCTGGCGACGATCTTCTTCGACTTCAGGCCGCTGAAGGCCGACGCGCCCCTGACCGAAAGCTTGAGCGAAGTGATCGCCGAGGCGATCAAGGCCAACCGTCTCTTTCTGCGCCACCTGGCCGCCACGGCCCTTTTCAACCGGCCGCCGCTGGGCTTCTTCAGAAAGCTGGTGGTCGAAAAATCGGGCGAGAACAAGAACAAGCTCAACCTCAAGCTCTCGGGGCTGACCCCCATCGTCGATGGGGCCAGGGTGATCGCTCTCGATCGTGGCCTGACCTCGACCAACACCCTGGACCGGCTGGCTGGCTCGGTGGGCGACGGCTGGCTGACCGAACGCCAGGCCGACGACCTGGCCGACAGTTACGGCTTCATCAACCTGCTTCGCACCCGGCGTCACCTGGACCAACTCCGCCAGGGGCTGAGCCCCGACAACTATCTCGATCCGGCCGACCTCAACCGCCTCCAGCGCCAGACGCTCAAGGAGGCCTTCTCGCTGATCTCCGGCTTCCAGGAGATGCTGGAGCAGCGCTACCAGGTCCGGTTCCTGCGATGATCGGCCGTGAGCTGAGCCGCCGGCTGGCCGCCCGGAAGGTCAACCGAGAGAGCCTGCCGCCGGCCGCCCTCTTTCACCTCGATCACGCCGGCCGCCTAGACAAGACGACGCCGGTGGAGGAGGTCGATTTCGTCGTCCTGGACAGCGAGACCACCGGCCTCGATCCGGCCAGGGACCGACTGGTCTGCGTCGGGGCGATCAAGCTCAAGGCCGGCCGGATCGACCTCTCCGAGCGTTTCTTCGAACTGGTCAATCCCGGCTGCGACATGGGCCGGGACTCGATCAGGATCCACGGCATCGTGCCCGAGATGTGCGCCGACAGGCCGCCGTTCAGCGACATCCTGCCGGACCTTTTGGACTTCATCGGCCCCGGCGTTCTGGTCGGCCACGCCATCGGCTTCGACGCCGCCTTCATCGGCCGTCAGATGAGAGAGGCTTACGGCTTCCCGCTGCTGAGCCAGATGGTGGACCTGGCAGCCATCTGCCGGCGGCTGAGGCTGGCCAAGTCGCCCTACTCTGACGCCGCCCGGGCCGGGGCCGAGTGCAGTCTGGACCGTCTGGCCCAGCTCCACCGCCTCGACGCTTCGCTGAGGCACACCGCACTGGGCGACGCGGTTTTGACCGGCCAGTTGTTCCTGATAATGCTGGAGAGGCTCAAGCGATCCGGAATAAAAACGCTGGGGCGGCTCCTCAAGATCGGCCGGGCCTGACAAAGTACACCTGTTCCCTCTTCGATCGCCGAAACACCGCCTCGAACGCTGTTTCCTGAGCCGGCCCAAGCAGGGGGCGGCGATCGGTTGACAGGCCGGCGAGCCAATTGTAAGAATGAACGGCCGATTCCCTTTAAACCGGTTCAGATATCGACAACCGAGCGTGGGAGAAGCGGTTCGATCGCGGCCGGTTCTCCAGCGCCCGATCTACACCCAGATTCCTGCGGGGGAGCATCTTAAACATGAAACCCGAGTGTATCACCACCGTCAGGGCCATGCGGGCCCGAATGGAGGAGGTCCGCGGCCGCGGTAAGACCATCGCCCTGGTGCCGACCATGGGCTATCTGCACGAGGGCCATCTGAGCCTGATGCGCTACGCCAGGCAAAGGGCGGACGTGTTGGTCGCCAGCATCTTTGTCAACCCGACCCAGTTCGGCCAGGGGGAAGACTATGACGACTACCCCCGTGACCTGAACCGGGACCTGGAATTGGCCGGCGAGGTGCCGGTCGATTATGTCTTCGCGCCCGAGCCCGAAGAGATGTACCCGCCGGGGCACCAGACCCACGTCGAGGTGGAGGAACTGAGCCTGCCCCTGTGCGGGCGCAGCCGCCCCGGCCACTTCCGGGGCGTGGCCACGGTGGTGGCCAAGCTGTTGAACATCGTCCAGCCGAACATGGCCGTTTTCGGCCTGAAGGACTACCAGCAATGCGTCCTGATCCGCCGGATGGTCGAGGACTTGAACATGCCGGTCGAGGTGGTCGGCCGGCCCATCGTTCGCGAGAGCGACGGCCTGGCCATGAGCTCCCGCAACACGTTCCTGAACCGGCGGGACCGGGCCGCGGCCCTGGTTCTGAGTCAGGCTCTCGAACTGGCCCGGCGTCTGGTGGGTTCCGGCCAGAGGGACGCCCGGGCGATCGTCGCCCGCCTGACCGATTTCATCGCCTCGTCATCCCCGGCGGCTAAAATCGACTACGTGGAGATCGTCCATCCCGACACTTTGGCCAGCTTGGAGCGGATAGACGATCAGGCCCGCCTGTTGCTGGCCGTCTGGGTCGGCGGGGTGCGGCTGATCGACAATTGCCGGCTCGAGGCGGCCGGCCCGACCGGCTGACGAGCCGTTCTTCAGCCCGACGGTTTCATGAGGGATCGTCACGAGGGCCCAAATTCGTCGGTGAGACGCGAAGTTGCAGCCGTTTTGCCCTCCACAGGCGAACGCGAACGGGGCATTGAAAGCCCAAAAGCCAAAAACCCGCTGGCATAGGGGTTGGAACTGATCGGCTCGCCGCCGTCGGGTTTCAGGAAGTCGGTAATCCGCGGGCTCACCGCCTCACCCGCCCGACGGGTCCTGACCAGAAGGTCGTCGGGCCGGTCCCGGTGGGCGACGATGGAAAAGAAGGCGTCACTCAGGCAAACCCACAAGCTCACTTCTCCTTTTTCTTGGAGTCGGTAAGCAGATCATCAGGGTTGACGGCTTTATAGCGAATGGCTTCCATGCGCCTCATTTCCGCTTCGGCGGCCCGATCGCCCTTTTCGGCCCTTATCCTGAGCCGGGCATACCTGGCCGGGTCCATGCCATCACCGCCCATGTCTTCAAGCGGGACTAGGTACGGTTCCATTTAGGGTCCCTTTTTATCTTGGTGATTGGTATGATCTTTTCTCCCGCAAAACGATGCGCTCAGCCTCCCAGGACATCTAACCGGACCCCTTACGAGCCTCGCCGCCGGAACCTCGGGCGGCAATAGATGGCTCATGAAATATCGGGCTAGCCGGTCAGCCGTCCGATCCGCCGGTAAAACTCATAGAGCAGCACCGAGGCGGCGTTGGCCAGGTTGATCGATCTGACCGGACCCCAGAAGGGGATGTTGACCAGGTCGGGGAAGCGGTCGAGCACCTGTTGGGGCAAGCCGGCGTCCTCGGCGCCCAAGAGGATGGAATCGCCCGGCCGCCAGGCGAAACGATGGTAACCCGTCGGCCGGCCCCGGCGGGCGCTGGTGGCCACGATCCGCCGCTGGGGGTGGGCGGCCAGATAGGCGTCGAGATCGGGCCAGACGGCGTAGTCGAGATGGGGCCAGTAGTCCAGCCCGGCCCGTTTCAGGTGTCTGTCGTCCAGGGAAAAGCCCAGCGGCTCGATGAGATGGAGCGGGGTCTGGGTGGCCACGCACAGCCGGCCGATGGAGCCGGTGTTGGGCGGAATCTGGGGCTCGTGGAGGACGAGGTGGAGCTCGGCAGGGGCGGAATCGGACACGGGCAATGACTCCAAGACGTTGCAGTGGTCAGCTTGGTCTGGCTGCGGCCCTCCGGCGGGGATGACTCATCCCATCTCCGGGCTAGAGGCCCAACTTGGCCTCGAGGGCGGCGATCTCTTTTCTGACCTGGACCTCCTCCTCGGGGGAGAGGCCGTCTTCCAGGCGCTGGTTGAGGGCGGCCAGGACCAACCCGAGGCGAAACTCGGCGCAGCCCCCGCCCGGCCGGAGCTCGGCGGCGTCGGCCAGGCGATCGGAGGGTTTATTTCTTTCCAAGGAGTTCCTCCCAGGCCTTTTCGGCCGCGGCCCTGGTCTCCATCTCGGCTTGGGACGGAGTGCTCCCGGCCGGGGCGAAGTAGCCGCAGAAATTGGCCTTTTCCTTGTCCGAGACGTACTCGGCCTGATTCTCCTGGCAGTCGTTGTGATAGCCCGGCGCATAGAACCGACACTGCCGGCAGGCGTGCAGATCGGCCGCGCAGTGGGGGCACTCGTCCCGGCGGCCAACGCGCTCGCCGAAATCGACCTCTTGGCCGCAGGCCTGGCAGATGAACATGATCGCCTCCTTGAAAACCGGCCTCGTCGCTTAGCGAGTATAGGCCAAATGGGAGCGAAGTCCAAGTCGCCGGGTGGATCAAGGATCGGCGTGTTCTCCGACGAAAACCGAAATAATTTCGATTTTTCTTGACGAAATAAATATGGCCCGCCTAAAATTCTACATAAAAACAGGAGGGAAGGCGTGGCGAACTACGATTTCATCATTCTGGGCGCCGGGCCGGGCGGCTACACCGCCGCCATCCGGGCGGCCCAGCGGGAGGCCAAGGTGGCCTTGATCGAAAGGGAGCGACTGGGCGGCGCCTGTCTCAACTGGGGCTGCATCCCGACCAAGGCGCTCTACAAAACCAGCCTCCTCTATCAGACCATGACCCACGCCGAAAACTACGGCCTGGAGTGCGCCGGGCTCAAGGCCGACCTAGCCCGGATGGTCGCCCGCAAGAACCGGATCGTCGACCAGCTCCGCCAGGGCGTGGCCCAGCTTTTGAAGAGACGCCGGGTGGACTACCTGACCGGTCGCGGTCGCCTGGCCGGGCCGGACCGGGTGGTCGTCGAGACCGAAGACGGCCAAAGCCGGGAGCTGAGAGCCAGGTTCATCATCCTCGCCACCGGTTCCGAGAGCGCCGGCCATCCGGTCGTCCCAACCGACGGCCAAACGGTCTACGATATTCGCTCGCTCTTGGAGACGACCGATATTCCGGACTCGTTCTTGATCATCGGCGGCGGCGTGGCCGGCTTGGAGTTCGCCCAGGTCTTCAGCGCCCTGGGAGTCGAGGTGACCATCAACGAGATGCTGACCTCCCTGATGCCGGGCCTTGACGCCGATATCGAGAAGACGCTCGTCAGGACGCTCAAGAAGCGCAAGTACCGGCTCGTCCTGGGCGACACCATCGAACAGGCTGAGGTCGGGCCGAACCGGTTCGAGGCGAGCCTGGCCTCCGGCGGCCGAATCGAGGCCGAGCGCGTCCTGGTGGCGGTCGGCAGCCGGCCGCTGACCAGGGACATCGGGCTCGAGGCGCTCGGCGTCGAGACGACCGAGCGCGGGTTCATCGAGGTCGATGAGCACTGCCGGACCAATCTCGAGACGATCTACGCCATCGGCGACGTGACCGGGCTGATGCCCCTGGCCCACTTCGCCAGCCACATGGGCCTCACCGCCGTGGCCCACGCCCTGGGCGACAAGACGGCCGAGATCGACAAGGACCACGTGCCCAAGACGATCTTCACCGACCCCGAACTGGCCTGGGTCGGCTTGAGCGAGGCCGAGGCCAAGGAGCGTCACGGCCGGGTCAAGGTCGGGACGTTCCTCTTCAGGGCCCTGGGCCGGACCCTGGCCGACGGCAACCTGGACGGCCTAGTCAAGATCGTGGCCGCCGGAGACGACGACAGAGTCGTCGGCGTCCACATCATCGGCCCGGAGGCGTCGACGCTGATCGCCGAGGGGACGCTGGCCGTCCGCCGCGGTCTGAGCCTCCACGATCTGACCCGGACCATCCACGCCCACCCGACCTATCCCGAAGCGATCTACGAGGCGGCCGAGGACGCACTGGGCTTGGCCATTCACAAGCTCTAGCCCAAGCCGTCGCCTCTCGCCAGCCAGCTCAGGGGGACTATCAGGACGAAGGTGGGCACCAGGTAGAGCGCGCCCAAGACCGAGGTCAACGGATCGCCCAACTGGGCGCCGAGGACGATGATCAGCACGTTGTTGATCCAGCCCAGGGAGCCGGCCGAGGCGACCCGATCCGGAACCGGCCGCCACAGTATCGCCGCGCCCAGGGCGGTGGCGAACAGGCACAACGCCGCGGCCAGCAACCCGGCCCACAGGATGTCGCCCAGGCTGGCCGTCAGAAAGGGAGCGTACTTGGCGAAGGAGCCCAGGTTGATGACGGCGAAGAGCGTCATCGAGATGGGGAAGGAGGCCCGCTCGCAGCGCCTACACAGCCCGGGCGTAAAACGGCGGCCCAACCCGGCCGCGACAAGGGGGACGAAGATGAACAGCGACAACAGCCCGGCCAAGTGATCGAGGTCGAAACCGAGGCTTTGGCCGACCAGGAGCTTGACCATGGCCGGCAGACTCAATGGCAGCAGGAGGGTGGTCACCACGGCCATGACCAGGGCGATGGGCACCGCGCCGCCGGCCAGGCCGGTGAAGAAGGGGGCGGTGACCCCGGTGGACACTCCGGCCAAAAACAAGAGGCCCAGGGTGTAATCCGGGGCCAACCGATGGGCCAGCGAGTAGACCAGGATCGGCAGGACGGCCAACTTGACCACCGTCAGGAGACTCAATCGGCCGGGGTAGCGTTTCAGCGAGGCCCAGACGTCCCGGGGGGATATCTTGAGAAAGCTCAAGAAGAGGAGCGCCATCACCGAAACGCTGGTCGCCCCCACCAAGGGCAGAAAGAGCTCTGGCCAAGCCAGACCGGCGGCCATGGAGCCGAAGACGACGATCAACATGATGAGATCGTTTTTTCTGAACATGATCCAACCCTAGCGGCGCTCGTCGTCGCCCCTTGTCCCGCGCGGTGAAACGGAGTCCGCCTTTCAGTCGTCCTCGGACGATCTGTCCAGGTCCAGAATCCGTTGGCCGTCCAGATAGTCCCTGGTTTCGTGTCCGGTGAGGCTGTTGAGCTGCCGGGTGATCCGGCCCATGCGCTCGGTTTCGGCCAAGGCCGAGGCCACCCGGTCGCGGATCGGACTGCCTTCCGGCAGGTCCATCAGGGCCAACTCCAACTGGCCGGTGATGACCTGGAGCGGCTGGTTGAGTTCATGACAGGCGGCGCCCGCCGTCTCCAAAGCGCCCTTGAGCCGCTCGGCCTTGAGCGTCTCTTCCTCGGCTTTTTTGAGGTCGTCGATGTTGGTGGATACCTCCAGTTTGACCAGGCGGCCGTCCACCCACCGGATGGCCTGATCCTGATTGCGGTACCAACTGCCGGTGATGTCGTTCTTGCTCTCCCAGACCACCACTCCGGCCGGCTCGCCCTCCGGAGTAACCAGCAAGTCGTTGGTGCAGTGAGGGCAAGGACCCACGCCGTGGTTGAAGACAGTCCAACAGACCTTGCCGACCAGATCGCGGCCGAAGGAGTCTTTCATGTGTTGGTTCACGAACAGGATCTCGCGAGTCTCGAAATCGATCACGCAGATGTCGGCCTGGATGCCGTCCAGGATGGACACCAGGCGCTGGTGGGACTCGCGCAGGGCCTCCTCGGCCCGGCGCCGCTCGGAGACGTCGTCGAAGACGGCGGCGAAGTAACCCGCCGTCGGGCTGTAGACCGATACGGCCAGCCAGCGGTTCGAGCTGGGCGAGCGCCTCTCGAAACGGATGCTGCCGCCTTCAAGGGCCACCCGGCCGTAGACGCCGATCCAGTCGAAGTCGTCGTCCTTGATCCTGGGGAAGATCTCGGTCGCCCTCCGGCCGATGACCTCCTCGCCCTTCAGACCGGTTATCTGCTCAAAGGCGCTGTTGACTTCAAGAAACTCGTAATCGACGGGCCGGCCGCTATCGTCGGTGATGATCTTGTGCAGGGCCCAACCCGAGAGCATGTGGGTGAAGAGCTGGCGATAACGGCGCTCGCTCTCCCTCAAGGCGTCTTCGTCGCGCTTGCGCTCCAGGGCGACGGCGAGTTGGTGGGCGATCGACTCCAGAAGCTCGGCGTCGCCGCCGTCAAAGGACTGCGGATCGGTGTAGCTCCGCACGACCAGGGCCCCGATGACTTCGCCCCGCACTCTCAAGGGCGCTCCCAGCCAACTCCTGGCCGGGACGCCGCCTCGCTCTCCGTCCCCGCCGAAAGCCGGCCGATTCGACTCGCCGTCTTCTTTGAAAAGGATCGTTCGGCCGGTGCGGATCACTTCGCCGAGCAACGGGCCCGACTCCCCGACATCGATGGGGGCGGGCTTCTCGTCGAGTTCATCGACGAAGTAGGGGAATCGAATCACGTTCTCGTCTTTGTCGTAAAGGGCGATGAAGAAGTTGTCGACATCGAAAACTTCCGCCAGGGAGGCGTGGACCAGACGATAGAACTCCTCCAGGCCGGCGGTGAGGTGGACGCCCCGGGCGATGGTGTAGAGGGCGGAGGTGATCCTTTCGGCCCGCCGCTGCTCGATTCTTTTGCGCTCGGCGACCTCCCGATCCAGTTCGGCGTTGGTCCTGACGATCTCATCACGGGCGGCCAGGGAACGGACTCGGGAGAGAAAGAGCAACCTTGAAATCGACCAGGCCAAGGCCGCCAGAACGATCGTGTTGATGGTCACGGCCTGCGCCGCCCCGGTTTGTGAATACGGCGGCGCGGCCAGGTAGACGAGCAGGCCCAGCCCATAAATCGCCGCCGCCAGCCAACCGGGCAGGTAGAGAATCGCGGCGGCGAAGTAGACGAAAACGATGAAAACCGCCCCGCCCCGGCCGCCGCTTTGGCCCAGGGAGGCCATCAAGCCGGCCCAGACAGCCGCAAAAGTCAGGAAACCGATTATGATCGCCCGGCTCCCGACTCTTCCCGGCGAGGCGTGGTCCGGCCGTTGAAGATGAAGGCCCAGGCTGGTCAGAGCCGCGGCCAGAACGAAGACGGCCATCATCCCGGCCACGAGTCGGGGATCGGGATAGGCGTCCCACAAACCGGGGGCGATCGAGCCCAAGACCAGATAGCCCAGCCCCAGTCCGGCCAGCAAGGGAGCGGCGATCCGGGATCGGGCGTGGTTGGTGAGCCACAACTCCCGGGTCACGACCGGATCCTTGGGGGCCAGCAACAGGCTACCGACCAGACTCGACCACATCCGCTTCCAGATCGATCGCTCCAGCGCCTCGGTTATCAGTCCCTCACCCGCCATTCATTCCGGTTCTACAATCGACCCCTCGACCCCCCCTGGCGCTTCCGGAACAGCCCTTTCCCGTCCGACCGCCGACCGGAGGGGGCTGGGACAGCGCTCCAGGTAGGTCTAGCCATTATGACAAGCCTCGGGGCTCTCGTCCATACTTTCGCCGGTCGGAGTCGATCTCTTTTAGTGGCGAGGTTTCTCGGCCCCGGCGTCGAAAAACGAGGGCCGGGCGAAACCGCCCGGCCTTTACCGGCGCCGATTCACGGCTTGTTCGGTGACGGACTCAGTCGCCGATCAACCTGACCACCGTATCCACGTTGGCCCGCATCTGCTCGGACTCGAAGCTCATTTCCGCCGCGGCGCCGGCCGTCTTCTCGGCGATATCGACGTTGGTCTGGGTGATGCCGTCCACCTGGACTACGGCCCGGCTGATCTGATCCACCCCTTCGGCCTGTTGCTGGCTGGCCGAGGCGATCTGCTGGACCAGGGTGTTGACCTTGGCCGCACCGCCGGCCAGCCCCTCGAACTCGGAGCGGGTCTTGTCCACCAAATCGGCGCCCTGGGTGATCCGAGCGACGGTCTCTTCCACCAACCTCTGGGTGTTGCCCGCCGCCTCGGCCGCCCTGAGAGCCAGTTGGCGGACCTCGTCGGCGACCACGGCGAAACCGGCCCCGGTCTCGCCGGCCCGGGCCGCCTCCACGGCCGCGTTCAAAGCGAGCAAGTTGGTTTGGAAGGCGATCTCGTCGATGGATTTGACCACCTTGCCGATCTCCTCGCCGGAGGCCGATATCTGGGCCATGGAGTCGACCAAGTCGGTCATGGCCTGTCGGACCCTGACCAAACTCTGGCCCGAGCGCCGGGTGATCTGCTCGGCCTCGGCCGCGCTCTCGGCATTGGCCTTGGTCATGGTGGTCATCTCCTCCAGTGAGGCCGATGTCTCCTCGAGAGACGCCGCCTGGTCGGACGAACCGTCGGCCAACTGCCGGGATTCCCTCGATATCTCCTCGGCCGCCAGGGCCACCCGCTCGGCGCTGGCGACCAGACCGCCGATGGTTCGGTTGATCGGCTTGACGATGGAATTGACCACCACCAAGATGATGGGCAGGGTCAGAATGAGGCAACCCAGGGAGACCAAGCCGAGGAGTTTGGTCATCTCCAGGGTGTTCTGGCGGGTGATGCTCTGGGGATAGAGGGCGGCCACGGCCCCGACGTACTTCGAGCCGCCGTAGAGGGGCAACACCCCTCTGAAGTAGCCTTCCTCGCCGATCTCGACGGTATCGATCCTGGCCGCCTCCTTGGCCAGATTCCAGTCCTCCTTCTCCGGGGCGAGCCCTTCCCGATCCAGCTCGTCGAATTCGGGGATCACGCCGGCGATCAAACCCTGGGGACCGAAGAGGTTGATCTTGGTGTCGGTGAGTCGGGTCAGGCGCTCGACAAAGGCCTGGTCGAGCCGGGAAGCGGCGACGAGCGTGCCGACCCGGACTCGCTCCACCTGGCCGCTTTCTTTGTTGAACTGGTTGCCCATGATCGGCACGTAGGCCACCAGGCCGAGTTCGTTGTCGAAGGCGAGCACCCTGACCTCGGCTTTCGGCGTTTTGATGGGGCTCAAGTCCAGGCCCTCATAGCCTTTCTGTTCGGCGGCCTGCTTCCAGAGTTCATTGTCCGGCTTCTGGTCTTTGGCCAGGCTCAGCACCCGGTAGGTCGGCTGGGGGTAACGGAAGGCGTAGCCGAGCCTCGCCCGGCCGTCACCTCCGGCCTGGAAGAAGGCCAGCAGATCACCCTCGATGTCGAACAGGGCCGCCTTCCAGACATTGCCGGCCGAGCCGACGGTGAAAAGCGTCTGGGCCGCCTGGACGTAGGCGTTGAAGACCCCGGCGAAGGGATTCTCCTCGGCTTTGTAACCGGCGAGGAAGGTCGCCCGGCTGGCCAGATCGCCTGAGGTGACCATCTGGGCGGCCTTGATCGTTATATCGTCGCTTCTGACGATCAGATCGTCGCGGATGATATTGAAGGCGGTTCTAAGGAACTTGGCCGAGACATCGGCGTTCTGGCTGCTGACGAGGAGGGTCACCACCACCGTCGAGGCGCCCATGACCAGAATGACGATGCCGAGAGCCACCGCTATCAGCTTGCCTCTGAGCTTGAATCCCTTCACTTGCCACCTCCTGAAACCCAGACACGCCGAAACCCGATTTTACAGGTGTTGACCCCCCCGGACACAACTCCCCGCGGCAGACAAGGGTGGGTTCACGAGAGGCGCCAGGTCGAAATCGAGGCCAGGTTCCACCCCTCCCCGGGGTTTGGTTGCGAATCCGCTCCCGACAAAGCACCGCCCCTCGCAGCGAGAGAGCCGTGGTCAGGCTGCCGGACGGCGCGCGACCCACCCGCCGTCTTCACTCGCTTGGTATCGGACGCTGCCAATGGGGGCGTAATGTTCGTGAGGTTCTGTCACCGGATTAGGTAGCACCATCGCTCACTTAGGTCAACTATTATCTGGCCGTGCCATCAATATAGGCACTCGAGACGGCCCTCGCCGGGAGGCCGGTTCGATCGTCCGCCGCCGCCCGAAATCCAGGCCGGGGGGTAGTCAATCGTCGAGGACGGACCTGATGCTTTTCAGCATGTTCGCAAAGCGATACGGCTTGCGGATGAATCCGATCGCGCCTTGGTCCATCACCTTCTGGACCTTGTCCGTGGCCGAATAGCCGCTGGCGACGATGATCTTGGCCGCCGGATCTAGCTCCAGCAGTTCGGCCAGGCACCTCTCGCCGCCCATGCCGGGCATGCCCAAATCCAGGATGACCAGTCCGATCTGCTCGCTTTGCTCCCTGAAGATTTCGAGGGCCCGCTCGCCGGTGTCGGCGGTGAGAACACGGTAGCCGTAGTTGGCCAGGAACTCCTGCCCCGTCTCCAGGATCTCCACTTCGTCGTCCACCATCAAAATCGTCTCCGACCCGGATGGGAGCTCGACCTCCGACTCGGCGGCCTCGACAACCGGAGCGCGCTCGATGGTCATCACCGGCAGGTAGATGTTGAAGGTCGTTCCCTGGCCCGGCCGGCTGTGACAGGTTATGTGACCGGCGTGGCTTCTGACGATGCCGTAAACCGTATACAACCCCAGGCCGGTGCCTCCCTTGAGGCTCTTGGTGGTGAAAAACGGCTCGAAGATGTGAGAGGCCGTCTTCGAGTCCATGCCGCTGCCGGTGTCGGACACCTTGAGCAGCACGTACTCGCCCGGGGTGAGGTTCGGCTGGTTCTGGCAGAATTTTTCGTCCAAGGTGACGTTTCTGGTTTCAAACACCAGCCGGCCGCCGTCGGGCATGGCGTCCCGGGCGTTGGTCCCCAGGTTCCTCAGCACCTGCTCCAACTGGCTGGGGTCGCCGTTGATCGACTTCAACTCTTCGGCCAACCGGGTTTCGATGCTGATCATCTTGGGAATGGTGTGCTCGAGCATCTCGACCGTGTGCCTGATCTCGTCATTGAGATCGACCGGTTCGAGTCTGGTCTCCGCCTTCCGGGAAAAGGTCAGGAGTCGTTTGACCACGTCGGCCGCCTTGTTTACCGTCTGGTCGATGCTGTTTATCCTTTTCTTGTTGGCTTCGCTCAACCCGCCGTCGTTGAGGATCAACTGGGTGTTTCCGGAAATAGCCTGGAGGATGTTGTTGAAGTCGTGGGCGATGCCGCTGGAGAGGATGCCCAGCGCCTCCATCTTCTGGGACTGGGCCAACTGGTCCTCCATCCGCCTCATTTCCCGCTCGGCCATGACCCGGCCGGTGACGTCCCACCCGAAACCGCTGACGTAGGGCGCCTCTCCCTCGGGCTCGACGAGGACGGCCCGGAACTCGATGTAGTGTTCGTCGCCGCCCTTGCTCCGGGCGACGAACAGCCCCTCGGCCTGGCCGTCTCGTTTGATCCGAGGCAGGAAGTCGTCGAAGAAGTTTTCGCGATGGCGTTCGGGCAGGAAGTCGGCCAGGTTGCGGCCGATCACCTCGTCGAGAGTGTAACCCAGCCTCTCGGCGGGGATCGGGTTGGCCGACAAGATATTCCCGTCCAGGTCATGGGTGTAGATCAGCTCGGTGATGGTGTTGAACAGAGTCCGGTAGCGATTCTCCGACTCCCTGAGCGTCTCCTCGGTTTGAGCCCGCTTGGCGATCTCCAGCTCGCACTGGCGGACTTTCTCTTCCAGGGCGGCGGCCTGATCTTCCACTTCGGCCTTGAGAAAGAAGGTCTTGATCAGGTTGGCCGCCACCCCGCCCAAGATGACCAACTCCCGCTGCCGGGGATGGTCGAAGGGGCGGGTCTGGCCGAAGGAGAGGTTCAGGACGCCGATCTTGCGTTCCAGCGACTCCAGAGGCAGGCAGGCCAATGAGACCGGGGTGTGGAGTCGGGCGTCCAGTTTGATCAGATCGGCGTGCTCGGAGTCTCGATCCCAAAAGACCGGTTCGCCGGTGATGAAGACCGTACCGGCGACGCCCTCGCCGGGCTCAAACGAGAGGTCCCTGTTTCGCAGCGAACTCTCCCCCCCTACCAGGTCTTCCTGGCCGCAGGCGGCCAACAACCCGAGTCTGTCGTCGGCCGGATCGTAGATCAGAATCGAACAGCCGTCGATGTCGTCGAGCTCCCGGGCCAAAATGGCGGTCATCTCCTCGGCGGCCAGGGTCAGGTCGGAAAACTTGGCTGGAATGACGGTCAGGCGACTTATGGCCGACAAGAGCTTGACCGAGGCTTGCAGGCGCTCGCCCATCTCGGCCAAGCTCTGCATCAACGCCCTGTTTTCATTCTTTAATTTTTCCAAGTCCTTGTCGTTGGTTCTCACCCGAGTCTCCTTTGAGGATCATCTGTCGCCAGCCGTCGATGACGGACGGGAGCCGCTCCCTGGCCTGCCCGGCCACCTGCTTGAGCTTCACGTCGTCCAGGCAGGCTCCGTCCATAACGGCGGCGCCGTCCATGTTCTCGTGCGACGTGGCCAGACCGAAGCCCAGGGCCTTGGTCAGCCGATCCGCCACGGCCACCAGACAGGCGGCGGAGTAATACGGGTCGTTGGCGAGAGGTCGATGGTGGTAGCGAATCGCTGAGATCAACACTTCGGGCAGGCCCCATTTGGCGGCCAGCATGCCTCCGATGACGGTGTGGGGCAAACCGAGACGCCGTTCGGCCTCGTGGAAGGGAACGCCTTGGGCCGCCAAGTCCAGGATCGTCTCGGCTTCCTCCTCCAGATGAGTGAAGAGAACCAGCTTGCCCAGATCGTGCAGCAACCCGGCCACCTGGATCTCTCCCGGCTCCGGATACCGGGCCGCCTCGGCCAGTTGGCGGGCGATCCAGGACACGCCCAGGCAGTGGACCCAAAGAGCCTGACCGTCGAACCGGTCCGGGACCCGGCGGGGATCAAACAGGTCGGCCAGGCCAGCGCCCAAGGCCAGGAGTCGAAGCTCCTTGAAGCCGATGGCGACAACGGCCCGGCGGACGGTGGTGATCTGCTGGGAGAAGCCGTAAAAGGCGGAATTGGCCAGGCTGAGCACCTTGGAGGCCAACCCCTGATCACTCTCTATGATCCGCTCCAGATCGGAGGCGTCGCTCGCCGCGTCGCCCAGGGCGTCGATGAGCTGAAATACGACCTGGGGGATGGAGGCCAGCCGCTCGATCCGAAATATGCGCCGTCTGGCCTCGGCCATCCGTTCTTGGGGCGAAACCATCGCTTCGATCCGCTGAATCCCCTCCCGGCCGCCGGGACCGGCGCTCGCCGGCTTCGCCGGCGCGGTTACGGACTACTTGCAAGCGGCGGAGACCACTCCCCCGGCGGGAAGCCCCGGCGTCAAGGCTCGAGGGCGCCTCGGGGGGTTGACGTTTTTCTCCTTGTTTCAGGGGCGGGTCGCTCAGGGCCCGACACTTTTTCCCGTTCCCACTCAGCCGCAACGCCGGTGCAAGAAGCGGCGACAATCCCGTTCGGGAGTCAAACGAACCTCATCCTCGACCTGGCTGGCGGCCCGACTGTGAAGCACTCCCGGGTGGTGGCTTTTTGTCAAACAAATCAAGCAAAGACACCGTTAGTTATTAGTTGTGATCATTTTTTATATGCTACCGCAAAACCGACCCGATTGTCAAAAAATGCCTATTCGGCGACAGATCGCCGAGGATCGGAACCGTGTCGGTCGAAAAATGAACACCCCGCCGCAAGTGATAAGGTATCGGCGGCGGATGCGGGGGGCGTTCTTCATTTGTGGCAAGCTGCGGGGAATGAGTAGAGATTTTATGAGAACGGCCGCGGGCGGGCACTGGACAAGACGCCGGGCGAGGTTGGTTCAAAAAAACAAACCGGGAGCGGGCCGTGGCGGCCCGACCCCGGTTCCCGGCAACGTGAAAACCCGGAAGAATGAAATCCGGCCTCAGGCGGCCATGACCGTTCCGCTCGCGGCGGACTCGTCCGCGTCGGGTCGATCGAGCCTCTGGGGCAGAATTCTGATCGCCTTGTCCAAACGAGTCAACTTGAAGACGCGGCGAGTGAAGTCATTCAGGCCGGTAAGCATCAACTCGCCCGGCCTGATCTCCTTGGCGGCGAAAACGACGGCGGCCAGCCCCGTGCTGTCGATGTAGTCCACCGAACTGAGGTCGAGGACGATCTGCGACGCCCCGCCTCTTATGTAGCCCAGCAACCGCTCTCTGAAAGCGCTGGAGTTGAAACCGTCGATGGTCTGAACCTGCGGCTCCAGGATCAACACGCCGTCGGCTTTGCTCTCAGCGAAATCGATCATTTCCAACCCTCCCCGTTACTTTTCTCGACCTTCAGATTATGCAGGGAGCGTGCCAGTTGGGGTCGGACTTGACCAAAAATTGGACGGAAAGAGCGGAGCGGAGCGTTTATCGCAATTAATCCACGATATCCACCAGTTACAGCCATTTATCTTTGGGTGGGAGCCGGGTTTTTTGGCGGGCGGGAACGATGCGTCCTGTCCGGACAGGGCGCCACGGTCTTGACGGGCCTCGTCGGCCGGTCTGACGCCCTGGCTCCGCCCGGCCGACTCCGATCTTCTTCTCTCCGTTCAGCCCCTGGCGTCGGCAAGAGATCGGGCGTTGTCGAGACGGTCTCGGCAAAGCATCGAGAAAGGGGTTGAGCCGTAGGGCTCAACCCCTTGATTTTGTCGTGGTGCCGGAGGTCGGAGTCGAACCGACACGGGGCGAACCCCGCGGGATTTTGAGTCCCGTGCGTCTACCAGTTTCACCACTCCGGCTCGGGAGGTTAGTATATGGATTGGCCTGCCCGGCGTCAAGTTTGGAGTGGACAAAGACCTTGACCTTTGGCCCGCCTAGGAGTAAACGAAGGCCTAACGAGCATCCCAGGGAGAGCCAATGGCCCTGATAGCGCCGCTGCGCGGCTTGAGATACAACCAAGACAAGATCGACGACATGGCCGACGTCATCGCGCCGCCCTATGACGTCATTTCACCGGCCCAACAGGACGAGTTCTACCTGGCCCACAAGTACAACGTCATCCGACTGATCTTGCCCAAGGGGCGGCCCGGCGACGACGAAGACCGCAACCGCTACCAGCGGGCCGCCGACGACTTCAAAAAGTGGTGGGACGAGGACGTTCTCACCCGGGACATAGAGCCGGCCATCTACCTCTACCAGATCGATTACCCTCTTCAGGGCGTCTCTTCTCGGTTGACCAGAAAAGGCTTCATCAGCCTCTTGAGGTTGGAGGACTACGCCGAAGGGGCGGTCAAGCCCCACGAACAGACCTTTTCGGCGACCAAGCAGGATCGTCTCAACCTGATCTCGATCTGCAAGGCCAACTTCAGCCAGATCTTCACCCTCTACGACGATCAGGACGGCGGGGTGATGGAGGTCCTGGAGGCGGCCGCGCCCGACGAGCCGGCGATGCGCTTCGAGGATCACGGTGGCACCATTCACAGCCTGTGGCTGGTCACCGACCGGCAAGCCCAACGGGAGGTGGCCCGACGGCTAAGGGAGTCTACTTTCTACATCGCCGACGGCCACCATCGCTACGAGACCGGCTTGGCCTATCGAGACCTGATGCAGAAGCAACTGCCCCACGCCCCGAACAACGCCTCGTTCAACTACACCTTGATCTACGCCACCGCCATGCAGGACAAGGGCTTGACCATCCTCTCGGCCAACCGGCTGATCAAGGATCTGCCCGGCTACGAGCGTCAGGCCTTCCTGAATCGGGCGGCCGAGTATTTCGACATTCTGGAACTGCCTTTCGAGCCCGGCAACCCGGCCCCGGCCCGTAGCGAGTTCTGCTTCAACCTGGCCGCCGACGGTTGGGAGAAGCACGTCATCGGCTTTGCCTCCCACGGCGAGAACGTCCTTCGCATCTTGACCCTCAAGGACGGGGTGATGGATTCCCTGGACCTGCACCCAGCATTGAAGGACCTGGACGTAGTCGTCCTGAACGAGATCATCTACGGCCGCTGCCTGGGATTGAAATTGAGCGATCTGGACGACGAGAAGCGCTTCGTCTACGACGCCGACCTCAACTCCGGCCTGGACCGGGTGGCCGTCGGCGAGGTGGAGATGGCCTTCCTGTTGAACCCGACCCGCATCGAGCAGGTCAGGGCGGTGGCCAACGCCGGGCTGATCATGCCCCGCAAATCGACCTATTTTTACCCCAAGGTGACCACGGGCCTGGTCATGCGGCCCATCGTGCCCAGCGGAGTGGTGGTCGATCCCCTGGCTGACTGACACAGTGAGCGACACCGAGCTCGCGCCCGGCCCGGGCGAGAGTCTGGATGCGCTCCTCGCCAGCCGACTCAAGTTCATCCAGCCTCAAAAAGGCTACCGTTTCAGCGTTGACGCCGTGCTCCTGGCCGGTTTCGCCCGCCTGGAGCCGGGCTGGCGGGTGCTGGACCTGGGCTCGGGCGTGGGCGTGCTCTGCGTTCTGCTGGCGTGGGCCGAACCCCGACTGCAACTGACCGCCCTGGAAATCCAGCCCGAGCTGGCCCGCCTGACTCTCAGAAACGCAGCCCTCAACCAAGTCCAGGACCGCCTGGCCGTCTTCGAGGGCGATTTGCGCCGGCCCGATCTCTTCCCGGCCGAGAGCTTCGACGCCGTGGTGGTCAACCCGCCGTTCAGGCCGCTGGGCGCGGGCAGGCTCAGCCCGGACGAGCAGAAGAACAAGGCCCGCCACGAACTGACCGCCTCCCTGGCCGAGTGGACCTCGGCCGCGGCCAGATGGCTCAGAGCTGGCGGCCGACTGTTCGTCGTCTATCCGGTCTGGCGGTTGACGGCTCTTTTGTCCCGGCTGGAGGGCGTCGGGCTGACGCCCAAACGCTTGAGGCTGGCTTACGCCCGGCCGGGCGGGCCGGGTCGCTTGGCCTTGGTCGAAGCGGTCTCGGGCGGCGGAGACGAGCTCGCCGTGGCCCCGCCCTTTTTCATCCACGGTCCGGGCCAGGACTGGTCGGAGGAGATGGACCGGTTGGCCAAAGGCGAACTGATCGGCCGGATTTGATCCGGCGGCGGGCGGATTTCTCAAGTCGAGTCCCGGCTCTCTTTCGATCGCGGTCTTGAAGTCGCCCTTGGCCGGCCCGGCCATGGATCGACCCTACGGCGCCCGGCCGGAGGTCAGCCCGGCCTCCCTTTCCGCGGCCGTCAATTCCTGACGGGCCTTGTCGAGAGTGAGACCGAGAACCTCTCTGGCCGGCTCGGGAAGCTTCACGAACTCCCATCCGGCCCGCATCTTTTGCGGCGTGTCATCCGGCCCCCAGTTCTGGACGACCACCCTGACCAGCCGGGCCGTGATCCCCGCGGCGTCTCCCTGAGCGTAGGCCGGCGGCAAGACGATCTTCATTCGGCAGGCGGGCATGAGGTTGGGCTGCGCCGCCGGGTAGTCGAACCGGCACAGGACCCCGTTCAGACTGACATTGAGCACTTCGGCGGGGAGGTCCAGGTCTTGGACGGTGACGACGGCCGTCGCCCCGGGAATGGCGAAACGCTGGTAGGCGCGCCGTCTGAGCGGGTTGTAGACCTTCTGGATGATCCCCTTGAGTTGCTGCGGGGTGAAGGGCATGGCCAGGACGTGGTCGATGCCGTGCCGGGCCAATCGTTGTCGTTGCTCCTCGGTATCGGTGGAGGTCAGGAGCACGAACGACGTCTCCTTGTTTATTTCCGAGGCGAGCATGCGCTCGTGGACGGCGATCCCATCCATCCCGGACATCTGCAAGCCGCACAAGACGACGTCGAACTTCTTCTCGTCCAACCGTTTTGCGCCGGCCTGGGCCGAGGCGACCGATTCCAGTTCCACCTCGTCCATCTCGGCGGCGACGATGTAATTCTCAACGATCTTCCTGATCACGGCCACGTCATGGATGACCAGAATCCGCTCTCCCCCTCCGGCCTCGCCGACCCAGTGCTCGGTCGGCGGCCCGATCTCGGCCTCAGGCCCGACCTCGGTCGCCGCGGGCGGTGGGTTCTCCACCAGGGCCTTCAAGCGCCCCTCCACTTCGGCCACCAGTTCCTGGTCCGGCGGCCGGTCTTCAGCGGCGCAAGCGACCAGATGTCTGAGGCAATCGACGGCCGCAAGGAGAGCGCTCGCCGCCTCGGAGGTGAAGGCAAATTCCCCCTGGCGAATTGATTCGAGAACATCCTCCATGGCGTGGGCGAAAAGATTGAGTCGGTCCAGGCCGAGAAAACCGGCGTTGCCTTTCAGGGTGTGAGCCTGCCGGAAGACCTCGTCCAGCACGTCGGCGTCGTCCGGATTGTCCTCCAGGGCCAGCAGGCCCACCTCCAGGGCCTCGATGGACTCGTTCGCCTCATCGATAAAGATTTCCAGGCTGCTTTTGTCGAACAGGTCGTCGTCCAGGGCCATGTTTCCATCCTAAGCGTGACTGGCATTTATCGCGGCCAGATAATATCATCCTAACCGATTTTACCCCAACTCGGCCAGAATATCAGGTCCGATTTGGCGGGCAATCGGCCTCTGCCTCCGGGCCAGGCCCCGCCCCCGTATTGAAAACCTTCTCCGGCCATGGTAGGTTTATCCCGGAGGTTGGGGCATGTCTGAACCTAGGAAAATCGACTGGTTGCGTGTTTCGCTGCCTGGTCTTGTCGTGGCCGGCGTTCTCTTGAGCGCCGCCCTGGCTGCCTGGGCCGGACCGCCGGCCGCACCCAGGGCTTCGGCCGAAGAAGCGGCCGCCGACAAGGCCCGCTTCGTCGCCGCCGGGGCCAAGTACTCGCCCCAGGGGTTCCCCGAATTTCCCAACCGGCAGACGCCGTTCCCCGACTGGCGGGGCATCCACACCGGCCGACTGTCCGGCAAGGAGGTCTACGTCTCCATCCAGGGCAAGCGAATCTGGAAGGCGCTCTACTGCGGCAGGCCCCAGGAGATCTACCTTCAGTTGTCGCTGATGAACCGCCGCGGGGTCAAGATCCCATTTGCCTGGCAGAGATGCAATATCTACTGCGGCGACGCCGGCTTCTGCGGGCCTGAAAACCCACTCTACATCGACATCACCGGCGAGGGCAAGCCGGAGATAAAATTCGAGTCCCTCAAGCGCATCATCAAGATCGAAAAGTCGTTCTTCAGAAACCCGCGCTTTTACTGCACCGTGGACATCCTCCCGGCCTGGCTCAAGCGGGCGGTCGGCCCAGATTTCAAGAGGCTGTCCACCATCGGCCCCGGCGATTCGGTCGGCTACTGGCAGGACCACCCGCTGGGCGTCAAATCAGACGAGGGTCATTGAACCGCCGAGCGATGACGTTCAAGCCGCTCTGAGCGGCGACTCGGCTCAGTAGAATCGACCAAGGCCCCAACCGATTCTTGGCCGCAGCGGAGGTTCGCCCCTTTGGCGAACCCAACACCCGGCCGGCGGCCGAACTTCATTACGACATTACGACCGCCGTTCGGTCTTTGCCCGCCTACTCCAACACCTCCCGAATAGCTTCCGCCAACTCGCCGATGACCAGCGGCTTCGTTATCACCCGGTCGACGCCCGAGCCATCGATCTTCTCCGCCGGAATCTGGTAGCTGTAGCCCGTACAAATGATGATCGGGACATCGGGCCTGATCTTCTTCATCTCCAGGGCCAGCTTGTCGCCGGTCATCTTGGGCATGGTCAGGTCGGTTATCACCAGGTCGAACCGTTGGGGGTGGGCCCGGAATTCCTCCAGAGCCTCGAGGCTGGAGGTCTTGGTCGTAACCCGGTAGCCCAGGCGTTCGAGCATCTGGCGTCCCATCTCGACCAAGGCCTCTTCGTCGTCCAAGAAAAGGATGTGTTCCGTGCCGGTGGACAGCGGTTCGAGGCCCACCGCCGCCTGCTCGCCCTCTGTTTCGCTTTCCAGGGCCGGCAGGTAGATGTGGAAGGTGGCGCCCTGACCCGGCTCGCTGTAGACGCTTATCGCCCCGCCGTGGCGCCTGACGATGCCGTGGACCACGGCCAACCCCAAGCCCGTGCCCTCGCTCCGCTCCTTGGTGGTGAAGAACGGATCGAAGATTCGCTCCCTGGTCTCCTTGTCCATGCCGTGTCCGGTGTCGCTGACCGTCAGTTTCAGGTAGCGCCCCGGAGAAACCCTGAAGTGGCCGACCAGGGTTTCTCGGTCGAAGCTCATGTTCTCGAGCGACACCTCCAGCACCCCGCCGTCCCGCATGGCCTGGGCCGCGTTGGAGCACAGGTTCAACACCACCTGGTGGATCTCCGTCGGATCGGCCAGGACGGCGCCCGACTTCGGGTCGATGCGTTGCTTGATCTCGATGGAAGTGGGAATCGAGGCCCGCAGGAACTTCAGCGCCTCCTTGATGATGGGGCCGATGTGGATCGGTTTCGGCTCATGCTCGGTTTGCCGGCTGAAGCTCAAGATCTGCTTCACCAGGTTCCTGGCCCGGCCGCCCGCCTTGAGCACCTGTTCCAGATTTTTTCTGATCGGCGAATCCTCCGGCAAGTCCATCAAAGCCAGCTCGGTATAACCCGTCATGGCGGCCAGAATGTTGTTGAAGTCATGGGCGATGCCGGCCGCCATGGTGCCGATGGCCTCCATCTTCTGGGCTTGTCGAAGCTGCCGATCGAGTCTCTTTTGCTCGGTGATGTCTTTCAGGTTGACGACCATGCCCTCCGACTCCCCGTCCGCCCCACCGTAGTAGGCGGCGCTCACGGCGACGTCCAGCACGGTCCCGTCCTTGGTAAGCCGGCGGGTCTCGAAGGCCACCTGTCTCCGGACGGCGTACAGCTCCTTTATCTTTCTCGAAGTACGCTCCTTTTGATCCTCGGGCACGAAATCGACCCGCTTGCCCTTGAGTTCATCCAAACTCCAGCCGAAGACACGAGTAAAGGCCGGGTTCAAGTAGACCACCCGTCCCTCGTTGTCGTAGACCACGAAGGGGTCTGGGCTGGCTTCGAGAATGGCGTGGTAGAGTCTCCTGCTTTCCATGAGTTCTTTCTGTCTCCGCTTTTCTTCACTGATATCCGTCACCATCACGATCCAGCCCTGGGCCGGATCAGAGGGATTGAGTCGGGCCGCCCGCAATAGACAATCAAAAACCGTGCCGTCCTTGCGCACCCACCGGGTTACCACTCCCCGCATGTCGTCATTGGCGGTCTGGACATAGAGCTCCCGGCCCACCCGCTCGTACTCCTCCCGGTCGAGGTAGAGGACTTCGGCGCTCTTCCCGTACAACTCGCCCTCGTCGTAGCCCACCAGGCGGTACATGGTCCGGTTGGCCCAACCCAGCATGCGATCCTGCACCACTCCGATGCCCACCGGAGAAGCGTCGAAGATGGCCGTCAGGAGCCTCTGGCTGTCGGCCAACTCCTGGTAGGCCTTTTTGAGCCGGCTGATATCGAGCGCGGTCGACAACAGGCACTTCTCGCCGCCGATATCTATGCTCTCTCCCGAGAAAAGCATCTCCAGGACCCGACCCGATTTGGTGCGCCGTTTGACCTCGACGTCTCTGACCGAACCCCGCGCCTTGATCTCGGCCACGATCCTGGCCCTCTCCTCGGGATCGACCCAGGTGCCGAGTTCCACGGAAGTCCGGCCGATCACCTCCTCCCGGGTAAAGCCGGTCGAACTCAGAAAGGTGTCGTTGACGTCCAAAAACCGGCCCTCGTCCAGAGAGCTGAGGACCACCCAGGACGGGCTGTTGCGGAAGGCCTTGGCGTATTTGTCCTCGGAGAGTCTCAGCTCCTCCATGGCCCGATCGCGCTCGCGAATCCTGTTTTTCAACCTGACGGCGCCGACATAGATGCCTCCCAGTCCGACCAGCCACAGCGCGGCCACGCTCAGGACCACGATCAACCGTCCTCGCCGGGCGGGATCCTGAAACCGGGCCAGGGGAACCGAGGCGCTGATCCCGCCGCTCGGCTTGCCCAGACGGCGCCCCTGAGCGGGATGGCACTTCAGGCACGGCTTCTCCACGATCAGGGGACGCATCAGGCGCAGGTATTCCACCCCGTCCCGCTTTTCGATCGAGAGGATTTCGACGGCGCCATCCTCGAGGGAACGGAGGGCTTCGGCCTCCCAGGCGTCGGGGGAGTTTTTGGGGTCGCGCGGCTTCAGGCTGGTTACGCGCCGGTGCAACTCGAACGGCTCCGAGCGCAGCCTTTGCGCCCAGCGGGTGACGTAGCTCGGACTAATCAGGGTCAGCCGGCGGCCGGAAGGGGTGGTGATGTCCCGTTCCGGGAGCTGAGCCAGGTATGGGTTGGGCGGCGTGTCCTTGTCTGCCGGGGCGTAGACCCCGCCCCGGTAGGCCGTCCACTTGAAGCAGGCCAGTTCCTCTTCGACGGCCGAGCGGACGTATTGACGGGCGTTGTTCAAGACCCCGTGAGTCCCGGCTTGGAAATTCAACACCAGGAGCCCGGCCGTGAGGGCAGTCCAGAAAGCGGCCAGCGGTAAGACGTACCGCCTCAGGCGGATGGACGACAAGGCGAAGGACTCCATGAGGCGCTCCTTGTTCTTCAGCTCGGCAAAAGGGCAGTGCCCGCCTTCATCCTTTGGGTCTTGCCGAGACTGGACGGTCAAATAATACCGGCCAACAAAACGAAAGGAAATAACTTTTCCACCCCCGCCGGACACCGGCGCCGGATTCGCCTCGACAACCGCCATGGCGCCGGGCCGAGGCAAGGAGCGATCCGAGGGCCGTCCGGCGAGCCCGACCCGAATTTTTGGGTTGACACCGCCAAAAAATGTATTTAAAAAAAACAAACCATGGAAACCTTCCTCTCCCAATCCCTGCTTCGTCGCCCGCTGCCTTCGGCGGCTTGGGACGAACTCTGGTGGTCCGGAGCCTGGCGGTGGCCCGTCGAGGCGACGGTGGGGACTGGGGTATGATCGACTGAACCGAGCCGAACCGAGCCGAGGCCCACCGTCGAAAAGGCGGTGGGCCTTTACTTTTGGAGGAGCGGATGCCCGAACTCAAGGCGGCGATCAAGGAAAGGCTGGCCGACGTGGAGACGCCGGTGTCGGCCTACCTGAAGCTGTGCGACGAGAGACCCGACTCGATTCTTCTGGAGAGCGCCGAGGCCCACGAGCGGGTCGGGCGTTACTCGATCCTGGCCTATGACCCGCTGGCTTCGCTCACCCTCCGACCGGGCGAGGTCGTCCTTGAGGACGGCGGCGGCCGAACTTCCCGGCCGGCCGGAGACTTCTTCGATCTGATCCGCTCCCTGTTGAACGTCATGACCTGCTCCGACCTGCCCGATCTGCCCGCGGTGGGCTCGTTGATGGGTTACATCGGTTACGACGCCGTCCGTCTGATCGAGCGACTGGCCCCGCCGGCCGACTCCAAGACGCCCACGGCCCGACTCGTCTTTCCGTCCCGCTTCGTCGTCTTCGACAACCTGCGCCGCCTCATGACCCTGGTCACCCTCGACAGGGACGAAGACTCCTGCCGTCGAAAGATCGCTGACATGGAACTCGGCCTCGGCTCGCCCCTCAAGCCGGAGCCGGCGGCGGCCGGCCTGGAGATCAGCCCGCCGCCCAAAAGGCGCTATCTGGCCGCAGTCGAGCGGGCCAAGGAGTACATCCGGGCCGGCGACATCTTCCAGGTGGTGATCGCCGATCGCTTCCAGGGTCGCACCGGGGCGGCGCCCTTCGGTCTCTACCGCCGGCTGAGGGTCAAGAGCCCTTCGCCCTACATGTTCTTTCTCGACTTCGGCGATCTCAAGGTCGTCGGCGCTTCGCCGGAGACGCTGGTCAAGGTGCGGGACGGGAGGGTTCTCCTGCGCCCCATCGCCGGCACCCGCGGCCGCTCCGAGCGGATCGAAGAGGACCGGGCCTTGGAGCGGGAACTCATCGGCTCGGAGAAGGAGCGGGCCGAGCACGTCATGCTGGTCGATCTGGCCCGCAACGACGCCGGCCGGGTCTGCCGCTACGGCACGGTCACGGTGGCGCCGTTCATGGCCGTCGAGCGCTTCAGCCACGTCATGCATCTGGTCTCCCAGGTGGAAGGCCGACTCCGGGAAGACGCCGACGCGGTGAACGCCTTCGTGGCCGGCTTCCCGGCCGGGACCGTCTCCGGCGCGCCCAAGGTCAGGGCGATGGAGATCATCGACGAGTTGGAGGTCTCGCCCCGCGGTCTCTACAGCGGCGCGGTCGGCTACTTCGGTCCGGACGGCCGGATGGACACCTGCATCGCCATCAGGATGATCGTCTTCCAGGGCGAGCGCTTCGTCGTCCCGGCCGGAGCGGGCATCGTCGCCGACTCCGATCCGGAGATGGAGTATCTGGAGATACATCACAAGGCCGCCCAAAGCTTGGCCGTGTTGAAAGCGGCGGCCGGGGAGGAAAAATGATTCAGGACGCCATAGCCAAGGCGGTCGCTGGTCGAGACCTGTCCGAAGTCGAGATGGCCGGGGTGATGGAACGCATCGCCGACGGCCGGGCCACGCCGGCCCAGATCGGGGCGCTTCTGGTCGGGTTGAGGATGAAGGGGGAGACGGCGGCCGAGATCGCCGGCGCGGCCAAGGTCTTGAGGGCCCGGAGCCGGGCCGTGCTCCCCGGCGAGGTGGAGTTCGGCCGGGACCTCATCGACACTTGCGGCACCGGCGGCGACGGCGCCAGAACCTTCAACGTCTCCACCGCCGCCGCCTTCGTCGCCGCCGGGGCCGGGCTCAGGGTGGCCAAGCACGGCAACCGAGCCGTCTCCAGTAGCTGCGGCAGCGCCGACGTTCTGGAGGCGCTGGGGGTCGAGCTGGAGCTGGCGCCGGCCCGGGCGGCCGAATGCATCGAGCGGATCGGGATCGGCTTCTTGTTCGCCCCGCTCTGGCATCCGGCCATGGGCCGTGTCGCCGGCCCCAGGCGGGAGATCGGCCTCCGGACGATTTTCAACCTTTTGGGACCGCTGGCCAACCCGGCCGGGGCGGCCATTCAGGTCCTCGGCGTCTACCGCCCCGATCTGACCGAGACCCTGGCCGCGGTCCTGGCCCGGCTGGGTGCAAGAAGCGCCTTCGTCGTCCACGGCCTCGACGGTCTGGACGAGATCAGCATCGCCAGCCCGACCAAGATCACCCGCCTCCAGGCGGGCCGGCTGGAGACCTTCATCCTCACCCCGGAGGAGGCGGGGCTGAAGCGGGGCCGGTTGGAGGACATTGCCGGCGGCGACGCGGTCCAAAACGCGACCCTGATCCGGGAAGTGCTCCAGGGCCGGAAGGGAGCCGTCCGGGACGTCGTCCTCTTGAACGCCGCCGCCGCCCTCGTCGCCGCCGGCCGGGCCAAGACCTTTGCCGAGGGGGTCGAGCTGGCCGCCGAGGCGATCGACTCAGGCCGGGCCCAGGCCAAGCTCGACGAACTGATCGCCCTCGGCTGGGAACCGGGCGCGACCCCTGAAAACGAGGCGGCCTGAACCATGACCGGGACGGTGCTGAACTCCATCCTCGAGGTCAAACGACGGGAGGTCGAGGAGTTGAAACGACGGGCGGCGAGGCGGGATTGGAGGCGTCGCGCCTTGGCCCGAGAGGCCGGCCGCGACCTGGCGGCGGCGCTGAAGGGCTGTCCTCACACCCCGATCATCGCCGAGGTCAAGAAGGCCTCGCCCTCGGCCGGGCGAATAAGGGACGAGATCGACCTCACCGCCCTGGTCGGGGACTACCAGGCCGGCGGCGCGGCGGCCTTGTCGGTTCTGACCGACGGCCCCTTTTTCAACGGCTCGATGGACGATCTGACCGAAGCCCGCCGGGCGTCCAACCTGCCAGTTCTTCGCAAGGATTTCATCCTCGACCCCGTCCAGCTCTACCAGGCCAAGCTGGCCGGGGCCGACGCGGTGCTCTTGATCGCCGCCGCCTTGAGCGCCGCCCAACTGGAGGAGTTGTTCCTGGAATCGCTGGAGTTGGGCCTGACCCCGCTGATCGAGGTCCACCGCCGCAGGGAGCTGGGGCCGGTGCTGGAGCTCAGACCGCCCCTGGTCGGGATCAACAACCGCGACCTGGCCACCTTGAAGGTCTCGCTTGAGACCTGCCTGGAACTCAGACCGCTCATTCCGGCCGACGTTCTGGTCGTCGCCGAGAGCGGCATCGGTAATCGAGGGGACGTAATCGAGCTGGAGGCGGCCGGACTGGACGCCTTTCTCGTCGGCACGGCCCTGATGCGGGCCGGCGATCCGGGCCGGAAACTGGCCCGGCTCTGCGGGGCGGAGGACTAGACCGTGGTTCGGATCAAAATCTGCGGCTTGACCAACCCGACCGACGCCCTGGTCGCGGCCGAGCTGGGGGCCGACGCCCTGGGCTTCGTCTTCGCTCCCAGCCCGCGGCGGGTGACGCCGGATGAGGCTCGGGCCGTCATCCGCCGCCTGCCGCCGCTGGTTCAGACCGTCGGCGTTTTCGTCAACGAGCCGCTCGATAAGGTCGAGGCGATCCGGGATTACTGCGGCCTGGACCTCATCCAGCTCCACGGTGACGAGGACGAGGCCTACGCGGCCCGCTTCGGCCGCCGGGCGATCAAGGCCGTCCGGGTGGGACCGGGAAGCGAGCCCGACGTCCGGGCCTTCCCCGAGGCGACCCTCCTCCTCGACGCTCTCTCGCCGGACGGCCGGGGCGGTCTGGGCCAAAGTTTCGACTGGAACCTGGCCGTCGGACCGGCCCGGCGACGACCGATCATTTTGGCCGGGGGGCTTAACCCCGACAACGTAACCCGAGCCATAAAAACGGTTCGGCCCTTCGCCGTGGACGTCAACAGCGGCGTGGAGGCCGAAGCCGGGAGAAAGGATCATGAAAAACTCGCTCGCTTCATCCATCGCGCCAAGGCCGTGGGCTGACCTGCCCGACGAAAGGGGGCGCTTCGGCCCCTTCGGCGGCCGGTTCGTTCCCGAGACTCTGATGCCGGCCCTGGCCGAGCTGGAGGCGGCTCATCGGGCGGCCCGGCGGGATCGGGCCTTCCAGTCCCAACTGGCCGGCCTGCTCAAAGACTACGTCGGCCGGGAGACGCCGCTCTACGAGGCCCGCCGGCTGAGCACCGGCCTGAAGGGGGCCCGGATACTCCTCAAGCGGGAAGACCTGGCCCACACCGGGGCGCACAAGATCAACAATTCGCTGGGCCAGGCCCTCCTGGCCCGGCGGATGGGCAAACGGCGGATCATCGCCGAGACCGGGGCCGGACAGCACGGCGTGGCCTCGGCCACGGCCGCCGCGCTCCTGGGCCTGGAATGCGTAGTCTACATGGGTCGCCTGGACATGGAGCGTCAGGCCCTCAACGTGACCCGGATGCGGCTTCTGGGAGCCGAGGTCCGAGCGGTCGATTCCGGCGGCCGCTCGCTCAAGGACGCGGTCAACGAGGCCCTCCGCGACTGGGTGACCAACGTCGGTGAGAGCCACTACATCATCGGCTCGGTTGTCGGCCCCCACCCCTACCCGGTGATGGTCCGGGACTTCCAGTCGATCATCGGCCGCGAGACCCGGCGGCAGATACTCGACCTGGCGGGGCGGCTGCCGGACACGCTGGTGGCCTGCGTCGGGGCCGGCAGCAACGCCCTCGGCCTGTTTTTCCCCTTCCTCGACGACCCGGTCGAGCTGATCGGCGTCGAGGCGGCCGGCCAGGGGTTGGATACTGGCCGCCACGCGGCCAGCCTGAGTGCCGGCCGCCCCGGCGTGCTCCACGGCTCGCTGAGCTACGTCCTCCAGGACGAGCACGGTCAGATCGTCGAGGCCCACTCCATCGCCGCCGGCCTGGACTATCCGGGCGTCGGACCGGAGCACGGATACCTCAAAGACCTCCGCCGGGTCCGCTACGTAACGGCCGACGACGCCGAGGCCCTTCAGGCCTTCAAGCTTCTGGCCGAGACGGAGGGCATCCTGCCCGCCCTGGAGAGCGCCCACGCCCTGGCCCACGTCGTCCGCCTGGCCCCGAAACGACCAAAGGAGTCGCTGATCGTCGTCTGCCTCTCCGGCCGGGGGGACAAGGACGTCGGCCAAGCGGCCGAGGCCCTGGGGGTGGAGCCATGACCTCGCCCCTGGCCCGAGCCTTCGCCCAGGCCGAAGCGGCCGGATCGGCGGCCTTCATTCCCTACATGACCGCCGGCTTCCCCGATCCGGAAACTTTCGTCGATATCCTGATCGGCCTCGAGGCCTGCGGGGCCGACGTGATCGAGGTCGGCCTGCCATTCTCCGATCCCCTGGCCGACGGACCGGTCATCCAGGCGGCGGCTCGTCAAGCCCTGGAGGCGGGCCTCACCCCGGAAAAAACCTTCGAGCTCATCGCCGGGGCCGCGGCGCGGTTGACCAGCCCGGTGGTGGTGATGACCTACTACAACCCGGCCTTGAACCTGGGGCCGGCCGAGTTCGCCCGCCGGGCGGCTGGGGCCGGGGCGGCCGGGGCGATCATCCCCGATCTGCCGCCCGAAGAGGCCGACGAGTGGCTGCTCGCGGCCGAGAAACATGGCCTGGACGCGATCTTCATGGTCGCCCCGACCACCACACCCCAGCGCCTCGAACGAATTCTGGCCGCCAGCCGGGGCTTCGTCTACTACGTCTCCCTGACCGGGGTAACCGGGGCCGAGTTTTCCGTGTCCGAGCCGTTGTTGGCCGACATCCGGCGGGTCAGGGAAAGATCTCCGGTCCCGGTGGCGGTCGGCTTCGGCATCGCCGCCCCCGAGCAGGCCCGAGCGTTGGCCAAGGCGGCCGACGGGGTGGTCGTCGGCTCCGCCCTCGTCCGGGCCGTCCAGACCCAGGTCAGGGACCGGGTCGGACTGGAGGCCGTCTTCAAACTGGCCGCGGACCTCAAGGCCGCGCTGAAAAACGCCGGGCCCGACGGCCGACCAGACGAGGCGGCCGACCGAATCGATGGGAACGCCACGGAGGACGGACCATGATCCTTATTATTGACAACTACGACTCCTTCACCTACAACATCGCCCAAGCGCTGGGCCTGCTGGGGCGGGAGGTGCGGGTCGTTCGCAACGACGCCGTCAGCCTCGAAGAAGCGGACGACCTCTCGCCCGAGGCGATCGTCATCTCGCCCGGTCCCGGCCGGCCTGAACAGGCCGGGATCTGCCGCCGGCTCATCGAGCAAACGATCGCCCGGCCGCCGGAGCGCCGGGTTCCGATGCTGGGCGTGTGCTTGGGGCATCAGTGCTTGGCCCAGGCGCTGGGGGCCGAGGTGATCAGGGCCAGGCGTCCGGTCCACGGCAAAACGTCCCGGATATTCCACGACGGGCGAACCATCTACGCCGGCCTGAGAAATCCGTTCCAGGCGGCCCGGTATCACTCGCTCATCGTGACCGAAGACAGCGTCAAGCCGCCCCTGGAGGTCTCGGCCTACACCCAGGCGGGCGAGGTGATGGGGCTTCGAGCCCCCGAGCTGAAACTGGAGGGGGTCCAGTTTCACCCCGAGTCCATCGCCACGCCCCAAGGGCTGTCCCTCGTCAAGAACTTTCTGGACCGCTATCTCAGCCTCCCCCGGGCGGCCTGAGATCGGTTTGCCGGAGGCGAACGATGGTCATCTTGATGGACGAGAACTGCCGGAAAAGGGACGTCGGCCGGGTCTTGGCCGCGCTGGACGAACGCGGTTTCGAGCCGCGGATCATCGCCTCCACGCCCAGGGTCGTCATCGGTCTGATCGAGGAGATGAGACCGGGTCAGGCGGCCGAGATCAGGGAGAGGATTCTGGGTTTGAAGGGAGTCCGGAGCATCGAGGAGTTCGGCGCTTCCTGGAAACTGGTCTCGAGAAGCTTTCGCGACCGGGAGACCGTAATCCGGCTCAACGGCCGCAGCGTCGGCGGCGGCCGGGTGGCGGTCATCGCCGGGCCGTGCGCGGTCGAATCCCGGGACGGGCTCATCGACCTGGCCCGGCGGGTGGCCGCCCTGGGGGCCGACTTTCTGCGCGGCGGAGCGTTCAAACCTCGAACCTCGCCCTACTCCTTTCGGGGTCTGGGCGAGGAGGGGTTGAAGTATTTGGCCGAAGCGTCCCAGGCGACCGGACTGCCGGTGGTGACCGAGGTGCTCAGGGCCGAAGACGTGGACCTGGTGGCCGCCTACGCCGACATCCTCCAGATCGGGGCCCGCAACATGCAGAACTTCGCTCTGTTGGAGGCGGTCGGCGCCCAGGACAAGCCGGTCCTGCTCAAGCGCGGTCTGATGGCCACGGTCAAGGAGCTTTTGCTCTCGGCCGAGTACATCCTGGCCCAAGGCAACTCCCAGGTCATCCTCTGCGAGCGGGGCATCAGGACCTTTGAGCCGGAGACGCGTAACACGCTGGACATCTCGGCCGTCCCGCTCATCAAACGGCTGTCCCACCTGCCGGTGGTGGTCGATCCCAGCCACGCCGCCGGCAAGCGGGAGCTGGTGCCGGCCCTGGCCCTGGCCGCGGCGGCGGCCGGCGCGGACGGAGTGATGATCGAGGTCCATCCCGAACCGGACAAGGCCCTGTCCGACGGCCGCCAGAGCCTGACGGTGGAGGCCTTCGGCCGGCTCATGGATCGCCTCGGCCCGGTGGTCCGGGCCGCCCGAGGCGAGCCCGCCCAGGCCCTTTGACCGGCCGGGAAAAGGGGGGGCGGCCTGTCCCGGCCGGAATCCGCATTCCGGGTCCGATCGCCTCCCGCTGGCGGGGGCGGACCCCGGCGGAGGGTCGGTTCAAAACCATTTTACGGTTGACGCCGGATCGATATTCGTGTTCTCCTGCCCTCCAGTCGAGGAATGATCGTCATGGACCGAAGGACTTTTTCCGCTGGGACGAGGGAGCGATTTACCGGCTATCTAGACTGGTATTACGACCCCGTCCGTCCCTCGGCCCGAGGAGCATAGCAGACCAGCGCAAAGACAATCCAGGGGCCGCGGACGAACCGAAGAGGGGGCGCACCGCGGCCTTGGAGTTTCAACCGGCCGCGGGCACACCCCGCGGCCTTCTTTTTTGGGAACGGAGCCGACAAGGGAGGTGTCCCGTGAGCCTGAGAGGGACTTTCAAGCCGCCGGGGGACAAGTCCATCTCTCATCGCCTGGCCCTGATGTCGCTTTTGGCCGAGGGCCGGATGGAATTGACCAACTTTTCGCCCTGCGCCGACGTCGGCTCCAGCCTTGAGGCCGTCGAGACGCTGGGGGTGAGGGTCGGCCGGGAGGGCGAGAAGGTGGTCATCACCGGCGCGGGGGGTGAAATCGCGCCCCGCGCCGAGATCGACTGCGGCAACTCGGGCACGACCATGCGGCTCCTGATGGGGCTCCTGGCCGGGCGAGCGGGCCGCTACGTTCTCGACGGCGACGAGTCCCTCCGCCGCCGGCCCATGGAGCGGGTCGCCGAGCCGCTGAGGCGGATGGGAGCCCAGGTCGCCTGCCGGGAGGGCAAGGCTCCGGTCGAAATCGAGGGCCGGGCGTTGACCGGTCTGGACTGTCGCCTGCCCGTGGCCAGCGCGCAACTGAAGAGCGCCCTGCTTCTGGCCGGCCTCCAGGCCGAGGGCCGGACCAGGGTCCGGGAACCGAACCCGAGCCGCGACCACACCGAACGGCTGGTCCGGCTCTTCGGCGGTCGGATCGAAACCGAGGCCGGGGCGATCGCCGTCGAGCGCTCGAAACTCAGGCTGCCAGAGTCGTTCGCCGTGCCCGGCGACGCCTCCTCGGCCGCCTTCTTCTTGACCGCCGCGGCCCTCGTCCCCGGCAGCGAGGTCACCGCCGAGGGAGTGCTCCTGAACCCGACCCGGATCGGCTTCCTGGCGGTGTTGAGACGCCTGGGGGTCGAGGTCGAAGTCGAAGTCCAGGGCGAGACGCCCGAACCATGGGGCCGGATCCGGGTGCGGCACACACCGGGCCTGAGAGGCGGCCGGATCGAGGCCGAAGAGGTTCCCCTCCTGGTCGACGAGGTGCCGATTCTGGCCCTGGCCGCCAGCCAGGCCGAGGGCGAAACCGTCTTCGAGGGCGTGGCCGAGCTGCGCCTCAAGGAGTCGGACCGCCTGGCCGCGATCGCCGGCCAACTGGGTCGGCTGGGGGCCCGGATCACGACCGAGACCGACCGACTGGTCATCCAGGGGCCGACGCCGCTTACCGTCCCGGCCGGGCTGGACTCCCTGGGCGACCATCGGATCGCCATGACCCTGCGTTTGGCCTTGCTTTTGGCCGGTGGAGAGTGCCCCATCGAGGGCGAAGACTGCGCCGCCGTCTCCTATCCCGGCTTCCACGAGGAGTTGAGGAGGTTGAGCCGATGAAGGTCTTCGGCCTGTTGAGCGACGAGCGGGCCTTTGTCTCCAAGTCGCCGGCCATGCACAACCGGGTGCTCAAAGCCCACGGCATCGACGGCGTCTACGTCCCCTTCGCCGTCCGGCCGGAGCGCATCGGCGAGGCGCTGGCCGGGCTCCGGGCGCTGGGCGTCGTCGGGGCCAACGTGACCGTACCCCACAAGAAGGCGGTCATGGCCCACTTAGACGCCCTGACCGACGAGGCGAGAGCCATCGGCGCGGTCAACACCATCGTTCGGGACGACGAGCGACTGATCGGCCGCAACACCGACGCGGCCGGCTTCATCGAGGCCCTCCAGGCGGTCGGTTTCGAGGCGGCCGGCGCCCCGGTCCTGGTCATCGGGACCGGCGGCGCGGCCAGGGCGGTTCTCTACGCCCTGAGGGAGTTGGACGTCGGGGAAGTGACTTTGGTCGGCCGAAACGAGTCGCGGCGGGCCGAACTGGCCCGGAACTTCGGCGGCCGGCCGGCCGGGCTGGATCGGCTGGCCGGACGGACGATCGAGGCCGAGCTGATCGTCAACGCCACCTCGGTCTCCTCCCCGGCCGAGGCCCCGGAGTTGGCCGCCCTCATCGGCGGTTTGAAGGCGCCCGAGTGCCGGCTGGTGTTCGATCTCAACTACGGCCGGGCCGACAACTTCTGGCGGGAGTCGGCCGAGGCCAACGGCGTCGCTTTCACCGACGGCCTGACCATGCTGGCCGGCCAGGCCCGGCGAAGCTTCGCCCTCTGGACCGGGCTCGAAGTGGATCTGACCGAGTTCGCGGCCGCCCTCAAGGAGGCGTCGTGACCGAGAACATCTACCTGACCGGCTTCATGGGGGCGGGCAAGACTACCGTCGGCCGGCGGCTGGCCGAGGCGTTGAAGAGGCGGTTCGTCGATCTGGACGCCCGGCTGGAGCTCCGCTTCAAGCGGCCCATCCCGGCCGTCTTCGCCGAGCTGGGCGAGGCCGCCTTCCGGCGGGAGGAGAGCCGGCTGCTCCGGCAAATCGCGCGGCGCGAGAGACTGATCGTGGCCACCGGCGGCGGCCTTGTCGAGCGGGAAGACAACCGGACCCTGATGCGCCGCTCCGGCCGGGTGGTCCACCTCGAAGCCGACCTTTTGACCTGCCGGCGCAGGCTGACGAGCGAGGAGATCGCCGCCCGGCCGAGGTGGCGCGACCTCGAAGCGGCCGGCCGGCTTCTCGACCAGCGACGGCCCCTTTACCGCGACTGCGACCTGAGCGTTGCCGTCGCCGACAAGAAACCGGGCGAGATCGTGAGAGAGATCGTGGCCGGCCTGTTCCCGGACCGGGAACTGATCGCCCGGCTGGAGGGGGCCGAGTGCCCGATCCTGACCACCTTCGACGCTCCGGCCGGCCTGGCCCGTTTGATCGACGGACGGCGGACGGCGATCCTGACCGACCGGACCGTGGCCCGGCTTCACCTCGATCGGTTCGCGGCGGTCCTCGATGAGCCGCTGGTGATTACGATCCGGGGCGGCGAGCGGGCCAAGACGCTGGCCGGGGCCGGGCGCATCCTTCGGACGCTCTTGGACCACGGCGTCGATCGGGGGGACTTCTTCGTCGCCCTGGGCGGAGGCGTGGTCACCGACCTGGGCGCCTTCGTGGCCGCGACCTACAAGCGGGGCCTGGACTTCGCCCTGGTCTCGACCACGCTTCTGGGCTGCGTCGATGCGGCCGTGGGCGGCAAGTCCGGGGTCAACCTCGGCCCGGCCAAGAACGCCGTCGGCTGCTTCACCGTCCCGGCCGGGGTCGTCCTCGACACGGCGGCCCACAAGACGCTGGGCCGCAAACAGCTCGCCGAGGGGCTGATCGAGGCCTACAAGACCGGCCTGGTCGCCGAGCCGAGACTGGTCGAGCTGATCGAAGCTAAGCTGGGGGCGCTCAAGGCCGGTGACTTGCCCCTGTTGGCCGAAGTCATCCGCCTCTCGGCCGGGGCCAAGGCCGAGGTGGTCGGCCGGGATTTCCGCGAGTCCGGCCGGCGGGCGATCCTCAACCTGGGCCACACCTTCGGCCACGCCGTCGAGAGCTGGGGCGAGTACCGACTCGGCCACGGCCGGGCGGTCGCCCTGGGCCTGATCGTGGCCGTCCGGCTGTCGCGAAACCGGGGTCTTATCACCGCCGGGCTGGCCGAGCGGATCGAGACCGCAATCGGGCGGATCATCGACCGGCCGACGGCGGTCCCGCCCCTCGAGGCGGCCTGGGAGATCATGAAACACGACAAGAAGATCAGGCGGGGGCGAATGGTCTTCGTCCTGCTGGCCGACCTGGCCGAACCGGTGATGGTCGATGACGTCGGCCGGGACGAACTGGCCGCCGTCGTCGACGGATTGTGACAGGGGGGTGGACATGGGCAGCCTGTTTGGACGCTACCTTTCGGTGGCCACCTTCGGCGAGTCCCACGGCCCGGCCGTGGGCGTGGTCGTGGACGGCTTGCCGCCCGGAATCGAGATCGATGCGGCCGACATCCAGCGGGAGTTGGACCGCCGCCGGCCGGGAACGTCCCGCTACGTCTCGCCCAGAGACGAGCCCGATCAGGTCGAGATCCTCTCCGGACTGGCCGAGGGCCGGACGCTGGGCAGCCCGGTCTGTCTGGTGGTCAGGAATCGAGACGTGAAATCCGGGGACTACGCTGAGATCGGCCGGCTCTTTCGCCCCGGCCACGCCGATTACGCCTACTTTCAAAAATACGGCCTGCCGCTCCAGCCGGGCGGGGGCAGATCCTCGGGCCGGGAGACGGTCGGGCGGGTGGCCGCCGGCGCGCTGGCCAAGGCCCTGCTCAAGCCGCACGGAGTGGGCATCCAGGCCTACACCCTGGCCGTCGGCTCCGTCGCCGCCCGGCGGATCGATCCCGATTTCGCCGAGACCGATCCGCTCCGTTTCGCCGATCCCGACCTGGCCGGGCGAGCGGCCGAACTGGTCGAGGAGGTTCTGGCCGAGGGGGACTCCATCGGCGGGGTGATCGAGCTCGTCGCCGAGGGCGTTCCGGCCGGGCTGGGCGATCCGGTCTTTTCCAAGCTGGACGCCCTGCTGGGCCAGGCGGCGCTGTCCATCGGCGCGGTCAAGGGGGTCGAGTTCGGGGCCGGTTTCGCCGCCGCGGCCAGGCGCGGCTCCGAGAACAACGATCAGCTCTCGACCCAGGGCTTCCTCAGCAACCACGCCGGCGGAATTCTGGGCGGCGTCTCCACCGGCCAGCCGATCGTCATGCGCCTGGCCGTCAAGCCGACCTCGTCCATCGCCAGACCCCAGCGGACCATCGACCTTGAGGGCCGGGAGGCGACGATCAAGGTCGCCGGCCGCCACGACCCCTGCCTCTGCCCGCGCATCGCCCCGGTAGCCGAGGCCATGACGGCCCTCGTTCTGGCCGACGCGCTCTTGGAGCAGAGAGCCCACGGGAGGGAGATCAAATGAAGATCGCCGTCATCAACGGACCCAATCTGAACCTGCTGGGAAGACGGGAGCCCGAGATCTACGGGACCGAGACGCCGGCCCGGATCGAAGCCTCGCTCGAACGGCTGGGCCGGGAACTGGGCCTGGAGCTGACCTTCTTCCAGTCCAATCACGAAGGTGAGCTGATCGACGCCCTCCACCGGGCCGACGAGACGGCCGACGGGGTGATCCTCAACGCCGGCGGCTACACCCACACCAGCGTCGCCCTGCGCGACGCCGCCGCGGCGATCGGCGTCCCGGTCGTCGAGGTCCATCTATCGAACCCCCAGGCCAGGGAAGAGTTCCGCCGGACCTCGCTTCTGGCCGGCGTCTCGGTCGGCTCCATCGCCGGTTTCGGGCCCGAGTCCTACGCCCTGGCCCTGATCTGGTTCGGCCGAAGGAAAGAGACCGATTGACGGCCAGTGTGTATAAAAAATACATTTTGGGGGTTGACAGACGAGCACGAACTGTGTTTTTCTGTTTTGGACAGGAGAGATAACGGATGAGTCTTTCGGTTCACACGGGCGTAATTACTCGATTTAGCGGCTATTATTATTTTAGCCCGGTCTGCCCGTGTGCCCGAGGAGGTGTCTAGTCTCCAAGTAAGCTGAAGCGAAACAGGGCCGCGGGTAGACCGGGAAACGGAAAGCCCGCGGCCTTTTTTTATCCAGGCCACGGGCAAACCCCGTGGCCGATTTTTTTGAACCGAAGGAGGAAGATTCAATGAGTGTCAGATGTGAGGTCGTACCCAACGTAGAAGGATTGCCCCAGGTGGTGGTCGTACCCCTCGATGAACCGAAACCGCCCTCGCCGATCTTGGCCTGCCGAAGCGAGGATCGGCCTGACACCCGCATCACCGTCGGCGAGGCGACCATCGGCGGAGAGGAGTTCGTGGTCATCGCCGGGCCGTGCTCGGTGGAGGACGAAGAGGGGCTCATATCCACCGCCGAAAGCGTCAAGGCGGCCGGTGCGGCCGTGCTCAGGGGCGGAGCGTTCAAACCCCGGACCTCGCCCTACAGCTTCCAGGGTCTCGAGGAAGAAGGGCTCAAGCTGCTCGACCTGGCCCGCCAAAAGACCGGCCTGCCGGTGGTGACCGAGGTCATGGATTCGACCGACATCCCCCTGGTCGAGTCCTACGCCGATATCCTTCAGGTCGGCGCCCGGAACTGCCAAAACACCTCGCTTTTGAAAAAGCTGGGCCGAGCCCGCAAGCCGGTCCTGTTGAAGCGGGGCCTGATGGCCACCCTGGACGAGTTCCTGATGGCGGCCGAGTACATCCTGGCCGCGGGCAACGAGAGGGTGATCCTGTGCGAGCGCGGCATCCGCACCTTCGAGCGGGCCACCCGCAACACCCTCGATTTGAGCGCGGTGCCGATCCTCAAGGAGCGGACCCATCTGCCGGTGATCGTCGACCCCAGCCACGCCGTGGGCGAACGCCGCTACGTCTCGCCCTTGGCCAAGGCGGCCTTGGCCGTCGGGGCCGACGGGATCATGGTCGAGGTCCACACCCAACCGGAGAAGGCGCTGTGCGACGGCGAGCAGTCGCTTCGGCCGGAGGCGTTCAGCCGACTGATGGACGAGCTGAGAGCCATGGCCGGGCTGTTCGGCCGGGTGGTCAAAGGCAACGGCGCACCCGGCGCCTGAACCAAGGAGAAGGGCTCGATGAGTGAGCCGGAAATCGCTCGACTGAGAGAGGAGATCGACCAGCTCGACCGCCGGATCGTGGCTTTCTTGAGCCAGCGGGCGGCCAGGGCGGTCGAGATCGGTCGCTTGAAGCGGGAGTCGGACCAGCCCGTTCTCGACGCCGACCGGGAGCGGGACCTCCTGGTCGGTTTGAGCCGGTTGAACACCGGGCCGCTTCCCGATTCGGCGCTCGATGCCATCTTCAGCGAGGTCATCGCCGCCTGCCGCCAGCTCCAGGAGCCGACCCGGATCGCCTTCCTGGGACCGGAGGCGACCTTCAGCCACGCCGCCGCCCTCAAGAACTTCGGCCGTTCGGCCGCCTACCTGCCCCGGGGCTCCATCGCCGACGTCTTTTCGGAGGTGGAACGGGGCCGGGCCGAGTTCGGGGTGGTCCCGGCCGAGAACTCCACCGAGGGGGCGATCGGCCTGACCCTCGATCTACTGACCGGCTCGAAGCTCAAAATCTGCGGCGAGATATACCTGCCCATCGCCCACGCCCTGATGGCCAGGGGGGCTGAGCTCGACCGAATCCGGACCGTGCTCTCCCATCCCCAGGCCCTGGCCCAGTGCCGGGGCTGGCTGGCCCGAAACCTGCCCGCCGCCGTCCTTGTGGAGACGGCCAGCACGGCCGCGGCGGCCCGCCGGGCGATCGAGGAGCCGGACGCGGCCGTGGTCGGATCGAAGATGCTGGCCGAACTCCATCGCTTGAACGTCCTGGCCGAGGCCATTCAGGACCGGCCGCTCAACCTGACCCGGTTTCTGGTCTTGGGCCGGAACTCGCAGCCCGCCACCGGCCGGGACAAGACCTCGCTCTCGTTCGTGGCGCCCCATCGACCCGGCGCTCTGGCCAGGTGTCTGACGCCCTTCGCCGTGTTCAAGATCAATCTGACCCGAATCGAGTCCAGGCCGGCCCCGAACAGGCCGTGGGAGTACGTCTTCTTTCTCGACTTCGAGGGCCATCTCGATGACCCCGAGGTCAAGGCGGCGCTCAAAAACCTGGCCGCCGAGGCGGAGGAGGTCAAGATCTTGGGCTCCTATCCCCGCGGCGAACAGGTCGATCCGGCGGCCCGAACCGACGGTGCGGCCCGGCCGGCAAAGGTCAGGCTGGTTGCGGACACAGGCGGCCGGTGAAGGAGGCGAAAGACGATGGAACCCGACTTTATCGGCGTCATCGGCGGCCGGGGACGGATGGGGGCCTTGATGGCCCGCCTGTTCACCGAGGCCGGCTATGAGGTCCTGATCGCCGACCTCAAGGACGGACCGGTTCCTCCGGACTGGGCGGCGCAGTGCCGGGTTCTCCTGTTGGCCGTGCCCATCCCGGTCCTGCCGGGCCTCCTCGAACGCCTCGGGCCGTACACCCGCCGGGACGGCGTCGTCATCGACATCGCCTCGGTCAAGCAGGAGCCGGTCGAGGCGATGCTCAAGCACTGTCGCGGCGAGGTGATCGGTGGCCACCCCCTGTTCGGCCCAGGGGTGAAGTCGCTCGACGGCCAGCTCTTCTTCGTCTGCCCGGCCAGATCGAAGCGCTGGCTCGGCTGGTGGCTCGATCTCCTGGAGCGATTCGGAATAAGAGCGGTCGAGATCGAGCCCCGACGCCACGATTGGCTGATGGCCCACGTCCAGGTGTTGCGCCATCTGCTTCTTTTCTCCTTCGGCTTGTCCCTGGCCAGACTTAATTTCGACGCTTTTGGTCTGGCCACCCTCTCCGGGCCCTGGTTCAACCAGTTGGTTCAACTGTTGACCCGCCAACTGGGCCAGGGCCCGGACCTCTTTGCCGACCTGGCCGGCCACAATTCGGCCGCGGCCGAGGTCGCGGCCGGCTTCCTCGCGGCGGCCCAAGAGGTCGCAAGCGCCTACACCGAAAACGACCGCCAGGCGATCATCGAGCTGATCGGGGAGATAGCGGACCATCTCCCGCCGGCCGGTCAGCCGCACCCGCCGCCGGGCGGCCGAGAGACTCGGCCGGATGCGACCGGCCAGGCTCGAGCTTTGGCGCTCCGGGCCGGAGGTTGACCCGAATCCGGACTAGTCCGCCGTCGCCAACTCCCAGCAGATCGACTGGGCGTATTTGAAGTGGGCCCGAGCCGCCCCTTCGGCCAGGCGTTCGTCCCTGGCTCTAAGGGCGGCGATGACCTCTCGGTGTTCCTTCAACGAAGCCTCGATCCGTCCGGGGGTGGCGAAGATTCGGGCCCGCAGGTCGATCATCTGGAGCGTGTCGGCCAGATTCAGGACGACCTTGGTCAACCTGGCGTTCCGGCTGGCGTCGATGATCGCCTGGTGGAAGCGCTCGTCGGCCTGGGAATAGTCGATCAATCCCCGCCGGTAGTCGGCGTGGCAGTCTTCGAGGGCGTCTATTTCCGCATCGGAGAGGTGCCTGGCGGCCAAGCGGGCCGCAAGTCCCTCCAGCACCTCGCGCATGACCAGTATTTCGTATATCTCCTGCGGCGTCCACTTCTTGACGAAGGCGCCCCGGCGCGGCTGGAGATCGACCATCCCCTCCTGGGCCAAGCGATGGAGGGCTTCCCGAACCGGCGTCCGACTGACGCCCAACTCCGCGGCCAGCTCGGATTCGTGCAAGTACGCGCCGGGCGGAAGGCTGCGGCTGGTTATCCCCAGCCGGACGATCCGGTAGACCTCGGACTTCAGGTTCCGAACGTTGACGATTCTTTGCAATGCCATGACAAACCTCGATCAAGGTGGCGCCGATCGGCGATCCCTTCGACCACCGACCGCGTCGCACTCGTCGTCCCGCAATCGGCCGCCGGTGATCGGGCCGGACCGGCCGGAACCCGGCCGGTCCGGCCCGCCGCTCAGCCGAGCCACTTCATGGCCGCCCTCAACTGCCGCCCGGTGATTTCGGCCGGGTGCTCCTCCTCGGCCTTGAGCAAGGCCCGATAGACCGGCCGGTTGGCCTGATTCTCCAGCATCCACTCCCGCGCGAAGCGGCCGCTCTGGACCTCGGCCAGAATCTCCCGCATCGTCCGGCGGACGTGATCGTCGATGACCCGCGGCCCCCGGGTGATGTCGCCGTACTTGGCCGTGTCGCTGACGAAGCGGCGCATCATGGACAGTCCGCCCCGGTAGATCAGATCGACGATGAGCTTCATCTCGTTGATGCACTCGAAGTAGGCCATCTCCGGCGCGTAGCCGGCCTCGACCAGAACCTCGAAGGCGGTCTTCATCAAGGCCGAGATGCCGCCGCAGAGGATGACCTGTTCACCGAACAGGTCGGTCTCGGTCTCCTCCTTGAACGTCGTCTCGAAAACGCCGGCCCTGGTGCAACCCAGGGCCAGGGCGTAGGCCAACGCCTGGTCCTTGGCCGTCTTCGAGACGTCCTGCTCGATAGCCATCAGGCAGGGCGCGCCCTGGTCGTTGAGGTAGAGTTCCCGCACCAGATTGCCCGGACTCTTGGGCGCGATCATGATCACGTCCACGAAGTCCGGCGGCGTGATCTGACCGTAGAGAACGTTGAAGCCGTGGGCGAAGACAAGGGTCTGGCCCGCCTTCAGGGTCGAAGCGACGTGTCGCTCGTAGACCGCCGGCTGGGCCGGATCGGGCATTAGAAAGACGATCATGTCCGCCCCGGACACGGCCTCGTCGAGCGGCTCGGCCGTCGCGCCGTCCCGCTCGACCCGCTCAAAACTCGGGCTGCCGTCCCTCAGGCCGACGACGACGTCGAGCCCGCTGTCTTTCAAGTTCAGGGCGTGGGCCCGGCCCTGGCTGCCATAACCCAGAACGCAGATTCTCTTGCCCTGGATGTGGGCGATGTCGGCGTCGGTCTCGTAGTAAACTTTGGTCTGCACGTCCAACTCTCCTTTCCGGTTGCAGTTACATGAAAACGCTCTCGGGGCGGGCGGTCTCGTCCGGCCGTCCCGGTGAGGCCAAGGGTTGCTCTTCGTCGCCCAACCTCCCCCGCCGGGACAGGACGATCTGGCCGGTCCGGGCCATCTCGATGATGCCGTAGGGGCGAAGCATGTCGATCATGGCCTCGACCTTGTCCCGATCGCCGCTGACCTCGATGATCATCGAGGTCTGATCGACGTGGTCGGTCCGAGCCCGGAAGATGGCGGCCAGTTGGGTTATCTCGGCTCGCTGGCTGGGGGCGACGGCCACCTTGATCAGGGCCAGACCCCGCTCGACCCGGGGAACGCCGGACAGGTCGCTGACGTGGATGACGCTGATGAGCCGCCTGAGTTGCTTGACCGCCTGGGCCAAGGTTGGCGGGTCACCCCTGACCACGACGCTGATCCGGGAGACCCTGGGGTCCTCGGTGTGTCCCACGGCCAGGCTGGTGATGTTGTAGCCGCGGCGGGTCAAGAGTCCGGCCACTCTGGCCAGAACGCCGGGTTCGTTTCGCACCAGCAAGCTTATCGGGCAGTAGTCTTCCATTCAGACCTCCGCTTCCTCGCAGGGGATGAAGTCGGCGTTGGCTTCGCCCGGCGGCACCATGGGCAGGACCTGGGCCCCGGGATCGACCATGATGTCCAGCACCGCCGGCAGGCGGCGTCGGCCCGACTCGGCCAGGGCCCAGTCGAGGGCCGGCCCCAACTCTTCGGGCCGCTCCACCCGCCGCCCCAGGGCTCCGAAGGCCCGGGCGAGCCGATCATAGGGCGGCGGGACCAAGTCGCTCTGGCTGAGACGACCGTCCAGGAACATCTCCTGCCACTGGGCGACCATGCCCAGGCGGCCGTTGTTCATGACGGCGCAGACCAGCGGGACGCGGTAGCGGACCGCCGTGGCCAGCTCCTGGATGGTCATCAGAAAAGAGCCGTCGCCGTCGATCAAGACCACCTGGTCCCGGGGCCGGCCGAGCTTGGCCCCGATGGCCGCCGGCAGGCCGAAGCCCATGGTGCCCAGGCCGCCGCTGGTGATCAGGCTTCGGGGCCGTTTGAAGGGAAAGTACTGGGCGGTGAACATCTGGTGCTGGCCCACCCCGGTGACGACGATCGCCTCCCGGCCCAGCCGCCGGCCCAACTCTTCGACCACCCGCTGGGGCATGATGACTCCCTCCCGGCTCCGGTAGGTCATCGGGAAACGCCGCCGCCAGTGGTCGATCCGCCGGCGCCAGCCGGCCAGGTCGGGTCTCTCCGGTCGGGACTTGACACCCTTGATCAGCGCCCTGAGCACCGGGCCGGCGTCGCCGACGAGGGGCGCCGCCGCCTCCAGGTTCTTGCCGATTTCGCTCTCGTCCACGTCGATGTGGATCAACCGCGCGCCGGGGGCGAAAGACTTCAGCCTGCCGGTCACCCGGTCGTCCAGGCGCGCCCCGACCACCAGGATCGCGTCGGCGTTGTGGAGGGCCAGGTTGGCGAAGCCGGTCCCATGCATGCCGGGCATGCCCAAAAAGAGGCGATGGTCGGCCGGAAAACCGCCCAGACCCATCAGGGTCGTGGTCACCGGGATATCCAGCAGCTCGGCCAGCTCCGTGAGCTCCCGGTGGGCGCCGGCGTGGATCACCCCGCCGCCGGCCAGGATGACCGGTCGCCGGGCCCGGAGCAAAATGCCCAGGGCCCGCTCGATCATGAGCGGGTCTCCGTCCCGCGGCGGCCGGCCGGCGGCCGGCCAACAGGGCGAGGGCGCGTCCCGCCGGCACTTGGCCAGGGCCACGTCCCGGGGCAGATCGACGACCACCGGACCGGGGCGGCCGGTCACGGCCACGGCGAAGGCTTCGGCCAGGATGGCCGGCAGTTCGCTCGGGTCCCGAACCTGGTAGCTGTGCTTGGAGATGGGCATGGCGATGCCCCGCATGTCCGCCTCCTGGAAGGCGTCGTTGCCCAGCAGCGACGAGGCCACCTGCCCGGTGACGGCCACCAGCGGCGTGGAATCCATGTAGGCGTCGGCCAGCCCGGTGACCAGGTTGGTCGCTCCGGGGCCGCTGGTGGCCAGGACCACTCCGACCTTGCCGGTGGCCCGGGCGAAACCCTCGGCCATGTGGGCCGCGCCCTGCTCGTGGCCGGCGATGATGTGCCTGGGGCCGCCGGCCCGGTAAAGGGCGTCGTAGACGGGCATGATCGCCCCCCCGATCAGGCCGAAGATCGTGGCCACGCCCTGATTTTTCAAAAAGGCGACGAGCGCGTCGGCGCCGGTGTAGTCTTGTTTCGGAACCTCGGCTATCTTCGCCTGCGCCAAGGAACTCATAGTCAGATCCCTCTCAAGCCGCGAACCAGCAGCGACCCTTCGCTTACTCGCCGCCGCTCCCGAGACGAAGCCTCGGACTACCTCTCCTGGAGGTCGATCCCGACGGCCAACGACGAACCGACGGCGGAGCGGGCCGCTACTTATTCAGTTGGATTGTTTATGTTTCAGCTAAAGCAGAAGACGGCCCTTAAACGGGCAGAACGACTACGACGCCTACCGAAAGAAGCAGGCTTACGGGAAGAAGGAGGCGGGTGAGGGCGGGCTTGGCGATCGAGGCGGGCTGGTGGTGTCCGGCGTGAGCCCAGGACGGGGACGCCGTGGGCTGGCATCGCTTCCAAGATCTAGATCTGGTTGATCTCATGACTTCCTCCCACGAAGATTCGACCGGCGACCCCCATCGGCCGCCGCGCTGGTTCGTTCACTACAAATACAAAACAGAAGGGTTGTCAACTGTTTTTTCGCCCCCGCCGGGCGGAAGGTCGCTCCCCAGGCGTCTTTCCCGGACCCGGCCGGGAAGGAGGCGCAATCGCAGACTCGATCTCCAGCGAAAAGAATTCGTCGAAACAACTGAATTTTATTCCATGAAAGCCGGACTTCTGTTACATTTCGTGCCTGGCTGGCGGCGCGAGCCTTACGCGCCGCCGAAGGGAAAGGCACCCCCTCGGCGCCGGCCGTTTTTCCGGCCGAAACCGGGGCCGAATCGAGTCGATGTGATGTAGAGAGGTTCACATGAAACTCAGTCTCCGAAACAAGTTCCTGATTCCAACGACGATTCTACTCGCCCTCGCCTTGGGCGTGGTCACGACCATATCTTTCCTGCAAAGCCGGGCCGCGCTGCGAGAGGCGGTCGAGAGCCGGATCACCAACACCGCCGCCTCGGTGGCCAGCGCCATTGGGTGGTGGATCAACGACCGCAAGCGGGACGTCCAGGTCTTGAGCGAAACCAAAATCTACCAGGCCGCCCTTCAGAACTCTTTGGAGGTCAAGGGAGCCCGCAAGGAGGCCAACGCCGAGTTGGCCCGACTCAAGTCGGAGTATCCCTACTACGAGATATTGGCCGTGGCCGACCAGAAAGGCGACATCGTCGCCGCCTCCAACTCCAAGGTGATCGGCCGGATCAACGTCGCCGACCGAACCTACTTCAAGACCGCGATCAAGGGTACGGCCAACCTGTCCGAAGTGATCAAGAGCCGCAACACCGGCCGCCCGGTCTTTGTCATCGCCGCTCCGATCGAGGGTTCCGGCGGCGTGGCCGGCGTCTTCTTCGCCGTGGTCGATCTGGCCGCGTTCAACGCCTCTTTCGTCGATCCGATCAAGGTCGGCAAATCCGGCTTCGCCTTCCTCTACGACCGTCGCGGTCTGGTGCTGGCCCACCCGGACAAGTCGAACATCCTCAAGATGAACCTGAACAAACTCGATTTCGGCCGCCGGATGCTGAGTCAGGACCGCGGCCTGATCGTCTACACCTTCAACGGCCAGGAAAAGCTCGCCGCTTTCAATGTGGAGAAAGAGATCGGTTGGGGCGTGGCCGTGTGCGCCTCCACCGCCGAGCTGATGGCTCCGGCCAAAAGGCAGGGCTACCTCAACCTGGTCATCGGGCTGGCCGCCGTCTTGCTGGGGGCGGCGATCGTCTTTCTGGTGGCCAGATCGGTGACCGGGCCGATCCAGCACAACATCGACGCCCTGACCGAGATGTCGGATCGGGTGGCCGCCGCCGCGGTCCAGATCTCGGCCGCCAGCCAGTCCCTTTCCCAGGGTACGACCGAGCAGGCCGCCTCCCTGGAGGAGACTTCGGCCTCGCTGGAGGAGATGGCCTCCATGACCAGGTCCAACTCGGACAACGCCGCCCAGGCCGACTCGATCATGTCCGAGACCCGGAAGGTGATCGATGAATCGGGGCGGTCGATGGGCGAACTGGCCCAGTCGATGGGCCAGATAGCCGAGGCCGGAGCCAAGACATCCAAGATCGTCAAGTCGATCGACGAGATAGCCTTCCAGACCAACCTTCTGGCCTTGAACGCCGCCGTGGAGGCGGCCCGGGCCGGCGAGGCGGGTCAGGGCTTCGCCGTGGTCGCCGACGAGGTACGTAACCTGGCCATGCGCGCCGCCGAGGCGGCCAGGAACACCCAGGAGCTGGTCGAGGGCACGGTCGCCCGGATCAACCAGGGCGCCGAGCTGGTGAATCGAACCTCGGACGCCTTCAGCCGCCAGACCGAGATGGCCGGCAAGATCGCCGCTCTGGTCAGCGAGGTGGCGGCGGCCAGCGCGGAACAGGCTCAGGGAATCGAGCAGATCAACTCCGCCGTGGGCCAGATGGACCAAGTCATCCAGGAAGCCTCGGCCGGCGCCGAGGAGAGCGCCTCGATTTCCGAGGAACTGACCGCCCAGGCGGTGATGATGAAGGAGATGGTCGATCGGCTGGCCGCCATCGCCGGCGGCAACGGAACGGTGAAGAGCGCCGGGACCGATTCGGCCGCCCGATTCGCCGGCGGCCCCTCCTCCCCGGAAATCGGCCGTGAGATCAGCCAGCACCTCATTCCTCTGGCCAAGGAGGACGATCTAGATCGGTTCTAACCTCGCCTTCCAGCCGGGAAAGGCGTTCGGCCGTCCATTGCGGCCGCGCCTTGCCAAGAACGAAAATCGGCCCCGCCGAGCGGGGCCGATCTCTTTCAAGCAACCACAAACAACGCCTACCAGTTGTCCACCTTGACCTCGGGCGGCGCCTCGGCCGGCGGGCCGGGCGGGGGCGATTCCTCGGGCGGCGGGGGCGGTTCGGTCGGAGCGGCGACGAACTTGTCGCCCTTGACGGTGACCAGATAGGGTTTCTTGACCGCCTCGCCCTGGTCGTTGACCTCGGTCAAGCCGGTCACGCCGGGGTAGGCCTTGGTCTTCAGGAGGGCGTCGAGGAGGTCCTTCCGGGTCTCGATCTCCTGGTGGGTGACGACATCGACCACCAGCCGCATGGCGTCGTAACCCAGGGCGGCGAAGAGGCCCGGCCGGCGGCCGTAGGTCTTGCCGAAGCGTTCGACGAAGTCCTTCACCCTCGCCTCGCCCGATTCGGGAAAGAAGCTGGTTGGAATGATCGCTCCCTGGACATAGGGCCCGGCCAGCTTGATCAGCTCCGGGTCGTGCCACAGGTTGGTGCCGAGAAGCGCGATCGGCGTCAGGTCGTAGAAGGCCAACTGGGGCGCGATCTGGGAGGCCTGGACATACCCGTCGGGAATGAACAGGGCGTCGAACGGCAAGGGCTCCTCCCGAGGCGGGTCGTCCGGCTCCTGGCCGCCGATGAGCATCAATTGATCGGCCAGATCGGCCAGATCGGGCGGGTAGGAGACCGAGTGGACGATCTCGCCGCCGTTCGAACGGACCTGGTCGGCCATCAGCTCGGACATCCGCCGGCCGTAACCCGTTTCGGGGTAGAGGACGGCCACCCGGCGAAGCTTGAGGTCGGCCACCGCCCGCTTGGCCAGGGCGGCGATGAGCGCCCGCGGCGTGATGAAGTTGCGCATCACCCACGGCCCGGTCTTGGCCACTTCCGGGTTCTGGGTCAGGGTGATCAAGGGGACGCCGATCTCCTGGGCCTTCTCGGCCGCGGCCAGGGCCAACCGGCCGGAGAGCGGCCCGACGATGGCCAGGGCGTCCTCCTGGAGGGCCAGCCTCTCCAGGGCGGCGGTGGCCACCAGGGGGTCGTCGGCCGTGTCCTCGATGACCAGCTTGAACGGCGAATCGGCGTCGAACACCCCGGCCGCCAGTTGCATTCCTTCCAGCAGGCGTTGGCCGTACTCGGCCAGGGGGCCGGTGAGGGGCAACAGGCAGCCCAGGGTGACCACTCCGCTCTCGCTCAGTCTGGCCCAGGCCCGCTCCCGGCCGGCCCGCCGGGCCAGGGGGTGATTGGGGAAGCGGCGAATCAGTTCTTTCTGATAAAACAGCGCCTTGGTCCAGTTCTGGTCGCTCAGCGCCCGCTGGGCCAGGCCGTTGAGAAGGTAGGCTGCAGGGAAGGGCGAGGCATAGAGCCCGCCCAGGGTGACGAGCGTCTCTTCGGGCCAGTACGCGATGAACTTCTCCAACCGAGCGATCAAGACCGGTTTCATCTCCTCGGGCGCCGAGGCGTAACCTTTGACCAGGGCCGAAAGCGCCGTCTTGGGCTGGTTGAGGGCGAAGCGGGCCTGGGCCGTCAGGTCGTAATACCTGACCGTCTGGCCCTCGCTCAGCCCTTTGGCCGGCACTCCGATGAGGGCGCTTAAGGCCGGCAGGGGGCGTTGGAGCCGGATAAGCGCCTCGGCCAGACCCAGCGAAGCCTCCGGGGCGTGGCCGGAATCGGGAAACTTTCTGAGGTAGAGCTCGAAATCCCGGCGGGCGGCCTCCGGCGAGTCGAGGGCCAGCTTGCACTGACCGTGGCGCAACAGGGCCAGCCTGTAGCCGGGTTGCCGGGCGAAGCGGCGCAGGTAGTCGGCGAAGATCTTTTCGGCGTCGGCAAAGCGACGTTGGGCAAAGGCCGTCTCGGCCGAGGCCAGGCGTTTTTTGGCCTCCTCGGCCGGGGTGACCAGCGGCGGCTTGGGCGGAGCCGGCTTTTTCTTGACCTCCACCTGGGCGCAACCGGCCAGCCAGAGGGCGGCGATCAGCGACAGGACTATACCGACGCGCTTCAGCATGGTCATCACTTACCATCTTCGCCGTGGTGGGGGCAAGGGACAATCGAACCGGCGAAGCACGCCGATGCCGTCCGGCGCTTCGATCGCGGGCGGCGCTTGAGCCGGCCGCCCGGCCGCTCAAGCTCGAACCCGGCTCGGGGACGGCCGGCCGCAGGCAAAAAACCGATCGGGTCAGAGGGTCTTCAGCGGCCGCTTGGGCAGGACGGCGTCGGGCCGGCGCAGGTAGTTGGCCTCGAGCGCGAAGGGATCGACCGCCCTTCCCGCTTGGGCCTCGATGATCCCCAACCGGGCCACCTCACCGGGCGAGATGGGCCAGGCTTTCTTGTCGGCGATCTCGACCTTGTCCGCCAGTCGCTCGGCGAAGAATTCGTCGTAGGCGACCAGGCCCTCGCCGGCCAGGACGACCGGCCCGCCCGCCTCCAGCCGGCCGAGTTTCTTCGCCCAATCCTCGGGAAAGACGGCCGCGTCGTGGCTGAGGCGCTCAACCCTCCCGGCCGAAACTTTGAACAGCGCCGCATAGATCATCTGCCGCCGGGCGTCGATTATCGGCGAGAGCAACGCTTCGGGGTGGTGCCTGGCCGCGGTCCGGGCCAGGGCGAACAGGCTGGAGACGCCGACACAGGGGAGGTTCAGGGCGAAGCCGAAGGCCTTGGCCGCGGCCAGGCCGACCTTCAAGCCGGTGAACGAGCCCGGCCCGGCGGTGACGGCGATCAGGTCCAGGGCGGCCAAATCGAGCCGGCCGGCCTCCCGGGCCTCGGCCAAATAGACGAACACCGCCTGGGCCTTGGCCGCCGGCTTGGACCCGGCCCGCTCCCAGCCGATCTCTTCGTCCACGGCCAGGCCCACGCCGGGGCTCAAACTGGCCGTCTCCAATCCCAAACAGCGCATTTCGGCTCAGCCCGCACCCGTGGACCGGGTGATGATCCGGAGGATGTCGTTGTAGAAGATGACGGCCATGAAGGCCACCAGGAAGATCACCCCGGCCTGCATGGCTCGCTCCCTGATCTTGACCGACACCGGCCGCCTGATCACGGCCTCGATGAGGAAAAAGAACAGATGGCCGCCGTCCAGCACCGGAATGGGCAGGATGTTCAAAAGGCCCAGGTTGACCGAGATCAACCCCATGAAGAACAGCAGGTTGACCAGACCCTCCTTGGCCTGGCGGCCGGCCGCCTCGACGATGAAGATCGGTCCGCCCACCGAGGACATCGGAATCTGGCGCGTGATCACCTTGGCCAGGGAGACGAAGGTCAATCGGGTGACGTCCCAGGCCTGGACCACCCCGCCCCACAGGGCCGGGAAGAAGTCCAGCTTCCGGATGAACGCCCGGCCGGAGGGTGAAATGCCGACCATCGGCTTCTTGATCGGCTGGCCGAAGATGTCCTTGGACTCGCCCTCGGCCGGGGTGACGCTCACCGAGTGCAGTTTGCCGTCTCGCTCGACGGTCAGTTGCAAGGGACGCAGGCCGTTGTTCTTGATCAGCTCGGCCATCTCGTCCCAGGTCCTCACCGGCCGTCCGTTGACCTCGACGACCAGATCGCCCTCTCTCAGCCCCGACCCGGCGGCCGGGTAACCGTCGAGGAGCTTGCCCACCTGGGGCATCAGCACCGGCACGCCCCACAGGTAGAGGATCAGGGCGAAGACGACCACGCCCAGGACGAAGTTGGACACAGGCCCGGCGGCGACGATCATCAGGCGGCGAGCGATCGACTTGTTGACAAAGGCGCCGGGTTGGCTCACCGCCGCCTCTTCCTCGTCCGGGTTCTCGCCCAGCATCTTGACGTAACCCCCCAGGGGCACCGCCGAGATGCGGTACTCGGTTTCGCCTCTGGTGAATCCGACCAGCTTGGGGCCGAAGCCCAAAGAGAAGCGCGTGACCGTCACCCCAAACAGCCGGGCGGCCAGGAAATGGCCCAGCTCGTGGACGAAGATCAACAGACCGAGAACCAGTACGGCCGCCCAAATGCTGGTCACTTGGCCGCCCTCCCTTCATCGCCCCTCGCTCCGGTGAGATCGGCGGTCAACTCGTCCGCCCTCTCCCGGGCCCAGGCGTCGGCCCGGATCACCGCCTCCAGGCTCTCGGCCGGGGCGGGCCGGTAGTCGTCGAGTACGCCCTTGATGATCGTCGGAATGTCGGTCAGCTTGATTCGGCCGGCCAGGAAGGCGGCCACGGCCACCTCGTCGGCGGCGTTCAAAACGGCCGGGGCCAGGCCGCCGAGGCCGCCCGCCTCCAAGGCTAAAGTCAGGCAGGGAAAGCGCTCCAGGTCCGGCGGCTCGAAGGTCAGCCGGCCCAGCTTCAACAGATCGAGGCGCTCCAGGCAGTCGATGGGCAGCCGACCGGGGTAGCCCAGGGCGTAGGCGATGGGCAAGAGCATGTCCGGCAGACCCATCTGGGCCACCACCGAACCGTCGATGTACTCCACCGCCGAGTGGACGATGGACTGGGGGTGGATGACGATCTCGATCTGCTCGGGCTTTAAATCGAACAGCCACATCGCCTCGATCGCCTCCAGTCCCTTGTTCATCAGGGTGGCCGAGTCGATGGTCACCTTGGGGCCCATGGCCCAGTTGGGGTGGTCCAGGGCCTGGGCCGGCGTCACCCGGCTCAGCTCCTCGACGGGCAGACCGCGGAACGGTCCGCCCGAGGCGGTCAGGATGATCCGGCGCAAGTCTTGGCGCCGGTGGCCGGTCAGGCTCTGGAAGATGGCCGAGTGCTCGGAATCGACGGGCAGGATCACCGCCCCGGACCGACGGGCGGCGGCCATGACCAGCTCGCCGCCGGCGACCAGACTCTCCTTATTGGAAAGCGCGATCGTCTTGCCCGCCTTGGCTGCGGCCAGGGTCGGGGCCAGTCCGGCGAAACCGGCCACCGCCGAGAGGACCACGTCGGCCTCCACGCTCTGGGCGACGCTGACCAGCCCCTGGGGGCCGAAGAGAATTTGGGTTCGCCCGCCGTTGATCTTCTCCGCCAGGGCCTCGGCCGAGGCCTCATCGGCCACCGAGACATGGCGAGGATTTAACTTGACCGTCTGCTCGGCCAACAGATCGACGTTGGCCCCGGCGGCCAAGCCGACCACCTGGAAACGCTCGGGAAACCGCTCGGCGATCTCCAGGGCCTTGACCCCGATGGTGCCGGTGGAGCCCAAGACGACCAGACGCTTGAGACCGTTCGCCACCTAGTTCCCCTTCAGGACCAGAATCCAGTACAACGCCGGCGCGGCCAGGGTGAAGCTGTCCAGGCGGTCCAAAAAACCGCCGTGGCCGGGCAGGATCGAGCCGGCGTCCTTGGTCTGGTAGGTTCGCTTGAGCATCGAGATTACCAAATCGCCGATCATGGACAAGGCGGCGATGACAAGGCCGATGGCCGCGCCGACAAGCCACTCGCCCGGCCGGCCGTCCAGCACACCGGCGATCGTCCCCACCGCCCCGCCGGCGATCAACCCGCCGATCACCCCGGCCCAGGTCTTGGCCGGCGAGACCTCGGGGTAGAGCTTCCTTTCGCCCAGGGTCCGGCCGGTGAAGTAGGCCCCGGTGTCGGCGGCGAAGACCAGAGCCGTCAAAAACATGAGCCACCAGCGGCCGTCCTCCGGCCTGGCGGCCAGGTGAACCATGTAGCCCAGGGGCAGGTAGATCAGCCACAATCCGGCCCAGGCCCGCTCCAGCTCCCGAAACGATTCCAGCCGGGACCGGTATAAAACGAGCGCCGCGAAGACCATCGACGCCAGACAGAGCAGGCCCGCCGGCCAGATAAACTCCACCCGGCCGAAAGCGACGGCGGCCAAGACCGCCGCCCCGGTCAGACGGCCCAGCCAGAGAATGGCCTGGTGGAGCCGGCCGACGACGGTCGAGTACTCCTGCCAGGCCAACTGTCCCACCCCCAGCAAGACCAGACCGATCAGCCACAGCGGGCCCCAGACCAGCACCGCGACCAGCGGAGGCAACGCGACGGCGGCGGTCAGGACTCTGGTCTTGAGCATCACGCCCCCCCGGCGTGGTCGTTGTCGCCGGTCATGCCGAAACGGCGCTGCCGGCCCTGAAACTGGATGACGGCCTCGACCAACTCCTTCTCTCTAAAGTCGGGCCACAGCGTCGGGGTGAAGACGAACTCGGCGTAGGCCGACTGCCAGAGCAGGAAGTTGGACAGGCGCAATTCACCCGAGGTTCGAATCAAAAGGTCCACCTCGGGCAGCTCGGCTGTCATCAGCCGGGCGGAAAAAGCCGCCTCGTCGATGTCCTCGGGCTTGATCTTCCCGGCGAGGCACTCGGCGGCCAGCTTTCTGGCCGCGGTGGCGATCTCGTCCCGCCCGCCGTAGCTCAGGGCCAGGGTGAGGACCATCTCCCGGCCGGCGGCGGTGGAGGCCATGACCTTTTTGAGCAGCCTGGCCACGCCGGCCGGCAGGCGATCGGTCTGGCCGATGGTGGCCAGGCGAATGCCCCGCTCCTGCATCTCTTTTTCTTCGCCCTTCAAGAAGCGTTTCAAGAGCTCCATCAGACCGGTAACTTCGGTCTTGGGACGGCCCCAGTTCTCGGTGGAGAAGGCATAGAGGGTCAGCGCTTCGATGCCCAGCCGGCGACAGGCGCGGACGACCTCTTTGACCGAGGCCGCGCCTTCGTGGTGCCCCTTGAGCCGGGGCAGGCCGCGAAGCTTGGCCCAGCGCCCGTTGCCGTCCATGATGATGGCGATGTGTCGGGGCAGGCGGTTGGGGTCGAGCTCCGGCCAGCGGTCGGTGGGAGAGAGATGGTTTGATGTCGAATCGGCGTGAGACACAATACTCCAACAATCAATCCGGATGCTTCATGGTTGATCGCCGCCAGGGCCGCGAATTCGTCGCCGAGGGGCGAAACTCGAATCTCCAGCGGGGTTCATCGCCCTCAGCTTGCGGCGAAGAAGAACGACTCCGCCTCCGCCGCCGACACCCCGTCGCTTGCGGCGGGGTCGCTCATCCGTTTTGGACCGGCGGTTTCGACGGCGGGACGAGGGCCAAAAGTGCGGCCCGGGCGTCGCCGGCCAAAAGTGCGGCCCGTGCTGGCTCGCTCATGAAACACCTGGATTAAAACTCCATGATCTCCTTCTCCTTTTCGGCGGCGACCTGATCGACTTTGTCGGTGAAGGAGTCGGTTATCTTTTGGACCTCTTCGGTCCCTCTATACATCTCGTCCTCGGTGATCTCCTTGTCGTTTTTCAGCTCCTTGAGCATCTCGTTGGCGTCGCGGCGGGCGTTGCGGATGGCCACCTTGGTCTCCTCGGCCATCTTCTTGACCACCTTGACCAGCTCGACCCGGCGCTCTTCCGAGAGAGGCGGGACGGCGATGCGGATCACCTGGCCGTCGTTTTGGGGAGTGAGGCCCAGCTCGGATTTCAAGACCGCCTTTTCGATGTCGCCGATGATCGACTTGTCCCAAGGCTGGATGACCAGAAGGCGCGGCTCCGGAGCCGAGAGGGAAGCGACCTGGTTGAGCGGCGTACTCGCGCCGTAGGCCTCCACGGTAATCCCGTCTAGAAGGGCGGTCGTGGCCCGACCGGTGCGAACCCGTTTGAACTCGCGCTGCAGGTTGGCCAGAGACTTCTCCATGGCCGCTTTACAGTCTTCAAAGACCTCTTCAAGCATCACTCGCCTCCCAGGATTCGGGTGCCCCTGACCGTACCGGCCACCGCGGCCTTGAGGTTGCCCGGCGCGGCCTTGAAGACCAGCATGGGCATCGAGTTGTCGCGGCAAAATGCGACGGCCGTCTGGTCCATCACCCTCAAATTCCTGACGATAACCTCGTCGTAGGTCAACTCGTCGAAGCGTTCGGCCTCGGGGTTTACCATTGGATCGGAATCATAGACGCCATCGACCTTGGTCATCTTGAAGATGGCCTCGGCCTCGATCTCCACCGCCCGAAGCGCGGCGGCGGTGTCGGTGGTGAAGTAGGGCAGGCCGGTGCCCGCCCCGAAGACGACCACCGTACCGGCAGCCAATAGATTCAGCGCCTCGTCGCGGTCGTAGACCGTCACCGCCCGGCCAGCCGGAACGGCGCTCATGGCCGTCGCCTTGACGCCCAGGGCGCTCAAGGTCTGGGTGAGGGCCACGGCGTTGATCACCGTGGCCAGCATACCCATCGAATCGGCCGCCACCCGGTCCATACCCTTGGCCGTCTCGGACAGCCCCCTGAAGATGTTGCCGCCGCCGACCACGACCCCGAACTGGGTGCCCATTTCAACGGCGCCCTTGATCTCGGTCGCGACCTGACGCATGGTCTCGGGATCGAGGCCGAAGCCCTTCTCCCCCATCAGGGCCTCGCCCGACAGTTTCAACAGCACTCGGCGGTAGGCCAGATTGGCGGCCACGGCGGCTCCTTAGTCGTCGCTTTCGCCCAACACGTAGCGGGTGAAGCGCCGAATCTCCATGTTCTCGCCGGTCTTGGCGATGGTCTGGTGGAGGTAGTCGGCCACGGTCATGTCGGGATCCTTGACGTAGGGCTGCTCCAAGAGGCAGTTCTCGGCGAAGAACTTCTTGAGCTTGCCCTCGACGATCCGGTCCACGATCTTCTCCGGCTTGCCCTCCTCCAGGGCCTGGGCCCGGTAGATCTCTTTCTCCTTCTCGATGACCTCCTCCGGAATCTGGTCGCGGTCCACGGCCAGCGGCGCGGCGGCGGCGATGTGCATGGCGATGTTTTTCACGAACTCGCCATACTCCTCGGTCCGGCCGACGAAGTCGGTCTCGCAGTTGACTTCGACCATGACCCCGATCTTGCCGCCGCCGTGAATGTAGCAGCCGATCTGGCCCATCTTGGCCGCTCGATCGGCCCGCTTCTTGGCGGTGGCCAGACCCTTCTGGCGGAGATAGTCGGTGGCGGCGGTCATGTCGCCGTCAGACTCGGTCAAGGCTCTCTTGCAATCCATCATCCCCGCTCCGGTCTTCTCCCGGAGCTCTTTAACCATTGCAGCGGTGATAGCCACGTCTAGTCTCCTTTAGCCTGGGAAGCCTCTTTCTCATCGGCGCTCAACTCGGCCTGGGCCGCCTTGACCGTCTCGGGGTCGATCTCGGTCCTGGCGGCCGCCTTGCGATCCACCTGGACCTGGACGCCGTCGGCGGTGGTGATGACCGCCTCTTTATCTTCCTCGGCCCCGGCCTCGGCCGGCGTCTCGGAAACGACGGCTTCGCCCTCCTTGGTTATCTTCTGGGCGCGCTCTTCCCTCAGGGCCAGGCCCTCCAGGCAGGCGTCGGCAATCTTGGCCGTGATCAGGCGGATGGCCCGAATCGCGTCGTCGTTGCCCGGAATGACGTAGTCGATGTCGTCGGGGTCGCAGTTGGTATCGACGATGGCCACCACCGGAATCTTGAGCCGGTTGGCCTCGGCCACGGCGATCTTTTCCCGCTTGGGATCGACCACGAACAGCGCCCCCGGCAGCCGGGTCATGTCCTTGATCCCGCCCAGGTTGCGCTCGATCTTGTTGAGCTCGCGCAGAAGCGAGAGCTGCTCCTTCTTGCCCCGGCGCTCCAAGGCCCCCGAATCGCGCAGCTCTTCGAGCACCTTGAGCCGGTCGATGGACTTCTTCACCGTCTTGAAGTTGGTCAGCATGCCGCCCAGCCAGCGGTGATAGACCACGAACTGCTGGCAACGGGCCGTCTCCTCGATCATCGCCTCGCGGGCCTGCTTCTTGGTGCCGACGAAGAGGACCGAGTTGCCCTGGGCCACGGTCTCGACGATGAACTCATAGGCCGTCTTGAACAGCTGAACCGTCTTTTGAAGGTCGATGATGTAGATGCCGTTGCGGGCCCCGAAAATGTAAGGTTTCATCTTCGGGTTCCAGCGGCGGGTCTGGTGGCCGAAGTGAACGCCGGCCTCCAGCAGCTTCTTCATGCTGATCTGGAACATAGCTTTTCCTCCTGGTTTCACCTCCGCGCCCTTCACCCCTCAAACCAACCCCGGGAAGCCCGTGGGCACCAGGCTTTCGGTCCAGGCGCGTGTGGATTGCGCAGCAGAGGCTCATATACCACAGGCATCTAAGCCAGGCAAGAGAAAAGGGAGGAGGTTATCGGGGGTTGGCCGCCTGGTTCGAGCCCGCCTCCGGGACCGGCGACGCCGGCGGGGAGCCGCCGATCGGCAACAGACCCGGCTTGGATCGCGGCCTGGACAACCGGCTTCAACAACCGATTGTTTCGAGTATAATGCCCCTTGATTGCCTCGACCTATTTCCAACCTCCTCTAGTCGCCGTCGATGGAGGAAGCCGGGTAATGCTCAGCTACGTCTTCATGAAGCTCCTGGAGCGTCGCCCGGGCTCATACGACCGGCGGATGGATCGGATCAGCGGGGGGCGGGTGGGGGCGGTGAAGCGGGCCGTGGCCGCGGAGATTCGGCCCGGCGAGCATGTGCTGGAGGTCGGCTGCGGCACCGGGGAGTTGGCCGCGATGCTGGTGCAAAGCGGCGCCACCGTGGAAGGCTTCGACCTCAGCCCGACCATGGCGGCCGCGGCCCAGAAGAGGATCGAAGTCGAGAACCTCGAGGGCCGGCTGACCGTCCACCGGATGGGGGTTGAGGGCATGGACGGCCTTGAGTCCCTGGCCTACGACGCGGTGGTGGCGACGCTGGTCTTCAGCGAGCTGAACGACGGGGAGAGGCGTTTCGCCTTGAATCAGGCCTTTCGGGTGCTCAAGCCCGGCGGGCGTCTCATTGTCGCCGACGAGGTGGTGCCGCGCCGGAGGGACCGCCGGATCCTGCAGGCTCTCGCCCGGGCGCCGATGCTCGCCGCGACCTATCTGATTACCCGGACCTCTACTCGACCACTGGCCGACCCCCAGGACCAGGTCGCCGCCGCCGGCTTTGTGGTGGACAAGGAGGTTCGCTCCCAAGGAGACGCCTTCGCCTTGCTGGTCGCCCACCGCCCCGGCGAGGGGGCCGGAGGATGAGCCTGTTGAAGACCATCTGGGGACTTCTCTTTCGCCTGTTCCCCTGCCCGACGCCGGTCGGCCTCCGCCGGGTGGGCGAACCAGGGCGCGACAGCCCGGTTGTCGTCACCTGCAACTTCGACCTGACCGTAAAGAGGCTGACCGCCGTCCTCGAGCGGGCCGGCCTTGACGTCTGGCTGCTGGCGGCCGACTCCAAGGGGGTCAACGTCTGGTGCGCGGCCGGCGGAGACGAGTTCAACACCCATTCGGTGGTCTCCGCGGTCAAGACCAGCGGCCTGGACGAACTGGTCGATCATCGGATCCTCATCCTACCCCCCTTGGCCGGGCCAGGCGTCCGCGCCTCCGACGTCGAAGAGCAGACCGGCTGGACGGTGCGCTGGGGTCCGGTGCGGGCCGAGGACATTCCCCGCTATCTTGCCCGCGGTCAGAGGCGAGACGAGTCGATGAAGCGGGTGAGCTACACTTGGCGGGAGAGGCTGGATACGGCTGTGGGCAGCCTGTTTCCCTTCTACCTGCTGGGCGCGGTCGGCTTCTGGTTGTTCGGCCGCGATCTTTTACCCGCCTACCTTCTCATCGGCGCGGTCGCCTTCCTGGTCTTCTTTCTCATCTGCCCCTGGCTGCCGGGCCGGCGCGGGCCGACCAAGGTCCTGGTGCTTGTCGCCCCCCTGGCCGGTCTGTGGCTGGCCAGCGGCTTGTTGGCCGAACCGGCGGCCGGGGCGGGCCGGACCGAGTTGATCATCGCCATGGCGATGATCGCTCTCTATGGCCTGGAGCTCGGCGGGCTGGCCTCGACCATGGCCAGCGAACTCGATCCGCTTCTGGCCCGATTGGGCGTCGGGGCGGTGGGCAACGTCGCCTTTGCCGGCACGATTCGGACCGAGCTGCTCAATGGCTTGCGTGAACTGACTCACGATCGCGACCGATGCCGGGGCTGTCGGGGTTGTAGTGAGATCTGTCCCCAGGGGGTGTGGGAAATGGATGATGGCAGTCGGGCGGTCATGGCCCGCCGAGAGGCGTGCACCGCCTGCCGGGCCTGCCTGGTCCAGTGCCCAACCGGAGCCATCCAGGCGCCGAGGGTCGGCCGAAACGCCGCCAAGACGGCTGAAGCGCCGAACTAGACGCCCATCCGGCTGGGGCTCAAGCGGCCCCGACCGTTTCGGGCTCCTCTCGTCGGTCGGGACCGCCGGGCTCGATCAATAGATCAATAATAGATCGTCTTGTCGGCCTCCTTGATGCTTTGGTAGAGCGCCATCTGGGTCGATTTCTTCATGAACTCGTCTTCATCCACACCGTGGATGCCCATGGACTTGCCTCAGGCCCACAGCACTCCCTCGCTCAGGGCGAAAGTTTTGGCCAGAAGGGCGACGGGAAACTCCTCCGAGTCGGCCTTCTTGTAATCCACGGCCGGCCCGTTCAAAAACAGGGTCACGTCGTCGCCTTCGTTGAGCATCAGGTTGGCGAAACGAAAGGCGTTCCACATCACCTCTGGATTGTCGTTGGATAAGACCATGGCGACTTTCACAATCTCCTCCTTTACCTCACGGATCCCAATATTTCGAAGCCTCAAACGGCTCCCGGCGACATCAAGCGCGCCCCTTCTCTATCAACCGGCACAGCTCGACAAGCGCCCGCCCCGTGGCCCGGGCGGTCTTGAGGCCGATTATGTCCTCGGCCACGCCGTGGCGGATGTCCTTGTCGAACTCGCCGCCGCCGCCGGCCGAGGCCAGGCCGCCGCCGCCGAAGGTGCACAGGCTGCCCGGCACGGCGATGAGCATCTGAAAGGTCAGAAAGGCCAGGTGGAGCGACTGAAGCGCCGTCTCCACCCCGGAGTGGCGATACCAGGCCACGGCCAGGGCGGCCCCGGCCTTGTACTTCATCGCGCCCAAGGTCCGACGGCCGTAATGAAGGGCCCGAAGCCGGTCCAAAAAGGCGGCCAAATGGCCGCTCAGCCGCCCCAGGTAGACCGGCGTGGCCAAAACAAGGCCGTCGGCGGCCAAAACCTTGGGGTAGAGCCGGGCCATGTCGTCGTCGAGGGAGCAGTACCGATCCTCCTCCTGCTTGGCCAGGCACCAGTTGCAGTGAATACAGTCGCCGACCTCCAGCCCGGCCAGGTTGATCGCCTCGACCTCGACGCCGTCGGCCTCGGCGGCGCCCAGCGCCTCGTTCAAGAAAAGCTCGGTGTTCGAATCTCTGACCGGCGAGCCGCAGACTCCCAGAATCTTGATTGGCATGGCAACACTCCCGTCTCTGTCTTCGACAACCTAGTCCCCCCACCCGGCCGGGAACTATACTATTGATAACATAAACCGACCCCGCCGCAGGCGGGAGACTATTTCAGAATGGCCCGGGCGGCTGTCTCCGCCGGGCGCGAGCTGCGCCCCGGCTCTGGGCATTGTCGCCCCCCGGACGTTTCAACTCCCGGCCGGGCGACTCTCCCGGCAACCATCCGGCCGGTCAAGAATTTCTCGCCTCAAAGCCGGTTTCGACGCCGGGGCGGCGAACGAAAGAATATCCCCAGCACCGTCAGGGTCACCAGCCCGGCAACAGAATTATTCCGTCCGGGCGGCCAGGCTCCGCTGAAAAGCGTTTTTTCGCCTATTGGACTCGGTTGGGGAGCATCCGGCCACGGCATCGGGGATGGCTTCTATTCCGGCGGGAATCCGGCTATTTGTCGGCTCGGCCGGAGTAGGCGGTATCGGCCCTTCGGCGTCGAACCGGGACGGGACGGCGGCCGCTACCGACAGGACGGCTGGGCAGGACGGCTTCGACGCCCGAGCCCTTTCCCCTCCAACCTTTTATCAACTTGCCCGAGACGTAGCGACGGGCTCCAACTTCGCCGGCAGCCCCCCGGCGATCATATCCTTAAAAAATATAAGCGCCCTCTCCGGCGACCGGGCCAGCCTTCGGGGCGAGCTGGCTGGCGTTTTCCACGTCCCTTCAACAGCCGGTAACACCTTCATCTTTGAACCGTTATTCTTCGTTGGCAGGGCCATCCGGGCCGAAACCGCGTCTCCGTTCCGGGCGTTCGATCGGGTCCGAGCCGCCCTCAGAGGGGGACTGCGCCGCCGGCTTGGGAGGCGGGGGCGGCGTTGGGTTGAGCTCTCTCCAAGCCTCGAGTTGCTCCTCGATACAGTACCTTTGCATCGAGTGGTCGTCCGGCCAGTCGCGGGCACACTTTCGCTTGACGCGCTTCACAATCTTGGTCGGCACGTCTTGCGCTCCTTGCCGGCGCACGGCCCGGTAGCCCCTGATCTGCTCTTTTTCGCAATAAAGCCTCATGTTGTAATCTTCGGGCCAGTCCTGGCAGCACTTGATTCGGATGCGACCGAAGACGTCCTCGGGGACGTTTCGGGGCCCTCCCCTTTTCAACCTGGAGACCGCTCGCTTCTGCTCCTTGAAGCAGAATAGCTGCATGTTGTAATCTTCGGGCCAGTCGGTCTTACACTTCTCCCTGATCGTCGCCTCAGCTCCGGTAAATTCGTTGCAATCCTGGGCCGTTGCAGGATACGAACAGGCCAACAAGACCGCCAACGCCGCCGGCGGCGCAATTCCCAGACCAGGCCGTCGCATACGATAATCTCCCCTCGTCTTCAGCCGGTTTCAGACCGTCTTTGCCGGTAATCGACCGAGATTCCGGCCAAAGAGCATGACCGGAAAGAACAGGACGCGGGCCCTGGCTTCGACAGGGCCCTGTATCTCGTCGCCTCCGGCCGACACCTCCCAGGCGGGCCAAGTCTCGACTTGACGACCGATGGGGCCGCCCCAATCCCGGCCCCCGATCATTTCGGCCCCGGCGCCATACCCGTGGATATTAATTCGGAAGCAGAATATCACAAGACAAGACATCGTGGAAAAGGAAAAGGCCCGGCCGCTTAAGCCGCCTCGAAAAGCTCGAACGATTGGGCGGATCTTTCGGGGCGATCGCCATTTGGTCGAGAGAATCGATGACGTCGGATTCATCGGCTGGACCGATTCGCGCCGGCCGGCGACCGGTTCTGCCGGTCGGGGGAAATTCCCGCCCTGGACCTTGACACGGGCCTGGAAGTGATTAGCTAAAAATCAAACGGGTCAGATGACCTTGCTTAATCTGTTGAAAAATGGAGGTAGCATGGATGTTTGACCTTGTTTCCAGCCCACGGTCGAGCGACCTTGGCCCCACTCCCAGGGATTGGGAAGACGTCTTTGACCGTTTCCGCAGTGAAATGGACAAGATGCTGACCAGCTTCTTCGGCGCGGGGTCCTCCCTGACCGAAATGGAGACCTTCCGGCCGCCGGTGGACGTCGGCGAGTCCAAGACCGAGTTCGTCATCACGGCTGAATTGCCCGGGCTCGAACCCGGCGACATCGACGTGTCCGTGGAGGGCGAAATCGTGACCATCCGCGGCGAAAAACAGCGGAGAGCCGAGGAGAGAGACGAGAACCACCTCCGCCGGGAGTGCAGTTACGGCAAGTTCACCCGGTCGATAAGACTGCCCGGCGGCACTGATCCCGACAGGGTCGAGGCCAAGTACAAGAACGGGGTTCTCACCCTGATCATCCCCAAGCGCGAAGAGGCCATCGGCCGCCAGATCACTGTCGAGGCGGCCTGAATATAGATGGGGCCGGCGGCTCCCACCGGCCCCGCCAAGCCATGCCCAGGCCCTCATCGGCCGCAGATGACGTGGTGAGGATCGTCGCCGTCGGGTGATCGGTTGGTGCTCGCCGCTGTCGTGGTTTCTCTGCAAGGCAACCCCACGCCCGGCACCTGGCCCGGTTTCCAAATAAAAAGAGCCTCATCACCATCGCTTGAGCGGAGGGAATACATGGCATACGCCCTTGAGGAGACCAGACCGACCGTTTTTTCGATTCCGGAACGACGAAAAAGTAATGGAGGCCAAATGTCGAGCGTCCATGGTTCGTCTTTTGCCGAATGGAGCAAGATGGGCGACCCGATCGGGGAGCCCGGCCATCATTCCGGAAGAAGACGCCATCCCGGCCGCGGAAACGATATCCCGGGGCGGCTCAAGGCGATCAAGACCGATCCCGAGACCGCACCCTCGGCGCGCCGGTTGAGGGAGACGAGGAGAAATCGCGGCCCAAAAGGCAAATCGGGTTACGACGCCTTGATCGCTCTGTTGCAGGCCGACCCCCACGCCACCGTGGTCACCTTGGCCGAGGAGAAGAAAGACGAAGTTTTGAAGGTGTTGGATGAGATCGGCGTCAGGCACTACGTCGGTAATTCGGGCCACTACTTCTTCCCCCTGGCCGATCTGGCCGTCCGGGATACCGGCTAGTCGATGAGCGAACCGCGGCCCGAGAGCCCGCCCCGCCCTTCATGTCGCTGTGGGGCGGGCGCGGGAGGCTTGAAAGGAGAAAGACCATGGTTCGAGGAAGCTTGTACCCGACCGATCTACGAACCATCGCCCTGATCGGAAACCACTTGCCGCGCCAGTGCGGCATCGCCACCTTCACCACCGACCTTCTGGCCGCCTTGGCGCAAGAGGCCCCCGAGACGGATCTGTGGGCGGTGGTCATGAACGACACGCCGGAAGGATACGACTATCCGGGCCAGGTCCGCTTCGAGCTGGATTACAAGAAAATCGCCGACTACCGGCTGGCGGCCGACTTTTTGAACATGAACCAGGTGGACACCGTGTGCCTCCAACACGAATTCGGGATCTTCGGAGGCAACAGCGGGAGCCACCTTCTGGAGCTGTTGAGCAACCTGCGGATGCCCGTGGTCACCACGCTGCACACCGTCCTCATGGCCCCCAACCTCGGCCAGCGGGCGGTGATGGAGAAGATCTGCCACCTCTCCGACCGGCTGGTGGTCATGAGCCGGAAGGCGGAGGACATCCTCCGCCAGGTTTACGGCGTCCCCTCGGAAAAGGTGGTTCTGATCCATCACGGCATCCCGGACGTGCCCTTTGTCGATCCCAACTACTACAAGGACCAGTTCGGCGTCGAGGGCCGGAAAGTGATTCTGACCTTCGGCCTGGTCTCGCCGGGCAAGGGCATCGAGTACATGATCGACGCCCTGCCCGCGATAGTCGAAAAGCACCCTGAAATCACCTACATCGTCCTGGGCGCGACCCATCCCCACGTCAAACGGGATCAAGGCGAATCCTACCGCCTGTCCTTGCAACGGCGGGCCAGGGAGTTGGGGGTGGAGGATCACATCATTTTCCACAATCGGTTCGTGACACTCGAGGAACTGGTCGAGTTCCTGGGAGCGGCGGACATCTACGTCACCCCCTATCTCGGTCAGGAACAGATCGTCTCCGGCACCCTGGCCTACTCTCTGGGCGCCGGCAAGGCCATCGTCTCCACGCCCTACTGGTACGCCCAGGAGATGCTGGCCGACGGCCGGGGGCGGCTGGTCCCCTTCCGCGACTCGGCCGCCTTGGCCGAGCAGGTCATCGACCTCCTGGACAACGAGGTCGCCCGCCACGCCATGCGCAAGAAAGCCTACACCTTCTGCCGGGAGATGATCTGGAAGGAGGTGGCCCGTCGCTACCTGGAAGTGTTCGTCGAGGTCAAGGAGGAGCGGGAGAGGCGTCCCCGCGTCGTCTTCCAGGCCAAGACCCTCCAGGCCAAGCCGACCGAAATGCCCCAGCCCAAACTGGACCACCTGCGCCGAATGACCGACGACGTAGGGATGCTGCAACACGCCAATTTCATCGTGCCCAACCGCTACCACGGCTACTGCACCGACGACAACGCCCGGGCCCTGATCGCCGTCTTGCTGGCTCGAAACATCGTCTCCGACGATGACGGGCTGACCGATCTGGCCGGCCGGTATTTGAGCTTCTTGCACCACGCCTTCAAGGAGGAGACCGGCCGGTTCCGCAACTTCATGGGCTACGACCGCCGGTGGCTGGAGGAAGAAGGCTCCGAGGACAGCCACGGGCGGGCCGTCTGGGGGCTGGGGATGGCCGTCACTTCCTCCCAGTCCGACGGCCTGACCGAGATGGCTTTGACCCTCTTCGAGAAGGCGCTGCCGGCCATGCTGGAGTTCAAATACCCCCGGGCCTGGGCTTTCGGCCTGATCGGCGTCCACGCCTATCTGAAGCGATTCGGCGGTGACAGCCAGGTCCGGCGGGTCAGGGACAAACTGGCCCATCGGCTCTTCGAGGACTACCAGGCCCACGCCGACGACGAGTGGCCCTGGATCGAGGACGAGTTGACCTACGCCAACGCCAAAATCCCCCAGGCGCTGATCGCCTCCGGCCAGTGGCTGGGCAACCAGGAGATGCTCGAAGCGGGGCTCAAGACCCTCGACTGGCTGCTAAAAATCCAGACCGACGAGACCAGGGGACACTTCGTGCCCATCGGCAACCACGGCTGGTTCCGTCGAGGCGGCCCCAGGGCCAGGTTCGACCAACAGCCGATCGAAGTCCAAAACACCATCGAGGCCTGCCTCGAGGCCTACCAGGCCACCCAGGACGAAAAGTGGCTCACCGAGGCCCAGCGCTGTCTGGAGTGGTTCCTGGGCCGCAACGATCTCAACGTTGCGCTCTACGACTACAAGACGGGCGGTTGCTGCGACGGACTGACCGCCGACGGTCCCAACCGGAACCAGGGCGCGGAATCGACTTTGGCCTGGCTGCTTTCCCTGTTGAACCTTTACGCCGTCAGCGAGTCCTCGACGAACGAAGAGGCCCTGGCGCAAAATTGCGCGGCTGCGCGTGAGGTGGACCGGTATGTCATCCCAGCCGATCGTCATGGTCAGTTCCTACCCGCCGAGACTGTGCGGAATTGGAACCTTCACCGAGGAGGCCAGGGAGTTCATCCAGAAGGCCAACCCCGATAAGGAGGTCGTGGTCATCAGCCACACCGACGGCCGGGGCGAGGGGGTCTTCCCCCTGATCGACCTGAGCCGCCACGACTGGTGGCGGCCGGTGGCCGAAAAGATAGAACGGCTCAACCCCTACGCCGTCCACCTCGAGCACGAGTACGGCCTCTACGAGTATTACGACCACCGCGGCGTGGGCGACAACAACGAGGGTTTCCTGACCCTCCTGGAAGCGATCGACGACTTTCCCACCGTCGTCGAGCCCCACACCGTCCACGGCCGTTTGAGGGACGCCGAGGCCAACTTCATCTACAACCTGTGCCAAAGGTGCGATCTGGTCCTGTTCAAGTGCTACTACCAGAAATGGCGGTTGGCCTGGACGTTTCCCGGCTATGGCTGGGAGATACCCCGAAACATCATGGTCGTCCCCCACGGCGCCCGGCCGGACAAGCGCTGGGGCGTCCATGAAATTCCTCTGCTCAGAAAGGAGCTCGGCCTGGACGAAGTCGGCGTGTCGAACCACCTGGTCGGCATGATCGGCTGGATCCAGTCCAACAAGCGCTGGGACATTCTCTTGTCGATGTGGGAGGAGATCCATCACGAAATCAAGGCCCGAAGCGGCGTCGAATGGGACCTGTTGGCCGCCGGAGCGATGCGGGACCCGAATCACAAGGCGGACTACGACCAGTGGAAGTCCGAGGCCCTGGCCCTGGAGCGCAAGGGTCTGGCCCACTACTACGAGTTCATCCCCCGGGGTGACATCTACTACAAGATGATGGCCGTCTGCGATTTCATCGTCCTGCCTTCGACCGATGAAACCCAGTCGGGCACCCTGGCCCGGATAATCGCCTTGAACAAACCCTATGTCACCACCGCGCCCCTGGAGGGGCTGACCGCCCAAACCCTGGAAAGCGAGGGCGGCCTGCTCTTCACCACCAAGAGCATGCTCAAGGAAAAGGTCATCCAACTGGCCTGCGATGAACGGCTTCGCCTGACCCTGGGAGAAAACCTCAAGCGCTATCTGGATGAGGTCGTCTCCTGGGAGGTCGTCGCCCGCCAGTACAACCAGGCCTACGAACTGGCCCGCCAGGCGACGCGATCGGGCCGGCCGGTGAGGCTCGACCTGGAGTTTTAGGCCTGGCCGGGGAAGCCAAGGAGCCGGGCCATGAAGAGGGAGACCTTCAGGAAACACGACGTCCGCGGCGACGGGCCGCCGTCAAGGGGCCGAGCGAGGCCGGAGGGGTTTCGATCATAGGCGGCTCGGTCGCTGGAGAGAACCGGAGCCGAGCGGTGAAGACTCGGCCGAACCGATCGCCGGCCAAGGCGGCGACGTGACGACATCAGGAGATCGACCAGATGAACCACCCCCAGTTCAAGGAGCTTTTCCACCGCCATCCGGACAACCCGATCATAACCGCCGCCGATATCCCCTACCCGGCCAACTCGGTCTTCAACGCCGCCGCGACCAAGATCGACGGCGAGACCATCCTGCTGATGAGGGTCGAGGACCGGCGGGGAATTTCCCATCTGACCGTCGCCCGGAGCCGGGACGGGGTGAGCGAGTGGCGGATCGACGCCCGGCCGACGCTGCCCCCCGAGCCCGAACTCCACCCCGAAGAGATCTGGGGCATCGAAGACCCCCGGATTACCTATCTGGAGGAGCGGCGGGAGTGGGCCGTGGCCTACACCGCCTACTCCGAGGGCGGTCCGCTGGTCTCACTGGCCTGCACCAAAGATTTCATCCACTTCGAACGACAGGGACCGGTTCTGCCGCCCGAGGACAAGGACGCCGCCCTCTTCCCGGTCCGCTTCGGCGGCCGATGGGCCATGCTACACCGGCCGGTGTCCACCTTCGCCTTGACCGGAGCCCATATCTGGATCTCCTTCTCGCCCGATCTGAAGCATTGGGGCGACCACAGGATTCTGATTCCGGCCAGGAAGGGCGGCTGGTGGGACGCCAACAAGATCGGCCTCTCTCCGCCGCCGCTCAAGACCGACGAGGGCTGGCTGATCCTCTACCACGGCGTGAAGATGACGGCGGCGGGCTGCATCTATCGTCTCGGCCTGGCCCTGCTCGATTTGGAGGACCCGAGACGGGTGATCGTCCGCTCGGACGAATGGATGTTCGGCCCGGAGGAGGTCTACGAGCTTCACGGCGACGTGGACAAGGTCGTCTTCCCTTGCGGCTGGGTGAGGGAGGGCGACGAGGTCAGGCTCTATTACGGCGGGGCCGACAGTTGCCTCGCCCTGGCCACGGGCCGGGTCTCGGAGTTGCTCGCGTGGCTCAAGAAACAAGGGAAGTGACAGGAGGTCAACCATGCGCATCGCCATGCTCTCGCCCATCGCTTGGCGAACCCCGCCCCGGCACTACGGCCCCTGGGAGAGCGTGGTTTCACTGCTGACCGAGGGCCTGATCGAAAGGGGCGTGGACGTCACGCTCTTCGCCACCCAGGACTCTCAAACCAAGGGCAAGCTGGTCGGGGTCTGCCCCCGGGGCTACGAGGAGGACAAGGAAATCCTGCCCAAGGTCTGGGAGTGTCTCCACATCGCCGAGCTCTTCGAGCGCGGGGACGAGTTCGACCTGATCCACAACCATTTCGACTACCTGCCCCTGACCTACCTCGGCCTGACCGAGACGCCGGTCCTGACGACCATCCACGGCTTCTCCTCGCCCAAAATTCTGCCCGTCTACCGGAAATACAACGACCGGGCCCACTACGTGGCCATCAGCGAGGCCGACAAGAGCCCCGAGCTGACCTACGCCGCCACCATCCACCACGGCATCGACCTGGGCTCGTTCACCTTCCGGCCCGAGCCCGGCGACTATCTCCTCTTCTTCGGCCGCATCCATCACGACAAGGGAACCAGGGAGGCCATCGAGATCGCCAAGCGGGCCGGCAGGAAGCTGATCACATCCGGAATCATTCAGGACGACGAGTACTTCGAGCGCCAGGTCAAGCCGCACCTCGACGGGGAGAGAGTGGTTTATCTCGGCCAGGCCGGCCCCCGAAAAAGGGACGAACTCCTGGGCGGAGCCTACGCCCTGATTCACGCCATCAATTTCGACGAGCCCTTCGGCTTGTCGGTCATCGAGGCCATGGCCTGCGGCACGCCGGTGGTCGCCTTCAACCGGGGCAGCATGCCCGAGGTGATCGCCGACGGCGAGACAGGCTTCCTGGTCGGCTCGATCGAGGAGGCGATCGAGGCCCTGGCCCGGGTGGCCGAGCTGGATCGCGCCGCCTGCCGGAAGTGGGTCGAGGAGCGCTTCAGCGCCGAGAGGATGGTCGATGACTACCTGGGGCTCTACCGGCGGATCATCTCCCAAAGTCGACGGGAGGATCACCGCCCCTGGGGCTACTACCAGGTCCTGTCCGACGAACCGGACCACAAGGTCAAGCGGATCGTCGTCCACCCCGGCCAGCGCCTGAGTCTCCAGCGCCACCGCCGCCGGGCCGAACACTGGTACGTAATCGAGGGCGAGGCGGTGGTCAGCCGGGACGGTCAGGAAATAAAGCTGGCCGCCGGCCAAGCCGCGGACATCCCCCGGCGGGCCTGGCACCGGATAATGAATCCGGGGCCAGACAGGCTGGTCTTCATCGAGGTCCAGACCGGCGACTACTTCGGCGAGGACGACATTGAGCGGAAGGAGGACGACTATGGCCGGGCCGGCTGAGCCCATCGTCAAACGGTATCCCGGCAATCCGATCCTGACCAGGGACGACGTCCCCTACCCGGTGGCGACCATCTTGAACGCCGGGGTGGTCAAGCATGAGCGGCGCTACATCATGCTCTTTCGCTCCCACCTCAGAAACGGCCGCTCGATCATCGGACTGGCCGAGAGCGAGGACGGGTTTAAGTTCCGGGTTCGGCCCGAGCCGTTCTTGACCCCGGCCGCCGAAGGGCCCTTCGCCGCCTACGAGGAGTACGGGGTCGAAGACCCCCGAATCTGCCCCCTGGACGGGGAGTACCTGATCACCTACTCGGCCTACTCCCGCCATGGCGTCCGGATCGTCCTGGCTCGGACCAGAGACTTTGAAAGGATCGAGCGGGTCGCCCTGATCACCCAGGCCGATTACCGCAACGTGGTCATCTTCCCGGCCAGGTTCGACGGCCGTTACGCCCGGCTGGACCGGCCCCACTCCGAAATCTCCCCCTGGTCGATCTGGATCTCTTACTCGCCGGACCTCGTCCACTGGGGCGACTCCAAGGTGATAATCGAGCCGCTGGCCTATCACTGGGACGAGATGAAGCTCGGGCCCGGCGCGACGCCGATCAAAACCGAGCGGGGCTGGCTCAACATCTTCCACGGCGTATTCAAGACCATGGACGGGGCTATCTATCGTCTCGGCGTCGCCCTGCACGACCTGGACGATCCGGCCCGGGTTCTGGGCGTGGCCGACGAATGGATACTCCAGCCTGAAGACCCGTGGGAGGTAACCGGCTACGTTCACAACGTCGTCTTCACCTGCGGCGCGACACCCGAGGATGACGGCACGGTCAAGATCTACTGGGGCGGGGCCGACACGGTCATGTGTGTCGGCACGGCCCGGATCGACGACCTGGTCGAGCTCTGCTTCGAGGCGCCGAGGCCGGCGAAGTGACGTTCGAGTAAGGAGCATGACCCATGGACAAGACCGAACTCGATCTGATGGCCGTCATCATGGCCGGAGGGGCGGGGACCAGGTTCTGGCCCTTGAGCACCGAGGAAAGGCCCAAGCAGTTCCTGAAGCTCTTCGACGAGCGCAGCCTGCTGCAGAAAAGCTTCGACCGGATCCGCCGCCTCATCCCGCCGGAGCGGATCCTGGTCCTCACCAACCCGACCTACCTGGAGCTGGCCATAGAGCAGTTGCCGGAGCTGCCCCGGCACAACGTCATCGGCGAGCCGATGCGCCGCGACACCGCGGCCGCGGTCTGTCTGGGAGCGGCGCTGGGACGGCGGCGTTTCGGCGATCCGGTCATCGTCACCCTGACCGCGGATCACGTCATCGAGCCGATCGAGCTGTTCCAGAAGACGCTTCTTTCAGCCGCCCGGGGAGCGCGGGACGGGCGGACCCTCTACACCCTCGGCATCGAGCCGACCCACTCGGCCACCGGCTACGGCTATCTGGAGCTGGGGCGCCGGGTGCTCGACGACGACGGCATCGAACACTTCGAGTTGGCCAGCTTCAAGGAAAAGCCGGACCGGGAGACGGCCGAAAGGTACGTCGAATCGGGGCGCTATCTATGGAACTCGGGCATGTTCGCCTGGACGGCCGAGGCCGTTCTCGAGGAGATCGAGAAACATCTTCCCCAACACCTTGAACGCATCTTGAGGGCGGTCGAGTTCGACCAGACGGGAAAATGGCCCGAGGCCCTGGCAGAAGCGTTCGGGCCTTTGCAAAAGATATCCATCGACTACGGCGTCATGGAAAAGGCCGGCCGAGTGCGTTGTGTGGCCGCGGAGTTCACCTGGAAGGACCTTGGCGGCTGGCCGGCCCTGACCGAATACCTGCCCGGAGACGAAGCGGGCAACCGCTGTCGGGGCCGGGCCTTGACCCTGGACGCCGGCGGCAACCTGGTCTTCTGCGAGGATCAGCAAGAGACGGTCATACTAATCGGCGTCAACGACCTGGTGACCGTCCGGGCGGGCGACAAGACCCTCATCGTCCACAAGGATCGAACCGAGGAGATCAAGAAGCTGGTCGAGGCGGCGCTCGCCTCGTAAGCGACCCGGACGGCCGGGGCGGGCGCGGGCTTCTCCGCCCAAGAACACCGTCTTGGATATGAAGGCTCTTTGGACTGAGGTGTCGCCAGGCAGGAAATGTATACTGGCCATTGGCGAATGTGGGCGTCAATTTAGTTGGATAATTGTCCTGTGTTAGTAATTACCTGACAGTTTAGGTTGCTGCTGTTGGTGGCC
>CAZWLY010000014.1:0-108788 GCA_964634465.1 uncultured Thermodesulfobacteriota bacterium | reverse complement strand
TCACCATGGGCGCCGGCGACCGCCAGGTGCCCCACCAGGTGGACGAGTGGGTCGATCTGGATCAGCTCGTCGACACGGCCAAGATCTACGCCTTGACAGCGCTTCATTATCTGTGGCCCGGAGAGTCGCCTTGACGAGACTGCTCGAAATAGAGAACCTGTCGGTCCACTTCCACACCCCGGAGGGCGTGGCCAGAGCGGTGGACGGGGTCAGCTTCGGCCTGGCCAGGGGCGAGACGGTCGGCCTGGTTGGCGAGAGCGGCTGCGGCAAGAGCGTGACCTCGCTCTCCGTGCTGGGCCTGATCCCCTCGCCGCCGGGCCGGATCAACTCGGGCCGGATTCTCTTCGAGGGCCGCGACCTGCTCGAACTGAGCGGCGAAGAATTGCGCCGGGTCCGCGGCCGGGACATCGCCATGATCTTCCAGGAGCCGATGACCTCGCTCAACCCGGTCCTGCCCATCGGCCGCCAGGTGGCCGAGCCGCTTTTGGTCCACACCGAGCTGACCAGGAACGAAGCCATGGAAGAGGCGGCCAGGTGGCTGGAGCGGGTCAAGATACCGGCCGCCAGAAAGCGCCTCGACGACTACCCCCACCAACTCTCCGGCGGCATGCGCCAGCGGGTGATGATCGCCATGGCCATGGTCTGCGGTCCCAAGCTGTTGATCGCCGACGAGCCGACCACCGCCCTGGACGTGACCATCCAGGCCCAGATTCTCTCGCTCATGCTCCAGCTCAAGGAAGAGCTCGGCATGGCCGTGCTCCTGATCACCCACGATCTGGGCGTGGTGGCCCAGATGGCCAGCCGGGTGGTGGTCATGTACGCCGGCCAGGTGGTGGAACAGGGTTCGGTGACCGACATCTTCGATACGCCCTTCCACCCCTACACTCAGGGCCTGCTCAAATCCATGCCCCGGCTGGGCGAGAGAGTCGGCGGCGGGGCGAGGCGGCTCAACGAGATCAAGGGCGTGGTGCCGCCGTTGACCGAGATCATCATCGGCTGCAAGTTCGCCCCGCGCTGCCCCCACGCCTTCGCCGTCTGCCGGGAGATGCAGCCCGAGCTGGCGCCGGTCGGCGACGGCCAGAGCGCCCGGTGCTGGCTCAAGGATTACCCGGAGCGGAGGAAGGCCGATGTCTGATCGTCCCCTCCTCGAAGTGTACGACCTGGTCAAGCACTTCCCCCTGGGCGGCGGGTTGTTCAGCCAGCCCCATTCCTGGGTCAAGGCCGTGGACGGGGTGTCGTTCTCCGTGGCCAGGGGAGAGAACTTCGGGTTGGTGGGCGAGTCGGGCTGCGGCAAGACCACCCTCGGCCGGCTGATACTAAAGCTCATCGAACCCACCTCGGGCCGGATCGTGTTCGACGGGCAGGATATCTCCAAGCTGAATCGAAGCCGGATGAAGGCGTTGCGCCGGCGGATGCAGATCATCTTCCAGGACCCGTACTCCAGCCTCGATCCGAGGATGAGGGTCGAGGCGATAATCACCGAGCCGCTTCGGGCCCATCAGAACCTGTCCCGGTCCGAGCGCCGGGCCATCGCCGCCGAGATGCTGGAGAAGGTGGGCTTGCGCGCCGTCGATCTGGACAAGTACCCCCATGAGTTCTCCGGCGGCCAGCGCCAGCGCATCGGCTTCGCCCGCTCGCTGTGTCTTCGCCCGGAGTTGATCGTGGCCGACGAGCCGGTCTCGGCCCTGGACGTGTCCATCCAGGCCCAGGTGATCAACTTGATGCAGGATCTGAAGGACGAGTTCGACCTGAGCTACGTCTTCATCTCCCACGATCTGTCCGTGGTCGAGCATGTCTGCGACCGGATCGCGGTCATGTACCTGGGGGTCATCGTCGAGTTGGCCTCGACCGAGGAGTTTTCCCTCAACCCCAGACATCCCTACACCCAGGCGCTGCTGGCGGCGGTGCCGCTGCCCGATCCTCACAAACGGGCCGAACCGCTGACGTTGGAAGGCGACGCGCCCAGTCCCATCGATCCGCCGCCGGGCTGCGCCTTCCATCCCCGCTGCGCCTTTGCCATGGAGCGCTGCCGGGAGGCGCGACCGCCGCTCGTCGAGGTTGAAAAGGATCACTACGTCGCCTGCTGGCTGAACGACGGTCGGGGCGTTTCAGGAGGAAAGTCATGAAGATCGCCGTCGTCGGCGCCGGAGCCATGGGCAGCCTCTTCGGGGCGCTTCTGGCCGAGGCCGGGGCCGAGGTGTGGCTCATCGACGTCTGGGCCGAGCACGTCGAGAAGATCGACGCCGAGGGCTTGAAGCTCGAACGGGACGGCCGCGTCCGCACCGTGACCCTGAAGGCGACCGCCGATCCGGCCGAGGTCGGCCGGGCCGAGCTGGCCATCGTCTTCGTCAAATCGACCGCCACCGCCGTTGCGGCCGAGACGGCGGCCGGGTTGGTCGGCGACTCCGGGCTGGTCTTGACTCTCCAGAACGGTCTGGGCAACGCCGATGTCCTGGCCGAGAGGATCGAGCCGGTCCGGGTCTTGGCCGGGACGACGGCCCACGGCGCCACCCTCATCGGACCGGGCGCCATCCGTCACGCCGGAGTGGGGCCGACCGTCATCGGGCCCTGGAGTGGGGGAGATGCGGCGGCGGCCGAGGGAGTGGCCGACGTTTTCAACCGGGCCGGCATCGAGACGCAGGTCTCGACCGAGATCAAGGTCGTGGTCTGGAACAAGCTTCTGGTCAACGTCGGGATCAACGCCATCACCGCCTTGACCGGCATCAAGAACGGCCAGCTCCTGGACCTCGAAGCCACCCGGGAACTCAGCCGGGCGGCGGTGGAGGAGGCCGTGGCCGTGGCCCGGGCCCTGGGGATCGGCGTGCGCGAGGATGCGGTGAAGCACGTCTTCGAGGTGGCCGAGGCCACCGGCCCCAACCGATCGTCCATGGGCCAGGACGTGGACAACAAGCGCCAGACCGAGATCGAAACGATCAACGGCGCGGTGGTCAGGGAGGCGGCCGGGCTGGGGCTGGCCGCGCCGGTCAACCAGACCCTGACCGCACTGATCGAGACGCTCCAGGCTCATTACGAATCATGAATACTCTCGCGGTAGGTTAAGGAGACAGCGATATGGCTAAGAAAGTGACCGTGTTGGACGTCCAGCAGGCCAAGAAGGACGACCGCAAACTGACCATGTGCACCGCCTACGACTACCCCTTCGGCCTGTTGGCCGACGAGGCCGGCCTGGACATCGTTCTGGTCGGCGACTCGCTGGGGATGGTGGTCATGGGTCTGGAGGGCACCGTGGCGGTGACCATGGAGCACATGATCCATCACATCAAGGCCGTCGTGCGCGGCTGCAATACGCCGCTGGTGGTCGGCGACATGCCGTTTATGAGTTACAATACCTCCATCCGGGAGGCGATCATGAACGCCGGCCGGTTGATGAAGGAGGGCGGTTGCGACGCGATCAAGCTGGAGGGCGGCGTCGATTTCGCCCCGACCATCGAGGCCATCGTCAAGGCCGGCATCCCGGTCCAGGGACACATCGGCCTGACTCCCCAGACGGCCAGCGCCTTGGGCGGCTTCAAGACCCAGGGCCGGGACGCCGAGAGCGCGCTGAAAGTCATCGAGGACGCCAAGGCCCTGGAGCGGGCCGGCGTGTTTTCGATGATCTTGGAGGCGGTGCCGGCGCCGCTGGGCAAGATGGTGGCCGAGGCGGTCGAGGTGCCGGTCATCGGCATCGGGGCCGGTCCGGACGTCGATGGACAGGTGCTGGTCACCCACGACATGATCGGCCTGTTCGACAAGTTCGTACCCAAGTTCGTCAAGCAGTATCTCAAGGTCAGGCCGTTGATCCTGGAGGCCCTGACCGAGTACAAGAAAGAGGTTCTGAACGCCTCCTTCCCCGGGCCGGAGCACTCGTTTACGATGTCCGAAGACGCCCTGGCCCAGTTGGAGAGATTGATCGACGGCTGATCGGGCGGCGATCGTGATCGATCGGGTCCAGGCGGGCCCGATCTTGACGTTACGGGCAACAATTTTTTTTACAAGGCGGGCAACATGGGGTAAATTTAATTAATCCCGGATCCTTGGGAGGGGCAGGTAGTTGATAAAAGAAGGTATCTATCTCGAAGAAAAGACGACTACGGTTGGAGTTTCGGGCACGGCCAAACCCATCCAGTTCAAAAACATGTGGGCCACCCGGGAGATCACCGACAACGAGGTGGTGCTTCAGCTTCTCGACGACAAGGCCAAACCCACCGGGTTGGTGGAACGGGTCAAGCCTGGGGCCCTGGCCCGTCGGTTCGTCTATAAGCCCGTCAAACCCGAAATCTGGACGGCGATCAAGAAGCAGTGCCTGGCCATTCCGGTGGAGGGAGCGGCGACGCTTTCATCGCCCAAGAAAAAGACGTCCGCCAAAAAAGGCAACGCCGCCGTCAAACCCAAGAACTGGTGGGACCTCTAGTTCCGGCGTCTCTTCGACCCGAAAGAATCGATTCTGGAATCGAAATCGTCCCGCGCCGCGGTGAGGTACGGATGCGGCCGAGGGGCGAGTCTTTTCGTTCGGCCGGCTCCCTCGGCGACAGAGACCGGCTAACTATCTGAATATCATATAATTCTTTTCTCAGCGCCCGCCGCCTTCTTTCAGTCGGGCCGGACCGGCAAGCCGGGTCGTCTGCCTGGCGGCGATCGACGAGCCGGAAGCCCGCCTTGTCTGGCTCGAAGCTTGCTATCTCCCTAGATCGTGCAGGTGAGGTGCATCAAGGCGGTGCTGTGGCTGCTGGCGGCGATTTTGCTCGCGCCGGGACCGGTCTGGCCGGGCGAGATCGGCGCCTTGAGGGCGGCGTTGAGCGCCGGCTCGAACCGAGTGACGGCCGGCGATCGGGTTCGGCTGGAGGCCCGGTTGACCAATCACAGCCGGACGGTTGCGCCGGCCCGACAGGTCGAGCTCACCGCGGTCGGGCGACCGATTCACCGGGAGGCCGTGCCCGCGCTCGAGCCCGGTGAGAGCTATCGCTTCAGCTTTCTCTGGCCGGCCCAGGGTCGAGGCCGGGTGATCATCGAGCTCAGAGCGGCGGGCGCGGACGCTCCTTTGGCCTCGCTTCAGTTGAGCCTGGTCCCCAAACCACCGCCCCGGCCCGATCTATCCCTTGAATGGGTGGAGTTTCCGCCTCAAGGTTGCCTCGACGGCGGCCCGTGGACGGCCCAGGTGGTGGTCCGCAACCGGGGTCGGGCCGCCTCTCGGCCGGGGGCGGTGGTCTTCAGCGTCAACGGCCGCTGGAGGAAGGAAACCAGGCTCGACGCCCTGCCGCCGGGCCAGCAGGTCTGGCTGACCTTTCGCTGGGACAAGGTTCGGAGGGGCGTCAACACCGTCTCCGCCGTTTTGGACGCCGCCGCCGCTCAGGGCGACGCCGATTCGACCGACAACCGGGCCGTGGCTGGCTTCAAGCTGAAAGAGTGCCGGCCCGATCTGGTCGTCTTCGGCCTCAAAATCCTGGGCCCGGTGGAGGTCGGCCGGCTGCCGCTCAGGGCCAGGGCGATGGTCATCAACCGGGGCGGCGACGCCGTGGCCGAGGCGGAGGTCCGGTTCCTGGTGGACGGCGAGGTGGTTCAGACCACCAAACTGATCCGGCTTCAGCCCGGTCACAAGCGTCCGGTGGCCTTGACCTGGATGCCTCGGGAGGCCGGCGCCTATGGTTTGACCGTCGAGGTCAGGGTCAAGGGCGATCGGCCCGAGGCCAACCTGGCCAACAATTCGATGGAGAAGAGATTCGTCGCCGCCGAGGCCAAGCCCGATCTCCACCTCCGCCCGCCTCGACTGGCCAGATCGATTTGCCTCAGCGACCGGCCGGCGCCCATCGAGATCGAGGTGGCCAACCTCGGCCGAGCCGCGGCGCCGGTCTTCGACCTGGTTCTGCGGTCCGGGGCCAAGGAACTGGCTCGCCGGCGGGTGGGGCCTCTTCCGGCCGACTCGTCGATAAAGACCTCCCTGTCCTGGAGACCGGATCGGCCGGGGCTCTACCGGTTGGCTCTGGTCGCCGACCCGGAGCGGCGGTTGAAGGACGAGCGGCGAATCGACAACCGCCAGATCGTCTCCATCAGCGTCCGCGACTGCCGGCCCGACCCGGCCGTCATCGGAGCCGTTGCGAACGAGGGAGGGACCTCGGGCCAGGCCCCACCCAAGTTGACTTTCAGGCTCGTCAATCTCGGCCGCCGCCCGGCCCGGGGAGTGGCGATCGGATTCAGGATCGACGGCCGGGAGGTGGAGCGACGGACGATCGAGCTGCTCCCGCCGGGGCAAACTCTCGACGTCTCCTTCGACCGGCCGCCGGTTACGACCGGCCGCCGCCGAGTCGAAGTCGTCATCGACCCCGACCGAACCCTCGATGAGATCCGCCGGGACAACAACGCCGCTCGCCTGACTTTGTATCCGACTCCTCCTGGAGTCGATTGATCACCTCTTTTGCGATTGACCCCCGCCCCGGCCATGGGCTAACCTGCTCGGTTGAAGGAGGCTGGCTTGGAGACATTTCTGGTTACCGGCGGCGACGGCTTCATCGGTTCCCATCTGGTCGAAAGATTGCTCCACGACGGAGCCAGGGTGCGGGTTCTGGACAACCTCGTCGCCCGGAACGGGGCCAATCTGGATTATCTCAAAACCTTGGACTCCGGCCGGTTGGAAACCGTCATCGACGACATCCGCGACCTTTCCGCCTGCCGGCGGGCCTGCCAGGGCGTGGACTACGTCTTCCACCAGGCCGCCCTCGGCTCCGTGCCCCGCTCGATCGAGGATCCGCTGGCCACCCACGAGACCAATGCCACCGGCACCCTGAACATGCTTCTGGCCGCCAAGGAGGCCGGGGTGAAGCGCTTCGTGTGGGCCTCGTCGTCGTCGGTCTATGGCGACAAGGGCGACGAGGCCAAGAGCGAGACCCTGCCGGTCAGCCCCATTTCGCCCTACGGCGCGTCCAAGACCGCCGGCGAGGACTACGCCCAGGTCTTCTACCGCACCTTCGGTCTAGCCACGGTCAGTCTGCGCTACTTCAACGTCTTCGGGCCGCGCCAGGACCCGGAGGGAGATTACGCCGCGGTCATCCCCAAGTTCATCACGGCCATGCTGGCCGGCCGGCGGCCGGTCATCTACGGCGACGGCCGCCAGAGTCGAGACTTCACCTACGTCGGCAACGTGGTGGACGGCAACCTGGCCGCGATCACCGCCCCCGAAGCGCCGGGAAAGATCATCAACTTGGCCAACGGCGACCGTCACGACCTCTTGGACCTGGTCGCCCGCCTCAATCGACTCATCGGCCAGGAGTTGGAGCCGATATTCGCCCCGCCCCGTCCCGGCGACATCGTCCACTCCATGGCCGACGTCAGCCTGGCCAGAACGATCCTTGGCTATACGGCCCGGATCGACTACGATCAGGGCCTGGCCATGACCGTGGAGTCTTTCCGTTAGTCGAGACGGCCCAAGTCCGTCGGCCGGGCCGCCCGGCGAAGCGATGAAGTGTGAGCTGGCGATAATCGTCAGAAGATAGATAGAAAGACCAGTCGTAGGGGTCAGCAAAGAGGGGGAAAACGGCGCCGGCCGGCTCCCCGTCGACCGCTTTGGAGAACAATGTCGTATCGGGTCAAAGACATCTTGGGCTTGGAGGTCGCCCCGGCCCTGGGCTGCACCGAACCCTCGGCCATCGCCCTGGGCGCGGCCGCGGCGGCCTCGCTTCTTGGAACCGACGCCTATGAGGCCATCGGCATCTGGGTCGATCCCAACATCTACAAGAACGGTCTGGCCGTCTCCATCCCTGGCGCGGCCGGCCACACCGGTCTGGACCTGGCCTCGGCCCTGGGAGCCGTGGGCGGCGACCCGAAGCTGGGGTTGGAGGTGCTGGAGACGGTGGACGAGGAGGCGGTCCGCCGGGCCAGGCGGATGGTGGATGACGGCCGGGTCGAGGTCAACATTCTGTCGGACCGCCGGGGCCTTTACGTCCGCACGGCGATCAAGGCCGGCGGCGAGACGGCCGAGTCGGTCATCGAGGACCTCCACGACAACATCGTCGGCCTCACCCTGAACGGCCGGGAGCTGACCGACCACCCGTTGTTGTCGAACCGAAAGGCCAACGACGGATCGGTCCGTGACCTGGAGGCCTGGCTGACCACCCTGAGTCTCGACCAGTTGCTCGATTTCATAAAGGAGCTGGACGAGGACGATTTCAACTTCCTGCGCCGGGGCGTCGAGTTCAACCTCAAGCTGGCCGACTACGGCCTGACCCACGGCCCCGGCCTGGGGATCGGCCTGGCCCTCCAGCGGCTGGTCGAAAAGGGCCTTCTCCAGAGGGACATGGTCCTGGCGGCCAGAATCCTGACCTCGGCCGCGGCCGACGCCCGGATGGCCGGGGTGAAGCTGCCGGCGATGAGCTCGGCCGGCAGCGGCAACCACGGCCTGACCGCCATCCTGCCCATCTGGGCCATCCAGGACTTCATTGAGGGCGGCGGCGAGTGGGCGGCGCTTCGGGCGATTGCGCTCAGCCACATTCTGACCGCCTACGTCAAGGCCCACACCGGCCGGTTGTCGGCGGTCTGCGGCTGCTCGGTGGCGGCCGGCGCCGGCGCGGCCGGGGGCGCCTGCCTGTTGATGGGCGGCGGCCTGACCGAGATCGCCGGGGCGATCAAGAACCTGATCAGCGACCTGGCCGGGATGATCTGCGACGGGGCCAAGGCCGGGTGCGCCTTCAAGTTGGCCACGGCGGCCGGCGCGGCCGTTCAACACGCCCTCTTCGCCCTCCACGGCGTCAAGGTCCAACCCACCGACGGGATCGTCGGCGTCTCGCCGGAACAGACCATGAAGAACGTCGGCGCGCTGTCCACCGAGGGCATGATCGAGACCGATCGAACCATTATCCAGATCATGCTGGAGAAGCAGTTCAGCGGGGTCTGAGCGGCGATGAAGACCATCGGCCTCATCGGCGGGATAAGCTGGGAGTCCACGGCCGAGTACTACCGGTTGATCAACCAGGCGGTCAGGGAGCGCCTGGGCGGGTTGCATTCGGCCAAGCTGGTCGCCTTCAGCGTCGATTTCGAACCGGTGGCCGAGGCCCAACACCGCGGCGACTGGGACGAGGTGGCCCGAGTGATGATCGACGCCGGCCGGCTCATCGAGCGGGCCGGGGCCGAGCTGGCTTTGATCTGCGCCAACACCATCCACAAGGTCTACGACCGGCTGGCCGAGGCGCTCGAAATTCCCCTCATCCACATCGCCGACGCCACCGGCCGGGAGATCGTCCGGGCCTCCGTGAGCCGGGTGGGGCTGATCGGGACCAGGTTCACCATGGAGGACGACTTTTATGCCGGCCGCCTCGAGCGCCGCTTCGGCCTCGAGACGATCGTCCCCCAGCCGGCCGACCGGGAGCTGGTCCACAGAGTGATCTACGACGAACTCTGCCGGGGGGTCATCCGGGATGAATCCAGGGAAAGCTATGCCCGCATCATCGGCCGGTTGGTCGAGGCCGGAGCCGAGGCCGTCATCCTCGGTTGCACCGAGATTCCGCTGTTGATCGGCCCCGAGGATTCGCCGGTCCCCTTGTTCGACACCACCGCCATCCACGCCCGCCTCGCGGTCGAGTCGGCCCTGGCCTGAACCCGAAGCGAGTCGTTTCTCGATCGAGGACTCGGTCGGGTTTCGTCCCCGCTGCCAGCCTTGCCGGCAGGCAGCCCGAGCGGAAAAGTCACTCAAGAAGTGCAAACCCCAAAAAGAGGCCCTGATCCGACCATCAATCGGTGTGGATATTGTCTCCGGCGGCCGGCCTAAATCCTTGACAGGACGGCCCATCCCGCCTATGTAGAGAATACATCTGAGTGAATCTCTAACCGGCGCCCTAGAGGGCTTAAAAGGGAAAGCGGTTCGAAACCGCTGCGGACCCGCCACTGTGAGTGAGAACGAACGCCGCACGACGCCACTGGGCCAGGGCCTGGGAAGGCGCGGTCAGTAGGATGATCCACGAGCCAGTAGACCTGCCGGTTTGAGCTCCACGAAGCGCCTTCGGTGCTGAGGCGGTGGAGGGAGAGTGGTATCCGGCCGCACCCCGTCTTGGTCGCCCAGGGCGGGGATTGTCGTGTCCGGTGAAGGAAGATCGCCGGCCAGAAAGGGAAGTGATCCGGCCGTGACTTTACTCAGAGCGCTGATCATCGTCCTGTTGCTCCTGCCCGCTTCGGCGGCGGCCGCTGGGGCCGAGACCGCGGTCAGACCGGCCGAGGTCGAGTCGGCCCTGGCGGCGGCGGTAAGAGCCGAGCAGCGGGCCCAGGCCGAGGTTGAAAAGTGGGCCGGTGCGCGGGCCGAGCTTCTGGCCGAGATCAGCCAGGCCAGAAAGCGACTCAAGTGGCTCAAGCTTCAGAACCGCCGCCACCTGGCCTACATCGAGCGTCGGAAAGAGGCGATCGCCGAGATCGAACGCCGCCGGGCCGAGCTGACCCGGATCGACGTCGAGCTCGAACCCTTCCTGGAGGAGACGGTCGATCGACTGGAGGCCTTTGTCGAGGCCGATCTGGGTTTTTTGCCCCAGGAGCGGGCCGAGCGGATCGCCTTTCTGCGGCGCTCGCTGAGCGAGTATCGCCTGGGCCTGAGCGAGAAGCTGCGCCGGGTCGTCGAGGCGCTCATCGTCGAGGCCGGCTACGGCCGAAGCGTGGACAAGATCGAGACCGAGATCGAGCTCGAGGGCCGGCCGGTTCGGGTCGATCTGCTCCGGTTGGGCCGACTGGCCGAGTTCTACCGGACCCCGGACGGCCGTCGGCTCGGTTGGCGACACCGCGGCTCCAACGGCTGGATCGATCTGCCGGCCGGGCTGAGGCGGAACATAAGCCGGGCCATGGACATCGCCGCCCGGCGGCGGGCGGTGGAACTGGTCGATCTGCCGGTGGCGAGGCCGGTCAAATGAGGCTGGCGGGCCTCACTGCCGTTCTGCTCGCGGCCGCTGTCTGCCTGACTCCGGCTTGGAGCCGGGCTGAGAACTGGTCCAAAACCGCGGCCGAGGTCAAGGCCGAGGCGGCCGGAATCGAGGCCGAGGCGGCCAAGACGAGGCGGGCCATCGCCAAGGAGCGGGCGGCCTTGACTCGCGATCTGGCCGAGCTCAAGCACCTGATCGCCGCTGAGGAACGGCGGCTGAAGGAACGCCGGGCCGAGCTGGAAAAACTGATCGAGCTCGAGGCGACCAAGCGGGAGGCGCTGGCCGCCCGCCAGGAGGAGATGGACAACCTGGAGGCGGCCATCCGGCTGGGAGCCAAGGACGCGGCCGCTGTTTTCAAGACCAGCCCGGTCACCGCCGAGAATCCGGGCCGGCTGACGGCGCTGGCGCCTCTGCTCGACCGCGACCGCTTCCCCGGCATGGACCCGATCGAGGCCCTGGTCGAAGAGCTGTTCCGGGAGATGGCGGCCGGCGGCGAGGTCAAACTGCGTCGAGGCGCCTTCATCGACGCCTCGGGCCGGAAGACCGAGGGCGACATCTTTCGCGTCGGCGGGTTCACCGCCTATTTCAAATCCGAAGGCGGTGTCGGCTACCTGCGCCCGACCGCCGACGGCCGGAGCCTCGTCGCCCTGGCCGCCCGGCCGGGCTGGTCGAGGCGGCGGGCCATCGAACGCGCCTTCGAGGGCCGGCCGGCGGTGCTGCCGTTGGACCTGTCCGGCGGCGCGGCCCTGGCTCAGCTCCGGCCGGGCAGGAGCGTGATCGAGTGGCTGGCTTCGGGCGGAGTCCTGATTTGGCCGATCCTCGCGGTCGCCCTGGCGGCGATGGTCCTGATGGTCGAGCGTTTCATCGTCCTCGGCCGGACGCGGTCGAACTCCGACGACATCATGAGCCGAATCAGGGAGTTGGCCGAGCGAGGCCGGTTGGATGACTGCCGGGCGGTGTGTCGGGCCAACGCCGACACGCCGGCCTGCCAGGTCGTTCTGGCCGGGCTCGAGAGTCGGCAGCGATCCAGGGAGGGGTTGGAGAGCGCCGTCCAGGAGGCGATTTTGAGGCAGTTGCCTCGATTGGAGCGCTTCCTGCCGACGCTGTCCGTGCTGGCCGCCATCGCCCCGTTGTTGGGTCTTTTGGGCACCGTGACCGGCATGATTGACACCTTCCAGGTCATCACCCGCTTCGGCTCGTCCGATCCGGGCCTGATGGCCGGCGGCATCTCCGAGGCGCTGGTGACCACCCAACTCGGCCTGGCCGTGGCCATGCCGATCATCGTCATCCACCACTTCCTGGAGCGGCGGGTGGACAAGATCGTCGGCGACATGGAGGAGAAGGGGCTGGCCTTCCTCGCCGCGGTCGGCGTGAAGGAGTAGTCGGTGGGCTTCGACTGGCGGATCATCGGCGATCGAGTCTACGACGCCCTGGGCTATTTCGAGGCCGGCGGTCCGATCATGATTCCGCTGATGATCGTTTCGCTCTGGCTGTGGACGCTGATCCTGGTCAAGTCGTGGGAGCTCTACCGCCTCCGCCGGGCCGAGCGGCCCTGGGAGAAACTTGGCGGCGAGACGGCCGAGGGGGCCGCTCTCCGGGGCTGGCAGGCCGCCATCCTGGGTGAATTCCTGGCCCGCCGGACCGGCCGGGCCGCCGCCGACCGGCGGCTGGTCGAAAGCCTGCTGGTTCGCCGGACCGGCCGCCTCCAGCGCCACGTGGGCACGATCCTGGTCCTGGCTACCGTCGCTCCGTTGATCGGGCTTCTGGGTACGGTCAGCGGCATGATCACCACCTTCGACGTCATCGCCGTCTTCGGCACCGGCAACGCCCGGGCCTTGGCCGGCGGCATCTCCGAGGCGCTGATCACCACCCAGACCGGGCTGGTGGTCGCCCTGCCGGGGCTGGTGGCCGGCAACTTCATCTCCCGCCGGGTCAAGCGCCTGGCCGAGCGCATGGAGCGTTTCTGCCTGGGGCTCAACGACGCCTTGCCCGAGGCTTTGCCGGAGGGGGTCTAGACCATGGAGAGCATCCGCTACTCCCGCCGTCGCCGGACCACCGCCCGGGACCTCAATATCACGCCGCTGATCGACATGGTCTTCATTTTGCTGATCTTCTTTCTGGTGACCACCAGCTTCGTCCAGGAGTCGGGCGTGGCCGTGGACCGACCGACGGCGGCCACGGCTCAGAGCCAGGATAGGGTCAGCCTGATGATCGGCGTCGACGCCGACGGCGTGATCTATATTAAGGGCAAGAGTGTGGGCATTCGCGCGGTCAGGACCCACGTCGAGCGGTTTCTGGCCGAGTCGCCCGAGGGCTCGGTGGTCATCGTCGCCGACAAGTCGTCCCGGACGGGAACGGTGATCCGCGTTCTGGATCAGTGCCGCCTGGTCGGGGCCAAGAACTTGAGCCTGGCCGCCAAGAGGCCGGATTGACCATGCGCTGGCTGAGGCTGAAATACGTCTTCGCCCTGACCGCGGCCGGCCTGGTCAACGCCGTTTTGTTCGGCTGGGTGCCGCTCCTCTCCAGCGGCCGGACCGTGGACCGACCGCCGAGCCGGGCCGTGGAGGCGGTCCGCCTGACCGATTTTCGGCCCCAGCCGCCCCGGCCCCAGGCGCGGCGGATAGAGCCGCGGCCGGCACAAAAGCCGCTCCGGCCGACCAGGCGGCCGAGACTGCCCCGGCCGGTCCCGACCGCGGCGCCGCCCCGGCCGAAGATCGAGACGGCGGCGCTCAACCTCGAAGTCAACCCCAGGCTGACCTGGGGCCAAAAAATCGCCCCGCCGCCCATCGCCGCCCCGCCAGTCTCGGCCCCGGCCCCGCCGGCCGGATTCGAGATCGGCCAGGTGGACGCCGCCCCGGCGGTGATAAGCCAGGTCCGGCCCATCTACCCCTTTGCCGCCCGGCGGCGGGGGGTGACCGGGGTGGTGGTGGTCCGCTTCCTGGTCGACGAGGCGGGCCGGGTGGGCCGATTGTCCATAGTCAGGGCCGATCCGCCGGGCGTGTTCGAAAAGAGCGTCCTCGATGCGGTCAGCCGCTGGCGGTTCAAGCCGGGCGTCTTGAAGGGCAAACCGGTGCCGACCTGGGTGGTGGCGCCGATCAGGTTCGAGTTGAAGGGTTAGGCTCGATGAAGGTCGTCCCAGGGATCATCTTGGCGTTCGTCCTGGCCGTCTTGAATCCGGCCGACGCCCCGGCCGGGAGGGGTGGGATGGAGCCGGAACTGGCCCGAGCCCTCTACTCGGCCCAGCAGGCCATGACCGAAGACAAGGATTACGCCGGGGCGGCGCGGATCGTCGAGGACTACCTGGCCGCCCATCCCCGCCGGCCCCACCACCTGGCCTACCACCTTTTGGGGCTGGCGCGCCACCAAGAGGGCGATTACAATCGGGCCGAGGCGGCCTACCGCCGGGCCTTGGAGCTCAAGCCGGACTTCCGGCCGAGTCTGCTCAACCTGGCCGCGGCGGTTCACCAACTGGGCCGGCCGGGCGAGGCGGCCCGCCTGTGGGAGCGGGCCTACCGGTTGAAGGGCCGGGACGGGGAGGAGCCCGAGGCGCGGATTCTATACTACGCCGGGGCGGCCTACTACGAGGCCAAGGAGTACGGCCGGGCGGCCAGGGTTCTGTCCACTCTGGTCTCCGGGGCGAAGAACCCGCCTCGGGCCTGGTTGGAATTGCTGGTCAACACCCTGATCGAGCTCAAAGCCTACGACCGAGCCGAGACGGTTTTGACCGAGTTGGTCGACCGCTTTCCGGAGCGGGCCGGAGCCTGGCGGCTTTTGGCCCAGGTTCGACTGCAAAAAAAGAGTTTTCAGGCCGCGGCGGCCGCCCTGGAGATCGCCTACCGGCTGGAACCGCCCCGAAAGTCCGACTTGAAGACCCTGGCCGACATCTATTTCTACCTCAAAGCGCCGCTCAAGGGGGCGCTGACCCTGGAGAGGGCCTACGGTCCCCGGCCCTCGGCCAAGGAGTGCCGGGAGTTGGCCGGCTGGTGGCTGGCCGCCGAGCGGCCCGACCGGGCCTTGGCCTGGTTGGAGCGGGCCATAAGGCTGGCGCCCTCGGCCGGGCTCTACCGTGACAAGGGCCGCCTGCTGTTCGAGCGGGGTCGCTACGCCGAGGCGCTCGAGAGCCTCGAAGCGGCGGTCAGGATCGCCCCCGATTCGCCCCTGACCAACTTGCTCTTGGGGCTGGCCGCCCTGGAATCGGACCGGTTCGATACGGCCAGACGGGCGCTCGAACGGGCCGCGGCCGACGAGAAGTATCGCCGGAGCGCCCAGGCGGCCCTGGCCAATCTGGAGGCAATGGCCGCCGCTGAGCGGTCGGCCGGGGCCGAGGGAGGTCGCCGATTATAGTCGCCCGTCCATACCGTATCGCCGTAACCGCCTTGGCGGCCGCGTTTTTCGCCCTGGCCGGTCCGGCTTTTCCGGGTACGGTGATCGACGAGATCGGCCGGACGGTCGAGGTTCCGACCAACCCGGCCAGGCTGATCGGCCTCAGCCCGTCACTGACCGAAATCCTGTTCGGGTTGGGTTTGGGCCCCAGGGTCGTCGGCGCGACCAAGTGGGCCGACAGCCCGCCGGCCGCCCTCAAGCTGCCCCGGGTGGGAGCCTACATCTCGCCCAACCTGGAACAGATCGTCGCCCTGGCCCCTGATCTGGTCCTGGCCAATCGCCAGGGCAACCCGCCCTGGGTGGTCGAGAAACTGGAACGGGCCGGCGTCCCCGTCTTCGTCACCGACCCCGACGACCCCAAGAAGCTGCCGGCCAGTTTGATCCGCATCGGCCAGGTCTGCGGCGCGGCCGAGGCCGGCCGGCTTCTGGCGGCCGAGCTTCAGGCCAAGTACGATTACGTCTCCCGGAGGTTGGCCGGCGCCGAGCCGGTGCCGACGCTGGTGGTCATCGGCAGCAAGCCGGTGGTCAGCGCCGGGCCGGAGTCGTACACCGGCCGGCTTCTGGCCATGGCCGGCGCGGCCAACGTCGCCGCCAGCGTGCCGGGTCGCTGGCCCCGGTTGAGCCGGGAGTATATCATCCAGGCCCAACCCAAGCTGATCGTCGTCTCGACCATGGAACGGGGCGCCAAGGCGGCCGAGCTGCTTCGTTACTGGCGAGAGATGCCCGGACTCAAGGGCCGGGCCGATCTGAGAGTGGCCGCCGTCTCCTCGAACCTGATCGATCGACCCGGACCGCGACTGGGCGAGGGGCTGGAGGCCCTGGCCCGGATCGTTCACCCCGAGCGGTTCCCGGCCCGAAAGGAGACCGGCCGATGAGGGTCACCGGAGCCAGGGTCGGCCTGATCGGCCTGGCTTTGGGGGCGGCTGCGGCCGTGGCGGCCCTCGTCAGCCTGGCCGTGGGCACGGCCGACATCGCCCCCGGCCAGGTTTGGGCCTGGTTGACCGGTCGGCCGGTCAGCGACTCGACGGCGGTCATTCTGGCCAAGTTCCGTCTGCCCCGGATCGTCATGTCGGCCCTCATCGGGGCGGCGCTGTCGGTTTGCGGGGCGGTCCTTCAGGGTGTGGTCAGAAACCCTCTGGCCGACCCCTTCATCCTGGGCGTCTCCGGCGGGGCGGCGGTGGGCGCGGTCCTGGCCATCCTGGTCGGCTTGAGCAGCCAATGGAGCGTGGCCGGCTTCGCCCTCGCCGCGGCCATGGTCACGGTGTTGTTGGTCCTGACCCTGGCTCGGCGGGGTGGACGGATGGAGACGACGAGCCTCGTCTTGACCGGAGTGATGGTCAACGCCTTTTTCACCGCGGTGATCATGTTCATCATCTCCACCACCACCGACCAAAAACTCCACGCCATCATGTTCTGGCTCTACGGCGATCTGTCCGGCTCGACCTTGGCTCAGGTCTGGCTGCTGGGACCGGTGACGGCGGCGGCGACGTTGACCGCCTTCGCCCTGTCGCGCCAGATAAACCTCTTTTCGGCCGGCGACCGGACCGCGGCCGCGGCCGGGGTGAACGTGGAACGGGTCAAACTCGTCTTGCTGGTCCTGGTCAGCCTGCTGACCGGGGTGACGGTCAGCGTCAGCGGCCTGATCGGCTTCGTCGGGCTGATGGTCCCCCACCTGGTCAGAATCTGGCTGGGATTCGACTACCGGCTCTTGATCCCCGCCTCGGCCCTGACCGGGGCCGGATTCATGATCCTGGCCGACACCGCCGCCCGGACGATCATCAGTCCGGCCCAGTTGCCGGCCGGGGTGGTCACCGCCGCCCTGGGCGCGCCGTTCTTCGTCATGCTTCTGGCCCGACGGGGGAGTAGATGGTGGTAAGCGACCAGCCGGCGCCGATCCTCTCGGCCCAGGGGCTGAGCTTCGCCTACGGCCGGAGCCCGGTCTTGACCGGCGTCGATATCGAGCTCTATCCGGGCCAGATGTTGGGCGTGATCGGCCCCAACGGCAGCGGCAAATCGACCCTGATCGGACTTTTGTGCGGTCTGCTGACGCCGGTTCAGGGGCGGGTCGAGCTCTACGGGCGGCCGCTCGAGGACTACCGCCGCCAGGAGGTGGCCCGCCTTCTGGGGCTGGTGCCTCAAGGCGTGGAGCTGGCCCCCGGCTTTTCGGTCATCGAGACGGTCCTGGCCGGCCGGTTCGCGGTCATGGGCCGTCGCCTTTTCGAGAACGCCGAGGACCTGGCCGCGGCCCAAAAGGCCCTGGAGTTGACCGATCTGGAGCGCCTGGCCGACCGCCCGGCCGGCGAGCTATCCGGCGGCGAGCGCCAGCGGCTGGCCCTGGCTCGGGCCCTGGCCGCCGAGCCGTCCATCCTACTCTTGGACGAGCCGACCAGCGCTCTGGACCTGGATCACCAGCTCAGGGTGATGGGGCTTTTGGAGCGAGCCTGCGCCTCCGACAACCTGGCCGTCTTGCTGGTCAGTCACGACCTCAACCTGGCCGCCCAGTTCTGTGACCGGTTGGTCCTGATCAGCGGCGGCGGCGTCTTGGCCCAGGGCCGGCCAGAGGATGTCGTCACGCCCCCCAATCTGGCCCAGGCCTACGGCGTGGAGGCGATCATCGACGCCGAGCCCAGCCGAGGCCGGCCCCGGGTGACCTTGGTCCCGCCCGAGATCTGAACCGGCCCGGCGGGTCAGTTCTCCAACCGGCAGAACTGTTCGTAAAAGGCCGCCCCGTCGCCCATGTCGGTCAGTCTCGCCTCGATGAGCTGGTTGATCCCGCCGCCGAGACTCATCCAGTCGCCCCGCCGGTAGACCGCCACCCCCGGATGGAGGCCGTCCAGCGACTCGACGACGACCTTGAGCCGCCCCAACGGCGAGGCCAGGTAGACGTCTTTGTTCGGGTCGATGTCGTTTAAGGCCGGGCAGTCGGGCGCGAGGTAGACCGTGGGCGTGTCGGGATGGTCCTCGGGCAGAATATGGGAGTGGATCGCCTCCCGGCGGATCAGGGACATCAGCCGCAGCGGGTAGCCCTCGGGCGGGGCGGGTTGGTCGTTGAGCGCCTCGGGAAAGCGGTACTTGCCGTCGGGATGGGCGAATTCGAGCCCCTCGAAGGCCACCGCCGGCCGCTTGGCCTGGATGAAGCCCTTCTCCCTGAGCTCTTCGAGGGAGGCGTCGAAGAACGGCGAAGCCAGGCTCATTTTGAGACAGTCCTCGTCCGAAGGCAGCTCGATCGGCGGGTCCAGGCGACGGCCCAGCTCTTCCAGTATCCAGGAGTCCGTCCTGGCCTGGCCCGGCGGTTCGACGACCGGCCGGGCGTAGTTGGCGAAATTGTGGCTCACCGAGCCGACGATGTCCTCCTTCTCCAGTATCACCGCACAGGGCAGGATGACGTCGGCCAAGGCGGCGGTATCGGTCAGGAAAGCGTCCACGACCACCGTGAACTCGGCCGATTTGATCGCCCGGCCGATGGTTTTGCAGTCCGGGGCCTGGTTGACGATGTTGGAGCCGTTGACCCAGATCATCTTCACCGGCGGGTCGGCGGCCAGGATCTCGTCGCCGATGAGGGGCATGAGCAGCGTTCGCCGCTTGTCGTCGCCGGGCGCCTTGGCCCAATCGAGGTTGAAGTTGCGGACCGAACTGAGGCCGTAATAGCTGCCGCCGCCGGAGACGCCGATGTTGCCCGAGACAAAAGCCAGGGCGTTGATGAAGCGGACGTTCTCGCCGCCGAAGGCGTAGCGTTGGAGCCCCCAGCCGATGAGCGTGGCCGTGGGCTCGTCCTGGGCGTAGACGGCGTAGAGAGTCTCCAGGTCGTCCTCGCCGACGCCGCTGGCGGCAATGAGCTCGGCCGTCGATCTCGCGGCCAGGAGCCCCTCGAAGGCCGGCCAGTTGGCCGAGCGCTCGGCCGCCTGGGGCAAGGCTTTGCCCCGCTCGATCAACAACTTGCAGACCGCCGCGGCCAGGAAGCGGTCGGCGCCGGGATCGATGCGGATCAGGGCGTCGGAGAGATCCCGGTTGTCGTCGCCGCCGGGCGAGATGGTGATCACCTTGGCCCCCTTTGTTCGGGCCTTTTTGATACGGGCCTGGAGGTGGATGGCGCACCGGGCCGGGTCCTTGCCCCAGTTGACGATGGTCCGGGCGTTGACGAGGTCGCGGATGTCGTTGTGGTCCAGGACGCCGAAATCTCGCTGGCAGGCGACGATGCCCGCCTCGTCGCACAGCGCCCCGCCCAGCTTTGACGCGCCCAGGATGGAGAAGAAGAGGTCGGTCTTTTTGGTCAGCACCCCCTTGTGGCCGTGGCCGAAGACGTGGAGGATGGAGGACGGCTCGGACCGGTAGGCCTGAATCTTGGCCGCGATGAGGTCGAGCGCCTCGTCCCAGCCGACGCTTTTCCAGCTTTGGCCGTCTCTCACTCGCGGCTCGGTGATCCGGTTGGGGCTGCTGAGCCGCCTGGGGTCGCGGCGGATCTTGGCGCAGGTGAAGCCGGCGGTGATGGGATGCTCCGGGTTGCCCGAAATCTTGAGCGAGCCGTCCGGGCCGGTCTCCACCACCAGGGAGCAGCCGTCGTTGCAGTCGTGGGTGCAGGCGGTGATGGTCTTCATCATCTCGTCCTCATGATGGTTGGTTCAAACACCGGGTTGAGACTATTCTACCCCCGCCCGGAAACCCCGTCCAACCCGGCCAAGCGAGCGTTGACCGCCCTTTGCCGCGGCGATATGCTGTGACCATGGCCGCAGCGAGGGACAGAGACCGCCTGATCGTCAAGGCCGGCGTCTGTGTGGTGCCGGTGCTCCACGGCCGGCTGGAATTCGCCGCGGCCGTTCGCCGGGCCTGGTCGGAATACGAGCCCCGGGCCGTGGCCGTGGAGCTGCCCCGCGGGCTGACCAAGGCGGTCGGCCGGTCCGTGGCCCGGCTGCCCAACCTGTCGGTGGTCGTCCGGCCCCAGGGCGAGGGGCTGAGCTATCTTTTGATCGAGCCGACCGACCCGGCCATGGAGGCCATCCGCCTGGCTGAATCGACCGACCGGCCCTGGCGGCTGATCGACGCCGAGGCCGGTCCGTATCCCGTCCATGACGAGCTGTGGCCCGACCCTTACGCCGTCGGCCGGCTGGGCCTGGCCCGGTTCGCCGAACCCTTTCTCAACCACCCGCCTCCACCGGTCGAGGGCGACCTCGTCCGCGAGCAGACCATGGCCCATCGGCTACAAGAACTGGTGGAAAAGTACGGTCGGGTGCTCTTCGTCTGCGGTTTGGGCCACGCCGGCCGGATCATGGCCCTCCTGGATAGGCCCCAACCCCTGCCGTTGGGCAGGCCGAGCGCCGGCGAGGCCGTGGCGGCCAATCTGGACCCGGAGTCGATCAAGGAGGTGACCACCGAGATTCCCTACCTGATGAGGGCCTACGAGGAGTGGCGTCAAGCCGGTCCGGCCGCCGAGCCGCCGGACCGGGTCGGGCTCCACGAAAAATTGTTGGACGAGGCGGCCGAGGCGTATCGGAAAGAGTCCGGCCAGGAAATCCAGCCCTGGCAGCGGCGGGTTTTGAGGCAGTTCAGACGCAACTGGGCCCTCATCGCCGGCCGGTTGACGGCCGACTTCTACCAGTTGGTCGTCTCGGCCAAGGGGGTGGGCGGCGACGAATACGCCTTTCAGGTCTGGAGCAAGGCGGTGGAATACCCGTGGCAGGAATTGCACCCAGGCTGGGAGACCATCCGTTTGAGAGCCGAGGACCTGAGCTTGAGTCGCAAGCGGGTCAAGTTCTTCAAACCGCTGCGCCGGACTCGGCCCCGGTTGGTGCCGCTGCCCTCCCGGCAGGCCAAGGCCGAGGCCTACCCCGGTCAGTGGCGGGAGATATGGGAGCGGGGAAGCGGCATCTGCTCCTTCCCGCCCGAAGACCTGGTCATCGAGGATTTCGGCCGCCAGGCGGCCCGGAAGGCGCTCAAGCAACTGGCCGAGGCCAACCGCTTTGTCGAGCCGTTCACGGTGTCCATGCGCGACGGCATCGATTTCCGCGAGACGGTGCGCCGGGTCACGGAGAGGCGACTCTACGTCTTTGAGGAGCGGGCCGTGGCCGGGCGGGTGGGGGCGGTGGTGGTCGTCTTCGACCCCGATGAGGGGGTCGAGGAGAGATTTCCCTGGAAACTGACCTGGTTGGGCGAGCACCAGGACGAGTCGGACATGGCCCTTTACGCCACCTATCCGGGTGAGGAACTGGTCGGACCGGGCGTCTCCCGCTGCCGCTACGGCGGCCTGGTGATGACCTACCCGCCGATGCGCATGCTCGATGTCTGGCAGGATCCCTTTTTCGACCCGGCCAGGACCAAGGCCGAACGCCTCCTTCTGGCCGCAGCCGACTACAGCCTGGAGCGGACCATCGCCTACGTCGCCGCCTCACCGCCTCCGGTCGAGATCAGGAACCTGGTCGCCAAGATGGGACGCCAGATCGCTTTTTTGCCGCTGGGCATGTTCGCCCCCAGGTTCCTGGACCGCATCCGCACCTTCCACGTCCTGGCCGGCCACGAGGTCCGAAAGTGGGCCGGAGACTACATCCGGGGGCCGGGCGGCTTTCGGGGAGTGGGGTCGGGCGGCGGTTGATCGGCCGAACTAGGGCCGATACTCTATCCGGCAGCCGGCCAGAACGCTCTCGAAGAGATGGCTCAAGGCCTTGGTCGTCGGTCGGTCGGGCAGGTGGACGACGATCCTGGTCGGCTCGGCGGTCCGGGATTCGGCGATCAGCTTTTTGGCCGTCTCGAAGCCGGCCTTGGGGTCGTCGTACTCGGTGGCGAACAGCTCGCCCCAGTTGTTTTGGTGGAGCAGGCCGAGGGTCTTTGGTTTGGCCTGGTGGTGGGGCGCGTCCAGGTTGGGGATAATCAGGATGGTCGTCACCCGGCTGGGAGCCAGCAGTTCTTCACGGGAGGGCCTGATGCTCCTCAGGCCGCCGAAGAGCGACAAGATCACCTTGAACAAGCTCTGTATTTCGGGCATGGTCACCCAGGTCAGCCCGGCTTCGGCCGGTCGATCCAGGTAGAAGGTCGTTCCTTCCACGGCCAACCCGTTGACCGCCAGCCAGGCCAGGATGTGGGGCAGGCCGACCGCCCGGATCAGGCGCGATTCGAGGCCGGGTTGCCCCGGCACGTTTTCCCTGGCTTCCCAGACCACGGCCGAACGACTCTTGGCCCGGCCCACCGGAGCCAGGTGGACGGCGCTCAGGGGCGGCGATTTCTCCAGCAGGTTGGGTAGGAAGGCCACCCGTTCCTGGGAGCGGCCGTAGAACAACATCAGCCGCCGGCCCAGGGCGGTCAGGTCGCGGCGGTCGATGTTGGCGCCGGGCCCGCCCCGGCCGATCTTGCACTGCTTGCCCAACCGGGCGTAGCTGCCCAGGATCAGGCGATTTATCTTTTCACCCAACGCCTGCCGCCGGGGGAAGGGCCAGTCGGTATAGGCGTTGAGATCCTCCACCTTGGACCAGTCCCAGCCCCACTGCCTGATGTAGTCGGTGAAGACCTTTTTGCGCGGACTCAGATCGCGGCTTCGGAGATCGCGCGCGGTCAGGCGCGGGTTGGATTTGAGGTAGAGACAGATTCGGGCGCTGTCCAGATCGTCCATCCGCTGGCCGGCGGCCAAGTGCTCGGCCACCCGCTCGAACATGAGCAGGTAACTGTCGGGAAGCTCGTCGCCTTCCTCCAGGACCCGACGCTTCATCGTCTCGGCCAGAAGCTCCCGGCCGTTCCCTCCCTCGGCCGGGTCGGACTGGCAGGAATAGGCCTCCATCAAGGCCAGTTTGAGGGCCGATTTGAACGGCCGGTCCAGGCTCTTGTGGATCTCCCACAACGAGGCGCCGAAAAACTCGGCTACGTCCACCCGGCCCAACGGGCCCAGATCGACGAAGGCGCGCGGGTCCAACCTGACCGCCCGCTTCAACTCGGCCACGCTCGCGGCGTAGCCGTCGGGATCGAGCCCCGGCGGCAGCACCCACCACCAGGGCGTCTGGCCGGCCAGGAGGGTCATCGACCGGTAGAATTCGTCCTTCAACAGCATGGCCATGGCCGAACCGGCCGATTCGCCCGAGGCCTCCCCGAACCGATTGGCCCTGACGTCTTCCACGTCCACCAAAAAGAAGGTCGCCTCGGAGCGGGCCGTCTTCTCGATCCATTGCGACAGCAACTCGCATTTCCTGGCCAGGGCGGCTTCTCCGGCCGGGCCGAGCTCCCGGCGGTCGATGACCACCCAGAAATCGAAGTCCGAGGCCCGGGTCTGGCCGATGGAGCCCATGGAGCCCATCAGCAGCAGGGAGCGGATGGGCATGTCCAGGGCGAAGCGACCCCATTTGGCTTTCTTCGGGAGGACCGCGCCCGGCAGGTCGCGCTCCAGGGTCGATTCCAGGTCCAGGGGAAAGTCGAGGTAGACCACTCCGGCCGGAGCGTCCGGGGGAATGAGGCTGAGCGGACCCTTGTTCGGAGTCAGGTTCAAGTGGAGGAGGATCGGGACCAGGTCGAGAACCCGGCGCTGGGCCGGGGTGAGGTTGCGGCGGATCTGTTCCAGCTTGCGGCGGTTGAAGGCCGCAAAGAGTTTGTGGTTGTGGACGACTAACCGTTCGTCGTCGACCGCAGCTTTGCCTGACACGTCCAAACCTTGATCCGTCACGGAATCGCCCGAGTAACTCGCTAGTGATTCGCCCCGGGCGACGGTTCCGCCGGGGGCGAATCGACACTCATAATTTATCGCATCCCCGCCCCAATGCAAAGTCAGGACGAATAGTTACCTGAAATTGCAAATTCGGACCGATATCGTTATGGGGGCGGCGTGACGGTCGAAAGCGAAAAGCGGGAGCCCTGCCAGGGCTCCCGCCGGGTGCGGTTAAGGGATGGGGGACTTAGCCGACCTTGACCACCACCGCCGCGCCGCTGTCGCCGGCGGCGCAGCCGGTGAACAGGCCATAGCCGCCGCCCAGATGGACCAGCTCCTCGATGAGCTCGATGATCAGCCGGCCGCCGGTCGGAGCCTGGGGATGGCCGAAGACGAGCGACGAGCCGTAGTTGTTGAAGATCTTCTCGTCGATATTCATCTCCCGCCGCATGTAGATGTCGTTGACCGCGAACGGATTGTGGGTCTTGACCGCGGCCAGGTCGGGCACGTCGACGCCGGCCATCTCCAGCGCCATCCGGGCCGCCGGCACCGGGGCCTTGGCCATGCAGCCCTTGTCCACCCGGGCGTAGCCGTAACCCAAAAGCTGGATGGTGACGTTTTCGTCGGCCGACATCTCCTTGGCCTTCTCCTCGGTGGTGACGATGATCCCGATGTTGCCGTCGGCCGGATGGGTCTGGCTGCCGAAGGTCAACACGCCGTCGGGAATGACGGGTTTGAGCCCGGCCAGACCCTCCTTGGTGGTCGGGACGATCCCTTCGTCCTCGGCGACTTCGACCGTCTTCTTGCCCATCCTGACCTCGCAGGGGACCATGTAGCCCTTTTGGAAGGCCCGGTCGTCGGCCAGGGCCATCTGGTACTTCTTGTAGCGATCCAGGGCCACCTCGTCGCACTCCTCCCGGGTTATGCCGGCCTCCTTGGCCACCCGCTCGGCGGTTTCGATCATGGCGTTCTTGGCCCAGGGATCGTTGCCGAAGTTGTCCATCACCCAGTCCTCGGAGATCGGTTTGGCGCCGGGCCCGGTTGGGTTGGGGTAGACCAGGTGGGGGCCGTTGGAGCAGCGATCGACCATGGCCACCAGCAGGGTCGAGTGAACGCCGGTCTCCACCAGGCTGCCGGCGTAGCCGACGCCGGTGGCCGAGGTGGCGCAGGCCTGGGAGAAGATGGGGCCGGAGACGCCCGGTGCGCCGATCAACCCCGAGAACCAGGGCGTGCCGTAGAAGCACGACTTCTGGGGGACCGACCAACCGAGGATGCAGCCGTCGAATCGGCCGGGGTCGATGCCTCTAAGCTCGAGGGCCTTTTTGCCGGTGGCCGCGCCGAGAACGATGGCGTTCTCGTTTTGCAGGCTGCCTTGCCAGCGGCAGAAGGGGGACGACCAGTAGCCCTTGTAGGGGATAAACGACTTGGTGTACATGCTCTTCTCCTTGAATCGATTTCGGGCTCGGTCTCTAATTTGTTACTCGGCCCAGTGTCCGTATCTCTCTCTGAGGCTCCGGTGGAGGATCTTGCCCGTGGCGGTGCGGGGCATGTCCTCGTCCTTGATGAAGTCAACCTGCTTGGGTCGCTTGAAGCCGGCGATCTTGCCCCGGCAGTATTCGCGAATCTCCTCGGCCAGCTCGTCGCTCGGCTCGTAGCCGTCGTGAAGGACGACCACGGCCACCACCCGCTCGCCCCACTTCTCGTCGGGCACGCCGATGACGGCCACGTCTTTGACCGCCTCGTGGCCGCCGACCACGTTCTCCACCTCGGAGGGGTAGACGTTCTCGCCGCCGGTGATGATCATGTTCTTCTTGCGATCGACCAGGTAGTAGTAGCCGTCCTCGTCCCGTTTGGCCATGTCGCCGGCCGAGAACCACTCGCCGACGAAGGCGGCCTTAGTCTCCTCGGGCAGCTTCCAGTAATAGCTGAAGACGGCCGCCGTCCTGGAGTAGAGCTCGCCGACCTCGCCCACGCCGACCTCGTTGCCGTCGGCGTCGAGGAGCTTGATCATGTCGGTGCCGGGAATCTCTTTGCCGATGGAGCCCAGCTTGTCGAACTGCTCCTCGGGGTAGAGCAGCGTCACCAACCCGGCCTCGGTGGAGCCGTAGGCCTCGTATAGTTCGGAGTTCTTGAAGAAGTCCAGAATCCACAGTTTGGTGTCGCGCCGGGCCGGAGCCGAGGAGCACAGGAGCTTCTTGACGCAGGAGACGTCGTACTTGTTCTTCACCTCGTCCGGGAGAGACTGGATCATGATGTAGTGGGTCGGCACCAGGGAGGTGAAGGTGATCTTGAAGTCCTGGAGCGTCTTGAGCAGATGCTCCGGGTCGAAGGTGACCGAGTTGTAGACCACCGCCGTACCGCCGGCGTAGGTCATGGTGAACGAGTAGAAAATGGAGTTGACGTGGCACATCGGCATGACCGACAACCCCCGGTCGTTGCGATCGTAGTTCATGGCCACGATGTTGGTCAGGTAGAAGGCGATGTACGACTCGTGGGTCCTGACCACGCCCTTGGGCTTGCCGGTCGTGCCCGAGGTGTACATGATCGTCCACGGATCCTCGTGGTGGACCTCCACCGGGCACTCGTCGGGCGAGCCCTTGGCCATCAGCTCTTCATAATGGACGTAGCCGCTGGGCGCCTCGCCCTCGCCCAGATAGATCCAGTGTTCGATCGCCGGTATCTGGTCGCGGATCGTCTCGGCTCCCTCCACGAAGTCGGCCCCGACGATGAAGGCCTTGGCGTCGGAGTTCTCCAGGATGTAGTGGTACTCGGCCGGGGCCAGGCGGAACATGATCGGCACGCAGACCAGGCCGTTCTTCGCCGCCGCGGCGTAGACCTCCATCCACTCCAGGCAGTTGTAGGCGATGAAGGCGAACTTGTCGCCCTTTTCGAGTCCCAGGTCCAACATGGCGTTGGCCAATCGGTTGCACCGCTCGTTCCATTCCTTGAAGGTCAGCGAGCGGTAAAGATCGGCCGCGCCTTCCTTGTCCGGAGTTTTCTGGGCCAAAGTCTTTATCACCTCGCCGACGTTGAGCCACCGACTCATTGCGCTCCTCCTTGCGATTCGATCTGTTCTCGGGCCAGCAGGGCCGCCCCCAGGGCTCCAGTCAACTGAGGGTCGGGCGGGACGGTCACCGGGCGGCCGATCTGGGCTTCGAGCATTTCGGCCAGGATGGGGTTGTGGGCCGCCACCCCCCCGGTCAAGACGACCCGGCCGTCCAGCGCTTCCATCTCCAAAACCCGTTTGACCATCGATAGAAATATGCCGCGGATGATGCCGCCGGCCGGCTTGCCCGCCCTGATCTTCTCCAGGACCTCGGTGGCCGAAAAGACGGTGCAGTAGCTACCCAACTCCACCGTCTCGCCAGCCGCTTCGGCCAGGCCGTTCATGGCGTCGAGCTCGAGGTCGAGCCGGGCAGCCATCTCTTCCAGAAACGCGCCGGTGCCGGCGGCGCACTTGCGGTTCATCTTGAATCCGATCCGGGCGCCGTCGGCGGCCAGTTTGATGACCTTGTTGTCCTGGCCGCCGATGTCGATGATGGTCAGCGCCTCGGGAAAGTAGTGGTAGCAGCCCTTGGCGTGGCAGGCGATCTCGGTCTTCTTGCCGCCGGCGAAGGGGACGTTCTCCCGGCCGTAACCGGTGGAGAGGACCAGACCAACCTCGCCTCGCTCGACGCCGGCCACCTTCAGGGCCGACTCGAAGACCCTTTCGGCGGCGGCGACGAAATCGACGCCCGAACGGATGATCGCCCGGCCGGCAACCTCAGCCGCCTCGGTCAGAATCACGGCCTTGGCCGTGGCCGCGCCGATATCTATCCCCGCGAAAAAGAAGGCGGATACCTCCCGCGACCGGATAACGACCCGCTCTAGGCGGCCGCCATCTCGTCCAGTTGCTCGATGAAGGCCTCAACGTTGGTTCTGGTCTGCTCCTCGGAGTAGCAGCGCAGGTCGTTGAGGTCGCCGTTGATGGTCAAGCTGGGTATGCCCAGCTCCCGGCTCAACCGCTGGGGCATGCCGTAGCGGTTGTTGGAGTTGTTGGGACAAGTCTTGGCGTCGTGGAAGACGAGGCCGTCGATCTTGAATCGCTCGACGTGGTCGGCGATGTAGGTCTCCTTGTAGGCCTCGTTCCTGACGATAAAGAGTTCGGTGTAGGCCCGGGCCATGGACTCGAACGGCTCTTTCGGGTCGAAGGCGTCGAAAATCCAGGAGTTGCAGTAGGTCGAGGCGACGATGGAGGCGCCGTTGGCCTTGAACAGCTCGGAATTGGACCGCAGCTTGCCCCAGATGGGCATGCCGTCCCAGTAGAGGCGGTGGCGCTCGCCGGGCACGGCGGCCACGCCGTCGGCCGCCCGCTGTTTGAGCTCGGCCAAAAGAGTTTCGTAGTACTCGTTGGCCTCGGGTCGACCGCGCCAGACCACGGCCGGGGCCATGTGGATGGTGTGGTCGAAGAAGGTCCACGGCGTCGGAATCTCGGCCGACATCTCCAGGCAGGCCCGCCACAATCGGCTGCACTCGGCCGAAAGGCCGACCGTCTCCCTGAGCCGGTCGATGTCGAACTTGCGGCCGGAGATCTCCTCCAGGATCGGAATCAACTCCTTGAACTGGGCGGTGATGTCGGCCACGTGGTGTTCCTTGACCTCGCCCACCTCGCGATGGGTGAAGACGCCGATCAAGGGCGTGCCCCACTCCTGGGCGTAGAAGCGGAACCAGTCCTGGACGTCGCGGCACTGGTTGGTGTTGAAGACCAGCACGTCCGGTTTGGGCGGAGTCTCGATGTCGTAGGCTTTGGTCAGGGGCGTCACTCCGGCCAGGTAGGCGCCCACGTCGGAGGTGAGATAGGAGCAGATGTCGGGCGAATAGCCGATGGCGTTGGCCCTGGGAATGACGTCGGTCGCCATCCGGCTCGCTCCCAGCATCGCCCCGTGGTTCTCGGGGTAGAAGACCAAAAAGCCCATGGCCAAGAGCAGTTCGGCCGGACCGACCGAGGTGACCCAGGCCACCGGCCGGCTCTTGGTCTTGGCCGCCTCGTCCAGTTCGAGGAAGTGGCGGGCCATCAGCTCTTTCAGCATCTTGCCGCTGGCGATGGGGGGGACTTCCGCCTTGAGCGAGCCTGGCATCTCAATACTCCACAGCCGCATTTAGGGGCTATAAGTTAGCTATAAAGTAGCTGTGATCTATGTAGACACATCGGCCGGGGGCTGTCAAGCGGAAAGCCGGACCGGGGAGCGGCCGCCCGAAAAGAGACGGGTCGCGGGCCATTCGGCCCGCGACCCGCAAGCGCCGTTAGCAGGGGTGATTACTTTTTCAAGGAGAACTTGGGCATGATCAGGTCGTAGTAGGCCTTCTCCGAGACGGTGCCCCAGGTGCCGACCTGCTTCTGCATCTTCTTGAAGTCGAGGTAGACCTCTTTGGCCAGAGGATCCTTGGCGGTGAACTCGTCCAGAACCTCGTCGGAGAGCCTCTTGAGATCTCTCATCACCGGCGTGGGGAAGCGGACCAACTGGACGTTGTGCTTGGTGATGAGGTCCTGCAGGGCGGCGCCGTTGTCGGCGTCGAAGCCGGACCACATCCAGCCGTAGCTCTCCTTGGTGGCGAAGTCGAGGATGAGCTGGTACTCCTTGGGCAGGGCCTCATAGGCCTTCTTGTTGAAGAAGTACTCCAGCACGGTTCCCGGCTCGTGCCAGCCGGGGTAGTAGTAGTACTTGGCCACCTTGTAGAAGCCCATGATCTTGTCGTGCAGCGGGCCGACCCACTCGGTGGCGTCGATGACGCCGCGCTCCAGGTTGGTGAAGATTTCGCCGCCCGGGGTAAGGACGACGGTGCCGCCAGCCTTGGCCACGACCTTGCCGCCCAGGCCGGGGATGCGCATCTTGAGCCCCTTGTAGTCGTCGATGGTGTTGATCTTCTTGTTGAACCAACCGCCCATCTGCACGCCGGTGTTGCCGCCGGGCCGGGGAACCAGGTTGAACGGGGCGTAGACCTTCTCCCAGAGCTTGAGCCCGTTGCCGCCCCAGAACCAGGCGGCCATGCCCTGGGCGTTCATGCCGAAGGGAACGGCGGCGAAGAACTGGGCGGCGGGAAGCTTGCCGGCCCAATAGTAGGACGCACCGGAGCCAGCCTGAACGGTACCCTTGGAGACGGCGTCAAAGATCCCGAAAGCAGGGACCAGTTCGCCGGCGGCGTAGACCTTGATCTGGAATTTGCCGCCGGTCATCTCGGCCACCTTCTTGGCCAGTCGCTCGGCGCCGGTCTGGAGATAGACCAGTTTGGGCGGCCAGGTGGTGACCATCTTCCACTTGATGGTCTTGCTGGCGTGGACCGCCGGGGCGCCGAGGGTCGAGGCCGCAGCCGCCGCCGCGGTGCCCACTCCGACTTTCTTCAGAAAATCACGTCTCTTCATCCATTCCCTCCTTACTGGCGGTTGAAACATTAAAACCCGGCGTTAGTGCCCGGCCTTATAAACTGGCTTAGCGGTCGGTCCGAAAAAGGGGGTGGACAGGCGCACAACACCCATTATTTTACCTTTGTTTTAGGTAGTTGAGTCAAGTTTAAACTGTCTCGGCGCTCCGTGAAGAGCGGCGAGGCCGTCATTGAGTGTAAACGATTTTCGGCAGCCAAGTGGCCAGCTTGGGGAAGAAGGCCACGATCAAAAGCCCGATCAACTGGAAGATGACGAAGGGGATGATGCCCCGGTAGATGTGGCCGGTGCGCACCTCGGGCGGGGTGACCGCCTTCAAGTAGAACAGCGAGAAGCCGAAGGGCGGCGTCATGAACGACGTCTGCAGGTTGACCGCCAAGAGCACGCAGAACCAGACCGGATCGAAGCCGAACTCGATCATGATCGGGGCCAGAACCGGCACGTGGATGAAGGTGATCTCGATGAAGTCCAACACGAAGCCGACCAGGAAGATGACGCCCATGACGATGGCCAGGACGACCCACTTGGTGTGCTCTTCGGCGATGGCGCTCAGGAAGCCGCGGACCAAATCGTCGCCGCCCAGCTCGCGGAAGGTCAGGCCGAAGGCCGAGGCGCCGACCAGGATGATGAAGACCATGCAGGTCAGTTTGGTGGTGGCGGTCATAACTTCCCGCAAGACCCTGAGATTGAACTTCTTGTTCCAGACGGCCAGCAACACCGCCCCGGCGCACCCGACCGAGGCGGCCTCGGTCGGCGAGGCGATGCCGGCGAAGATGGAGCCCAGAACGGCGACCATCAGAAACAGCGGCGGGAACAGTGCCCGGAAGATGCGGATGAGAAACTGGCGCCGGCCCATGGCCGCGATCTCGTCCCGGGGGATGGGCGGGGCGATGTTGGGTTTGATGTTGACCGCGATGAGAATGTAGATGATGTAGAGCACCACCAGCAGCAGGCCGGGGAAGACGGCGCCGATGAATAGGTCGCCCACCGGGACCTGGACGATGGTCGCCAAGAGGACCAGCACGATCGACGGCGGGATGATCTGGCCCAGGGTGCCCGAGGCCGCGACAGTGCCGGTGGCCAACTCCTTCTGGTAGCCCCGGCGGAGCATGGTCGGCACGGCCAGGAGGCCCATGGTGACCACCGTCGCCCCGACGATGCCGGTGGAGGCGCCCAACAGCGCCCCGACGACGACCACCGAGATGGACAGGCCGCCCCTCAAACGCCCGAAAAGCATGCCCATCGTGTCCAACAGTTCTTCGGCCAGGCCGGATTTTTCCAAGACCACGCCCATGAAGACGAAGAGCGGAACGGCGATCAAGACGACGTTCTTCATCACTCCCCAGATCCTCAAGGGGTAGAGGGCGAAAAACTCCGGCCCGGAGCCGATCAGGCCGAAGAAGAGGGCGGTGCCCATCAGGGTGAAGGTGACCGGGAAGCCGGCCATCAACAGGATGGTCAGGGCGAGGAACATCCAGCCGGCCAGGTACTCCATTACTTCGCCCCTTCCTTTTCTTTTCCGCCGGTGACGGCGTCAAGGCTCTTGATGAACAGCGACACGCCCTGCAGCCCGAAGAAGATGAAACCGATAGGGATGCACGACTTCAAGATGAAGCGGAAGGGGATGCCGCCCGGATCGGGCGAGCCTTCCATGATCGACCAGGAATCGATGACAAAGGGCACCGAGGTGGAGATGATCAGGTAGCAGCCCGGGAAAAGGAAAAAGATGCAGCCGATGAGGTTGACCCAGGCCTGCTGTTTTTTGTTGAGCCGCTGGTAGATGATGTCCACCCGGACGTGACCTTCATGGAGGAGGGTGTAGCCGGCGCCGATGAGAAAGATGAAACCGAACAGCCACCACTCCAGCTCCTGGGTGAAGACGAAGCTGGTGTTGAAGAGGTAGCGCATAACCACGTCCACGAAGACGACGGCCACCAGCAAGGTGGTCACCCAGGCCACTCCGCGGCCGATCCACTCGTTCATGACGTCTATCTTGGCGGCCAATGCACGTAAGAAATCCATCTCGCGTCCCAAGCTCCCGAGGGCGGATTTTCAACACCACCGCGCCCAGGTGGCGGCCGGCGGCCTCACCGGGCGGCGGAATACGGAAGACGCCACTGATTTCGAAATGAATCGACGACGGGGTTTTATCCTGGCCCGGTTGGGTTGTGAGCCCCTCGTGGGGGCCTTGGGCTCCTGGCCGCGAGGCTCGCTTTCCGGTTTTGCCCCGGCATACTTTACAAGTACGCCTGCGGGCTGAAATCCCTTGGAGCTTCGCGTCTCGCCGACGAATTTGGGACCCTCGTGACGATCACTCGGGAATATCCGGGCCAGACAGGGAGCGACCGGTCACCCCGGCGGCGATTATCACCAGTCACCCAACATGCACCGCCGGCCGTGATTTGTCAAGGTCGGCCGTATCTTTTCGATGGCGCTTCCGCCTGAGACGCTCCGGTTTTCCCGACCTCAATCGCAAAACACGGCGGCGGCGTCCCTTTGACGGAGACCGTCAGAGTCGGCGCCAGCGACCGGGCGCTCGCGCCGCCCGAACCGATTTGACATCGATTCAGCCGCCGCCTAAAATGCTGTAGCTTTTCGGCCACAAGGAGGCGCCATGGCTCGTCTGGGCATCGTCCATCACCCGCTCTTTCAGGAGCACGATCCCGGACCCTACCACCCTGAAAGCCCGAGGCGGCTTGAAGCCATCGAGGCCATGCTCCAAAGCGACGCCAAGGGATTGTTCATCGACGTCGAGCCCCGGCCGGCGCAGATGGAAGAGATTTGTTGGGTCCACACCCCGGCCTACGCCTCGATGGTCGAGGCCACCTCGGGCCGGCGGGGGACCATGCTCGACGGCGACACCTTTTGCTCGGCCAAATCCTTTGAGGCGGCCATGTTGGCCGCCGGCGGGGTGATGCGCTTGGTCGAAGAGGTGTTCGCCGGTCGCATCGACGCCGGCCTCGGCCTGGTCAGGCCGCCCGGCCATCACGCCGAGGCCCACCGGGGCATGGGCTTTTGCCTGTTCAACAACGTGGCCGTGGCCGCCGAGTACGCCCTCAGGGTTCATGGCGCGGAAAGGGTGATGATCGTCGATTGGGACCTCCATCACGGCAACGGCACCCAGCACAGCTTCGAGGAGACCGATCGGGTGCTCTATCTGTCCACCCACCAGTCGCCCTATTATCCCGGCACCGGCGCCCACACCGAGGTCGGCCGGGGCAAGGGGGAGGGCTACACCGTCAACCTGCCGCTCAGCGTCGGCCACGGCGACGAGGAGTTCGTCCAGGTTTTCAGCCGCGTCGTCGCCCCGGTGGCCAAGGAGTACAAACCCGACCTGATCCTGGTCTCGTCCGGATACGACATCTACCACGGCGACCCTCTGGGCGGAATGGATGTCACCCCCCGGGGTTTCGCGGCCATGGCCCGCAAGCTGTTGGAGTTGGCCGAAGAGCTCTGCCAGAGTCGTCTGGTCTTCACCCTGGAGGGCGGCTACAACGTCAGCGGCCAGGCCGAGTCGATTCTGGCCGTCATCCGGCAACTGAGCGACGGCCTGTTGGGCGAGCGCGAGCTGAGGGTCGATCCCGGCCGGCCCGACATCCCCTCCGTGGCCGCCTGCCGGAAGGTTCACTCCCGCTACTGGGAGGGGCTGAGGAGCGAAAACGTATGAAAATCACTCGGGAAGAAGTGGAACACATCGCCGTTTTGGCCCGGCTGGAGATGGGCCCGGAGGAGATCGAGTTCTACGGCGGCCACATGAACGACATTTTGGCCTACATGGACAAGCTGGCCGAACTGGACACCGAGGGCGTCCCGCCCACCAGCCACGCCACGGCCACGGTCAACGCCTTCCGCGAGGACGAGGTCAAGCCGTGGTTGAGTCAGGACGAGGCCTTGGCCAACGCGCCCGAATCCGACGGCGAGTCGATAATCGTACCGAAAGTGATCTGAGATGAAAATCCATGAACTGACCGCCGCTAAACTGGCGGCCAAACTCGAAGCCGGCGAGCTGAGCTCCAGGGAGATCACCCAGGCCTTTCTGGATCGCATCGAGGCGGTCGAGGACAAGGTCGGCGCCTTCCTCACCGTCTGCCCCGAGGAGGCGTTGGCCCAGGCCGAGGCGGCGGACAAGGCCCGGGCCGAAGGCAGGGCCGGCAAGCTGACCGGGGTGCCCATCGCCGTCAAGGACGTGATGACCACCCAGGGCGTGCGCACCACCTGCGGCTCCAAGATTCTCGACAACTTCGTTCCGCCCTTCGACGCCTTCGTGGTCAAGCGGATCAAGGAGGCCGGGCTGCCGATTCTGGGCAAGACCAACATGGACGAGTTCGCCATGGGCTCGTCCACCGAGCACTCGGCCTTCCACCCCACCAGGAATCCGTGGAACCTCCAGCGCATTCCGGGCGGCTCCTCGGGCGGCTCGGCCGCCTGCCTGGCCGCCGGCCAGGCCCCGCTGTCCATCGGCACCGACACGGGGGGCTCCATCCGCCAGCCGGCCAGCCACTGCGGCGTGGTCGGCCTGAAGCCGACCTACGGCCGGGTGTCCCGCTTCGGCTTGATCGCCTTCGCCTCGTCGCTGGATCAGGCCGGCCCCATGGCCCGCTCGGTGACCGACGCGGCCGAGTTGTTGACCCTCATCGCCGGCCACGACCCGCTGGATTCCACCTCGGTCGATCGGCCGACGCCCGACTACACAACCGCCCTCGGCCGGGACGTCAAGGGCTTGAAGATCGGCCTGCCCAAAGAGTTCTTCATCGAGGGGCTGGACCCTGAAGTCGAAGCCGTGGTCAGGGCGGCGGTGGACAAGCTGGAGGGCCTGGGCGCGGAGGTGGTGGAAGTCAGCCTGCCGATGACGCCCTACGGCATCGCCACCTACTACATCATCGCCCCGGCCGAGGCTTCCTCCAATCTGGCCCGCTTCGACGGGGTCAAGTACGGCCTGCGGGTCAAGGCCGGGACCCTCAAGGAGATGTACTTCCGGACCCGCTCCGAGGGCTTCGGGGCCGAGGTCACCCGTCGGATCATGCTCGGCACCTACGTGCTCTCCTCGGGTTACTACGACGCCTACTACAAGAAGGCCAGTCAGGTCAGGACCCTCCTCATCCGCGACTTCGAGGCCGCCTTCGAGAAGGTCGATCTGTTGGCCGGGCCGGTGACGCCGACGCCGGCGTTCGAGCTGGGCGAGAAGCTGGACGACCCCCTCCAGATGTACATGTCCGACGTCTTCACCCTGACCTGCAACATGGCCGGGCTGCCCGGCTTGTCGTTGCCGGCCGGCTTGTCGAAGGACGGTTTGCCTATCGGCCTCCAGCTCTTGGGCCGCCACTTCGACGAGGAGACGATTTTAAGGGTCGCCTTCGCCGCGGAGAGCGAGATCGGGTTCAGCGAGCGATACGGCCTGCCGGAGTTGTAGGGGCTGGTTGGAGAATCCGTCTGGTCTCGGGTCCCGATCGAAGCGGTGAAAAAGGACGGGTCCGCAATCGAGATCGGAGAGGGCTGGCAGCGGTCTAGGGGTCGTCGAGAAGGCGCGCCGCCGCGGGGCTGACTCGGCGACCTCCTTGCTTTGAGCCCTGATTCACCCCCTGGCGGGGCGAAATCCGGCTTTCTGTCAACGATTCCCCTTCAGTCCTCGAATCTTACCTTGACCGCCTCGGCGTGGAGCGGCAGGCCTTCGGCCTCGGCCAGGGTGATCACGGTGTCTTTGAGCCCGGCCAGGCCGCCCCGGGTCAGGTACTGGAAGGTCGGTTTCTTCAGGAAGTCGTCCACCGACAGGCCGGAAAAGGTCCGGGCCATGCCGCCGGTGGGCAGGACGTGGTTGGTGCCCGAGGCGTAGTCGCCCACCGGGACCGGGGCGTTGGGCCCGAGGAAGATCGAGCCGGCGTGGCGGATTTTGGACAGCACGTCCCACGGATCGGCGGTGACGATCTGGAGGTGCTCTGCGGCATAGTCGTTGGCGAATTCCACCGCTTGATCGAGGTCTTTGGCCACCAACACCCGGGAGTGGCGTCTGAGAGCCGGCTCGATCTGCTCCCGGCGCGCGAGCGACGGCAAGAGCCGGTCGATGATCTGGCAGACCAGCCGGGCCAGGTTGGGCGAGGTGGTGACCAACACCGCGCCCGAATCGGCGTCGTGCTCCACCTGGGACAAGAAGTCTATGGCCACGTGTTTGGAGACGGCGCTCCTGTCGGCCAGGATCAACGCCTCCGACGGGCCGGCCGGCGAATCGACGTCCACCTCGCCGAAGACGGCCAACTTGGCCGCGGTGACGTATTTGTTGCCCGGCCCGACGATCTTGTCGACTTTGGGGATGCTCGGCGTGCCGTAGGCCAAGGCGGCCACGGCCCACGGGCCGCCGACCTTGACCACGGTTTCGGCCCCGGCGATGTCGGCCGCGACGAGGGTGGCCGGGTTGGCGGCCATGCCTTCCCTGGGCGGCGAGGCGACGACGATCTTCTTGACGCCGGCCGCCTTGGCCGGGATGACGGTCATCAGAACGCTCGAGGGGAGGAAGGCGGTTCCGCCGGGGGCGTAGCAGCCGACCGAGTCGATGGGGGTGGTCATCCGGCCCAGAAAGACGCCGGGCTGGACCTCCATCGACCACAGCCCCCGCTCCTTCTGGGCCTCGTGAAAGCTAAGGATGTTGTCGGCCGCTTTTTTCAGCGCCTCGACAAGTTCTGGAGCGACGGCCCGATAGGCCGCCTCGAACTCCTCGGGGGCGGCGATGAGGTCGGCCTCGGTGATGTCGGCCTTGAGCCGGGAGTGCTCGGCCAGGATGGGCTCGTCGCCGTTTTCGCGCACGCCGTTGACGATGTCCCGGACGTAGTCGAACACCTCCCGGACGTCATCGGTGGAGCGGGACATAAGCGCCGCCCGCTGCTCGGCGGTCAGCTCGTCGATGTTGATCGGTTCGAGAATCATGTCCGTCTCCGGAAATAGTCGGTCAGCGAGTCCCTGGTCGAGGTGAAGGCCAGCTCGTCCCAGGGGATTTCGTTCTCGGCGAACCAGCCCGCCTCCGAGGTCTCGTCCAGGGCGGTCAGCAGGCCGCTTAGAATCCTGGCCCGGTAGACGGCCACGGCCACCGTCTCGGTCGGGTAGGAGTAGAGTCCGACCAGTCCGTTCGGCTCGATATCGAGGCCGGTCTCCTCTTTGACCTCCCGGATCACGGCCCTCTCCACCGGCTCGCCCCGATCGACGAAACCGCCGGGGATGACCCATTGACCCTTGCCCGGCTCGATCGCCCGGCGGATCAGGACCACCCGGCCGTCGTTCTCGATGATGGCGCAGGCGGCCAGTTTGGGGTCAAGATAGAAGACGTAGCCGCATTCGACGCACACCAGCCGCTCCGGCTCGCCCTCTTTGAGTCGCCGCGACTCCAGAGGATGGCCGCATCTGGGGCAATGGCTGTAACTCGTCTCGTGGTGGTCCACCGGCTGAATCTAACACAAAAGCCGGTCCCGGCCAAGCCGGCCCGGCGGTCGTCGAGACGCAAAAGGTTGACGCCCAACCCCGCTTGTGTAATTAAATGAGGACCCCTAGTTATCGGTTAAGGAGGCGACTGGTGAGACGTCGCGTTACCTGTTCAATCGCCGTGTGGCTGCTGGTCGCGGCGATGTTGATCGCTTGGCGGCCGGCTTCCGCCGAGGCCAAAGTCAACCGCGTGGCCCTGGTTCCGTTCAGTTTGAACGCGCCGGGCGATCTGGCCTATCTGATCCAGGGCGTCCAGGACATGCTGACCTCGCGGCTGGCTTCGGCCGAGATTGAATTGGTCGATCCGGCCGAGGTCGAGTTGGCCGCGGCCAAGCTGAAGAGACCCCTGACGGCCAAAGCGGCGGCCAAGGTGGCCGAGCGGACCAAGGCCGATTTCGTCGTCTTCGGTTCGGTGACCAAGCTGGGCCCCAGGTATTCCCTCAACTGGCAGGTTCTCAAGGCGGCCGAGCCGGCCAAGCCGACCGGCATCGCCCGAACCGCGTCCGAGGACAAGCTGATCGACACGGTTGACGAGATGGCGCTTCTGGTCCGGGAGGTCATCAGCGGCAAGCCGCCGACCGCACTGGTCGCCCGCGGCCCGGCCGCCTCGGCGGCGGCCCCGGCGGCGCCGAGCCCGGCCCGGAAAAAGGAGGCCAAGAAACCGACCAACGTCTTCACCCAGGCCGGCGAATCGTCCACCTCCGAAGACGAAGCGTTGCTGACCACCTTCAAGGCCCAGAAACAGGCGGTCGGCCTGTTCAACATCAAGCCGATCTCTCCGGCCCCGCTGACCATGTGCGTCGGCGACGTGGACGGCGACGGCTCCGATGAGGTCCTCATCCTCAACACCGAGTCCCTGGCTATCTACAAGTGGAAGAACGGCTCGTTGCTCCAACACGTCCGCATCCCCAAACCGATGAAGGGCCGGATGATCATGATCAGCGCCGGCGACGTGAACGGCGACGGCCGGGCCGAGATAGCCATGACCGCCCTCTACGGCCAGTTGCCGACCGCCAGCCTGTTCAAGTTCGATGACAACCGGCTCATCGAGATGGACACCTTGAGCCGCTACCACCTGCGTATCATCCAATCGCCCAAGGGACCGATTCTGGTCGGCCAGCAGGCCCTGTTGGACGTCCTCTTCTTCGGCGACTTCATCCGCTACTCCCTCGTCGGCGGCAAGCTGAAACCGAGCGGCAAGATCATGGGCCAGCGGCACATCGAATTTCCCACGCTCGTGTTGGCCGACCTCGACGGCGACCAGCGCGCCGAGGGCGTCGGCCTGGATGACGAGGAGAAGTTGACCGTGGTCAACGCCGCGGGCAAGGTGCTCTACCGCTCCGAGAGCTACTTCGGCGGCACCAACAATTTCCTCCAGCCCGATCGTGAAGGCGGCGACGTCAATGAGACCGGCTACTTCATCAACTCCGGCCTGAGCCTGGCCGACGTGGACGGCGACGGCCAGCGGGAGATCATCGCCGTCTCCAACGAGGACGTCACCCGGCGTTACACGATGCAGATGCGCCACTACCGCAAGGGCAGCGTCTACGCCCTGTCCTGGAGCGGGGGCATACTCACCCCCAAGTTCCGGACGCCCCAGGTGCCCCAATATCTGGCCGGAGCCGGAGTGATGAAGCTCGAAGGCGGTCAGAAGATGCTGGTCATGGTCGGCAGCGAACCGGTCACTTTCGGCGGGCTGCTGAATATCTTCAACAAGATCAAAGGGTTCACCTTCACCGCGCCGGTGTCTACCGGCGAGTAGGTTGCGGGCCGCAAGGCCGGATACAGAAAAGCAGAACCCAGCCAAGCCCGCCCAGGCAAACTCGAAGGGGGTCTGGTCAGTCCAGGCCCCCTGAATCGTTGTCCGGCTCCGACCGCCCCGGGTATTTCACGAATCGGTTTCGGCTCCGATCCCCGGCGCATAGCCGGTGGGGTTCTTGCCCGTTAAAAAGTTCAGGGCCCCGGCAAAAGCCAGGGCCCTGAGACGGTCGCTGGGCAGGGAAGATTCTACTACATTCCCCTCACCTCGGTTTAGCCTTTGGCCGCTTTGAGCCCCAGGTCGAAGGCCTTGAGGTTGGCCTCGACAAAGGCCGCTTTGGTCTTCTCGGTCTTCTCCTTGATCGCCTGCTTGATCCTGTTCTTGGAGATGGGCAGCTTGGTCGCGCCGAAGAGCGCCCCCAACAGGACCATGTTGACCGCGAGGGGGTTTTTGGCCGCCACGGCCTGCTCCATGGCGTCGAAGGCGATCAGCCTCTTGACCTTTTCCCTGATCAACTCCAGCATGCCGTCCATTTCGGGGTACTCGCCCTGTCCGATGGCCACGGTAAACGGCGGCAGCTTGGAGGTGGAGGTGATGACCAGGGTGTTCTTGTTGGCTTTGGCCAAGGCCCTCAAGGTCTCGGCCGGCTCGAAACCGACGATGATGTCGGCCTCGCCGTTGGATACGATGGGGCTGACGGCCTGACCCATGATGACCGACGATTCGACTACGCCGCCGCGCTGGGCCATGCCGTGGATCTCACTGACCTGGACCGGCACCCCGGCCGCGACGGCCGCCTCGCCTATAAGGCGCGAGGCCAGGAGGTTGCCCTGTCCGCCGACTCCGACAAAGACGATGCGTGTGGTTGCCATGTCGCCCTCCTAACCCTTGCGCCGCACGATGGCCTTCTCGGGGCAGACCTGGGCGCAGACGGCGCAGCCGATGCACAGGTTTTCATCGATGAACACTTCACCGCCCTCCACGTAGAAGGCCGGGCAGGCGAACTTGTTGATACAGTCGCGGTGGTTCTTGCACTTGTTCAGGTCCACGGTGAAGGTGACCCCGGTCGGCTTCTTGAACCGGCGGCCGTAGAGAGGGCAGATCTCCTTGGAGATGATGACCGATACGCCCTCGAAGTCGATGGCCTTTTTGACCGCTTCCTCGGTCTTTTTGAGGTTGCGCGGTTTGACCACGGCCACATGCTTGACGCCCAGGCCCTTGACCACCTCCTCGATCTCGAGGTGGGTCTGGGGCAGGCCGGCCATCTTGGTGTCCATGCCCGGATGGGGCTGATGGCCGGTCATGGCCGTGGTGCCGTTGTCCAGAATGACCAGGGTGAAGTTGTGGTTGTTGTGAACGCCGTTGACCAGGCCGGTCAGGCCGGAGTGGAAGAAGGTCGAGTCGCCGATGAAGGCGATCACCTTCTTGGTCTGGGCGGTGGAGATGCCGGCCGATGAGGAGACCGAGGAGCCCATGCAGATCAGGAAGTCGGCCATGGAGATGGGCGGCAGCAGCCCCAAGGTGTAGCAGCCGATGTCGGTCGGGTAGATGGCGTCCGGTCCGGCCGCCGCCTTGACGGCGTAGTAGGTCATCCGATGAGGGCAGCCGGCGCACAGGTTCGGCGGCCTGTTCGGCAGGGCCGGGACGTCGCTGACGTCGACCGGCTTGGGGCCTTTGTCCCTGACCTTGAAGTGCTTGGCGATGACGCGGCGAACCAGGGCCGGGTCGTACTCGAAGAGCCGGGAGAAAAGGTTCTTGGCCTTGCCCACGATCGGCAGGGTCAGCCCGTTGGCCTGGGCCAGAGAGCGCAGCGAGTCCTCGATGAACGGCTCCAGCTCCTCGACTACCAGCACCCGGTCCACCTTCTTCATCCAGGCGATCAGCTTTTTGTCCGGCAGCGGGTTGGTCCAGGCCAGCTTGAAGATCGAGACCTGGTCCTTGATGCCCAGATCGGTCACCGCGTCCATGACGTAGTTGAACGATACGCCGTTGGCGATGATCCCCCATTTGCCCTTGCCGATGATTTTGTTCAAGGGCGACTTGTTGGCGATGAGCCGGGCCTGCTCCTGCTTGTCCAACAAAACGCCGTGCAACCGGCGGGAGACGGCGGGGACGGTGACGTAATCGAAGGGCGACTTGACGAACTTGCCCCGGCTCTTGCGTCGCCTCTTCTCGCCCAGCTTGACCACTCCCCGGGTGTGGGCCAGGCGGGTGGTCGAGCGCAGGATGACGGGCAGCTTCAACTCCTCGGAGAGATTGAAGGCGTAGACCGTCAGGTCCTTCATCTCCTGGGCGTTGGTCGGCTCCAGCATCGGCAGGCCGGACAGCTTGGCGAAGTAGCGGTTGTCCTGCTCGTTCTGGCTGGAGAAGAGGGACGGATCGTCGGCGTTGTAGATGACCAGACCGGCGTTGACGCCGACGTAGGCCAAGGTCATCAACGGGTCGGCGGCCACGTTCATGCCGACGTGCTTCAGGGTGGTCATCGACCTCACGCCGGAGATGGCCGCACCGGCGACGGTCTCCAGGGCCACCTTCTCGTTGGTGGCGTACTCGAAGTAGAACCCCGCCTTGTCCTTGATCCGGAAGAAGGTGTCGGGCACCTCGGACGAGGGCGTGCCGGGATACGAACTGGCAAAGGCCAGGCCGGCCTCCAGGGCTCCGCGGACGATGGCCTCGTTGCCGAGGAGCAGCATCTTCTTGCCCGGGCTGTTGGCCAGTATGTCAGACATGACCCCTCCCCGCTTTGTTTGAAGGTTTTTATGATGATGGCTGTGGTTGATAGTGGTTATAGGATAGCTACAATACAGCTACTATATAAGGCGTAGACCAAACCCCGCGGGCCTGTCAAGAGAAAAGAGAAGCCGGGAAGTCCGGACTAGTCGTTCAAAGCGACCAGCCGGTCGTGGACCTGAGAGGTGTAGATCGAGTCGGGGTGGTCGGCAAGAAGCTTGCGGTAGGTCTTTTTGGCCTGCTCCTTGTCGCCGCTCAAGGCCTGGACCCGGGCCAGGTTCCACAGTCCCAGGTCGGCCAGTTCGGGGTCTGCGGCCAGCTTTCGATACCACTCGGCGGCGGCGGCCAGGTCTTTCTTGCCCTCGTAGCATTGGCCGGCGGCCTGGACGACCATCCGCCGCATCGGGTCGTCCTCGGGCAGTTGATTCAAAAAGGCGAGGTAATGGGTGAGGGCCAGCTCGTACGAGCCCTGCTCGGCCAGGATGGCGCCCAGCTCCAGGTGGGCTTGGGCGGCGGCGGCGGAGTCGGGGTAGTCGCTGATGATCTGCTTGAGCCCGGCCGCCGCCTTTTGCTTGAACGCGTCCTGGTTGGACTTGTCCAGCTTGTCGATCCGGCCGACCATGGCCTCGTAGGCCGTCCAGGCGGCCGCCTCCTGGCTGTGGCGGTACTGGCCCCAGCCCCAGACGCCGGCCCAGACCACGGCCGCGGCGATCACAACGGCGTAGACGTATTTCTCATATTGCTTGAACCACTTCGCCGTCTTGGCCCAAAAGGATTGAAATTCGTCCGGTTGGCCCAGGCTCTTGTCCAGCTCGCGAGTCGCCACCTTGCCTCCCTAATCGCAGGGGTTTATCAGTACCAGAAGGTCAACTAGGGGTCAAGGCAGAAAAAGAGCGACGAGCGGAGCCGGGCTTGGTAGAATGACTATATGGCCGATGTCATCGAGATCGACCTCAAGCGCCGGAAGCGGAGAATCCTTCTCGGAGAGGCGGTGGGCCGGTTCGTCCGGTGTTCGGCCTGCCAGGCCCGCTGCGCCCGCTGCGGGCTGATGGCCGACGAGGAAGCCTACCCGCTCATCGAGTACGAGGTCGTGCTGTGTCCGATCTGCCACACCGAGTACGACGTCTACCGGCAGCGCCTCGAGGGCCGCAGCGACCCGGAGCTCTATTGGCTCAACGACGAGTGGATGGAGACGTGGCGAACCTGGCTGGAGCACCAGAAAGCCGTGGCCAGCTTCCGGCGCTCCAAGGAGTTCCAGCGCTTCCTTACCGAGCCGCCGGACGTTTAGGCGATATCCGCCGTTCCGCCTTTCCTTAGGAGGCCCGAAAAAGAAGGGGAGCCGCCCGGGCTCCCCTGATCGTATCGGGTTGAAGGCCTTGGGTTAGAACTCGCTCAGCTCGTCGTCATCCAACGGGATGATCTCCTCGGGCGTGACGCTCCGGGCCAGGGCCGGCTTGGTTTCGTCCCCGGCCTGTTTGGCCCGGGGCGGGGCCAGTTGCTTGGCCTTGATCTGGGCGTCGAACGCCTTTTCGGACGCCATTTCGATCTGGGATCGGGTTCCGGAAGCCGCCCGGCCGGTGTAACCGGCCAGCCGGACCAGGTCCTCGACCACCCGGCTGATGGCCGAGGCCTGGGCGTCCATCTCCGCCGCCGCCGCGGCGCTCTCCTCGGCCACTGCGGCGTTGGACTGAACGATGGAGTCCATGTCGCTCACCGCCCGATTGACCTGGCTGACGCCCTCGGCCTGTTCGCTGCTGGCAGTGGCGATCTCCGCGATCAGAGTCGATATATTTTCCACCGCCTGGGCCACCTGACCGAAGCCGTCCCTGGTCTTGTCGACCAGCTCGGAGCCCTCGTTGATCCGTTTGACCGTACTCTCGATGAGCTCCTGGGTGTTCTTGGCCGCCTCGGCGGCCCGCATGGCCAAGGCCCGAACCTCGTCGGCGACCACGGCGAAGCCTTGTCCGGCCTCACCGGCCCGGGCCGCCTCCACGGCGGCGTTGAGGGCCAAGAGATTGGTCTGGAAGGCGATCTCGTCGATGGACCTGACGATCTTGGAAATCTCACCGCCGGCCTGGGCGATCTGGGCCATGGACTCGGCCATCTGGTTCATGTCCCGAGTGGCCTGCTCGATGGTTCGGCCGGTTTCGGTCATCAGCGAATCGGCCTGGGAGGCGTTGTCGGCGGTGGTCCGGGTCTGGGAGGATATCTCCTCCAGGGAGGCCGACGTCTGCTCCAGGGAGGCGGCCTGGGTGGCCGAGCCTTCGGCCAGGTTGTTGGCCGAGGAGGCCACGTTGGCCGAGGCCAGGGTGACCTGCTCGGAGCCGGACTGGAGCACCTCGATGGAGTGGGTCAGCGGCTTGCTTATGGAGCGGCCGAACAGCCAGGCGACGATCACCACCACGATCAGGATGGCGACCACGATGCCGCCGATGGCGTAGGTCACCCGGTTGATCTCGGCGGCGACGTCGTTGACGTAGATGCCGCTGCCGACGATCCACTTCCAGGCCGGGATCGCTTTGACGAAGGATATCTTGGGCACCGGTTTGTCGAACCCCGGCTTGGGCCACAGGTAATCCACAAAGCCCTCACCCTTCTCCCGGCAGACCTTGACGAACTCGTTGAACAGGTACTTGCCGTTCGGGTCCTTGAAGCCCGATAGATCCTTGCCGTCCAGCTTGGGCTTGATGGGGTGCATGACCATCACCGGCTTGAAGTCGTTGATCCAGAAGTAGTCGTTCTTCTCGTAACGCAGGCCTTTTACGGCCGCCATGGCCGCCTTTTGGGCCTGCTCGCGGGCCAGCTTCCCCGACTCTTCCAGCTTGACGTAGTGCTGGATCAAACTGGCGGCCGTTTCTACCAAGTGGCGGGTCTTGAGCGCTTTCTCTTCGTTGAGTCGACCAGAGATGTAGGGCTCTTCGTTGAGTCGACCAGAGATGTAGGGGATGACGAAGACGAAAATGAGAGCCATGACGACGGCCACGCCGAGGGGTAAGCCAATGATTTTGGCGGACAATTTCGCCTTCCCGATCCTGGGCATGAGGCCTCCTTTCATGGTGGACTTGAAGCGCCCTGATTAATGGAAAAGAGTGTAGTCCCCCCGAACGGCATTATTGGCATCCCCACTTTATATCATTATATCTCTGTCGGGGCGGCTGACAATAATAAAAAATGGTAAAGAGATTTTTCGATACATTGGGCCGAGCATCTTCGGCCTGGACAAGGGAGAGCACCCGATCTCCGGGCGACCTTTGTGTTGAGGCCGGGGATGTCTTACCGGCTTGGGGGATCAGTAATCGCCGGAGCGGTTTTTACGTATTCGGCGCAGGCGGGCTTCTTCGGCCATGGCGTCGAGCTTGGACCTGCGACCGGAGAGGGAGGCGCCGACGAAGCCGCAGGCGGCGCTGATGATGGCCAGCATGGTCAAGGGGCCGGTGTTGAGGGCCGGGCTCAGGCGGTAGACGATCAGCCAGGTTCCGAGGGGGGCGAGCAGGCCGACGCCCAGGCCGACGAGGAGGCCCAGCAGCCGGCTGCCCGGCGAGGAACGGCCCAGTCGGCGGGACATGAGCATGCCCGCGGCGAGCGCCCCGGCCGCGGTGCCGTAAGGCAGCTTGGCCAGCGCCTCGTTTGAGCCGGCGAACAGCCAAATCCCGGTCATGAGCGCCGCCGTCAACAGGCAGCCGGCGACGAGACCGATCAGAGTCAGCTTGGCTAAGTTGGCCATTTCTCAAACCAAACCATCATCCCGCCCCAGGCGGGAAGGGTGAAGCGTTTTGGCGGGTTCAATATACCACACCGGCATGGTATCATCCGCCCGGAAATCAGGAGGATGAGACCGTGGCCGCCGGTGATGAGACCATTGACCATTACGACGTCCCCGCCCCCCCTTCGTCCAGGACCAGTCGAGTCTACCTGTGGGTCCCCAGGAGGCTGATGATCGACATCAATTACCTGGTCGAAGGCTTCGAGGGCCTGGCCATGATCCGCACCTTGGATACGGCGATCGGGTTGATGGAGGCGATGGTCACTCCCGGCGCGGAGGCGGAGTTCCTGGCGGTGGCCCGCAAGCTGGCCGAGGTCTATCCCGAGATCAAAATCGCCCCGCCGCCGGCGTTCGGGCGGCGCCGGAAGAGGGAGACGCTTTATAGAAAGGGCTCCGGCCGTTTTCGATGATGCCAGGTTGTTTCCCTGAAATACGACGCTCGGCCCGCCCCGCCCCTTGCTCAATCCGCCGCTTTCGGGTACCTAAGCCTTATGCTGGCCGATAAGAAGATACACGTGGCCACCTTCGGCTGCCAGATGAACGTTGACGACTCGGAGCGGATGGCCTGGCTGATGGCCGGTCAGGGATACACGCCCACCGCGGCCGAGGACGAAGCCGATCTGATCGTCGTCAACACCTGCTCGGTCAGGGCCAAGGCCGAGCACAAGGCCTACTCGCTCCTGGGCCGGTTGAGGCGCCTCAAGGAGATCAACCCGGAGCTCGTCATCGTCCTGGCCGGCTGCCTGGCCCAGCAGGAGAAGGACGAGCTTTTGGCCAGATTCGATCATCTGGACGCCGTCCTGGGCCCCGGAGCGCTGAACCGGCTGCCGGCGGTGGTCGCCCAGGCCGCCGAGCGACGCCGGGCGGTGGAGACGGCCCTCGATGGGGAGCCGCCCCGAACCATGACCGGTGAGATTCCGTCGGTCGGGGTGAAGAGCCAGGTGACGATCATTACCGGCTGCGACAACTTCTGCGCCTACTGCGTGGTGCCGCTCTTGCGGGGGCGGGAGCGCAGCCGGCCGCCGGAGGAGGTGCTGGCCGAGGTCGAGGCCAAGGTCGAGGCCGGAGCCAGGGAAATCAACCTTCTGGGCCAGAACGTCAACTCCTACCGCTACCAGGACTGGGACTTCGTCAGGCTGCTTAGGGCCGTGGCCGGGGTGGAGGGCTTGTGGCGAGTCCGCTTCACCACCTCCCACCCCAAGGACATGAGCCCGGAGCTGATCGCCTGCTTTGGGGAATTACCGAACCTGTGCCCCTTTCTTCACCTGCCGTTCCAGTCCGGATCGGACAGGATTCTCAAGGCCATGAACCGGAAGTACACCCGGGCCGACTATCTGGCTCTGGTCGACGAGCTGCGCCGGGTCAGGCCCGACATCGCTCTTTCGGCCGACGTCATCGTCGGTTTCCCCGGCGAAACCGAGGAAGACTACGCGGCCACCCTGGAGCTGATCGAGCGGGTCGGTTTCGACAGCCTCTTCTCCTTTAGATACTCGGACCGGCCGGGCACTGCGGCCAGCCGGTTGCCCGACAAGGTCGACGAACGGGTCTCCGCCCGCCGGTTGACCGAACTCCAGGCCCTGCAGAAAGAGATCACCCTGGCCGCCAACAGGGCCTTGGAGGGCCGGGTGGTGGAGGTCCTGGTCGAAGGGCCGGCCAAGCGGGGCGGACTTTTGACCGGCCGGACTCCAACCAACAAAGTGGTTAATTTTCGCGGAGACGAGGACTTGATCGGCCGCTTGGTGGAAGTGGTTGTCGAGGCCGGTTGGACAAATTCCTTGCAGGGTCGAATCAAAGGGCGGTAGTATGATTACCAGGGGACTTTTATAGCAGCCGGGAGGGATATGAATCGTCGGATGAAAGTCGCCGGGTTGACCATCGACCCGTTCACTCACTCTCCGATCATGATCCTCAAGGACGATGATACCGGCGACACGCTGCCCATCTGGATCGGCCCGCTGGAGGCGACCGCCATCGCCAGCGAGCTGGAGAGCATCCAGTTCTCGCGGCCGATGACTCATGACCTGTTTCGTAATGTTTTGACTGCCTTAGGGGTCAAGCTGACCGCCATAGAGATCTGCGACCTCCAGGACAATACCTTCTACGCCCTGTTGCACCTCGAGGCCGGAGGCAAGGAGTTGATCATCGACTCCCGCCCCTCCGACGCCATCGCCCTGGCTCTCCGGCTCAAAGCGCCGATTTTCGTCGCCGAGGAGGTCCTGGAGAAGTCCTCCCAGAGTGACCAGGGCCATTCGGGTCAGCCGGAGATGAACGACGAAGAGGCCAAGAAATGGACCGATTTGCTGGAGAGCCTCGATCCTGAAGATTTCGGCAAGTATAAAATGTAACAGCACCTCCTTGCCTTTTTCGTCACAATCATGTTAGATTTGCACACCCATTCCCTGTTGTCCGATGGTGAACTTTTGCCGGCGGAACTGCTCCGCAGGGTGGAGGTTTTGGGCTATCGATACCTCGCCATAACCGATCACGCCGGCCCGTCCAATCTGGGCCGGACGATCGAGAGCGTCCGGGCGGCGGCCGAACGACTCAACCCCGAGTCGGCCTGCAAGCTCATCCCGGGGGTGGAGTTGACCCACATCCCGCCCCGGTTGATCCCGGAGCTGGCGCGGGAGGCGCGGGAGCTGGGCGCCAAGTGGATCGTCGTCCACGGCGAGACGCCGGTCGAGCCGGTGGCGCCGGGGACCAACCTGGCCGCGCTGGAGGCGGACATCGATCTGTTGGCCCATCCCGGTCTGCTGACCGAAGAAGAGGCGGCCTTGGCCGCCAAGAGGGGCGTCGCCCTGGAGTTGACCGTTCGGGCCGGAAACTGCCTGGGCAACGGCCGGGTGGCCAGGTTGGCCCGGCAGTACGGCGTAACGCTGGTGGTCAATTCCGACGCTCACGCCCCCAAAGACCTGATGAGCGCCGACCTGGCCCGCCGGGTGGCTCTCGGTGCGGGCTTGAGCGAGGCCGAGTACGAGGCCGTTCAAGCCAACGCCCTCGATTTGGCCGCCAGGGCCTTGGCAATGAGGTGAGACACCACACTAACCACGTAAAATCGCACCAAACTTGAGGGAGGTAACATGAGGAAGAGGTTATTGTTCGTGCTGGTTACGGCCTTGGCCGTCCTCCTGGCGGTGGGTGGTCTGAGCTGGGCCGGACCCAAGGAGGGCGGCACGTTGGTCTTCGGTCGCGGCGGCGACTCGGTGGGCCTGGATCCGGCCTACGAGACCGACGGCAACTCGTTCATGGTCTGCGACAACATCTTCGAGGCCCTCGTATTCTTCAAAGACGAATCGACGGAGATCGAACCCGGTCTGGCCGAGAGCTGGACGGTGTCTCCCGACGGCAAGACCTACACCTTCAATATCCGCAAGGGCGTCAAGTTCCACGACGGCACGCCGCTCAACGCCAACGCCGTCGTCTTCTCGCTCGGCCGGATGATGAAGAACCGCAAGGTCAAGTGGTACGGCAAGGGTTACGACATCCCCAAGCAGGATCGTCCGCCCGAGTACTGGCTGTCCATGGAGATGGACGACATCATCGATTCCATCGAGGCCACCGGCGAGTACACCGTCGTCTTCAGACTGAAGCGCGTCGAGGCGCCGTTCCTGGCCAACCTGGGGATGGACTTCGCCGACATCATCTCTCCGACGGCGTTTTTGAAGAACCCCAAGGAGTTCGTCCGCAACCCGGTCGGCACCGGCCCGTTCAAGTTCGTCAAGTGGGTCAAGGACGATCGGATCATCCTGGAGAAATTCAAGGGTTACTGGGGCAAGCCCAACGGCGGCCCCTATCTGGACAAGGTCGTCTTCCGGGCCATCCCGGAGAACGCCGTCCGCTTCCTGGAGCTTAAGGCCGGCAACATCAGCATCTGCCAGTTCCCCAACCCGGCCGACATTCCCCTGGCCAAGAAGGACCCCAACCTGAAGCTGGCCCAGCAGCAGGGCATGAACATCGGCTACCTGAGCTTCAACCACACCAAGAAGCTGTGGCAAGATGTCAACATGCGCCTGGCCGTGGCCCATGCCATCAACCGCAAGGCGATCGTGGACAACATCTACCAGGGCATGGGCGAGGTGGCCAAGAACCCCATCCCGCCGACGATGTGGGGTTACAATGACGAGATTCCGGGTTACAAGTACGACCCCGAACTGGCCAAGAAGTATCTGGCCAAGGCCGGTTACCCCGGCGGCAAGGGTCTGCCCGAGCTGACGTTGTGGTCGATGCCCGTTCCCAGGCCGTACAACCCCGAAGGTCTCAAGGTCGGTATCGCCATGATCGGCGACCTGGCCAAGATCGGGATCAAGGCCCGGATCGTCTCCTACGACTGGGGCACCTATCTCAAGCGGCAGCGTCAGCAGCCCGAGGACATGGACATGTTCCAGTTGGGTTGGACCGGCGACAACGGCGACCCGGACAACTTCCTGCTGATCCTGTTCGACGGCCTGGCCGACCCGAACATCCGGACCCAGTGGAAGAACGAGGAGTATCACAAGCTCATCATCCAGGGCAAGACGACCATCGATCAGGCCAAGCGGGCCGAGATCTACAAGAAGGCCCTCAAGGTCTTCTATGAGGAGTGCCCGGCCGTTCCCATCGCCCACTCCATGGTCATCTGGCCGATGCGCAAGAACGTGATGAACTTCAAGCTCCATCCCACGGGATCGGTTCGCTTGAAAGACGTCTGGCTCCAGTAGCCGACCCTGTCCGGGGGGAGGGAGCGACTCCTCCCCCCGCCTTCCACTCGACGAATAATATTGACAATGAAAACGGCGGAGCTATAACAACGCCATGCTCGGCTTCATAATCAGGCGCATTTTGACCATCATCCCCACCTTGCTGGGCGTATCGATCATCGTCTTTTTGATGCTTCGCCTGGCCCCCGGCGATCCGGCCGAGTTGCTCTTGGGAGAGCGGGCCACCCAGGAGTCCCTGGAGGCGATGCGCGAGTATCTGGGCCTCAACGAACCGCTGTACGTCCAGTACGGCCTGTTTTTGAAACGCCTGGCCAAGTTCGATCTGGGCGAGACTATCTGGAGCCGCCAGAGCGTCTGGCACGAGGTCAAGGAGCGCTTCCCGGCGACCATCGAACTGAGCGTGGTGGCCATGCTCATCTCCAGTTTGGTCGGCGTCGTCCTGGGGATAATTTCGGCCACCAAACAATACTCGGCCTTCGACTACATCAGCATGTTCGGTTCTCTCATTGGGGTCAGTATGCCCGTTTTCTGGCTGGCCCTGATGTTGATGTTGGTCTTCGGGCTTCATCTGGGCTGGCTGCCCATGAGCGGCCGGCTGGGAGTGGACGTCACCCTGGAGCCGGTGACCAACTTCTACATCCTGGACTCTATCATCACCGGCAACTGGGAGGCGTTGAGAAGCGTCTTGCGCCACATCACCCTGCCGGCCATCGCCCTGGCCACCATTCCCTTGGCCATCACCGCCCGGATGACCCGCTCCTCTATGCTGGAGGTCTTGCGCCAGGATTACATCAAGACGGCCAAGGCCAAGGGGCTGGGCCAATTCAAGATCGTCATGAAGCACGCCTTGAGAAACGGCCTCATCCCGGTCATCACCGTGGTCGGCCTCCAGTTCGGCATCCTCTTGGGCGGGGCGATTCTGACCGAGACGGTCTTCTCCTGGCCCGGCGTGGGCAAGTGGCTCTTTGACGGGGTGGTCAAGCGCGACTACATGGTCATCCAGGGCGGGGTCCTGGTGGTGGCCACCTCCTTCGTCGTGGTCAACATGATCGTCGACATCCTCTACGCGGTGATCAACCCCAGAATCAGCGTCAAATAAGCGAGCTATCGACCCGAAGATGAGTAGTAAAGCCCAAAGGAGCCCCGAGGACCGCCATCCCTTCTTCGATCAGTTGGAGAAACTGGTCAAGAACCGGACCGGTCTCGTCGGACTGGTCATCATCGCCATCGTCGTTCTGTCTGCGCTTCTCGCCCCCTGGATTTCCCCCCACAGCCCGATCGAGAACTCGCTCTACGATCAGCTCAAGCCGCCGGTGTGGCAGGAGGGCGGCTCCTGGGAGCACATTCTGGGCACCGACGATTTGGGCCGCGACGTGCTTTCCAGGTTGATCTACGGAGCCCGCTTGAGCCTCCAGGTGGGGTGCATCTCGGTCGGCATCGCCTTCTTCTTCGGTTCGCTCTTGGGGGCGTTGGCCGGTTACTATAGGGAGTGGCTGGACAACCTGATCATGCGTTTCATGGACATCATCCTGGCCTTCCCCCACATTCTGCTGGCTATCGTCATCGTCGCCTACCTGGGGCCGGGGTTGATGAACGCCATGATCGCCATCGGGATCATCACCATCCCCCGCTTCGCCCGTATCGTCCGGGCCTCGGTCATTGAGGAGTACTCCAAGGACTACGTCACCGCCTCCAAGGCGATCGGCGCCAAGAACCTGAGGATCATCTTTCTGGCCATCTTCCCCAACTGCCTGGCCCCGATCATCGTCCAGGCCTCGCTGGGCTTCGGCTCGGCCATCTTGGACGCGGCGGGCCTCTCTTTCCTCGGTCTGGGCGCCCAACCGCCGACGCCCGAGTGGGGGGCGATGATCGCCCAGGGGCGGAGCATGATTTTGCGGGCCTGGTGGGTGATGGCCCTGCCCGGCATCGCCATTCTCTTCGGCGTCTTGGGCTGGAACCTTCTCGGCGACGGCCTCAGGGACGCCCTCGATCCCAGGTTGAGGGACTAGAAAATGGCCGACGCGAGCCCCACCACCAGCGGCCCAGCCAATCTGATCGAGATCAAGGACCTCCAGGTCCACTTCCACGCCCGAGGCGGGTTGCTCAAGGCCGTGGACGGCGTCAGCCTCAATATCGAAGCCGGCCAGACCTTGGGCCTGGTCGGGGAATCCGGCTGCGGCAAGAGCGTCACCGCCTCGGCGATCATGCGCATCATTCCCTGTCCGCCCGGCGAAATCGCCGGCGGTGAGATCTTCTTCGACGGCCAGGACGTCTTGAAACTCTCCGAGGCCCAGATGAAGAAGATCCGGGGCTTGAAGATCTCGATGATCTTCCAGGAGCCGATGACCTCATTGAACCCCGTCTTCACCGTGGGCGATCAGGTTCGAGAGGTGATCCTGCTCCACCAGCAGGTCTCCAAAAAGGAGGCCGACGAACGGGTCGTCGAGATGTTCCGTCGGGTCGGCATTCCGGCCGCCGAACAGCGGGTCAACGAGTACCCTCACCAAATGTCGGGCGGCATGCGCCAGCGGGTGATGATCGCCATGGCTTTGGCCTGCAATCCCAAGCTGATGATCGCCGACGAACCGACCACCGCCCTGGACGTGACCATCCAGGCCCAGATTCTGGACCTGATGAACAAGCTCAAGGAAGGGCTCGGCTCTTCGATTCTGTTCATCACCCACGACCTGGGCGTCATCGCCGAAATGGCCCAGAACGTGGCCGTGATGTACGCCGGCAAGGTGGTGGAGTTCACCGACGTCAAGACGCTTTTCGGCAACCCCAAGCACCCCTACACCATCGGGTTGATGTCTTCCATCCCCATCCTGGGCGCCAAGAAGGGCACCAATCGACTGGCCACCATTCCAGGCGTGGTGCCCTCGCTCTTCAATTTGCCGGAGGGGTGTCTTTTCAGCGATCGCTGCGTCGATGCTTTTGACGACTGTAGTCGAATAAAACCGCCCATGGTCGACGTGGCCGAGAATCACCGGGTCAGGTGCCTCAAGTATGTCTAGTCCCAACCCGAACGACACCCCGCTTTTGAGGGTCAGGAACCTGGTCAAGCACTTTCCCATCACCGGCGGCGTCTTTCTCCGGGAGATCGCCTCGGTCAAGGCGGTGGACGACGTCAGTCTGGACATCTACCCCGGCGAGACCTTGGGCCTGGTGGGCGAGTCGGGCTGCGGCAAGTCCACCCTGGGCCGCTGCATCCTCCGCTTGGACGAGCCGACCAGCGGCGTGATCGAGTTCGAGGGCGAGAACATCCTGGAGTACGACCAGACCAAGATGAGGGAACTGCGCCGCCAGATGCAGATCATCTTCCAGGACCCGTTCTCTTCCTTGAACCCCAGAAAGAACGTGGCCCAGATCATCGGCGAGCCGCTTCTGATCCACGGCGAAAGAAACCGGGCCAAACGCAACGCCCAGGTGCTGGAATTGATGCGGGTGGTCGGGCTCAAAAGGGAGCAGATGCGCCGCTTCCCACACCAGTTCTCCGGCGGTCAGCGCCAGCGTATCGGGGTGGCCCGGGCCCTGGCCCTCAGACCCAAGCTGATCATCTGCGACGAGGCCGTCTCGGCCCTGGACGTGTCCATCCAGGCCCAGGTGATAAATCTCCTCCAGGACCTCCAGGAAGAGTTCGGCCTGACCTACCTCTTCATCTCCCACGACCTGTCGGTGGTCGAGCACATCAGCGACCGGGTGGCGGTGATGTATTTGGGCAAGCTGGTCGAGGTGGCCGACAGCGAGACCATCTACCACGCTTCGCGCCACCCCTACACCCAGGCGCTGTTGTCGGCCTCGCCCATTCCCGACCCGGAGAAGAAGCGCAAGCGGATCATCTTGACCGGCGACGTGCCCAGCCCCATCGATCCGCCGTCGGGTTGCCGGTTCCACACCCGCTGCCCATACGTCATCGACAGGTGCCGCACCGACGAGCCGCCGTTGGAGGACATCGCCGGCGGCCATCAGACGGCCTGCTTCGTCAAGCCGGAGCTGTAGACAGCCCGGAAAGATCGGGCCGGCGGCCGTTTTTTGTCGTTGAGACGGACCCGCCCCCACCGGGGCCGGAAAGCCGGATCCTCAACCGAGGCCCGATTCGCTCGACAAGCGCTGTCCCGCAAAAGCGGGACCGGGGCGAGCCCATGGTTTCCTGACGCGCGGTTACGCTCCCGTCTTGAGGGCGCTTTTCTCTAACGCTCGTCTTTCTCTCGAAGGTAGCCGCCCGGCTTGAGGGCCAGGGGGATCGGCTGCTCCTTGACGACCAGCTTCTCTCCAGCTCCCGCCCCGGTCCCGGAGGCGACCGGATTGCCGCAGCCGGTCACCTCCAGTTGCTGGACCCAGTACTGGCCGTCGGTGTAGCGCAGCCTGAACTCGTAGCACTTGCCCGCCTCCAGGGTGACCGACATCGAGCCGGACGGCCCGTCGCCGCAACCGACGTAGGTCCAGTAGGAGAGCGTCTTGGTTCCGGCCGTGGTCTGGACGTAGCCCTCCCAACTGGGACTGGCGGCGCAGTTCTCCAGGCTGGAGCCCTTGATGTCGTTGCCGATCTGGCCCCAGAAGCCGACCACCCCGCCCGAGGTGCAGCAGACGTAATCGACCACGCCCCACCGGGCGGTGGAACTTCCGTCGCTGGGAGTGGTGTAGGTCACGATCAGCTTCAGGGTGGCGGCGGTGTAGCCCCTGACCACGATGAACCAGTCGCCCGGCGTCGGGTTGGCGTGGGAGCAGGAGTCTTCCTGGCCGGTGCCGTTGATCGAGCGGCAGGTGTAGTTGGTCGTGGACGGGATGAAACCGTCGCCGGTGTAGAGGTCCGGGTCGCCGGTGACGTCGGTCAGCCGGGCGGTCAGGTTGGTCGCCCCGCTCGGAACGGTGACCAGGAAGCCGGCCTCTTGGCCCTGGGCCAGACCGAAGATCACCTCCAGGGCGGTGGTGGTCGTCGTTCCGCCGCCGCTCCCTCCGCTCTCCTCGATGGCCGCCTGAATGTTGACCCGGGGCGTGCTCAGGCCCGATTTGGAGTCGGTGATCAAGTCGCCGTTTTTGACCATCCGGCTCTTGAGCTCGGCCACGGACAGGTAGCTGCCGGTGGTCTGCACGGCCCAGCTCTGGATGACCGCGGCCGCGCCGGCGGCGTAGGGGCAGGCGGCCGAGGTGCCGCCGAAGGAATCGTCGTAGCCGCCGCCGGGCGCAGGCGTGGTCGCGTTGTTCGACGGGGCCAGGAGGTCCAGGTTCGCTCCGGAGTTGGAGTAGCAGGTCACCTGATCCTGGGCGGTGGTGGTCTCCCAGCAGGCGTAATAGGTCGAACAGCCGGAAGTGAACTGGCCGACGCACGAGTCGGACCGGACGCACCAGCCGACGCTGGAGCCGATACTGGTGTCGTAGACCGCCCCGACCGAGATGGTGTCGCTCAGGCAGGCCGGGCTGTTGACGCCGGTGCAACGGCCGTCGTTGCCCGAAGAGCAGAACAGGGCGATGCCGTTGGCCACGACGTTGGCCGCGGCGGCGGCGTAGGTCGGGCTCTGGGAGTCGCAACTGGAAGACGAATTGATGGAGGGGGCGCTCCAACTGTTGGAGATGACGAGGATGGGATAGATGGGGTTGTCGTTCTTGTGGGTGACGCACCAGTCCCAGGCGGCCACGGCGTCGCCGGTCAGCGCTCCCGAAGCCCCGGCGATCTTGAGGGCGTATATCTTGGCCATGGGGGCCACGCCGCCGATGTAGTCGCCCACGGCCACGGCCGAACCGGCGGCGATGCCGGCGCAGGCGGTGCCGTGACCGGGATCGGCCGAATCGTCCATCGGGTCGGAATCCAGGTCGCCGAAATCGTAGCCGCCGATGACCTTGTCGTTGGGAAAACCGCCGCCGCCCAGCATGGGGTGGGTGTAGTCCACCCCGGTGTCGACGATGGCGATGGACACGAAGGCTCCCCAGTAGGTGTCCCGGTAGGAGGCGGGATTCATCTGGGGGATGCCCTGGCGGGTGTCGAAGGTGATCGGAGCGTCCTCCTCGATGATGGCCACACCCTCATGGGCGGCCAACTGCTTGAGGCCGTCTTTAGTCACGCTGGCCGAAAACCCGGCCAGGTTGGTGAAGCGATGTTTGACCTTCAGCGCCCCGTAATTGACCCCGGCCAGGACCTCCTCCTGACCGCGGGCGATGGCGGCTCGGACGCCGGCGGCGGTCAGCGCGCCCTGGTGGAGGTTGACCCCGACCAGGTCCTGGTAGCCCTTGAGCAGAACGATGACGTTGACCGACTTCTGGCCCGACTCCAACCGGCCGATGAGATTGGGTTGGATGATCTTGTCCCGGCCGGGAAACTCCTCGGCCCGGGCCGGAGAGACGGCGATCCCAAGGTAGACGACGATAAGGATCAACGCCGGAACCCAGCGCCGCACGGCCTCGATCATTCGCATACTCAGCATCCTCGATCCATCTGGTCTCGTTGTGGTTACTCAGTCGAACCGGACGGGGCGATCGGCCTGGATGACGGCCACCGTCGGCCAGGCGGCCAAAGCCTTGAGGCCGGCCAGGTCGGCCCGGCCGGCCAGAGCGGGCAAGTTGGCGTAGCGGTGCCTCAGCTCGAATGATCCGGCGGGCAGAGCGGCCAGGAGTTCGTCCTGGCGACGCCTGATCTCGGCTTTGGCTACTTCGCTCGCCTCGACCGAGGCGGCCGCACAGGCCAGGCCGTCGTTTTTCAGGAGTACGATCACCCCGACTCGACCGCCGCCGTATCTGAGGCGGGGAATCAGAGTCGGGTCTTTTATCTTGTCCCGGCCGGGGAAGGAAACCTCGTCGGCCCGGCCGATCCACCGAACCCGTTCGGCGGTGAGCTCCCGCTGTCCGGCCGTCACCGCGGCCTCGATCGTATCCCCCGGCTTCAAGGCCAGGACGGCGGCTCGCGTCCGGTTTTCGGGCCTCGACAGGTCGATGCAGCCCTGGGGCGTTTTGGTCAGGGGGACGGTGAAGGTTATCAGCCGGTCCGGCTTGAGCGGCCCTTCGGCTTGAAGAACATAGACGGTCAGCTTGGGCCGGCTCGGGTCTTCCAGGTCGATCCGGTCGACGGCGCCGGTGATGGTCCACGGCCCCCGGGCCCAGGCCGGCGAGGACGCCGCCAATAGACCGATCAACACCCCCGCCGCCAGCGGCCAGCCGGGCCGGAAGACGATTGGTTTCCGCATGAAATTGATGATAGAAGCCGCCCCCCGACCTGTCAACCGGATTGGCCTTGGCCCGTCTCGTCCGCTCGGTTCTGGCCGGTGACGGCCGAAACCGAGGAGGTCTTTGTCGGGATCGCGCCGGCGGGACGGAGGGAATTTTTATAAAGCAAAAAGATGTTCGCTAATAAAAGAGACAGAAGACGGTTGTGAAAATATTAATTATTTCAATATGAAATATCCGCAACCGGAGTGGCGGATATCGTGATTTTAGCGTTCATTTCTGGATTAAAAAATGGTATCTCGAGAATTGGCGGCAAGAGAACAGCGAGTGGTTGACTTCAAAGAGGAGGTTTTCGACCGATGAAAAGGTTGGCAGCGGGATTGTTTGTAGGGTTGATGCTGCTGCTCGCTCCCCTGGCGGCGGCTACCGCCGGGAGCGGCTTCAAGACCATCACCACGGCTGAGTTGAAAAAGATGCTTGATTCGGCCCAAAAGCCGACCCTGGTATATTCCCTGAGCCCGATCCACTATCAGGTGGGTCACATTCCTGGTTCGATCAATATTCCCTACACCAAAATGGAGGGCTCCTCCCTCCTGCCCCCAGACAAGAACACGCCGCTGGTTTTCTATTGTCTCGGCCGCAAGTGAGTGGCCTCGGTCAAGGCCGCCAGGTCGGCGGTCAAGATGGGCTACACCAAGGTCATGGTCTACTCCGAGGGGCTGCCTGGCTGGCGCAGGAAAGGCTATCCGGTGGAGTCTTCCCTCAAGCTGCCCAAGGTAAAGCTCCCCAACCTCTCCCCCCGCGAGTTGAAGGCGAAGCTGGGGCAGGTGGCGGTGGTGGATCTGCGCGATCGGGCCATGTGGAGTAAGGGCCACATCGAGGGCTCCATCAACCTCCCCATGGACGATCTGGCCGAGAAGTACCAGACGCTTCCCAAGGACAAACCGATCGTTCTGGTCTGCCATTTGGGCAAGCTTTCTCCCATTGCCGGCCGTTTCCTGGCCGTCAAGGGCTTCAAGAACGTCTCCCGACTGGACGGCGGCATGATGGCCTGGGGGCGCAAAGGTTTGCCCGTGGTGAAATAGCGGTTTGAGGTTACTGAGCTGTCTCGGGGTTTCCGGGGAGCAGGAGAGACGTCATGGCAAGGAATTGGGGGCTTGGCCTTCGGTTGAGGTTGGCCTTTGGGGTGTTGTTCATTCTCCTGGCGACGGTGGCTTCGTATGCCGTCTGGTCCAGCCGTCAGAGTTACGAACACGCCGTGACCATTCAAAATACTGCCTACCGGCAGGCGGTCGCCTCCCTGGAGGCGACCGATGCGGTCCATCAGATCATAGATGTCTTCCGGCTGGCGGCCGGTTCGGGAGAAAAGGGTGCCCTGGAGGCGCTGACGAGCCTGGAGAAAAAGCTTCTGCCGATCCTTGACGGTCTGGAGGGGCTGTTCGAGGGAGACGAGACGCTCCAGAAACGAGTTCAGGAGATCAAAAGCGCCTACGCCGGAATCCGCCAAACCGGGATGGGACTGGTGGAAGCGACCTTGGAGCAGGACTGGGAACAGGTGGGCGAGGCGACCCGCCGCTTCGACCGGCAGAGCCAGGACCTTCTTGACATGATCGAGGTCGTTGGGCGCCAGGGCACGGCCAGCCTGGAGCATTCGCTGTCAGAGGTGGTCAAGATGGGGCGGCGGCAGCTTCTGGTCAGCACCGTCCTGGGCTTGGCCGGAGCGCTCGGCTTCCTCCTCCTGGCCTTGATGATGCCGCGGCGCATCGTCGGGGCGGTCAAGGCGACCATGCAGGCCATCCGGAAGACGGCCCAGGGCGACTTCACCTTCCAAGTGGAGCCCTCGCTGCTCAAACGCGGCGACGAGTTGGGAGAGATGGCCCGCGACGTGGAGCAGATGAGCCTGAACCTGACCGGGATCGTGCGCCGGGTCGGCGCCGCCTCCGATACGGTGGCCCTGTCGGCCAAGGAGATCAGCACCGCCAACCAGGATATGTCCCGCTGGATCCAAGACATGGCCGCCGCGGCCGAGGCGACCGCGGCCGCCATGCAGCAGATGTCGACCAACGTCAAGGAAACCGCTGAACGCGCCTCCCTGGCCAATGAACTGGCCGCCAATGCGGCCGCCCTGGCCGGTCAGGGCGGAGAGGTGGTCGATCAGGCGGTGGCGGCCATGTCCGAGGCCTCACAGAGTTCCCGGCGGATCAGCAAGATCATCGATGTGGTCAACGAGGTCGCTTTTCAGACCAACCTCTTGGCCCTCAACGCTTCGGTGGAAGCGGCCCGGGCCGGAGAGGCCGGTAAGGGGTTCGCCGTAGTGGCCAGCGAGGTTCGCAACCTGGCCGCTCGATCGGGCGAGGCGGCCAAGGAAATCCAGGCCCTGATCGAGGAATCGGCCGGCAAGGTGGACGCCGGCAACGACCTGATGGCCGATTCGGGCGAGATGTTCCGGGAGATCATCGCCAGCGTTCAGCGGGTGGCGGCTACGGTCTCGGAGATTACGGCCGGTTCACAAGAGCAGGCCGCCACCATCGACGAGGTGGCCGACGCCATCTCCCGGATGGACGGGACCGTTCAACAAAACGCCGCCGTCGTCGAGGAGACGGCCGCCGCCGCAGAGAATCTGGCCGCCGAGGCCGAGCGCTTGCGGGAGCTGGTCGGACAGTTTAAACTTCACGACGAGGCGATGTCTCCATCCTTCCGGGGCGAGGCGAGAGGAATCGTCTCCGAGAAAGAGGATCAAGCGCCCCCTTCATCGCTTTTGAGCGCCCCCGAGGAGGCGGCGGAGGTTTTGAACGAAGACGAGTTTGACGCCGTGTTCTAGCCCGAATGTTACCCCGACTCGCCGCTGCCGCGACCGATCTCCGGCCGCAGCGCCGCCTCCCGGACCGATCGGCCGCGGCTCGCTCTTTACGGGGCTGGCGGGGAGGCCCTCTCCCTTGTTGGCCGGCGGTTGTGAATGAGTCTCGCCCTGTAGTGAACTCGGCGAAGTGAATTTTTCGGTTTGCCGTTGAGCAGCCTCCCAGCCCGACGGACCTTTGATTTCTGCCTTGCGCCGGCGAGATCGGCCTTCTCACCGCCTTGGCTGGGGTGGTATCTCGATCGGCGGAGGGTTTCGAGTGGTCTTTACTGAGGGAAGCAGAGCTGGTCGATCAACTCGATCAAATCCTCGGTCTTGGGCTTGGAGGCATAGGCGTTGGCGCCCACCTCGCGGCATTTGGCCGCCATCTGCTCGTTGATGAGCGAGGAGAAGATTATCACCGGCGTGTTCAACCCCAACTCCTGGCGGACCTTGCGGCACAGGGTCAACCCGTCCATTTGGGGCATTTCGATGTCGGTGACCAGGAGGGTCAGGTAACGGCCCGGATCGACTCCCTCGGCTTGGGCCCGTTCCTTGAGAGCGGTTATGGCCTCCAGCGCCTGCTGGCCGTTGTCGAAACTGGTCACGTCGGTGTAGCCGACCGAATTGAGGATGGAGACGACCTGCTTCTGGATGATGGCCGAATCTTCGGCGAAGAACAGCTTGGCCTCTTCGCGGTGTTCGATCCGGGGGGCTTGTTTCAGTTTGGCCTCGTCGTAGTTGATGATGCTCTGGGGAAAGATTTCGCCGACGATGTGCTCCAGGTCCAGGATCAAGACGTCGCGGTCCTGGACGTGAACCACACCGGTGATCTGGACCGGGTTGACGGCCGTGATCTGGTTGAGGGGTTTGAACTCGTCCCAGGAAAGGCGGTGGATCTGTTCGATTTTATCGACGACGAAAGCGGTGATGATGGCGTTGAACTCGGTGACGACGATGACCTGGTTGGCCGCGGGCTGGCTGGGGGGCAGGTTGAGGTGTTTGCCCAGCTCGATGAGGGGTACGGCCAGGCCGCGCAGCGAAAACACCCCGGGCACCGAAGGGTGGCCGGTGGGCATGTGGGTGACGACCGAGTCTTTGAACGGCAGGAACTCTTTGATCTTGGCCACATTGACGCCGAAGCAATGCTCGCCCATGACCAGCTCGGCGATTTCCACCTCGTTGGTGCCGCTGTCCAAAAGGATGTCGTGCCCAGCCATAACAACCTGTCCCCTTTAGAACCTGAAACCGGTGGATATTTAGGCGACGCCTCGACCTCGAATAATTCTATCCGCGGCTGGCAAGACTGGCAAGTTAGGGCGGTTTCGCCGGAGGGTTTGGGTATAATATAATGTTAACTAACGAATTGTTGGATAAATCCGGCGCCGGCGGCCAGCGGCGCCTTGAGCCGAGGTTGAAGGCGGGGATACCGACAGGAGGGTTGACATGACCGCATTTCGATTCCTGACGCCGGTCTCCTATTGGCTGTTGATCGGGATGTGGACCTTTATCCTCGTCTTCTATCTGCGGCGCTTGAAGTCCAAAAAGATAGAGAGCAAGCTGTTTACGACGCTGATTATAATCTTGGCCATCGACGCCTTCCGGACCCTGTTCGAGAGCGTCTATTTTGGCGCCTGGTACACCTCGCGGGTCGGCTTGATTCCTCAAGCGATTCACGACCTCCTGGTTCGCCCGGAATTGGTTTTCGTGCTCAAGTTCGTCAACGTGACGGCGGCGGTGCTCGTCATCGTCATCCTGTTGCATCGCTGGCTGCCCCACGAGGAGGCCGAGAGAGCGCGACAGGCGGATTACATTCGGGAGCTGGAGGAGCAGATCGCTCGGCGCAGACGGACCGAGAAAGCGCTGACCGAATCTACGTTGTGGCTGAAAAGCATATTCGAGGCCTTGGCGGAGGGGGTGTTCGTCGCCTCCCCCGACGGGCAGGTGATCGACATCAACCCGGCGGCGGAAAAGATGTTCGGCTACCGGAAAGACGAACTGGTCAACCTTTCCAGCGAAGTCCTTCATGTCGATCACCAGCACTTCCAGGAATTCAGAGAGCGGGTCAGGAAAGCCTTCGATAAAGGGGAAGCGGCCTCTTTCGAGTTTGCGGCGAAACGGAAAAACGGAGAGATATTTCCGGCCGAACTCACAGTCTCTCTTTTGAGAGAAGAGGGCGACCGGCCCCTGGGAATCGTCTGCGTCGTCCGAGACATCACCCACCGCAAACGGGCCGAGGCAGCGCTCAAGAAAAGCGAGGAGCGGTTTCGTCTGGTGGCCGACTTCACCTACAACTGTGAATACTGGCGCGGCTCGGACGGTAACCTTCTCTATGTTTCACCCTCGTGTGAAAGGGTATCCGGCTACCCGGCGGAATCATTCTTGAACGATCCTTCGTTGATGCGAAGGATCGTCCACCCCAAGGATATAGACAAGTTGTCGGCCCATCTCGAAGCGCATTGCATCCAGGAGGCGGGTCCCGGGCATCTCGAATTCCGGATCATCATCCGCGATGGCGAGGAGCGCTGGATCGAGCATTTCTGCCAACCGGTTTTCGATGAAGAAGGGAGGTGGTTGGGGCGCCGGGCCAGCAACCTCGACATCACCGAGCGCAAACGGGCCGAGGCGGCGCTGTGGCAGGCCAAGGAGAGGTTCGAGAAGGTCTTTACCAGCCAACGGGAGGCCATCTTCATCCTGGACGCAAGCGTTCCGCCCCGGATTCTGGACTGCAACCCCGCCGCGCTGACGATATTCGGCTACCAAAAAGAAGACATGTTGGGCCGGACCACGGCTTTCCTGCACGTCAGCGAGGAGTCTTTGAAAAAGTTCCAGGAAGGTCTTTACTCGACCATAGAACGCCAGGGCTTCTTCGAGATTTCCGACTTTGACATGAAGCGGAAAGACGAGACGGTTTTCCCTTCCGATATCAGCGTCTCGCCGTTACTGAGCGACAAGGGCGAGCGCGTCGGTTGGGTGAGCATCGTCCGTGACATCACCGAACGTAAGCGGGTCGAGGCGGCGCTGAAGAAGAGCGAAGCTCTTTTCCGTGATCTGGTGGAAAAGTTGCCCTTTCCGGTGGTCGTGGGCACAGCCGCCAAGGAGACCGAATACGTCAACCCCAAGTTTACCGAAATTTTCGGCTACACGGCGGAGGATGTCCCCAATCAACGGCTCTGGCGGGAGCGGTTCTTTCCCGATCCGGAGTACCGGGCCGAGGTGGGGAGTGAAGTGGATCAGTGGATCGACTCCGGTCAGGAATCGGTGACTTTCCACCGCCTCTACATCGACAAGGTGGGCCAAAAGCACGATGTCGTCGTCCATGTAATCAACTTCAAGGACAGATTCTACAATATCATCGAGGACGTCACCGAGCTGAAGCGGGCCGAAGAGGAGCGGGAGAGGCAGATAAAGCTCGATGGGGTGGTGGAGATGGCCGGGACGGCCTGCCACGAGCTGAATCAACCGCTCCAGGCGGCGGTCGGCCAGGTGGAGCTCTTGCTGCGGCAGGTGGCCGGGGACGAGGCCATGCGCGATCGAGTCAACACCATTCTGGAGCAACTCGACCGGTTGGGGCAAATCACCGCCAAGCTCCAGGAAATCACCAAATACGAAACCACGGACTACATCGGCGGCCGGGCCCGGATCATCGACCTGGAGCGGGCCACGGAAAAGGAATGACGCCGCCCCCGGCCCAATAAAAAACCGCCCGGTCCTTCAAGGATCGGGGCGGGTCTCGTTCGTCTCGGCGTCTCAGCGCCAGCGCTTCTTGCGTTTGTAGCGCTGGTAGCCCTTGACCGAGACCTCCGACTTCATGCCCAGGTAGAACTCCTGGATGTCCTCGTCGGCCATCAGTTCCTCGGGCGTGCCGTCCAGGACGAAACGGCCGTTCTCCAGCACCAGCCCGTAATCGGCGATGGAGAGGGCCATTTTGGCGTTCTGCTCGACCAGAAGGATGGTCACCCCGGCCCGGTTGATGGTCTTGATGATCTGGAAGATCTCCTTGACCAGAAGGGGAGAAAGGCCCAGGGACGGCTCGTCGAGCATCATCAGCTTGGGTCTGGCCATCAGCGCCCGGCCGATGGCCAGCATCTGCTGCTCGCCGCCGGAAAGTGTGCCGGCCCACTGGTTGCGGCGCTCCTTCAAGACCGGGAAGTAGTCGAAGACCTGCTCCATGTCGGCCTTGATGCCGGCTCGATCGCGCCGGGGATAGGCCCCCATGGCCAGGTTTTCGGCCACGGTCAGCTCTTCGAAGACCTCCCGTCCCTCCGGCACGTAGGCGATCCCCTTCCGGGCCACGTCTTCGGTCTCCCAGCCGTCGATGCGCTGGCCCATGAACTCGATTGTTCCCTTGTCGGGCTGGTCTTCCACCAGTCCCATGGTCGTCTTGAGGATGGTCGTCTTTCCGGCCCCGTTGGCGCCCAGAATGGCCACGATCTTGCCCTCGGGCACTTCGAGCGACACGCCGCGCAAGGCGTAGATGAGGCCGTAGAGGGTCTCCACGTTTTTGATGGCCAGAATCGGGTTCACACCCCCTCCTCGCCCAGATAAGCCTTCAAGACCTCGGGGTGGCGCTGGACTTCGGCCGGCTTGCCCTCGGCGATCTTGAGGCCGTAATTGAGCGCGACCACCCGGTCGGACAGATCGGAGACGAAGGACGTGTCGTGCTCGATGAGGATGATGGACACCCCGAATTCCTCTTGGATGTCCTTGATCCAGATCATCATGTCCTGCTTTTCTTCCAGGTTCATGCCGGCGGCCGGCTCGTCCAGGAGCAGCACCTTGGGCTCCATGGCCAGGGCCCGGCCCAGCTCGACCACCTTGCGGGTGCCGTAGGGCAGGTTGCCCACGAATTGATCCCGGGCGCTCTGGAGGTCCAAGAAGTCGATGATCTCCTCCACCTTTTCCCGGTGGGCGACCTCGGCCTTGGCCGCCGGCGAGAACCGGCCCAGCATCGACATCCCGGCCAGGACGCCGGTCTTCATGTGCAGATGGCGGCCCAGGAGCAGGTTGTCCATGGTGGACATGTGGGAAAACAGTTCGATGTTTTGGAAAGTCCGGGCGATCTTCAGGGCGGCGATCTGATGGGGCTTGAGCCCGTCGATGCGTTGGCCCTGATAGTTCACCGACCCGGCGGTTGGCTTATAGAGTCCTGAAATGCAGTTGAAAATTGTTGTCTTGCCGGCGCCGTTGGGACCGATGATGGCCAGGATCTCGCCCTCGTTGAGACTCAGGGAGACTTCGTCCAGGGCCATCACCCCGCCGAAAGACATGGTTAAATCTTTGAGTTCGAGAAGCGGCTGGGCCATGCCTGTTCCCTGGATTGGTTCCCCCGGGCCGGCGAACGACTCCGCCGGCCCGGGGAGGGTTGCGTCTTAATCCATCGGCGCCGTCTGCCAGTCGGTCAGACGGACCATCTTCTTGCCGTCCGGAGACGGCTTGGCCACGTAGACCTCATTGGTGCCCTGGCGCTGGGGCAGGGGACCGTAGTTGATCGTACCCAGGACGCCCTTGAAGTTCTTGATCGTCTCCATGGCGTCCACGAATCCCTCGCGGGTCAGGTTCCTGCCGGCCCTCTTCAAGCCCTCGACCATCGGCTCGACAAAGGCGAAGCCGGCCAGGAGGAAGACGCCCCAGCGCTCGCCCTTCTTGGCGTACTTCTTATAGGCGTCGTAGTACTTCTTCATCAGCGGGTTGGACAGATCTTCAGGCGGCTCGGTAAAGGCGGTGAAGATGGCGTCCTTCCACAATCCGCCGGTGACCTTCATCATCATCGGCACGTCGGAGAGGGTGGAGGAGGACATCCAGCGAGCCTTGAACTTCATCGCCGCCGCGGTCTTGACGGCGATGATGCAGTGGGTCGGGTTGACCCAGAGCAACACCGCCTCGGCGCCGCTCTTCTTGAGCTTCATCACGTGGGATTTCAGATCTTTGTCGCCTCGGCCGACCGAGACCTCGATGACCGGTTTGACGCCCAGTCGCTTGAGTTCCTTCCGGGCGCCTCTAAGACCGTTCTTGCCGTATTCGTCGTTGACGTAGAGGATGGCGATCTTCTTGTAACCCAGCTTCTTGACCGCGTAGCGGACCAGGACCTGGGCCTCGACGTAGTAGAGCGGGTAGTCGGCGAAGAGGTAGCGCTGGGGCGGGGTGATCCACTGCAGCGACCCGGCCGACGGACCGACCCAGGGAATCTTGTTCTTCATCAGGTAGTCCTTGACGGCCATGCCGGGCGCGGTGCCCACGCCGGAGGCCCAGGCGAAAATGCCCGGCTCCTTCTCCTGCAACTCCTTGACGCCGGCTTTGGTCCGGGCCGGGTTGTAGCCGTCATCGAACATGTGGTAGACGATCTTGCGGCCGTGGATTCCGCCCTCCGCGTTGATCATCTTGAAGTAGATGCCTGTGCCGCGGGCGACGGCGCCCCACAGGGCGGCCGGACCGGTCTGGGGCCCCCACTGCCCGATGTGAATCTCGGTGTCGGTGACACCCAGCGGCATCTCGGCCTGGGCGAGTCCGCCGAACATCACCAGGACGCCTGTCAGCGCCAGCCAAAGAAACCATTTTCTTGCGGCCATAACCACCCTCCTTGAATAATTAGACCTTTCGGACGTAGTGACGGGCCAAAAGACCTGAAGGTTTGACGCAAAGGACGATCACGATTATGGCGAACGGCACCACCGATTTGAACTCGGTGGAGACGTAGAATCCAAAAAGGTTCTCGACCACGCCCACGATCACCCCGCCCAGGATCGCTCCCGGCAGCGAGGTCATGCCGCCCAGGACGGCGGCGGCGAAGCTCTTCATCATCGGATCCCACATCATGTACGGATCGAGGGTCGATGAGGGGCCGATGAGCAGGCCGCCCAAGCCGCCGATCAGGGCCGACAACCCCCAGGCGAACAGAAGAATCCGCCGGGTGCGAATGCCCATCAGCCGGGCCACGCTCAGGTTGAGCTGGGTGGCTTTCATGGCCACGCCCACTTTGGTGAAGCGGAAAAAGAGGAAGAGCAGGCCGATCACCAGCCCGGCGATCACCACGGTGGTCAACTCCAGGTAGCTTAGAATCAGGCCGCCGACCTCCATGGTGTCCCAGGGGGTGAAGGGGAAGGGCAGCTCCTTGGGATCGGCGCCCCACTTCCAGGAGGCCATGCCGAAGATGATCATCTCCAAGCCGAGGGTGATGATGATCAACCCCAACAGGTTGGGCTCCTTGGCCCGTCTCAAGAAGAAGAACTCGCAGCACAGCCCGACCAGGACGGCGAACAAGAGCGCCGCCGGCAGCCCGGCCCAGAAGGGCATGCCCCAACCGGCCAGGACCATCCAGGCGAAAAAGGCGGTGACCATGGCCATGTCGCCCTGGGCGAAGTTGAGGACCTCGCTGGTCTTGTAGATGATGACCATGGCCGTGGCCAAGAGAGCATAGGCCGCGCCGACCGAGATGCCGCCGAGGAGAACCTGAATGAGGGACAGAATCGCGTCCAAAAGCCGCTCCTAGAAAGGCCAGGTTTTCCAATATATCTTGGTCCGGATCCAAAAACCGTACAGCCCCAAGGGCTCGATGATCATGATCAGGACCATGATTAGACCGTAGACGACGAACTGGATGTTGGCCATGGCGGTTTCCATGAAAAACGCCTGGAGGAACTCGACGATATACGATCCGACCAGCGGGATGGCGGCGAAGTCGGCCATCTGGAGGCCCTTGAGCTTGAGGTTCAAGACGGCGATGAGTATCGCCCCCATGACCGAGCCCAGAATGGAGGCCACTCCGCCGACGACGACCATGGCCAGGAACAAGATCGAGAGCATCAGGTTGAAGGTGGTCGGGTCGATCTGGCCCAGATGGAAGGCGAACAGACCGCCGGCCAGGCCGGTGTAGAAGGCGCTGACGGCGAAGGCCAGAGTCTTGGTGTACATCAGGTTGACGCCCATGCACGAGGCGGCGATGTCGGAGTCGCGCACGGCCACGAAGGCCCGGCCGATTCGAGTCTTGAACAGATTCCTGGCGGCGATGGTAGCCATGACGGCAACGATCATGATCAGGAAGTAGAGGTTCTGGTCCTTGTTCAATCCCCCCGAGAACAGGGTTGGAAACTCGGGCACCGGCGGGCCGTTGGAGCCGCCGAAGAACTCCCACTTCTCGAAGATGACCTCCACGGTCAACCCGAAGCCGAGGGTAGCGATGGCCAGGTAGGGCCCTTCGAGCCTGAGCGCCGGCAGGCCCAGCAGAAAGCCGAACAGGGCCGAGATCATGGCCGCGATCGGCAGGGCCGCCAGGAGCGGCAGGCCGAGCTTGTTCATCAAAAGGACCGTGCCGTAGGACCCGATGGCGAAGAACCCGGCGTGACCCAGCGAGATCTGACCGGTGTAGCCGACCAAAATGTTGAGACCCAGGGCGACGATGACGTGGAGTGCGACGTAGTTTAGGACATAGATGTAGTAGTTGCCGGCCAGGAAGGGAAACGCGGCCAGCCCGGCCAAGAGGGCGATAAACCAAAAAACCTGTGGACCGGAGTCGAACAGGCGCACGTCTTCGAAATAGGACCGCTTCATGTCCATGGAACTGAGATCCCGCTCTTACTTCTGCTTTTTGCGGCCGAGTCTTTCGACCACTTTGGCGTAATAATCGCTGTCGTCGTCAATGGTGATCGGACACTGCCGCCCCATGTTCAACTTGAGCATCAAGACGTTGAGTCGCTTTATGGCTTCCAGTTTTTCCTGTTCGTCCTCCAGCCCGGCCAAAAGCTCTTTGGTGGTGGCGATCCTGTTTCTAAGCTCCACCTCGGGGGGCGTGATGCCGGTGTTCTTGAGAATCTTGTAAGCCAACCGCAGGTCTTCGGGCACGCCCCGGTCGTCCTCGAAGACGATCGGCTTCCCCTGACCGGGAAGGTCGTCCAGTTTGCCTTTCTCCAGCGCTTCTTGAATGCGACGTTCGGCGATCTTGGACAAGGTATCCATGTCTCTGGCGATACCGCCCTTCGCGGAATAGACTAAATCGTACCCTGGGGGTCGGAGGGATGTCAACGCCTATCGAGCGCTATTTCTCCTTGACATCCGGTTTCGGTGGGGTTAAACAACATTACTCGCACGGGCCGTTAGCTCAACTGGCAGAGCAAATGACTCTTAATCATTAGGTTCGGGGTTCGATTCCCTGACGGCCCACCAAGGATTTCAAGGGGTTACGTCACATGGCGTAACCCCTTTTTGACTAGCTTTGACTAGCAAATGACTAGCCTCATTAAAACCTATAGAACGTATGCTTCCCGATAACGGTCGTGATCTTATCCGTCCGCCGGCCCCATTTAGGCAGCTTCACGCAGGCGTAGGGGTTCAGGTAGTGGTTCGCGCCGCCGGTCACGTCCTGGTGAATCAGACCCTGAATCATCCCCCTGGCGATCCACCGGGCTTGCAGATACGCCTCTGAGCCCCAGTCGATTCGCCGGACACAATCCGGGTCCAGCCAGGCCGAAAACTGCTGACGCTGAAGACAAACCCCCTCCCAGGTGTTCGGCCAGCGTCGATCGGCCCGCCGATTGGCGATCACCTCGGCCACGGCGATCTGCCCCAGAAGGGGCTCCCCCCTCGCCTCCAGGTAAATCGTCGCCGCCAGGATGTCGGCCGCATCCAGGGAAGAAATCTCAGGCAGGTCTGCCATTCAGCCGCCCCTCCAGCTTGGCGACACGCTCACCGAGGTCCTTTTTGCACTGCGCCTCATCGCTCCGAATCTTGTAGATGTCGCCCTTGATCTCTTCCAATCGCTCGGAGAAGTTTTTCAACTTCACCCCGACGTAAACCGTAACCAGCAGGCCGGCCGTGATTCCGAGCCCGCCGCCGGCGGCCGCGGCCGCCCCGGTGTTCATCAGCGCCAGAATTTCCGTCATGGCAACATTACCCTCGTTCGCCGGCGACGTCTGGCCGCTCGCTGCCGAGCCTTGAACGCCTGGTAGGCGCTTTGCTCCCGCCGGCGCCGGCGGCCGCGAGCGCTCCAGTCCGGCGTCAAATGGAGGCCGAAGACCGAGCCGATCGTCTCGGGCGCCTCTTTTGTTCCCAAGGCCATCTCCAGGGCGGCGTCCGCCGGGATCGGCAAGAACCGCCGGGCCGTGTTCACCGCCACACCGGGCCACTTGCCCAACGCACCTTCGGGTTTCTTGTACCGGGATCCAGTCAACTTACCTTTGAGAAGGTCGTTAAGCCCGGCGGCATGCCGCCCGGCCCAGTCATAACCGCCGGGTGTGACCACGTCATACAACACGCCGGCGATCTGAGACAGTTTGTAGAAGAAATGGCGCTCGATCCCTTCGGCCAGCGTCTCGCCCCTGAGCGCCACCTTGCCCGGCTCGATCAGGTGGCCCAGCAGGTCGATGTAGTAATCCTCCTTGAAACCCAGCGCCCGGCCGATGGCCGAGTTCTTCGGAATCTTGGCGTAGAGCTTTTTGGCCCGCTCGTGTTTCCAGGTCGTTTCCCCGTCGTTCAGGGCCATGTTGGTCAACTGGGTGACGAGCGCCCACCACATCCCGATCTTGATCAGGTTCGCCCCCGGCCCGCTAAACCAGGCCGTGGGGGCCTTCAGGCCGGCGATCTGGTTGACTCCCCTGGCCAGCTCCCTCATTCCGGAAAAGAAGTAGCGCCAGTTGGATTCGGTCCAGTCCGGCGCCAACAGAAACATGCGGGCCGCGTCCTGGGCCACCTTGGCCCTGGCCGCGCCGTTATTGATCAACCGGTACTCCAGTCCGCCGTAGAGGTTGTTGATGTCCCTGGCCGCCGTATCAAGCACCCGGTCCAGGCTCCACTCCGGATGGGCCTTTCGGTAGCGCTCGTATTCCAGAAGAAACGCCGTTACCTTGCTGCCGACGTAGGCCCGGTCCCACAACGCCTCGTCAAACTTGCGGATGACCGTCTTGGCCGCGTTGACCACCTTGTTGCCTTTGGGAGCGTCGATCTCGTCGATGGCGTCGGCCCAGTCCGAACGCATCTTCTCGGGCAGGTCGCGGCCGTGGAGATAATCGGCCATCTGGCCCTCGGACAGGGTCAAGATCCCGCGCTCCAGGGCCCGCTGTATGATCGGCGTCGAATCGACCTCGCCGCCGGTCAGCTTGGTCTTAATCAGGTGTTTCCGCCCCCGAACCGCCTCTTCCAACGACTTCAACCCGGTTTTGTGGAAGCCGCCGAAGGGATTGAAATGCCGCCAGTTAGCCAGGAGGCGAAGCGGCCCGGCCAAGACCAGGTTGTTTCTAACAAAGGCCAGGTGATGGAACCCCGAGGCGGCCAGCTTGGCCCGCTTCATGATATAGTTGACCTTCTTGGCCATCTCCCAGGGCCGCCAGTTCTCCAGCTTGCTGACGGCGAACAGGGCCTTGATGTCCTCGGCGATGGGCCGGTAGACTCTGATCTTCTCCGGAATAGCCACCGTGCCGATCGGCGCCTGGCCGGCCTCGATGTCCTTGGCGCTCAAGAGCTTAAAGAGCTTGGTCTGTTCGTCATAGGTCATCGGCCGGTAGGCCAGCCGGCGGAAACCGCCCAGATCGACCTCGACAAAGTCCGGGCCCTCCACGTCCGGGTGGCCGGTCAGCCCCCAAATTCGCTTGCCCTCGTGCTCGCCCTCGGAAATCTTGATCTCCCACAGGTCGTTTAGCAGTTGATGCAGCCTCAGATCATGCTGCACCTCATCGACGTACTTCAAATACAGCCGGCCCCGGTCCAGGGTCTCCGGCCTCTTCCCCTCGGCTATCCCCTCGATGTAGCCCCGGTAATACTGCCGGTGCTGCCTGGCCGCCGCCCTGGGCCCGGTGCCGCCGCCCTCGCCGGGAATAAGCTCGACCTGGGGCGTGTCCTGCTGCCACCAGTGATGGACGTACTCCACGTTGGCGCCGCGGATGAGGCTGAGCATCTTGGCCCGCTCCGCCTCCAGGCCGATCTGGTAGGTGTTGCGGTCGAAATATTGGGCGTAGGCTCTCAGTCGGCGGTAATGGTCGTTCTCGGCCCGCTTGATCTTCTCGGCCCGGTCGATCAGTTCCTCGACATGGTCCCGGACGTCGGGGTCCTTGATCTTGGCCGCCAGCTCTCGGGCCAGCTTGAAGTTCGACTTGTACTCGGAGTAGATGGTCGCCGCCTCCCGGTCCAGCAGATCGGGCACGTCTTTGACCCACTGGCGGGAGACGATGGCCAGCTCGTTCCTGAGCTTCTTTTCCTGGCCGATCCAGGCCTGCTTGAACTCGGCGTAGCGGGTGAACGTCTCCCCCCTGGCCGAGGTCTCGCCGGCCACCCGCTGGCCGTGGAGAAAGTCACGGATGCGCTCCAGGTGGCGCTTGAGCGCCGGGTGCTTGGCCTCGATCTGGGCGATGGACTGCTTGACATGGATCGGCGCCGGGCCGGCGCCGAGGTGGGTCGGTTCTGTGTCGTCTAGGCCTTCTCGGCCCGGTTCGGCTCGCTCTTCTGCTCCTGGCGGGACGTATCCTTCTGGAGATCCGATCCGAGGTTCAACATGGACTGAATAATCGCCTTCTCTAAGTCGTCGGATTCTTCGATCTGCACGCGCCAGATGGGCTCTGGCTCCCCTCTTAGTCGTCGGAGTAGCTCTCTCATATCGCACCTCACCATTGTCGGTGATAATTCTATTATAATCGGTATTCATCAGGAAGTCAAAGTGTTCCCGATCGAAGATGGTCAGCCTCCCATCCACCTTCTGGAACACGTTAACCGGCTTACGACCGTCCACGTTGTTGTCCACCAGGTACCAGTTGATCCTGGGATCGTCGCCCCATTTCTTGTAGAGCTCCAGGAAGGTCGGCAGCGCCCGGTTCCAGCCCTTCAGAGACGCCTCGATCGGCACATCCCGTCTGGTCTCACCCTTGAGCCGCCGGACCTTGGACCTGACAATGGACGTGATCGGCCCGATATTGTTGAAGGTGATCGTAACCTTCATCCCCTTGGCCAGGGCCCGTTTGATCAACCCATCGGCCAAGGGAAAGTTGGTCAGAAGCGAGTCGTAGAGCACATGATAGCCGCCCGACATGGCCCGCTCCAAGACTTCCTTGGCTATCTCCGATGAATCCTCGTGGAATTGTGGGGCTCGATCATCCAGGCCGGCCAATTCTTTGACCAGGTCGGCGTTCACCTCCACGAACCGATCAGGCTTCACGCCGGCCGCCTTGAGCGAGGTTGACTTGCCCGCTCCGGGCGGTCCGCCGGTCATGACCAATTTGGGCTGTTGACCCAACTCCGAGGCCTTTTTCTTGTACTCAAAAACCTCCTCGATCAGCCGGGCCCGCTCATCGGGCGGCAGGGTGATCCGGCCGTCCGGGTGCTCCAGGTGGCTGTAGAAACCGCCGTCAGGCCGCTCCCTGGTCGCCTGATACCGCCACTCCTCGGCCGCCTCGTGGTAGCGGTCGGCTGCGCTCTTGGCCTCGAGCAGGTAATCGTACAGGGCGTCGTAGTCCATTTCACGCGGGGCGAAGCCGAGCTCTTTGGCCTCGTCCAAAAGCGAGTCCGGCGACAGGCCGCCGCGCTTGAACAGCAATCTCTTGCGCTTCAAGAGTTCCTGGGCGGCCGATTTGCCCCACAGCGTCTCCGCGCCGCGGTAGCCCATCTTCCTGGCAAAGAAGGCGATCAACGGATCAGGCGTCGGCCGGCTGGGCGTGCCGTAGCCGTCCTCCTTCAACCGCTCCCTGATCCAGTCCTCCAGCTTGTCCTCGCCGCTGACCAGGCGGGCCTCCGGCTCGGCGGGCGGTCGCTCCCCGGCCCGCTCCGGCTTGTCGGTAAAATCGAAGATGTTGGATTGATCCTGCTTTCCGGCTCGGTCGATGTTCGGATCCTGATCCTGGAACAGATCGGTCCGCGTCTGATCCTCCCTGATCTTCTGTTCCGTCAGGCGGTCCCTCAACCCTTCGGGCGTCACGGCTTCCTGCGCCCCCCGCTCGGCCGCCAGCCTCATCCCCTCGACCGGCCAGGCCGAAACCTGGCCGTCCTTGTCGGCCCGGACCATCACCGACAGCTCTCCGTCCACCCGGTCGATACTCTCCACCGCGCCGGTATTGCCCTTGACGTCCTCCACCCTGTCTCCGGGCGCGAGCCGGGCCAGATCGACGCCGAAACCGGCCGCCGGGTCCTCGATGACCTCCACCTGGGGGCCGTTGGGAATCTCGGCCTCGATCCCCTTCTCCGAGCGAACCAAGAGCGTCTTGCCCCGGTCCTCGACAACCTGGCCCCTGAGCGATCCGGAGCGAATCCACTTCCCGGCCAGGCCGACACCCCCAACATCTTGTGGCGGCGTGGAGCTCGGCAATTCCACATCTTGTGGTGGCTCCAGGTCCTTTCCGGTTTCGGTCCCCTGCTTCAAGCCTTCCAGGTAGCGGGCGATCAACCACTCTTTCGACCGCCACTCCTTGTGTCGCTGGCCCGTCTTGGCCTGGACGATCTCGATCAGCTCGCGCTTGGTCAGCCTCGTCAGCTCGTCGGCGGGCAATTCCTCGCCCCGCCAGGCCGCCTTTTTGATCCGGTATCGCTCCTCCCGTTTTCGAGCGGCTTGGGCCCGGCGAATCGCCTCGGCCTCTTGCATGGTCATCCCGCCCGTCGGCTCCTCGGCCTCCAGGCGCCTGAGCTCCTCTTGCCAGGCGGCCTCGTCCTGGGCGAGGGGGCGCCGGCCCCGCGCCTCATCGAGCCGCCGGGCGATCTCCCGCTTGCGGCCGGCGTCGTTCAGGTCGAAGATCAGGTCGATGGCGTCATCCACCACCTTCTGGCCCGACTCCTCGGCCGCGTCTTTGATGATCTCTTCAGCCCTAAGCCTCTCGCGGGCTTCTTGCCTGAGCCTCTCCAGGCCCTCGCGGACCCCGATCCGCCCCTTGTGCCCCACGGCTCCGAACAGCCCCAGAGAGACGCCGCTCGCCAGGGCCTCTTTGTCATCGGCCCCGGCCAGGTGGGCCGACCAGGCCGCCGGCGTACCGATAGACAGCCCTCGCAACACCGGCTTGAGCGGCTTGGTCACCTCGAAGAGCCCGCCGGTCAGCCCGCCTTGAAGCGCTCCCATCACGGCGGTCCGCCAATCCTTGTCCGCCTCGCTGAGCGCCCCGTGGGCGGCGAAGCCGGCCACCGGTCCCATCAGCCGGCCGAAGGTGGCGTACTCCGGCAGACGCAACACGCCCTCGGTCACGCCCTCGACGATCTGATCCACCAGGCCCTGGTCGTCCAGTTTCTCCGGCGTCCAGTCCTTGGCGTTCTGGGCCGCCCAATCCCTGGCCAGCTTGAAGGTGTCGCCGTAAGACAGGCCGGTCGCCTGGCTCAGTCCCTTGGCCGCCGTATCCAGCACCCCGAACAGGTTGGCCGCCAACTGGTTGGTGCCGGCCACGGCGCTCTTGAAGCCGCGAACGTAGGGCCGGACCATCTCCTCCCAGAAACCGGGCCGCTCGGCGTCGTCGCCGGTCTCAAGCGGCCCCAAATAGGTCAACCCGCCTGGGGACTTGGCCGAGGGCTTGTGTTCCAGGCCCTCGCCCCCGTCCAGGGGCCCGAGATACCTTAGTCCCCCCATGCCGCCTTATTCCCGTCCCAGATGATCACCTTGCCGTCGGGCGTCTCGTACCGGCCGGGCTTCTTGCCCTTGAGGTCCGGGTACTTCTTCAAAATTTCCTTGTTCTGCCGGGCCAGGTAGTCCTCGTAGCGCTGCTGCTCGGCCTCGTCCTCACCCTCGGCCGCTTGGGCCAGCCGGGGCCCACCGTACTGCTTGAGCGATCCGGCCATGCTCGGCCGGGCCGACGGTTTGCCTCCGAACAAGGACGCCTTGCCCCTCAACCAGCCGATCAGCCCGCCCGTCTCGGGAGGGGGTGCCTGCTTGGACGAGGGCTTGGTCCGCCGCGCTATCTCAGCCTCGACCCGTTTCAGCTCTTCGCTGTAGAACTCGTACTCTGGAGCGTCGGAAGGGGTCCTCGCCAGCACCGACCGCAAGTGCAGCTCCGCGGCTCGAAGCTGGGGCAACGTAACCGGGTGCTCCGGGTCATCCTTCACTCTGTTGAGGTAATACCGATTCTTTAGCTCCTCAGCCTCCTCAGCCGCCGTCTTCCCCTTCTCCTGTCTGGTCAGACTCCGATAGGCCTCGGGTGGCGCCTCGCCCTGCTCGATAGACCAGTTAAAGGCCCGCTCGAAGGGGGACCGCCTGGTCGGATCGGCCACTACCCCTTCTTGAATCTTCCGCTTCATGAACTTGATCTCGCGCTCGGCCTCCTCCTCCGCCTTTTGCCGCTCCCTGGTTTCAGCGCCGGGGAACTCCCATTTTTTAGGCCGGGTCAACAGGGCGGCCAGGCCGGGGTCCTGGCGGTGCATCCAGGCGTCGGCGAAGTTACCCGGATCGGTCAGCGGCGCGGCGCTGGTGCCCAGGTGCGACGCAAAACCGGTTTGCTGAAAGAGCTTGTGAGTCGGCGAGCCCGCCTCGACCACGCCGCCGGTGTCCCTGAAGCGGGCAAAGGTATTGGCCGCGATTTGCCGGTTGCGGTCCAGAATCCCGGTCAGGATCTTCAACGCCTCGTCTTGGTACTCGGTCGGCACTTTGGACAGGGCGTCGTAATAGTCCACCACCCGGCCCAACCCCTGGCCGATCTGGCCGACGAACTCGCCCAGCACGCGCTCCCGCTCCTGGGCCTTCTGCCAATCGGTCAGACTCCGCGTCTCCTCGGCCTCGGCCAGCTTGAGGTAGCGCTGGCGAATCTCGTTCATCGCGTCGGCCTGGTCCAACGCGGCCGCAATCGGAGCGTAGCGCGGGGAAAGATACATCATCCCCCGACCAATCCTCGCCAGGTCCATCCTCCCCTCCTAAAAAAATTTGCCAAGCAGCCCGCCCAGGCCGCCCAGGAAATCGAGGAGCCCGCCCCTGGGATTGGCTGCCGCGGTCGGCTCGATCGGTCCCCAGCCGTAGACGTAGTCCAGCATCCGTTGCCGGGACCTGTTTATCGGATGCGCCCGGTAGATGGTCTGGCCGCCGATATTGATCCCCAGGGTGTGCTCCGGCGGGGCCGGGCCGCCCCACAGCTTCTCCAAATACTCCTTGAGAGTCCGGCGCCAGTCCATGATCTCCCGGTTGGGGTTGTAGCCCTGGTGACCCTCGTTGCCCCCGAAGAGAATGTTGAACAAGCCCATCTGCTACGCTCCTCCCAGCAACGCTTCTAAGAGCGCCAAGAACCTGGCCAGCTTGTTTTCGGAATACGATTCGCTGAAGCTCTCGCCCAAGCTCTGGCCGATGCTCACCCGACCCAGGCTGGCCAGTGCGCCGGCGGTTTGGGCCGCCTGATTGGCCAGGCCGGCCTGGCTGGCGTAGTGTTGCCTCAGTTGATCGTCGAGCCCCAATAGCGAGGTCAGCAGCCCGCGGGAGTACTCCCGGTAGAGAGAGTCGCGAATGTCGTTCTCGGCCGCCCGTCTGGCCGAGGAGTCGAGCATCCCCCGAGCGGCGTAGGCGTTCCTGACCGGCTTGACGTACTCCTCGAAGGGCTCGAACGAGGCCAGAATCTGGGCCGGCAGGAGTTGCTTCTGCCGTTCAATAATCGCCGGCACGCTGGCCAGCTCGTCGAAGGCGCTCCCAAACCGGCTGGCCATCAACGGCGCCTGCCTGACCAGCGCGGCGATGGCCGGCCGGGCCCAGTCCGCCGGCCCGGAGAAGGAACTCGATTTATTGAAGCTCCTGGAAGTCGAGCGCGACCAGGGGTAGGCGTCCTCGGGAATGGTGAATTCCGGCCCTTGACACCAGCCGGTCTCCCCGCCCAACTCGGATCCGGGCGGGTGCCAAGTCCCGCCCATCCGCCGACAGTCCAGCTCTCGGGCGTTCTCGTCGCCGCCGGGTTCGTCGTCGCCTTCTTCTTCCCAGTGACAGGTCCCGTCACTCCAGCGATAGGCGCCCGGCCGGCAGATGCACGTACCCCGACCCGTAACCGGGTTGGTCAGCTCAAAATAGCCGGCCGGCCCGCAGTTCCGCCGGCCGCCACCCGAGCCCGGCCAGCTCAGTCCGCCGCCGGGGGCGTCGCCGGGCAGGCCCACGCCGGGGCCGGCCCCGAAACCGGGTATACCGAAGCCGCCGCCGTAACCGAACCCCGGGCCGCTGGGATCGGAGCCCAAGCCGGGGGCTGGACCCTGCCCCGTACCCGCGCCGCCGGTTCCAGGACCGCCATGCGGCCCGTCGCCGTCCCCGCTGGCCGAGGCGATAGACACCGCTCCGCCGGAACCGGCCCCGGAGCCCGGCACGCCATAGCCGCCGCCGTAGCCGAAGCCGCCGGAGCCGCTAAACCCGCCCCAGAACCCGGAGTACCAGTCGGTCAGGCCCCGATTGGTCTGTCTCGGCCGACTGGTCCGGCTGAATGACGGCCGACTGTTGTACCAAGTCACCAGTGACATCTAATCGACCCTCCGATCATCTCCCCCCGGCTCGGCAGGCCTCGATTTGTTCTCTGAGCATGGCCCACTCCCGGATTGCCAGGTAGGCGGCCCGGTGCTCGGCGTAGAGGTGGCCGATGTCTCGGGCCAGTTCGGCGTAGAAAGCCTCGGACCACTCGATCAGTTCCGGCGCCGGGCACGGGACGTGGGGGCTATTCCTGGCCGCCCTTCCGGCGCAGCCAGAGAGCAAAATCGTCAGGACCAGCAGTAACCCGATCCATTTCGGCCCGCGTCCGGGCCTGCCTCTTGAGCGCCTCATTCTCGGCCTCCGCCATCTCAAGGTGGGCCTGGTCTCGGCCGGCCTGACGATCGACCTCTCGGCCCCGTTGCTCGGCCAGTTCCTCGCCGATGGCTCCGGCGTGGCCGAGGATCTTCAGCAACGACTTCGCCCAGGCCCACACAGTTAAAGCCTCATCGCCGCCTTCTGGACCGCCCAGACGGCGTCGTCGATCTTGGTGCCGGTTGCCTTAACCCTTCGCTCGACCTCGGCCGCCATTTCGGCTTCGGTGGCGAACTGGCTGGGGAGCTGGCCGGACAGTCGGGCCCCGACCAACATGCCCATGTCGTCGTAACAGTTTTCGGTTTTGGACGCTGCGTCCCAACCGAGCTGGATGCCCTTGCCGGCCGCTTCGGTGACCAAGCCGGACATCCTGGGTATGATGTAACCGATGACTAAGGCCCAAAGGTCCATGGTTGCCTCCTACTGCTGTCTAAAGTCGTTATCTTTCAGGTCGGCCAACCCGGCCTGAACTTCCGGGAAGTCCCGGACAGTGTTGTGGCAGTCCGGGGTCGGCTGCCAGGCGTAGATCGAAACGAGACCCAGCCGCTCATAGATCGGTTGGGCCAAGGGTGGCGCGCCCTGGTCATCGCTGGGGTAGTCGAGGCGCCACATCGCCCGGAGGCGGCCCTCCAGATACGGCCAGCCCGAAAAGTTGAAGCCCTGGAGGGTCAGCATGACCGGCACGTCCGGCCAGCCGTGATCCTGGAGCCAGCGCAGGGAGAAACGATTGATCCGGCGCATGGCCTCGGGCGGGTGGGCGCCGTATCCGGCGTGGTTGCACAGGCAGTCCTCCTTGGGCCAGCCGTTGCGGTCGATATGAGCCTCCCAATCGCCGCCTCCGCCGGGCTGGACGCCCCAGGGGTACCAGTCGTAGCAGAGGTCGGTCTCGGCCAGGCCCATGTCGTTCAGGCGGCGCCGCAGCTCGTCGTAGACCCAGTTCCGGGTTTCGATGGCCCGGCGGTCAAACAGGGGCGGCTCGTCGCCGATGATGATCAGCCGGACCGTGAGCCCCTGGTCCCGGACGTACTGGGCGAACTCGGCCACGTCCCGGACGGCCCACCGATCGCCCCTGGAAATGTGGGTTGTCGGACAAAGCAAAACCGCCTCTGTCCAGCCCTCGCCGGCCCGGCGCCTGATCTCGGCCTTGGCCGCCTCGCGGTCCTGCCACCAGTCCCGGAGCTTGATCTGGATCACGTTGGAGATCCGGCCCAGGCGAGGGTCGTCGTCAGGGTTCCACAGCCACAGCCCGCGCAGTCGGGGCGGCTTGGTCCACGCCGGCTCAGGCGCCGGCGCAGGCGGCGTCGGCTCGGGAGTCGGCGACGGCGCTGGCGCGGGCGGGGGCGGCGGTGTTGGGCCACTGCCACCGCCCCCGCCGCACCCGACGAGGGAGAAGAGAAAGAAAAGAACCGCCGCCAAGAACTTAAACAGGCTGGTCCGCATCACGCTTCCCCTTACAAGAGGGCCAGGTACTCCGCCCGCAACGCCTTCTTGCGCTCCAGCTTTTCCTGCACCTTTTGAGGGAGGTCCGCCAGGGAAAGGACCCCCTTGGCCACCAGGGTGTCGATCAGGTCTTCGAGGGGCCGGGGGATATCGCCGTCGGTCATCGCCAACTCGGTCGCCCGCTGCTCCCGAGCCCGCTCCTTGAGCAGCATGTTCACCTGGTCGGCACCCAACTCGGCCTCGGTGAGCGGCTTGCCGTCCACAACGAACTTGTAGTCCGGGAGGGGCTCGGCCCCGTCCTCCAAGATGTCTTCGAGGGTCGGCCGGTCCAAGGACAGCATCGCCTGCCCGGCCGGGGGCTCGGGGGTCGAAACCTCGTCGTCGTAGTCGAGGCGCGCCACCACCAGCCCGGTGTTAGGATCGTAGAAAAGCGCCCTTTTTTTCATTACATGTACCCCACAACGATGATGTTGGCACTTGACCCGGTTGCCACCTGGTATTGGATGTATCGGTTGACATCGACTTCACACCAGACCACAGTTCGCCCCCTGGTATTGGCGGTCGTCCCGTCGCCGCGAGCACCAAAGACAACCCCGGGATTGGTGTTCCCGTTCTTCTTGAGCTGAAGGACGATGTAGTCGTTTGCCGCTTTCTGAATCTCAATATCGAGCAGCGCCCACCTGGCCCCCTCCGGCACGTAGGAAGACAGATCGACAACAGTCCAGGTGGTGGCCGTGCCGCCCGAGAGCACCGCCGTGGCGTTGTCCGAGGTCACAGGGCGGTAGTTGATCGAGGTGACGATGAAATCGGCACCGTCGCAAACAACCTCAAGGATATCCCCGGATTTAATGCGCCCCGGCGCCACCTTCTCACCGTCAGCCATCCTGAGGTAACCCCACCCCCCGGTATTAACTTTTAGGAAGCAGGGCCCGGTGTTGTCGCCGCCGGGGTCTCTGACCTGGATAAGGAAGCGCTGGCCCGCCTTGTAGGCGGTGACCGCCGGGGAGGGGGTGATCTGGTAGTAATTGGTCGTTGAGCCGCTGTCGGGCCAAATATTGACCTGGCCGTCCAAATACTCCTGGACGCTGGAGGCGTTGACCCCCGAGTTGGTCGAGTCCCAGGTGATTTCCGAGGCCTGCCAGCTCCCGCACTTGGTCCACACCGGTCCGGTCTCGTTCGTGCAGCGGTAAAACAAGCCGGTGTCGGTCTCGAAAATAAGGGCGTCCACCTTCGGGCTCGAGGGCCTGGTCGCCGAGGTGCAGTAAATCAAGTCGCCCTTTCGCGTCCACTCCGGCCCGGTCTCATTGGTGCACTCGTACCACCTCCCGGTGTCGGTCTCGACGATCAACTCTCCCAGGCTGGGCGAGTCGGGTCTGGTCGTCGAGGTGCAGACGGTGATCGCCACCGACCCCGTCGCCCCCGAATGGGTGTGGGTCTTCACCTTGCTCAGCAGCTCGTTATCCGCGTCTTCTGCGGCCTGGATGAAATCGTTCATCTTGGTCAGGCCGGTGGTGCGTACAACGTCGCCGCTGTCGTGCTTGTGAATCGAGTAGTCGAAGGCCATTTGTCAGTGCTCCCCTAAAACGGCGTACTCCAGAAACACGCCGTCAATCTCCAGCGGGGCGCTCAAAACGCTCACGTCTTGAATCCCCACCTGGAGCGTCCTGAAGTTGAAGTTGATCACCGTCCGCCGCAACACCTCGGCCGTGTCGCCACCCCAGGGCCAATCCCACTCGTGCCAGGTGAAATCGAGATCATCCCAGGTCGCGTCAGCGTCGGCCGGCAGCCTGAACGACTTGGTCAGATAATCCGAATCTTCCAGATCCCGCCGGAAAGCCACCGCCCCCACGGCGTTGGTCAACCCGCGGCTGGAAACCCGGAAATTGAGCCGCTTGGCCTGCTTGGTGTTGTGGGGCCGGCCCAGATCGTGAGCCTTTGACCAGATTGACGGCACCCCGCGAACGACGCCGTCGTAGCACGAGTCCTGATCGAGCCGGTAAACGTGGCCATCGGCGGCGCAAACGTAAAACTCGACCCCATCCGAACCGAAGCCGGTTACGTCGATCCCCATGCCCTCGCCCCAGGCGGCCGTCCACTCGTCCCAGGTAAAGTTGGCCTCATCCCAGGTCAGGTCGGGCACACCGAAGCGATAGCGGGTCCACCCCCCCAGTCTGATGTGATAGACGAAGGCGTACTCAGAGCCCGCCGGCTTGATCAAAATCTGGTCATCCACCCCGTAGGCGGCCGCGAAGTCCAGGGCCCCGGCCGACAGGTCCACCGGCCACGACAGGGGTCGGTATTTGACGTCGCCGTAGGTCTGGACCCCAACCAGGTCCATCAACCCGCCCGAGGCGGCCTCGATGAAATAGACATTGTTGGCCGCCTCGACCATGGCGTAACCCGAGGCGGCCGAGACCTTGGTCGGCAGCTCGGTCAGGGCGTACTCGCCCGGCGAAGCCCCGGTCAAGAGGAACATCCGGGACGGCTCGGGACCCTTGGAGATGACGATCCCTCCCAGGCCGAGACAGGCCCCGGTTACGGCGGCGCCGTCGCCCCGCTTGATCCCGTAGGAGCCGCTTCCTGCCCCGCCGAGCGCACCGCCGCCCCAGTTGAACGGCCCGGAGTCTCCCGGCGAGTCCTCGTCGGGCAGGGCCGAGTAATAACCCATGGAGCCGCTGAAAAACGGCGACGTATTGTCCGGATCGCCGAACAGGTGCAACCGGCCGTCTACATGCACCACGCCCCACCGAGCCTTGGGCGGCAGAGACGGCCGCAGGCCGATCAGGAGGTCCTTGGTCGCATCGTCGGTCCAGGTCGATCCATTGTTGGTCCGCACCCCGCCGCCGCTGGCCGTCGTCGCAAATTCGACCGACACGTAATTCGCGGCGTCGCCGCCGGAAAAATGCACGGCGTAGGTGTAGGCGAGCGACGGGCCGCGCATGTAGGCCGTGGAGAAGGTGAAGGTGTAATCGACCGGCGAGGTGGTCAGGCTGGCCGCGTCGATGGCGTCCGACGTGGCCACCAAGTTGTCGGCGTCGTCGTAAACCCGGATGGTCACGCTCCCGGTCGGAGCGCCGGTCTTGGACAGCGAAACGACCACCGGGCCGGTGGGCAGGGTCAGGCCGGCCGCCCAGGTCGGCGTCGTCTCTTTCTGGCCAGCCATGATTTTGCCGCCGGCGTAGAGGTTCAGCGTCCCGGCCGACGCCTGGGAGCGATAGTCGAACTCGTACCCCGAGACGTCGTACAACAGGTTGAAGCTCGCTTCGTCCCAATATTTCGGATACCCCCCGTCCAAGACGATCAGCAGCCCGGCATAATTGATCAGCACCGGCCGATAACTGTCGCCGGCCTCGTGGGCCCCGATCGGCTGGGGGTCGTTGTTGGCGTCGAGGTAGTAGAGGTTGGCCTTGGTGGCCACAACCGTCTTGGTCGCCGAACCCTTGACCGCCAGGGGCGCGTTGCCGTCCGGCATGGTCGAGTTGGTCACCTGGCTCAGTCCCGGCCTGGTCACCGGGATAACCGCCGGCGACTTCCGGCTGCCGTCCACGGACACCAGCTTGAAATTCACGATCTCGGCCGCGTAGCCGTCGGGGATGGCGAACTTGGGCAAAACGGTGCACTCACCCCGGCTCACGTCCAGGGCGTTGAACTCGCCCACGCTGCTCTGCTTTCGCCTGGCAAACGGCACTTTAAATCCCCACCCAACTCCAGTCGTCGCCGCCCAGACTGACCCGGTCATGCCGGTTCTGGTCGGCTATCCCCAGGGCGTCGTTGATGGCGTTCTGCATCTCGGCGATGAGGTCCGTCACGTCGTACTCCTCCCGCTGGAGCAGCAACCGCTCGACCGTGGGAATCAAGACGTCGTCCAGCAGACCCCGGTAAGGGGTGTCGTTGCCCTGCAGGATGCTCGTCGCTCCGCTCGTCGTGTCCGGGTCCTGGTCTTGAAGCGTCAGTTCCGGGGGCGTGGTGTAGTAGCGAAACGTCAGCTCATACTCCGCGTCCGGAATCGGCCCCAGATAGAGGCTGTCGAAGCCCTGGACGTAGCAAGACGTCGGCAGGCCTTGCTGCTGCATGGACGCAACGTCCAGGTCCTCGGGCGGCACCAGCTTGATGTCCTGGCTGCTGGAGGCGATCCAGGCCACCTTTTCGGGGTTCACCACCATCCAAAAATCGTCCGGCAGAGTGACGTAGTCTTGGCCGCTGGTTGTCTTCAGCGTCGCCTTGGCCGCGGCCAGGTGGCTCCGCCGGTTGACCAGGATCCGGTGAGCGATCCTGATCGCCCGGTTAAGCTGGGCCAGCCTCTCTATGGCGTCGAACTGGGTCCAGTCCGGGTCGTTGGTTGCGAAGCATCTTTTGACCAGCTGGTATCCGGTCATGAGCACACCCAATCGATGATTTCTTCCCACGCCGAAAGGTAGAGACGTTGGTCGTACACCTGCTCCACCTTTCGGCGAGCCGCTTCTCCCATCGCCCGCCGCAAGTCGCCGTCAGCTACCAGGCGCTTGATCCGGGTCAGCCAGTCCGCCTCGGTTTCGGCCAGATAGCCGTCCCGGCTGAGATCGACCACGCCGACATAGGGCACCACCGCCGAACAGACCGCCGGGACCTTCAGCGCCGCCGCCTCGATCCACTTGATCGGACTTTTGCCCCGGTTGAATCGATCCTCTTTCAGGGGGATCAGGGCGATATCCAGCCCCAACAGCGCCTGGTGATAGGGGTGGGCCTCGATATCCACCCAGGGGTGAAACTCCAACCTGTCCGACGGCACCACTCCAAAGACCGAGGGGAAGCCCATCCCGCACACGACCAGCTTGCATCGCCGGGCGAAGTCCGGGTCAGACCAGAGCTCTTTGAGGACGGGCTTTATCTCCATCAGGTCCGGCCAATGGGATGAGCCGCCGGACCAACCGATCCGGATCTCCTCGCGCTCGATTGTCGCCGGCCGCCACGCGGAAAGGTCCACGCAGTTGGGAACCACGGCCACCTTGTCGTTGTACTTCTCGTAGACCTTGGCCAGGGCGGCCGTGGTCACGACCACCCCGTCAGCCGCCTCGCAGAGGTACGTGAGGCGCTGGAGCTGCTCCCTGTTGCGGGCGATATCGAAGCCGGCCTGGCCATCCCGCCACAGCTCGATCTCCTCGCCCTCGGGCGTGGTCAGCGTCACCTCCTCGACGCCGAAATAGCGGTAGGCGTCATTGAACGGCGCGACGCTGAACAGGTCGTCGTCGAAATCGTAAATAACCTTCCGCCCGTCGCTCTTGGCCAGGTCAACGAACTTGACCGCCTCGGGACCGAATCGCCTGCCCATCACGAACACGTCGGCGGATTCGATGAGCCGATCCCGCTTCTCGGCCGGATCGTGGGCCTCGATCACGGCGAAGAGCTCCGGGTCGTTCTTGGCCAGCACCCGCCCCGGCTGGGTGATCCGATACCAGGTGGAGGCCGACCTATCCCTGGCCCAAAAGAGAGTCCGAATCACATCACCCTCGTCGTCTGCCACTCGGGATGCCTGGCGATTATCCGGCGTAGCGCCGCGTCGTTGTTGGTGGCGATCGCTTCGGCCAGGTCCTGGTCGGCCAAAAAATCGACGATCGGTATCGAGGCGATCTTCCGGCCCAGGCCGTCCGGGTAAGGCCTCAATCGGTCCTCCTCGTCCCGCTCGGCCTGGTTGTCGCGATATATCTCCTCGACCCGTTGGGCGTGGGTAACCACCACCAACTCGCTCCGGTCGGGATGATCGGTTATAAAGGACGCCGGCGCGATCCCGACCTCGGCCGGGTTTAGGTCCTCGCGCTGCAACCCGAACTTCCTGGTAAGATCGATCACCATCGACTCTCTCCTGCTATCGGGAGGGGGTCGCCCCCCTCCCGCTCACGTGGTTAGTCGCTGGTCGTCAACTGGATGATCTTGGCGTTGTGCTTGGGCGCCCTGGCCTCAAGCGTCAGCTCGCCGACGACCATGCCCCGCTTCCGGTCACCGTCCTTGGCCAGCGGAACATGCTTGATCCGGCGGCCGGTCAGGTAACACTTCCGCCAGGTGTCCATCTTCAAAACGGCCACCGTGTCCGGGGCGGCGGAATTCAGGATGAAGTCGGCGTAGATCTTCACCAGGGCGAAATCACCCTCGTAGATGTCGATGACGCCGACCGCCTTCTTTTGGCGCATCTCTATGTAGCGCTGGTTGGGGGTGGCGAAAGCGCTGATCTTGCGCTTGTTGTAAGCGCCGGCGAAGACGCTGTCGGCCTTGCCGCCGTCCTCCCAGCAGGCCTGGAGCGCGTCGTTTAGCATCTTCTCGGTTAGCGGCTCGGCGCCGGTGCCGGTGCCGGTGCCGCTGATGACGTTGTCGTCGATGAAGGGCAGCACGCCCTTCAGCTTGGCCGGCGTACCCGACGCGCCCGAGGCACCGACGCCCACCTTGAAGGCGTAGTCCACGTCGCGGCCCATCTCCTTGAGCGCCTTGGTCACCCAGCGGCTGTACTCGGACTTGACGCCGGCCGTTCCGCCGCCAGCCGCGATGGCCTCCTGGGTGTCGCTCATCCAGGGCTCCTTTTTGAAGATCTGGCAGTAGTTCGCCAGCCTCTCCCGCGGCGTGTAGGTATCGCCGACGAATTCCTGCCCCTGTTTGTGGGCGTTGTCCCCCGGCGTGGCCAGCTCGTCGGTCTGCCACTCGTGGATAATCCCTTTGGCCTGCGGCCCCTCCTTGAACCGGCTGAACCACAGGGCGTCGGTGTTGGATAACGTCTGGATCAGGTCGGTCAGGTCCTCCCTGTTGCCGACCACCTCGTAACTGGTTGGAGCAGGCATGTCTCTATCTCCTCAGGGGAGGTCAAACGATGGCCGCGATGGCCCTTGCGACGTCGTCTTCGTCGCCCGTCTCCAAGGCCTTGCGCCTCAAGACCTCCCACTCTTCGGGCTCGTCTGATTCCGCGCCGCGCCGGGCACTCGAATCCCTCGGCGCCGGCGCCTTGATCGCCCGCTTGGTTGTCAGCTTTTTCTCCGCCTGGCCGCCTTTCTCCCCGGACTCCTTGGGCGGCTCGGACTTGGTCGTGCTCGAACCCTCCCGGAGCCGATGGGCCAGGTACTCTTGGATCCACAGGTTGGGGTCGCGATCGAGCTGCGCGGCCATGGCCCTGACCTGCTCGTCAGGGCTGGCCAGCATCTCCGCGAACCTGGGACCGAGGTCGTTCATCAGGAAGTCCCGGAATCCCTCGACCGGGACGCCCATCGCCTCCAGCGACCTTTCCGCCTGCACCACCATGGCCTCGGAGGCCTCGCGGGTGGCGATGGGGCGCACCGCCTCGGACATGCGGCCGAGCTCCTCCTTCAAGGCCCGGTTCTCCTCGATCAACTGTCGAAACTCGGGGACCTTCATCAGGTGGGAGCGGAGTTCGGGATCGTACTCGTCTTCACCCTCTCGGCCAGCGGCCGGCTCCGCTTGGTCGCTCGTCCGGGGCGGCCCGGCCGACTGGTCGGGCAGTCCATAGGACAGGACATGCTTGGCGAAATTGGGGTCGGACTGGAGCTTGGCGATCAGCGGCCGGAACGGCTCGATCTCCCGTCGGAGCAGGGCCGCCTCGGTAAACCTCGCCTCGGCCCCCAGGCCCTTCTGGGCCAACTGGAGCAACTGCTCCGCCTCCTCGCCCTCGACACGGGCCCGGACCTCCAGCTCGCGGCCGTCAAGCTTCAGCTTGATGACCTCGGCCTCTGAATCCCGAGACTCTCCGTCGTCTTCGTCGCCGGTTTCGGATGGCTCCGCCTCAGGCTCGTCACCCTGGCCCTCGTTCTCCGGGCCCTCCTGGGTCGCCTCGCCATCGGTAGGAACGTCCTCGTCCTTCGACTCCGACTCGATCTCGGCGATGGCCGCCTTGTGCTCGGGATCGTCCTCGTCGTGGGGGAAGATCAAAGCCTCTTCGTCCACCCCCTCCAACTCGACCTCGACGTGTAAGGCGGGCTGAGTGTTGTTAACCGCCGGCTGGGTGTCCTCGACTTTGGTAGGAGCCGCCGTGCCGGTAGGCTCCGCCGCCGTCTTCGACTTTTTGGCCATGTGTCGCACCTCCCGGCCGCCTTGGGAGCGATCGGGCTACGACCTTTGGTGGGATCCTGGCGGGATTGTAGCTTGCGAGGGTGCGATTTCCTGCCGTGGGATCCGCCGCCGGCCGTCTGGAGCCCCGCTCCGGGCGGCCAATCAGTCAGTTAGAAGTTATAAATATCGTCGTCTTTCTCGTTGTTGTTGGCCTCCGCCTCTCTTTGGGCCATCTCGGCCTCGACGCCGGACTGAATGTCTTCCCAGGCTCGAACCTCCAGGCCCCGCAAAAACCGCTTGGCGAAGTTTATGCCTTCGTTCAGCCCCATGTAGACCACCGGGTCATTGGTTGGCAGGCTCGTTGACTGCACCTCCTCCAAGTAACTCAACGCCTGCCTGACCCATTTCCTCCCCACCTCTTGCCATAGTGGGTTCTCCAGGAACCGCCGGGCCAACTCCCCCTGGGTGATGCGCTCCTGGATATCCTCCCAGCCCAGGCGCTTGGGCGCCGCCATAAGCCATCCTCCTCGGGTCTCGGATTATCTTGTCAATGTCGTGGCGCCCGATGGCGGCCAGAATCATCCGAGCAACGTGATAGACGTTCTCCGGCCCAACCATGGCCTGGCCGTACGGCGACTTCGCCAGGTCCGTGATCAGGCCCATGATCTGTTGCGCCGTCTGGAAGGCCGCCTGTCGGCCGCCGCCCGGCGAGACGTTTACGGACAGGTTGAAACGTCCCCTAAGCTCGGCCGGATCGATCGTCGTCTCGCCGCCCTCGCTGGCCAAGTAGAGGCTCTTGGGCTCCTTCATGAAATTCTGGTTCATCCAGACGATCTTCTTGACCAGTCTTATGATCCCGGTCCGCGCCATTACCTGGGCGATCAGGGCGATCCGCTTTTGGCTTTGTTGGAGAATCTGGACCAGGCCGGTAGCCGTCTTGTTCAGCGACGAGGCGTCGGTCCCCTGGTTGTAGGAAGTCACGCCAGAGCGCTTCTCGTCGCGGCTTTCCAACCACTGAATCAGCGGCCAGACCTGGGACGGCAGCTTCGGTTGATCCAACGTCCGGATCGAATTCAGCCCGCCGGGGTCGGTCATGACGACATCCCCGGCGTTGGCCAGCTTCAGGGCGACCATGTCGGTCCCCCGGCCGCGCTCGGCCAGCTTGATCGGCTTGAGAGCCAGCCTCATGATATCCACGATCCCGCGGATTAGGGCCGTCATCAGCCGCTGGCTCTGCTCCATCAACTGGGGTATCGAGATGTTGTAGGGCTGGAACGGATCGAGCATGCCGGCCATGGACTCGATCGGCACTCGGCCGTAGGGGTTGGTGTACACCCCCAAGACGTGATCGGCCTCGGCCACCCAGTAGACCATCACCGGCTCCAACAGGCCGTCGCCGTCGATATCCCAATCGCAGTAGATGCGATAGACGGTCAGCGGGGTCAGGCCGGGCGCGTCGGGGTAATAGGACGCCGGCCGGTTCTTGGGGTCCTCCTGGCCCATCTGCTCGAATCGGTGCTCCCGCTCCTGGCGGATCTGTTCGACCGCCGGAACCAACCTGATCTCGACCCCGTCGGCCTGGCTCTTGAGATTGTTTTTGAGCACCTGGAGGCCGAAGTACCCGCGCCGCTGGCCGTCTTTGAGAACCTGGTCAAGGTTGGTGTGAATCACCCTGGCCCCGAACCGTCCGACCTCACGGCTCCCCTCGTCCAGAATCACGTCCTCGGGCGGCACCACCTCGACGAACGGGCCGTGCTTCTTTACAACCCGCTCTTTAAACTTCGCCTCGGCAAAGCCGACGAGCTCCTTGTTGCCCATCTCATCGACGGCGACAATCGGCCGGCCTTCGACGAACATTCCGCCCTTGGCCAATATCTCCCTGGCGTCCTGGCTGGTGATGACCTCGAACTCGGCGTCCTCGTAGGTTACGATCGTCTCCCAGCCCCACTCCACGTGGCCGTCGCCGTAGATCAGGGTCGCCTTGATCCACTCGTAAAGGACCATAAACCAGCCGAGCTCGTGCTCCATCTGGTATTCCCAGACCCGCTGGTTCTTTTCGGCCGCCTCCAGGTCGGCGTCCTTCTCCGGGCCGATCTGGATCACGTCGGGCACGCCGAGCAGCTCCATCAAGAGCGGCATCATCGTCTCAACCGTGTCCATCACGTTGGACATGACCAGGTTGGCCTGCCGGGGCAGGAGCCGCCCCAGCTTTCGGTGCCGGTAGAGCTGGTAGTCCAACCGCCGCCGCTCCGAGAGCCGTTGCTGCTCTTCCATCGCCGACTTCAGCCGCGAGGCCAGGTAGGCCTTGAACTTCTCGCGCTTCCTGGGCGTCCAGCTCTTGTACAGGTTCTCGAGTTCCATCAGATCCCCATCACCTCGTCGCGTACCTCGACGTCGGGCAGCGGCGCCTCGGGCTCGTAGCGGTAGACCTCCCAGGCGAGCAGTAACTGCAACAGCGCCTTGAGCGCCGGACGCTTGGCCGCTTTGATCTCCTCGGCCGCCAGCTCGTAATCCGCCCCGGTCAACCACTCGACCTCGGCCCGGACCTCGTCGGCGGTGTCGGAGGGGACAACCAGGCTCCGGTTTTTAAGGCGCCGCTTGAGCGCGTCCATCGCCAGCGACAAATCGGCCGCCGGCGCCGGCGTCCAGACAGGCAGGGCGGGGCGCTGGCTCCGCATCCTGGCCAGCCGGTAAACCTGGGTCAGATACTCGGGGGCGCTCTCGTCGTACAGGCATCTTTCGGCCCGCCAGAGGATCCGGTAGGCGGCCGCCAGCTCGATCGCCGCCCACAGGTCATCCAGCGCCCGGCCGGCTACGACCCGAACCCTGAACGCCGGCGCCGCCTCCTGGACAGCGGCGAGGATGTATCCTGGGCGGCCCTTCTCCGGCCACGCCACCGAGGCGTTGGCCCGGCTGACGAGCCGCTCGTCCTTGTCGTCTACCAAGACCAAAGTCTTGCCGACCTTCTTAACCATCAAGTTCATCGGCCCGGCTCCAAGATGATGATGGCCACGATGACCGCCAACATCGTTAGTAGGACCTTGACCTCCAACCCGCTCACGCCGCCTCCAGATCGATCTCCATGCCGGCCAACACCCCCTGGCCGCTCTTGGCCAGCATCTGGACGGCCAGGGCCAGGCTCATCACCCGGTCGTCATGTCCGCCGGGGGGCGCGCCCAAACCGGTGTCCAGCACCTGGTAGGCCATCAGCTCGGAGACCGTCGCCCGGTCGTATATCTTGATGTCCCGATTCCTGAGCGCCGCGTCCAAATCGTCGATCATCAGCGCCTTGGTCCGGTCGGTCGTGCGCCAACCGAAACTGGCCGTCGCCTGGCCGTCGATCCGGTCCACGGTCTCGCGGCGGTAAATGTTGGGGTAGGGGGCCAGGCCGGCCTCGGCGTCGCCCCGTCTCAGCGCCGTCAACACCGTCAGCCCGCAGGAGTTTGCTTCGGCCCCGATCAGCGCCTTGTTGTACCAGCGCCCGAGGGCGTTGAGGTCGTGGCCGTAGAGGTCCGGATCACGTCGATTGTGATACACGGCGACCACCCGGCCGGTCCGTCGCTCAATGACGTGGGCCGAGTGGTAGGCTCCGTCCACGGTGTTTTCGGCCACGTCGGCCCCGATCCGGTAATCCCCGCGGGGGTCGGGCTCCTCCCAGACCGACAGACTGCCGCCCGGCTGGGAGACGATCGTCGGCCGCCCGTCCCGCCAGACGATCTCGCCGACCAGCGCCGGCTCCCGACAGAGAGGCTCGTACACGTTCCGGAGAAGATTGGCGTTGAAGCGCGGCCGACCGGCGGTCAAAAACGCCTCGTCCACGGTCAGCGGGTACTCCCGCCGGAAAAGGTCGGCGTCACCCCGACACTCGGTCTTGATGCACCAGCGCCGCCACTTGATCTTACGCAGCACCTTGTCCAGCCCCATGCCCGAGCCGTAGACCTGGCAGAGACGGGTCTCCACCAGGTCCGCCGGCTCGGGGCTGGTTAAGGAGGTCTGCGGTGTCTCGGAGACTCCTATCGCCGCCGCCACCGCCTCGACCGGCTCGTCGCCGTCGAGACAGATGATTTCGCCCGGCTCCAGCTCGAGCTCATACTCGTCGTGCTCGATCCAGGGCGAGAAATACAGCTCCCAGTCAGACTCGCCGTCCTGGACCCGGCGAATCTCCCGGTGGAACTGGCCGCCGTACATATCGGCCGTGCTCTCGCCGATGACCATCGTCCACACCGGCGGCTTGGGTACGCTCATCATCAACCCGCCCAGCACGCCGTCCAGGTCGTCGAACGAGCCGCACTCGGACAGGTGCACGTACTGCGGCGTGATCGACCGGCCGACCCCGGCCGTCCGCAGCACGCCCTTGCCCTTCCGGGCCGCCTTGGCCGTGGCGACAATGATCTGACTGCCCAGCCGCCGACCTCTCAGCCGGTCGAACTTGAGTTGTCTGGCGTTGGCCGCCTCGGTCGTGGGCGCCAGGTGGGGATCAGTCTCGGCCAGGAGCTGGTGGGCCAGGTCGGTCATGGCGAAGATATGGTCAGTCCTGTCCATCTCGTCGGCCATGATCAGCGCTTGGCGGTTGGGCTGTTGAGCGGTCAGGCAGTAGATCATCGCCTCGCACAGGGTTGAAAAGCCCTGCTGCCTGGCCTTGAGAATCCAGACCCGGATCGGCTGGCCGGCCTCCATCCGCTCCCGCACCCAATCCAAGAACCGGCGCTGCGGCCGGTTGGGCTTCAACCTGACGAGCTCGCCGGCCTTGGTCTTGATCCAGATCTTACCCGCCTCGATCAACCAAAACGGATCGGCCTCGGCCGCCGAGACCTCGGCCTCCACCTCGTCCGGCTCGGGAGCCAGCAGCTTAGTTGTAAGCTCGGCCAGAAGCCCGTCTGAGGTTATCGATCTCCTCAGCGAGCTCGCGGCGCGAGATACCCCGGCGAGCACAGACATTGATCACCGCCTCTTGGAAATCCCTGATCTCGTCGGCAATCAGGACCAGCTCGAAGAGACCCTTGGCCTCGTGGACAGTTTTGATCTTGACCTCCAGCGCCTTGAGCGCCTGGACGTAGCCGGCCTGGATCGCCTTGACCAGCCCCGCCAGCCGCTGTCGATCCTCGGCCGAGGGCTCGCCCGAGAGCACCAACTCGGCCGCCGCCGTTATCCGCTCCTCGAGGGCCGGCCCCCGCAACTCGGTCAAAATCTCGTCGTTGATCCGCTTGACCTCGGCCAACTCCCGGCCGACCGCCTCCAGCGACAGCAACACCCGGCCGGCCTCGGCCGGATCGCCGGCCAACCTGGCCGTCGCCGCCTGGCGCATCTTCTTCAGGCCGCGGGAAATCGACGAGACGCTGACGCCCATCTGCCGGGCAATCTCGGTCATGGGCACGCCGCGCTCGTAGTGGAGCCGGTACGCCTCTTGGCGGTCCCAGCGCCGAGCGCCGCCGCCGTTGCCTTCTCCACCCGTCGAAAACATCCCTTTTTCCAAAATAATCAACCCGTTGCGCTCATCGGCGTTGCGTTTGCCGGTTTTTTGCCGGCTTTGACCGACAATTGCACTCCCGCCCATGATCCACCGGGCTTGCAGATCAGTCCAGGTAACCCAGGGGCCCCAGGGTCACCCAGGGTTAGTCAGGGTCACCCAAAAAAATAGCCCCGGCTGACACGCAACCAGGGCCTTAGTCGTTGATTTAACTTAGCTTTTAGCTAAATTTGGTTGGTATAAATTTTTTTATATCTGTTGACCGATTTAAATTATCTGACATATGATCTTGTCATTGGTTCAGTCTGGAGGTCGTGATGAAATTCCTCCTCAAAAACACCCTCGGCCAAGCCATTGCAATAGTGACAGCTTCAATAATTCTCGGATTCATCTCTACGCTAAAAACCGGTGGGGGGAAAACCTATTTCCAAGACATCCCGACCTGGTTGTGGTGGACCATAGGTTCTGTTTTGGCGATCTGGCTGGTGGGGACACTCATCTGGACACGAATAAAAAAGATTCGAAACAGCGGGGCGCCATTCGTGTTCAGGTCATCCGAACCGCTCTATGGCTGGGTCAATGTTGGAGAGATTGGCTATGAGGGACTCACTTGGAGAATCCTTGCTCCAGGTACAGATCCGATGGGTATGTTTGATCCGAACAGGGTGTCACCTGACTACATAGAGGTCGAGACACCGCCACGGTGCCCAGAATGTAAGACTCAACTGGATGGGACCGAATCTATCTTCGGGTGGCACGTCATGAAATGTCCCGCATGCAACTTCAAGAAAAGAAAAAGGAAAGGTTTTTTTGAATTATCAGAGCAGGTTACCAAAATTGCACGGCGTAAATGGGAATTATGGAAAGAAAACGGTCTTCAAAACATTAACCGAAATCACCCCGTAAAACCTTGACCTCCCCGCCGCCCGACGGTCTCGAAATCATCCACAATCCCCCGCCGCCCGCCAACGCCACCCGCTCCAACAGCTTGGACAAGTGCGTCCGCCGATACCACGTCTTTTCGCCGTGCAGGACCACCGGCCCCACGGGCGAGGCGTAAACCCCTTCGACCTCCGACCCCTCGAGCAGGATAAACCGGTCGGCGTACACATGCTTGGGCCGCGGCCACCCCGCCGCGGACGCCCTGGCCAACAATCTGGCCAGGCAACGCTCATCCACCGTCCCCGGTATCACGTAGTCCATGTGCCCTTTCCCGGTCACGACAGCCGACCGGACTCAATCCACTTCCTCAACCGCCGCACCTCGGCAATAAGGGCGGGGATGTCCTCTCTGGCGTGGGCGATAAAGGCGGCATTATTCCCGTCTTCGGTTTCAGCGAGCCCGAATCTCCAACAGACATTCTCAACGACAAACTCCCCTTCATCGATCAACTCTCCGGCGAGTGGTTTGCCGTCATCGTTAATAGCTATTCCGACGACCCAATCGCTGTGTTTGACTCCAACTAATTCATAGCACCACGGCCCAGGCGTCGCCGCCTCTGCCCGCTTCTCGATCTCCCTCAATTGCTCGTCAGTCATTTCTGCCACCTCCTACCTCTCCCGTCCGCCGGCGCAGTTTCGCCGCTGGCAGGGGATCCCGTGCTTGAGCCGATTGTAGGCCCGGATCGCGGCCAGGCGGTCGTCGAACCCCACCAGGGCGGCCAGGCCGGGCCCCTCGGCCGGCATCCGCCAGCGACCGTCCGGGCCCAACCGCGGCTCGGGGCGCCTACTCGGCGGCATCATCCTTGGCCTCGAAGTAAAGACACGGGCCGTAGCCGTTGTTATACCTCGACGCCGGCGCCAACTTCTCCCGCCAGCACCCCTCCCAGGGGTCGAAAACCCGCTCTATGCTGGCGCCGCTGCACCGGACTTCACTTCCCGAGCCGACCGCCTTGGCGCAGTCCCGGCAGGCCGTCAATCCGTTCATCACGTCGTCCATCACATCCTCCCTTCCGCCGCCTGCCAGGCCCGCTGACAGGCGTCCAGTCGTTCGTCAATCCGCCCCCGGTGCTCCCGCTCGACCACCGCGCCCAACCAGCCGTGGAGTTTCTTCGGCTGACGCGCCCGGCGAACCTCGCACGAGAGTCGCCACAAGGCGTGACCGATCGCGGCCGGATCCCATTGCTTTAGCTTCTGCCGGACCCACAACGCCAAGCCCCTCAGTTCCGGGGGCAGGGCTCGGTCCAGCCCTTCGGCCAGTTCGAGCGCCGCCGCCTTGTCAATTTCGACGACGGCGTTGAAAAGCTCATCCTTGCTCATTCCCCCTTTATAGACCTCGGCGGCCTTCGGCCGCCGCTGCCAGGCTTCACCCAGGCCCTCGAGGGTCGGGTTATCCACAACTCCCCAGCCCCCGTCCGCCCCAGCTAGCTTGTCTTGTGTATAGTCTCTGTAAGAGTCTAGTACTAGTGTTGGGGTCGGCACAGCTGTGCCGGGGGTCGGCACGCTGGTGCCGGGGGTCGGCACGCTGGTGCCGGGGGTCGGCACGCTGGTGCCGCGCGGCAAAATCGTGCCGGCCGGCACGGTGGTGCCGGACCCTTCATCCTGTGGAATTGTGGATAACTTTTCGGGGCCGGGCGGGAGCTTGAAGGGCCTCTTGCGCCTATCAGAATCTTTATGAAATTTATTCGAGCGAACAAAAACAATCATCCCGTCAGGTGTAATAAATCTCCTGACCAGGTCGGCCTGCTCCAGCCACGCCAGCCATTTCCGGATCGTCCGCTCGGGCCAGTCCAGGGCCAGGTCGCGGTCCGGCCGGTTGAGGGCGGCCGCCGTGATCGGCCGCCCGCCCAGGACCCGGCCCCAGACCTCGCCGTCAACCTCCCGCTCCTCGGTCACCGCGTCCTGGAACCAGGCCATGACTGGGTAGGGCCCCCTGACACTCTGGAGAGCGGCCGCCACCTGGCGCGGTATCCGTATGTTAGGCGGCAGTCCCAACCTTCCCCCTTACCTGGGGTCGTTTTCGAAAAAATCTCGGCTCACAGCGCCTCCTACGGCCTCGTATTTCGCCCTCTAACCAACGATCTCCGCTCCGGCTGGCGGAGCATCTCCACCGGGTACTGCCGGGGCTCCGGCGCCGGGCTGGGTAGCCGGACCGGCTCGTCCTTCACAAAGACCGGCACGCCGGCGGCCAGGCACTGATCAGCGATATCGGCCGCCCACCCGGCTTGGGACTGGAGCAGAGAGACCCGCGTACTCCAGCCTCGGGGCAGCCAGGCTCCGGACAGGCCGCCAACGATGACCCAGTCCAGGCCGGGGACCCACGGGTCGTTGGGGTCGCCCGAGTCGGCCCCGATCTCGTCCTGGTGGACGAAGCCCAGGTATTTCCGGATATCGACCGGACCCAAAAGCGGCTCGATCGAGACGATGGCCCGGCCGCGCCAGCGGCGCAGTAGCTCGTCGAGCCGCCACAGGTCGGTCTGACGGGTGACCGAGACGCCGAGCCACAGGTTGGGCAGGACCTCGGCCGGCAGGCGATCGGGCGTCATCAGGTCCGGCCGCTTGGTCAAGACGATGACGTGGTGAGGCGAGGCGGCCACGGCCTCCCAAATGGGCGGATACCATGATCGCGCCATCCCTGGGTCAAAGAGGTCCCCCATGGAGTTCAGGAAGATCCTCAGCGGCCCCTTCCGGCTGCCCTTTGTGATCTCGGCCAGACGGTCCAGGTGGACGTGGGGCCGGTTGGCCCGGCAGTCGGGGCATTTCATGCGCGGGCGAAGGCGCTGGGTGTAGCAGAAAGGACAGCCATTCGAGCAAAAAGGTGCGACATTGACCGTCTTGTCGGCCCATTCAATCCTGGTCATAGCGCCCTCCCTATTCCCCCCTCAATTCCTCCAGCGCCTCCGCCAACTCGTCACCCGTCAGCCGCCGGAATTCGAGCACCCACACCCAGGGGTTGGCGCTCCAGTTTTCGTCGGGGCCAGGGTGAAGCGAATTCCACCACTGGGCGTAGGCCTCATCTGCATAGCGACATTCTTTCCAATATTTGGTTCGCTGCGTCCCCTCTGCCTCGCAATCACTAAAGGAGATTTCCTGCAACCGCTCGACCCGGACCGAAACAAGTTCGGCGATATCCCTACACGCCCACCGGGGCATGTAAATTGAGGCCAGCGTGTCCTTTTTCCATGGCCACGGAGTCGGAGTGGGAAGCGGGCGCCCGTCCTCTGTTGTGTCGGTGGGGTCGGTATTGGCAAACAGATACTCGCCGTCGCTTTGATAGGCGACGAAACCGCCTTGGTCTACCAGCCTCACCCGCAACCACAGCAAATCGCCGGGCTGGCCGTAGGGACACTCCAGGCGCCACGGATCATAGGCCGAACGCCTCGATATCCACCAGTGCACGCCGATGACGCGCCTCATCGTGTCGAAGTAAAAATAGCCCTTCGGCGGCTGCGGCTTAACCAGCCGCCGCGTCTGAGTCTTGCACCCCGCCCGGTAGGCGCGCTCCGAGGCGAGGCTCATAGGGAGAGGGTGGTTCATCGGCCGGCCTCCTCTAAAAAATCACGACACCCACCAGGCAGCCCAGGATAATCACACACAACCAATCTATGACCGTCTCGGGTGGACGTCGGTCCAGGCAGACCGAAACCACTACAGTGATTATTGCCGTCCCAGCAATGCCCAGGGTAATCGCAACTAAGCGCAGAATGATTTCCGCTTCAGACCTCACGAGTCGGCCTCCTCATATTCATCGAGCCGCGCCATCAACTCGTCTATCTTGGCAGCGGCGGCCGGGCTTAGATTGTCCATATGGCCCAAAGAGAAACCACCTTCTTCCAGTTCCTCGATGAGCTCCTCGTATAGAGTCCCAAAGACCCAGGTGCAGAAGAAATGTGTCCGCAATTCCAAGCAAACCGAACAGGTCTTATAGGTACTGAATTCTCCGTCCCATTTACCGACCACGACTTCATATTGCTGTCCCGGGAGAATGTCCTCTCCACATTCGCAGCATTTATGTTGTTTTCTGGCCACTACAAGTCGTTTGTTGTAGAACTCCGGCCAGTCACCACCATCAACATCAATTACGCACATTGTTTCCCTCCGACCGGCCCACAGCGGCCAACGCCCGGCGGGCCCTCTCCCCTCGGTCCTGTTCAATCGGCGCCGGCGCCGGGTCGTACTGGGCCTCGAACCCCTCGCTTGGGCTTTGCAGGAGATCGTCCCGCGCATAAAACTCCAGCGCCTCGGTTAGCCGCTGAATGATCTTGGCCTGCTTGTCGATGATGGCCTGCAGGTCGGCTACCTGAACCCGGAGAAACTCGATCTGCTTGACTCGTTTTTCAAGCAATGAACAGCCCATCACCACAACTCCAATTGCCTGGGCGGCGCCGGTAAGCTCACTCAACCAATTCTTGACGACCCCGGAAACGACCGACTCCTTATAAACTCAATCAACCAATCCTCAACCCCGGAAATGACAATCAAATCGGGCTGGTGGCCATTACCATAAAGGCTACGAGTTAGCTCTTCGATTCGCGCAGACTCCTCTTCTGGTGGGCATTCCCATTTAGTGCCTTCGAGCTGCTTTAGCTGCTGTTTCGCGACCTCACGCGCCTTCTCCATGGTTAAGTCCACAAAGATGCGCTCGCCTGGCCGCGGCACATAGTTTGGTGAGTACTCGTCGCAATCCCACCGTATGTGCATTGCCTCTCCACCGCAGCTACGACAGCCAACAATGAAAGGCGTCACGCCGTCTCTGGAGTTCCAGATTGATTCCGTATATCCGCACCTTTTACACCGGTAAACCATCCGACAGTAGGCTTCGGGGTGTTTATGCTCTGACTTAGAGCGGTTATGTCCTGGTTCGACTCTTTGCCGCTCTTCATTCATCACCGGCTCCTTTCTTTCCCTCATTCACCACCAGCTCCCTCGCCATTGCCAAGTGTCGCTTCCAAACGGCCGCGGCGGATCCGGTAACGTTGGTGATCCCGGCGACCTCGGCAGCCTCGGCGGCAGCCTCGGCGGCGGCTGCGGCGGTGGCCCTGGCGAACTCGGCGGCGGACCAGGCGGCCCCGGCGATCTCGGCGGCGACCCTGGCGGCCCAGGCGGCCTCGGTCTCGGCCCGGACGGCAGCCCAGACGGCGGACCAGGCGGCGTCCTTGGCGACGGCCATCTCCTCGTCCGTAATTTCGCCAGCCAGCCATCGCCGCATCGCGCGGATGACCTCCCAGGATCGGGGGTCGATCTCGTATCCCTTGGCCTCGGCGGCTTCCAGACACCTCTCGGCAATCTGGCAGGCCAACCGGTGTACCAGCCGAGCGGGCAAGACCCGGCCGATCAACCAGAACTTGTCCTCGGCCGGGGCGTCCACCTCGTCGATGAGACGCAATAGAGTAGTGGATTCGCCTCCGAAAAGCTCAACCACCCGCTCGCGGGTGTATTCACGACAGGGCCCGAGGGCCATCACCTGGTCGACCGTGATCTCGGGGTTAAACATGCTCCCCCCTACTCCCGCGGCCGAGGCTCCAGCAATGCCGTCAGGTTCAGGTAGGCCGCCTCGTAGTCCCGGCGACATTCCGCGATTTTTCTAACCACGCCGACAACGGCGTCCCATAACGACGGGCAATAATCACGGCCCAGGGTCATTGCCTGATAAGTCTTTCCGACCCATGAGGGGGCATATCGACCCGAGGAAACAGACAAGGCCTTTTCAACCTTGACATCGAGCAGCCGTATCGGCGGCCTGACGAGGGAATTCACCCGGTGAGATCGCCCAACCACTTCGCCGATGACCACGAATTGACCGCGACCGGCGCTCATCACCGGAACAATGATCTTGTCTCCGATCTTCCTGGTCTTGAACGTAAGCTTCTTAGAAACCTCAACGATCGCCATCTCTACCCCCTCCAGAGCACCTTGACGTACACGCCGGTGAACCAGACCGTGACCACGAACACGCCCCAGCGGAACGACCGGCCGCGAAATACGTCCAGCAACCAAAAGCCCTGGGCGACCAGGCCGACCACCGCCCCGATCAGCCGGCTGGTCGGCTCCGGCTCGGTGACCAGGTGAAAACCCGCCATCGTTGCCGCGGCCAACCCGGCCTGGATCAGCCAGTCAGGCACGAGTCAGCTCCTCTCCGGGGCGAGCCAGGCGCACCGGATTTCATAGTTGGCCCGCTCCGCCTCCAGGCAGTCCCGGCAAAGCTCGACCGTCGCCCCGGAATGGACGGCCAAGCGGGCAATCCTCGGGTCCTTGACCCGCGCCGTGTAACGGGCCGCCGCCCCGCAAACAACGCAGCGCATCTCACCTCCCGTTGTGGTTGAGGGCCGGATCGACCAGCTTGGCCGCCCGCCCCACCAGGTTCCAGAACCAGGCCACCGCACCCAGGCCTTCCGAGGACAAGACCGACGCCCCGAAAGGAACAGCCGCCTTCTCCCTCAGGCCCGGGAACAGCCAGGCGACCAACTCCTCGGCGGCCAGCTCCGGGTCGTCCAGAATATCGCCGTAGTCCAGGGCCAACAGGTCGTGGGGCCAGCGATCGAAGTAGCGCCAGAGCCGCCGCTCGTAGACCCAGCACAGGCGGCGCCAGTCGCCGGCGCCGTGGCGCCTCTCCAGCGACCGGATCACCGCCTCCCGGTCCCGCTCCACCCGGATGATCTTTGGCGGCCCGCCGCACAGCACGTTGATCGCGCGAAGCCAGACGCCGAAGGTGAGGGCCAGGCGGGGGTCCTTGAAGCCCCACAGCACCTTCCCGCGCCGATGGACCAAGTAGGCGGCCATATCGGCCTGGATCCGGGCCGACCGCCCGGCCCTGGTGATCCGCTCCACCGACGGCGGCCGGTCCCAGGATCCGCCGGCCTCGGCCAGAATCCGGTCGTTGAGCGAGACCACCTCCTCGTCTTCGAAAAAACCCCTGGGATTGTCCGGCGCCGGCGGGAGCAATCGCTCGCCCATCTCGACCCCGACCCGGTGCAGCATCTCGGCCACCAGCGAGGTCCCCGAGCGGTGCATCCCCAACACCATGATCGGCCGCTTCACCCTCATAACGCCTCCATCTGGTCAACCCGGCGGACAACTATCCCGTCGGCGTTGGTGTCCACGGCGTGCAGCAGCCTGACCCGGCTGCCGACGCCGATCCGGCCCGACTCGATCTCGTCGCAGATGCCTCGGCGGCGGGTGTAGAACCACAACCGGCGGCCGGCGTCGTCCCGCCCCTCGAACGAGTAGCCGTACGATTTGCGCCGGATTTGGACCAGCTCGACCACCCGGTCCCTGGTGGCGACGACAAAAACCCCTCGTCTACTCCTGGCCACTTCGCCTCCCGATCAGCCGGACCTCCAGGAATCCCCGCCGGCTCCGGCGAATCAAAAGTTTCGGTTTGAGCAGCGGGCTGAAACCCTCGCCCAAGCGGCCCACCGCTCCGCCGATGGCCGCCTCGACCAAGAATTCACCCCGATGCACAAACTCAGTAGCCATAGTTCTCAAGCCTGATCTCCCGAGCCCGAATCCTCGGCCGCCGGCGCCCCCCGGTCTCTCCCAGCAGGAGCTTCATCCGCTCGATCCTGGCCAGCTCGGACTCGTGAAACCGCCGCTGCTCGGCCAGCTCGGCCAACAGGCGCCGACGCTCGTCCTCCTCCAGCTTCATCACTCTCCCTCAACCGGTTTCGGGGTCAAAAGCGCAGCCAGGGCCCGTATTTTTTCCGGGTCGTAGACCCTCCACCCGGAGACCGGGTCCCGCAGATCGGGCAGCAGGTCCGGGAACCGGCCCTCGTCCTGGTAGCGGATGAGGGTCGATTTCGACCGGCCGATCATCTCCGCCGCCTGGGCCGCATAGATCCGCTCGGTCACCGCAAAAACCCCGCCGCCACGTGACCGCCGAAGTAAAGGATGGTGAAGATAGACGTCACGATCACGATCCACTTAAACGCCCGCTCGCCCTTCTCATCCATGACTGCCTCCCTTTCGGAAAGCGGCCCGGCCGGCCGGGCCGCCGTCAAAGATCGGCGGCTGGCGGCCAACCGGGCCCTCGGCCGGGGTTGGGGCTGCTCGGTCAATGCCTTCCGCGGCGGCCGCCCATCGGCCGCCCTTCCCCGGACTATTACGGCGTTCAAACCCACCACGCACACAACAGCGCCCCCAACGCCCCGACCGAAATCGCTAAGCCTCGGCTGTCATATTCTCCGGTTTCATATCCTCCGGCTGCTGAAGGGGCGTGCCGGCGACCATATCCCGCCAGACACCCCTGGCCTTGGCCTCGGCCCAGGTCATGGCTTGGTCGAGGCCGACCGCGTCCAGGCCGAATAAACCCGCCGTTGTCTGCCAACCCCGCGGTCCCTGGTCGATTTGGACGAACAGGAACACACCGTCTTCATCAACGTGAACGCTGATCTTCGCCTCGACGATCGGGTTTCGGATGCCGACGTAATGCAGGTAGGGAAATTCCCCCACCACTCCGCCGGCACCGGCCTCTTTGAGGCGCCATCCGGGCCGGCGAGAAAGCCGCTCCGTGGCCATGGCGACGAAGTCGTTGGCCGCTTTGGCCAGTTCCTCCAACTTGTTCCACCCCGTTGCAGGGGCGCCAATTGGTGTCATCATTCCCATCACAAACCTCCCTTGGTTCGGGTCGGGCCGCCCAACCGGCGACCGGCTATCCTTGGCCCGGAATGAGGTCTAGGCTTGGCCTGGGGGGGGATTCGTGGTAGGATCACAGCTTGCGAGGGTGTGATTTCCTACCGTGGAATCCACCGCCGGCCGCCTGGGGCCCCGCTCCGGGCGGCCTACCTTTTCTTAGCCGCACCTCCCTTGTGCTTCTTGATCGCCGCCTTCAGCTCGGCCAGCCGCTCCTGGGCCCTCTCGATCCAGCCCAGGATCTCGCTCCGTTCCTCGGCGTCGGTCGTCTGCTCGGCCACCTCGGGCACCAGAACGTAGCCCCTGGGCTCCAGGGCCCGCTTGAGACCACGATCAAGCGTCAGCAGAAAAAGCTCGTGGGCCAAAAACACCGACGTCTTCACCGTGGGATTGTTGTAGTCAAGCTGGGAATAGATGGTCTGCTCCGGCAGGTTGGTTGCCTCGACCAGCAAGCGCATCAACCCCCGCCGCGGGTAGTCCTCGTAGGCCCGCTTGCAGATCTCCTTGAACAGCCTGTCTCGTTCGGAGAGTTGACCCTTCATAAATCCCTCGACTTTTTCCTATTCCCCGCGAAATATCGTCCGGCTATCATTTGCTCGCGTTCGACTTCCCGCGCCGCCCGATAGGCAACATGCCCTTGCGCTCCAAGAACTCGATCATCGCCAGGCGGGCCACCTCGGTCCTGGCTAAACCGCGCTCCTCGGCGTACTCCCGGATGAGCTTCTCGATCTTCGGTGCCACCGCCACCCGAAAATCTCCGCGCTTAGCTACCATCCGTCTCCTCCGGCCGGATGTTCGACCTCTCGGCGCTTTGCAAACGTTCCCCACCGTGGTACATTCAAACAACCGACTGATCTTCTTGGTTGAGAAACATAAGGAGGGCTTTGCGAAGGACATAGCTCAAATCGCGCTCATGCCGCCTCGCATAACACTCAACCCGGTTCCTTAAATCAGGCTCGATTCGGGCCTTGATTGTGGCGGTCAGCTTTGCGCCGGATTTACGCCTTGGTTCGGAGTTGGGTGCGACCATCAGCGCCACTCCCCTGTGTCCCGGTGTGTCCCATTCGCATTATTATTCGACGAGTGTGACAATGTCAAGAAAAAATCGAACGCCGGGTGACCGTCTGCGTGTGGCCATTGAGGCCCTAAGGATTGGAGTCCCTGAATTTTCTAAAGAAATTGAGGTACACCACTCCCTGGTTTACCGACAGTTGGCCAAGAAAGAAGGCCCCTTGTCTGCCAAGCTGGTCAGCAGGGCCGAGGAACGGTTTGGAATCAATCCCAACTTTTTGAATTACGGCCAGGAACCCATCTTTCTGCCAGGCACGGCCATCCGGATGGCTGAACCGGACGGCAGGTACACCACAGCAGCATGGCAGGTGATCGCCGTCATCTCTTCACAGGACGACCTGGAGGTTTTCAGGGATCACAATCCCACCGACCCCTTGGTTGACTTTCGGGCCTGGGTGATCACCCGATCGTCCAGCGAGCCAGACTTTCCGGCCTGGGTCAGGCTGGAGTTAAAAAACCGCTTTCCAGACTTCAAAGACTGGCTGGAGAGTCTGAAAAGCAAGAAAGACCTGGAGGCGCCAAATGAGGATTAAGACGGCGATGGCCCTCGCCGCCGGCCTGGCTCTGTTGTGCGCCCAGCCGGCCCCAGCCCTTGAAAAGACCCCCGGCAAAATCTGGAACCGGTTAACGGACACCGAAAGATTCATCTACTTATGGGGATACCGCGACTGCGCCATGGCCAAGCGCGACGAGGCAGTCGCCCTGTTTTTAAGGGAGAAAAGGGACATTCGCAATCCGATCTGGAAAGGTTTCATGCGGAGCCCCTTCGCCTCGTTTGGTATCGAGCAGATCAGGGACGTCATGACCTCCCTGTATAAAGACCCCGCCAACACCTTCATCAAATTTGAAATGATGGTAAGCATCGCCAGGCTTGAGCTGGAAGGCAGACTGACCGAAACCCGCCTAAACAGATTTCGCCAAATCGCTCACGAAATGCGGGAATTGGACCGGGAGGTTTCAACGAAAGGTATGAACAACGCCCGAGCAAACAGATTCTACCAAGTCGTTGACGAAATGTGGAGCTTGGTTCACGACGAATTGATCTACTTGGGGCCGCTGAAGAAATGAAGCGAATCGCCCTGCTCACGACGTACTGTTTTCTCCTTCTCACCTCCCCGAGCTTGGCCGGCTCCGCTTGGGCGGGCGAGATAAGGAAGGAGGTCGCCATGAAGGTCTTAGCGGTGTGCTTCTCGATCGTTCTTTTACTGGCCGCCCCGGCCCTGGCCGGCGGTTGGATCGACCAGTACGGCAACTACCACCAGGATTACTATAGCTCCGGTCGGTACGTTGAACCCAACTCCTACGGCCACGGCATCAACATGGACACCTATGCCCGCCCCCATGTCTATCGGGATCGATCCGGCTTCACCGATCCCACCTGGAACGTCCAGCGCGACGCCTACGGCCCTGGGGTTCACATGAACCAGTATGGGCGGCCGGTCTACGACTCGACGCCCAGCTGGTAGCCGCTGGAGCAACCCCGATGAGCTATCTATGGAAGGTGCCACTTGTCGCCGGCCTCCTCTGGGGCGAGTTCGGCGGGTTGGCTTGGGCCTTTATCGCCCACGGCGCCACGGATGCGGCCCTGGCTTTCTTTATTCCTCCTTTTGCCTGGTATCGCTCTGTGGAGCTCGCCATTTACCTAATCCGCCTCCAACTGCAATGAGCGTCCACCAGCGCAAAGACGGCCGCTGGGTGGCCTTCTGGCGGGAGAACGGTAAGCAGCGGTGGAAGTACTTCGGCCGCGGGGACGAAGCCAAAGCCGCCGCCCAAGCCTTTGACGCCCGCCGCAAAAGGGTCAGCCAGCCGTTGCCGCCATCGCCCACCCTGGCCGAACTGATCGACCTCTACCTGGCCGAACGCAAGCCAGCACGGACAACCGCCCAGGGGTTGACCAACGCCTTGTCCTACGCCGATTTCGCCGACGAGCCGGTGGAGACCTTAACCCCCCGCCACCTGAAAGCCCTGCGCCTGTCGATGGACGGCCTGTCCAACACGACCAAAAACCGATACCAGGCCTACCTGGCCGCCGTCATGTCCTGGGCCTTGAACGAAGGCTACATCACCCGCCATCCCTGGGCCGGGCTAAAAAAGTTGAAGGAAAGGCGGCGCGGGCGGCCGTCATTGGCCGATCTCCGTGCAATCCATGCCCACGCCGAGCCTTATTTGGCGTGGGCCATGGAGGTCGCCTGGTATCTGATCGTTCGACCCGGCCCCGAGGAGTTGTTCTGGATGCGGTGGGAACAAGTCGATTGGGACCGGAAGGTAGTCAGGATTCGCCAGGCCAAGGGACTGGACGCGAAGGAAGAGGTCAAGTTTATTCCGCCGATCTTTTTCCCAAAATTCCGGGCCCGCTTCGAGGAGGACCAGGCCCAGGGGTTTGAATGGGTCATCCACCGCGGCGACGGCAAGAAGATCGCCCGTTATGGCTACCGGACCGCTTGGCTGAGCGCCAAGAAAAAAGCCGGCTTGGCCGACAAAGACATTGTGCTCTACGACGTCCGCCACGCCGCCATCACCTACGCCCGTGAGGCCGGCGCACCCCTCATGGGCATCAGCCTCCAGGCCGGCCACGCCGACGAGGCGACGACCCTGCGACACTACTCACATCCGGGCTGGTCTATCCAACGCCAGGCAGCCGAACAGATCCCCCCGTTTGAAAAGAAAAATGAACCGGACGAAAAAAGAGGCGAATCGGGCAGCTAGTCAAAAGCTAGTCAGCGAATCAAAAACAAGCAATAAAGACGCACAGTTAAGCGAAAAATAAAAATATCTCTTAATCATTAGGTTCGGGGTTCGATTCCCTGACGGCCCACCAAGGATTTCAAGGGGTTACGTCACATGGCGTAACCCCTCTTACTTTTCCGTGTGAGAGTCTGTGTGAGACTTTTGGCTGGCCTGCTCATACACAAGCATCGCCTCACGCTCCACATTGCCCAAGCTTTGCAGGTAGATCTCGGTGGTGGCCCGATTCTCGTGGCCCAGAATGCTCTGTATCGCACTCAGGGGGACATTGTTATTGTCCATGATCGTTGCCCCTGCATGCCTCAGGGCATGGTAGCGAAAATACGGAACCCCAGCCAACCGACATAGCTTCTTCATCAAGGCTTTCCTGTCCTGGTACGGTCCCGAGACCATCTTTCCCGCTTTGCGGCTCCAATAGGTGTGCCAGAACACCCACGGTTTGTCTCGATCGCGCTCTTTGAACCGACGCGTCAAGATCTCGTGGAGCCTGGAGGTCATGGGCACCTTTCGGGGGGTCAAGTTTCCACCCCGTTTTTTGCGGGTGTACAGGGTGATGGTTCGGTTTTTGAGATCTACGTCATCCCAGGTCAGTCGGTTAATCTCACTCACTCTGCCCAGGGTGTCGCGAATGGTCCATAGATAGTCCTGGGTGTCCTTGTCTGCCTGGGCGATGACCCTGTCGATCTCTTCCGGCGAGGGCACATACTTCACTTTCTTCTCCTCGGGCATGAAAGGAAGGCCCTCAGTGGGGTTTGTCGAGATCAATCCCTCTTTGATGGCCCAGTTGAACATGGCTCGCAGGTAGCGGAGTTCATGGTTGGCTGTGCACCTCGACACTTCAGCCCTTTTGAGAATGAAGCGACGAATCGAGTCCGTAGTCAAATCACCACACAAAGCCCCCGGCCATTCCCGTATCCACCCTCTGGCCAGGCTGACGTGCCTGAGGTAATGATTTTCCGAGAAATACGCCTTCACGTAATCAAGCCTCAGGTTGACCAGTTCCAAGAAGGCGATGTCGGTTGGGGTCTCCTCCTGATCTGGGGCTTGACGCGGATTCAGCACCTCCTCTCTTTTTGCGGCTTCGGCGCGCTTGGCCTCT
>CAZWLY010000013.1:0-109696 GCA_964634465.1 uncultured Thermodesulfobacteriota bacterium | reverse complement strand
GAGGCCAACAGGGACCCCGCCTGATCAGGCCGTACACCAGATTTGACTATAGCTCGTGCGTTAGAAATAAAAAGGTAACTTACTACAGCCACATGCCCTCTTTCATAGTCTGCGAAAAACTTTATAAAAAGTCAATGACTCTGTCTTGTTAGGAGAGGGGGAAGAGTTAAAAAGGATAACTGATGATAAGCCTTAATATAAATCTGCTATGATCGACGACGGCCTTGATCTTCGAAGCGTGCCTCGAGCCGCCGGGGTGGTTAATACATGTCCGCGTCGGGCATGCCCGGCGTCGTGCCGGCCTTGTCCTTCTTCTCCGGTTTCGCGGCCACTAGGCAGTTGGTGGTCAAGAGCAACCCGGAGACCGAAGCAGCGTTCTGGAGGGCGGTCCTGACCACCTTGGCCGGTTCGATGACGCCAGCTTTGACCATATCATCACTCACCTCTTAATGTTTCTTAATTTTTTCAAGCAGCTATCTCTTTCTCATAATAAAAATAGGACTTAAGCCCTTCGACCTAAGTCCTTGATGTTTCTGGAGCCGGCGATGGGATTTGAACCCGCGACCTGCTGATTACGAATCAGCTGCTCTACCACTGAGCTACGCCGGCTTTATCGTAGAAAAGCTATGTATCACGCACGATTGCCCCGGTCAAGGTCATTCTCCGATCGAAAAGTTGGAAGCCGGTTTCACCGTCGCGGGCTTCGGTCGAGAGACTCGGCCGGCGATTAGGCTCCCGGCGGCCGTAAGCGACGTCTCGATACCGGCCCTGGTTCCTCCCCGCCGCCTCAAGGGCCGCAACCGGTGAGTCGCTCCACGATGGCCATCAGCACCGGCGGGTCGAAGGGCTTGGTCAGGTAGTCGTCCATGCCCGCCGCCAGGCAGCGCTCCCGGTCGCCCTTCATGGCGTGGGCTGTCAGACCGACGATGGGCACGTGCCCCCCGCTCTCCTTCTCCAGTTCCCTGATCTTGCGGGTCGCTTCGTAGCCGTCCAGGTTGGGCATCTGGACGTCCATGACGATGAGGTCGAAGTCCTCCCGCTGATAGGCTTCCACGGCCTCCCGGCCGTCGGAGGCGAGTACGACCCGGCAGCCCTCCCGCTCCAGGATGGCGGTGGTCAGGCGCTGGTTGACCGGGTTATCCTCGGCCAAGAGCACCATCAGCTCGTCCGCCTGGCGTAAGACGGGTCCGGCCAGCTGAGGCGTCGCCGTCTCGGGCGACGACCCTTCCCTCTCCTGGCTCCCGCCCAAGCCAAACCGGGCGGTGAAGGTGAACGTCGCCCCCTCTCCGGGCTCGCTGTCCAACCATATCTCTCCGCCCATCATCGCCACCAACTGGGAGGAGATGGCCAGACCCAGGCCGGTGCCGCCGTACTGCCTGGTCGTCGAGGAGTCGGCTTGGGTGAACGGGTCGAAGATCTCCTCCTGCCGTTCCTTGGGAATCCCGATGCCGGTGTCGGTCACCGAATAGATGAGAACCACCTCGTCCGCGGTCCGCTCGGCCACCCCGACCTGGACCAGCACGTGGCCCTTCTCGGTGAACTTGATGGCGTTGCTGACCAGGTTGGAGATCACCTGCCTCAAACGGCCGAGGTCGCCGATCACGGCCTTGGGCACCTCGGGCTTGATGTGGTAGACGAGATCGAGTCCCTTCTTCTCGGCCTGGAGCGAGTGGGCTTTCATCATCCGAGACAGACTGGTTCGCGGGCTGAAGGCTTTTTCGTCCAGTTCCACCTTGCCGGCCTCGATCTTGGCCAGATCCAGGATGTCGTCGATGAGGTTGAGCAAATCCTCGGAGGCGGCCTGAACCGTCTCCAGATATTCCCGCTGCTTGGAGTCGAGTTCGGTGTCCAGGACCAGCGAGGTCATGCCCATCACGGCGTTCATCGGGGTGCGGATTTCGTGACTCATGTTGGCCAGAAAGGCGCTCTTGGCGTTGCTGGCCGCCTCGGCCTCCTCTTTGGCTTTGAGCAGGTCGTCCTCGGCCCGCTTGCGCTGGACGGCCAACCCGAACAGGGTGGCCAGGCGCTCGACGATGGCCTGGTCTTCCTCGGTGTAGTCCCTCACCGAGTTGGCCAGGGCGATCAGGGCCACCAGTTCGTCGCCGACCAGAACCGGCGCCGCCATGAAACGCTCGATGGCGATATGGCTCGCCGGCGTGCCGGTGGATCTGGGATCCTCGGCCGGATCGTTGGTGATGAGCGCCTTTTTGTTCTCCAGAACCCAACCCCAAAGGCCGCCGAGTTTTTCGAAGTGCCCTTTTGGATTGGGAACCCGACAGACGTTCCAAATGTCCCTGGTCATGGTCTCGGCGGCCAGACACCCTGTTTGCGGGTCGATGTAGCCGACGAAGCCGTGCCGGCTGTGGGTCAGTCGCCTGGCGTGATCGAGGACGGTGGTCGAGATGTCCTTGATCGAAACCGTATCGATCAGAGATCGAGACAGCTCGGCGATGGAGGCGTTTATCTCCGATTCCCGCGACAGCGCCTCCTCGGCCTGCTTGCGCTGGGAGATGTCCATGAGCGAGACCAGAACCCGGCCCAAGGTTCGCTCGTATCCCGGCACGACGGAGAGATGGAGGGCGAGGTGTTTCGTTCGGCCGGCCAGGGTCAGGTTGACGATTTCGGTGCGGAAGGCGGTTCGGCCTTCAGTCAAGGCGATAAACTCCTCCCTCAACTCGGGCCAGGATTCTTCGGTCACGATTTTGTCCAAACTGAGCAACAGCTCCTTTTTGCTTTCGGCTTCGAAAAGATCCACCGCGGCCTGGTTGACGTCTACTATTTTGACCAGACGGGCGCATTCGTACACCGTTTCGGGCTGGGCGTCGAAAAAGGCCCTGAAGTCATCCACTCCCGAGGCCCGCCAGTCGTCGAGACGTCTTTTGACCCTGGAGAAGTCTTCCAGCCAAAGGGAGATGGGAGAGTCTTCGAAAAGGCTCCGATAGCGCCCCTCGCTCTCTTTTAGCGCCGCCTCGGCCCGCTTGCGCTCGGCGATCTCGTTTTTGAGAGCCTCGTTGACCGCTCTCAGCTCGGCGGTGCGCTGCTCGACCCGCTGCTCCAACTCCTGGGTCAGTTGGCGCACCTCTTCCTCGGCCCGCCTCCGTTCGGTGATATCGACCACATTGCCCACCACCACCTGCCCGCCCAGGTAGGGGGCCAGGGCGGCCCGCACCTCCACCCAGATCATCAAGCCGTCCTTTTTCAGCCCGCGGAACTGATACTGTTCGGGCTGAGGCTCCCCTTTGGTCCACTTCCGGCCCCGCTCTTTGACTATGGCCCGGTCGTCGGGATGGACGATCTCCCACAGCGGCCGGCCGATGAGCTCCTCCGGCCGATCGTAGCCGTGTATCTGAGCCAATCGCTCGTTGGCGAACGCGAAACGGCCGTCTTGAATGATGAATATTCCCGACAGGGAGTTGTCGACCACCGTCCGGTACTTTTCTTCAGAGGCCTTGAGCGCCGCCTCGGCCCGCTTGCGCTCGGTGACGTCCCAGAAGCTGCCGATGATGTAGTCCCGGCCCGAGAAGTTGAGGGCCACCCCGCCCGCCTCGACCGGCACCAGCCGGCCGTCCTGGGTCATCATCTCGGTTTCGCCCAGGTAATCGACGCCCTCCTCGAAGACCCGAGCTATCGCCTCCTCCACTTTTTTTGCCTCCGACGGCGGTTGGAGGTCTGAAACGGAGAGCTCGAGAAGTTCCTGTTTGGAGTATCCCAACAACCGGCAGGTCGTCTCGTTGGCGTCGATGATCTTGCCGGTCTCGTCGATCATCACCAGCGCTTCGAATATCCGCTCGAACAGCAGCCTGAAGCGGGCCTCGCTCTCTTCCAGACGTTTTATGAACGGGTTGGTGATCCTTAAAAGCATCACCGAGCCGACGATGACCACCACCAGCATCGCGCCGAAGGAATAGAGGCCGGCCCGGATGAAGGGGGCCCGAATCTCGGTCAGATCTATTTTGGCCACCAGACCCAGATTCAACTCGGTCACCGGCTCGTAGGCGGCCAGGGCTATCGCCCCGCGGTAGTCGAGACCGATCACCGTCCCCGATCGGCCGGACAGGGCCCGGCGCATCGGTTCGGCCAGCCTGGAGTCGAACGGAACCGGCTTGGGGTTGTCCAGGGCGTAATGCCGGTGGCGCAACACGAAGACGATGTCGTTTCCCACCCGTTTGGCCAGGGTGAACTCTCCGGTTTGACCGAAGCCCTTGTAGCGGCCGTGGGCGTCCTTGAACTGGCTCAACGCGGCGGCGACGGGCCCCTCCGGATAGTCGTATCGCCGGGCGAACCTGGCCATGGTCTCTATCAACCTGGCCTGGCTCTGGGCGAACTCGATCAGGCGATCCCGTTGTTCGATCAAGGCGGCGTGATACAAGAAATATATCGTCAGGCCGGTGGTGATGATCGAGGCTCCCACCAACACGAAAACGGAGATCAGGAGCACCCGCCTTCTGTCTCTCATTGTTCCGTCTCCTCGAAAGACTCGCCCCGGCCGGCAGCCGCGCCGTACCCGACGCCCTGCTTCCGCCGAGTCGAACTTCGCTTTTCGCCCCGCCCGGCCCGCGGCTCCCGCCGGCGCTTCAAGCGCCTTTTAAGCTTCAATCATAATAGAGCATCCCCCTAACCCGGTCCACTCGCCCCGCCGACAGGGGAGGTCCCGATTCACCGGGGCGAGGGGAAATCTCCGACTCCCCGATCGCAGCGACAAAGCGCCGGAAAACGGAGGCCTGCCGGCCCGGATCCGGGTAGGAACCGGGGCGAAGGGCGGGGAGAATACGGCGAGCGTTTGAGCCTGGTTTCCATCTTCGGTTTTTCCGCCTGCGCCGGCGACGCAAATCATTGCAACAAGGTGTTTTGGCAATGGATTCGTCTTTTTCACTTGGCCGGTTCGTGCAATTCTCGAGATGAACGGTACAATTCTATGAACGTGTCGCGGTTCGGTCTTGGGGTGGGGCGGGGTTGATCTTTTTTGAGTGATAGGGCAATATAACGCGGTTTATTTCACAAGGCTTGTCGGCCGGATGGGACGAATATGGATCTAGTTGTCGGCATTGCAGATATGAAGGTGGCCAAGGGCCCGAAGGCGACCCTGGTCACCCATGCTCTGGGCTCTTGCATGGGGGTGTGCATCTACGACCCCCAGACCAAAGTTGGCGGGCTGCTCCACTTCATGTTGCCGGAGGCCAAGGTTTCGCCGGACAAGGCCAAGGCCAAGCCTTACATGTTCGGCGACGTCGGCATCCCGCTTCTCTTCCGGGAAGCCTACGCCCAGGGCGCCAAGAAGAGCAATCTGAGCGTCAAGCTGGTCGGCTGCGCCCAGGTGATGGACAAGGCCGAGCTGTTCAACATCGGCAAGCGCAATTACATGCTCGCTCGTAAGCTGTTTTTCAAGAACAACATCCTGGTCGACGCCGAGGAGATCGGCGGCACCACTCACCGCACCGTCCGGATGGACCTGGCCACGGGTGAGGTCCAGGTCAAAGTCAAGGGAGGAGGGATTACCACGATATGAGCTCCCTGACCAAGATGATTCTGGCCGCGGCGGCCAAGCTGCCGCCCTTCCCCCAGGTGGCCCAGAAGGTGATGGCCCTGCTGGACGATCCGGACGTGGCGGTCGATGCCCTGGTCGAGGTGGTCCAGATGGACCCGACCATCACCGCCAACGTCATCAAGGCCGCCAACTCGCCCATCTACGGCCTGGTCCACAAGGTGGACAACCTGGCCCAGGCTCTGGCGCTTTTGGGTAACGAGACCTTCGCCGAAATCGTCTTCACCTCGGCCTCGGCCAAGCTGTTGGGCCGGGAGCAGCCGGGCTACGATCTGGATCAGGGCGATCTGTGGAAGCACTCCCTGGCCGTGGCCTTGATGACCCAGGTCATCTGCGAAAATGTCGGCCGCCCGCCCAGTTCGGTCCTCTACACCGCCGCTTTACTCCACGACATCGGCAAGGTCGCCCTGAATCGCTTTGTCCACTCCAAGTATCAGCAAATCCTGGAGGACGTCGAAAAGAAGGGCATTCCCTTCCTGGCGGCCGAGCGGGAGGTGCTGGGGCTGGACCACGCCGAGTTGGGGGCGCGGATGGTCCTGGACTGGAACTTCTCCCAAGAGATGGCCGAGCTCATCCGGTGCCATCACGATCCCTCGCCCCACCCCAAAGACTTCGATCTGGCCGTGCTCTACATCGCCAACACCGCCTGCCAGATGATCGGCCTCGGCGGCGGGGCCGACGGGGTGAGCCCTCGCTGGCAGGAGGAGGCCATGGAGCTGGTCGGCATCAAGCATTTCGATCTCGATTTGGCCATGGCCGAGCTGCTCATCAGGTTGGACAAGGCCGAGGCGATGCTGGGTCTGAGCGGCTGACCGGCCGCTCCCGGCCCGGCCGGGGAGGGGCTCTTGACCCGCCCCTCCGCTGCCTCTTTTGCGCCTTTTGATTGCCCGGCCCGAGCGGACCCGGTATGCCGGTCGGCGCTAGAGCCACGGGGTGCGCCATCGACCGGACGCTCCAGGCGGTCGATCGGGTCGGCGGCGGCCAGGCGATCTACCTCGATAGCGACCAGGGCGTGCTTTTGGGGGCCTCGGACAGAAGAAAGGACGGCTGCGCCATCGGATATTAGCCCCTCGCCTCGGCTCAGTCCGGAAAACGGATCCTGGGGATGGCGAACAGCGGGTAGGGCCCGTCCACGTTACCCACGCCCAGACCGAGGATGCCCTGGCTGCAGAAGATTTGGGGCGCCTCGTAGAAATCGTTGAAGCCGTGAGGGGCGATGTCGTAGTCGGCCAGGGCGAAAAAGTCCAGCCGGCGGCGGTTCATCAGTTCGGCGAAGTGGGGGTGGGTGACGGCCAGAAGCTGAAGACCCTCCGGCCCACAGCCGGTGTCGCCGCCCAGTCGCCGCCTGAACTTGGCCACGGTCAACCCCTTGAACTCCCGGCCGGGATGGAACTTGACCACGTAGAAGCCCCTGGGCCGGACGGGGGCCTCGGGCCTGAGCCGGATGTTCTCCGGCTTGTCGAAGTCGGCGTATTCGCACTGCCAGATCCGTCCCTTGCGCCGCCGCTTGGCCAACTCCCAGGCCAGCCGGCCCGACAGCACGGCGTCGGCTCCGCCCCGCCCGTCGTGGCCGAAACCGTAGCAGAGGAGGAGACCGACGAAGCCCTCGGCCCGGTCGGCCTCGGTCAGCGGGGGCGGCTCGGGAATCGCCTCGAACTCCTCGACGCCGATGCCCCAGCCCATCTTTCGATTGGCCTTGCGCCAGGCCTTGATCTGCTTGGCGAACGGCCGAAACGGATCCCGCCCTTCACCGGAAAGGCGACCGCTCGGTCTCAATCGTTTCATGACCATCGGTTCGTTTCACTCGGCCCCGGCCCGGCAGTTCGTCGCCCGGCGGGGCGGAAAGCGTTCCCCCCTTCAACTCCCATCTTACCGCCGCCCGGCGAGGCGGACAAAGTGGCGGAAGCTTTTTATGCACCGAACTTATGAACCGAAGGGAGCCGATCGGATTGGTGGAATCGGAGTCCGATGGTAGAATTGGCCCAGCGGTCGGCCTTCGCAGTCGGGGCCACCCATATCGAGGAGGGAGAATGGTGTTCGGGCCGAGGGGCAAGGCGACGGCGGTTTTGGCGGCGGCGCTCCTGCTCGCCCTGGCCGCCGGCTGCGCCGGGCTGCCCAAAGCCGGCCGCCGGCCGGTGATCAACCTGGCCGGGATCGAGATGACTCGGATAACCGTGCTGGAGCAGCACTACCTGATTCGCCTCCGGGTTCAGAACACCGCCCCTGGCGAGCTGTCGCTCAAGGGCCTCTCTCTCCAGCTCTATCTCAACGGCGAGTTCTTCGCCAGCGGGGTGTTCAACCAACCGATCGAGATCGCCGGGTTGAGCGAAGAAGTCATCGAGATCAGGGCGGTCGGCTCGACCTACTCCCTCTATCGCCAGCTCGTGATCTTGAGCCGCGACAAGCCCGAGCGGCTGACCTACCGGCTCACCGGCCGGCTCCATCTCGAAAACGGCGGCGGTTGGCCCATCGACCTCAAGGGCGCCTTGAGACTCGCCCCCGGCGGCGGCGAGTTTCTGCTCGGGACGAGCGGCCGGGAAGCCTCGGCTTAAGGGCGGCGTCGAGACCTCGGCGCGCCGTGGACAGGTTCGCTTCCTGCCGCCGGCCGGGTTTGTGTTATGCTACCCCTCAGGCGCGTCCCGGCAGGGCGGACAAGCCTCGTTCGGCTTGGGCCGGCGGGGGACGATGTCATTCCGGCGGCGCTCGACCCTTGGGAAAGGGGGTATTCGGAGATGCAAAACGACAGGAAGGTCGTCTGGGGTTGGGCCTTTTACGATTGGGCCAACTCCGCCTTCGCCACCACGGTCATGGCCGGCTTCTTCCCCGTCTTCTTCAAGCAGTACTGGAGCCACGGCGCCGACGTCAACACCTCGACGGCCATGCTCGGCTTCGGCAACTCCCTGGCCGGCCTTCTGGTCGCCTTGATGGCCCCGGTTTTGGGGGCGATGGCCGATCGGGGCTCCGCCAAGAAAAACTTCTTGATATTCTTTGCTTATTTGGGCGTCTTGATGACCGCCGCCCTGTATCTGGTCGGCCAGGGCCAGTGGGTCTGGGCCATCTTCGTTTACGCCATGGGCGTCATCGGCTTTTCCGGGGCCAACGTCTTCTACGATTCGCTTCTGCCCAGCGTGGCCGGCGAAGAGAAGATCGACTACGTCTCCGGCCTGGGTTTCTCTCTGGGCTACTTGGGCGGCGGGTTGCTGTTTTTGATCAATGTCCTGATGACCCTGATGCCGGCCAAGTTCGGCCTGGCCGACGCCGCAAGCGCGGTCAGGATTTCGTTCTTGACCGTCGCCGTGTGGTGGGGCGCCTTCACCCTGTTCACCATCTTCTGGGTGCCCGAGTCCAAGACCGAGACGTCTTCGGTCGGCGTCGCGGCTACCGCCGCCGCCGGCTTCAAGCAACTGGCCGCCACCTTCAAGAAGGTTCGCCACCTGAAGACGGTCTTCCTGTTTTTGATCGCCTACTGGTTCTACATCGACGGCGTGGACACCATCATCCGGATGGCCGTGGACTACGGCATGTCCCTCGGGTTTTCGTCCAACGACCTGATCGTCGCTTTGTTGATCGTCCAGTTCGTCGCTTTTCCGGCGGCGTTGGTCTTTGGCAAGCTCGGCCAGAAGTGGGGCGCCAAGAAGGCGATCTACCTGGCCATCGCCATCTACATGGGGGCCACCGTGTGGGGGACGATGATGACGGTCAAGATCGAGTTCTACCTTCTGGCGGTGATCATCGGCCTGGTCCAGGGCGGCATCCAGGCTCTGTCCCGATCCTACTACTCCCGGTTGATTCCCAAGGAACAGGCGGCCGAGTACTACGGCTTCTACAACATGCTGGGCAAGTTCGCCGTCATCGTCGGCCCGGCCCTGATGGGCGGCGTCGGTCTGCTCGTCCGACGGGTCCTGATGCCGCCTTCGCCGACCCAGGAGCAACTCATCGAGATCGGCCGCCTGGCCAGCCGGGTCGGGTTGGGCTCGATCCTGATTCTGTTCATCGTCGGCGGGGTGCTCCTCTTCTTCGTGGACGAGACCAAGGGTCGGGCCGAGGCGGCCTATCTGTCTCAGGGCTAGCCGGAAGGGACGGTGCCGAGGGACATAACCCACTGGCTCGTCGTCGAGGCGGTCGCCGCCGGCCTCGGGGGCGGCAGCTACGAGGCCCCCTTGGAGCGCGCCCCCCACCTGGCCAAGATAGGGGCGGTCTTCCACGACGCCCTGTTCTATGTCCCCCGGGCTTTTCAGGAACGGTTCAGAAGCCTGGCCGACGAGTTCCACGGCGTGGCGGGCGAGGATACCTTCCGGCTCATAAAGGGTGTGGCGCGGCGGATCGCCGGCCTGAGTGGAACCGAAGAGCGCCGGGGAGAGCTGATCGCCTTTCTGGTCGGCCTGATCGCCCATGTTACGACCGACGTCGTCTTCCACCCCTTCATCACCTATCACACCGGTCTGGCCGAGGGTGGAGGCGGCCGGGCCAGGTCCGCAGCCACCCAGGCCCACCGCCGCCTGGAGGCGCTCATCGACGTTTGCCTCTTGGGCGGTTTCGAGCGGCTCAAAGACTACTCCCTGGCCGCCTACCTGGCCCGCGCCGGGAATGGAGTCCGGGATATCTACCGAACGGTGGGCGAAATCTTTCTGCCGCCCGACGAAACAGACGACTTCGTCCGAGCCATGGCCGCCTCGTTCGAGCGCTTCGCCAAGGCCCAAAGGCTGTTTAAGAATCGGCTCTTGAGCGGAGCGCTCTTTCGGCTGCGGCCCCTCTTCCCGGCCGGCTTGAGGGAGATCGTCGCCCTGGGTTACGCCCCGCAACTGACGAAGCTTCTGCCCCGGGTGGCGGGTCGCCTCGACTACCGCCACCCGGTCACCGGCGAGGAACTGGTCACGGACCTCGACGCCCTTTTCCAGCGGGCCGTGGCCGAGACGATGGCGCTGTGCCTCGAGCTGGAGCCGGTTCTGGCCGAGGGTCGCCCCTGGCCGGAGGGGCTCGCCGGCCCGACCCTGGACGCCGGGCTCGAAGGGGCGCCGAGGGACCGGCGGACCCACTTCGCACCCCGGCGGCTGGTGCCGGTCTGAGATCGCCTCCACCCGCAGGCTTCCCTTTCTCGGCGGAGGCCATGGGCCGACCGGGTGCACAAAACCGGCCGAATACCCTTGCCAAGACACGGCTCGTTTGATAGAAAATTAAATTGACGAGAGCCGATAATGGCAAACCACCCGAAAGGATGGGGCGCAAAGTCACCGGCCTAAAGCGAGGACGCCATGGCAGCGGGACCACCGAAGCTCGGAACGCCAGCCTTTTTCCCTTCTGGTTCAATCCGGAAACGATCGTCGCTGTCTTGTGGCGTCTCGAAGTGCGTCCGTCTCGGTCGGCCCCCCGGTTTTGGGGGGCGGGGAAGCGGCCGGGAATTTGGACGGGGGGAACGAGATGTCCGGATCGAGGATAGAACCGATCGTCGGTGAGGTCTACCGGCGGCGGGGTGGGAGCGCCGGCGGCGTAGGGGAGGGCGTCGCCGGCGCGGCCCCGCCGGAGTTTTGGCGGGCCGAAGTGCTGGTCGACGGGGCGGTCAGGATGGTCCAACTCGACGCCCGGGGCGAGGCGACCGAGACCTTCGAGCTCGTCGGCCTGGAGGAGTTCGGCCGGCGCTTCGCCTGGGCGCCGGACTTCGCCGTCGGTCCCAAGTCGCCCAAGAACCGGATGCTGGAGCGCATCGTAGCCTTGGCCGACGAGCACTTCCGGAGAAAGGAGTACTTCTCGGCCGAGTACGAGTACAAAAACGCCCTCGAGTTGGACGAGAACCACGTCTGGGCCAACTTCGGCCTGGGGGAGACTTACCTGGCCCAGAACGAAGACGAAAAAGCCCGGGAGGTTTTCCTGAAGCTGTCCAGAATCGAGGCCGTCTACCACGAGCGTCACAAGCACCTGTTCAACGAACTGGGGATCAGGCTCAGGAAACTGGGGCTGTACCGGGAGTCGTTGGAGCACTACCTCAGGGCCCTGACCATCGCCCGGGACGACGAACACCTCTGGTTCAACGCCGCCCGGGCGCTCGACGAGGACGATCAGCCGGAACTGGCCGCCCGGCTGCTGAAAAAGGCGCTGGAGCTGAACCCCGACTTCTGGCAGGCCAAACAGGTCGCCAAGCGGGGCTTCGGCCAGATCAAGTCCGAGCTCCGGAAGGCCAGAGAGCTTCCGCCCAGGCTGCGTATCGTGCGCCGGCAGGGGCGGGAGGCGTCGGTATCCATATCCGAATGAGTTCCCCCGTCGAGGACGGGCCTTCCCGGCGGGCCGGTCTTCGATCGAGACTCCGAAGTCGCCTTTTCCGGCCGCTATCGAAAATCCGAGCCCGAACCGGGTCTTGCCGCCGGGAGCCGAAAGGGCGTCGCTCCACCCCAGCGATCTGCGCCGGCCCGACCCCGATCCCCTTGGTCATCATCCTTTGGCCAGGACCACCCGGCTTGTGGTATCGTTATCTTCATTGGGAACCCCGAGACGAAAGGACCGCCTCATGGATCAACGCTACGTCGAGCTGGCCGGCAGAATCCAGTTGGGCCACTCCCGGCGCATCGCCGGCCTGTTTGAGATGCTGGCCGATGAGACCGAGGCCGACATCCTGCTGGCCATGCCGGCCCAAGCGGCCGCCCTCGCCGAGAAGCTGGGCCTGGGGGTCGAGGAGGTCGAGGCCAGGATCAACGACCTGTTCCTCAAGGGTCTGGCCTTTCCCTCCGGCAAGACCGAGCCGCCGACCTGGCGGATGTGCCGGGACCTGGTCCAGTTCCACGACGCCACCATCCTCTGGCCGGAGGCCCCCCAGGCCTTTCTGGACTTGTGGCGCGATTTCATGGAGGAGGAGTGGCCGGCCGTGGCCGAGGCCATCTCCCGGAAGATGGACAAGCCCTACACCCGGGTCATTCCGGTCGGCGTGTCCATCACGCCCCGGTCGCGGGTTCTGGATTTCGAGAGCGTGACCGACATCATCAACAATTCCCATAAGCTGGCCGTGACCAAGTGTACCTGTCGGCTGACCATGCACAAGTGCGATCGCACCCTCGAGGCCTGCCTCCAGGTCAACCGCGCGGCCGACTACGCCCTGGCCCGGGGCACCGGTCGCCGCTTGACCAAGGACGAGGCCCTCGATCTGTTGAGACAATGGGAAGAGGAAGGGTTGATCCACGTCACCTTCAACCGCAGCCAGGTGGAGCACTTCATCTGCAACTGCTGCCCCTGTTGCTGCCAGACGATGCCGAATCTCATCGAGCGGGGGGCCACGGTCATCGACCCCAGCCGGTTTCAGGCCGAAATCGACGCCGAGGTCTGCTCGGGCTGCGGCCTGTGCCACGAGCGCTGCTACTTCGGGGCGATTACCTGGAGCGACGGCGAGGGCTCGGCCAGCCGCGTCGCCGGCGAGAAGTGCCTGGGCTGCGGCCTGTGCCTGGTCACCTGCCCCGAGGGAGCGATCGAGTTTGTCGAGGTCAGAGGGCCCGAGTTCGTGCCCGGCGCGGCCTGAATGAATTTAATTCATTATTACAATAGGTTGTAAAGGCTTGACTCCGACTGGAAGTTGGGGTCAAATCGCACAGGTCGCCCCCCACTTCCTTTTTGACCCGCGGAGGTCGGGATTGGAGTCCATGACCCGAGCCCAGTATCTGGCCGAGCAGAAATCGAAGCACGGTCGCCGTGTTTTGGGCGTCTTCCCGGCCCAATACCCCAAAGAGATTCTGTGGGCGCTGAATATCGTTCCGGCGGAGATCTGGGACCCGCCGCTCGCCATCACCAAGGCCGACGCCCACCTCCAGCCCTACATTTGCTCGGTGGTCAAGTTGGGGTTGGAGCTGATCGTCACGGGCAAGGCCGAGGTGGTGGACGGCTTTCTGTTTCCCCACACCTGCGACTCGATCCAGAACCTGGCCTCGGTGGTGTTCGACTACCTGGACGTCGATCGGCCGTGCCACTTCTTCTACCACCCCAAGGCGCCCTACGCCGCCGCGGCCCATCGGTTTTACGTGGACCAGCTCAAGGCCCTGGCCGAGAGTCTGGCCGGTCAGTTCGGGCCGCTGGACCCGACCGAGCTCAAGCTCCGGGTGGAGCAGGGCGAGTATCTGGCCGAGCTTTTCGGGCGACTTTACCGGCGCCGGGCGGCCGGCCGGCTCGATATGACCAACACCGAGTTCTACGAACTCATCCGGCGGGGCGAGTGGCTCTTTCCCGACGACTTCATTCCCCAGCTCGAGGCGGCTCTCGAGCTGCCCGAACGGGAGCCGGATTCGAGCCCGGCGATCGTGGTCAGCGGCGTCACCCCCAACCCGGTCGGTCTGCTGACCGTGCTGGACGAGCTCGGCGTCCGCCTGGCCCACGACGATTTTCTGAGCTGCTCGCGGCGATTGTTGGCCCGGCCGGGGGCCTCGCCCGACCCCTTTGAGCGGCTGGCCGAGAGCTACTTCTCCCTGCCGCCCTGCTCGACCAAGGCCTCGCCCATCCCCGAGCGGCGGGACTGGCTGCTTGAGCTGATCGAGGCCTCGGGGGCCAAAGGGGTGCTGTTTTACCTGGTCAAGTTTTGCGAGCCGGAGCTTTTCGACGTGCCCAATTTGACCGGTGAGCTCAACAGCAGGGGCGTGGCCACGCTGTCTTTGGACGTCCAGCTCAACGAGGGCCTCACCGGCCGGCTGGCGACCCGAATCGAAGCCTTTATCGAGATGCTCGGCTGAGGGGAGAGATGTCGCTTACCGGTAGTCTTCGGTACAACTTCATGAAGGACGTCGGCGCGCCGGCCCTCTTCGCCCTCAAGGGACTCCAAAAGAAGAAGCACCGCCGGCACAATCCCTCCTTCGGTCCGCCCTTGAAGTCGGCCGGCCGGCTGAGAGAGATCATGAGCCGGCACTACTACCTGGCCCGCTTCGCGCCCGGAGCCAAGCCGGTGGCCTGGGTCTCGTCCGGTGCGCCGGTGGAGCTTTTGCGAGCCTTCGACTTCTACACCCTCTACCCCGAGAACCACGGCGCATTGTGCGGGGCCCAGAAGATGTCCCCCAAGATTTGCGAAGAGGCGGAAAAGCGCGGCTACCACCTGGACCTGTGCTCCTACGCCCGCTGCGATCTGGGCCACGCCTTGTCGGGTCTGACCCCGGTCGGCCGGCTGCCCAAGCCGGACCTGTTGTTCTGCTCGAACAACATCTGCCAGACGGTGCTCTACTGGTACAAGGAGCTGGCCCACCACTGGGACATCCCGTTGGTCCTTTTCGATACGCCCTACGTCTTCAAGGAGCTCTCCCCCGCCTACATTGACTACATGGTCGCCCAGCTCGAAGAGATGATCCCGACCCTGGAGCGGGTTTCGGGAAGAAAATTCGAGATGGCCAAGCTGGAGGCGGTCCTGGTCTCGGCCAGGGAGGCCTCCTTGATGTGGGGTCGGGTGCTGGCGACGCTGAAGAACCGCCCGGCGCCGATGACCATCTTCGACGCCTTCGTCCACCTGGCCCCGGTGGTCTCCTTGCGGGGGCTCGACGTCTGCCTGGATTACTACCGCCTGCTGATGAAGGAGCTCGAAGAGCGCGTCGCCGCCGGCGTCGGCGCGGTGACCAACGAGAAGAAGCGGCTGATGTGGGACAACATCGCCATCTGGTACAAGCTCTCCGGCTGGTCGCACCTGTTCGCCGATCGGGGCTTGAACTTCGTCGCCGCCACCTACACCAACGCCTGGGCCGAGACGATCCACTATCTGGACGACAACCGGCCGTTCGAGTCCTTGGCCAAGGTCTACGCCCTGGTCATCCTGAACAACAACCTCAAGCACCGCTTGAACCTCATGGAGCGGATGGCCAGGGAGTTCGAGGTTGACGGCCTGGTCATCCACTCGGCGAGAAGCTGCAAACCCTACTCGGTCGGCCAGTATGACATCAAGCGGCTGATGATGGACCACCTGGGCCTGCCCTCGGTCGTCATCGAGGCCGACATCACCGACTCCCGGGCCTTCTCCGAGGAACAGGCCAACGCCCGGCTGGAGGCTTTTTTCGAGACGCTGGGGGTGTGAGGGAGAAACATGAGACTCGGCTCCTGGAAACGCTCCCCGGCGCTCTTTTCAACGCCATTCCCCAAAACAGGAGACTGACTTGACCTACTTCGCCGGCCTGGACGTGGGCTCGCTGTCCACCGATGCAGTCATAATCGACGCCTCCGGAAAAATCGTCGCCTTCGCCATCGTCGAGACCGGGGCCAACTCCACCGAGGCGGCCGAGCTGGCCTTTGGGCAAGCCCTGTCCCGGGCCGGCCTCGATCGGGACGACATTCGGCGCATCGTCGCCACCGGCTACGGCCGGGTGTCGGCGCCCATGGCCGACAAGAAGGTGACCGAGATCTCCTGCCACGCCCTGGGGGCGCACCGCCTCTTTCCCGAAACGGGCACCGTCATCGACATCGGCGGCCAGGATTCCAAGGTTATCAAGGTCGGCCAGGGCGGCAAGGTGCTGGATTTCCACATGAACGACAAGTGCGCCGCCGGCACCGGCCGCTTCCTGGAAGTCATGGCCGCCAAGCTGGGGGTGGGCTTGGATCGGCTCGGCGAACTGTCGCTTCGCTCCACTCGGGAGGTGGAGATCTCCAGCGTCTGCACCGTCTTCGCCGAGAGCGAGGTGGTCTCGTTGGTGGCCAGGAACGAGCCCAAGGAGGACATCATCCGCGGGCTTCATCGGGCCATCGTGAATCGGATCAACAACATGATCCAGATGGTCGGGGTCAGCGGCCAGGTGACCATGACCGGCGGCGTGGCCAAGAACTCGGGCGTGGTCGCCCTCATGGAAGAGCGGTTGGGGGTGAGCGTCAACCGGCCCGAGGAACCCCAACTCGTCGGCGCGCTGGGCGCGGCCCTCATCGCCGCCGGCTCGTCGACCATGACCTGAAATGCCGGCCGGGCCATTGACCGGTCAGGCCGTTTGAGGCATGGTTGTTTAAACGGCGAGAAGTGAGAAGTAAAATTCGGGTTTTGATCGCCCCGCCATTCGGCTCGGGCCAGGACAGGGAGGCGGCGATGAGGGCTTTGATCGGGCTGGTCGTAGTGGCAATCGTGTTTGGTTTGGGCGGCCCGGCCGCGGCCCAGGTCCCTGGTAAGTTCACCGTCGGCTTCAAGTATGAATTCCTCAGCCGCGACATGGCCTTCGATTCGACCACCGGCTCCAGCTCGACGCCGGTGCTCAAGAACGAGTACGACTACCGCCAGCGAATGAGCGCCTTCATGGTCTCCGGCCGCTGGGAGTCCTGTCCCTACTTCGCCCTGGAGGCGATGGTCGGCCTAGGCGAAACGAAGTTGAGTCGGGACTTCAAGGGGACGACGCCGGGCTATGTCAGCGGGGATGTGGACAGCGACTGGGCCAACGCCGTCTTCGGGGTCAACGCCGATATAAGCTACCCGCTGACCAAGACCGTCGCCTTCGGCTTCACCGTGGCCTGGCGATTCGCCCGGTTCAACGACGCCAAGGTGGAGCCGATCGACGCGGCCGGGGCCAGATACGACGGCGAGTGCCGCTTTTGGAGCATGTCCTTCTATCCCTGGGCCCGCCTGACCATCGACCGGCTCGCCCTCTACGCCGGTCCGGCCTACTCTTTCGCCAGGAGCGAAGTCAAGTTCGCTCCCGTCGCCGGCGGCGGCGAGCAGTGGGACGAATACGTCGAGGACAGGGCGTGGGGCCTGCGCCTGGGCGGCGTCTTGAGGTTGACCGGCGCCTGGCTTTTGGCCCTCGACGCCAGCCTGGTCGACGCCACCGGCCTCAGCTTGGGGGTTGGCTTCACTTTCTGAAAGGCAACCCTTGGCGCCGGGCGTGGCAGGCGGCCCGACCATCAAGCTTGTCTCCGGAGCCGGATCGGGTAATAATGAAGTAAGGCAGGGCCATATGCCCGGCTGGTTGAAAGGTCGAATTGAGCCTGATCCGAGCCGATTCTCCAGCAGCGGTTTTATGCGGCCAAAGCCCGCACAGAGGCGCTGAAGATCATCTCGCGTGGTCGGCGCTGCGTCTCAAGCTCCTGCCTACCTGAATAGAGCCGAACTCATGGGCCTTGCCGGGAAAGTCCGTTTAATAACGGCCTGGCCGGCGACGGCCGAGGGCCAGAGGAAAGGGGGCTGCCCATGAGGACGGAGGCTATCAATTACGAGACCCTGAGTCGAATAAACCACTTCATCAGCTCATCCAAAGACATGGACGACGTGGTCGAGCAGGTCGTCCGCAGCTTGACCGACGTTCTGGGCTTGAAGGGCTGCGCGTTGATGCTCCTGGATCGCAAGACCGATGAGCTCAAGATCGCCGCGGCTCACGGTCTCAGCCAGAGCTATCTGGACAAGGGCCCGATCAGCGCCAGCAAGTCCATTGCCGAGTCGATCAGCGAGGGGCCGGTGGCCATCTACGACGTGGCCGACGACCCGCGCCTCCAGTACCCCGAGGAGGCCATCGCCGAGGGGATCAAGTCGATCATGAGCGTCCCCCTGGTGATGCGCGGTCGGCCGATGGGCGTCTTGAGGCTTTACACCGCCGAGCATTGGGAGTTCACCGATCAGGACCTCATCTTCGTCCAAGCCGTGGCCGAGATCGTGGCCCTGGTCCTGGACAACTTGAGGATGTACAAAGGGCTCAAATCGTCCATCGACGTGCTCAAGCTGATGCGACCGGTGATCAAGCCGACCAAACGAACCCTACACGAGTGATCCTACCGGCCGGTCCGATCGGCGACCGGCGGAAATCGGCCCCGGCCGAACCCAGCCACGGCCGGGGTCGAATCATGTTTCGAGGCGGAGCCGGGGCGGCGCGCCGCCGGGCCGAGATGACAACGCCGATCCCAAAGAGCGTCCCGGCAAAGAGGCGTAAGGCCGGGCCGCGACCGTCAGGACAACGAGAATCAGTAAAAGAAATCGTTTTGATGAGCCCTTGTTTGTCTTTGCCGTTCTTCCGGCAGCGAGATCTGCGGGGCCGATCCGGCGGTTGACTTTGAGCCGAAGGGGGTGTTAAGCTCTCTCGCATCTTTATCTTTCGGGCGTAACGCCCACCGACATATAACTTTTACGGGGTCTTGAGCCATGCCTGAAATCAACTGGGTGGAAGCCTGGTCCATCGTCGCTCGGGGCGTGGGGCTGGTGTTCCTGATAATGACTCTCTTGGCGGTCATCACGGCGCTCATGGGCCGGCTGGTCCAGAGCGCCGAGGCGAAGAAGAAGGCGGCCGCCAAGGCCGAGAGGGGCGAGAAATGACCGCCGCTCAGCAGGCCTTTGGCACCACCAAGTCTTTCCTGGGCCTCCAGATGGGCTTCTTCGGCCTCGATCTGGGCCACACCGTCATGATCTTGGTCGGGTTGGGCTTCATCTACCTGGCGATCAAGAAGGAGTGGGAACCTTACGAGCTTTTGCCCATCGGGGCGGGGATGATCCTGGCCAACCTGCCTTTCACCGGGTTGATGACCGAGCCGGTGGCCGGCCAGGCGCCGGGCCAGGCCGGGCTTCTGGGCATCATCTTGAAGTACGGCCTCTACCAGTGGACCATTCTCCCCCAGTTCATCTTTTTCGGCATCGGGGCCTTGACCGACTTCTCGCCATTGATCGCCAACCCCCGGGCCTTCATTTTGGGCGCGGCGGCCCAGGTGGGCATCTATACCTCGTTTCTGGGGGCGCTCCTGTTGGGCTTTTCCGTGCCCGAGGCTTGCTCGATCGGCATCATCGGCGGCGCCGACGGGCCGACGACGATCTACACCACCGGGCTCCTGGCCCCGGACATCATGGGCATTACGGCCACGGCGGCCTACTCCTACATGGCCATGGTGGCCATCATCCAGCCGCCGATCATCAGGTTCCTGACCTCCAAGGCCGAGCGAGAGATCTACATGAAACCGATCCTGAGGCCGGTCAGCCGCACGGAGCGGATCCTGTTCCCGATCGTGGCCACCTTGCTGATCGTGCTCCTGGTGCCCAAGAGCGCGCCGCTGGTGGGCATGCTTCTCTTGGGCAATCTCTTCAGGGAGTCGGGCGTGGTCGAGCGGCTCTCCCAGACGGCCCAGAACGAGCTGATCAACATCATCACCATTCTTTTGATGCTGGCCATCGGGGCCTCGATGCCGGCCGATCGGGTGTTGCAGCTCCGGACGCTGATGGTTCTCTTTTTGGGCTTGGCCGCTTTTTGCGTCGGTACGGCCTCGGGGGTCGTCTTCGGCAAGATCATGTCGAAGTTCTCGAAGGAGCCGTTCAACCCGATGCTGGGCGCGGCCGGGGTGTCGGCCGTGCCGATGAGCGCCCGGATCGTCCAGCACATGGGCCAGGAGGCCAACAAGAAGAACTACCTGTTGATGCATGCCATGGGGCCCAACGTGGCCGGCGTGATCGGGTCGGCCGTGGCCGGCGGCTTCTTCTTGGGTCTGTTCTGAGACGGGCCGATTGAAAGACGTGACAACCGCGCCGGGGGGCGACCCCCCCGGCGCGGTTTTTTTCCGTAGTCAACCGCTTACCGCCCGGTTGCGACCGGAGCGCTTGGCCAGGTAGAGGGCTTCGTCGGCGGCCCGAACCAGCCGCTCCGACCCCTGGCCGGGGAGGGGCTTCGCCGCGGCCAGGCCCAGGCTGATCGTCACCACCTCGTCGGTCAGGGAGTTGGGGTGGGCCAGCCCGAGTCCGGCCACGGCCCGGCGCATGGCCTCGGCCACCTCCATCGCTCCGTCGATTCCGGTGTCGGGCAGGATGACGGCGAACTCTTCGCCGCCGTAGCGGGCCACCAGGTCGGCCGGCCGGCGCGTCTGGCCGGAGAGCGCCCCGGCCACCCTGGTCAGACACTCGTCGCCGGCCAGGTGGCCGAAGGTGTCGTTGTAGTATTTGAAGAAGTCGATGTCGATCAGGATCACGGCCAGGGATCGGTTCTCGCGCCTGGCCCGCCGCCATTCCCGGTCGAGGACTTCGTCGAAGCGGCGGCGATTGGCGATGCCGGTCAAGCCGTCCACCAAAGAGATGCTCTTCAGTCGTTCGTTGGCTTCGGCCAGCTTTTGGGAGGTCAAGCTCAGTTCCCGTTCCCGGGCCCGGCGGGCGACCAGTTCGTTGTGGAACAAGGCCAGGCTGTTTTTGATTTTGTCCGTCGCCGGCTGGAACACGAAGGCCGCCTCCAAGCAAAGCACGGTCAGGGTGGTGATCATCAAGCCGATCTCGATGCGGCGCAGGGTGTTGACCTTGGCTTCGGCCTCGCTGGAGTAGGCGGCCACGATGCGCTCCATGCCGCTCAAAAAGTCGGCTTCGGCCGTAAGGAGTCTTTCCACCGCGGCCTGGTAGCCGTCCCCGGCGGCGGCCCGATCGGAGGCTAGATCGACGAAGTACCGGGCGGAGTCGATCAGCCGGTCCATGGCCGGTTGGACTTCGGCCAGCAGCCTGGCCGTGGCAGGGCTGTTGGGGCCGAAGAAGCCCAGCCGGGGGTCGGCCCCGACCAGCATCTTCTGGGTCGTTTTCCAGCGCTCAATGTCGCTGTGGATGCTACGAATCCCCTCTTTCCGCCAGTTGCTCAACAAGAGCAGCAACAGCGCCTCCTTGGCGATCTTCTGGCTCAGCATCCGTTGGCGGCCGGCGACGTTGACGATCTCGGCGTCGTCGGCCTGGCGGGTCAGGGCGAACTGAACCACGATCTGGCCGGCGACGGTCAAGACGGCGATCAGGGACAGGGCGGCGATGTAGCGAATTCTGAGGCTCCGCACCTCGGGATATTTTTTCTCGCTCCAGCTCAAGGTCGCTCACTCGTGAATGATATTTCGTCCAGTTTCAAAATATACACTACCCGTCAACCCCGGCCGGATCGGACAGGAAAAACGTGGGGATGAGTTGCCCACAGCAAGGTCTTTTTTCGTTGCCGGCGGCGCCCCTTTCATATCCGGCCGGATGGACGCGGCCGCCGCCCGATCACCGTTGCCGGGGGTCGAGTCATACCGGGATGTATCGGCGGTTGGAAGACTGGAGTCGGGCCGGCGCCGGCCGGCCGGGATGGGGGCCGAAGGAGGGGTTACCGGCTCTCTTCCTTGGTCCGGACGATCTTGTCCAGTATCTCCCTGACCCTGTCGGACAGACGCCTCTCCTGGTCCGCGCTCAGCTTGATGATGGCCTGCCGGCGGGCCTTGATCCCCTCGGGCAGCTCGATCTGGGCGTCGAAGGGCTCGACGTAGATCGCCTTGGAGCCGTTGCCCCACTTTCGGTCGGGGAGGGGGATGTAGATGACGGCGTCGATGCGGCTGGAGACCTTGGCCTGGCCGAAGGCCCTGAGGAAAGAGGGCAGCGCCCCGACCGGAAAGTCGGGGTGCTCGATCACGATCTCGCTGCCCAAGTGGGGCATGTTGGCCGCCTCGAGGCTGATCTGGCGGCGGGCGACGACCACCGCCTTGGAGAAGGAGGTGATGGCGGCCACGTCCAGGCTGGCCCCGCCCTGATCAGCCTCTTTCAGATTATGGGCGACGACCACCCCGGTCACCTTGCCGGGCAGAGACCAGTTCCAGATCTTCTTTCGCTGGGGGGCGGCGGTCAGCCAATCGGTGGAGAAGGGCGCGTTCTCGAAGACGTAGCCCGGTCGATTGAAGAGCTGAACGCCGTTGATCCACAGGTAGAGGTTGCCGTAGGCGGGCGTGGCGTTGAACACCGAGACCTTACCCGGGCCGGTCAACACCGGACCGTCCGGGACTCCCTGGGCGTGGCTGAAGATCACGCCCCCGCCGGTCAGCGGATAGTCGGCCAGGACCGCCCCGGCCGCCAGAACGACTATCGCCGTCGCCGCCGCCAGCAGAACCGTCTTTTTCATCACCGCCCCCTTCCCCTTGTTGACCCGCCGGCTCGATCGCCGATCACCTTCGACTTTACCAGGGTAGCGTTTCAGAATCAATTTGTGCAGTTTTAATCGAAAGCGGACCGGCCGGCTCCGCCCTCGTGAGAAGGGCATGAACCGGCCGGTCCGGATGATGACCCCGCTCCCTGACGGGAGCTTGCTTGGCGAGACGCCGCTTCTAACGCCCCTCCTCCGCACGGGGGGCGATGATCCGGTCCAAGAGCGCCTTGGTCATGTTCGAGAGCCGCCGCTCCTGGTTTTCGGCCAGCTCGACGAGGGCCTTCTTCCGGGCCGCCTCTCCGGCCGGGAGTTCCACCTCGGCCTCCAGCGGCCCGAGCCCGATGATCCCCTTGGCGCCGGTCTGCCACAGCTTGTCCGGGTGGGGCAGGTAGACCACCGCCTCCAGACGGCTGGCCGCCCGGGCCGGGCCGTTCGCCTTGAGAAAGGCCTCGATCGCCTCGGCGACGTCGATGTCGTCTTTCGGCAGGGCCAGGGAGGGGGCTTTGAGCTCGATCTGACGCCGGACCAACACCACCGCCTTGGCCAGAGTGCTCAGCGCCATCAGGTAGAGGCTGGGTGCGCGCTGGGCCGATTGATACACGCTGTGACCGACGACCACCTCGCTGACCTTGCCCAGCAGGGTCCAGTTCCAAATCTTTTGGCGGGCCGGCTGGGCGGTCAGCCATTCCAGGACGAACTGCTGATTTTTCCAGACCATACTCGGCCGATCGAAGAGTTTGACCCCATTGAGCCAGAGGTAGAGGTAATCATCCTCCGGGGCGGCCCTGAAGACGCCGAGAGCGGTCGGTCCGGTGATGACCGGCTCCTGGGGGGCGGTGAGGGCCTGGGAGAAGATTTCACCGCCGCCGGTCAGGGGATAACCGGCTCCGGCGACGCCGGCGGTGCAAAGGAGCGCCGCGACTGCAATGACCGCGGCGAACAACTTCTTGTTCATGCTTCACTCCAAATCCAGTTTGAATTAAAGGGTATCGACAGGACGAATCGCACGAGGGACGGCCGGGCGTCTCCCGCCCGCCGGCCGGAGAGCCGGCCTCAAGTGATTCGCGCCTACCTGACCTCCGCCCCCGGCTCGGAGCCTTCGGGCGGCTCGACGAGCCGGATGGAATCGCCGACGTCGGTGGCCAGGATCATGCCCTGGGACGTAAGTCCCATCATCTTTTTGGGCTTCAGGTTGGCCACCACCACCACCAGCCGGCCCTTGACCTCCTCGGGGGTGTAGAACTCGGCCAGGCCGGCCAGAATCTGGCGCGGTTCTTCCTCGCCGAGATCGACCTTCAAGGCCAAGAGCTTCTTCGATTCGGCCGGCTTCTCGCAATCGATGACCCGGCCGACCCGAAGCTGGACCTTGGTGAACTCGGCGAAGTCGATCGCCTCGGGCTTGGCCTTTTGGGTCTTCTTCTCCTCCGGCTCGATGCGGGGGAAGAGGGCCTCGCCCTTGACCACCTTTTTCCCGGCCGGCTCCACGGCCGAGGTCAGGATGTAGTCCAGTCCCTCCGGGCCGAGGTGGAGCTCGGCGCCGAGGCGGGAAAGCATCTCCTGGCCGGTCTTGGGCATCACCGGCCAGATCAGGTAGGCCACTCGAACCAGGCCGAAGACCAGGTTTCTCAGCACCCGGCTGAGCTCGGTCCGGCGGGATTTGTCCTTGGCCAGAGTCCAGGGGGCGTTGTCGTCGATGTACTTGTTGAGGGCGTTGATGTACTCCCAGATCGTCTTGAGGGCCTGGTGGAACTGGAGCCGTCTCATGTAGTCCCGATAGAGGGCCACCGTCTCGTGGGCCAGGTCGATCAGGCCCTTTTCGGCCGGTCCGGCCGGCAGGCCGCGGGGCACCACCCCGTCGCAGTAGCGATCGATCATGGCCGTCACCCGAGCGAAGAGGTTGCCCAGGTCGTTGGCCAGATCGCCGTTCAATCGGGCGACAAGGCTCTCTTCGGAGAACGAGGCGTCCAGGCCGAAGGACATCTCGCGCATCAGGAAGTAGCGGAAGGCCTCGGGGCCGTACTTGTCCATCAACTCCAACGGCTGGACGACGTTGCCCAGCGACTTGGACATCTTGCCGCCGCCGAAGTTCCAATAACCGTGGACGTTTAGATGCTGGTAGGGCGGAATCCCGGCCGCCTTGAGCATGGTCGGCCAGTAGATGCCGTGGGGCTTGAGGATATCCTTGGCGATCAGGTGCCAGGCCACCGGCCAGAAAGTTTGGAAGTTCTCGCCGTCGGGCCAATCGAGACCGGTGACATAGTTGATCAGGGCGTCGAACCAGACGTAGGTGACGTAGTTCTCGTCAAAAGGCAGCGGGATGCCCCAGGGCACCCGGCTGGCCGGCCGGGAGATGCACAGGTCCTCCAGGGGCTCTTTCAGAAACGACAGCACCTCGTTGGCGTAGCGCTTGGGCCGGATGAACTCCGGGTGGGATTTGATGTGGTCGATCAGCCAGTCCTGATAGTTGGACATCTTGAAGAAGTAGTTGTTCTCGGCGATCCAGGTCGGCTCGACCATGTGGTCGGGGCACTTGCCGTCTACGAGCTCCCGCTCCAGAACGAATCGCTCGCAGCCCTGGCAGTAGTAGCCGCCGTAGTCGCCGAAGTAGATGTCGCCCTTGTCGTAGACGATCTGAAGAATCCTCTGGACGGTGGCGATGTGGTCGTCGTCGGTGGTCCTGATGAAACGGGTCGGCTCGATGTGGATGTGGGGCCACAGGGCCCTGAACATGGCCGAGACCCGATCGACGAACTGGCGGGGCGTCTCGTTGGTCTTTCGGGCCGCCTCCAGAATCTTGTCGCCGTGTTCGTCGGTGCCGGTCAGAAAGAAGACGTCGTAGCCGTCGAGGCGGTGATACCGGGCGAGCACGTCGGCGACGATGGTGGTGTAGGCGTGGCCGAGGTGGGGCTCGGCATTGACGTAATAGATAGGGGTGGTGACGTAGAACGGTTTGGCGGACATCGATACTCCTAAACTACTTCTACTTGGACCGGGACTTTCTGCTCGAACGCGACTTGCCCTTCTTCTTGGGCGGAGGCGGCGGCTGGATCGGGGTCAACTGGCAGGAGTCGAATTCGTGCTCCTTGCCCTGGACGTTGACCGTCACCCGGCCGGCCATCACGTTCTGGCGGATCACCTTGCCCTCGCCAGCCGGGCTGGCGACGCGCTTGCCCAGCTTGGGCATGCCCTTCTTGCACTCCATGTAGACCGGAAACTCGTAGGCCAGGCAGCACATCAGCCGGCCGCACAGCCCGGAGATCTTGTTGGGATTCAAAGACAGGTTCTGCTCCTTGGCCATCTTGACCGAGACCGGAGTGAAGCTCTGCATGAAGGTGGCGCAGCAAAGCTGGCGGCCGCAGGAGCCGATCCCGCCGGTGATCTTGGTCTCGTTGCGCACGCCGATCTGGCGCATCTCCACCCGGCAGCGGAACCGGCCGGCCAGGTCCTTGACCAGGGCCCGGAAATCGACCCGCCCTTCGGCGGTGAAGTAGAAGATGATCTTGGCCCCGTCCAGGAGCCTTTCCACGGCCACCAGGCGCATCTCCATCTTGCGGGCCTTGATCCGCTCCAGGCAGAAGTCCCGGGCCTGTTTCTCCAGGCGGACGCATTCCTCCTGGCGGGCCAGGTCGTCGTCGTTGGCCCGGCGCAGCACCGCCCCCTGGGGCTCCTGGTCGCCGTTTTCGACCTCGTAGACCACGACGCCGATCAAGGTCCCCTCGTTGGTCTTGACGACCACCTTGTCCCCGATGCGCGGCGCCGGGTCGTTGTCGGCCTTGCAGAGGATGACCTGACCGCCGCGGCCGCACTTGACTCCGAAAAGGGCGTTCATCGGCCTTCCCCGATCATGCCGGGTGCCAGCCTGAGGAGCATCGCCTCCATGGTCAGCCGGACGTTGGCGTTGGCCTCGAGGGCCGCCTCGGCCGAAAGCACGGCCTTAAGTCGCTCGGCCCAGGTTTCGGCCGGGACCCTCACCGCCCGCTCGGTCAGCTCGGCGAGCCGATCGCGATTGATAACCGCCTCGGGGTCCGATCCGGCGGCCAGGACCATCAGGTCCCGGTACCAGGCGGCCAGCGCCTTTATGAATTCGGCCGTCTCCTCCGGCTTGGCGGCCACGGCCTGGGCCAGCTCGAAGAGCGCGCCGACGTTGCCGCGTCTCAAGCCTCCAAGCCGGGCCAGGGCCTGGTCACGCCGGGCCAGGGCCTCGGCCGGGTCGAGCGCCAGGGCCAGGCCCATCGAGCCGCCGCTCAAGCCAGCGGCCAGCCGGGCGGCTTCATCGTCGAGGCCCTTTCGGGCGGCCACTTCCTGGGCGATGACCTCTCTTTCGAGCGGTTGGAAGGCGAGGCGCTGGCAGCGGGAGAGGATGGTCTGGGGCAACGCCTCGGCCTCGGCGGCGGTGAGGATGATCACGGTGTGGCCGGGCGGCTCCTCCAGGGTCTTCAAGAGCGCGTTGGCCGCCGCCAGCGACAGCCGTTCGGCCTGGGGGAAGAGGACGAAGCGGAGGTCCGCTTCCTGAGGGGCGAACTGGAGCGATTTCATCAACTCCCTGGCCTGCTCCACCGAGACCTGCTTCTTGTCCGCCTCCGGCTCGACGATCACCAAATCCTGGTGGCTGCCGGCGATGAGCTTCAGGCAGGCCGGGCAGCTTCCGCAGGGGACGGCCGGCGCCGGCCGTTCGGCGGGTTCGGGTTTACCGAAACCGAAACCCGGCTCCTCGGCCGCCGTCCGACGGCCTTGGCACAGCCGGGCCGCGGCCAGGGCGCGGGCGGCGGTCCGTTTGCCTGCGCCCGGCGGGCCGGTAAAGAGGTAGACCCGGCCGCCGAGATCGCCGGCCATGATCCGCTTCAGGAAACCCACCGCCCGGTCCTGGCCCTTGAGGCCGTCTAGGGATGGCAGCTCAGTTTTCGACATGGCGACACTATAGGTGAAAGAAAGAATAAGATCAACAGGATTGGCCGGATGCAAGCCGATCGGGAAAACGTTTTGACCCCGGCCCGAGGGCCGGGTATGATCGGGCCATGCACCAAATGACCATGGTGTTCGACTTGAGCGGCTGGTGGCTTCTGGCCCTGCCGGCGGTTGTCGCCGGGGCCGCCCTGGCGCTGATGCTGGGAATCCGACTGGCCGGCGGCCGGATCGGCTTCTTCCGTTCGCTGGCGGCGGTCGTCATCTCCTGGCCGGCCTGGCTGACCGGGTTCGCTCTGGGGGTGATCATGGCCGGCCCGTTCGGCGCCCTGATCCTGCCCCTGGCCGCGGCGCTGGTCGTCATCAAGATCATCGCCGGAGTCGGCTGGGCTCAGGCCTTGATCGCCTTGCTGGCGGTGACGGTCTTCAAGTTCCTGCTCATCCTGGCCCTGGCCACGGCCACCGGCTTGGGGATGATGGAGATGATGCGCCAATTCGTGCCGCCGTGGGGCGGCGGCGAGGTGGAGGTCATGCTCCGAAGCCTCGGCCGGTGATAGTTTAACTATCTGATATTACGTTTTGTTGCTCATTAGGGAGGCGACTTGACCAAGCCTTACCGTCCGCCGGCGAGTGTCACCGCGACCGTTCCTTGCCGGGTCGATTGCGGCGGCACCCTGGACATCGCGCCGCTGGCCCTGGGGCTGGCCCCGTTCAAGCCGGCCACCTTGAATATCGCCCTCGCCCTGCCGACCACGGTCACCGTCCGACCCAATCCCGGCGGCGGGGTCAAGGTCGAATCCAAGGGCTTCGCCGCCGCGTTCGCCGCGGCCGATCAGGATTACACCACCCCGTTGGGCTTCTTTTTCCTGGCTGTGGACGAGTCGGGCGTCGGCGACGTAGTGGTGACCATAGACTCCGGCTCGCCACCTCGATCGGCTCTGGGCGGCTCCTCGGCCGCCCTGGTGGCGGCGACGGCGGCGCTGGCCCCCTTTGCCAGACGGCGGATGAACCGTTTCCAGATCGTCCGCCTGGCCCACAAGCTGGAAGAGGCGTTGTTCATGATTCCCTGCGGCCGCCAGGACCAACTGGCCGCGGCCTACGGCGGGGTCCACCTCTGGACCTGGGACTCGACCTCGCCCCGGGGCTTTCGAGCCAGAAAGCTTTTGAAGGGCAGCCACTATCCCCGGCTGGAAAAACGCCTCCTGGTCGCCTATCCCGGCCAGACCCACTCCTCGGCCGACATCAACGGTCGCTGGGTGCGAGAGTTCATCAAGGGCTCGACCCGGCCGATCTGGCGGGAGATAATCACTGTCACGCGCCAGTTGGCCGAGGCGATCGTCGAGGCCGACTGGGCCAAGGCCGGCCGGCTGCTCAACCGGGAGACCGAGCTGCGTTTGGAGATGACGCCCGAGGTCTTGACCGAGGCTGGCCGGGAGCTTTTCCGGGCCGCCGCGGAGCACGGCTGTGGAGCCAGATTCACCGGGGCCGGCGGCGGCGGCTGTCTGTGGGCCCTGGGCCCGAAGACCGCAATCGACGAGCTGAGGCCGGTCTGGCAGGAGATCCTGACCCCCCTGGAAAGCGCCAAGCTGCTGCCCAGCCGGATCGACCGGGTCGGGCTGAGGGTGAGGATCAAGAGGGGGAGTTGAGGCCGGCCGGCGCTTACACCGGCTAAGCTTCGCTTCGTTTGAATCGGCCCTGGAGATTGATCAACGCCCCGCAGCCGACGATCAGACTCGCCCCGATAACAAAGCGCCAGGTCAGCGGCTCGTCCAGGTAGAGTATTCCGAAAGCCGCCGCGCCGACGACCTCCAGGGTCATGATGACGCCCATCTTGGGCGCGGTCAGATAGGCCAGGGCCTGGTTCATCGACACCTGGGCCAACATGGCGGAGAGGCCGATGGCGACTACAAGCACCCAGCCCGGCCACCCCGCCGGCAGAATCGGTCCCGAGCCGCTGAGCAAGGGCGCGCCGCAGGCGATGGTCCCGACCAGGCAGAAGTTGAAGTAGATCGTCCACGGGTTGTTCTCGACCACCAGGCGGCGGACCAGAACGATGGCCACCGAGGCCATCAGCGAGGCCAGAAGGATCAGGAAATGGCCGACGGCCAGTCCGTCGCCCAGCTTGTCCGGCCAGAGAATGACGGCCGCGCCCACAAACGCTCCGCCGATAAGCGGCCACTCCTTCAGCGGCGTCTTGTCGCCGACCAGGGTTGGGCCGAGGAGGGCGCAGAAGACGGGGTAGAGGTAAAACAGGGCCATGCCCACCGACAGGGGGATGGTCCGGAAGGCGATCACCATCAGGATGAAGGCCGCCGCGCCGGAGACGGACCTGATCAGCAGCAGGACCGGGTTTTTGAACCTGAGGCTGAAGCCCAACCAGGCGGCAAGCACGGGCAGCGCGATCAGCCCGACCACGAACCGGCCGACCCCGGTCTGCCAGACGCCAAGATATGGCCCGGCCAGTTTGACCAGGGAGTTCATGGTCGAAAAAAAGAGCGCCGCCAACACGGCGAACAGCAGACCGGCGAGGGCAGGGCGGCCGGAGCTCATGGCCATCCTTTCCGGCTTGGGGTTGAGCGCTGGTCATTATAGACTCGATTTGGCCCGGGAAGTCCACAACAATGTGGTCGCGGTTGGGGCCGCAAGTCCGCCGCTCGTCGAGAGCGGCCGGTCCAAGGGCCGGGCCCGAAGCGAAAGTTCGGTTGTGATCGCCAACTAGCGGCAGGAGAGGGCGAGAAGCTCGCCTCCGAACCTTCCGCCTCCACCGACGCCGCCCGGGCGAGGAGAGGCGGGGGCGGGGATTGAAGCCCCGCGAGGGGGGCGTTTCCCGCCGCCTGCGGCGAAGAAGAACGACGTCGCATTCGCCGCCGATACCCGCCTCGCGTGCGGCCGGATCATTCGTTCGTTCGGGATTGTCTTTGAGCGGGCCGAGTTAGGGGAAAATCGACCGAACAGCGCCCAGGGGCGTTCCCGGGTCGGCCAACTCCTGGAAAAGCTAAATTATTGTAGTTGACTTCCGGAGGGCGTGTGTTTATGATTTGCGCGCTGTTTGTCACGCCGCCATCTATATTAGGGGGGCCGCCCGAGTGGGCAAATTCAAACAGCACCGCGACACGGCCGAGTATGTAGCTCTGGTTAGCCAACTCGGCCTGACCATGGCCGGGTCCATCGGGCTGTGTTTCGCGATCGGCTATTACTTGGATCGCTGGCTGGGGACAAAAGGACTCCTGCTGGTGTTATTCATTCTGTTAGGCGTGGTCGGCGGGGGAGTGACCTGTTATCGCCAGATCATGAGCCTGGAACAGAAGACGGACGATTCGGACACGTAACATGAACAGTGCTTCCGCCGGAGCCCTGGGCATGAATTCCGGCGATATGGAATATAAACAATTTGTCCGTCGCCGCGTCAGGGTAGCCTTGCTGGGCGTGGTCGGCGTATCCCTGTTTTTGGTCCTGTTGGGACTGAAACCGTGGGCCAAGGGTTTGGCCCTGGGCGGGCTGTTCAGCATCCTCAACTTCATCCTCCTGAGCCGGGCCCTACCCAACACCGTGGCCCGGCGCGACAAGATCGGCCGGAGCATCGCCTCGCTGTGGTTGGTCGGTCGCCTGGCCCTCATGGCCGTGCCGCTCTATCTGGCCGCGACCAGTGATGTCTTCAATCTGCCGGCGACGGCCATCGGCTTGTTCGCCGTCCAGGCCGTCTTGTTTCTGGAGCCGGTTATCAAGCGATTCGTTTCAAAGCGTGGGGAGAGGCGCTAAGTGGAAGAGCTGACTCAATTACCCCAGTGGATATTCAATGTCGGCGGGTTCGAGATCGCCTTGAACTCCCAGACGATCATCATGACCTGGATTGTGATGGGGATCATTATCACATTCGGCTTTCTGGCTACCCGAAAGCTGTCCATGATCCCCAACCCGTTCCAGGTGGTGGCCGAACTGCTCATCGGGGCCTTCAGAGACCTGGCCAACGACGCTCTGGATGAAAAGGGCAAGACCTACTTCCCGCTGATCATGACCCTGTTCATGTTCCTGGTGTTGAGCAATTGGCTGGGCATCATTCCCTTTCTCTCAGAGCCGTCCAAGGACCTCAACACGCCGATGGGTCTGGGCATCATGGGCTTTGTCATCGCCCATTACGTCGGCATCCGCACCAAAGGTATCAAGACCTATCTGAAGGATTACGCCGAGCCCATCTTTTTCATGGCTCCCTTGAACGTCATTGGCGAGATAGCCAAAGTGGTGTCCATCTCTTTCCGTCTTTACGGAAACATCATGGGCGGCGCGATCATCATCGTCGTCGTTTCCGATCTGGTCTACCAGCTCATTCTGCCGCCCTTCCTGTTCGGCTTCTTCGGCCTGTTCGTGGGCACCATTCAGGCCTTCGTCTTTACCATGCTGACCTTGGTCTACATCTCGGTTCAGATGAAATAGGAGTCCGTCGTCTTGGTGAACATACAAGCCGTCAGTTATCTTTCCGCCGGAATCTGCATCGGCTTCGGGGCCGTGGGGGCGGCCGTGGGCGAAGGTTACGCCGCCGGTTTGGCCAACGAGTCGCTGTCGGCCAACCCCGAACAGTCGGGCGGGATATTGAAGACCATGCTCGTCGGCCAGGCCATCGCCGAGTCGGCCGGCATTTTCGCCCTGGTGGTGGCGATGTTGCTCATCTTCGTCGAACAAAAGACCGGCGGCTGGACTGGCGCCGCCTCGGTCCTGGGCGCCGGACTGGCCATGGGCCTCTCGGCGGTCGGCTCGGGCGTCGGCTCGGGATTCCCGGCTGGCGCGGCCTGCCGGTCCATCGGGGCCCGGCCGGAGTTGTCAGGCCCCCTGACCACCAACATGCTCATCGGCTCGGCCATCTGCCAGACGCCGACCATCTTCGGCTTGGTGGTGGCCTTCATGCTGATGTTTCTCAACCTCGGCGCGGGCGGCGGACCGCTGACCGCGGCGGCGCTTTTGGGCGCCGGACTGGCCATGGGCTTGGCCGCCATCGGCTCCGGCGTGGGCGCGGGCATGCCGGCCGGGGCCTGCTGTGAGGGCATCGGCCGCCAGCCGAGCGTCTCCGGACAGTTGACCACCAACATGCTCATCGGCTCGGCGGTTTGCCAGACGCCGGCCATCTTCGGTCTGGTCATCGCCTTCATGCTCATGTTCATCGATTTTTCCGACCGGCCGCTCCACCCGACCATAGCCGCCCTTTTGGGCGCCGGGCTGTCGGTCGGTCTGGCCTCCATCGGCCCCGGCATCGGCAACGGCCTGACGGCCAAGGAGGCCAACGAAGGCATCTCTCGCCAGCCGGAAGCCTACGGGCAGGTCACCACGACCATGCTGGTCGGTATGTCGGTGGCCCAGTCCACGGCCATCTATGGTTTTCTGATTTCGCTGATTCTGCTCTTCAAGGGCTTCGAGGCCGACACCTCCCTGACCGCTTCGGCCGCCCTTTTGGGCGCCGGGCTGGCCATGGGCTTCGGCGGCATCGGCCCCGGCGTGGGCGAAGGCATGACAGCCGCCTCTACCGCCCGCTGGGTGGCTCGCAATGTCGAGGAGAACGTGCTGTTGACCAGAACCATGCTGGTCGGCCAGGCGGTGGCCGAATCGACCGGCATCTATTCACTGATTGTGGCATTGCTGTTGACTCTGGCCGTTTAAGGCCGGGCTTTTTCAAGAAGGAGTAAGGATATGGAAGGTGCTGATATCATCCGGGCGGCCGCTTTGTTGGGCGCGGGATTGGCCATGGGTCTGGGCGCGATCGGCCCCGGCGTGGGCGAGGGTTTTGCCGCCGGCAAGGCTTGCGAAGCCATCGGCAAGAATCCCCGGGAGGCCGGTCTGTTGACCCGGACCATGCTGGTCGGCCAGGCCGTGTCCGAATCCACCGGCATCTACTCCCTGGTCGTGGCGTTGTTGCTCATCTTCGTGGTCTAGAGGTTTTGGAGGCTGAGTTTTGATCAGCATCAACTTTACCCTCTTCGTCCAGATCGCCCATTTCCTGTTGCTGGTCTGGATTACCAACCGGCTGTTGATAAAGCCGGTGCTTCGCCACTTGGCCGAGAGGGACAAGGAACTGGCCGAGCGCCGGGCCTCGGTGGATGGACTGCTCGCCGAGGCCGAGGAGCGCCAGCGGGCCTACCAGGACCACTTGCGGGAAGCCCGACAGCGGGCCAATATCGAGCGGGAGAAGATGCTGGCCGAGGCCCGGGCCGAGGCCAACCAACTCCGGGAGCGCTCCAGCGAGGAGGCCAGGAAGGTCATGGAGCGGATCCGGAAGGAGATAGCGGCCTCGCTGGAGGAAGCCCGGGCCGCCCTGGCGGCCAGAGAGGAGGCCATGGCCGAAACACTGGCCGAGGCCTACCTGGGGAGGAAGTCATGAGGCTGTTCGGTCCGGCCCTGATCGTTGCGGCCGGCGCGGCGGCGATTATCGGGCTTACCGCCCATCCGGCCTTGGCGGCCGGCGGCGAGAGCTTCGACTTCTGGTGGAAGACCAGTTGGCGGATCATCAACTTCCTGATCCTGGTCGCCCTCATCTACAAGGTGGCCAAGGAGCCGGCCAGGGCGTTCTTCAAGGACAAGCGCGAGGAGGCCGAGCAGATCCTGGCCGAGCTGGAGGAAGCCAAGGCCAAGGCCCAGGCCGAACTGGACGAGTTGAAGGCCAAGCTGGCCAACGCCGAGCAGGAGATCGCCGAAATCGTCGAGCAACTGAAGGTCATGGCCGCCCGCAACCGGGAGTCGATCATCGAGGAGGCCCGGCGCCTGGCCGACGATACCTTGACCCAGGCCCAGATGGCGGCCGAATCGGAGCTCGTCAGGGCCAGACAGGAATTGATCGCCCAGTCCGGCGAGGCGGTCATTGCCAGCGCTGCCGAGAAGCTGAAGAGCCGCCTCACCCCGGCCGATCACGAGCGGATCGTCAACGAGACCTTGGCCCGGCTGGAGGCCAGCGGCCTTCACTGATTCCGGCTGATCGCCGTTCTCCGGCCTTCCGGGGACGCCGTCCCAGGAAGGCCGGAGAGGCGTTATCGATTCTGCCGGCGGCGAAAGCCGCTCGATGGGCGCGGTTGGATGATCGTTCGGCCCGAGGGCGAGCCTGCCTCGGTATCCGGGCCAAAGTGGTCGTCGTCATTGATTTGGGGGCCCCTGGAAGCTCTCTTCCGGGGGCCTTTGTCCGTCCGGGCTGACCGCGGCGGCCAGGAGGCTGCCGGCCGCGGATTTCAGCCCTCCTCCGCCGGGGCTCTTTGGCGGGCGACGGTTTTGTCGAGTTACGGCCAGGCCGAAATGCCCCCGCCGCCATTTCGAAAGAACTCGGCTGGAGCGCCTTCTTGCCGCTTGTCATCGCTGGCGGCGGTGTGCTATGAAAGGTAGCTATGATTAACAAGGTCATCCTCATCGGCAACCTGGGGGCCGACCCGGAGATGCGTTACACCGCCGGCGGTACGGCCGTGGCCACCTTCCGAGTGGCTTGCAACGATCGCTACAAGGACCAGAACGGCGAGTGGCAGGATCGGACCGAGTGGGTCCGGGTGGTCGCTTTCGCCCGTCTGGCCGAGATTTGCGGTGAGTACCTGACCAAAGGCCGCCAGGTCTACATCGAAGGCCGGCTCCAGACGCGCTCCTGGGAGGACAACGAGGGCCAGACCCGCTACATGACCGAGGTCGTCGCTCGGGAGATGAAGATGCTGGGCAGTCGCGACAGCGGCGGGCCCAGGCGACCGTCCGCCCCGCCCCCGCCGCCCGAACCGCCGGACGAGTACGAGGACGACATTCCGTTCTAGACGGCGTTGGCCGGCTGATGGCCCTTTGGCGCGTCCTTGTCGCCGCTCGCCGTGGCGAGTTGGGGCGAGATCCAGGCTGGCTATGCCCCGAACAATCTGCTGCCGCTTTTGGGAGTCGGGGACGAGCGCTCGTTTAACCGAGCTGGTCGGGCCAAATCCTTTATGATGTGATCCTGGGCGGCGGTTTTCTCGCCTTTACCTCGCCGCCCGCCCCGCCGCCCCAATCTGGCCGGTGAGGGGCGCCTACCGGCCATGATAAAGATGATATCTGGGAACCCAGGCGGTCAAGGCAGGCGATCTTAAGGCCGCGAGCGAAGAACCGGCGCGGACCAAGGCCGCTACTCGATCGGCGTTGACATCCTTCCCCCGAGTAATGGTATAATGGTTGGACCTTTTACCCTGGAGGCCGGGTGTTCCAGGAAACCGTCAAAAATCGAGTCTTTCAAGACGTCACCGACCAAGTCGAGGCGGCCATCTTTGACGGCCGCCTCAAGCCCGGCGACAAGCTGCCGCCCGAGCGGGAGTTGATGGTGGTCTTCAAGACCAGCCGGGGAACGCTGCGGGAAGCGCTTCGGGTTCTGGAACAAAAAGGGTTGATTACGATCAAGACCGGGGTCAAGGGCGGGGCCTACGTCCGGGCCGCCTCCACCGAGCCGATGGTCGAGGGCCTGGCCCTGTTGATCCGGCAGCGGCGGGTGTCGTTGGCCCTCCTGGCCGAGTTCAGGGAGGTGATCGAAGGCGTGGTCGCCGGACTGGCCGCCCGCCGGGCCGGACCCGAAGACATCGCCCGGCTCAAACGGCTCATGGCCCAGGCCGAGGAGCACGTCGCCGCCGGGGCCGAGGGCTGGGACGCCTTCTACGAGATCGAAACCCAACTCCATCTGTCGCTGGCCGCAATGACCGGCAATCCCCTCTTCGAGTGGGTGCTGACCACGGTCCACGAGAACATCCACACCTATTTCGGTTTTCTGTCGAAACAGGAGGCCAATCTAAGGGAGGCCTTCGAGGACTGGCTGGCCATCGTCGCCGCCATCGAGTCCGGCGACGCCGAGGCGGCCGGCGCGGCCCTCAGCGGACATGTGGCCCGTTTCATCGGCTACATGAGCGACCAGGTTCAGGGAGACAAGCCATGGCCCGACCCAGAATCATGTGGCGGCCCAAAAAACCGTCGCTGACCTACGACGTGGTCATCATCGGCGGCGGCCTGCACGGGCTGGCCTGCGCCTACTACCTGGCCAAGAACCACGGCCTGAACAACGTCGCCGTCCTGGAACGGCGACGCTTCGGCTACGGCGGCTCGGGCCGCAACACCGAGGTGATTCGGGCCAACCAGCGCGCCCCCGAGATTCTGCCTCTTTACAAGCGGGCCGTGGAGCTGTGGCAGGGCTTGAGCGGCGAGTTGGATTACAACCTCATGGTCCACATGCCCGGCCTGATCGGCCTGGCCCACAACGAGGCCGGGCTGAACTCGATTCGCACCCGGGTCGAGAACGGCAAGGACCTGGGACTGGAGACCTACATCCTCACCCCGGAGGAGATTCACAAGATCAACCCGGAGATCAACTTGAGCCCCGACGCCGCGGTCCCGGTCGTCGGCGGCTACTTCCACCCGCCCACCGGCACCGTCCGCCACGACGCCGCGGTCTGGGGGCTGGCCAGCGCCGCCGACAGGCTGGGCGTCGATCTGTGCCCCGGCGTGGAGGTGACCGGGATTACGGTCGAGAGCGGCCGGGTGACCGGGGTGATCACCAACCACGGTTCCATCTCCGCGCCGGTGGTCCTGAACGCCGCCGGCGGCTGGTCGTCCGAGATCTGCCGGCTGGCCGGGGTCAAGGTCCCGATGGTGACCATGCCCCTCCAGGCCTTGGTCACCGAACCGGTCAAGCCGTTTCTCAGGACCGTCGTCGTCTCCGAGCTTTACTTCGTCTACGTCCAGCAGTCTCTCAAGGGCGAGCTGGTTATGGGTTCACACCTGGACCCGCTCCAGAGCTACTCCCTGGCCTCCAGCTTCGACTTCGTCGCCCACCAGGCCCGGTTCATGCTGGAGATATTTCCCCAACTGGCCCCGGTCAAGCTGATGCGCCAGTGGACCGGGCTGTGCGACATGTGCCCGGACTCGGCCCCGGTCATGGGGGCGAGTGAGATCGACGGCTTCTACCTGGACGTCGGCTGGGGCTACTTCGGTTTCAAGTCCACCCCGGCCTGCGGCGAGGCCATGGCCGAGTTCATCGCCACCGGCGAACGGCCCAGGATCATCGAGCATCTGGGCCTGGAGCGCTTCTACACCGGCAAACTGGTGCCGGAGACCTACTTCGTCCGGGCCTAGCCCGGATATCGGCGAGGCGGTTATGAGTTTCGAGATTCCCTGTCCCAACTGCGGCTGGCGCGAGCTGCACGAGTTCAAGTTCGGCGGCGAGGTCAAGACCGCGCCCCGACCGGGGGCCGATCTGAGGGCCTGGCGGGAGTACATCTTCATGAACGACAACCTGGCCGGGATCAGCGAGGAGTGGTGGTACCACACCCTGGGCTGCGGCCAGTGGTTCAAGGTCAAGCGCGACACGGTCACCAACCGCATCGTGGAGGACTAGACCGTGGAACACCGACTGCCGCCTTCTCCGACTCAAGCCCCCGACCGCTCCAAAGAGCTGACCTTCTACTATCGCAACCGGCCGGTAAGGGCCTACGAGGGCGAGACCATCGCCTCGGCCCTGTTGGCGGCCGGGTTCCAGGTCTTTTCCCGGTCGTTCAAGTACCATCGCCCCCGGGGGCCGTTCTGTCTGGCCGGCCTTTGCGCCCGCTGCGCCATGCAGGTCGACGGCGTGCCCAACGTCCGCACCTGCCAGACCCCGGTCAGGGAGGGAATGCAGGTCGAGCCCCAAAACGTCCTCGGCGGGCCGGAGCTGGACCTGATGTCGGTCGCGGATCGCTTCTCCTGGGCCATGCCGACCGGCTTCTACCTGAAGCGCTTCCACAAGCCCAAGTTCATCTGGCCCTATGCGGCCAAGGCCTTCCGGCGGCTGGCCCCCGGCGGGAGTATCCGGGACCTCGAAAAAGAGTACCGTTGCGAGCAGATCAACTTGACTCCGGAGGTGCTCGTCGTCGGCGGCGGTCGGGCCGGCCTGGAGGCGGCCCTGATAACCGCCAAGGCGGGCGTCCGTGTGGTCCTGGTCGAGACCGAGGCCTGGCTGGGCGGCCGAACCGCCTTCTCCGGCGAGGAGGCCCTGGCCGCCAGCCGAAAGCCGGTCGAGACGCTGTGGGCCCTGGACAACGTCACCATCCTCACCTCGACCACCGCCTCGGCCGTCTACCCCGACGGGTTGGTGGTCTGCTCGGCCAGGCCGGGGCCCGAGGAGCCCTTCACCGAGCGGATCTATCTGATCAGACCCCGGGCGACGATCATCGCCGCCGGGGCCAGCCAGCGCCCCCTCGTCTTCGATCACAACGACCGGCCGGGGATCATCCTGGGTCTGGCCGCCCAGCGGCTGGTCCACCTCTACGCCCTGGCTCCCGGCGAAAAGATCCTGGTGGCCGGCGGCGACGACGATCTCTACCGGGCCGCCCTGGACCTCGACGCCAAGGGGTTGAACGTGGTCGGCCTGGCCGACTACCGGCCCGACGGCTACCCGGGTGAGCTGGTCAGCGAGCTGGCCCAGGCCCGAATCGCCTTCCTGCCGGCCCACCGGCTGACAAAGTCCCTGGGCGGCCGGACGGTGGAGGGGGTCCAGTTGGTCAAGGAGGGCTCGACCGATCCGCTCACCCTTCAGGCCGACTCGGTGATCGTCTCCGGCGGCCAGAGCCCGCTGACCAAATTACTCGCCCAGGCCGGGGCCAGGATGGCCTACGACCCCGACCTGAACCTCCATCTGCCCGTCGATTTGAGGCCCGGCCTGTTCGCCGCCGGCCGGGTGACCGGCCTGGACGACGGCGAGGCCGCCCAGATCCAGGGCAGATTGGCCGGGGCCGAGGCGCTGGCCTATCTGGGTCTGGAGGCGGCCGGGGCGATCGAAGCGGCCCGGCAGGAACTGGCCGCCCGGCCCAAGCCCAAGCCGATAGTCCCCATGGAGCCGCCGCCGGGGCCGGGCAAGAAGCGTTTCGTCTGCTTCTGCTCGGACGTGACCACAAGCGATTTGGACACGGCTCTTGTGGAGGGCTTCGACGACGTCGAGTCGGCCAAACGCTACACCACGGCCACCATGGGCCCTTGCCAGGGCGGGATGTGCCAGGCCAACTTCACCGCGGCTTTGGCCCGGCTAAGGCCCGAGGAGCTGGGCGACCAGCCCCTGACCACGCCTCGACCGCCGGCGGTCGGGGTCAGCTTCGGGGCCCTGGCCGGTTGGCGGAGCCACCCCTCGCGGATCACGCCGCTCCACCGCATCCAGGAGCGGGACGGCGCGGTCTTCATCCAGGCCGGAGCGTGGAAGCGGGCCGACCACTTCGGCGCGCCGGAGGAGGAGATCATGGCCGTGCACACCGCCGCCGGGCTGGCCGACGTATCGACCCTGGGCAAGTTCCGGGTCTACGGTCCGGACGCGGAAAGGCTCCTCGATCGGGTCTACGTCGGCGACGTCAAAGGAATCGAGCCCCATCGGTTGCTGTATACGGCGGCGCTGAACGAAGAGGGCTCGATCATCGACGATGGGGTCATCTTGAAGCGCGGCGAGAACGATTATCTGGTGACTACCTCGACCGCTCGGGCGCCCATGACCCGGGAGTGGCTGCTTAGATGGATGCGCGAGGAAGACTGGCGGGTCTGGATCGTCAATCTGACCGACGCCTACGGCGGCATGAACCTGGCCGGCCCCAAGGCCAGGGACGTCCTGGCCGGACTGGCCAGCGAGGACGTCTCCAACGCCGCCCTGCCGTTCATGGGCTGGCGGGAGATGTTCGTCTCCGGCGCGCCGGCCCTCGTCTTCCGGATGGGATTCCTGGGCGAACTCAGCTTCGAGATTCACGTCCCTTCGGCCCGGGCCGAGGGCGTCTGGGCGGCGATTCTGGCGGCCGGCAAGAAGGAAGGCGTCAGGCCGGTCGGCCTGGAGACGCAGTTCGTCTGCCGCCTGGAGAAGGGCCACGCCATCCCCGGCTTGGACATCGACGGCAACACCAGTCTGATCGAGGCCGGCTGGGGCTGGCTGTGGGACAGGTCGAAGCCGGACCCCGTCGGCGGGCGGATGCTCCGCCTCCTGGAAGACGAGCCGCCCAGACAAAGGATCATCGGCTTCGCCTTGGACGGCCGCCGGGACGACGTCCTGGCCGGCCTCCAGGTCGTCGCCGACGGCCGGCGGTTGGGCCACCTGACCTCGGTTCGCTTCAGCCCGCTGCTGAAACAGACCATCGGCCTGGCCAGCGTCGTTCCCGACCGGAGTTTCGATTCCGGCCGAATCGACATCCGGCTGGAGGACGGTGGAATCGAATCGGCCTGGTTGGTCGAGGGAGCGTTCTATGACCCCGAGGGCGAGAGGATGAAATCATGAGCGAGTACGTCGGCGTCGTCGTACCGCCCGAGTGGGCCGGTAAACCGATCATCGACTACGAGGCCGGCTGGCCGGTGATCAAGCGCTTCGAGCCCGAGGCCGGCTGGAGGGCCGGACTCGCCGATTTGAGCCACCGGCCCAAGGCGATCGCCCACGGACCGGGGCTTTCGGCCTATGGGGGGATCGGGCCGGGCCGGACGGTCTGGACCGGCTGGCTCTTGGCCTGCGGCCTCGGCCCGGACGAGGCGATGGTCTTCAACCTGGCCGGCTCGCCGACGCCCGAGTGGCCCGACGGGCACCACACCGACCTGACCGAGGCCTGGGCTCTGTTGGCCCTCATCGGCCCGGAGGCCGTCGCCGTGGCCCAGCGCCTGATCGCCCTCGACGTCGATCCACCCGGCGACGAGCCCTTCTCCCTGGCCACCGGAATCGAGGGCATCGGGGTCGTCATCGCCCGGTTGAGGGGCCGGACGCCGGGGTTGTTGATCGGTTGCGAGCGCTCCTACGGCCAGGTGCTCTACGACCTGTGTTTTACCGTCGGCCGCCATCTGGGGTTGAGGCCGGTCGGCGACGAGGCCTTTCAGGATTGGCGGCGAGGGGTGAGGCTGGAGCCTTGGCCAGCGGAAGACCGATCCGAAAGTTGACCCGTTGAGGTAGTTACAAGAATTACCGGAGCCGAACCTTTGAGGACCGGCCGTCCCACCGGATGGCGGGCCGAACGGCCGGCCGTTATTTTGCCCGACCGCTCAGCCGGTTTATCCAACTGGTGACGACGGGGATGGCGATGTAGAGCATGGTCGAGCGGCCGGGCAGCCAGATGGAAGCCACGGCGGCCGCAAGCGCCACCGTCGGTAAGACCAAAGCCAGCTTGCCCCCCCGGTTGAGCGACCGGGCGTCCGCCTCCGAGGAGATCAACCGATAGTCTTTGGCGACGTAGCGCCACTGGCCCAAAAAGGTGAGCCCGACCGCCAACAGGTTGAGATGGAAGAACATCTCGGCCGCGGTCGAACCGGGGTAGTCGCTGAGCAGGGTGGTGGAGAAGGGAACCAGGCAGACGAACATTAACCCGCTCAGGTTCGACAGGAGGTGGAGGCGGCCGGTCCGTTTGACGATCCGGAGTTGGCGGTTGTTGGCGATCCACATCATGGCCAGGATGTAGAAGCTGAGCCCATAATTGAACAGCGCCGGCCACATGGCCTGGAGCTGGCCCGCCAGCAGGCTGGACGACGCCCCGCCGCCCCCTTTCGGCACCTTCAGGTTGAGGACCAGAATGGTCATGGCGATGGCGAAGATGCCGTCGGTAAGGGCCTCCAACCGCTTGAGGCTGACCGCGGTGGAACCCGGTTTGGTCGAGTGGGGCATCTTGTTCCCTGCCTGCTGGCCGAGCCCGCCGTCTACGGGGGAGCCTAGTCGTCCCTCTCCCCGGCGATGAAGGCCTCGGTCATCGAGTAGGCCACGTCGTCGGTGAACTGTCTGGGCGGGTGCTTCATGAAGTAGGCCGAGGGCGAGATCAGCGCCCCGGCCAGACCCCGGTCCAAGGCCAGCTTGGCGCAGCGCACGGCGTCGATGGCCACCCCGGCCGAGTTGGGCGAGTCCTCCACCGAGAGCCGAAGCTCCAGGTTCATCGGTACGCCGCCGAACAGCCGACCCTCCATTCTCAAGAAGCAGACCTTGTTGTCGCCCTGCCAGGGTACGTAGTCGCTGGGGCCGATATGGATGTTCTCGTCTTTCAGCCGCCGGGCGGTGACCGACTGGACCGCCTCGGTCTTGGAGATTTTTTTGGAGGCCAGCCGGGAGCGGTTGAGCATGTTCAGGAAATCGGTGTTGCCGCCGGTGTTGAGCTGGTAGGTCCTTTTGAGTTCCACGCCCCGCTTGTTGAACAGGTCGGTCAGCATCCGATGAACGATCGTCGCGCCGAGCTGCGACTTGACGTCGTCGCCGATGATCGGCAACCCGGCCGCCTTGAACCGCTCGGCCCAGGCCGGATCGCTGGCGATGAAGACGGGGACGCAGTTGATGAAGGCCACTCCGGCCTTGATGGCGCAGCCGGCGTAGAATCGGGTCGCCTCCTCCGAGCCGACCGGCAGGTAGTTGATCATTATCTGCGCCCCGGAATCTTTGAGGGCGGCGACCACTTCGTCCTCGCTCGGTTCGGGTTCGTCGGCCGGGACGAAGGTCCGCTCCTCGGGGTGGTCGGTCATGTGCTCGGCCAGGCCGTCCAGGATGCGCCCCATGCGAACGACGGTTCCGGTCGGGGGCGGGTCGGGGCTGAAAACGGTGGTGCAGTTGGGCGGTTGAAAGATGGCCTCGGCCACGTCCCGGCCCACCTTGCGCCGGTCGATGTCGAAGGCAGCGGCGACCTCGATGTCGCCGGGTCGATAGCCGCCCAGGTCCAGATGCATCAGTCCGATCGGCTCCAGGGCGGTGTTGCGGCGGTAGTGGACGATTCCCTGAACTAGAGAGCTGGCGCAATTGCCGACGCCGACGAGAGCGATCTTGATTCGAGCCATCGATTCCTCACACACAGCGTGGAAGTCGAGACAGTCTGATCACGGCAATGTCATATTATGCCTCAATCGGCCCGAGATGACAAACGGTGCTTTTGGTTGGGTTTCCGCCGTCACCCGGGGCCGAATCCAAGACAACTTTATACTCCAGACGGCGGCGTGGGAAGACCTGGACAAGCACGAATTTCGCTAGGCGAGCCTTTTCTCCGGGAGACGTCCGGCGCTCCGTACCGAAACCGCCCTCCCAACTGACCGCCGGGCCCGAGGAGACGATCCGGTTCGACGAGGATGAGTCATTAGCCGAGTTCTGAAAGGAAAACGGCCCCTCGAGGCCGGATGGGGCTGACCGGATGATCGGGGAGCCCCGCTGAGGGGCTCCCCGAAGGTTTGGTCAGCGGCTGACGTTGGCGGTGATGAAGTCGATGATTTTTTGGGTGCTGGTCCCGGGCCCGAATATCTCGGCCACGCCGGCCTCCTTGAGAGCCGGGATGTCCTCCTCGGGGATGACCCCGCCGCCGAGAACCAATACGTCGTCGAGACCCCGTTCCCTGATTAGCTCCATCACCCTGGGAAAGAGGTAGTCGTGGGCCCCGGAGAGCACACTCATGGCGATGACGTCCACGTCCTCTTGGGCGGCGGCGGCCACGATCTGCTCCGGGGTCTGGCGAAGCCCGGTGTAGATGACCTCCATGCCCGCGTCGCGAAGGGCGGCGGCGATGACCTTGATCCCCCGGTCGTGTCCGTCCAGGCCAGGCTTGGCGGCCAATACTCTGATCTTTTTCGCCACTTTGGCCTCCTTTAGATGGTCGTCGGCGCGGTGTACTCGCCGAACACGTCGCGGAGCGTGTCGCAGATCTCGCCCAAGGTGGCGTAAACCTTGACCGCGTCGATGATCAGCGGCATCAGGTTGTCGTCGCCCTGGGCCCCCTTCTTGAGCGCCGCCAACGCGCTGTCCACGGCGGCGTTGTCTCGCTCGGCCCTGAGCTTGGCCAGGGCGGCCGACTGCTCCTCGCGAATGGCCGGATCGACCCTCAAAAGGTCGTGGGGCGGCTCTTCGTCGATGGTGAACTTGTTGACGCCGACCACGATCCGGCGGCCCTCCTCGATCGCCTTTTGGTAGCGATAGGCCGCCTCCTGGATCTCGCGCTGGATGTAACCCTGCTCGATGGCCGCCGGCGCCCCGCCCAGGGCGTCGATCTTCTCGATGTACTCGACCGCCTCCCTCTCGATGCGCTCGGTCATGGCCTCGAGGTAGTACGAGCCGGCCAGGGGGTCGATGGTCTCGCACACGCCCGACTCGTAAGCCACCAACTGCTGGGTCCGAAGCGCGATCCGGACCGACTTTTCCGTCGGGAGAGCCAGCGCCTCGTCCATGGAGTTGGTGTGCAGCGACTGGGTGCCGCCCAGCACCGCGGCCAGGGCCTGGTAGGCGACCCGGACGATGTTGTTTTCGGGCTGTTGGGCGGTCAGAGAGCAGCCGGCGGTCTGGGTGTGGAAGCGAAGCATCATGCTCTTCGGGTTCTTGGCCCCGAAGCGCTCCTTCATGATCCGGGCCCACAGCCGCCGGGCGGCCCTGAATTTGGCGATCTCCTCCAGGAAGTCCAGGTGGGAGTTGAAGAAGAAACTGAGGCGCGGGGCGAAGTCGTCCACGGCCAGCCCGGCCTCGACGGCCGCCTGGACGTAGGCGATGCCGTCGGCCAGGGTGAAGGCCACCTCCTGGACCGCGGTCGAGCCGGCCTCGCGGATGTGGTAGCCGGAGATGGAGATCGTGTTCCAGCGCGGCACCTCACGGGCGCAGAACTCGAAGATGTTGGTGATGATTCGCATCGACGGCCGGGGCGGAAAGATGTAGGTTCCCCGGGCGGCGTACTCCTTCAAGATGTCGTTCTGGATGGTCCCGGTCAGCTTGTCCCGGCCGACGCCGTTTTTTTCGGCCACGGCGATGTACATCGCCAGAAGCACCGAGGCCGGGGCGTTGATGGTCATTGAGGTCGAGACCTTGTTCAACGGGATGCCATCGAAGAGGACCTCCATGTCGGCGAGAGAGTCGATGGCCACGCCGACCTTGCCCACTTCACCCTGGGCGAGCGGGTGGTCGGAGTCGTATCCGATCTGGGTCGGCAGGTCGAAGGCCACGCTGAGTCCGGTCTGGCCCTGCTCCAGCAGATACCGGTAACGCTGGTTGGACTCCTTGGCCGTGGCGAAGCCGGCGTACTGGCGCATGGTCCAGAACCGGCCCCGGTACATGGTCGGCTGAACGCCCCGGGTGAAGGGGTACTGGCCGGGGAAACCCAGGTCGGCCTCGTAGTCGAGATCGGCGATGTCGGCCGGGGTGTAGAGCCTCTCCACCTCGCTTTCGGAGATGGTCTCGAAACGCTCCTTGCGCTCGGGCCGTTTGGCCAGTTTCTCGGCCAGTTGCTCGGTCCAGGTCTGTTTGGCCTCGATGAGGGCCGTGATAAAAGCCTCGTTGAACACGCGCCACCTCCACGGTTAGAGGGGAATGTTGCCGTGACGCCCCCTGGCCCTGAAGACCTCCTTGTTGCGAAGCGACCACAGGGCCTTGATCAGCTTGCCCCTGGTTTGCTGGGGCAGGATGATCTCGTCGATGTAACCCAACTCGGCCGCCTTGTAAGGGCTGGCGAAATTCCTGCGATACTCCTCCACCAATTCGGCGTGGACCTTCTCCGGGTCGTCGGCCTCGGCCAGTTTCTTCCTGAAGACGATGTTGACTGCGCCTTCGGGGCCCATGACCGCGATCTCGGCCGAAGGGAAGGCGAAGTTGATGTCGGCGTCGTGGTGCTTGCTGGCCATGACGTCGTAGGCTCCGCCGTAGGCCTTGCGGGTGATCACCGTCACCAGGGGCACGCTGGCCTCGCAGTAGGCGTAGATCAGCTTCGAGCCGTGGCCGATGATGCCGCCGTGCTCCTGCTGGACGCCGGGCAAGAACCCCGGCACATCGACGAAGGTGACGATGGGGATGTTGAAGGCGTCGCAGAAACGAACGAACCGGGCCGCCTTCCGGGAAGCGTCGATGTCCAGACAGCCGGCCAGCCACATCGGGTTGTTGGCCACCACGCCGACGGTGTGGCCGCTGAGCCTGCCGAAGCCGACGATGATGTTTCTGGCCCAACCGGCCTGGATTTCCATGAAGTCGCCGTTGTCGAGGACGGTGGTGATCAGCTTCTTCATGTTGTAGGGCTTCTTGGGCTCGTCCGGAATGACCGTCTTCATGAACTCGTCTTCCCGCTCCGGATCGTCGCCGATGATCCTCGACGGCGGCTTCTCTTTGTAATTCTGGGGCAGGAAGGACAGAAGCCGCTTGATTTCGTCCAGGCAGGTCCGGTCGTCCGGGCAGCGGAAGTGGGCCACGCCGGAAACCGTATTGTGAACCTTGGCCCCGCCCAGCTCCTCGCTGGTGACCTCCTCGGCGGTGACCGTCTTGATCACCTGGGGCCCGGTGATGTGCATGTAGGAGGTCTCCTCGACCATGAAGATGAAGTCGGTGATGGCCGGCGAGTAGACCGCACCGCCGGCGCAGGGACCCATGATGGCCGATATCTGGGGCACTACGCCCGAGGCGCGGACGTTGCGCTTGAAAATCTCGCCGTAAGAGCCCAAGGAAACGACGCCTTCCTGGATCCGGGCCCCGCCGGAGTCGTTGATGCCGATCACCGGCGCGCCGTTCTTCATGGCCAGGTCCATGATCTTGCAGATCTTTTCGCCGAACGGACCGGACAGAGAGCCGCCGAAGACGGTGAAGTCCTGGGAGAAGACGTAGACCAGCCGGTCATTGATCGTCCCCCAGCCGGTGACCACGCCGTCGCCGGGAATCTTGTTCTTTTCCATGCCGAAGTCGTGGCAGCGGTGAACCACGAACCGATCGAACTCCTGGAAGGTGCCTTCGTCGAGGAGATAATCGATCCGCTCCCGGGCGGTCATCTTGCCCTTGGCGTGCTGGGCGTCGATTCGCTTCTGGCCGCCGCCGAGCAGAGCCTCCTCGTTTCTCCGGTTCAGCTCGTCTATCTTCTCACGGGTGGTGCTCATTACTCACTCCTGGGCGTGAGGGGCTTTACAAAACCGGGCCGTCCGCGGGTGGGTAACCGCCAAGGGTTCGGTGGGCGGGACGGGCGCCGGGACTGAGCGAGTATATCAAAAAAACGGCCGGAACCCACGGCGAAAACCGCGCGGGGTCCGGCCGGGTTGTCCACCGGTTTATCCCAGGACGATCATCACCTGATCGGCCTCAACGGCGTCACCCTCGGAAACCTTGATCTCCTGGACGGTGCCCGACGCGGGAGCGGTGATGGGCATCTCCATCTTCATCGCTTCCAGGATAGCGACGTCGTCGTCCTCATTGACCGTATCGCCGACGGCGACATTGATACTGATAACCTTGCCGCCCATTGGGGCCACGATGTCAGCCACTTCAACCTCCTATGACTCAGCCGGATTCAACGCACAGTAAAGTAAGCAAGTATAATAAAAAAGAAGGGGAAATTGTCAAGCGCAAAGGACGCGAACGGCCGGTTTCGGGCTCCGGTCGGGTCGTCGAAGAAAGCGGTCTTCTTTATTTTGAAACCCGATCTTCGCCCCCCTTCCGCCCGCGACCGGAAAGAGAAGGTCGCCCCGAGCGCCGCCGCTCCCCCGCCGATTGAATGCCGTTCAGCTAACTGGTTGCCTTGACAACGAATCGCCGGCCGACTATCCTCCTACCTCGTTATGATCTTCATCGACGGCCACACCCACGCCTATCTGGAGAAAGACCAGCCGGCCCTGACCGGCAAGCTGACCATGCTCGACGGCCATCTCGCCGAGGACGACCCCCACCGCTGGAAGACCGTCCACGAGGGCTCCCTCGACCGGGTGATCGAGTCCGAACGTCGAGCCGGGGTGGAGCGCTTCGTGCTCCTGCCGGTAGCCACCAAGCCCGGCCGGGTGGCCGAGCTCAACCGCTGGACGGCCCAGGCGGCCGAGGACTACGCCGAGGTCATCCCCTTCGCCACCCTCCACCCCCTGGCCGACGATCCAGCCGCCGACCTGGCCGAAGCGATCGAGTTGGGGGCCAGGGGGGTGAAGCTGCACACCGTCCTCCAGCGTTTCGAGCTGTTGGGCGAGGCCGCCCTGACCGTGGTGGAGCGCGTGGCTGCGGCCGGTCTGCCCCTGCTGCTGGACACCCTCAACGAGCCGGGATTGCTGGCGGTCAAACCGCACCTGGCGATGTTCAGCGCCGAGTTCGGACCCTTCGCCACCGACCCGAACCAGATCGCCGAGCTGGCCCGCCGCTTCCCGGAGTTGACCATCATCGCCGCCCATCTGGGCTGCCTCTACGGTTGGGACCAGATCGAGCCTTTGCTCGATCTGGACAACGTCTACCTGGATACGGCCTACGTCGATCGCTTGCTGACGCCCGAGCAAGCCGCCGAGCTGATCCGGCTGAAAGGGGCCGAGCGGGTGATCTGGGGTACGGATACGCCCTGGCGGGCGGTCTCTCCGGCCAAGGACTGGTTTCTCTCCCTGGACTTGACCGCGGCCGAGAGGGAACTCATCGCCGGCAAGAACCTGATCCGGGTTCTGGGTCTCTAAAGCCTCACCCTTTCTCGGCTTCCAGAGCCGATCGGGGCGCGGCGATTCGATCGCGACAGGCGGTCGAACTTGGGGGTCGCCTCCGGCCGCCAGCTTTGAAAAAATAGTCGTCCTGCAGCTCCGCCAGGGCCAGCTCGGCCAGTTTGTATTTCTGGACCTTGCCCGAGGGGGTGGTGGGGAAGGAATCGACGAACCTGACCAGGTCCGGGACCAGATCGGGCTCCAGTTCGGCCCGGCAGAAGGCCAGGACGTCGGCCTCGGTCAAACTCGCGCCCGGCTTGAGCCGCAGCCAGGCGGCCAGGCGGCGGCCGACTTCGACGTCGGGTACGCCGAAGACCTGGACCTCGGCCACGCTCTCGAGGCGGTAGATCTCGTCTTCGACTTGGGCCGGTAGAATCTCCACCCCTCGCCTGACCACGACGTCCTTGATTCGGCCGGTGACCCGCAAGCGCCCCGTCTCGTCCAGGGTTCCCAGGTCGCCGGTCCGGTACCAACCGTCGGCGTCGATGGCCCGGGCCGTGGCCTGAGCCTGCTTGTAGTAGCCCAGCATCAACGAGCCCCGGGTCCGGATTTCACCGCCGATGCCGGGGGCCAAGGGCTCGTCCGTGTCCGGGTCGAAGACGCCCACCTCGCAGCCGGCAAGCGCCGTGCCGACCGTGCCCACCCTCAGCTCCAGCGGATCGTCGGGCTGGGTCATCGTCACCCAGGACGAGGTTTCGGTGAGGCCGTAGCCGAGGGTGATCTCTCTCACCCCCATCACTTCGACGATGCGCTTTACGATCTCCAGCGGGCAGGCGGCGCCGCCGAGGATGCCGGTCCGTAAAGACGACAGATCGTGCTCGCCGAAGTTGGGGTGGTCGAGGATGGCGATCAGCATGCTCGGCGTGCCGTAGACGGCGGTGCACCTTTCCCTGGCCAGGGCGGTGAGCGTCGAGCCGGGCTCGAAGACGTCGGCCGGGATGACCAACGCCGCCCCCCTCAAAAGCCCGGTCAGGGCGATGCAGGTGTTGCCGAACATGTGCGACAGGGGGAAGAACAGGCCCAGCCGATCGGTCTCGGTCAGGGCTTGGCGCTCGGCGGCGGCCAGGGACTTGGTGATCAGGCTCTGGTGGGCGAGCATGGCTCCCTTGGGCCGGCCGGTGGTGCCCGAGGTGTACATGATCGCCGCCGGGCCGCTTTCATCGACCCGCCCGGCCAATTCGGCCGGATCGCCCGCCCGCCCGGCCTCGAGCACCTCGGCCCAGCCCGTCTCCCCCTCGGCCGGCTCCTCCCAGGAGACGACGTGTTGAAGTCGCTTCAACCTGCCGGCGCTCTTCGGATCGGACCGGGCCGCCTCCAAGACCTCCCGGAGGTTCTGATCGGCGATGACGGCCACGGCGTCGGAGTGCTCGAGGACGAAAGCCAATTGACCCGGCGCGGCCGACGGATCGATCGGCGTCCAGACCGCACCCAGGATGGACAGCGCCGCCTGGGAGACGATCCACTCCGGCCGGTTCCCGCCCCAGATGGCCACGTGGTCGCCGGGCCCGATCCCCAGCTCCTTGAGCCCGGCGGCCGCCCGTCCGGCCGCGGCGATGAACTGCCGGTAGCTGAGCCTCACCCCCCGCTCGACGTGGATGAGGGCCTCACGATCCGGAAATCGGTCGGCGATCTCGATCAGGGCTGACCCGATGGCCGGCATGTGCGCCTCCCTTTTTTAGACCCTGGACCATCATCCGGAATGCGATCGGCCAAGTCAAGCCCCGGTTATTTCGACGCCTTTACACTTGTCTGCGGGCCGGCTATATTGGCCTCGACGGCGATCATGACCGCCCGGGGGGAGCCGTGGCCCGGCGCAAGAAAAAAAGGAAGAACCGGCCGAGGGCCAAGTCGGCCAAAAGCCGCCCCTTTCACAATCCTTTCCTCGACAGCGCCAAGGAGTTGAAGCGACGCCTGGCCCAACCGGCCGCCGAGGCCGAGCCGGCCCCGCCGGCTGTCGAGCCGGACGACGACGCGGCCGAGTTCCGGCGGGCCATGGCCGGGGTGACGCCGCTCGAGTTCGGGCCGGAGATCGCCTTGCCCACCACCCGACCCGGCCCCAGACCGGCCGAGGACGAGGACCTGGAGGCCTTGGCCCATCTGGCCGACCTGGTCGCCGGCGAGGTGGCGCTGGACGTCAGGGACACCGACGAGTACGTCGAGGGCAGCCGGCCCGGTCTCAACCCGGAGATCGTCAACAAGCTGGCCGCCGGGCTGTTCCCCATCCACGACCACCTCGATCTCCACGGCCTGACGGTCAACGAGGCCCAGGAGCGGGTCTTCAGGTTCGTCATCGACTCGCGCCGCCTTGGCCACCGCTGCGTGCTCGTCATCCACGGCCGGGGACTGGGCTCGCCCGAGGGCAAGCCGGTTTTGAAACCCCACGTGGTGGCCTGGCTGTCCCGCTCGGCCTTGAGAAAACATGTCTTGGCCTTCGCCACCGCCCGGCCCTATGACGGCGGGGCCGGCGCGGTCTACGTCTTGCTCAAGGGATAGATGAACAGGCCGGAGAGACGGCGACGGCAATCGGTTGACGGTGTGGGCCAAAACGAGGGGGCGGCGCCCATGCCGCGTCCCACCAGTTTGGAATAAATGCTGAGCCCGTGGAAGGCTTGTTTAGGAGAAAACTTCTGCCAGGAGCGCTTCCCGCAGCTCTTTGTCCATCACGATGTGGTAGAGCATATCTACATGATGTCTTTTGTAAGGCGATTTTTGACCGCCCTCGAGCGCCTTCGTGACAAGGTGACGCCATCTTGTTTTGAGGTCTTGAGGGATTTTCCTCATGTCGGAGACTTTAAAATCCAGAAAGCACAGATCACCGTCTGATCTTTCCACGCCCGTTGACTTGAAATAATACCACTCGACAATATTCGCTTCGATACTCTTTGGAGGCCGATAGCTTGCGTCAAGCATGAACCCGATGACGGGTCTATGTTTCCAGAAAGCTTTCAGGGCGTAGCGTTGACCGACCGTAACCGGCAGGGTTCCATTTTTGGGCATCGAAAGCACCAGCCGCGGATCGTCGCGGGACAGACCGGTGAACTCGATCAACTCTTTGACCAGCTCGAAATACCCGTCTATCCACTCTTTCTCGGGCGCTTGCCGGATTGTTTTCTTCAGCCTGTCCCAAACCTTTTTATCCTCTGCCCCCAATAAATACTTCTCCTTTCGGCTTGTTAGAAGGCTTGTGATGCGGGCGTTCGGAGAATTGATGCTCGAGAGTAGCCTTTTGGGCGACTGTCTGGGCCTGTTGGTTTCTGGGAGATTCTGACTGTATGCCGCGATTTCTTCCATCGGCGGCAGGCTGCTTTCCCGCCACAGAAAATCGAACCAGTCGTGAAGTTTTTGCAGGCAGGCTTTATTTTCTATTAAAATCGACACCTCTTCCCTTTTCGCCAAGCCGCCTCTTGTAAGATTCGCCGATCCCACAAGGGCCTGGTGGCGGTTCATGACAACTTTTGCATGAAGCCCTGGAACATGGCGAATATGATTGGTGTTTTTTTCCAGGAAGCTACGGACGTCCTTAGGCTTGTCAGCGGCGCGCATCCATTCTTCAAGGTCGGTTATGATTTTCCAAGAACTCGCCTTCTTGGCTATGGTGTCTCGCAGATAAGTTACCGACAAATACGGGCAGGCGAGCTTGACGTTTTTTTTCTGCACAATCGAGCAAACGGCCTTGTCGAAAGGACTTTCGCCGCCTTCTCGACTCTCTTTGGAGTGACAGACAATTTCGATTTTCGGTTCGAATCCGTCTTCACCCATCCATCGCTCCTGACGACCCTTGCACTGAAACCCGCTCGAAGCTGGCCGGGGCGAGGTTGACCCAAGACATAACCCGGCCGGCCGGTAAACCAGCCCCTTCATGATTACTCATCTGCAATCATGATACACAACCGATGGGGGCGAATTCTATAGCTGAAAAACAGAAAACGGCGGATTTTGCAGGCTGGGGCTCAGTTCAACCGTTCCAGAGCGACTTGGTCGCCGAAGCGCGCCGAGAGGTCTTTGACCGCCGCCTCGAAATCGGCCTCGGTCTCACCCTCCCAGACCAGCTCCCGCTCGTCCAGAATCTTGAGCCGGCCATGGGCCGTAAGGACCTCATCGACCTCCTTGACGTCGCTGGTCACCCAGCCCTTCATCCGCTTGAGAAGCTCCCGGCCGGAGAATCCCCGCTCGATGGTCAGCTCGACCTGACGCTGTTTGGCCTGCCAGCCGATCACGGCCGGTTTGACCAACACCGGGGAGACTGGATCGTGGACGGCGGCGCAGGTGAGCCAGACGCGGGCCCTAACCACGGTCGTTCCTCTTGCGGCGGCTGCGCACGAGGAAGGGCTCCACCTGGCTGGCTATGGTCCGGTAGATTTCCTCGTCGGAGCCGTAGACATCGACCACCGCTTCATGGTCGATCAGTTTTTCGATGACGAAGGAGGTCATGAACAGAATGGCGAAATTGGGGTTGTGGACGATCTCCCGGTAGGGGGCGATGGTGTAGTTGACGTCGAACTCCTCCATGTCGTTGAGCTGATCGATGCAGTTCGCGATCTGCTCCTCGATCTTGGCCTTGGAGGTGGTCTCCAACAGCTCGGCGTCGATCAATTTCATGGCGACGCGGTTGGCGATCTCGGCTTGGTTTTCGCGGAGGCGAAAGAGGATGTCCTGCCTGGCCCGTTCCTTGGCTCGATCCAGCCGGGAGGCCATGCTCCGTTCCATTCGATCGTCGTGCCACTTGGTCATGGGCGCCCCCTTTATTCCGACAAACCGCTGTTCGGCTCGTGCCGCGAACAGCAATTCAATCTACAGTCAAGGTGGGGATAAGGCAACAAAAATGTGGCTGAAAGGGAGATTCGATCGTCCGGGAAACGGCCCGGCCGGCTACAGCCGACGCTCCAGCCAGGCCAGGGTGGTCTCGATGGCGATCTCGGAGGCGCCCGGAGCGTGGAAGGCGTGGTCGGAGCCGAAGATGACGACCAACTTGCTGTCCGGCCCAAGCCGTCCCAAGAGGTCATAGGCCTGGGAGACCGGCACCACCTCGTCCTCCTGGGCGTGGACCAGAAGAACGGGCGACAGGCCGGTCAGGCAGGCCGGCATGTCGACGGCTGTAAGATCGTCGAAGAAGGCCCGATCCAGGTCCGACTCCTCGCCGCTTTCCAGGCGGGCGGTGAGTGCGGCGAAGTCGTTCGGGGCGGACCAGGCCACGACCCCGGCCGCAGAGGCGTCCCGGCTGGCCAGAAGCAGCGCCGCCGAGCCGCCGAAGGAGGAGCCGATCAACCACAGCGGCAGATCCCGGCCGTACTCCCGGCGCAGGCGCTCGGCCACGGCGGCGACGGCCTCGGCCCGGCCGGTGAGCGTGGTTTCGGAGAAGCGGCCGCTCGATTGGCCGCAGCCCATAGCGTCGAAGCGGGCCGCGGCCAGTCCGATTTCGGAGAGTTTTTGGCTGAGCGCGGTCAGCTTGATCGAAGACTTGTCCGAGTAGAGGCCGTGGGCGATTACGGCCAGGCCTCGGGCCGTCTTGGCGGCGGGCGGGTGGAGCGTTCCGGCCAGGGTCCAGCCTTTCATGGTGATGGAGAAATCGATCACGCTCGTCTCTCCGGCTGGCAGGTCGGGCAGATGTAGGAGTGGGTCGAGCCGGTCTTTATCTTTTCGATGGCTGCGCCGCAGTCCGGGCAGGGCTGGCCGGTCCGGTAGCCGACCAGGAAGGCCTCCGCGCCCCAACCGTCCTTTCGCCCGAAAAGATCGTACTCGTAGTCGTTCATGCCGCGGGCCACGGCCGAGGCCAGGGTGTCTTCGATGGCCTTGAACAGCCCCCGCCGCTGCTCTTCGGTCAACTCGGCGATCTTGGTTCTGGGGTGGGCCTTGATCGAGAAACAGATGTCCTGGACGTAGACGTTGCCGATGCCGGCGATGGTCTTCTGGTCCATCAGAAAGGCTTTCAATCCTCGCCGCGGCCTGGCCGCCAGGAGTTCGGCCAGTCGCCCGGGGGTGAACTCCTCGGTCAGCGGGGCCGGCCCCAGGTCTCCGGCCACGAGCCGTTCGCTCCCCGGCCGGGCCAGGCGAAGGTAACCGAACCACCAGAAGCGGATGGTGAAGCCCCGCCGGTTGGAATCCGGGCCGAACTCGAAGCGGAACTGGGGCGGCCGGTCTGGCTTGACGGTGAGGGCCAACAGGTCCATGCCCATGCCGGGGTTGACGAGCAGGTTGGGGCCGGATCCGGCCAGGTCGAAGACCAGCCACTTGCCCATCGGCCGGACCCTTTCGAGCCTGCGGCCGATGAGGGCTTGGCGGAACTCGTCCGGCCCGGCGTTGAGGCACTTGGGTTGGCCCAGTTCCATGGCGGTCAGCTCGAGACCGGCCAGGTGGTCGTTAAGTTGGCGGGCCAGGATGATTATCTCGGGCAGTTCGGCCATGGGGGTGTTATAGCCGGAGCGGAATGGAAAAGACAAGGCCGGAGGGAGGTGCGGGGCGGTTCGGCCGGCTCACAAGTCCGGAAAAAGGACCGGCTGGTCTGGTTCCGAGGCGCCGCCGGGAATGCGGCCGACTTTTGCCCAATTGAGGTGGTCGTCGTTGATTTTGAACCTGCCTTCTTCATCTTGGCGAAGGAGACCGCGTTGGGCCAGTTTGACCAAATCCCGCCTGGCTGTCCGTCTGGAGACCTTTCGGTAGAGTGGGGCGAAGAGGTAGTCGGTGAACAACGTCTCGGTTACCAGGGCCTTGTCCCGATCGGTTTCGGTCAGAATACGCAGCAGGTCGTACTGCCGCTGGGTAATGGCCCGGCTGTCACGCAAGGCGGCCAGGTAGTCTCTCCAGACCGCCAGCCAGAGGAACGATCTGACTCTGTCCCAAATCAATTTCGCCGACTCGGCCATGCCCTGGAGGGCGAATTTGACAAACCCGGTCACCCGATGACGTTTATCCTTTTGAGTCTCCGCAATGGCCCTGAAATAATCATCCAGGTGGCGGTAATACCAATTTGAAAGCTCGTAGGGCAGGAAAGGCACGCCGCCGGCCATTAAAATATAGGCTTCGATCAAGCGGGCCACCCGTCCATTGCCGTCGCTGAAGGGGTGGATGAGGACAAGATGGTAGTGGGCCAAGGCGGCGCGCAGGTAAGGACCCAACCCGGCTACCTCCTGGCTGTTTATCCAGACCGTGAATTCGGCCATCAGCTTCTTGACGTCCGCCAGCGCCTTTGGAGGCCGGTATATCCCGCCGTGCCCTTTGTCGCCCACTTCGATGGAGTGATTGCGGTAGTAGCCGGGGATGTTGTAACCTTCGTCCACCCCGGCGACCACCACCCGATGGATGCTTCGGATGAGCGATTCAGTGATGTTTATGATTGTTGGCGGGCGATCGCGGCAGTTTTCCTCCATGGTCAGGTATGCCGCTTTCAAGTTCCAGATTTCTTTCTCTGACCGGTTGGGTTCGTTTCCCTCCTCGGCACGAATCAGTACTTCTCCAACTTCATCTTCCGAAAACGGATTCCCTTCGATGGCGGCGGTGCCGTGGATGGAGCGACGGATCAGTTCGTCTTTGAGACCGCCGAACAAGGGAGGTGTCAACGGCAACTCGGCGAGGTGCTTTGCGAACGACCACAGCTCAAACAGGTGGGTGCCGATTTCGGCGTCGGGTTCATACAACCGGCTGAAATAGAACGGCCTGCCGGTCGTTTCGACCTTGAGGGTCCTGTTTTTGTCCATCTGTTTGTCTGCCATTTTATCCGCAGGAAAATTTCCATTACTTGCCTTAATAACAATATAATTAGACATTGCAACGGCCATCTTGTCAAGCAAAATGTCCGTCGAAATGTCCGGGCTTGCGTCCGCCGGTCAGTCCCGGTGGTACTTGAAGTAGGCCGCGCAGGTGCCCTCGGCCGAGACCATGCACGGCCCGAGCGGGTTTTGGGGGTGGCAGACCTTCCTGAAAAGCGAGCACTCGGTCGGTCGAAGGGCGCCCCTGAGCACCTGGCCGCAGCGACAGCCGGGGTGATCCTTAGCCGGGGGGACGCTCAAGTCGAACCGCCTGGCGGCGTCGAACTCGGCGAAGTCGCTTTTGAAGGCCAGCCCGCTGCCCGGAATCACGCCTAGGCCGCGCCAGGCGGCGTCGCAGGGTTCGAAGACCCGGGCCATGACCTGCTGAGCCGGGAGGTTGCCCTCCCAGGTCGCCCCCCGGCCGTACTGGATGTGGACGTCGTAGCGGCCGGCCTCGACGTCCTCGATGAGCATGGCGATGGACTGCAGGATGTCCAGCGGCTCGAAGCCGCAGACGACCATCGGCTTTTTATAGGCCTCGGCCGCGGCCCGATACGACTCGGCCCCGATGATGGTCGTCACGTGCCCCGGCATGAGGAAGCCGTTTACGTTGAGTTCGTCGCCGGCGAGGAGCGCGGCCAGGGCCGGCGGCAGGGTCTTGTGACAGGAGAGGATCGAGAAGTTTTTCAACCCTTCCTTCTTGGCCGTCACCGCCGAGGCGGCCACGGTCGGGGCGGTGGTCTCGAAGCCTATTCCCAGGAAGACGACCTGGTCGGTCGGGTTGCGGCGGGCCAGCTCCAGGGCTTCGAAGGTGGAGTAGACCACCTCCACCCGACCGCCCTGGGCCTGGGCTTCGGCCAGGCTCATCCGGGAGCCGGGAACCCGGATCATGTCGCCGAAGGTGGCCACGATCACCCCCGGCATCCCTGCCAGCTTGACCGCCCGATCGATCTCCTCGGTGGAGGTGACGCAGACCGGACAGCCGGGGCCGGAGATGAGGTCGATGTGCTCGGGCAGAACGTCGCGGATGCCGAACTTGAAGATGGCCATGGTGTGGGTGCCGCAGACCTCCATGAACCGGGCCGGTGTTTTGGAGGTCCGGCCGATGGCCGCGATGAGCTCCCTGGCCAGGACCGGGTCGCGGTACTCGTCGATGTGTTTCAAAGTTCACCCTCCGCCTCGGCCGCGGCGGCGATTTGGCGCAGATACTCCATCGACTCCTCGGCCGCCTCGGGGTCGATGCGCCGGATGGCGAAGCCGGCGTGGACGATGACGAAATCGCCCACCTGGGGCGGCTCGTCGCAGACCATCAGGCTGACCGTCTTCTTGACCCCCGCCTGATCGACGACGGCCATCTCGCCGTCAATGGACAGAATCTCCATCGGGACCGCCAGGCACATACCACTAGCTCCTTGAGTTTACAGGTCCTTGGGTCGGGTCCACATCTCCAGATCGCCCGCTTCGAGGGCCAGCCGGGCCGCCAGGGCCTGCCCCAGACTCACGCCCCCGTCGTTGGTCGGCACATCCCGGTGGACGGCCGCCTCCAGCCCTCTCACTTCGAGCCGCCCGACCAGATCGGTCAACAGCCAGGCGTTCATGAAGCAGCCGCCGGACAGAACCACCGTCTTGGTCCCCGCCTCGGCCGCGGCCCGCTGCGCCGCCTCGGCCAGAGCCCTGGACAGTCCCCGGTGGAACCGGGCGCTGATCACTCCGGCCGGCGCGCCTCGGCCCGCTTCGGCCGCGGCCCGGTGGATCAGCGGCCGCGGATCGAGGACGAACCCGTCTTCTTGGGTGACGATCTCCACAGAATACGCCCCTTGCTCGGCCGGATCAAGGGCCGCCTCCAGCTCGATGGCCGCTTGGCCCTCGTAGGCCGCCCGATCCTTGAGGCCGCAAAGTGCGGCCAGACCGTCGAACAGTCGTCCGACCGAGGAGGTCAGCGGCGAGCCGACGCCTCGATCCATCATCTGGCCCAGGAGCTCTATCCGGCCCTCGGCCCGGCGGGTGAAGCCGACCAGGTGCTCGGGCCACTCCTCGCCGAAGGCCAGATGCAACAGGCCCAGTCCGGTCCGCCAGGGCTCCTTGATCGCCTGACTCCCGCCGGGCAGCCGGAAGGGCGACAGATGGCCCAGCCGGGTGAAGCCGGTCTTGTTCACGGCCAGGATTTCGCCTCCCCAGATGGTCCCGCCGCCGTCGACCGAGGGGCCGTAGCCGGTGCCGTCCAACGCCAGGCCGACCACCGCTCCTTTGTCCAAATCGAGGCCCAACTCGGCCGCGGCCGAGAGGATATGGGCGGCGTGGTGCTGGACCCGGATCAGCGGCGGGCCCTCGATCTTCTCGGCGTATTGGGTGGAGAGGTAGTCGGGGTGGAGATCGAGGGCGACGGCCTCGGGCTCGATCTCCAGGATCGACTCGAGGTGGTCGATGGTCGCCTCGAAAGCCTTCAACGTCTCCAGGTTCTCCAGGTCGCCGATGTGGCCGGAGATGAAGGCCTCGTTGTCGCGGGTCAGACAGACGGTGTTCTTGAGCTCCGGACCGACGGCCAGGACGCTCGGCCCGTCGCGGTCCAGAAAGACCGGCCGGGGTACATACCCCCTGGCCCGGCGGATGACCCGGGGCAGGCCGAGGACGCTCATCGCCACCGAGTCGTCGGCCCGGGCGAAGATGTCCCGGTCGTGGAGCAGGAACAGGTCGGCGATGGGGCCCAGGCGGCTCAAGGCGTCCTCGTCGGTGATGGCCATCGGCTCCTCGGAGATGTTGCCCGAGGTCATGACCAGCGCTCCGCCCGCCCGCCGCCGGGTGAAGGCCGCAAGCAACAGGAAATGGAGCGGGGTGTAGGGCAGCATCACCCCGAAGTACTTGCCGCCGGGCGAGACGGCCTCGGCCAGACCGTGGCCCGGCCTTTTGGGGGCCAGGACGATCGGCCGGACGCTGGAGACGAGAAGCTCCTCGTCGGGCCGGCTCAAGACCACCAGCCGCCGCGCGGCGTCCAGGTCTCCGACCATGACCGCCAGCGGCTTCTCCTCGCGGTGTTTCTTCCGGCGCAGCCTGTCGACCGCCGTCTCGCTGGCCGCGTCCACGGCCAGGTGGAAGCCGCCCAGGCCCTTGACGGCCACGATCTTGCCTTCGGCCAGGGCTTCGGCCGCGGCGGCGATGGGCTCGGCGGTCTCGACGGCGTTTCCTGCCGGGTCGGTCAGGCGGACTTGGGGGCCGCAGGCCGGGCAGGCGTTGGGCTGGGCGTGGAAGCGCCGGTCGGCCGGGTTTTCGTATTCGGCCTGGCAGGCCGGGCACATGGTAAAGGCGGCCATGGTCGTCAGCGGCCGGTCGTAGGGGATGCCCTTGATGATGGTGTAACGGGGGCCGCAGTTGGTGCAGTTGATGAAGGGGTAGCCGAAGCGCCGGTCGGCCGGGTCGGTCAGTTCGGCCAGGCAGTCCTCGCAGACGCAGGTGTCGGGCGAGATCAGAGTCCTTTTCCGCGCCTCGCCCCGGCTGGGAGCGATGCGGAACTCGGTCTCACCCCGTGGCTCGATCTCTTCCCGCTCGACGCAGACGATGTGGGCCAGGGGCGGCTTTCTGGCGATGAGCTCGGCGAAGAAGGCTTCGACGGCCGCCTCGTCTCCCTCCAGCTCCAGGATGACGCCCCGGCCGTCGTTGGCCACCTGACCGGCCAGGCGGTGCTCTCCGGCCAGGTTGTAGACGAAGGGCCGGAAGCCGACCCCCTGAACGATGCCTTGGATAAGCGCTCGAACCCTCAAGCGCCCTTCGCCTCGGCCGCCCGGGCCCGAAGCCAGTCCAGCCAGGCGTCCATGCCCTGGCCGTTCAAGGCCGACAGTTCAAAGATTTCGAGTTCGGGCTTGATGGCCGCCACGTCGGCCCTGACCGCCTCCACGGAAAACGGCAGATAGGGCAACAGGTCGATCTTGTTGATGATCAGGGCGTCGGAGAGCCTGAACATCAGCGGATACTTGGCCGGTTTGTCGTCACCTTCGGGCGTGGAGAGAATCGTCACCTTGGCCGCCTCGCCCAGATCGAACTCGGCCGGGCAGACCAGGTTGCCGACGTTCTCGATGACCAGGATATCCACTCCGTCGAGGTCGAGGGCCTCGAGCGCCTGGCCGACCATGTCGGCGTCCAGGTGGCAGGCGCCCTGGGTGTTGATCTGGACCGCCTGAACGCCGTGGCGGGCGATCCGATCGGCGTCCCGGCTGGTCTGGATGTCGCCCTCGATGACGGCCAACTTCAGCTCCGGTTTGAGAGCCCCGATGGTCGCCTCCAGAAGCGTCGTCTTGCCCGCGCCGGGCGAGGACATGATGTTGACGACGAAGATCCCCTTCTCGCTGAGCGACTTTTTCAGACCGGCGGCCAGACGGTTGTTGGCCTCCAGAATGTCGCGGCCGACTTCGATCTCCATACTCTATTCCGCCTCGATGGAGGTCAGGGTCATCTCTCGACCCTGAGTGATCTCGATCTCGCTGGAGCCGCATCCAAGACATTCGAAGACCGCCCCTTTCACCGGGAACTCCGAGTCACAGTCGCGGCAGCGAGCTTTAAGCGGCACCCGCTCGATCTCGAGGGTCGAGCCCTCGGCCGGGCCGCCCTCGGAGACGAGCCCCCAGCAGAAGGTCAGCGATTCGGGCACGATGCCGGTCATTTCGCCGACCCGGAGGTTGACCTTGATGACTCTAAGCGCCCCGTGGCGGGCGATCTCGTCCTGGACGATGTTCAGGATGGACTGGGCTATCGACATTTCATGCACTTATCAAGGCTCCGATTATCTTGGGTATCATTCGGCGGCGGCGGAGTCAACCGCGCAAGGGGGCGAGCCGCTTACGATCTCTTCGAGACGGCGGCGATGGCCTGGGCCACGTCTTCGAGTTGAAAGGGTTTGGCCATGGTGAAATCTATTCCGGCCTCGGCCGCCGGGTCCGACTCGCCGGGCCAGCCGGTCACCAGGATTACCGGCAGGCCCGGCCGGCGTTTCTTGACCAGACGGGCGAACTCCAGACCGGACATGGCGGGCATGGACAGATCGGTGAAGACCAGGTCGGGTTCGCTCTGCTCCAGCAAGGCCAACCCCTGGCCGGCGCCGCTGGCCCGGAGGGCTTTGTGGCCCAGGCGCTCGATCATGCCGGCCAGGACGCCCAGCACCGAGGGCTCGTCATCGACGACCAGAATTCTCAATCGGGCCAGCCCCCGGCGGATCGGTTCGGGTGGAGGCGTGTCGGCCGGCTCGGCCTGGACGGCCGGGAAGGTCAGGATGTGGATCGCGCCGCCCTCGCCCTCCTCGACGACCAGTTCGCCGTCGTGGCGTTCGATGACCTCTCTGGCGAGGGGAAGTTCCGGAGGAAGCGCTTCGCCTTGGTCCCGCTCGCCCGGCGAAGGGTGCCGGCTGATCTTGAGCACCACGCTCTCCTCGTCGCCGGGAGCCAGGCTTATGGCCACCCGGCCGTTTCCGCCCACCGCCTCCACGGCGTTGAGCAACAACCGAACCACCAGTTCCTTGAGTTGATCGGCCGAGCCCCACACCGGGCGGACCGGGCGGCGGTCGAAATCGATCTCGATCTTCTGCCCCTCGGCCTGGGCCTGGTCTTTCCAGCGCGGTTTGGTCAGGGCCAACGCCTCCTCGACCACCTCGGACAGATCGACCGGGCCCGGGGGCGCCTCCCGGCCGCCGCCGAGAATGATCCCCAGCCGGCGGATCATTCGGGAACAGCTCTGCCCGGCGATGAGGATGCGGCCCAGCCAATCCCGGCGGACGTCGTCGTCCTCGTCGACCAGAAGCAGCTCGGCGTAGCCTTGGACCGAGGCCAGCAGATTGTTGAAATCGTGGATCAGGCCCGGAGACAGCCGGCCCATGGCCGTGGGCCGCTCCTCGCTCGGCGCCTCGGCGGGCTCTTCGGCCGGGCTGAAATCCAGCCCCACCGGCGCGCCGCAGGCCTGGAGGATGTTGGCCGCCACCCCGCCGATCAAGGCCAGGTCGCGCCTTCTCGGCGGATCGAAAGGAACGGCGGTGGGGAAAGAGATGTTGAGCACGCCCAGCCGCCGGTTCTGGGAGGCCAGGGGCAGGCAGGCCATGGAGGCCGGAGAGTGGCGCTGGGGGTCTTGCTTGAGGAACCTGGCGTCGTCCGCCTCGGGATCGACGAAGTAGGGTCGCCCCTCGGCAAAGGTCCGGCCGGCCACGCCGTCGCCCACGGCGAAGGACAGATCCTTGTTGTACTCGTCCGGCTGATCTTCCAGCAGGTCGGCCGGTCCCTTGGCGGCGATGAGTTTCAGCCGGCCCTGGCCGGGATCGTAGATCAGAATGGAGCAGGCTTCGATCTGGTGGAGTTCCTGGACGATCGACTCGACCACCATCTGGGCCGCCTGGTGGAGACCCAGGGCGGTGAGGGGAATCTCGGTCAGGCGGTGGATGGCGGCCAGAAGCTTGAGGGAGCCTTCGAACCGGTTCTCGAGTTCGGACAGGGAGGCGGCCAGCGTGTCGCGCTGGCGCTTCAACTTCTCGATTTCTTCCCGGCGAGCCATCGGCTGGTCGGCCTCACATGATATGCTGCCACGCCTCGATAATCGGGGGAATCTCTTCCTTGAGCCGCTCGCTCAGCTCGGCCATCTGACCCGGCTTTAGCCCGACCTGGGTGGACAGGGCCGGAATGTTCAACTCGTCCGCCTGGTGCACGGCGCCCAGCCCCATCTTTTTTATCAAATAATCCGACAGGGCGACCAGACTGGTGGTCTGGTAATAGGGATCGCCGGACTTTGGGCTGTGGTGCTGTTGAATGGCGGTGACGTGCATTCGGGGCAGACCCCACTTCTGGGCCAACCAGTACCCGGTGGTCATGTGGTCCAGCCCCAGCCTTTTTTCGGCTTCGTTGTAGGCCAGCCCTTCCCGAAGGAGGCGGCTCATCACTTCGGCTTCCTTCTTCAAGTAGACGGCGACGACCAACTTGCCCAGATCGTGGAGCAGGCCGGCGACCAGCAGCTCGCCCGGGTGGGGATAGCCGACCAGGACGGCCATTTCCCGGGCGGTCAGCGAGACCGACAGGCAGTGGGTCCACAGCCCCTCGCCGTCGAACTCGGCGGCCATCTTCGACGGATCGAAGATGCTGGAGAGACTGGCGCCCAGGCTCAACAGGCGGAGATCCCGCAGCCCGATGGCCACCACCGCCCGCTGGATGGTGGTCACTTTCTGGGCGAAGCCGTAATAGGCGGAGTTGGCCAGGGAGAGAACCTTGGAGGCCAAGGCCTGGTCGCTCTGGATGATCTCCTCCAACTGGGCGGCCGTGGTTCTGTCGTCGGCCAAGGCGTCCAAGAGGCGGACGGCGACGTAGGGCATGGCTGGCAGGCGCTCGATGTCGAGCACCTTGCGCCTGCTTTCTACCAGATCGGTCATCATCACATCAGGGTCCTTGTAGCGTCTTCTGGCTGAGCCGACTGGCTCCGCGACCGGCGGCGGTCGTTCCGGCGGGTTCGAGTCGCCTTTCGGGGCCGCCTGGATTTACACTTTTTCGATCTTTTCCGAGGCGTCCGGTTCGAGTGGTTTCGACCATCGCCGCCCTAACCGGGTCGCTTTGGCGGCTTTTTGAGAGGCGCAATTCCAGACCCCGCCTCGCCAAGCGCCGCCAGAGTGGCAACAGAGTACCTAATAGCGATCTTTTTGTAAATATTTTTACCACCTGCACCGGCCTTAAACCGCAAACTGGGTTCCCGGGTCGCCTTGACGCCCCCCCACCCCTCGGATATATTCAAGCCCATGGAACAGGTGAAGATGTTGTCTCAACCCGAGCTGAATGCTCCTGTGGCCATAGTCGGCTTCAAGGGCTGGGCCAACGCCGGCGAGATCGCCTCCTCGACCCTGTCGTTCATCCAGCAGGCGGCGGGCGGACTGCCCCTGGCCGAAATCGAGTCCGACTCGTTTTATGACTTCACCGCCAACCGGCCCACGGCCCGGATAAAGGACGGCCGGGTGGAGAGCGTCGAGATGCCGACCAACCTGTTCTCCTACTGCCGGCCGCCGGGTGGACCGGACACGATTCTTTTCAGCGGCCACGAACCCCATTTGAAGTGGGGCGTCTACATCGATTTGGTGACGGAGCTGCTCGTCAAGCTGGACACCCGCCTGGTGATCTCTCTCGGCGGCACCTATGACGAGCGCCTTCACTCCGATCCACCGATGGTATCGATTATTTGTGAGGACATGGTCCTTCGGGAGACGCTGGTCGGGGCTGGCGGCGTCCTGGGTCGCTACGAGGGGCCGATCTCCATCCACACCCCGTTCTACCTGGCCTGTCGCGACCGCGGCCTGCCGGTGGTCGGGTTGTGGGGCCACGCTCCGGTCTACGTCCAGAACGGCAACTTCAAACAGGTCATCAAGATCATGGAGCTCATCGCCGCCCTGGGCGGGCCGCGACTCGATCTGACTTCGCTCCACGAAGCCAGCCAGGAGATGGCCGAACAGATCGAGACCCTCATCGCCCGTTCGCCCAAGCTGGCCAGCTACATCGAGAAGCTGAAAAGCCCGACCGGCCACGAGCTGCCGCCGGCCTCCTGGACTTCGCGGGAGCGCTGCAAGGTCATCCCCTTGACCAAGGTTCGCAAGCCGGACAAGCCGGCCGAATAGCCCCCCTCTTGGCCCGTTGATCCGGGCGTGTTATCATCAGCCGATCAGCGATGATCACAGCCGTGTCACCAGCAAAATCGAAGACATTTAGAGACCATGCCCGCCAATCTGCCGCCGCAATACTTTGAGGTCGAAAAGAGGTACCGGGCGGCCAAGAACGTCTCCGACAAGCTGGCCGCCCTGGAGGAGATGCTGCGGATAATGCCCAAGCACAAGGGCACCGACCATCTCCAGGCCGACCTCAAGGCCAAGATCGCCAAGCTGAAGAGGGAGCCGGCCAAGAAGGTCGTCCGGGCCGGGGTGAGCCACATGATCCCCAAGGAGGGCGCCGGCCAGGTCGTCCTGGTCGGTCCGGCCAACACCGGCAAGTCCAGCCTTCTCGCCGCCCTGACCGCGGCCAAACCCGAGGTGGCCGACTACCCCCACACCACGCTCAAGCCCACGCCGGGGATGATGAACCACGAGGACGTGGCCATCCAGCTCATCGACCTGCCGCCGCTCTCCGAGGACTACAACGAACCGTGGCTGTTCGATCTCGTCCGGCGGGCCGACCTGGTCTGGCTGGTTCTTTCCGTCGAGTCGCCCCTGAGCGGTCTGGAGACGACCGAGAGGGTCCTGGCCGATCGGAAGATCGGCCTCTACCCGGCCGGAATGGAGCCCGACGAGGACATGGAGCCCGGCTGGTACTACAAGGAGGCCGTCTTGGTCGCCACCGGTTCGGACAGACCCGACGCGGCCGAGAATCTGGAGATCTTCGAGGAGTTGACCGAAGGCCGGTGGCCGCCTCTCGCCGTCTCGACCGTCACCGGCCAGGGACTTGCGGAACTGGGCCGGGCCACCTTCGAGGCCCTGGACATCATCCGGGTCTACACCAAGCAGCCGGGCAAGGAGCCGGACCTGGACCAGCCCTTCACCCTGCCCGCCGGCTCCACGGTCGAGGACCTGGCCGGCAAGATCCACAAGGACCTCCAGGCCAAGCTGAGCAGCGCCCGGATTTGGGGTTCGGGCGCCTTCGACGGCCAGGTGGTCCAGCGCGATCACGTTCTGGCCGACAAGGACGTGGTGGAGATCAGGGCTTGAGCCGGCCCGACTTTTTCAGCCTGCAGGTCTTGGGCGAGGTCGAAGGGTTGGCCCACGGCTTTTTTCCCCGGCGGGGGGGCTTGTCGCCGAGCCCTTACGACGGCCTGAACCTGTCCACCGCCACCGGCGATAGCGAGGCCAACGTCCGGGCCAACCTGGCTCTGGTCCGGCGGGCGCTCGGATTCGAGCGCCTGGTGAGCGTCCATCAGGTCCACGGCGAGAAGATCGCCGTGGTGGGCGGCCGGCTTCCGGCCGAAGAGATCGCGCCGCTGGCCGAGGCCGACGGACTGATCACCGATCGCCCCGGCCTGGGGCTGGTGATCAAGATCGCCGACTGCCAGGCGGTGCTGGCGGTCGATCCGGTCAGGCGCGTCGTCGGCGCCGTCCACGTCGGCTGGCGGGGCCTCATCAAGGGCGCCATCCCGGCCCTGATCGAAGCCCTTGTCGAGCGCTACGGCAGCCGTCCGGCCGAGCTGAGGGCGGGACTGAGCCCCTCGCTGGGGCCGTGCTGCGCCGAGTTCGTCAATTACCGCCACGAGTTCCCCGAGGCCTTCTGGGCGTACCGCGTCGGCCGGAACCACTTCGATCTCAGGGCCGCGGCCCGTCGGCAGCTCGTCGAAGCCGGTCTTGAGGAAGCCAACATCGACGCCGTTGAGCTGTGCACCCGCTGCCGGGGCGACCTGTTCTTCTCTCACCGGGGCCAGGGGCCGGCCACCGGCCGTTTCGGCGCGGTCATCGGTTTTCTGGCCGACTAGCCCGGATGTGGTAAGATTACCCCCGTTCGGCCGATTTCGGTTTGGGGTGGAGGGTGATGAGTCCGCGGCTGGTCAAGAGTCTGACCGAGAAGATCGTCATCGGCGCCGGCCTGATCGCCCTGTCGTTCGGCCTGGCTTCGATCCACTACGCCGTCTACCAGGACTCGAAGTACATCCAAAGCTACTTCCTGCTCCACTTGGCCTTCCTGCCCCTCCACGCCTTGGGCATCGGCCTGGTTTTGGACGGGCTGCTCTCCTTTCGGGAACAGCGGACCCGGTTGAAGAAGATGTCCATGCTGCTGGGTATCTTCTTTCGCCAGGTGGGGGTTGATCTGTTCGTTTTGATGGCGGCCATGGTGGAGAATCGGGACGAGTTCGACGAGCAGGTCATGGTCCAGCCGGAGTGGAACCCGCGTCGCTTCAGGATGGCCGAAGCGGCCGTCAGGACGACCAGATTTCGGATCAGGACCGACAGGCGGCTGCTGGCCGAGTTGGTCAGGACGCTCCGGGAGAAAGAGGGGGCCATTCTCGAGATGACCCGCAGCCCCCACCTACTGGAGTTCGAGGACTTCCATCACGGCCTCATCAGCCTGTTCCATCTCATCGAAGAGCTCCACTTCCATCCGGATTGGGCGGAGTTGGGCCCGGCCAGCCTCGACCACTTGGCCCAGGACATCACCAAGGCCCTGAAGGCCTTGGCCGTGCTCTGGCTCCAGTACCTCCAGCATTTGAAACGCCACCACCCCGTCCTGTTCAGCCACCAGACCGGCATCCACAACGTCATCGACCCCAATCTGCTCCAGGAGGACTGGGAAGAAGACTGACGGCGCTCAAATCTCGTTGAGGTCGAAATACTCGGTCCAGACCTCGATCAGCTTGTCGGTCCGGTGGGCCAGGCGCTTGGCGATGATGTGACTCAGGTTCATGGCCACCGGATAACCCAGGGCCGGGTCCAGATCCATCAAAGCCAGGAACTCGGCCGCCGGCAGCCTGAAGAGGCGGCTGTCCTCGACGGCCGTGGCCGTGGCCGTCCAGACATGGGGCCCGACCAGACCCGACCAGCCCAAGAGTTCATTGGGACCGGCGATATCGACCACGATCGACTTCTCGAACTCCTCGACCAGGCGCACGATCGATTCTTCGTGGATTACGTCGCAGTTGACCACCCGGTCCCTGAAGACGATGCTCAGGGCGACCGAGCCCTCCAGGATGCCGTAGCTGTGCTTGGCCTGGCGGCCTTCTTCGAAGATTAGTTGGCCCGAGGAAAAACCGACCTCTTCGGCCAGGCGTTGGATCTTGGTCAACCGCTCGTGGGAGAGGCCGGCAAAGAGTTGGAATCGGGCCAACCGATTCTTGCCCACCATGGCTCACCTCCTTGACTGGGCTTCCACGGGGGCTCTCGCAGGGCGGCTTTGGCGGACGTAATCCCTTCCGGCGTCCCCCGGTCTCTCCGCCTGGCTGTCGGGATGCAGGCCGTCACCGGATCTGTCTCCATTCTACGCCACCGAGGCCGGCCCGCAAATGACTGGTCTTCGGGACGTTCGAGGCGTGAGCGAAGGAGTTCGATCGCCGGACGACCGGGCTAGATCACCAGCCGCATCCCTTCCCGGGCCGGCTCGACGGCGACGTCCAGACCGGCCGCGGCCAGCACCCTGGGGGCCAGGGCGGCCCAATCGTCGGTGGTCAGGGGGATGTCGAAGGGGCGGCCGTCCTCGTCCCGGAGCGGGTCCTTGGGTTCGAGCTTCTTCAGGATGGCGTTGGCCGGATCGCCGGGCGTCCAGTCGGCCGAGGAGAGGTGGACCAGCACCACCCGCTTGGGCTCCCAGCGGGCGATGTAATCGAGCCCGTTTTGAAGGCTCATGTGGTGGGGTCGGTTGAAGCCGGGCTCGTTGAAGAAATGAGCCTGAAGAATCAACAGGTCGGGTTTCGCCAGCGCCTCGGGTTCCTCGGGGAGAGACATGAAGTCAGAGGTGTAGACGAGTTTCTTGCCGTTACGGGCGATGATCAGCCCCACCGACCCCTTGGCCACCGGCCCGTGCTCGGTCTTGAAGGGGGTGACCTCCACGGCCAAGTCCTCGGCTGGCCGGCCGGGCAGGTAGTCGCGTTTTTCGAGGGTCGTCTCGAAGAGATAGTCGAAGCGCGCCTCGATGCTCGGCCAGGCCGCCGGATGGGCGTAGACCGGGATCGGCCGCCAGTCCTGTCGAGCCACCGAGCGCCGGAAGCAGAGCAGGTCGTCCAGACCGCCCATGTGGTCCAGGTGTTCGTGGGTGATCAGGACGGCGTCGGGCCGCCCGACCCGGTGGTCGATCATCTGGCGGCGAATGTCCGGCCCGGGGTCGATCAAGAGGTGTTGGTCGGTCGTAACCAGCAGCGAGGTCCTGGTTCGCTCCTCGCCGGCCCGGCGCATGGCTTGGCAGATCAGACACGGGCAGCCGTGCTCGGGCGCGCCCCAAGCCGAGCCGGTGCCCAGGAAGACGACTTCCATCCGTGAGGGCTCCCGATGGATTACTACAATTGATTCCGCTTTCAAGCCTAATCGACCCCGCCGTCCCAAGGCAAGCCCGATTACGAGTCCCCGAGTTCCCGCCGCCGTGTGGCCGGGGCCTTCTTTTGAGTCGGAAGGGTTCGGACGGGCGGTGGACATAGCCAACTTGACAGATTTTTCCCCGAGTTGCTATGCTTTCTGTAATGTGTGATCGTTCGGAGTGGTCGTCTCCAGCCTGACGGGTCGGCTGGAGAGGGAGTGGCCGCCGTTTTGAGCCAGACCGTCTGCCCGAGGAGCGATCTTGAAGAAGGTGAACCTGCCGTCCGGTGGGGGCGTGATGGTCCACAACAAGCTTGGTGTTATTTTGCTGTTGTTGGCGGTGGTGACCCTTGTCTGGCCCGCGCCGGCGGGGTGGAGCTACTGTACTCCGGACGGTGGAACTACCAGCGGCTGGACCGATGTGACCATCGCCGCCACCCATCCCAACCTGGTCTCGTTGTGGAGCAACACCGCCCCGCCTTTGACCATCGACGGCTGCGAGGCCACCGACCCGGAATCGTGGTCTTTCGGCCTCAGGTTGAACAACGTCTCCGGTTCGGGCGACAGCGTGGAACCGGTCATTCTCGATTTCACCAGCGGCCAGATCAGCTTCTTCGCCGACACCGCCGATCCCAGCCCCTTGGTCACGGCCAACCTGGCGCCGAGTGATTTCGACAATTGGTTCGGCGACGATCCCGACGCTTTTTCCGGGGGGATATACGACCTGAATGACGGCGCCCGGAAACTGGAGCCGACCGAGTACTCCTTCGGCTGCATCTGTGGCAACGCCGGCCGGCCGATCGACCAGGGTAAGTTCACCTTCTACTTCGAATACGATCGGATCATCAGGCGAAACGTCGAGTACTCGACCTCCACCCCCCCCATCGCCGGCGACAAAGACCTGACCCCGAACTCGGCCCACTACTTCATGATCGACGTGCCGACCGGGGCGAGCAACCTGGAGTTCTCCGCCTACAACCTGACCGGCGACATCGATCTCTATGCCAAGCACGGCGCCAGGCCGACGCTGGCGGACTACGACCAACTCGCCGACACCGCGGGCACGGAGGACCCGACGATCACCGTCGCCGCCCCGGCCTCCGGCTGGTGGTGGGTCATGGCCTACAACGCCGACACCACCTCGACCGACGGCACCATGAGTTTCCATTTCGACTACGACTGCACCGACTACGGCCAGGCCACCCTGCTCGAAGGCAGTCTGGTTCAGGGGGCGTTCACTTTCAATGAGACCAACGGCTACGAGAAGGCCTACGGCCTGCACGTGCCGTTCAACTCGTGTCAATTGGTCGTCACGGTCTCGTTTCTGGGCTCGGCCTACAGTGGGCCGGGGGACGTGGAACTCTATGTCCAGAAAGGCTCGATTCCCGTCCCTGACACGGACGATTACGACGCCATGTGCACCATCGCCGGAGGGGACGTAAACCCCAGCGGCAACAACGAGTGTTCCGTTCAGTTCGCAACTCCGGCCCCCAACGCCGGCGGGGAGTGCTGGTACGCCCTGGTTCGGATGGTCAACCTCGACGGCACTTCCACGCTCACCGGCCAGATCGAGTTCTCCACCGGCGGCCTGTGCGGCTACGGCGATACGGTCGTCCTGGATAGCGGCAACGTCACCGGCGAGATGTTGGCCAACGGTTCGAACTACGGTTCGAACAGCCCGCCGTCTCCCACCGGCCCGCCCCGCCGCAACCCCGGGGATCTGCGCTAGCCGGGCCGGCTTTTCCGGAAAGGGCCTCTCTCTTTTCCCTCTCTCAAGACCCGCGCCGGATTCCGAGGCACGATTCGTTTCCAGGGTCCTACCTCTCCCGTATGGTCGGCGCCGCGTAGGACGCCCCGATCCTTCCTGGCAGCTTTATCTGTTGTTTCCGTTAGTTGGGCGATGAAGCCGCTTTTCAGGGGGCTCGTTCAAAAAAATCAAAAAAAGTTTAAAGTTCTTCAGCCCGCCGGCCGTTAAGACTAGTAACCAGGATTGTGCCCCCGTCGGGGGCTGAACGTGTTGGTGGAGATCATGGCTTTCTGGTTGGGTGGAATAAACAACGGCTACTGGCTCTACACGGACGACCAGAAAATCGCCCTGCCGCTCGATACCGGTCGCTCCGTGGCGGCCAGGACCGCCTTCTCCCTGGCGGCCAGGACCCAAATCGGCCAGATCCAATCGGCCGATCCCACGGCGAATTACCAGTATGACGCCTTCGTCGCCGCCCAGGATCGGACCCTGACCGAATTGAAGACCCTGGCCCTGGCCGTGCGCTCCCGGGTGGCCGAGGTCGATCTGCCCAGCGGCGACTTGATCGGACTGATGAAGGTGGCCCAGCCTTCCAATCGTTCTTTTTGGACCGGCGAGGCCGAGAACCGGGGCACGCGGGACAAGTACCTGGTCCGAGTGCCCAACCTGTCCCACTCCCAGATCAACAAGTCGGTCTACCTGAACAAGACCGGCACTTCCGACCTCGAGAGCGCCTACTACATCGTCTCGCTTACCGTTGACGACGGCGACCCGATCGAACTGCACATCGTGGTCGATTACTACGCCACCTTCCCCGACGACAACCAGGCCATCCTCCAGCGTCTGGCCCAGGCCATCGAGATGGCCGATCAGAACCTGGTCGCCTATATCGAGGAGGGGACCCGGGTCGATGACAACGGCCTGTCCGTGCCCACCGTCTCGCTGACCGTGGCCACCCGCCAGGCCGGGGAGGCCAAGAGCTTCGTCCTGGCCGACGTCCAGGGCGACATGATCGAGACGCTGAACCTCAACTCGGCCATCCGTTCCGGACAGGACCTTCAGTACCTCAGGGGCACGGCCCGCTCGACGCCTTACGGCGACATCGAATCCGACTACTGGCGCGCCCAGCCGGGCCAAACCCTGACCTCGGCCTCGCCCTGGTTCACCGGCAAGGACGGCCGCCAGATAAACCAGACCCCGACCCTCGACCCGACCGGCAAATCCGACCTGCCCGCCGGCCGTTACCGGTTCAAGGTCACCTCCGGCGAGACGAGCGAGGAGGTCTATTTCGACATCGACTACCGGGGCTACGCCCCCGACGACAACCTGGCCATCCTCAACCGTCTGGCCTACGCCATCAAGTCGGCCACCGGCGATCTGGAGGCGAGTGTGGTCGAGGACGAGGCGGCCGACGACGATGACCAGATCGCCTCCGGGGTGCGGCTGTTCGTCGCCAGCCGTAACACCGGCCAGAGCTTCACCCTGGCCGATCTCGACGGCGATTTGATCGAACGGCTGGGCCTCAACCGGCCCGCCTATCCGGCCCAACCGGCCAGTGAGGCCGAGGCCGGCCTGGGGGGAACGCGGCCGACGGATCGCTTCGGTCTGGACGAGACCCGGCTCAATACCCAGGCCCGGCAACTGTTTTTCAATCCCGAGTCGCTTCTCGTCACCCCGGCCGAGGACCCGGTGGTCGATCAGGTCAAGAACGTGGCCTCGGCCAACAACAGTTTCCTGACGGCGTTGACCACGGCCCAGGAGTATTTCGAGATGACCGTGGCCCGGAAGTTGGCCGAGGAGCTCTTCGCCAATGCCGTCGATTACAGCCAAATCGGCATCACCGTCTCCTCCCTGGGCCGGGTCGAAGTGACCTCGGATTTCAAGTCCCGTCTGGAGGAGGACCTGGCTCTGGTCCGGGAGAGGCTCAGCGGCTCCTCGGGGCTGCTGACGATAATCGACCGCAACATGAAGGACGCCGTTGAGGGTGGCCTGGAGGAATCCCGGATCCGCCGGCCGGATCGGGTGTACAACTCGGCGGCCACAGTCGGGGCGGGCTACGATCCGTTCTACCGGGTCAATTCGCCCCAGACCGAAGCCCGGATTCTCGCGGCCGGCATCTTGGGACGCCGGATGGTGACCAGCATCATCTGAGCGTGGCAAAGGGGGACGCAATGAGGTTGAATGACGCTTCGCTGCCCGCGGGACGCGAACTGGAGGCCCAGATGAGGCGGGCCTCGCGGGCCGAACTTCGCGACGTCGAGGCGGCCGATCGGCTGGCTTCGGAGCTGGCGGTTCAGATCCGGTCGAGCCGGCCGGGCTTAATGGCCAGGCTCCACGACCTGAACCCCGGCGGCCTGGCCAGGCTTCTGGGCGGGGAGGCACCGGCATGCCGATAGTCTCCGCCAGCGACAGATTTCTCAAGACCTCGCTGGAGGTCGAAAGACAGCAGCGAAGAGAGGTCCAGGAGAGTCAGTTCAAGGCCCGGCAGCGGCGCAAGGCGGCCCAAGCCCAGCAGCTCAGAACCAAGGCCCGCCGGGCTCAGGCCGAGGCGGCCAGACTCAGACGCCTGATGCGCGAGGCCCAGGCCCAGGCCGAATTCGCCGGCGAACGGGCTCGATTTGTCCGAAAAAAGGTTTAACTTGTTGGCGAGTGGTATAATATATGCGGAGGTGTTTAACCAATGCCCGATGAAGTGACTTTCAACGCCAGCAGCCAGATCCACCGCGATCCAGTGGCCGAGCGTCACCGGGAGATGCTCAAGGAGGCCGAAGCCCAGGCCGAAGCCGACAAGGCGGCGGCCCAGGCCAGGATGGACGCCCAGCAGGCCGAGGAGGCCAAGGCCCGGGAGACGGCCGACGAGCGGGCGCGAGCGATGGAATTGGCTCAGGAGGCCAAGGCGGCGGCCACCGGCCGCGGCGGCACGGTGAACGAGACGGTCTGACCGACTTAAGGGTAAGGAAGAGGCGCGACCGTGGTCTCGGGGATCAATATCGCCCTGTCGGGGCTGAGAGCCATGACCCGGAAGATGGATACGGCCGCCCACAACACGGCCAACGCCTTGACCGACGGCTTCAAGAAGAGCCGGACCATCAATCGGTCTCTGGCCGGCGGCGGAGTGGAGACCGTCGTCGAGCAGGTGGACGCGCCCGGCCCGAGAGTGGTCGATCCAGACACCGGCCAGACCAGGGAGTTGTCCAACACCGACCTGGCCGAAGAGCTCCTCAACCTGATCACGGCGCTTCGCGGCGCCGAGGCCAACCTGGCCACGATCAAGGCCGAGGACGAGATGAGCGGGACGATCATCGACACTCTCGTCTGAGGCGGTGGCTAGGCGCGAAATTTCAAGGGGGCTGCGGCCCCTTTTTTTTGCGGGCCGATCGAATCCGTCCCTTGCCCCGACCGACTCCGATCTGATATTCTTGAACAATTGATAGCAATCGATATTCCGCAGCCAGACGAAAAAGGGGAGAGCGTGTCCGAAGCCAGAGTGGATCGAGACGGTCAGTGGTTCTACGAGGCCGACGGTCGGGCCGTGGGGCCGGTGGATGAAGCCGAGGTTTCAGCCCAGATCGCGGCCGGTCGCATCACCGTCCGAACCAAGGTCTGGCAGGAAGGCATGGCCGACTGGCAACCGGCCGGCGAGACCGAGCTGGCCGGACTTTTTCAAGGCGATCTCCAACCGCTGCCGCTGAGGCCGGAAGACGAACCCCCCTCGTCCGTTCAAACCCCGATCTCGGCGACGGAAAACATGAACCCCGCCTCTTCGCCGGTGGATCGGAGTGATCCAAACGCCCCTTCCGGCGTTGTTCGAAGCAGCATCACCACCGGCTCGCTCAAGGCCAGGTGGTGGGTGTTCGCCGTTCTCTACGGGGTTGGGGCAGCCCTTTTCCATGTCATCGATCCGACCGCCCCGCCTTTGGAGATCCAATGGCCGGTCGCAGCCTTGCTCCTGCCGGGCTGGATCGTCGGACTGACTCTCCTCTACAGCTATTGGAAGCTCATCCAGGACGGCCGGGCCAGAACCACGCCGGGGAAGGCGGTCGGCTTCGGTTTTATTCCGTTGTTCAATTTCTACTGGTACTTCGTGGCCTACCACGGCCTGGGGATAGACATGAACGACTACTGCCGGGAGCGCGACATCCCGGCCGGACCGATCAGCCCCGGCTTGACGCTGAGCCTGTGCATCCTTCTCTGCGCCTCCATTCTGCCCGCCGTTATCCCTTCCATGGCGCCCGCGTACAAGACGGTCATCGGACTGATCACCACGGTCCTGATGCTCGTTTCCTTCAGGGCCTTCACCAGGGTCGCCGTGGCCATCGTCGAGTACAAGGCCCGGCTGGTCGCGCCGGCTTGAGCGTTTCGGGCCCGCGTTCCAGAACTGTACAAGCGCCGGCCGGGCCCGAGGTTCCGCCCGGGGCGGGAGCCGGTTGCGGGACAGGCCAGGCTAGCCTCGCCCCTGGCTCCAGTTCACCCCCATCACGCCGATGACGATCAGGGCGATGGAGATCAGCTTCAGGGCGCTGGCCGGCTCCTTGAACCAGAGGATGCCGATGGTGGCGGTGGCGGCCGTGCCCAATCCGGCCCAGATGGCGTAGGCGACCGACAGATCGATGACCTTTATCGCCAGGGCGGCCATGGCGAAGCTGGCGATGTAGAAGACGAACAGTAGTATCGACGGGATCAGCCGGGTCAGGCCGTGGGACAGCTTGAGACAGGTCGTTCCGGCCACCTCGACGATGATGGCCAGGGCCAGATAGAGCCAAGCCATGGATCGGCCTCCATTTCAGGGGAAGCGGTTGGGGCGGGGCTAGCGTCCGCCGGCGTCTTCCATGAGGAAATCCTGGGAACCGGGAGCGGAGCCGTACAGGGCCGGACGCTTGGGCACCGTGCCCGGTTTGAAGCTCTCCACGATGGCCGTCGGCGAGTCCGGCGCGGCCAACTGGCCGGTCTTTTTGTCCACCCGGGCGAAGACGACGCCCTCGGGGACGACGAAATCCTTGACCGGTTTGCCCTTGAGCGCCTCCTTCATGAACTCCAGCCAGATCGGCGCCGCCGCCCGGGAGCCGGTCTCACCCTTGCCCATGGAAGTGTGATCGTCGTGGCCGACCCAGACCGCGGTCACCAGTTCCGGGGTGTAGCCGCAGAACCAGGCGTCCTTGAGGTCGTTGGTCGTGCCGGTCTTGCCGGCGGCCGGCCGCTTCAAGGCCTTGATCCGCCAGCCGGTGCCGTTTTTGACCACGCCCTCCAAGAGATGGGTGACGATGTAGGCCGTGGCCGGGTCGATGACTCTTTCCTGCTGGAGAGTCGCCTCTTCCAAGAGCAGGCCGTTTCGGTCTTCGATGCGGGTGATGAAGATCGGTTCGGTTTTCAGCCCCAGGTTGCAGAAGGTGGAGTAGGCCCGAACCATCTCCAGAACGGTCACCTCGCTGGTGCCCAGGGCCAGGGACAGGTTCGGGGCCAGGGAGGAGGTGATGCCCAGTTTCTTGGCGTAATCGATGACGTAGCGGGGGCCGATCTCGTCCAAGAGCTTGACCGTGATCACGTTCCGGGACTTCTCCAGGGCCACTCTGAGCGTCGTCGGGCCGTAGAACTTCTCCGAGTAGTTCCGCGGCTTCCACGGCTTGGGGTTGCCCGGCAGGCGATAGACCACCGGCGCGTCCAGCAAGACCGAGGTCGGAGTGAAGTTCTTGTCCAGGGCGGCGGCGTAGATGAAGGGCTTGAAGGCCGAGCCGGGCTGGCGGAGGGCCTGGGTGGCCCGGTTGAACTGCGACCGGGCGTAATCGCGCCCGCCGACGAGGGCGATGACGTGGCCCGAGGCCGCCTCCATGCTCACCAGGGCCGCCTGGGCGATCGGCTCCTGCTCCAGCGAGACCACCCAGCGGCCGTTCGGGTCGCGCTCCTTGAGCCTGACCAGGATGACGTCGCCGAGAGACAAGACCTGGCCGACATCGACCACCTTGGCCCGGTAGTAGGGCACGTCCGGATCGGGCCGCCTGGCCCAGCGCATCTCCTTGAGCGGCAGGATCGCCTCGGTTGCGCCCAGGCTGACCAGGGCCCTATCCGGGGCCGTCCACCTGACCACGCCGGGCGTCACCTTGCCTTCGACCAACTCGGCCTTGGGCGTTTTTTGGGCCAACTGGTCGATGAAGTCCTTGATCTGGCTGGGTTTGAGCTTCGCCACCGGACCGCGATAGCCCTCCCGCTTGTCCAGTTCGGCCAATCCCTTGGCCACCGCCTTTTCGGCTGCCGCCTGGGCGTTGAGGTCGAGGGTGGTGTAGACCTTGAGTCCGTCGGTATAGAGCCTTTTGGCGCCGTACTTCTTTTCCAGGAGGCGGCGGACGTGTTCGACGAAGTAGGGGGCGATGGTCTTGACCCGGGCCGGGCGGTTGAGGATGCGGACCGGCTCCCTGGCCGCCGCCCGGGCCGCCTCGGCCGAGATGTAGCCCTCCTCCACCATCCGGTTCAGGACGTAGATCTGGCGTTCCCGGGCCTTGTCCGGGTTGTGGCGGGGCGAATACCGGCTGGGCGCCTGGGGCAAGCCGGCCAACATGGCGCACTCGGCCAGGGTCAGGTTTTCCACCGACTTGCCGAAGTAGATCTGGCTGGCCGCCTCCACCCCGTAGGCCCCCTGGCCGAGGTAGATCTGGTTGAGGTAGAGGTAGAGAATCTCGTTCTTGGTGAAGCGCTTGTCGATGCGGTAGGCCAGGATGGCCTCCCGGATCTTGCGGCGGTAGCTCTTCTCCGGAGTCAAAAGGAAGGACTTGGTGACCTGCTGGGTGATGGTCGAGCCGCCCTGGACGATCCGGCCGGCCTCCAAGTTCTTGATCGCCGCCCTCAAGATGGCCCACAGGTCCACGCCGGGGTGGGTGAAGAACTTGGAGTCCTCGGCGGCGACGAAGGCGTTGATCAAATTCTGGGGCATCCGATGCAGCGGCACCACCTCGCGCCGTTCCTCGTAAAACTCGGCGATGACGGTGCCGTCGGCCGAATAGAAGCGGGTGATCGTCTTGGGCCGGTAGTCCGAGAGACTGTCCAGCTTGGGCAGATCATAGGAGAAGTAGAGATAGCCGGCCCACAGCACGCCGCCGCCGGTGAGGGCGAGGAGGATGAAGATGGACAGCAGCACCCACGGCCAGCGCCGCCGCCGGGCTTGCCGTCTCTTGGCGCCGCTTCTGTCTTTTTTGGACTGCTCGGCCACTCCTGGCGCACCTCTATCCCACGGGCCCCGTCGTTTTCGCCGAAACCGAGACCCGTTCAGCCGATCGCATTATAACCACTTGGGGAAAAGCGTCAACAATTGTCGCCAGATAGCTCGGCAGCGACCCGGTCGGCCGCCTCGGCCATATCGGGCGCAGTCCTGATCGGTCGGCCGATGACGATCAGATCCGCTCCGTCGGCCACGGCCGAGGCCGGGGTGGCCACTCGGGCTTGATCGTCGCCTTCGACGAGGCTCCAGGCCGGGCGGATGCCGGGACAGACGATGAGTCGGTCCGGGCCCAGGACGCGGCGGACCAGGGCCGCCTCCAGCCCGGAGCAGACCACGCCGGCCAGATCGGCCTCCCGGGCCAGCTCGGCCTGAAGGGCGACCAGTTGGGATGGATCGACGGTCTGGTGATCGAGGAGGGCCAGGTCCTCGGGCGAGAGGCTGGTCAGGACGGTGATGCCGAGGACCTTGATCGACTCGGCCTCGGCGACGGCCTTCTTCCAGGCCTCCCCGGCCTGGATGTGGACGGTGATCAAGCCCGCGCCCAGCTTCGAGGCGGCCCTCAGCGCCCCGGCCACCGTGGCGGGAATGTCGTGGAGTTTGAGGTCCAGAAAGACCCGTTGGCCCAGTTCGACGATCCGTCTGACCAGATCGGGCCCGACGGCGGTGAACAGCTCCAGGCCGACCTTGAACCAGCCGACGCGACCGCTCAATCGCTTTACCCACTCGAGGGCCGTGTCGGCCTGGTCGGTGTCCAGGGCGAAGACTATTCTCTCATGCGGCTCCATTAACCCCCCACGACCTGAGGCGTCCAGATCAAAGACAGGCCTCTCTATAACCTACCCAGGGCGGTGCGTCAACGGGCTCGAAGGGTGAGACGAGACTTGCAGAGCGGCCGCGTTGGTCCGGCGCTTTTCGACGATCGACTCCGACTGGCGAACCTACCTCCCCCCGGCCCTCTTCCAGGCCTCGATGAAGCGATCGACCATCCGCCCGACGTCTTCGCGGACGGTCTTCAGCTTCTTCTCGTCGGCGTAGCCGACCATACTGGTCCGCCAAGTGGTGGCGTGGACCTCGATGTTCGGATCGCGGCTGAGCTTGACCAACTGACCCAACTCCAGTCGGATGGAGAAGGCGACCTTGTCGGCCGACCACAGGTACTTGCCCTTGTACTTGGCCGAGTTGACCTGGATGTAGATCCGGGGTGCGCCGGGCTGGCCGATGAACTCCTTTTTGGTCAGGATGGTCAGTCCGGCGCCCTTGAGCCGACCCTCGGCGTCGGACTGGATCAACTCGGCGGTCAAGCCGGCCTTTTCCACTTCGGGGGGCATGTTTTCCACCAGCACGTAGACGCCGGTCAAGCCCTTGAGCGAGGCCCGGTTGTCAGGATAGAACTCGGCCGCCGCCGGAAAAGCCAGGATCAAGCTCAAAGCGACGCCGATTAGTAACCCGAGTGACTTTGCTCTCATGGCGGCCTCCTGGATGCCTCACGGGGCGGGTTTGATCGATCAGGATAACCTTACCCCATTATCGCCGCCAGGTGGAGCCTATAATCGTCTCAGAGGCCATAAACCATCGTTTCGCCGGCCGCCGACCCCGGGTTCGGGGATGAGCTTGAACTCGCCTCGATTCGGTGGTATTATTTGATTCTATCGCAATCCTTAAATTTCCACGGATGGCATGAAGACGGTCCAGGGACGGCACCGCGCGGGAGGTGTTGTATGGCGATGACTATCTCCGGTTTGGCCAAACTGGACGTCCAGACCACCATGGCCGGCATCGGCAAGGATTCGACCGGCTCCCCCATGGGCGCCCAGAAGAAGCAGGGCGGCCTGATGGGCGGGCTGTTGTCCAAGCTGGGCAAGACCAATATGGGCGACAAGGAAGACCTGGGGAACATAGCCCGGGGTCTCCTGGCCAAGAAGAAGACCGGTTCGACCTTCGGCGCCGGCGCGAGTTCGACCTCCGGCGGCATCTTGAGCAAGAAGGTCTAGCCTGGGCTCGGGCCTGGGCCGAGTCTTCCCGGCTGGGTCCGTCCGGCCCCCTTGAGGTGCGTCCTCACTCGCCCAGGGCCTCGGCCACCAGGTCGTGGATCAACGGCCTGAACTCGGCGATTTTGTCGTTGTCCCGGCCGAAGATGGTCCGGTTGGTGAGCAAGATGACGATCAGGCCGTCGTCCTTCCGGTGCCAGAGCGAGGTGCCGACGAAACCCAGGTGGCCGATGACGCCCGGCCCGGCCAGCCTGCCTGCGGCCGGGTGGTCGCCGGAGGGCACGTCGAAGCCCAGTGTCCGGGGCTGGCCGGGAATGGGACGCTCGTAGATCAAGCCGGCCGTGTGGGGGCTCAGCATCCGCGGCACCGCCCCGCCCCTGGCCGAGGCGGCCAGCCAGTCCATCACCTTGAACACCGACGGCGCCGAGCCGAACAGCCCGGCCTGACCGGCGATGCCGCCGGTGGCCCAGGCGTTTTCGTCGCTGGCTTCGCCCTGCAGCAGCTTGCCGCGCCAGGGGCAGTGCTCGGAGGCGACGAAACGGTCTCTGGCCGGTCCCGGCCCGTCGGGCAGGACGACGAAGCCCAGGTCGTGGATGAAAAGCGGCTGGAAGAAGTTCATGATGACGTATTCGGCCAGGCTGACCTGGGCGATTTCCTCGACGATTTGCTGGAGGAGCATGAAGCCCAGGTCGGAGTAGAGTGTCTTTTCGCCCGGCCTGAACTCCAGCGGCTCCTCGGCCACCAACTCGGCCAGGCGTCGCCGCCGGCCGGCCCAGGTCAGGCCCTCCAACTCCCGGTAATAGGGCCGCCAGGCCGGCAAGCCCGAGGTGTGGGTCAACAGGTGGGCCGGGGTGATTTCGGCCTTGTCGTCGGGTAGATCGAGCCAGCGGCTGACCGGCGCTTCGAGGTTCAACAGACCCACCTCGATCAGGCCCAGACAGGCCAGGGTGGTGGCCAGTGGTTTGGTCAACGAGGCCAGGTCGAAGACCGAATCGTTGATCGCCTCCATCGCCTCGGGCGCGTCGCTCACCTTGCCGAGGGTGCGCTGAAACAGGACGTCGCCCCGGCGGCCGACCAGAAGCGAGGCGGCCGAAAAGACCTTCTCGGCCAGGCCTTGTTCGAGGGCTCGCTCCACCTCCCTCCAGCTCATGACCCCTCCAGCGGCGACAGCGTTTTTTCCTCCAGATCGATGGCCGCCCGCCCGCCGACGAGCAGGGCCATGTTGTCCGGCCGGTGGCCGAAGGGCAGGCCGGCCAGGACCGGCACCTTCAGGCCGGCCAGTCGGTCCGCGACCAGCTCGACCGCCTCGTCGGGGTCGGCGTCGTCCAGGCGGCCCACGGCCACGCCGGCGCAGCCGTCGAAAAAGCCGGCGGTCAAGAGGTGGGTCAGGCCGCGGTCCAGGCGATAGGGCTCTTCGCCGGTGTCCTCGATGAAGACGATGCCGCCCTCGGTCGGCGGTTGCCAGGGCGTGCCGATGAGGTGGCACAGCACGGTCAGGTTGCCGCCGACGAGATACCCCTCGGCCCGGCCCGAACCGGCCGCCGGCCGGCCCGCCAGCGGCTCGACCTCGGCCCACCGGCCGGCCAGGATGGCCGTCAAGCGCTCCAGGCTGGCCGGGCTTTCCTGGCCCAGGCTGCGTACCGACGGGCCGTGGATGGAGGCTCGCCCGGCTTTCAGCAGCCCGGCCAAAAGGACGGTCACGTCGGAGAAGCCGATCAGGGGTTTGGCCCTTGCGGCCAGGGCCTCGAATTCGATCAGAGGGGCGATTCTGAGCGAGCCGTAGCCGCCGCGAAGGCAGAACACGGCCTTGAGCTCCGGGTCGGCCATCAGCCGGGTGAGTTCGGCGGCCCGGCTCTCGTCAGGACCGGCCAGGTAGGGGAAGGGGCCGGTTTCAAGGGTGTTTCCCTCCAGGTCGAAACCCTGGGCGCGCAACATGTCGAGGCCCGCCGCCAGCTCCTCGGCGGTTGAAGGCGAGGCCGGCGAGGCCAGACCGATCTTGTCCCCCGGAGCGACCGGGTCAAAGGGCTTGATGGTATCGGGATCGAAGGTCATGGTCGTCTAAAGTCCGAGTCAAATTTGGCCGTAAAGACTAGTACAGAGCGGGTTGGCAGGGAGGCCGACCTAGAAAACCAGGCAAGGAGGCCGACGATGCCCTTCCTCTCACGTCCGCCGGAAACCTTTGGCGATCAGGTCTACTTCAACGACCAGATCTTTTGCTTCAAAGACCCGGGCGAAGCCCGAGACGCGGCTAAACTGCTGGCCGATTGCAACGAGAACGGCTCGTTGTGGGAGCTGGTCGATCTGACCGCCCGCTTCGAGGCGTCCGGTATGAGCCGAATGCCCGAAGCCATCCGCTAGCCCCCGCCGCCGCGCCGCCGGCCCCGGTTTTTTTCCAGGATCAGTCTAATCCCCTCCAGGGTCAGGTTCGGTTGGACCTCCGTCAGAGAAGGGCACCGAGCGGCGATGGCGCCGGCCAGCCCGCCGGTGGCGACGACCTCGGGATCGGTGCCCACCTCGGCCTTGAGCTTGGACAAGAGCCCTTCGATCAGGCTGAGGTAGCCTTCGAACAGGCCGACGGTCATGGCCGAGATGGTGTCCCGGCTCAAGACGCCGTCCACCTTTTTGAGCATGTCCACCTGGGGCAACTGGGCCGTCTTGGCGAAGAGCGCCTCGCCGGTGACCATCAACCCCGGGGCGATGATGCCGCCCTCGAACTTGCCCCCGGGCGAGACGTAGTCGAAGGTGGTGGCCGTGCCGAAATCGACCACGATCACCGCCCGCCCGTAGAGCTCGTAGGCGGCCACGGCGTTGGCGATCCGGTCCGCGCCCAGGGTCTGGGGGTTGGCGTAACCGACCTCGATGCCGGCCGACTCGGCCCCGACTATGAGCGGCTCCGTATCCAGGTAGTGCCGGCCGAAGGCGTGGATGGTGGCGGTCAGCCTGGGCACCACCGAGGCCAGGGCCAGGTCCGTGATCTGGTCCAGCTGAAAACCGGCCACGTTGAGGGCTGAGGCCACGCTGACGGCGCACTCGTCCATCGTCGCCGCCGATTCGGTCCTGGTCCGCCATCGGCCGACCCACTCCTCGCCGTCGTGAAGGCCGAAGACGGTGTTGGTGTTGCCGACATCCAGGGCCAGAAGCATGCTTCCCTCCTGCTTCAGCTAAACCAGTAACCGCTCTTGAGGTCAAGACTTTTCCGCCATTTTCCCCGTCCGTTTTTTGCCGGTTCTTCAAATTGGCGATACAATAACGTGACCGGGATAGGTCCGGTAAAGTCGATTTGGCCGGCTTCAAGGCGTAAAGATTCAACGTAGGAGGTGAACGGGATGGGTGAAGACATGGAAAGGGCGGCCCTTATCTGCTCGCGGGACACCATCGACGGGGCCTATCCGCCCCTGCTCCTGGCCATCAACGCCCGGCGGCTGGGCATGGAGAGCAAGGTGTTTTGCACCTTTATGGGCTTGAACATCCTGCGCAAAGGCCAAATCGAGAAGGCCAAGTTCTTCCCGCCCGGCTTCATGGGGGCGATTCCGGGCATGGCTTCCATGGCCTCCGCGATGATGAAGTCCAAGATCGACAAGGCCAATATTCCCCCCCTGACGGACATGCTGGAGATGGCCCAACTGGAAGGGGTCGAGCTGGTGGCTTGCAAGATGACGGCCGACATGATGGGCTGGAGTGAAGACGACTTCATCGAGGGCGTTATCGTCGAGACGGCCGAGGATTTCTTGAAGTACGCCAAAGACGCCAAGCTGTGCCTGTTCATCTAGCCCGGATATGGCCCGTGCGGTCACCCAGGCCGTCTTAGGGCTCAAGCCGCCGGCGGGGTTTGGAGCGGCTGTCTTTTGGCCGGCGCGGGGGTTCGGCGGGCGACGAATAGCGGCCCCGGGACTGGGGCCCCGAGGCTTGCCTCCAACCCCTGGCGGTTCGATCGCCGCCTGTTTTTGGAAGTCGCGATATTCGCCTCGATCTTGAGGCGAACCCCTAACCGATCTCTTTTTTGGCCGTCTCGGCCAACTCTCTGGCGAGGCGGTCGATGACCCCCTCGTCCTCGCCCTCGACCATGACCCTTATTTTGGCCTCGGTGCCGGAGTAGCGGACCAGCACCCGGCCCGAGCCGGCCATCTCGGCCTCGGCCGCCTTGATCGCCTGGGGCAGTTTTTTGAGCTCGGCAAGCGGCGGTTTCGACTTGACCTTGACGTTTATGAGCACCTGGGGATAGGTCTCCATCACGTCGGCCAGATCAGAGAGCGACCGGCCTTCCCTGAGCATCACCGACAGCACCATCAGCGCCGAGAGAATGCCGTCGCCGGTGGTGTTGTGGTCCAGAAAGACCAGGTGGCCGGACTGCTCGCCGCCCAGGTTCAAGCCTCGCTTTTTCATTTCTTCGACCACGTAACGGTCGCCGACCCTGGTCCGGATAAGCCTCGCTCCAAGGCGCTCCAGGGCCTTCTCCAGACCGAGATTGGACATGACCGTGGCGACCACGGTCCGTTTTTTCAAGTTTTTGTGCTTGAGCATGTCCTCGGCGCAGATGGCCAGAATGTGGTCGCCGTCGATGATGTTGCCGCCCTCGTCGACGAAGATGGCCCGGTCGGCGTCGCCGTCCAGAGCGACGCCCAGGTCCAGACCGCGCTTTTTGACCACCTGGGCGATGCGGGCCGGATGGAGCGCGCCGCAGTTCTTGTTGATGTTGCTGCCGTTGGGTTTGTCCCCGATGAGGGTCACCTTGGCCCCCAGCTCCTCGAAGACGGCGGGGGCGACCTTGTAGGCCGCGCCGTGGGCGCAATCGAGACCGAGCTTGAGCCCCTCCAGAGTCAGGTCCATGGGGAAGGCCTGTTTCAGAAAGACGACGTAGCGCCCGCCGGCGTCATCGAGGCGGAAGGCCTTGCCGACCGCCTCGGCGGTGACCTTGAAATCGGGGTAGTCGCTGCTCAGGATCAACTCCTCGATCCGCGACTCCAGAGCGTCGTCCAGTTTGAAACCGTCGCCGGAAAAGATCTTGATGCCGTTGTCCTGGAAGGGGTTGTGGGAGGCGGAGATGACCACTCCGGCGTCGGCCCGCATGGAGCGGGTGATGAAGGCGATGGCCGGCGTGGGCAAGGGACCGACCAGGAGCACGTCGGCGCCCATGGAGCAGATGCCCGAGGCGAGGGCGTTTTCGATCATGTAGCCGGACAGCCTGGTGTCCTTGCCGATGACGATCTTCGGCCGGCGGGTGTTGTCGCGTAAGACGTAGGCCAGGCCGCGGCCCAGTTGCATGGCCACCTCGGTGGTCATCGGGTAGACGTTGGCCACCCCCCTGACGCCGTCGGTCCCAAAGAGTTTGTGTTCAGCCATGTCTCGCTCTTCCTCGAAATGAGTACGCTCTATTCTCTCAGAGCCGATTTGTCCGGTTTGGCCGGGTGAAGCATTCTCGATAGATGGAACTTGCCGGCGGGGCGTAACACTAGCCGCTCAACCAGGGCCCGAGCGAGCCCTCGCGGATGGCGTCGGCCACGGCGAGCGCCTGCCGGGCCTCGGCCACGTCGTGGACTCTTAGGATGTGGCCGCCCAAGAAGGCCGATACAGCCGCGGCGGCCATGGTGCCGATCAGTCGCTGGTCTGTTTCGGCGGGCAGGCCGGCCGCCTCCAGACAGTGGCCGATGAACGACTTGCGCGACGGCCCGAGCAGCAGGGGAAAGCCCAGTCGGGCGATTTCCTCGATCTCCCGGATGAGCTGCAGATTGTGCTCCGGCGTCTTGGAAAAGCCGATGCCCGGATCGATGACGATCGCCTCCCGCCTGATCCCGCCGGCCAGCGCGGCCTCGACGGCCTCCTTCAGTTCGGCGGTCAGTTCGGGCAGCAAAGCACCGTAGTCGGTTTTGTCCTGCATGTCCTTGGGCGTGCCGCGCATGTGCATCAGGACCACGCCGCAGCCGGTCTTGGCGGCCAGAGGGATCATCTCCGGATCGAGGCGCAACCCTGAGATGTCGTTGATGATCGTCGCCCCGGCGCCGAGGGCCGCCTTGGCCACGGCGGCCTTGGTGGTGTCGATGGAGATGGGGACGGGGCATCTGGGGGCGAGGGCTTCGATTACCGGAACGACCCGTTCGAGCTCCTCGTCGAGATCGATGCCGTCGGAGTAGGGCCGGGTCGATTCGCCGCCGATGTCGAGGATGTCCGCGCCTTGCTCGACCAGGGCCAGGGCGTGATCGACGGCCGCCTGGGCGGTTTCGTGGCGGCCGCCGTCGTAGAACGAATCGGGCGTCACGTTGACGATGCCCATAATCAGGCTCCGGCGGCCCAGCTCCAGGCTGCGGCCGCCCAATGACCAGCGGTAGGTTTTCCGCATCAGATCACCCCGTCAGGATCGGACTCGTCGGCCTCGCCGCTCTCGGTCGCTCCCTTCTCGTCTCCCTCGCTTCCCTGTTGCTTGGACCACTCGCTGGCGGTCATGGCCCGGGCCTCGACCTCGGCGGCCACCTTGGCCTTCTTCTCGGCCTCGGCCCTCCTTTTGGCCTCCCGCCGCTCGGCCTCCTCGGGCAGTTCCTGACGGACCGCCTCGGCCACGATCTCGTCCACCTCGGAACCGTCCAGCGTTTCGGCGTCCAACAGGGCCTCGGAGAGGGCGTCCAACGTCTTGCGGTGGCGAGTGAGCAGGTCCTTGGCCCGCTCGTAGGCCTCGATGACCAGCCGTTTGACCTCGGCGTCGATCAACTCGGCCGTCTCCTCGGAGTAATCCCGGTGCTGGGCGATCTCCCGGCCGAGAAAGATGTGTTCTTCCTGCTTGCCGAAGGTCAGTGGTCCCAGTTTTTCGGACATGCCCCAATCGCAGACCATCTTCCGGGCCATGGCGGTGGCCCGATCCAGGTCGTTGCCGGCGCCGGTGGTCATGTGGCCCATGACCAGTTCCTCGGCCACCCGGCCGCCCATCAGGATGACCAACTGGTTGAACAGGTACTCGCGGTGGTAGGTGTAGCGGTCGTCCTCGGGCAGTTGCTGGGTCAACCCCAGGGCCCGGCCGCGGGGGATGATGGTCACCTTGTGGACCGGATCGGTGCCGGGCAACAGCTTGGCCACCAGGGCGTGGCCGGCCTCGTGGATGGCGGTGTTCTTCTTTTCCTCTTCGGAGATGATGATGCTTTTTCTTTCGACACCCATCAAGACCTTGTCCTTGGCCTCCTCGAAGTCGGCCATGGACAGGGCGTCGGCGTTGCGCCGGGCGGCCAGGAGCGCCGCCTCGTTGACCAGGTTCTCCAGATCGGCCCCGGAGAAGCCGGGTGTGCCCCGGGCGATGGTGGCCATGTCGACGTCGGGCATGAGCGGAGTGCGGCGGGAGTGGACCCTCAGGATCTCCTCACGGCCCTTGATGTCGGGCAGGGCGACCACCACCTGGCGGTCGAACCGGCCGGGCCGCAGCAGGGCCGGGTCCAACACGTCGGGCCGGTTGGTGGCCGAGATCAGAATCACGCCCTCGTTGGACTCGAAACCGTCCATCTCCACCAGAAGCTGGTTCAAGGTCTGCTCGCGCTCGTCGTGGCCGCCGCCCAAACCGGCCCCCCGGTGGCGGCCGACGGCGTCGATCTCGTCGATGAAGATGATGCACGGGGCGTGCTTCTTGCCCTGGCTGAAGAGGTCTCGAACCCGGGAGGCGCCGACGCCGACGAACATCTCCACGAAGTCGGAGCCGGAGATGGAGAAGAACGGCACTCCCGCCTCGCCGGCCACCGCTCGGGCCAGAAGGGTCTTGCCGGTGCCGGGCGGACCGACCAGGAGCACGCCCTTGGGGATGCGGCCGCCCAAGCGGGTGAAGCGTTTGGGATCACGCAGGAACTCGATGATCTCGGCCAGCTCTTCCTTGGCTTCCTCGACCCCGGCCACGTCGGCGAAGGTTTTTTGTTCCGCGTTCTCGCTCAAGAGCCGGGCCCGGGACTTGCCGAAGGTCATCGCCTTGCCGCCGCCCATCTGCATCTGGCGCATGAAGAACAGCCAGACCCCGATCAGGAGGATCATCGGGAACCAGGAGATCAAGACGGTCATGTACCACGGCGAGTCGTCCTCGGGTTTGGCCGTGATCTTGACCCCCTTGGCCCTGAGGATGGGCAGCAGTTGGGGGTCGTCGGGGGCGTAGGTGGTAAACGAGCGGCCCTCCGAGGCCACGCCGCGGATGCGCTGGCCCTGGATGGTCACCGATAAGACGTCGCCCTGCTCGACCTTGGCCAGGAAGTCGGAGTAGGAGACCTTCTCCTCCATCTGGGCCGGCCGTTGAAAGGCGTTGAACAGAAGCACGGTCAGCAGACTGATGACCAGCCACAGCGCCAGGTTCTTATAGAAGGGATTCAATATTTTTCTCCAATCGACCAGATTCAGAAGAATATAGGCACGCCGGGCCGAATTTTCAAGGGCCGGCTCCGATATTTCCGGGATCGCCGCCTCGATCCGGCCGGTCCGGTTAAAGGCTCCAATGATCCTTGGTATATTCTCAATCTACCACTTAGGAGACCCGTCCGCCAAATCACTGCAACCTTGGGACCGCCCGCCGCTCGCCGGGGCCGTCGGCCGCCTATCGTTTTGTCCCTCTGGTCGCGGCGAGGAGTCGGATTCTCAGCGCCGCTTGGGTTTCGGGGCCGATCCGAACGGCGTGGGCCAGGGCGAGGCCGGCCACCCAGACGATCCGCCCCCGACTGACCACCACCGGGGTTAAGGCTCGTCGGTGACGGGGCACTTTGCGGTCGATGAACAGGTCCGACAGCTTCTTGGTTCCGCCCAGGCCCAAGGGCTCGATGCGATCGCCCGGCTCGGGCGGCCGGACGAGAAGCGGCCAGGCCACGGCCGAGGCGTCCATGACGGCCGTGTCGGGATCGCCCGCCGGGTCGATCGGCCCTTCCATCGTCTCCACCTCCAGCCGGGCTCCGGTGGAGAGGGTGTAGACGCCGGGGCCGGGAATTTCGATCGCCTCCAGCACCTTCGGGGGGTGGATGGCCGGGTCGAAGACGACCAGCTCCCGGCCTCGGGCCTCGCCTCGAAGCCCGGCCGGCAGTCGGAGGCGGCCGCTTCCCCGCTCGGCCAGGGCGATCAGGTCGTCCACCCCGGTTGCCTCGAAGCGGCGGAGATCGCCCTTGATCGCCTCCAGGGCGGCCCGAACCGTTCGCCGGGCCAGGGCCGGGTGGAGAGCGGCCAGTTCGGCCCGATCGAGGCCGGCCAGACCCGGCTCGACCCGCCCGATTTCACCCAGCGTCGCCCGGCCCAGTTCGGCCAGCAGACCGTCCTCGGCCGCGACCAGTTCGGCCAGCCGGGTAAGCCCGGCCACGAGGTTGGGGTTCTCTTCTTTCAACAGCGGCAGGATTCGGTGGCGGACCCGGCTGCGAAGAAACCGGGCCTCTTTGTTGGACGGGTCCTCGACGTACCCCAGGCCGCGCTGGTCGAGGTAGGCCAGAATCCAGGCCCTCTCGGCGGTCAACAGCGGCCGGATCAGCCGGCCGCTGACCGGCCGGATGCCGGCCAGGCCGGTCGGCCCGGCGCCGCGAATGAGTCTCATGATGATCGTCTCGGCCTGGTCGTCGGCGGTGTGACCGGTGGCGATCCAGTCGGCCCCTCTCTCCCCTCGGGTTTGCTCCAGCCAGGCCAGGCGCCTTTTCCGGGCCGCCTCCTGGCTGGGTGGGTCGGGGTAGTCTTCTCTTTCGGCCGCCCCCGAGACGAAGTCCAGTCCCAGTCTCTCGGCCAGGGCCTCGACTCCGGCCACCTCTTCGGCCGCCTCGGGCCTGAGGCCATGATCGAAGCTGGCCACGGTGAGCTTCAGCCTCATCGTCGGGGCCAACCGGGCCAGGACGTCCAACAGGGCGGTCGAATCCGCTCCGCCCGAGCAGGCGACGAGGACGTGATCGCTCGCGGCCGTCCCGGCCTTGGCCAAGGCGGTCCGGGCGATGGTCAGAAGATCTGGCTGGCGATTGGGCGTGGCGGATCAGCCTCCCGATTGGATTCGATCACTATCCGGCCGGCTAAGTACGGAAATACTTCCCGGGGGCGCTCCTATTCCATCTTTTCCAGCAGCTCGGCCTTCTTGGTCTCGGCCTTGAGTTTTTTGATCAGACCGTCGTAACCCTTCTTGCGGATGACGGTCTTGAACCGCCGCTTGAAATGGAGGACCTGGCTGGTCTGGTCGATGATCACGTCGTAGATCATCCACTTGCCGTCGTTTTTGATCAGCCGGTAGCCCATGGGAATCTCTTCTCCCCGGTGGACGATGTGACCGCTGACCTCGACCCGGTTGGCGGTCAGCTCCTTCTCCTTCTCGAAGGTGATCTTCTGGCCGGAGAAGGCCTCCAGTTTGGTGATGTAGGATCTCTTGATGAGGTCGGAGAAGAGCTTGGTTACCTCGCGGCGCTGGGCCGGGGTGAGCTTCTTCCAGACCTTTTGGGTCAGAACCCGGCTGGTCATGTACGTATCGGCGAAGCGTTGTTCGACGACCGACCAGATCTTCTCGCGGCGTTTGGCCCGATCGTTTTTGAGGCTTTCGTCGTTGAGCACGGCGAGCAGGGCGTCCACGCCCGCTTTCAGTTGCTCGATGGCCTGGCTGGCGGCCAGGGCCGGGGCTGGCAGGATCAGGGTCGCAACGAGCAAAAGGCCCAACAATCGCCTCATCATTTCACCTCCGGGGCCGGCTCGCCGATGGCCTTCTTCAGCCTGGCCCAACCGACGTTGTAATCGTGAATCGCTTTGTAGTAAAGCGCCTGCTGCGTGGCGTACTTCTCCATGGCGTCGGTCACCTCGCCGATCGGTCCGACGCCCATGTCGTAGTTGGCCGAGGCGACGAGCAGCCACCGCCTGGCGGCCCGGTAGGCCTTGCCCGAGGCGGCCATCTGGCGCTCGGCCTTCTTGACGGCCAGGTAGTACTGGGCCACCTGGAGCGGCAGGTTCATCTTGGCGAAGTTCTCCTTGGCCTTGACCTTGAGCCGTTCGGCCTTGGCCTGGGCGATCTTGGCCTCCTGGATGCCGAAGTCCAGGTGCCACTGGACGCCCAGTCCGACGCCGCCCCACAGGTGGTTGAAGTCGTCGCGGATGAACGGGTTTTCGATGTCGGTCCGATCCGGGGCCCAGGCGTAGGAGAAGAAGGCCGCCCCGACCAGGCTGGGCCAGCGGTCGGCCCGGGCGGCGTTGACCAGGGCGTCCATGGCGGCCAGGCCCTCCTTGAGTTGGATCATCTCCGGCCGCCGGTTCATGGCCGCGTCCTGGTAGCCGGCCAGGCTCTCCAGGTCCATCTTGACCGGCCTGAGGTGCTTCTCGGCCGGACGCACCAGCTTGCCCGGTTGGCCGGTGACCGCGGCCAGGGCCCTGGAGGCCAGGGCCAGACCCTCGTTGAGTTCGGCCCGGAGCGAGGCCAGTTGACCGCCCATGGCGTCCAGCCGGTAGAGGGCCGATTCGTCGATCTCGATGTCGATGTCCTCGCTCTCGGCGGCCAGGAGTTTCTCGGTCTGCCTGCGGGCCGATTTCAAGAGGCCCTTGATTTCGTCCAGCAGGCCCTCGGTTTGGAGGGCCAACTGGAGGCCGTAGTAGTACTCCTTGACCTTCAAGGCCACCTCGGCCGACTTGAGTTCCAGCCCGGCCCGCTCGACCTTGCGACCGTGGCGGGCGGCCTTGATCCGCTCGTCGATCTTGCCGAAGGTGAACAGCGGCTGGATCAGGTAGACGTCGATGGAGGAGAAGAACGACAGGCCGTTGATCTCGCCCTCGGGATCGGGCGAGGAGAAGTAATCGCCCCGGGCGATGGGCACCGGGGCGACCAGGCCCAGGGTGTCGATCTGGGGCAGGCGGTAGGACCTGGCTTCGTCCAAGCGGGCCTCGGAGAAGAGCAACGCCGCCTGGGCCTCCTTGAGTTCCGGGCTGACGGCCAACGCTTTGGCCACGGCCTGATCGAGACTCATCACCACCGTTTCGGCCGCCTCGGCCCAGGGCGCGATCAGACCGAGGGCGATCAGGGCGGCAAGGACGAGTTTAATCTTCGTCTTCATCGTTCTTTTTCCCCCCAGCGTTGCCGTGGATGAACTGGCTGACCAGGTCCTGGAGATCGAGAGGCGACTGGGTCTCGATGATCCGGCCGCCGGGCTTGATCATCTCGTCGGCGCCGCCCGGCTCCAAGCGGAGAAACTTCTCGCCGATGATGCCCTTGGTCCTGACCGAGCAGACGGTATCGACGTCGATCTGGACCGACTTCTTGAGCTGGATCTCCACCCGGGCCGTTTCGCCGACCAGTTCGATGTCGCCCACCCGACCGACCGGCACGCCGGCGATCTCCACCGAAGCGCCCGAGGTCAGTCCCTCGACCGAGTCGAACTCAGCGTAGATCGAGTACGCCCCCCAGCCGAGGCCGCCGACGCTGCCCAACACCAGACTGAGGTAGATCAGGCAGGCGGCTCCGATGAGGACGAACACCCCAACCGTGATCTCCAATCGTCGCTCGTTCATATCCGCTCCCTGCCTCCGCTCAAAAAGAACCTCACGTCGGGGTCCCGGCTCCGACCGACTTCCTCGGGTGTGCCGGAGATGATTATCCGTCCATTGTGCAACATGGCCACCCGTTCGGCCAGAGAGAACATGTCCTGGATGTGGTGGCTGACCACCACCCCGGTGAACTTGTAGCGGTCGTGAAGCTCCCGAATCAGGTCGAGGATGGTGTTCTTGGTGATCGGGTCGAGTCCGGCCAGGGGTTCGTCGAAGAGGATGATCTTGGGGTGGGTGACCAAGGCCCGGGCCAGGGCGACCCGCTTGGCCTGGCCGCCCGAAATCTCCGAGGGGAACTTGTCGCGGTGCTCTTCTAGCCCGACCAGGCCCAACATCTCCTCGGCCCGGGCGACGATCTCCTTTTCGGGCAGCTTGGTCTTGTGGCGCAACGGAAAGGCGACGTTGTCCAGGATGCTGATCGAGTCGAAGAGCGCCCCGCCCTGAAAGACGATGCCGAACAGGTCCTTGATCCGCTTCAGGGTTCGCTTACCGGCCGCGACCACGTCGGTGCCGTCCACCAGAATCCGCCCGGAATCGGGCGTCAAGAGACCGACCAGGTGCTTGAGAAAGACGCTCTTGCCCTCGCCGGAGCGGCCGATGACGGTGGTTATCTGCCCGCTGGGGATGGTCAGATTGAGACCGCCCAGCACCAGCCGGCCGTCAAAGGCTTTGTAGAGGTCGATGCACTCGATCATGATCGCCTACCGCTTGCCGTCAAAACAGCATCGAGGTCAAAATGTAGTCCCAGACCAGAATCAGGACCGAACACATGACCACCGCCTCGGTGGTCGTCCGGCCGACGCCCTCGGCGCCGCGCCGGGTGGTGAAACCCTTGTAGGCCGAAACCAGACCGATGGTCACCCCGAAGATGACCGTCTTTATAAGACCGCTGCCCAGGTCGCTCAGGCTCACGCTTTTGACCATGCCGTTGTAGAAAAGCCCCGGGTTGACGCCCAGCAGGAACACGCCGACGGCGTAGGCTCCCATGATGCCGACCACGACGAAGATGGCCCCCAGGATGGGCATGACGAAGGTCGAGGCCAAAATGCGCGGCGAAGCCAGAAACTTGATCGGCTCCAGGTTCATCGCCGTCAGGGCGTCGATCTGCTCGGTGATGCGCATGATGCCCAGCTCGGCGGCCATGGCCGAACCGCCCCGGCCGGTGACCATCAACGCAGCCAAGACCGGTCCCAGCTCCCTGATCAGCGACAGGGCCACGCCCGAGCCCAGAAAGCCTTCGGAGCCGAAGTTACGCAGCGTATAGTAGCCCTGATAGGCCAGGACCATGCCCGAGAAGGCGGCGGTCAGGAGGATGACCGGCCAGGAGCGCACGCCCATGAAGTGGATCTGGGCGACGATCGCCCGCCACCGGATCGGCGGAGTGACCATGCCGATCAGGGCCCGGATCAGAAAGATCTGCATCCGGCCGGCCTCCTGGACGGCGTGGATCGTCGTGGCGCCCAGCTTCTGGATCAAAGTGGTCATCGCTCCTCCCGATAGAGGGGGAGGGTGAAACGGAAATCGGCCCCGCCGCCGGGCGCGTCCTGGACCCATATTTTACCGCCGTGGGCCTCGACCGCCATACGGCAAAAGGTCAGGCCCAGGCCGGTGGAGGTTCGGGGGCGGTCGCGGCCGGGGGCCTGCTGGAACATCTTGAATATCCCTTCTCGATGGGAGGGGGGGACGCCGGGGCCGTGGTCGGCCAGGCTGGCCACGATTTTGCCGTCCTCCACCCAGGCCGCGAACTCCACCGCCGTCCCGTCCGGAGTGTGATCGACGGCATTGGTCATCAGGTTCTGGATGATTCGCTCCAGTAGAACCACATCGGCCATGGCCGGCGGCAGGTCGGGGGCGACATTGCTCGAAACCTCGAGTTCCTTGAGGTTGATGATCGCCTTCAGTCGGCCCGCCGTCCGCTCGAACACCTCGGCCACGTCGATCGGCTGGAGGTTGACCTCCAACCGGCCCTCTTCCAGACGAGAGATGTCCAACAGGTTGGCGATCATCCGGCTCATGTCGTCGGCGCCGATCAGGGCCGATTCGACCGCCTCCCGGCCGAACTCGGACAGCTCCTCCGCGCCGACCATGTGCAGGTTGGCCACCACCTCGGCCAAGGGACCCTTGAGGTCGTGGACGACCATGTTGGTCAGGTCTTTTTTGAGTCGCTCCAGGGCTCTGAGTTCCTGGTAGGCCTTGCGTAACCGGCGGCGTTCCTTCTTCAGCGCCTCGTTCAGGGCGGCCCGATCCAGAAGGCCGCCGATGCGCTGCAGGAAGCGCTCCACCCGGCCCTCTTCCAGCCGGTCGAAGGCCCTGGGGTCGCGGCGGTTGGTGACGTTCAAGACGCCGACCACCTTCCGGCCGGCGAAGATGGGAGCGCAGAGCACCTGGTCGGCCCGGTAGGTCGAGTACTGACCGTCGTGGCGGGCGAAGGGAGCGGTGTCCAGCTTGTCCAGGTTGAGAATCTCCCCCGTCCGGGCGACCAGACTGGAGATGGAGTCGGCCGAAAGGGGTTGGGTGAGACCGATGATCTTCTTGTTGGAGGCGGCGATGACCTGAAGTCGGGAGCCCTTGCGGAGCATGATCGAGCCGGTCTCCGACTGGAGGGTGTTCAAGATGACCTCCAGGCACAGGCCCAAACGCCGCTTCAAACCCAACCTGGGCCGGGCCAGAATCTCGGCGATTTCCCCGGCCGCGGCCGTCTCCTTGGCCAGCCCGGCCAGTCGCCGATGCTCGTCGAGACGCACCAGCACCGGGGCGATGAGTTCACCCAGTATCATCAACGCGTCGGCCGTCGCCTCGGGGTCGCTGGCCGTATCGGGCTTCGAGCTGGTCAGCATCGCCCCCTGGACCGGGTTCCGGCCGATGGGCGTCAGACAGAAGTGTTCCGCATCGAGGCTGCGGCACAGGTCCCGGTCCATGGTCGTCTTGAAGCCGCTGGCTTCGGGCAGAAGCTCGGCCAGGAACAAAGCCCGCTCGACCACCACGTCCGCCTCGGTCACGGGCGGGCCGGCCACCACCCGGCGTCCCTCGGAGAGAGGGTGGAAAATCGAAGTCGAATCGATGGTCAGCGTCCAGCCGCCCAAATCGGGGAGCTGGTCGGACAGCTCGACCAGGCAATCGAAGACCCGATCGACAAAACCGCCGGGGTACTCCAGAGGTCTTAAGGTCGGTTCACCGGTTTGGCCGATGAAGATCATGGCCAGAGGCAGGTTCAACTCGACCGCCGTCTGGTGGACCGCCCGAGCCAGGTCGGCTTCGTCGACCACGGCCAGGAGTTCCACGGCCAGTCGGTGAGACATGGAATCGGAGCCGGTCACGCCACGTCTCCCTCACTCGCCTTGGGCCGGCCCAGGTAACGGTCGCGTTCGGAATAGACGCAACCGCAGTACTGCTGGCGGTAGAGCCCGGCCGCCTGGGCCGCTTCCCGTCCCTGGGCCCAACCCTCCCTGAAATCGCGGTAAAGGAACTCGATCCCCGCCTCTTCGGCCGCCGCCAGGCCGATGTCTCGAATTTGGTCGTGTCTTTGGAGCTTGGAGAACAACAGTGTCGAGGTGAAGGCGTCGAAGCCCGACTTCTTGGCCAACCTGGCCGCTGCAGAAAGCCTTAGATGGTAACAGTACTGGCAGCGTCTGGTCTCCCGGTAGGCGACCGCCCGCAGCCAGTCTTCCAGGGGATACTCGTCCCGGACGATGAGCGGCAGCTCTATCTTTTCGGCGTAGAGCTTGAGGCTCTCCAGGCGTTTCGTAAGCTCGGTGAAGGGGTGGATGTTGGGGTTGTAGAAGAAGCCCCTCAACTCCGCCCCCTCGTCTCTGAGAGCCTTGACCGGATAGACCGAGCACGGCGCGCAACAGATGTGCAGCAAAACGCGCATAAAGCCATCCTACCCATTACAAAACATCCAAGTCAACCAAAGTACGAGGTTTTTATGCCACCGGCGACCGGCTTGGGCAAACCGCCGACAGTGGATGAAATAACCATTTTTGAAATCCGGATCGTCGTCGCTCAGGTCGCTTCACCGCCCGGGCCGCCAGTCTGTCCAGTCGGTCGCTTCATTTCTTTCCCTTCGCCCGCCTGCCCCCGATAACCATTAAAAAAGGATTGACACCCTTCGGCGGCCCGTGTTACACACGGTGAATGAATTGTCATTCATTTTACCGTCCCGGTCAAGACCCGGCGGCCAGCGGTGCAAAAAGTGAAGAAATCGACCCGAAACACCAGCAACAATAAGTACGAGAAGATCCTGGCGGCGGCGCTCAAGGTCTTCGCCCAGAAGGGCTTCTACCAATCCAAGGTGTCGGAGATCGCCCGCCAGGCCGAGGTGGCCGACGGGACCATCTATCTTTACTTCCGCAACAAGGACGACATCCTCATCAGCCTCTTCGAGGAGGAGATGGGTAAGGTCATCGCCATGATGGAAGAGGCCCTGTCCGTCACCGATGATCCGTTGCGCAAGATAGAAATCTTCGCCGAAACCCACCTGGGTATGGTAGAGTCCCATCGCGAAGTGGCCGAAATCCTCCAAGTTGAGGTCAGACAGTCTTCCAAGTTCATGAAGGAGTACAAGAACGAGAAGTTCATCAAGTACTTGAACATTATTGCCGCCATCGTCGCCGAGGGCCAGGCCAGGGGCGTCATCCGCTCCGATATCGATCCGGATATCGCCAAACGGGCCTTCTTCGGCGCGTTGGACGAAATGTCTCGCTATTGGGTGTTGTCTAGCAAACGGGTCTATACCACCGAAGCTGCGGCCCGGCACGTCAGCCGAATCTTTCTGGCCGGCATCGCCGTGGAGGGGAAGGCCCAACAGGAGGCGGCCGCCTCTTAAACGGCGGCGTAACAAAGGAGGGGCTACGTTGGACCTCATTGTCTGTTTGAAGCAGGTGCCCGACACCGAAACGCAGGTAAAGGTCGGCGCCGACGGAAAGTCTATCGACGAGAGCGAGATCAAGTGGGTCATGAACCCCTACGACGAGTTCGGGGTTGAGGAGGCCCTGAAGATCAAGGAGGCCTTGGGCGGCGAGGTGACGGTGGTCTCCGTGGGTCCGGCTCGGGCCACCGAAGCGCTCAGGACCGCTCTGGCCATGGGCGCGGACAAGGCCGTGCTGGTCGACGACGAGGGAGCGCTGGGCGGCGACTCCTACGCCACGGCCAAGGTCTTGGCCGCCGTGATCAAGGATTTGCCCCACGACCTGATCTTTACCGGCCAGCGGGCCGTTGACGACGACCGGGGTCAGGTGGCCGCCATTCTGGCCGACATGCTGGGCATTGCGGCCCTGACCGTGGTCACCAAGGTCGATGTCGGCGACGGCGAGGTGACCGTGGAGCGGCCCATCGAGGGCGCCAAGGTGATCCTCAAGGCCAAGCTGCCGGCCGTCATCAGCGCCCAGAAGGGGCTCAATGAGCCGCGCTACGCCTCGCTGCCCGGCATCATGAAGGCCAAGAAGAAGCCCTTGGAGACCAAGACGCTGGCCGATCTGGGCCTCGATCCGGCCGAGGTCGGTGCGGCCGGCTCTCTGGTCGAGGTTATCAGCATGACCCCGCCGCCGGCCCGGGCCGAGGGCAAGGTGGTCGAGGGCGAGACCCCGCAGGACAAGGCCGCCGCTTTGGCCGAGCTGTTGCGTAACGAAGCCAAGGTGGTCTAGGAGGTAAATGATGGCAAGCGGAATCTGGGTAGTCGCCGAAACCCGCGAAGGCGAGATCAGAAAAGTCAGCTATGAGGCCACCAGCGAGGCCAGGCGTTTGGCCGACGCGGCCGGCATGGACGTGACCGTCATCCTCCTGGGCAAGGGCGTGGCCGACAAGGCCGAGAGCTTCGGCGCCTCGGGCGCGGACAAGGTTTTGGTGGCCGACGGCGATGATTTCGAGCCGTACCTGCTCAACGCCTACGTCGATGCCATCGAGGCGCTGGTCAAGGAGGGCGATCCGGCGGCCCTGATCATGGGCGCTTCGGCCCAGGGCAAGGAGCTCTCGGCGGCCCTGGCGGGCCGGCTGGGCGTCGGCCTTTCCACCGACTGCACCGCCCTCAGGTGGGAAGACGGGCTCATCGCCACCCGGCCGATGTACGCCGGCAAGGTTTACGTAGACGAGAAAGCCAAGGGTACGCCCCAGATGGCCACCACCCGGCCCAACGTCCCCGAGCTCATCGAGGATGCCGGCAAGACCCCGGCGGTGGAGAACGTCTCTCCGGCCCTGGGCGAGAAAAAGCTTGAGGTGGTCGAGATCGTGAAGGACGAAGGTGGCAAGGTCGATCTGACCGAGGCGGCTTGCATCGTCTCGGGCGGGCGCGGCATGAAGGACGCCGAGAACTTCAAGATCCTCGAGGAACTGGCCGAGGTTTTGGGCGCCACGGTGGGCGCTTCCCGCTCGGCGGTGGACGCCGGCTGGCGGCCCCACTCCGACCAGGTCGGCCAGACCGGTAAGGTCGTCTCGCCCAATCTCTACATCGCCTGCGGCATCTCGGGGGCGATTCAGCATCTGGCCGGCATGTCCTCGTCCAAGGTGATCGTGGCCATCAACAAAGATCCGGACGCGCCGATCCACACCAAGGCCGACTACTCGGTCGTGGCCGATCTCTTCGACGTCGTCCCGGCTCTCAAGGAGGCCCTCGAAAAGATGAAGTAGAAACGGGCGGCCTTTACCGCCCGGCTGAAAAGGCGCTCGCCCGACGGGTAACCCGTCGGGCGAGTTTTTCGTAGCCCCCTTCGGGACCGCTTGGGAAGGGGTGATCGACCGGCCGCCGCCAACAATACCATTGACGGTGTCGCAATTACTAAGTAATCGTTATTCAAGACTGTTTTTCAATAACACCGGACCTGGAAACCGCGACCGCGATGATGGACGATCGCCCATGACCCAGACCGAGTTCGAGCAGGTGATCAAGCAGGCGTTGAGCCTTCTGCCCGACGAGATCTCGGCGGCCATGGACAACATCGCCGTCATCGTCGAGGATCACCCCACCCCGTCCGATCTGGACGAAGTCGGTCTGGAGCGCCACGATTTCTTGTTCGGCCTGTTTCGGGGCATCCCCCTTTCCAGGCGCTCGTTCTTCGAGCGCGGGGGGCACTTGCCCCACCAGATCATTCTGTTCAAGGGCGAGTTGGAAGAGTACTGCCGTGACGAGGCCGAGTTGATCCTCCAGATCACCCTGACCCTGATCCACGAGGTCGGCCACTACCTGGGGCTCAGCGAGGCTCGACTCCGGGAGTTGGAGGACGAGGCGGTCAAGGAGTCTTGATCGGCGTCGATCCGCCTACTTCGGCCGTGGCTGGTCCGTCTTGGGGGAGAACATCTGACAGGGCATGCCCGAGGACCGGAAGACCTCCTGGGACGGAATCCGTCGCGATTTGAAACCCATCCCCCGGCAGGCGTAGGGGAAATCTTTGTTCCAGGTGATGGTGAGAAAGCGGCATTTGAAGCAGTCGGGGCCGGCCATGGCCGCAATTATATCAAAAAAATCGTCCGACTGGTCACTTGACCCGGCGGCCCGACCGGGAGAGGATGGGGGCATGTCGTCGCTGTGGCTTGTCATCGCCCACTGGGGAGTGGGGCTGATCCCCGGCCCGCGGGGGACCTACGGCTCGGCCCTGGCCGCGGTCGTTTTCGCGGTGGTGACCTGGCTCTGGCCGCCGGGGGGGTGGGTGTTCTTCGCCGCCGCCGCCGTGCTGGGGACCATCGCCGCCGCCAAGGCCGAGGCGGTCTACGGTCCGGACGCCAGCCAGATCGTGGTCGACGAGGTGGCCGGCCAGGCGTTGACCCTACTGTTTTTCTCGGCCGCCTGGTGGGCCTATCCGGCCGGCTTTTTGCTCTTCAGGCTGTTCGACATCGTCAAGCCCTGGCCGGCCGGTGCGGCGGAGCGGCTGCCCGGCGGGTGGGGGGTGATGGCCGACGACCTGGCGGCCGGGCTCCAGGCCGGAGCCTGCCTCTGGGTCCTGGCGGCCATGCTGGCTTGATGCGACGCCTGTTTGGGATTGGGATCGGGCAAGCGGCAGGCGGCGCCGGGTAGAGATCGAAACCGAACAGCCACCCAACAGCAACTTAAACTTTTAATCGGTCTGAGAGGAACCTCTCCAGCGGGAAAATCGAGAGCGAATCAGATTCAGCGAGAGCTTCTGCGGCCGGAGCCGCCCACCGCGGTCACCAAGGATAAGGGAAACTATTCACACAGTCAAGCATAACCTGACCGGAAGCGAACTTGACACCGCCGACGGTCTGCGGGGATGATGAATTCAGTAATGCGCGGCGAGCTGATAATAATCGGCGACGAAATCCTGGACGGCCGGGTGATCAACACCAACGCCAGTTTCCTGGCCCGCCGCCTGGCGGCGATGGGCCTTCGCCCCGAGCGGGTGACCACCCTGGGCGACCGGACCGAGGACTTGATCGAAGAACTCAGGCAGGCCGTTGAGCGCTCGGACTTCGTGCTCGTCACCGGCGGGCTGGGCCCCACCGAGGACGACCTGACCGCGGCCGTCGCCGCCGAGGCGTTGGACCGGCCGCTGATCCTTTTCGATGAAATCCTGGCCGAAATCCGCGACCGCTGCCGGGCCCAGGGCCGCCGGCCCGGCCCCCTGGAGAAGCTGGCCTGGCTGCCCACGGGGGCCGAGCGGCTCACGCCCGATCAGACCTGTTGCGGCTTCCGCCTGGACTTGAGCGGTTGCCTGGTCTTTTTCCTGCCCGGCGTGCCGGCCGAGGCCAGGGAGCTTTTCGACCGGGCGGTGGCCCACCAACTGGCCGCCCGCTTCCCGGACCGACCGGGTTTCGCCCAGCGAACGCTGAAGCTCGTCGGCCTTTTCGAGTCCCAGGTCGAGGCCAAGATAGCCGACCTGTTCGACCGCCACCCGAAGGTCGCCTTCGGCTCTTATCCCAATCACCCCGAGGTTCACATCTCGCTGACCGCTCAGGGGCCGGACGAGGACGCGTTGGAAGAACGCCTGGACGCCGCCGAGGCCGATATCCGGGCTCGGGTCGGGCAATACGTCTTCGGCCGGGACGGAGAGGTTCTGGAGGGGGTGGTCGGCGAATTGCTCCGGGAGCGGGGGTTGAGCCTGGCCGTGGCCGAGTCGTGCACCGGCGGGCTTTTGGCCCGGCGGATAACCTCGACCGCCGGCGCGTCCGATTATTTTATCGAGGGCGTGGTCGCCTACGCCAACCGGGCCAAGGAGGAGCTTCTGGGCGTCGACCGGGAACTCCTCATCCGTCACGGCGCGGTCTCGCCCCAGGTCGCCTTGGCCATGGCCGAGGGGCTCAAGAGCCGGGCCCGGGTGGACGTGGCCGCCTCGGTGACCGGCATCGCCGGACCGAGCGGCGGCAGCCCGGACAAGCCGGTCGGGACGGTCTATTTCGGCCTGGCCGTGGGCCGGAAAAGCCAGATCGAGCACCGCCGCTTTCCTGGTGACCGCCGCCAGGTCCAGGCCCTGTCCGCCGCCCACGCCCTGGACATGATCCGCCGGGCGCTGTTGTAGGAGAGCCGACCATGCCCGAGCTTTGGCGCCTTTTCTTCGCCCTCGATCTGCCGCCCGAAGTGAAGGACTCGCTGACCGATGTCCAGCGTCGCCTCAAGCGCTCCGGGGCCGACGCCCGCTGGGTGCGGATGGAGGGCGTCCATTTGACGATCAAGTTTTTGGGCAACGTCGCCGCGGAGCGGGTGGGGGAGTTGGCGGAAGCGGTCCGGCCGGCGGCCGAGGCCTGCCCGCCGCTCAGACTTCGTCCGGCCGGGGCCGGGGCCTTCCCGAGACTCAACAGTCCCCGGGTGGCCTGGGTGGGGATCAGCGGCGACACCGACCGACTGGCCGAACTGGCCGCCGGGATGGAGCGGGCCCTCGAGCCCCTCGGCTTTGAGCCCGAGAGCCGGCCCTTCTCGCCCCACTTGACCCTGGGACGGGTCAAGTCGTCGAAGGGTCGGGTGAAATTGACCGAGGCGATCGTCGGCCTGTCCGACTACCAGGGGCCGGAGTTCACGGCCCGGGAGTTGATCCTCTACCGCTCCATCTTGGGGCCCCACGGGGCGCGCTACGAAGCCCTATCAAAAATCGAACTGATCGGCCGTTAGACCTTGTCACCGCCCGCCTTCGAGGCTAAAATATCATTAGCTGTAGACGACTACTCGCGACCGGGTTTACGGTCTCTGGTCGGGGGGCCGGGCGGAGAGCAGGCTTTCAGGCCCAGGCGGCGGGCCACAGAGCCGCCCGGCCCCGAGGGGGCCTTCCCGGTCTTGCATTTGGGGTGGGGAGTGCTTAGCATGGGGTAAATTGAGCTGGAGGTTGGCCCCATGACCCAATCGGACGACGACAAGGGTTTCACCGTTTCCGATCGCCGGAAGTTCACCGCCGACGGCGAGCCGATCCAGCCCGGGCCGGAGGAAGAGCCCGCCGCCGAGCCGAAATCCAAATCGACCCAAGCCGATCGGTCTGCGTCTCAGGCCGAGGCGGGGAGTCGGGCGGCCGCCTCGGACGAGGGACCGCTGCCCGAGATGACCTTCGCCTCCTTCATTTTCTCCTTGTCCACCTCGGCCCTGATGCACCTGGGGGCCATTCCCGACCCGGCCACCGGCCAGAGTTCGGTCAATCTACCCCTGGCCAAGCAGACCATCGACCTGCTGGGCATTCTCAAAGAGAAGACGGCCGGCAACCTGGACGAGAGCGAGAGCAAGCTCTTGGATGGCGTCCTCTTCGACGTCAGGATGCGCTACGTCGAGGCGGCCAGCGGTTCGGGCAAATAGGGTGGCTCTCCGGCTCAGCGCCCCGGCCAAGATCAACCTGTCGCTCGAGGTCCTGGGCCGCCGGGCCGATGGCTACCACGAGTTGTCGAGCCTGTTTCTACCGGTCGGTCTCTTTGACGAGCTCGTCATCGACCGGAGCGATGACGGCATCTCCCTGAGCGTGACCGGCGCCGGCCTGCCCGCCGACGAGTCCAACCTGGCCTGGCGGGCGGCGGCGGTCTTTTTCGAGGCGGCCGGGCTCGAACCGGGTCTTGAGATCGAGTTGACCAAGAACATCCCGCTGGCCGCCGGCCTGGGCGGCGGCTCCAGCGACGCGGCGGCGGTGCTCAAGGGAGCCAACCGACTCTACGGCTCGCCCTTCGACGATTCCGAGCTGAAGAGACTCGCCCTGAAACTGGGCGCGGACGTGCCTTTCTTCATCGACGCCAGGCCGGCTTGGGCCGGCGGCGTGGGCGAGAGGTTGACGCCGATCGAGTTGCCTAAATACCACTTTATATTGGTCAATCCTGGCTTCGAAGTCTCCACCGCTTGGGCCTATTCGCGGCTCCAAAAACCCTTGACACGGCCGGGGGCGACCGATACCATTGTCACGCCCGCGATCGGCTCTTACCAGGATTTGGCCCCCCTGGCCAACGACCTCGAACCGGTGGTGGTCGAGCGCTGGCCGGTGGTCGGGCGAATTCGCGAGCGACTGATGGAAGCGGGCGCCAAGCTCAGCCGGATGAGCGGCAGCGGGCCGACCGTCTTCGGGCTGTTCGAGACCGAGGCCGAGGCCGTCTCCGCCGAGGGGCGGCTGAAGAGGGAAGGGTCCTGGCGAGTTTTTTTGGCTCAGGGCCTTTCGTGACGCTGGGGTGTCGTCAAGTGGTAAGACACCAGCCTTTGGAGCTGGCATTCGCAGGTTCGAATCCTGCCACCCCAGCCAGTTTTTCATGACTCCAATCGAGGGCGAGGACAGGGAGATGCTGGGCAGCGGCAGCCTGAAGCTACTCACCGGAAACTCCAACCGCCAACTGGCCGAAGAGATATCCGATTATCTCGACGTCTCTTTGACCAAGACCGAAGTCAAGACCTTCTCCGACGGCGAGATCTGGATCGAGATCGGTGAGAACGTTCGCGGCTCGGACGCCTTCGTCATCCAGCCGACCTGCTCGCCGGTCAACCACAACCTGATGGAGCTCCTGCTTCTCATCGACGCCCTAAGGCGGGCCAGCGCCCGTCGGGTGACGGCGGTCATCCCCTACTACGGCTACGCCCGCCAGGACAGGAAGACCACGCCCCGGGTGCCCATCTCCTCCAAGCTGGTGGCCAATTTGATCACCACCGCCGGGGCCCGCCGGGTGTTGTGCATGGATCTCCACGCCGGCCAGATCCAGGGCTTCTTCGACATCCCGGTGGACCACCTTTTCGCCGCGCCGGTGCTGTTGGACCATCTCCGGTCCAACTACACGAACGACCTGGTCGTCGTCTCGCCCGACGCCGGCGGAACCGAGCGGGCCCGGGCCTTTGCCAAGCGCCTCAACGCCGGTCTGGCCATCATCGACAAGCGCCGCGAAGTGGCCAACGTGGCCAAGGCGATGCACATCATCGGCGAGGTCAAGAACAAGACGGCCATCATCCTCGACGACATGATCGACACCGCCGGCACCCTGACCGAAGCGGCCAAGGCCCTGAAGGACGCCGGAGCGGAGCGGATCCTGGCCTGCGCCACCCACCCCGTCCTGTCCGGTCCGTCCGTGGAGCGGATCAACGACTCGGTCCTCGAATCGGTGGTGGTGACCAACACCATTCCCCTGTGTGGCAAGGCCGAGAAGTGCGACAAGATCACCCAGCTTTCGGTGGCCAAGCTCTTGGGCGAGGCCATCCGCCGCATCCACCATGACGATTCGGTGTCGAGTCTGTTCGTATAGGATCATATTTCGGCGAACCGGCTGGCCCTCCGTTTCGGGGGGCCTCGTTATTTGGGCCGCTTGGCCCGGCCAGGCTTGACATCGCCTCCCGCCCGGGGGTAGATGACGGCCGTGACGGGAACTTGCCCGGAGGCGCAGACCGTGGACCACCTTTCCAGGATAAGACCGCTCCAGGAGGCCCTCGCCGCGGCCGGTCTTTCCGGAGCGCTGTTGATCAATTCCAGGGATGTCTACTACTATACCGGTCTGGCCCAGCCGGCCGCCTTGGCCGTGACCGGCGAGGATTACACCGTCTTCATCCGGGCCGGGGCCGAGTACGCCCGGCGGACGGTGGAGTTGGACCCCGGCCGGGTGGTGGTCGAACGCCGCCTGTCCAACATCGCTGCCCAGGCCTTTTCCGGACTCGGAGCGAAGGCCAGGATCGGCCTGGAGATGGACATAATTTCGGCCAAGGAGGCCGAGGAGATCGGGCGGGTCGTCGGCGGCGGTTTGACCGACGTCTCGCCGATCGTCCTGGCCCAACGGGCGGTCAAGGACGACCAAGAGATCGCCCTCATCGAGGCGGCGGCGAAGGTGATCGAGGCCGGCCACGAGGCGGTTTCGGCCGCCGTCGTTCCCGGCGCGAGCGAGCTCACGGTGGCCGCCGCCGTGGAGAACGCCCAGCGACTGGCCGGCAACGAGGGCAACATCTTCATGCGCCAGACCGATTTCTTCATGAGTCGAGGGCCGGTCGCCTCCGGGCCGAACCTCAACGTCCATCCGGGGGTGGTCTTCACCGTCTCGGGGGTGGGGCTCTCTCCTGCCGCGCCGATCGGGCCGTCCCGGCGGGTGCTCGAGCCCGGCGATTTGGTGGTCATCGACATCCCCGCCTCGGTGGGCGGCTACTACGCCGACCAGTCCCGAACCTACTCGGTGGGCCGCCCGCCTGACGAGGCCCAGGCCCTGTTCGACCGGTTGCGGGCGACCTTCGAGAAGGTCATCGACGCCCTCGAGCCGGGCCTTCTGACCGGGGAGGTCTACGATCTGGCCTGGCGGGCGGCGTCCGATTCCGGCTTGGGAGACTCGTTCCTGGCCTTTCCGGGCGGCAAGTTCGCCCACTTCGTCGGCCACGGCATCGGCCTGGAGATCAACGAACCGCCGCTGTTGGCCAAGGGGGGGCGGGAGACGCTCACGGCGGACATGGTGCTGGCCGTGGAGATGCACGCCAGGACGGACAAGCTGACCGTCAAGCTCGAGGACACCGTCCATCTCGGCCGAGACGGAGCCAGAATCCTGACCGGAACGCCGAGGGAGCTCAACCCGGCTGGTTATTGATAGTTTTTTGCGATAAGCTGTCGCTTCCCCGGCCCGAGGGCGACGGTCGAGCCGATCATCGTTCGGGCCGCCGGGGTTTGGGAGCTTCGCCGGGGGGGAAGGATGGAGCCTGGGCGGCGAACGAGCCGCAGCTTCGAGGTCGCTCTCCTCACGGCCGGGCCCAAGGCCCCGAGGCTCAACCGCCGCCTGCTTTTGGCGAGCGATTAGGGCCCCATATGTGGCCATTACAAGGGGGCGGGCCCCGTAAAAAGGGGTTGCCCTGGACGTCAAGATCAATTATGATACCCCGATTCTTGTGTTAACCGGAGGCTTGGAAACCAATGTCCGTTCCGCAGTTGAGCGTTGAGCTCAGAGATCAGTCAGGCAAGGGCGCGGCCCGCAAGTTGAGGGCCGAGGGCCTTGTTCCCGGCGTATTCTACGGCCCCGGCGTCGAGCCGCAATCGCTGTCTCTCGACCCGGCCGTCTTAAGAAAGCTGATGACTCAGTCCCCGTCCAGAACCTTTTTGCTGGACTTGAAGATAGGCGACCAGGTCAAGAAGGCCATGCTCAAGCAGGTGCAGGTCCACCCCGTCACCCGGAACATCCTCCACGCCGATTTCTACAGCGTGGCCGACGATCGGCCGGTGACCTTGGATGTGTTCATCAAGTTCGTCGGTGAGCCGGTCGGTGTGGAGAAGGGCGGCGTGGCGGAGCTGCGCACCAGGTTCGTACCCTTGAAGGGTCTGCCCGGCGTGTTGCCGGCCGAGGTCGAGGCCGACATCTCCGGGCTGGATATCGGCGATTCGTTCAAGGTCTCGGATCTCGAGATCGGCGAGGGCATCGAGCCCTTGGTGGACGAGGACACCGTGTTGTGCGCCGTGGCCGCGCCCAGGATCATCGAGCTCGAGGCCGAGACGGGCGAAGAGGCCGAGGAGGCCGAGGGCGAGGCGGGCGCCGGAAGCGCCGAGGGCGAGAAGGCCGAGTCGGCCGAGCAGCCCGAAAGCTCCGAGGAATAACAAGGGCCCATGTGGCTGTTGGTCGGACTGGGAAATCCTGGCGACCAATTTTGTGATACTCGGCACAACCTTGGTTTCCGGCTGATCGACCGCCTGGCCGAACAGGCGAACATAAAGGTGACCAAGCTGGCGGCCCAAGCGCTTGTCGGGCGCGGCCGGTGGCTGGGCCAAGAGGTCATCCTGGCCAAGCCGCAGACCTACATGAACCTGAGCGGCCAGTCGGTCAAGGGTTTGGTCAGGTGTTACGGCGTCGAGTTGGACAAGACGGTCGTCATCCACGACGACCTGGACATCGCCTTGGGACTGGGCAAGCTGACCGCCGGCGGCGGTAGCGGCGGTCACAAGGGCGTAGGTTCCATCATCGATGTTTTGGGCAGCGCGGACTTCGTCCGCTTGAAACTGGGAATCGGTCGGCCTCGCGAGCCCTATCTCGACGCGGCCGATTACGTACTCAAGCCCTTCGGGCCTGAGGAGGTTGAATTGGTGGACCGAATGCTGGAGCGGGCTGAAGAGGCGCTCGAAGTACTCTTGAGCCGGGGGCTTCAGGCGGCCCAGAACCGGTTCAACCGCGTCGCGCCGGTCGCGGGCTCCTGAGCGAGCCGGGCCGGCTTTTTTGATTTTCGGCTTTTTGATTACTCAACCGGTCATCGAAAGAGCATCATCTGAAGAGGAGGATAAGGCATAATGGGTGACCTAACCGGCTACGCTCCCTATCTGGGAGGCATTGGGCTCATTATTGCGTTCTTGATCTTCGTCTACGTCAAGAAGCAGCCCAACGGCAACGAGACCATGGTCGAGCTGGAGGAGATGATCCACACCGGCGCCATGGCCTTTTTGAAACGAGAGTACACCATCCTGGCCATCTTCATCGCCGTGGTGTTCGTCCTGTTGGGGCTGGGCATCACCTGGCTGACCGCGGTGGCCTTTTTGACCGGCGCCGCCTGCTCGATCATCGCCGGCTTCGCCGGGATGTCGGCGGCGACCCGCGGCAACTCCCGGACCGCCGAGGCGGCCAACAAGTGGGGCCAGGCCAAGGCGTTGAACGTCTCTTACTTCTCGGGCTCGGTCATGGGTCTGGCCGTGGCCTCGCTGGGCCTTCTGGGCGTCGGCATCTGGTTCGGGTTTGTGGGTAACAACCCGACGACCGCCTTCATCATGAACGGCTTCGCCATGGGCGCTTCGTCCATCGCGCTGTTCGCCCGCATGGGCGGCGGCATCTACACCAAGGCCGCCGACGTCGGCGCCGACCTGGTCGGCAAGGTCGAGGCCGGCATTCCCGAGGACGACCCGCGCAACCCGGGCACCATCGCCGACAACGTCGGCGACAACGTCGGCGACATCGCCGGCATGGGCGCCGACATCTTCGAGTCCTACGTCGGCTCGATCATCGCCACCATCGCCATCGCCGCCACCATGTCTCTCGCCGGTGACGACGCCAAGCTGCGCGTCGCCTACATGACCATGCCGGTCATGGTGGCCATGGTCGGTCTGCTGTCGTCCTTCCTGGGCGTGTTTTCGATCAAGATCTTCGAGAGGATCAGCCCGGCCGCGGCGCTGCGCTACACCACCTTCGTCGCCGCCGCCGCGCTGGTCGTCCTGGTCTACTTCGCCTGTGTCGGCCTCGGCTTGCCCTTGGGCGTGTTCTGGTGCGTCGTCGCCGGCCTGGTGGTCGGCATCATCATCGGCCTCTTGGCCGAGTACTACACCAGCTCGACCCCGATTCGCAAGATCGCCGAGAGCTCCGAGACCGGTCCGGCCACGGTCATGATCACCGGCCTGGCCGTCGGTATGGAGTCGGTCGCGCTGCCGGTCATCGGCATCTGCGTCGCCACCGGCATCGCCTACTGGCAGGCGGGCGTGTACGGCATCGGCATCGCCGCCGTCGGCATGCTGGCCACCGTCGGCGCCACCATGACCGTGGACGCCTACGGCCCCATCGCCGACAACGCCGGCGGCATCTCCGAGATGAGCGGCCTGGGCCCCGAGACCAGGAAGATCACCGACTCCCTGGACGCCCTGGGCAACACCACCGCCGCCATCGGCAAGG
>CAZWLY010000012.1:0-114027 GCA_964634465.1 uncultured Thermodesulfobacteriota bacterium | reverse complement strand
GCAGGGTGCGCCGCCTCCTTCAATCCCCTCCGTACACCAGTTTCGAGCATAGCTCGTTGCGAGGATAGCGGATAGACCAAGTGCAGCGGCGAATACATGTACCATTGCACCACTACAGACGCCAAGAGAAGATGCTATTCCAACCTTCCGTCCCCCTGCAATTGTCTTTGAGAGGATGTAGATTAAGTCAGGGCCAGGCGATAAATTAATCGCCACGGCCGCGGAAAAAAATAATGCCCAGTATGAAATTGATTCCACAATAAATCCTTATGGCGCAGTTCCTTGTTCTACATGAAATCTCTTTTGTCGGTACAAGCTGCCGCCCAGCTACAAAATATTTTCAAATGTGCGGCTTGTCAAATTTTCGAGATGGAATCGCGGTTTGAAAAAAATGCTATAGCGGCGTCTTGGGGGTATAGGGACCCAACGCCGACGGTAACCGAACCGGTAAGGACGTGCTGAAGGTGCAGTTTTGGGGCTCGGGTCTTCTCGGCTTTGCCGGGCAAGCACGACAACTTGGCTCACGGGATAGAGTCCCTTTCTTTTCCGGCATTCCTGACAGCGGCGGCGAGGTTTCGGCTCAGCCGAGTCTGGCCGGCCTTTTCCCCTAATAGAAGATCATCGCCGCCTGGAAGTCCGCCTTGGTCGCGATCGGTGCCTGGATGACGCTCCGGCGGCCGTTGGTCCTGACGTCCACCAGGGCCGTGTCGCCGCGGGCCTTGGTGTAGGCCAGGAGCATGCTGGCCGCCAGTCTGATCTGTTCCGGGCTGGGTCCGGTTTCGTCCCAGCCGGGAACGACCCCCAGGGGGCCCGGCCCGCCGGTCCACTTGAGCGAGACGTCGTCCGGCCCGAGCCGGGCCTTGAGCGCCTCGTTCTCGGCCTTTTTGCGACCGACGATCAGTCGCTTGCCCTCGCCCAGATCGAAGTGACGCCCCCAGCGAAGCAACTCCATCTCCCTGGCCCCGGCCTGGGGGCGCTCGTCGAGAAGGTGCCTGAGGCGCAGGCTGAAGCCGGGATCGGTCAGAAGACAGCCGCCGGCCGGAGCCGGATACTCGGTTACGCCCAGCTTCTCGGCCAGGGCCATCTGATCCTTGCGCCCCCGGCCGCCGAAGTTGTATAGCCGTTCCCGGTCCACCCAACCCTCGGCCTCGGGGATGGTCGTCTTGAGCCGCTTGGCCGACAGCGGGCGGAGGAGATAGTCGGCCACGCCGGACTCCTTGGCCACCAGGTTCAAAGAGCCCCGGTTCTGGCTCATCGGCCGCTGGCCGAGCACCTCGCCGGTAAACACGAAATGGTAGCCGTCACGCTGCATCATCTCGCCGGCCAGACGGATCATCAGGGTGTGGCAGTCGATGCAGGGGTTCATGTTACTGCCGTAGCCGTGCTTGGGATTCTTGACCACCGCGATGTGTTCGGCGGTGAAGTCGTAGCTGATGTGGGGCACGCCCAGAGCGGCGCAGCCCCTTTTGGCGTTGGCGTCGCTCAAGAAAGGGCTGACGAAGGTCAGGGCGGTCACTTCGATCCCCTGCTCGCGCAAAACGGCCAGGGAGAGGAGCGAATCCAGGCCGCCCGAGCAAAGCCCCAGGGCCCGAACCGGGCGGCCCTCCTTATCCAGTCTGGGTTCCAATTATCTTGGCCTCCGTAAACTCCCGGTGGTAATTGCTCGTTATCATCCCGCCGGCCAAGTCGATGGGCCGGGGGCAAAGATCGATCAACTCGCCGTCGGCGCTGGCCACCAGACCGTCGAAGGGCTTGAGCAGTCTTTCCGGTACGGCCACCGCCTCGGCGTCGCCGACGAGGTTGCGTTCGGCCAGCCCCCCCCGGATCATCGCGGCCAGCCGGCCCGAGTGGGATACCGGCCCGTCCAGGTAGACCCGGACTTCGGCCGGCCCGTATTCGGCCAGGATATCGAGCATAAGGCCCAGGGCCCGGTCGGTCAATGGGGAAAGTTTGAAACTCCTGGCCGAGCGGGAGATGTCGCGCACCGCGCCGTCGTCGGCCAGGACCAACAGCCGGCCGGAGAGGGCCGTCTCCAGGGTCAGAATGACGTTGTGGCCGTCGATCCCGACCCGATTCCCGGCCAGATCTTCCAGACCGGCCAGCTTGGCCCGGCGGGCCTGGGCCGTTCGAGGAGCGACGACCGCCCGGCGCAGGATTTCCCGGCCGGGGGCGTCGAGGCGGTGGCGGTCGCCGACCAGGCGCAGGCTTCGCTCCCTGGGGTAGCCTCGCTCCAGGAGCAGCCGCAGGTCGGCCGCGGCCCGGTTGAGCCTTTCCGGTGAGAGGTCGATCGTCATAACCACATATGATTATAGGTGAAAATCGAGTCCGGGCAAGCTCCGACCGGCCGCCTGGTCAGATCCGCCGGTTGCGGTGCCGGGCCTTAAGCTGAAGGACGGCCAGCCAAACCAAAAGTCCGCCGAGGGCCGCCAGCCACCAGCCCAGGTGGCGGCGAAAGGGGTTGGGGTCGGTCAGGCTGACCATGACCTGGGCCAGTTTGGCGGCGTGGAGGCCGCCCAGGATGTGCTCCACGGCGATCAAGACCGGGTAGTCGGCCCCGGTCTGCCCGGTCAGATTGGTCAGCTCGAACTCGACTTCGCTGTCGCCCCGGGCCGGGACGGTCGTTTTCGTCTCGGCCGGAGTCGCGCTCAGTTCCAAGGGGGTGTAGAGTCTAATCGAGGTCGTACTCGCCTCGGAGCGGGGATTGAGCAACCTGACCTTGAGCCGTCCCCGGCCGGGCAGCTCGAGGGGATCGGCCTGGACGATGAGCGGGCTGGGCGCGTCGGAGCCGAGAAAGTACTCGGTCCCGGCCAGGGCCGAGAAACGACGGCCGTCGAGATTGTGGAAGGTGACCAGAATCGGCGCCGTATAGCGGCCCGGCCCGTCGGCGGGCCGCGGCAGATCGAGCTTCAGGGAGGCCGCCACGTCGGGCTGGATTCGCTCCACCGTTCTGGAACCGGCCGTTGCGGCCGATCCCGGCGCCTCGGCCCGGACGTTGAGCACCGGCTCGTCGCCCTTGTTGGTCACGGTGATCGCCGCCTTGACCCGAGGGCCGTCGACGACGGCCCGGGCCGTAACCTCGATGACCAGCCCGCCGGCCAGGGCCGGAGCGGCCGCCCGGATCAGGACGGTGAGGGCGAGAAAGAGAATAGCGCTTCGTCGGATCATGCCAACCATCGGCCGGGTGAGAGCGGTTCCCGTCGCCGCCGGTCGTCCGTCTTCCGGCGACGGTCGAAATCAGCGGTCAATATAGCACATCGCCTCCGGCCCCGGTAAGCGGCGGGGACGAATGGTTCTCTTCGCGGCGGGGCGTGCCGGCGGGACCTAGGATAAGGCATGATAAAAATTGACAGAAACGCCCTCGGCAGTGACGAGGTGTCGGGTGCGGATACGGAGTCGTTCTTCTTCGCCTAGAGTTGCGGAGAACGAACTCCGCGCGGGAGATTGGCCCCCGCGGGGGTTCCGGCTGTATTCGATCGTCGTCATCCGGCTGTAACTCCCTGGGAGGGCTCGACGTCTTGACAGTCGCAAACGCCGTCTTAGCTTTTGGGCGAATGAGGACGAAATTGGTGAGAGGCGCCGCATCACCGGAGATCGATCTTTCTAAGGAGGGACGCAATGACTGTCTGGAGATTGTTTCCTCAGAGAGATTTGTTCTCTGAGTGGAGCCGATTGACCAGGGAGATGGACCGGTTGATGTCCAGCCTGGCCGGCCGTTCGGCCGCCGCTTGGTCGGGCGTCTACCCGCCGGTCAACCTTTCCGAAGACGACGACAATTTCTACGTTCGGGCCGAACTGCCCGGGGTTGCGCCGGCCGACCTGGACATTTCCGTGGTCGGCGACAGCCTGACCCTGCGCGGCGAGCGCAAGATTCCGGTCAGCGAGGGTGTGAACTACCACCGCCGGGAGCGGACCGCCGGCGTGTTCAGGCGGGTCATCACCCTGCCCAGCCCGGTCAAGCCGGAGGCCGTGGAGGCGGTGTCCAAGAACGGCGTTTTGACCGTGACTCTGCCCAAGGCCGACGAGGCCAAGCCGCGCCAGATCAAGGTCGATCAAGGTTAGAAGGAGGGCCGTGCGATGCCTGACAAAGAGATCACCGTCAGCCACAAGGTGGAAGCGCCGGCCGACAGCGAGCCGACCAAGAGCGGGCCGGTCTTCATCCCCGCGGTGGATATCTACGAAACCGACGAGGCCTTGACCCTGATGGCCGATCTGCCCGGCGTCAACGTCGATCAGGTGGATATCGACCTGGAAGACGACGTGTTAACCATCACCGCCGAGGCCAACGAGTCCGAACTGGGCAAGCGGACCCTCTTGGCCGAATACGAAACCGGCCGTTATCACCGCAAGTTCAGGATCGGCCAGTTGATCGACAAGGAAAAGATCGCGGCCAAGATGAAAGACGGCGTGCTCGAGCTCATCCTGCCCAAGATCGGTCCGGCCCAGCCGAGGAAGATTGAGGTCAAGGCCGGTTAGAGATAAAGCGGGGGAGGCGCGGCTCCAAGTCTCCCCCGCCCTTTCAACCGCTGCGCCCCGCAGATGAGACCCATTCAGGGAGAGCGGCTGTCGGGGTAAGGCGGTTTTTTCAATTGCTTGGGCGGCCTCCAGGTTGAGGCCTTTCGATCATTCCCCGCCGGCTCTTTGGTACAACTCCTTGGCCCGATAGGACGACCTGACCAGCGGCCCGGCGGCGCAGTCGGCAAAGCCCATCTCGAGGGCTTCGTTCCGCCAGGCCTCGAACCTTTCCGGAGAGACGTACTCGGCCACCGGGTGGTGACTCTTCGACGGGGCCAGGTACTGGCCCAGGGTCAGGAGATCGACCCCCGCCGCGACCAACTCGGCCAGGGCCCGCCGCAGTTCGTCGTCGCTTTCGCCCAGGCCCAGCATCAGCCCGGTTTTGGTGACCAGGCCGGGCTTGAGCTCCTTGGCCCTGGCCAACAGTCTCACCGATCGGCCGAACTCGGCCTCGGGCCGAAGCGCCGGGTAGAGCCGGGGTACGGTTTCGACGTTGTGGTTGAACACCTCCGGTCCGGCCTCGAGGACCGTCGCGAGCGCCGACTCCTGGCCCTTGAAATCGGGAGCCAGGACCTCGACTCCGGTTTTCGGGTTGGCCGCCTTGACGGCGGAAATGGTCGCCGCGATGTGGGCCGCTCCGCCGTCGGGGAGGTCGTCCCTGGTGACCGAGGTCAGGACCACGAAGTCCAGGCTCAGTTCGGCCGCCGCCCGGGCGACGTTCTCCGGCTCGGACGGGTTCAGCGGGGCCGGCTTGCCCTTGGCCACGTTGCAGAAGGTGCAGCGCCGGCTGCAGACGTCGCCCATCAGAAGGAAGGTGGCCGTGGCCCGGTTGTAGCACTCCAGCCGATTGGGACACAGCGCCTCCTGGCAGACGGTGTGGAGTCCGCCGGCCGAGATGGCCCGTTCCACCCGGCCCAGATGGGGCGTGGTGGAGAGCTTAACCTTCAGCCATTTTGGCTTTCTGGTCGAGTTCGGCAAGGTACGCCTCCGCTTCCTCCAGGCTGACCGGCAAGGGGTCCAGGCCGAGGAGTTCCGACAGGGCCTCGGTCATCAGCTCACCGGCCCGGTCCATGTCCACCGGCCGGCCCAGGACGTCCTTGGCCGAGACGACGTTGATCCCGACCAGACCGCAGGGCGAGATCAGGTCGAACAGGCTCGGGTCCAGCTCGATGTTCAAGGCCAGCCCGTGGAAGCTGACCCGGCGCTTCAAGGCCAGACCGACGAAACCGATCTTGTCGTCGCCGACCCACACGCCGGGGCCGCGCTCGTCGCGGCCGGAGTCGATGCCGAAACCGGCCAGGGTCATGATCATCGCCTCTTCCAGTTTGTCGACGAAGTCGCGGACGCCCAGGCCCAAGTCGGTGACGTTCAGGATCGGGTAGACGACCAACTGACCCGGTCCGTGGACCGTGGCCAACCCGCCGCGCTCGATCCAATGGAGTTCCACGCCCCGGCCGGGCAGTTCCTCGGCCGGGATCATCAGCTCGGACTCGTCGGCCTGGCGGCCCATGGTGACCACCGGCTTGTGGGTCCCGATCCAGATCAGGCCGGGCAGGCGGTCTTGGGCCAGGGCCTCGGCCCAACCTCGCTGGAGGGTCAGGATTCGTGAATAGGGGACGGGCTCGGCCCCGGCCTGGTCGATGATGAACGGCCGTGAAATCATGCCGCCTTTCCTTCCTCGCGTGTGGCGTAAACAGAGATTATCATCAGCGCCGCCGGAGTGACGCCGGGGATGCGGGCCGCCTGACCGACCGAACGGGGTCGGATCCGGGTCAGCTTCTCCACCATCTCCCGGCTCAAACCGGGCAGGCCGGCGTACTCCAGCCGGCTGGGGATGAGCTTGTCCTCCAGATCCTTGAACCGGGCCACCTGGGCCTCCTGCTTGGCCACGTAGCCGGCGTACTTGACCTCGACCTCCACCGCCTCGGCCGCCTCCTCGGGCAGGTCGGGCAGGTCGGGCAGCAGCCGGCGCAGTTCGTTCCAGCTCAGCTCCGGCCGCTTGAGCAGATCGGCCGGCGCGACCGCCTCGGTCAGCGGGGCGCTGCCCAGCTCGATCAAGGCCCGATTGATCGCCTCGTCGGGCTTGATCCGCCGGCCGGTCAGGGCCTGGCGGGCCTTTTCCGCTGCCTCCCGCCGCCGGTTGAACGCGGCCCACTGGGCCTCGCCGACCAGACCCACCTTTCGGCCCAGGGGGGTGAGCCGCTCGGCGGCGTTGTCTTCCCGCAGAAGAAGCCGGTACTCGGCCCGGGAGGTGAACATCCGGTAGGGCTCATTGGTGCCCAGCGTGGTCAGATCGTCGATCATCACCGCCGTGTAGGCCTGATCGCGGGTCAGAATGACCGGCTCCTCGTCGTCGAGCCACCGGGCCGCGTTCAACCCGGCCATCAAGCCCTGGGCTCCGGCCTCCTCGTAGCCCGAGGTGCCGTTGATCTGGCCGGCGTGAAAGAGTCCGGGCACGCCCTTGACGGCCAGGTCGGCGCCGAGTTGGGTCGGCGGCGCGAAGTCGTACTCGATGGCGTAGCCGGGCCGGGCCAACTCGGCCCGTTCGAGTCCGGGCAGGCTCCTGATCAAAGCCTCCTGGACGTCCAGCGGCAGCGAGGTGGAGACGCCGTTGGGGTAGACCGTCTCCGAGTTCAGCCCCTCGGGCTCGATGAAGACGTTGTGGCTGTCCCGATCGGGGAATTTGACGATCTTGTCCTCGATGGACGGGCAATAACGCGCCCCGACTCCCTCGATCTTGCCGGAGAAGAGGGCCGACCGGTCGAGCGCGGCCCGGATGATCTCGTGGGTCTCGGCCGTGGTCCGGGTGATGTGGCAGACCGTCTGGGGCAGGGGGAAGCCGGCGCTCATGATCGAGAAGGGGCGGGGAGCGTCGTCGCCCGGCTGGACCTCGAGACGGGAGAAATCGACGCTTCTGGCGAAGACCCGGGGCGGGGTGCCGGTCTTGAGCCGCCCCAGCTCCAATCCCAGGCGGGCCAAACTCTCGGACAGACCCTCGGCCGGGGCGTCGCCCAGTCGGCCGGCCGGAAAGCTCAGGCTGCCGATGTGGATCAGGCCCTTCAAGAAGGTGCCGGTGGTCAGGATGACCGCCCGGGCCTCGACCGAAGCCCGGTCGGCCAGGACCACCCCGGCCACCCGGCCGTGCTCGATGATGAGATCGACCGCTTCGCCGGTGATGACGGTCAGGCCCGGCTGCCCGAACACGGCCCGCTGAACGGCCCGCCGGTAGTGGTTTCGGTCCACCTGGGCCCGGGAGGCCCTCACGGCCGGCCCCTTGCGCATGTTGAGCCGTCTGAACTGGATGGTCGCCGCGTCGGCCGTCCGGCCCATCAACCCGCCCAGGGCGTCGATCTCCTTGACCAGATGGCCCTTGGCCAGACCGCCCACGGCCGGATTGCAGCTCAGCGCCCCGATCTTGGCCGGATCGTGGCTGACCAGCGCCACCCGCTTGCCCAGTCGGGCTCCGGCCAGCGCCGCCTCGACCCCGGCGTGACCGCCGCCGACCACGACTATGTCGAATCGATCCTTCGGCATCCTGCCCCCGGAGGCCCAAGTGTACCAGGAGTTATATTTGGGTCAAGGGGTGGATAGCCTCGCCCCCGCCTCGGGTGCGGGGCGGGGGCCTGAAACCCGGATGAAGCGGTCCGCGTCGGGCGGCTCAGGCCACCACGTCGATGTAGCGGCCCTTGATCGGGGGTTTGGGCCGGCGGGGCCGGGTGGGGGATTCCTGACGGGCGGTGTCGCGCTCTCTGACGCCGGCCGCTGGAGAGTCGAGCGCGTTTTGTTCTCTGATTACAGCCAGATATTCGTTCAAAACCCGCTGCTGGATGGTGTTCATGGGGCCCTCCCTCGGCCGAGATCGGCCGTCGATATTATCGCTATCAAGGCCCGTGCCAACGGCGATCGCTTCGGACAACTCACGGAACTTGTTGCCTTTTTAGAGAAAAGACATTATGGTGGCACATAGAATGTGATAAAGGGGGCCGCGTGAACAAGACCCAACGGGGTGTGATCGCCGCTTTTGAGGCCGTCGTCTCCCTGGTGGAGATGAAGGGTCTTGTCGCTCCCGGTCACTCCGAAGCCGTGGCCAGGTACGCCGGCCTGCTGGCCGAACACCTGGCGGTGGGGGCCAAAGAGCTGGAGCGGATTCGCCTGGCGGCCAGGCTGCACGATATCGGTTATTTGGCCCTACCCAGAGAGCTGGCCGGCCGGGAGCCGGCCGACGAGTTCGAGCGAGAGGTCAAGGCCAGTCACGCCGAGATCGGACACGATCTATTGGCCCAAATGCCCTTCCTCAAAGAGACGGCCCAACTGGTCAGGCATCATCACGAGCGTTTCGACGGCCGCGGCTACCCCGACAACCTGACCATGGACGAAATCCCTCTCGGGGCCCAGATCATCGCCCTGGCCGATTACTTCGTGAACAGTCTGACCGCGGCCGAGCCGCGCTCCGCCGACGCCGAAGCGGCCCTGGAGAAACTCAAGGCCGCCGCCGGCGCCCGCTTCAATCCCGAGTTGGTGGTCGCCTTTTTGGCGGCCACACAGAAGGAATTCGCCGCCGGCCGCAATCGATACCGGCCCCAGTTCGAGAAGCAGATTGCGGCCATCTGCGACAAGATCGCCGAGTCCCAGGCGCTGTTGCCGGTGATGGCCAAGGTGGCCGGCCGGTTGAAGCGGATGCTGGAGGCCGAGGGCGAGTTGGAACGGGTGGTGCGCTATGTGGAAAGCGACCCCGGCTTGACGCTCAAGATCATCTCCATGGCCAACTCGCCGGTCTTCGGCGGAGTCGAGCGGGTCAAATCGGTTCGGGCGGCGGTGATTCGCCTGGGGCTCAGCGAGGTCTCCTTCATCCTGAATGCCATGTCGTCCCAGAACCTGTTTCTGGTGGGGCAGGGCGGCCGCCTGGGCGAGACCAACGAACGGTGGTGGCGGGAGTCGATTTTCAGCGGCATGGCCGCCCGGGTGTTGAGCCAGGCGGCCGGGATAAAAGAGACCGCTCCGGCCTACTATGTCGGCCTGCTCAAAGGCATCGGCCGGCCGGTGCTGCTGTTGGCCTTTCATCGTTTTCACCACCTGGAGGGCCTGACCGAGTTTGAATTCGATACGGTTCTCGAGCTGATCGAGGCGGCGTCCTGGCCGGTTTCACGGCGGATCATGGACGAAGCCGGGCTGGACGGGGAGATTATCGAGCTGGCCGCCCAGGCTCAGGCGAGCGCCGACCCGGCCGCGCTGCCGGTGAAGATCAGGGTCCTGTCCGTGGCCGACCGACTGGCTCGAATGGATTCGGTCGTGCCTTCGGCCAGGGCGTTGGAGGTGTACTACCTGGGATTCAGGGATTTCATGGCCTCGGCGGGGCTGGATATTTCCCAGGAAACATTTTTGAAGTCGCTAAAGAAAATATGGTCATTGTATCGTATACTGTATGGACGGGAACAGGACTAGGCCTTGCCAGATCTCCTGCCGCGACGGGGGGCGAAGGAGTGATTCGTGGCAAGGGACGCATTTTATTGCGAGTTTTGACACCGAGGTGTGATTGATATCGCTGGATAGTCTATCCTGGTAGCCTGGAGCCGGAATGAACAAACAAGAGCAGGCCATCGTCGAGATGCTCGACTCGATCGCCGCGCTGGCCGAGAGCAAGGGTTTCGTCGATCCCGGCCACCGCAAGATGGTCGCCGAGTACGCCGACATGCTGGCCGATCGGCTCAAGATCGGCGAGCGGGACAGGGAACAGATCCATATCGCCGCCCTGCTCCACGACATCGGCTACCTGGCCGTACCCCGCCGGTTGGCCCGGAAGGCCGAGCTTGACGAGTATGAGCTGGAGGTCGTCAACAACCACGTCACCGTCGGGGCCGACATCCTGGCCAAGATGACCTGGCTGGAGGACGCCGCCTCCTACGTTCGCCATCACCACGAAAACATCGACGGCAAAGGCTTCCCGGACGGCCTGGCCGGAGACGACATTCCGTTGGGGGCCCAGGTGGTCGGGATAGCCGCCTACTTTGTCGAGGAGTTGTCCAAGGTCCTCGACGAAGTAAACGGTTTCCAGAAGGCGTCAGACGCGCTGCTCTTGAAAGCCGGCTCCAGGTTCGATCCCGAGATCGTCACCATCTTCGTCAAGGAGGCCGAGACGGTCTTCAATTCGGCCCTGGCCAAGTTCCGCAATCGGGCGGCCAACCTCCTGGCCCGCCTGGTCAGGAACGTCCGGCCCGATCAGATCGTGCTGCCGGTTTCCGGCCAGGTTCTGGATCGGTTGAAGAAGTCGTTGGGACGCAACGTCAAGTTCGAGCAACTGGTCCGCTTCATCGAGGCCGATCCCGGCTTGACGTTGAAGGTCATCTCGGTGGCCAACTCGCCGGCTTACAGCGGCGTGGACGCCGTCCAGGACGCCCGCATGGCCGTGCTCAGGGTGGGGATGGATGTCATCAGCGACGTTCTTTCGTCGCCCGAAGCCCACAACCTCTTTCCCATCCACGGCCAGGACCGCCTGGCCGTCTATCTGATGCACCGCTGGCGGGAATCGCTCTTCCAGGCGATGACCGGCCGGGTATTGGCCCAGGCCACGGGCATCGGCGTGCCGGCGGTGTGCTACTACATCGGACTCCTGAGAGACTTGGGCCGTTCGGCCCTGCTGTATGCCTTCCACGAGCGCGGCTCGGTCAACGAGCTCAACGAGGTCGAGTTCAACCTGCTCCTGGAGCTGATCAATCAAGTGGCCTGGCCGGTGAGCCGGGAACTGTGGGAGCAGGCCGGCATCGACAAGCGGATCATCACCCTGAGCGAAACCAAGCTCAAACCCAAGGAGGGCGAACAACCGCCGCCGCCGGTGGTCAAGGTTCTGGCCGCGGCCGAGGAACTGGCCCGCAGCAACGACGAGTGCCTGCCCGTAAAAGAGATGGAGGTCTGCTACGAAGACTTCAAGACCGTTCTCTCACAAGGGCCGCTGAATCTAAACGAGACCCAGATGGAGAAGATCCTGGCCAAGATTCTGGCCGTCTACAAGGCGGTCTACCGGCAGTAGCGACGACCCTTCCCTGTCATCCCCGGGGGCGTTTCTGTAGTCAGCCGGCCCGTGGCCGGAGGCCGTCCCTGGAGCCTGATCAGGGAGGCAGGGCCGGCTGGCGGGGGCGCTTTCGCCCGGACCCCGGCCCACCGCTCCAGTTCCGGAGAGGCGTTTGGCCGAGAGCCCGAGGCGTCGCTTCGGGTGGAACCAAGTCGAATTGGGAGGTTTCCCGCCGCTCGGAATGGAGGCGCCGCGGAAGACCGGCCGGCCCGATTAGGCCCGTTTCTGCCGTTTGTCCCGCTCGATATAGGCGTAGGCCGAGTGGTTGTGGATGGACTCGAAGTTCTCGGTATCCACCGCGAACCAGGTCACGTTGTCGTCGGCCAGGAGCTTGAGGGCCACCTCGCGGACGACGTCCTCGACGAACTTGGGGTTGTCGTAGGCCGCCTCGGTGACCTCTTTCTCGTCCTCCCGCTTCAGGACCGAATAGACCGGCGAGGAGGCGCAGGACTCGATCATGGCGATCAGGTCCTCGATCCAGAAAAACGACTTGTAGCGGATGGCCACCCGGACCTCGCCCCGCTGGTTGTGGGCCCCGGAATCGGAGATCTCCTTGGAGCAAGGGCAAAGCGTGGTGATCGGCACGCTGACCTGAACGATCATGTCCCGCTCGCCCTTGCCGTTGGCCGAGCCGGTGAAGGTGCAGTTGTACTCCATCAGGCCCGAAGCGCCGCTGACCGGCGCCGATTTGGAGATGAAGTAGGGGAAGCTCATCTCCAGGTGGGCGCTCTCGGCGTTGAGGCGGGTCTTCATCTCCTCCATGATATCCTTGAAGGAGTGCAGGTCGAGCTCCTTGGAGTCGGAGAACTCGGCCAGGAGTTCGATGAAGCGGCTCATGTGGGTGCCCTTGTAGGAGTGGGGCAGGTTGACGTACATGTTGATCGAGGCCACGGTCCGCTGGACGCCCTCGGTCTTGTCGCGGACGGTCACCGGGTAGCGGATGTCCTTGACCCCGACCTTGTCGATGGCCACGTTGCGGTTATCCGGCTCGTTTTGGATGTCTCGCATCCCCCGCGCTCCAGAAAACTTTGAGAGCCGGCCCGGAGTTTCACCGGAACCGCCGGCCAACTGATATTTACCCCACTCGGAGCCCATTGTCCAGCCCGGCCGATTTCGAACGGAGCGCGGCGTCCGATCGCCCCTTGATTCTGCCGGCGGGAACACAACGACCCCGATGACGAGACGGGCCCCCCGCCGGGGAGGGGCCCGCCGTCCAGTTTGTATTTCAGGCCTACCAGCCCCAGGTCAGGTAGTTATGGATCGAGTCGGCCGCCTTGCGCCCGGCGCCCATGGCCAGAATGACCGTCGCCGCGCCGGTGACGATGTCGCCGCCGGCCCAGACCCTGGGCTTCTTGGTCTTGCCCGTCTCCTCCTCGGCCACGATGTAGCCCCACTTGTTGACCTCCAGATCGAGCGTGGTCTGGGTGATGATCGGGTTGGCCCCGGAGCCGACGGCGATGACCACCAGGTCGCACTCCATGGTGAACTCGGAGTTGTCGATGGCGAACGGCCGGCAGCGGCCCGACTCGTCCGGTTCGCCCAACTCGCACTGGAGGCAGGTCATGCCTCGCACCCGGCCCTCCTCGTCGCCGTGGAACATGGTGGGCATGGTCAGGAGATGGAACTCGACGCCTTCGTCTTTGGCGTGGTGGACCTCCTCAGCCCGGGCCGGGATCTCGGCCTCGGAGCGGCGGTAGACGATGCGGACCTTCTCCGCCCCCATGCGAAGCGCCGTCCGGGCGGCGTCCATGGCCACGTTGCCCGCGCCGAAGACGGCCACGTTTTTGCCCTTGACCAGCGGCGTGTCGTAGTTGGGGAAGTCGTAGGCCTTCATCAGATTGGCCCGGGTCAGGTACTCGTTGGCCGAGTAGATGCCGATCAGGTTCTCGCCGGGGATGCCCAGGAAGCGCGGCAGGCCGGCTCCGACGCCGATGTAAAGGGCGTCGTAGCCGTCTTCGTCGAGGAGTTGATCGATGGTCTTGGTCTTGCCGACGACGAAGTTGGTCACGAACTCCACGCCCAGCTTCTCCAGGTAATCGACTTCGGCCTGGACGATGGCCTTGGGGAGGCGGAACTCGGGAATGCCGTAGACCAGAACTCCGCCGACCTTGTGGAAGGCCTCGAAGACGGTCACGTCGTGACCTTTGAGGATCAGGTCGCCGGCCACGGTCAGGCCCGAGGGCCCGGAGCCGACCACGGCCACCCGCTTGCCGGTCTTCTCCGGCAACTCGGGCAGCGTCTGCTCGTGGCGGTTCAGGCCCCAGTCGGCGACGAAGCGCTCCAGCGAGCCGATGGCCACGGGATCGTCCTTCTTGCCCAACACGCAGACCGCCTCGCACTGGGTCTCCTGGGGGCAGACGCGGCCGCAGACCGCCGGCAGAGAGGTCTTCTGCTTCAAGACGTTGAGCGCGCCCTCGAAGTCGCCGTCCTTGATCCGGACGATGAAGCCGGGGATGTCGATCTGGACCGGGCAGCCAGTGACGCAGGCCGGCTTCTTACAATTCAGACACCGGCTGGCCTCCAGCATGGCCATGTTCTCGTCGTAGCCGTAGGGCACCTCGTCGAAGTTGTGGCGCCGCACCTCGGGCGGCTGCTCGGGCATTTTCTGGCGTTCGATCTTCTCTTTGGCACTCATTTTCCACGCCCCCTAGTCGGTGCTGCAGGCGGTGTCGCCTTTGCCCAGGAAGATATTCATCGACCGAGCCTCGTCCTCGCGGTAGGCGGCCAGACGCTTGGTCAGCTCGTCGAAATCGGTTTGATGGCCGTCGAACTCGGGGCCGTCGACGCAGGCGAACTTGACCTCGCCCCCGACGGTCACCCGGCAGCAACCGCACATGCCGGTGCCGTCGACCATGATCGGGTTGAGGCTGACCAGGGTCCGGACGTCGAATTCCTTGGTCATGGCCGAGCAGAACTTCATCATCGGCACCGGGCCGATGCACACGGCCAGCTTGGTGTCGGGATTGGCCGTAAGCTCGCGCTTCAAGATGTCGGTCACGAAACCGTGGTGTCCCTTGGAGCCGTCGTCGGTGCAGATGAAGAGGCGATGGGAGGCGGCGGTCATCTCCTCTTCCAGGATCAAAAGGTCCTTGGTTCTGGCGCCGATGATGGCCGTCACGTCGTTGCCGACGGCTTTAAGGGCCCGGGTGATGGGATGGAGCACGGCCACCCCGGTCCCGCCGCCGACGCAGATGACCTTGCCCACCTTCTCGATGTGGGTCGGCTTGCCCAAGGGGCCGACGATATCGGAGTAGCTGTCGCCCACCTTGAGCGTCTTCATCAGGGCCGTGGTTTTGCCGACGACCTGATAAATCAAGGTGATGGTGCCCTTGTCCGGGTCGGTGTCGGCCATGGTCAGCGGGATGCGCTCGCCGGTCTCGTTGACCCGGATGATGACGAACTGACCGGGCTTGGCCTGGGCGGCGATGAGCGGGGCGGTGATGACGTTCTTTACCACCGTCCCCTCGGCCAGCTCCTGCCTTTCCAGAATCTCGTACATGGGAGGCTCCTTCTCAAGCAGTCTACATCGTGAAATTCATAACAAGGTCACGATTGATTAACATACCCTGAAAAGAGTGTCAAAAACAACCTGGTTGTTGGAACCGCCCGGTAAGGAGCGTCCGGGCCGCTCCGGCGCTTACGGGGCGGTGAATCGCCCCTCATATTCCCTTGACTCGCCTCCGGACGACATGGTACAAATCTGCCCTGATTGGGCCGTTTTTAATGTTAACCGCGTAGATTCGCCAGCCTGTACTGTAACGGAGATAACCGCAAACCCAAGGAAACTCAGAGGTCTGCCACACCTATCCTCGACAGGCCTCGTCGATTTAGACACGAATCACACCCGTATTTAAGGAGGAGACCTAATGGCCCTACCCGATCCAACCAAGAATCCGGACTGGAAAATCGCTGAGGCAGCCGAAGCGACGATGAAGACGGTCTACCAGATCCGAGACGAACTGGGTCTGGAGGAAGAGGAGCTTTTGCCCTACGGTCACTACTTCGGCAAGGTCGATTACATGAAGGTCCTCGAGCGCTTGAAGGACCGGCCCAACGCCAAGTACATCGACGTCACCGCCATCACCCCGACGCCCCTGGGCGAAGGCAAGTCCACCTCGTCGATGGGTCTGCTGCAGGGCATGGGCAAGCGGGGGCTCAACGTCACCGCGGCCATCCGCCAGCCCTCCGGCGGTCCGACGATGAACATCAAGGGCTCGGCGGCCGGCGGCGGCTTGGCCCAGTGCATCCCCTTGACCCCGTTCTCCCTGGGCCTGACCGGCGACATCAACGCCATCATGAACGCCCACAACCTGGCCATGGTGGCTCTCACCGCGCGGATGCAGCACGAGCGCAACTACGACGACGAGCAACTCGAGCGGCTCTCCGGCATGCGTCGCCTCGACATCGACCCGACCAACGTCGAGATGGGTTGGATCATCGACTTCTGCGCCCAGGCGCTTCGCAACATCATCATCGGCATCGGCGGCAAGTTCGACGGCTTCACCATGCCGTCCAAGTTTGGCATCGCCGTCTCCTCCGAGGTGATGGCCATCCTGGCCGTGGCCCGGGATCTCAAGGACATGCGGGAGCGGATGGGCAAGATCGTGGTCGCCTACGACAAGAAGGGCAAGCCGGTCACCACGGCCGATCTGGAGGTTGACGGCGCCATGACCGCCTGGATGGCCGAGGCGATCAAGCCCAACCTGCTCCAGAGCCTGGAAGGCCAGCCGGTCTTCGTCCACGCCGGTCCCTTCGCCAACATCGCCATCGGCCAGTCGTCGATCATCGCCGACCGGGTGGCCCTGAAGCTCTCCGATTACCACATCACCGAGTCCGGCTTCGGCGCCGACATCGGCTTCGAGAAGTTCTGGAACCTCAAGTGCCGCTTCTCCGGCCTCAAGCCCAACTGCGCCGTGATCGTGGCCACCATCCGGGCCCTCAAGTGCCACGGCGGCGCGCCGATCCCAGTACCCGGCAAGCCGATGCCGCCCGAGTACGGCGAGGAGAACGTCGAGTGGGTCGAGAAGGGCTGCGAGAACCTGGTCCACCACATCAACACCGTCCGCAAGGCCGGCATCAACCCGGTGGTGTGCATCAACGCCTTCTACACCGACACCGAGGCCGAGATCGCCAAGGTCCGCGAGATGGGCGAGGCGGCCGGCGCTCGGGTGGCCCTGTCCCGCCACTGGGAGAAGGGCGGCGAGGGCGCGTTGGAGTTCGCCGACGCGGTCAAGGACGCCTGCGACGAGCCCAACGAGTTCAAGTTCCTCTACGAGCTGGACACCCCGCTTCGCAAGCGCATCGAGCTCATCGCCCAGGAGGTCTACGGCGCGGACGGCGTCGAGTACTCCCCCGAGGCCGAGGCCAAGGCCAAGAAGATGGAGGCCGACCCCGAGCTGGCCAAGCTGGGCACCTGCATGGTCAAGACTCACCTGTCGCTCTCGGACAACCCGGCCCTCAAGGGTGTGCCCAAGGGCTGGAAGCTCTACGTCCGCGACATCCTGACCTACGGCGGCGCGGGCTTCGTCGTCCCGGTGGCCGGCACCATTTCGCTGATGCCCGGCACCGGCTCCAACCCGGCTTACCGCCGCGTGGACGTGGACGTCGAGACCGGCAAGGTCACCGGCCTGTTCTAAGCCCCTCGTTTGAAGGATAGACCGGGGGCGCTTCCGAAAAGGGGGCGCTCCCGTTTCATTTTTCCGGGCCGGATTTCATGGCCGATCGTCGCCGGGAACCATCGGGCCCGCCCGGTTGGAACCGGCCCGGCGATTCGCCGGCCGCCGAGTCCGCCGGCGGTGAACCGGAAGGGAGATGATGACCGACGCTTCGCCCACCCTCGGGGAACGGCTCCGAATGATCGATGACCACTGGAGCGCGATCCGCCGACTCTACGCCGGCCATCCCGGCGCGGTCTACTCCTTTGGCCCTGAACTGAGCTGGGTCCTGACCGACCTGCCCTCGCCGATGTTCAACTCGGTTTTCGGGGCCCGGTTGGCTGAAGACGACGCCGACGAGATCATCCGGACGACCATCGAGCGCTTCAGGCGGGCCGGCGTACCCATGACCTGGCGGGTCGGGCCGACCTCGACCCCGGCCGACCTGGGCCGGCGCTTGAAAAAGACCGGTCTGATCGAGATCGAGCCCCTGTTCGGGATGGCCGCCGATCTGGCCGATCTGCCTTCGCCCCGGCCGACGCCGGGGTTGACGATCGAACCGGTTGACGATCCGGCCGAGCTGGAGGAATGGCTGGCGGTGGTGGCGGAAGGGTTTCGGATGACCAAAGGCTCGGCCCAGGCCTTGGCCCGGCTGTTCGCCGGGCGGATGAGCGAGCCCCGAAGCCGGGTGCTCTACCTGGCCGGTTACCTCCGCGGCCGGCTCGCCGCCGCGGCCTCGGTCCGCTTCCTGCCCGGTTCGGCCGGGTTGGGCTATGTCGCCACCCGGCCCGAATACCGCCGCCGGGGTCTGGCCACCGCCCTCAGCCTGGCCGCCTTGGCCGAGGCCCGGCGTCGCGGCCTCGAGACGGCCGTCCTCCACGCCTCAAAGATGGGCGAGCCGGTCTATCGCCGCCTGGGCTTTCGAAGACTGTGCCTCATGCCGGGCTTTCGGCTGGAGCCGGGCGCTCCTTGAGCCCACTTGACCCCGCCTCCGGCCCAAGGCAGAATGTCTCAACCTGATAAATCCTGGGCCGGGGCCTTGCGGTGCGGTTTTTACTCCTCAATCCATCCTTTGGCGGCCGGGTCAGCCGGGGCCGCTACAACCGGGCCTGGCCGCCCCTGGACCTGCTGAACTGCGCCGCCATTCTGGAAGAGGCCGGTCATCGGGTGAAGCTGATCGACCAGCGGGCCAAAAACTGGGCCGACGACCACATACACAGATTGGCCCAACAGGCTGATATCGTTATCTTAACCACCTCGCCCCTGGATCGCTGGCAGTGCCCCAACGTCGAGTTGGACGGAGTGGTTCGCTTGCTTGGGCATTTGCCCAAGAAAAAACTGATTCTCTCCGGCGTCCACGGCACGCTCTTTTCGAAGGAAGTCCTGGCCCTGACCGGCGCGGCCGGAGTCATTCGCGGCCAGCCCGAAGGCGCCGTTCTCGACCTGGCCGCCGGGGCGGCCTGGGACGAAATCCGAGGCCTTGCCCTCCCTGACGGCCGGGCCGCCGCCGAGCCGCGGCCGATCGATCTGGACGCCTTGCCGCCGCCGGCCTACCATCTCATCAACCTCGACGAGTACGCCTACGAACTCCTCGGCCGCCGGCTGGCCGTCCTGGAGGCCGGCCGGGGCTGCCCCTGGCGATGCGCCTTCTGCCTCAAGGCCATGTACCCGGCCAAGGTCGCCTCCAAATCGGGCCGGCGGCTCCTGGACGAAGTCGAGCGAGTGGTCCGGGACCACCGGGCCGAGTCGATCTACTTCATCGACCTCGAGTTCACCGCCCGGAGGGAGGTCGTGGAGGAGCTTTGCCAGGGGTTGATCGCTCGGCGTCTCAAGGTCAAGTGGTGTTGCCAGACCAGGGCCGACACCGTTGACCCGCCCCTGCTGCGCCTCATGCGCCAAGCCGGTTGCGCCTTGATCCACTTCGGCGTCGAGTCGGCCTCGGCTGAGACCATGGCCGATTCGGGCAAGAGGCTCGAGTTGGCGGCGACGGCCGCCGCCTTTGAAGCGGCCCGGCGGGCGGGCATCGCCACGGCCGGCTTTTTCATGGTCGGCCTGCCCGGCGAAGGCCGGCAAGAGGCCCGCCGGACGCTGAGCCTGGCCAAGGAGCTGGCCCCGGATTTCGCCTCCTTCCACGCCTTCAGCCCATACCCGACTACGGCCTGGGGCGCCGAGTCGATCTCGCTCGAGTCTTGGGCCGAGGCGACGGAGCGGCAATTGGCCGAATGGTCGCCTTTTTTACGACGAGTCTACCTGGCTTATTATCTGCGGCCCCTGGCCTGGCCTCGGTTGTTGAAGGCTCTGGCCGGCGCCAACCCGCTCGCCGGAGTTGAATTGTGGTGGCGATTCCTGAGGGGGTTGCGGTGAGGTCCGGCTTCACCGTCTTCATTCCGGTCTATAACGAGGCCGATATCCTGGAGGCCAATCTGCGCCGGCTGGCCGCTTTCCTGGCCGGCCTCGGCCGGCCGTTCGAGGTCATCGTCGGTTCCAACGGCTCCACCGACGCCACCGAGGATATCGGCCGCCGCCTGGCCGGGGAGACGGCCTGGCTGGAGTTCTTCCACCTGCCGGTCAAGGGGCCTGGCCTGGCCTTCAGGGAGGGCGTGCGCCGGGCCCGATACCAACTGATCGTCACCCAGGACATGGACCTGAGCGTCGATCTCGGCTTCATTCCCCAGGCCCTGGAGCTGATGGAGGCGGCGGATCTGATCATCGGCTCCAAGCGGATGGGCCGGCAGGAGCGGGCCTGGTACCGCATCCTCGGCTCGGGGGCCTACATCCTGGCCGCCCGCCTGCTCTTGGGCCTGGATTACAAAGACTACTCCCTGGCGGCCAAAGCCTACCGCAAGGAGCTGGCCGAGCGCTTCATCGACTGGATCGATCCGGGCACGGCCTACGTCCTCAACCTGACCTATTGGGCCCGTCGTTGCGGTTTCCGGATCATCGAGACGCCGGTCTTCTGCCAGGACGAGCGGGCCAGCCGGTTCAACCTGATCGAAGAAGGACTGACCCGTTTCGGCCGTCTGGGCCGGCTGTGGCTGGCCGCCAGAACCGGCCGGCCGCCGCGGTGGAGGGCGGGGAAGAGGGTCTTTTTCTTTTTCGAGAGACGGCCGTCATCGAAGCGACCCTGAACTCGAGGCCGGGAGAGGCCGAAAGCAGGGGCCGGCCCGGATGTTTCGCCGGCGATCGGGAAGGGCCTTCGCCGGGCGGCGCCTCCTTGGCCTCCGGATCGAGTCGCTTGCCGCCGGGTTCTTTGTTTGCTCGCTCGCCCGGCACTCCGTTCCCCGGGGCCGATCTTGACACCCGGCCGCCAAGGGGGCTACGTTAGGCCGCAAGGCAGGGGGCCTGGGATGACCATCCGCGAGCAACTGGAGGAGATCGAGGCCAGGACGCTTTCGCCTCTGGCGGCCAAATCGGCCCAGAGTCGGGGGCGGCTTCGGCCCGAGGCCGAGTGCGACCTCCGTCCGGCCTTCCAGCACGACCGGGACCGGATTCTTCACTCCAAGGCCTTCCGCCGCTTGAAGCACAAGAGCCAAGTCTTCCTCTCTCCCACCGGCGACCACTACCGCACCCGGCTGACCCACACCCTGGAGGTGGCCCAGATCGCCCGCACCATCGCCAAGTCGCTCAGGCTCAACGAGGATCTGACCGAGGCCATCGCCTTGGGTCACGATTTGGGGCACACCCCCTTCGGTCACGCCGGGGAAAGGGTCCTCAACGAGATCGTCGACGGCGGTTTTCGCCACTACGAGCAGTCGCTTCGGGTGGTGGACATTCTCGAGGACCTCAACCTGACTTTCGAAGTCCGGGACGGCATCTTGAATCACTCCAAGGGGCTGGGGGCCATCCTGCCCCGGGACGAGGGCCGGCCGGCCACCGTGGAGGGCGAGGTGGTCAGGGTGGCCGACCTGACCGCCTACATCTGCCACGACATCGACGACGCGCTTCGGGCCGGGGTGCTGACCGAGAGCGATCTGCCGGCCGAGTGCATCGCCGTGGTCGGCCGAACCCACTCGGCCCGGATCGGGGCCATGGTCCGCGACGCCATCGAGACCACCCTGGCCGAAGACGACGGTCACATCCATCTCTCCCGGGAGATGGCCGAGGCCATGGCCGACTTGCGCGCCTTTCTCTACGACCAGGTCTACGGCAATCCCTCCATCCGCCGGGATTTCGACCGGGCCCGGAAGATCCTGGCCGCCCTGTTCGTGTCGGTCATCGAGGAGCCGGACCGGGAGGAGTACGCCGCCGCGCTCAGGACCGGCCAGGAAGATCTGACCCAGGCGGTGGTGGACTTCATCGCCGGGATGACCGACCGCTACGCCATCTCCCTCTACGACAAGCTGTTCCTGCCCCGGCCCTGGGCGGTCTTGTGAGTGCGGGTCGAATGTCCTGGCCAGTTCCTCCAGAGCCGACACGGCGGGACGCGCTGCCGAACGAGAGGGCGGACCGTGGTTGATTCTCCCGGCCTTCGGATCGGCATCCACGTCTCGATGGCCGGCGGACTGGAAAAGACCCTTATCCGGGCCAAGAAACTCCGGCTGGAGACGGTCCAGATCTTCTCCGGCAATCCCCGAGCCTTCTTCTCCAAGCCGCTGGAGGCCGAGGCGGCGGCCGCCTTCAGCCAGGGTTTAAGGGCGGCCGGCATCGCCCCCCTGGTCGTCCACGCTCCCTACCCGATGAACCTGGCCTCGCCCGACGACGAGACCTGGAACCGGTCGGTCGAGATGCTGCTCAACGAAATGGAACGGTGTAGAATGTTAGGCGCCGGCTACCTGGTCTTTCATCCCGGCAACCATCTGGGCGCGGGAAGCGAGGCCGGTGTCGAGCGGGTGGCCGAGGCCATGAAGCGCGGCCTGGACAGGGGCGCCGAGGGGGTCGTGCTGGCCGTGGAGAACACGGCCGGCTCGGGCACCGCCCTGGGCGGAAGGCTCGAGGAGCAGGCCCGAATCCTGGAGCTGGCCGGCGGCGGGAGGCGGACGGCCTTCTGGCTGGACACGGCCCACGCTTTCGGGGCCGGCTACGACGTCGGCCGGCCCGAGGGAGTGGACGCCTGGCTCGGCGAGGCCGAGCGGATCATCGGCCTCGAAAGGCTGGCCGGCTTCCACATCAACGACGCCAAAGTCGGCCTGGCCTCTTTCAAGGATCGCCACGAGCACCTCGGCCGGGGAAAGATCGGCGGCCGGGGCTTGAGCCGGGTGCTGGCTCACCCCAAACTCTGGGGGCTGCCCGGCGTCCTGGAGACGCCTCGGGTGACCATGGCCGAGGAGAAGCGCAACCTGGCTGCGGCGAGACGGTTCAGGACGCTGGGCCTGAAGGCTGTGAAAGGCGAAAGATAAGCCATGACCCGAATGAAGTCTCTGGCCGACATCCTGGCCGGCGGCCGGGGCGAGGCCGCGGCGGCGGCCGTGTTGGCGGTCAATCGGATCTGGCCGGAGGTGGTCGGCTCGTGGATCGCCGAGCGCTCCCGGCCCATCGCCTTCAAGAAGGGCGTCTTGACCATCGGCGCCGAGTCTCCCGCCCTGGCCAACGAGCTGACCTTCATGGCCGAGGAGGGCGGGTTCGTCCGAAAGTTGAACGACGCCCTGGGCCGGAAGATCGTCACCGAGATCCGGTTCAAGACGGCGGCCGAGCCCAAGACCGGGGCCCGGTCCGCCGCCGCCCACAGACTTCCGCCGCCGATCCGACCGGTTCAGCCCCTCGATCCGGCGGCCAGGGCCGAGGCCGAGGCCAAGCTGGCCCACGTGGAAGACCCGGAGCTGAGGGAGATTCTTTTGAGGCTGCGGCTCAAGGCCCGCTCGGAGTCGGATGGCGATTAGCCCCGCGCCGTGGACCCCCGGCGCGCCGGGGGGCATCGACCGGCCGCTCGGTTCGGTCCGGAAGCGCTGGCCTCGTCAGTGATTGAGCCGCCGCCGTCGCCAAGCCAGTCCGGCCAGGGCCCGTAAGGCCGGCTCGGTGGCCAGTTCGGCCGGGACCAGGTTTTGGTGGAGGCGGCCCGCAGCCCGGCGGGACACGCCCGGCGGTCCCCAGATCAGGTTCAAGACGAGCTTGTCCGCCCCCCGGCTCAGGGCGATGAGGTCGGCGAGCTGGTCGTCCACGGCTTCCGGCAAAACCCAGGTGCAGAGAATCAACGAGTCCACTTCCTCATCGGCCAGAATCAGCTCGGCGCAGCGACGAACCAGGTTCGGGTCGGACATGAGCTGGGGCCCCATGTCCACCGGGTTGAGGCTGGAGGCGTAGGCCGGCAGGAGGCGGTCCAGCTCTCGTCTGGTGGCGGGGGAGAGTTGCGAGAGCTCGAGGCCCAGGGCCAGGCAACGGTCGGCGACCAGGACCCCGGCGCCGCCGAAGGGGGTCAGGATGGCCACCCGGTCGCCCCGAAGCGGCTTGCCCGAGGCCAGGATCGACAGGCCGGCGGCCATCTCCTCCAGGCTGTCCATGGCGATGACGCCCGTTTCATCGAACAGGACCTGGTAGGCCTCGTTCGACCCGGCCCGGGACCCGGTGTGCCTGGCGGCCGCCCGGGCGGTGAGCGGTTGCCGGCCGACCTTGATGATCATGACCGGCTTTCCGGCCGACTTGGCCGCCTCGGCGGCCCGGCCGAGCTTGTCCAGGTCCCTGACCCCTTCCAGATAGCCGCCGATGACCTGGGTGTGGGGGTCTTGGGACAGATAGGCCAGGTAGTCGGCGAAATCCAGGTCGGCTTCGTTGCCCGAGGAGATGAAGCGGCTGAATCCCAGCCCCCGGCCGTCGATGAGGGCGTAGAGCTGGGCGCACATGGAGCCGGACTGGCTGATGAACCCGACGAAATTCTCCAAGGCCGACTCGTCCGGTCGCCAGAGGACCAGAAAGTTGGCCATCAGGCGACCGGGGGCGGAGATGACGCCCAGGCAGTTGGGACCGCAGACGGCCAGGTCGTGCTGCCGGGCCAGGCGGCCGATCCGAGCCTGGAGCTCGGCCCCCCCGGGGCCGGTCTCGGCGAATCCGGAGGAGAAGATGATCGCCGCCCCGACCCCGGCCCGGACGCAGTCCTCAACCGCCTCGACCACCTTGGCCGCCGGTAAGGCGATGACGGCCAGATCGGGCCGCTCGGGCAGCTCGGCCAGGTCGGGACGGCACTCGAGACCGAAGACTTCCCTTCGGGTCGGGTTGACCGGGTAGACGCGGCCCCTGAAGCCGCCGTTGGCTAAGGCGATGAGGACCTGGCCGCCGAGCTTGGCCGGGTCGGCCGAGGCGCCGATGACGGCCACGCATTCCGGCTCGAAGAGAGCCCTCATGGCTTCGAGCCGCCGGGGCGGGAGCGGATCAGCCACCTTCGGCCCCCGCCAGGGCCCAACCGGCCCGGAAGGCCTCCCGGTTGAGCCTGTGGTGTCGGGGATCGAACACCCGCTCCATTCCGGTCAGGAAGTCGTCCCGACTCAGGGGCAGGAGCCCGGAACCGGCCAGGGCGCCGAGCATGACCATGTTGGCCGCGGCGGCGCGACCCAGCTCCAGGGCCAGGTTCACCGCCGGGACGGTTTCGAGGTGGGGGGTCAGCTCTTTGATGGCCGTCTTGATGCGCTCCGGCTCGGGGTAACTCTCCTCGCCCGACAGGCAACTGATCGGGCTGACCGGCCGGTCGTTCATGATCACCCGCGTTTCGGGGTGGCCGTAGTCCAGGAGAACCCGGAGAGCCTCCAGGGGTTCGAAGCCCAGGATTATCCCGGCCCGTCCCCTGGGGATCAGCGGCGCGTAGGCTTGGCGGCGGTGGAGGCGCAGGTGGCCCGTCACCGAGCCGCCTCGCTGGGAGGCCCCGAAGGTCTCCCCCACGCTGACCTTGAAGCCGGCCGCCACCGCCGCCGTGGCCAGCACCCTGGCCGCCATGACCGTACCCTGTCCGCCCACCCCGGTGATGATCAGGTTGATGGGTCCCTCCCGCTCGGGCATTCAGGCCTCCTTGACGATGATCGCCTCTTGAGGGCAGAGCTCGGCGCAGACTCCGCAGCCGACGCAAAGGGCCTGATCGATCACCGCCCGCTCGGCCGCCTCGTCCCAGACGTTGGCCGGGCAGGAAAACTTCTTGCTGCACAGCCCGCAGCCGTCGCACAGCTCGGCGTCGATGGAGACCCGGAACCGCCGGCCCTGTCTGGTCGCCTCCAAGGCGCACTCCCGGCGCAGGACGAGAACCCGCGGCCCTGTCTGGTCGAGGAGGCCCTTGATCGTCTCGATGGTTCCGGCGACGTCGTAAGGGTCCTGAACCGTCACCGGCACGCCGATGCCTTCGATGAGGCTCTCCAGCCCCACCACCGCGGCCTTGCTTCCGCCGGCGGTAACCGGGCTGCCCGGATGGGGCTGGCCGCCGGTCATGGCCGTGGTCCGGTTGTCCAGGATGACGCACAGCAGGTTTGCCGAGTGGCGCCGGGCGTTGATCAGGGCTGGCACTCCGCCGTGGTAAAAGGTCGAGTCGCCCAGGACGCTGACCACCGGCTGGGCCAGTCCAAAGCGACCCAGTTGGCCCAAGCCGTTGGCCAGGCCCATCCCTCCGCCCATGCAGTGGGTCGATTGGAGAACGAAGTAGCCGGTCCGACCCAGGGCCAGGGTGTAGCAGCCGATGTCTCCCAGGACCACCGCCCCCTTGCCGGCCCTGGTGATGGCCTTGCGCAGAGACCAGAACGAGGCCCGGTGGGGACAGCCGGCGCAGAAGGTCAGCTCCCGCTTGGGCATCTCCTGGCCCAGCCCGGCCAGGGCCGCCTCCCGGCCGGGGAAGGCGGGCTTTTCGATGGGGCGGCCGAAGATCTCCCCCAGTCGTTCGGCCAGGAGGTCGGCGTTCAGTTCGCCGACGCCCGGACCCAGGTTTCCGGCCACGCGTCCGGAGGTCTGGCCGTGGAAGTCGATCGGGCCGAGCTCCGGGCCGTGCTGGGCGGCCAGGACCATGACCGCCTCTTCGATGAAGGGATCGTTCTCCTCGCAAAAGACGACCTCTTTGGCTCCCTTGAGGCGCTCCAGGACCAGCTTCCGGGGCAGGGGAAAACTCGTCCCCAGCTTAAGGAGGCCCACCCTGTCGGCAAGGCCCAGCATCTCCAGCGCCTCGGCGGCGTAGAGGGCGCTCACCCCCGAGGCCACTATCAGCCGCTCGGCCCCTTCCGGACCGCGATAGTCGTTGAACGGCGAGCCCTCGGCCTTGGCCGCCGCCTTGGCCAACCACTGCTTCAGCCGGGGGTGGAAGCCGGCGTGGGTGAAAAAACGATCGGCGGGATCGACGGCCGCCCTCTTTTCGCCCTCGGCCGTCTCGCCCAGGACCACGTCGCCGCTGGCGTGGCAGATCCGGGTGGTGGCCCGCACCACCACCGGCAGGTTGACCTTTTCGGACAGCTCGAAGGCGGCCCTGACCATCTCTTTGGCCTCGGCCACCGAAGCCGGCTCCAGGACCGGCAAACCGGCCGCCTTGCACAAGGGGCGGCAGTCCTCTTCCTTGAGGCTGGAGTGAGCGCCGGGGTCGTCGCCGACGACGATGACCAGTCCGGCCCTGATCCCGGCGTAGGCCAACGAGGTGGCGAAATCGAGGGCGACGTTGAACCCGTCCGGCTTCATCGAGGCGATGGCCCTCAGCCCGGCGTAGGAGGCCCCCGCCGCCGCCTCCAGGGCGACGATCTCGTTCACCGACCACTCGGCGTAGAAGTCGAATCGGTCGCTCACTCTGGCCAGGGTGGCCAGGATTTCCACCGTGGGTGAGCCGGGGTAGGAAGCGGCCAGGCCGATGCCGGCCTCCAGAGCTCCGCGGGCCAGCGCCTCATTGCCCGAAAGGAGGACTCTGGCTCCCGTCTGTTTCGAAGCGACGACCATGGCGTCCATCTTACCACCTCCCCCTGCCCAGGTGAACCGCCCGGTTCACGCCTTGGGCTGCGTTCCGACCTCGACGTCGTCTTTCGCCGGCGGCCGGAAAAAGGCGAAGCGGTAGAGGACCTTTTCCTGGAAAGCCTCCAGATAGAGGTAGATCACCGGCGTGATGAACAGAGTGATGAGTTGGGAGAAAATCAACCCGCCGACCACGGTCAAACCCAGCGGCTGCCTCGCCGAGCCGTCGGCGCCCAGGCCCAGGGCGATCGGCAAAGCGCCCATGATGGCGCACAGGCCGGTCATGACGATCGGCCGGAAGCGGTTCCGGCAGGCCTCGAAGATGGCCTCCCGGCGGCTCACCCCGCCCTCGGCCAGCTTCTGGTTGGCGAAATCGACGAGCATGATGCCGTTTTTCTTGACGATGCCCATCAGGAGGAACAGACCGATGAAAGCGTAGAGCGACAACTCCGACTCGAAGACCAGCAGCGCCAGCAGACCGCCGAAGCCGGCCACGGGCAGGGCGGCCAGGACGGTGATGGGATGGATGTAGGACTCGTAGAGGCCGCCCAGCACCAGGTACATGATCAGCAGGGCCAGGATGACCAGGAAGCCCATGCTCTGGATGGTCTTCTCGAAGACCTGGGCCTCGCCCTGGAAGCCGGTGATGATCTCCGGGGGGAGCGTCGCGGCGGCCAGCTTTTCCAGTTCCCGGACGGCCTGGCCGATGGGTGCGCCCTCGGCCAGATCGAAGGAGATGGTGACCACGTTGAGCCGATCCAGGTGGCGAACTTCCCTGGGGCCGACCTTGCGCCGCCACTCCACCACTTCGTCCAGGGGGACCAGGCGGCCGGTCGTGGCGGAGCGGACGTGGATTCGGGTCAGGTTTTCCGGCCGGCGGCGAAACTCCTCCCCGAGCTCCAGGATGACCTTGTACTCGTCGGTGGCGGACTTGATGGTCGTCACCTTGTAGCCGGAGAAGGCCAGGAACAGGGCCCGCTCGACGGCGGCCGTGGACACGCCCAGGGAGGCGGCCCGGTCATGGAGAATGTCGATCTCCAGTTGGGGGTTGTTCAGGTTCAGACTGGTCTGGACGTTCTCCAAGCCCGGCAGCCGCCGGACCTTCTCTACGAACGCCCTGGCGTGGTGGTAGAGCAGGTTGGGATCGCTGGCCTTGAGGGTGAAGGAGTACTCCCCCCCGCCGCCACCGCCGCCCACGCCGCCGAAGCTGATGTCCATCACCGGGACCGCCCCGAGGAAGGTCATCGCGCCGGGAATCTCCAGAAGCTTGGGCTGGAGCATGTGGACCACGTGCTTGGTCGAGTGTTGGCGGACCTTGTGGGGCACCAGGACCACGAAGAGGAAGCCCTTGTTGGCGCCCAGGGAACCGCCCAGGCCGGTGATGGTCATGGCCCGTTCCACGTAGGGATTGGCGTTGAGGAGGGCCTGGACGCGGCCCTGGTAGGCCCTCATCAGCTCGGGCCCGGTACCGTCGGCGGCGTTGATCTCGCCCATGATGGCCCCTGAATCCCCTTTGGGCAGAAAGGTCAACGGCAGCATCTGGAACAGAAAACCGGTGCCGACCAGGCAGCCGATCCAGATCAGGATGGCCGCCGGACTGAACCTGAGCACCTGCTTGAGCACGGCCAGGTAGATATTCTGGAAAAAACCGACGACGAGGTTGGAGAAGCGCTCCAGCGGGCCGGGCTCGCCGCGCCGCGGCTTCAACATCCGGCCGCACAACATCGGGGTCAGGGTCAGGGACACCAGCCCGGAGCAGATGATGGCCGCGACGATGGTGACGGAGAATTCCCGGAAGACGCGGCCGATTATGCCGGGCATGAACACCAGCGGGATGAAGACCGCCGCCAGGGAGAGGGTCATGGAGGCGATGGTGCCGCCGATCTCCCTCGCTCCGATCAGGGCGGCCTGGTGGGGAGGAGCGCCCTGCTCGACGTGGCGGACCGTGTTCTCCATGGCCACGATGGCGTCGTCCACCAGAAAGCCCACCGCCAGGGTCAGGCTCATCAGGGAGAGCAGATCGAGGCTGAAGTCCAGGGCGTACATGACGATGAAGGTCGCCAGCAGGGAGACGGGCAGCGCCAGGGCAGGGATGATGGTGTCGCGAATCCGGCCCAGGAACAAGAAGATCACCACCACCACCAGCCCGAAGGCGATGAGCAGGGTCGATTTGACGTCGTCGACCGAGGCGATGATCGGCTCGGCCCGGTCGTAGATGACCTCCAGGTCCAGTGCGCCGGGCAGTTCTTTGCGGATCTGGGGCAGCGCCTTCTTGATGGCCCCGGTCACGGCCACGGTGTTCTCCGTGGGTTCGCGATAGACGGCCAGGGTGACCACCTTGGTCTGAATCTCTCCGCCCCGCCGCCAGGAGCGGACGTCGATGTTGGCCTGCTCCAGACTCTCGACCGCCCGGCCGATGTCCTTGAGGTAGATCGGGGCCCCGTTCTTGGTGGCGATCACCAGGGAGTTGAACTCCTCGGCGGTGGTCAACTGGCCCCGGGGCTCCAGGTAGAGGCTCAGCTCCCGGCCCTCCAGCACGCCGGCCGGAATGGTCAGGCTGCCCCGGCCGACGGCCGCGGCCACGTCTTCCAGCGTCAGACCCCTGGCGGCCAGCAGGTCCGGGTTGAGGCGAATCCGCAGGGCCGGCTTGGAGCCCCAGACCTTGACCCGGGCCACGCCCGGAATGGTGGACAGACGCCTGGAGATCTGGTCGGCTCCGAAACGGTAGAGCTGGCCCAGGGTCAAAGTTTTGGACGAGACCATCAGATAGATGATCGGCTTGTCCGAGGGGTTGATCTTGGAGTAGGTCGGCGGAGCGGGCAAATCGTCCGGCAAGTCCGACATCGCCTCGTTTATGGCCGCCTGGACGTCTTGGGCGGCGCCGTTGAGGTCCCGGGACAGGGCGAAGGTCAGGACCACCACCGTGTAGCCGGACAGGGATTTGGAGTAGATCTGCTCCAGGCCCGCGATCTGCATGAAGTGCTTTTCCAGCGGCGCGGCCACGGTGGAGGCCATGGTCAGGGCGCTGGCGCCGGGGTAGGTCGCCTCGACGCTGATGGAGGGGTAGTTGACGTTGGGCAGGTCGCTCACCGGCAGCGCCCGGTAGGCCATGACCCCGAAAGCGGAGACGGCGATCATGACCAGGAAGGTCATGACCGGTCTTCTTATAAAGACCTCCGAGATCCGCATTATTTCTTTTCAGCCTCTTTCCCGGCGGCGCCCGCCGGGAGGACAACCACCCGGCCGCCGGGTCTGAGGCCCAACTGGCCCACCGTGACCACCCGCTCGCCGGGCTTCAGGCCGCTGGTGATGACCGTTTCGGAGCCGTAGCGCTCGCCCGGCGTGACCGGCCGGTACTCGGCCTTGTTCTCGGCGTCGATCACGAAGACGTAATACCCCTTCTCGTCCATCTGGAGGGCCAGCGTGGGAATCAGCACGGCGTCACTGAGCCGGCCCAGGATGAGGCGGACCCGGACGAACTGGCCCGGCCACAGGGCCCGGTCGCCGTTGGGCAACTCCCCCCTGAGCAGGAACGTCCCGCTGGCCGGATCGATGGCGTTGTCCAGGAAGGTCAGCTTGCCGGTACGCGGCCAGCCCTTCGAGCCCCGGGGCGATATCCGGACCTCCAACCCGCCGCCGGCCAGGCGCTTCTTGACGAGGGGCAGGTGTTTTCCCGGCAGGTTGAAATCGACGTAGATCGGGTCGAGCTTGCTGATGGCCACCAGCGGCTCTTCTTGACCGGCGGCCACCAGGCTGCCCGGCTTGAAGCGGATCAGGCCGGCCCGCCCGCTGATGGGGGCTCGGATGAGGCAGTAGTCCAGATCGATGCGGGCCAATTTGACGTCGGCTCGGGCCTCCTTGAGCTGGGCCTTGAGGACGGCGGCCATCGACTTGGCGTCTTCCAGGTCTTGGCGGGACACGAAGTCGCCCTTGGCCAAGACCTTCAGCCGCCGGACCTTGTTCCGGGTCTCTTGGAGCTGGGTTTCGAGCACCGTCACCGCCGCCTCGGCCTTGTCCAGCCGGGCCCGGTAGACCTTGGAGTCGATGGAGAAGAGAGGGGCTCCCTTTGAAACGTAATCACCCTCTCGGAAATGGACCTCGGCCAGGCTCCCGGAGACCTGGGGCCTGACCGAGACCTCGGTCGAGGCCTTCAGCGAGCCGTTGCCTTCCAGAAAGACGGGCACGTCCCGAGTGACCACCGCGGCGACCTTGACCGGCCGGGGAGGCAATTCGGCCCGGACAGGGACGGCGCCGAGCGGACCGAGGAGAAGGGCCAGGCAGATTCCGGCGGCCATGATCCTGAACGGCGATCGGGTTGGGTTTGGTCCTCGTCGACTCATCATCGTTCCCTTCGGGCGGGTTTCTCCAGGGAGCCGCAGGCGTGGGCCAGCCTGGCCAGGGCCAGAAAGAGGCTCGTTTTGGCCGAGACGAGCTGGACCTTGGCCTGGCGGAGCTGGCTCTGGGCGGCGACCAGGTCCAGGATATTGGACAGGCCCTGCCGGTAGCTGGCCAACTGGGCCTGGTGCGAATCCTGGGCCGCCGCCACCATCGCCCTGGCGTACTCGATCTGGCGCCAGGTGTTCTTGTAGGCGACGTAGTAGGACCAGATCTGGGTCCGGACGTTGAGTTCGGCTTGGGCCAGGCCGGCCTGGGCGGCCTGGAGTCGGGCCTGGGCGGCCTGCTCTTGGTAGAGGCGGGAGAAGCCCTTGAAGATGTCGTAGTTCAAGACCAGAAAGGCCCCGTAGTCCCAGTCCCCGGACCGGTCGTCGTAGGCGTTGTGTTCGAGCGTAAGCTCGGTGCCCAGCCTCGGCCACAGGGCCGCCTTGGTCGCCCTGACGGCGGCCCGGCGGCCGGAGACGGCGGCCTTGAGGGCCAGGAGGTCGGGCCGCTGTTTGAACGCCTTTTCGACCAGCTTGTCGGCTTGCTCGTCCAGCATGCGGGGCGGCAGGTCCTTGGGTTCGGCCATCCGGAGCTCGTATTCGGCCGGTAGCCCGGCGACCATGGCCAGGCTCACCTTGGCCAGACGCTCGGCGCCCAGGGCTTGCTCCAGGTTGTAGACGGCCTGGGTCTCGTTGACCCGAGCCTGGAGGGGGTCGTTCTTGGCCACCAGTCCCAACCGATGTTTTTCTTCGGCCGCCCGGCGGGCCAGTTTGGCGGCGGTGACCAGCTCCCGGGCGGCCGCCGTCTCTTCCCGGGCGGCCAGGTAGAGGTAGTAGGCCTCCTCGACGGTGAGCAAGAGGTCCTGTAGAGCCTGGTTGTATTGGAGATTGGCGGCGATGAGCTTTTGTCTGGCCTCGTCCTCGGCCGCCTCCCGGCCGCCCATTTCCAGCAGGAGATAGGTCAGCTTCAAGGTCGGTCCCCAGTTGGTTTCGTCGAAAGAGTCGGCCCCGAGCTGCTGGCCTCGTTGCTGGTAGTTGAGGTCGTAGGCAAAGGAGACCTCCGGGTACCAGGCCGCCCGGGCCAGTCCCAGCTCGGCCGTCGAGGCCAGGGCCTGGGCCCAGGCCTGGCGGGTGGCCGGGTTGTTGTGAAGGGCCAACTCCACCAGCTCGGCCAGGGTCAGCTCCTTGCCGGCCGGCGGCAGCTTGGGTTTCGGTTCGGCGCTCGGCGAGGCCTCCTTCTCTCCGCCGGTCAGGGAGAGGCTCGGGCCGGGCGACCAGGGTTGGGAGGGGTCGGGCGCTCGGGCCGGGAAAGGCTCACGCCAGGCCGGGAGAGTCAGACACCCGGCCAGAGAGACCAGCCCGACCAAGGCGATGGCGATCAAAAAGATCGGCGTCAGGCTCCTCGCTCGCGTTCTCACAACCCGCCTCCTTCTAGCCCGTCTGAGCCGGCCGGCGGCCGAACAGCGCGGTGTTGACCTCGGTGTATTTCCGGGCGGTGTGGACCAGCCAGATTCGGGAAAAGAGCATCGAGATCGCGCTGGCCGCGGCTGCGCCGGCGAGGCCGAGTTTCCAGGTCAGCAGCGCCACCAGCGCCACGTCCACCACCACCAGGGCGGAGTAGTTGGTCACCAGCTTCATCTGGTTGCCGGTCATGATGAGCAGGTAACCCGGCGCGCCGGACCAGGCCTTGATCAACCGGCAGACGATGAGCAGAATCAAGACGGTGTGGCCCGCCTCGAAGCCGGCGCCGAACATGCCCAGGATCTGTTTGCCGAAGACGACCATGGCCGCTCCGGCGATCAGGGTCGGCCAGAAGGCCAAGGCGGCCACCAGGCCCATCAGCCGGTTGAGGTTTTTGAAGTCGCGCCGCTTGAACAGGGGCGCGATCTCGGGGTTGGCCACCGCATCCGAGGCCTTGAGGAACATGGCCAGCATGTCCGACGCGGCCAGGGCGGCGGCGTAGATGCCGGCCTGCTTGGAGCCGAGGATGGCGCCGACGATGAACAGATCGACCCGGTAGACGATGATGACGAAGCCGGTCATCAGCAGGATCGGAAGCGAGGCTTTGACCCATTTGGCCGTGCGGTAGACGGCCTTGGCCGTCCGGTACTCCTCGGGCAGAGAGGTCCAGAACTTGTACAACAGAAAGGCCAGGATGACGGCGTGGACCAATAGAACGGCGGTCACGCCGTGGGCGGCGGTCAGGTCGTGGTAGAGGAAGGTCATCGAGCCGAAGAAGATCAGCATCAACAGCGGCGGCAGGAACAGATCGATGAAGAAGCTGGCCTTGAACTTCTTCTCCGCCTGCATGACGCTGGTGGTGACGTTGGTCAGGCCCAGCAGCGGGGTCAGGAGCATGCCCGCCGCGAAGAGGATGGCGTGGGGCCTGTCCAGTCGGTCGGAGAGGAAGATGAAGGGCAGCGCGGCCAGGACCAGGGCCACGCCGGTAGCCAGGGTCAGTTGTTGGGCCCGGTTGACCATGCCCTTGGCCTTGCCCCACTCCCCTTCGGCGATGTAGACCGGCAGAAACCTCTCCACGGAGGTCGGGAAGCCCAGCCCGGCCAGGTAAGACAAAAGGACTCCAGTGGACAAGACGATGGAGTAGAACCCGAAGTCTTCTGCTCCCATGTGCCGGGCCAGGAGGACCTGGACCAGGTAGCCGAAGATCACGGCCAGGACCCGGAACCGGCAGTAGATAAGGACGTTTTTCAGGAGATGCTTTTTTAGCCCGGTGAAGTCCTCGTCCGCCCGGTCCGCCTCTTGGTGCCGGGCGGCGTGGGCCCGTCTCAGGCGAACCTGGATCGCTTCTCCCAGGCGGGTCTTGTGCAGCCAGCCCTTGTCCGCCAGGCGTTCGATCAGCTCCAGGGCCTCGTTCTCGGCGTGGCCCAAAACCGCGGCCAACTCGCCGACGGCCGTCTGGCCCTTTCGGGTCAGGTGATCGACGAATTCCCTTTCCTTCGCGCTCAGGCGGTGGTAATCGGCCCAGTGGTGGGCCGCCGGCGAGAGATGCCCGGAGTGTCCGGTGGGCAGGTGGTGTTCCGGGATGGCGTGCGGGATTCGGGTGTGGTTTGCCGGATCTTGCGACATCGTAAGCTTTCCCTCACTGTCAAACCCGGCCCAAAGCCCGGCCTGTCTGAACGCAACGGCGTCTTCGAAAGCCCGCCCTCATCCTTATCCGATCCCGAATGACCGGGGGAAGCCAGGCCACACCTCCACCTTGGGAACGGCGCTAGCCGTTCCCAAGGTGAGGAAGGAATCGGCCCAGAGTCGTCGTTTCGGCTCCGGGAGCCCGGCAAGGGCCTGAGCCTACTCTCCGTGCTCCTCTAGGTGGGCGGCGTACGCCTCCAGGTAGCCCATCGCGTCCTCGATCGGGATGATCTCGGTCTGGCTGGCCTTGAAAAGAGGGTTGTAGCGCACCTTGAGGACGAGTTCCTCGGAGCTGTCCGCATTGACGATGTACATGTGACCGCCCGAGAGCAGGACGTAGGCCGCCTCTACGGTGCCGTTGTCCAGCATCTCCTGGACGCTGGCGGCGTACTTGCGGATGTTGGCCGGATCGGCGTCGATTCCATGACCATGACCTGTGGGCTTGTTGATGACCAGAAACTTCACTTGAGCCTCCTTAAAACGTTGTGGGAAAGGAAGAAGGACGGCGTCCCCCAACGTGCGGCCGGAGCTTTCCCGGCCCAGGGCTCGCCGCGGTTACTCAGCTCTCTATGGTCGCCAGAGTCATTCCTAACAATACGCCCTTCTAAGCTTTTTGCAAAGATATCGGCCGCCAATAGTTGCTCAGGGGCGGCCCGCTTCATCGCCAAAGAGCTTTTTTACCGTATATTTTAGCAGGGTTTCGTCATCGCGCCAGTCTTCCTTGGGGGTGTTTTTCAGGTGTTCCACCAACTTGTCGAGTTCTTGTCGGTCGAGCTGGATGCCCAGTTCGGCCAGGCGCTTCTCAAAGGCGGCCCGGCCGCTGTGCTTGCCCAGGACCAACCGGATTCCTTCCGCTCCGACCAGTTCGGGCGGGAAGGGCAGGTAGGTCTCCGGGTGTTTGAGCAGCCCGTCCTGGTGGATTCCCGCCTCGGTGGCGAAGATGTTGTCTCCGATCACCGCCTTGTTGGGTCCGACGGGCACCCCGGTCAGCCGGGAGACCAGCCGGCTCAGTTCGGTCAACCGGGTCGGGTTGACCGTTACCTGCCGGCGGAAGCGATCCTGATGGACGACGAGGGCGGTGACCACCTCCTCCAGGGCGGCATTGCCGGCCCGTTCGCCGATGCCATTGACCGTACACTGGATCACCTGGACGCCTTGCTCCACCGCGGCCAGGGAGTTGGCCGTGGCCAGGCCGAGATCGTTGTGGAAGTGGACGGCCAGGAAGACCTTTTCGATCCCCCTGACTTCGTCCTGGAGGCGGCGGATTGTGTCGCGGACCTGCTCCGGCGTCATCAGGCCCAGGGTGTCCGGGAAACCGATGGTCGTCGCCCCGGCGGCGATGGCCTCGGAGTAGACTTGGGCCAGGAAGTCGGGCTCGGTCCTGGAGGCGTCCTCGGCCGCGAAAGCGACGATGTGGAAGCGGCGCTTGGCATACTCTACGGCCCGAATGATCATCTCGATCAACTGGGACCGGCTCTTGTTCAGCTTGTGGTCGCGGTGGATGGGCGAGGTGGCCACGAAGAGGTTGATCCCCCGCTTGTCCGGAGCGGCCCCGGCCAGGGCCTCGGCCGCGGCGTCTATGTCTCCTTCGAGGCAGCGGGCGAAGCCCAACAGGACCGGCCCCTCGACTTTCTCCGCGATCAGACGGGCGGCCTCGACTTCGTCGGGCGAGGAGGCCGGGAAGCCGACCTCGACACTGAGCAGCCCGGCCCCGGCCAAGGCCTGGGCGATCAGCAGCTTCTCCTCGGGCTTCAGGGAGGCTCCGGGCATCTGCTCGCCGTCGCGCAGGGTGGTGTCGCTGAAAATGATGTACGGCATTTCTTCGTTGGTCATGGTTCGATCCATCCTGCGAGTCGGAGTTGTTCCCCTCCGCCGAAGCAGGGAAATTTTATTTTAAATGGCGTCTGGGATTCACCCTTCGGCGCCCGGCGCCGGACGACCGGCGCGCCCGCCGGTCTCGCTCGACGACGGCGGCCATCCGCCTTTCGGGCCCTTCGATTCATAATGCCGCAAACACGGCGGGTTTTCAAGCTCGCCCGGGGGGAGACGGGAAGGGGGAGCGGGTCCGCCGGTTGCCAGCCAACTTATTTCTATCGTAATATTGTAACCTGTTCGGAGCGCGGACGACTCCGGCGGGGAACCGATAGAGCGCCGGGACGCCCCCCGGCCATAACCAAATCAGAACAAAGGACACTCCATGGAGCGGATGACAGGCAACGAGTTTCACGTCCTGGTCTTGTGCCCGGTCGATTTCGGTTCTCCGGCCCTGGCCGCGGCGGCGGCCCGGGCCGGCGGGGTCGGCGTTCTGGACGCCGAGAGCGGTCCGGGCGCGTCTTTCGACCGAATCCGCGAGAGCCTGGCTCTATTGCTCGACGCCACCGGCCCGGACCAGCCGATCGGGCTGCGCCTGTCCTCGAAGCGTTGGGCCGAGGCGGACGAACTCCTGGCGCTCATCGGCGAGCGGCCCCACTGGCTCGTCGTCGCCGGGCCGCCCTCCGACCCGATCGAGATCGCCCCGGCCGCCCGTCGTCGGGTTCTGCTGGAATTGACCTCTCTGGACGACCCGTCTCGCCTCGACGCCTGGGCCGACCGCCTTCACGGACTCGTCGCCCGGGGCAGCGAGTCCGGCGGTCCGGTCGGCTCGGAGACCGCCTTCATCCTGAGCCAGCGCCTTCTGGCCACCGGCCGGCTGCCGGTCTACGTCCAGGGCGGCGTCGGGCCCCACATCGCCGCGGCCTGCCGGGCGGCCGGCGCGGCCGGAGTGGTCCTGGACGATCAGCTCTGGCTGATGCCCGAATCGCCCCTGCCGCCCGACTGGCGACGCCACCTGGAGAACTTGAGCGGCCGGGAGGCTCTGGCGGTGGGGAGCGACCTCGTTCCCCTGGGAGGCCGGGCGGTCAGGGTTCTGGTCAAGCCGCAATTCAAGGCGGCCGCCGAACTCCAGGACCTGGCCGCCGGTCTGGCGGCCGAGGCGGAAGAGCCGGGCCGGGTCGCTTCCCGCTGGGAGGAGGGTGTCTCCTCGCTGGTCGGCTGGGGGCCGCCCGAGGAGAAGGCCTGGCCCGTGGGGCAGGCGGTGGGACTGGCCGCCGCCTTCAGGGACAGATACGTCACCACCGGTCGCTTTGTCCAGGCCGTCCTGGAGCAGAGCCGAACCGGACCGGCCCTGGCCGCCGAGCTCGATCCCCTGGGCCCGGATTCGCCGCTGGCCCAGGCCCACGGGACGCGTTACCCCCTGGTCCAAGGGCCCATGGCCCGGGTCAGCGACACCCCCGAGTTCCTGCGCCAAGTGGCCGAGGCGAGAGGGCTGCCCATGGTCGCCCTGTCCACCTTGGAGGGACCGGAGGCCAGGGAACTGCTCGACAGATCGGCCGAGGCTCTGGGCGACAGACCTTGGGGGGTCGGGCTGCTGGGTTTCGGCGACCTGGAGACGAAGGAGGCCCAGACGGCGGAGGTGATCAGGGCCAAGCCGACCTGCGTGCTCATCGCCGGCGGACGGCCGGATCAGGCCGCCGTCTTCGAGTCGGCCGGCGTTCCGGCCTATCTCCACGCGCCCACGCCCGAACTGGTGAAAATATTTCTGGAGCAGGGCGCTCGGCGCTTCATCCTGGAGGGCCGGGAGTGCGGCGGCCACGTCGGCCCGCTGTCCAGCTTCGTCCTTTGGGAGAGCGCCATCGCCGCCCTGTTGGACCACTCGCCCCAGGGTCGAGAGAGCGGGGTCCACGTCCTGTTCGCCGGCGGCGTCCACGACGCCCGATCGGCGGCCATGGTCGCGGCCGCCGCCGCTCCCCTGGCCGCTCGTGGGATCAAGGTCGGCGTCCTGATGGGCACGGCCTATCTCTTCACCAAGGAGGCCGTCGCCTCCCTGGCCATCACTCCGATCTTCCAGGACCAGGCCCTGACCTGCCGGTTCACCGTCACCCTCGATATCGCCCCGGGCCACGCCAACCGGGTCGCCCCGTCGTCTTTCGCCGACGAGTTCCTGACCGTCCGCCGGAGACTGGTCCGCCAAGGGGCGCCGCCGAAGGATGTCGCCGCCCGGCTGGCGGACCTCTGCCGGGGTCGGCTGCGGATTTCGGCCAAGGGTCGGGCCCGCGACGAGGACGGTCGCCTGCGGGACCTCGACCCGGCGGAGCAACTCAGCCGGGGCATGTACATGATGGGCCAGTTGGCCGGGCTGCGGGGGGAGGTGACGACCATGTCCGAGCTGCACCGACAGGTCAGCCAGGGCTGGAGAGAGCTTCTCGTCCGGACGGCCGGTCGGTTCGGGGATGCGACCTCGCCGGCCGCCTCCCCCCAACCCTCGGACGTGGCCATCGTCGGTCTGGCCGCGCTGTTGCCGAAAGCCCGAGACCCGGAGACCTTCTGGCGCAATCTGGTGAACAAGGTGGAGGTCGTCACCGAGGTGCCCAAGGAGCGCTGGGACTGGCGGCTGTTCTACGACCCCGACCGCAAGTCGCCGGACAAGGCCTACTCCAAGTGGGGCGGCTTCTTCGATGGGATCGTCTTCGACCCCCTGCGCTACGGCATCCCGCCCAATTCGCTCAACTCCATCGGCGTCTCCCAGATATTGGCCCTGGAGGTGGTTCGCTGGGCCCTGAAGGACGCCGGTTACGAGCAGGGCGGCTTCGACCGGGAGAACACGGCCGTGATCTTCGGCTCGGCCGACACCGGCGGCTCGCTGGGCAACAGCTACGTCTTCCGCTCTTTGCTGCCCATGTTCGTCGAGCCCCCGCTGGAGAACGTTCTCGCCCGGCTGCCCGAGTGGACCGAGGAGTCTTTTCCCGGCACCCTGACCAACATCGTCTCCGGCCGGGTGGCCAACCGCTTCGATCTGGGCGGACCCAACCTGACCGTGGACGCGGCCTGCGCCTCGGCCCTTTACGCCCTCGACGCGGCGGTCAAGGAACTGGAGAGCGGTCGCTCGAACCTGGTCGTTGTCGGCGGCCTGGACGTGGGCCAGACCCCGTACTCCTACCAGGCCTTCTCCCGAACCCAGGCCCTGTCCCCCACCGGCCGGGCCCGAGTCTTCGACAAGGCGGCCGACGGCATCGTCATCAGCGAGGGGATCGTGGTCCTGATCTTGAAACGGCTGGCCGACGCCGAACGGGACGGCGACAAGATCTACGCCGTGATCAAGGGTCTGGGCGCCTCGTCGGACGGAAAGGCCCTCGGCCTGACCGCTCCCCGGCCCGACGGTCAGAGACGGGCCCTGGCCCGGGCCTACGCCAGAGCCGGCTTCGGCCCGGCGACCATCGGGCTCTACGAGGCCCACGGCACCGGCACACCGGTGGGCGACGAGGCCGAAATCGAGACCATCGTTCGGGCCTTGACCGAGGACGATGCCGCGCCCAAGACGGTGGCGGTGGGTTCGGTCAAGAGCCTCCTCGGCCACACCAAGACCGCCGCCGGGCTGGTCGGGGTGCTCAAGGCGGCCTTGGCCCTCCACCACCAGGTCCTGCCGCCCCACGCCGGCGCGGAAGACCCCCTGGACGAGATCACCGACCCCGAGAGCCCGGTGGCCTTGTTCAAAGAAGCCAAGCCCTGGCTGGCCGACCCGGCCCACCCCCGGCGGGCCGGAGTGAGCGCCTTCGGCTTCGGCGGGACCAACACCCACGTCGTCTTGGAGGAGTACCTGGACCCCGTCCGGCGCTCCGCGCCGGGCGGACCGGTCTGGCCCTGCGAGTTGGTGGCCCTGCGGGCGGCCGACTCCGCCGCCTTGTCGAAAAGGATAGGCGACCTGCTCGAAGCCCTCGAAGCCGGGGCCGAGCCCAGGCTTCGCGACCTGGCCTACTCCCTGGCCGTCGAAATTCGGAGCGAGGCCGGGGCGGCCGGGCGGGTGCTGTGCGTCGTCTGCGAGAACCTGCTCCAGCTCAAAGCCGCCCTGACCGCCGCCCAGGCCCACCTGGAGGACCCGGCCGGCCGGCCCCTCCCGCCCCACATCATCCTGGGCGAGACCGGCCGCGATCCCGGCCGGTTGGCCTTCCTCTTCCCCGGCCAGGGGGCCCAGTACCCCGACATGGCCCGGGAGGCGTCGCTTCACTTCACCGAGCTTCGGGCCTGTCTGGAGGCGGCGAACGGCTTTCTGGCGGAGCGCTTCCCTCAGCCCTTGAGCGCCTACATCTATCCGCCCGGACCTTTCTCGGCCGAGGAGGAAGAGCGCTTGCGGGATCGCCTCAGGGATTCCCACGTCGCCCAGCCGGCCATCGGCGTCATCTCGGCCGGGCTCCTGGCCCTGGCCGAGAGGTTGGGGCTCAAGCCCGACATGCTCGCCGGCCACAGCTACGGCGAGTACACCGCCCTGTACGCGGCCGGGGTGTTGTCCTGGCAGGATTTCCTGGCCGTCTCCGAGGCCAGGGGGCGGCTCATGGCCGAGGCCTGTGACGTCCACGGGGCCATGGCCAGCGTCCAGGCCGAGCGCCGGGAGGTGGAGAGGCTCCTTGCCGAGACCGAGGGGGTGGTGGTGGCCAACCACAACGCCCCGAACCAGACGGTCATCTCGGGCGAACAGCGCCAGGTCAGGCGGGTGATCGAGCAGTTGAGCGAGCGGGGCGTCAAGACCATGCTCCTGCCGGTGGCCGGGGCCTTCCACTCGGCCCTCATGGAACCGCCGATGCAGCCCCTGTCCGAAGTCATCGCCGCCCTGAAGTTGAACCGGCCCGGCCTGCCGGTCTACTCCAACGTCACCGGCCGACTCTACCCCAGCGATCCGGACGGCATCGAGGAGCTGCTGAAGAAACACCTCCTGTCCACCGTCGAATTCGTGGCCCAGATCGAGCGGGCCTACGCCGACGGGGCCCGCGTCTTCGTCGAATTGGGCCCCAGGGCCATCCTCACCGGCCTGGTCGGCCGCATCCTGGAGGGACGCGACCATCTGGCCGTGGCCGCCGAGGGCCAGGGCGGCGGCCTGCGCGGCCTGCTGATCAGCCTGGGCCGGCTCCTGGCCGGCGGGGTGGACGTCGATCTGGAGGCGCTGTTCGCCGGCCGGGAGGTGGCCCGACTGGACCTGGCCCGCCTGGCGGAGACGACCCGACCGCCGGAGCCTCCGGCCACGGCTTGGCTGGTGAACGGCTGGCTGTCCCGGCCCCTGGATCGCTCCAGGGAGTCCTGGGGCAAGGCGCCGCTGTTGACCGCCGAGACGGCCGTCGCCCGTCCGGGTCGACTCGGTTTTCAGCCGGGCGAGCCCGACGGCGACGGCGACGCCGTCCGGATCTACCAGAGCTACCAGGAGACCATGCGCCGCTTCCTGGCTCTCCAGGAGCGGGTGGTCAACCAGCTTTTGGAAGGCCAACCCCTCGAGGCGATCGACGCCTCGGCCGTGGTCGAGGAGCTGGCCGGGCCGACCCCCGAACCGCCGCCGGTCCAGCCGTCCCGGCCGAGCGAGCCGGCCCTCGCCCCGAGCGAGCCCGCCGAAACTCCGCCCGAGCCCGAGGAGCCGCGCCGGACGGCCGAGGAGCCGACCGGCCCCGAAGCCCTGGTGGCCAGGTTGAGCCGGATGATCAGCGAGCGGACCGGGTATCCGGAGGACATGCTCGGCCCGGACTTGGACCTGGAGGCCGAGCTGGGCATCGACTCGATCAAGCGGGTCGAGATATTGGAGGCCCTTTTGGCCGAGCTGAACCGGGAGACCTCCGCCCGGTTGCGGGACCGGATGGAGGTTTTGACCCGGGCCAAGTCCCTCAACGCCTTGGCCGAGGCGATCGCGCCCGAGTTGGCGGCGGAGCCCGAGCCGGACCGGGTTCCGCCTCCACCGGCCAAGGAGGCCGTCGCCCCGGCCCGAGAGGAGGCGGCGCCGGCCGAACGCCCCGCGACCGAGCCCGCGATCGAGCCTCCGCCCGAACCGCCAGCCGAATTCCGGCCGGCGCTGGGGGAGGAGGAAGAGGGGGAAGTCTGTCCCCGCTACGTCATGCGAACCCGGCCCCAGCCCTTCCCCCGCATCGAACTCACTCGCCCCCGGGGCCTGTTCATCATCACCGAAGACGCCTGGCTCAAGGCGTCCGATCTGGCGGCCGATTCCCTGGCCAAGCTCGGCGCCCGGACGGCCGTCTTGAAGGCCGAAACCCTGACCCAACCCGCCGAGCTGGAGAGGGCGGTGGCCGAGCTGCGCCAGGCGCACGGGCCGGTGCGGGGCGTGGTTCATCTGGCCCCCCTGGCCGTTAAACCGATGCCCGACTCCCTGGTCCAGTGGAAGGAGACCACCCGCCTGGAGATCAGGAGCTTCTATCATCTCCTAAAGCTTTGCGCCGACGACCTCCAGCGGCCCGACGAACCCTGCCTGGGGCGCGTCCTGGCCGCGACCATGCTGGGCGGCTGCTTCGGCCGGGACGGGCATCTCGGTCCGGGCCTGCCTTCCGGCGGCGGTTGTCTGGGCCTGCTCAAGACCCTCGACCTCGAGTGGCCCCGGGTTCTGGCCAAGGCGGTGGACTTCGACTCCGAGTGCTCCCCCCAGGCGGCGGCCGCCATCGTCGTCGATGAGCTCCTCCTGCCCGGCGGCGAGTTGGAGGTGGGTTATCCAGGGGGCAAGCGCAAGGTGTTCACCGCAACTCCCAGCCCCCTGTCGGCCGAGGCCGAAGCCGGTTTGGAGCCCGAGGGGGACTGGGTCGTCCTGGTCACCGGCGGCGCCAGGGGCATCACCGCCCAGGCGGCCCAGGCCCTGGTCAGGCCGGGCATGCGTTTCATCCTGGTCGGCCGGACGCCGGAGCCGGGTCCGGAGCCGGCCGAAACGGCCGCCTTGACCGAGGCCGCCCAGTTGCGGAGCCATTTCATCGACCGGGCCCGGCGCAAAAAAGAGAAAGCGACTCCGGCCGCCATCGAGGCCCGGATCAGGGAGGTCCTCAACGCCCGGGCCATCCGGGCCAATCTGGAGGCTCTGCGCCGGGCCGGCGGTCTGGTGGAGTATCGGGCCGTCGATGTCAGGGACGAGGCCGGGTTCGGCGGCCTGATCGACGAGATATACGCCCGCTACGGCCGTCTGGACGCCGTCGTCCACGGGGCGGGGATCATCGCGGACAAACTCATCGTCGACAAGGACCTCCGCGATTTCGATCGGGTCTTCGACACCAAGGTGGACGCCGCCTTCATCCTGAGCCGCCACATCAGGCCCGAGTCGCTGAAGCTGATGGTCTTTTTCTCCTCCACCGCCGGCAGGTTCGGCAACCGCGGTCAATCCGACTACGGCGCGGCCAACGAAATCTTGAACCGTTTCGCCTGGTGGATGGCTCAGCGTTGGCCCCGGAGCCGGGTGGTGTCCATCAACTGGGGGCCCTGGCGGGCCGGCATGGCCTCCCCGGAGGTGAACCGCCGCTTCGTCAGCCGGGGCATCATCCCCATCGAGCCGGAGGCCGGCCGTCGCTTCCTGGCCGCGGAGGTCCGTTACGGACCTCTGGGCCAGGCCGAGGTCATCGCTGGCCAGGGACCGTGGGACAAAGGCCTGGGCGTGGAGTTCGACTCCGACCCGTCGTTGATCTTCTTCGGGGCCCAAGCGGGGGGGCGGGATGCCTGGCTGTTCTGAGAAGCCGCGGATCGGGTTGATCGTCAACGCCCTGGGCGGGGCGGGCGGAATTTACGTCTCGGCCCTGCGCCACGTTCGCTTGATGGCTCCGGAGCTGGCCGTAGTGCCCATCTCCCTGGAGCTGTCCTTGAACGAGGCGGATTGGGCCGGCCGGGTGGAGACGGTCGAGCACCCTCTGGGTCGGGCCTACCGGATCCTGGCCGCCGACCTGCGCTCGGACAAGGTCTTCCTGCCCGACTTCGGCGACGCCTTCATGAACGCCGATCTGCGCCAGCGCAGCTATGTCGATCACCTGGTCCGACTCGTCCGGCGGGAGAGCCTGTCCGCCCTGGTCGTCTACGGCGCTTATGAGTGGCGGCCGCTCATCGGGGCCTACGCCACCGCCGAGTGCGGCCTGCCGCTGATCGTCGCCTTCAGGGGCGTGGACCTGGAGGTCAGGATCTTCGGCCGCCACCTGGCCCAGACCAGCCTGGCCGTGGGGTCGGCCCAGGCCTGCGTCGTCACCAGCGCCCGGGCCCGGCGTCTCCTGGAGGCCTTGTTCAAGCCGACTTGCCCCCTGTTCGTCATTCCCAACTCCATCGATCCCCAGGACTTCGACGACCTGGAGCCGGCGGCTCCGCCCCTGGCCGGGCCGGTCATCGGCTGCCTGGGAGAGTTCAGGCGGATGATGGGCCTGGATACCTTGCTCCAGGCTTTTGGGGAGATCGCCGACAGGCGGCCGGCCTCGCTTCTGCTCATCGGCCCTGTCAGACCGATGGAGGCCGGGTTTTACACCCGGCTGATCGACTCCCACCCCCACTCGGACAAAATCTTCAGGATCGGAAGCGTGACCCACCGCAAGGTCCTGTCCTACCTGGCCGCCTGCCAGGTGGCGGCCTTCCCCTCCATCTCCGAGGGCTCGCCCAACAAGATCCTGGAGGCCATGCTGGCCGGGTGCCCCATCGTCGCCTCCGAGGCGGGCGGCATCCCCGAGATGCTGCGCCACGAGAAAGACGGCCTGCTGGTGGACGGCCGGGACGCCGGAGCGCTGAGTCGAGCCATAGAGCGCCTCCTGGACGATCCCGAACTGGGGCGACGCCTGGCCGACAGCGCCCGGTCGAGGGCGCTTGAGGCCCACGCCCCTCGGGTCGAAAAACGAGCCTGGCTGGAGGTTTACGGCCGACTGGGGCTATGCACCTGATCGCCTACCACAACGTCGTCGGCCGCTTGCCGGACTTCTTCGACCGGAAATGCTCCCGCATCCACCGGGACAGGTTCGCCGGACAGATGCGTCACCTGCGCACCCGATACCGTCCCGTCTCGTTGCCGGCCTGGTTGAAAATGTTGGACTCCGACCGGCCCGACCCCCTGGCCGTCGCGGTCACCTTCGATGACGGCTATGCCGGCGTCTTCGAGCAGGCCCTGCCCGTCATGGCCGAGCTCGGCATTCCGGGGACGGTCTTCTTGACCACCGAGCGGCTGTTCGAGGAGCCCGGCCGGGGGTTGTTCCACTTCGAGGAGATCGAGATCGCCTTCCGCCTGACCCGTGAATCCCGCTTGAACCTGGATTTCCTGGGCGGCCCGGAGATCGCCGTCGCCGGTCTGGTCGAGCGGGCGGCGGCCATGAAGCTGGTCAAGAAAAGCCTGAAGGTGTTGCCCGAGGCCGAGCGCGTCCGAGCCCACCGGGCGGTGCTCGAGCGGCTGGGGGTGGACCGGGCGGACTGCCTGGCCTACGCCGAGGGCCGGGACAGGTTTCGCCTCTTGAGCCGGCCCCAGATCGAGGAATTGGTGGACCGGGGCTGGAGCGTCGGCTCCCACTCCCGGAGCCATCGAACCTTGAGCCGGCTGGAGCCGGTCGAACTGGCCGCCGAGATCGAGGGCTCGCGTGACGACTTGATCCGGGAACTGGGCCTGACCGAGATTCCCTTTGCCTACCCCTTCGGCGAGCCGGAGCACATCGGCCCCCTGCCTCCGGCTCTGGTCGAGAAGGCCGGCTACACCGCCGGGCTGACCGCCTCGCCCGGACCAAACCCGCCCGGAGCGGACCGCTTTCTTCTCCGCCGGGGCGAGTGGCACCAGTTCATTCTATCTTCAAGATCGGATCGCTGACGAAACCGATGGTCTGAAAGATGGAGCAGCGGTAGTCGAGCTGCACCTCGGGGTAATAGCGGGGGAAGAGCTTCTTGAGGATTCCCTGCTCCGATTCGGCGGCCTGCTCGACCGGCTCGGTCCGGGCGGCCTCGCCGAAGAAGAGTCGCAGGAATTCGGTCTCGCCGATCCAGGTTCCGCCGTTCAAGTAGCGGAAGTTGCCCGCTTCTTGGGCCTCGGGGATGGAGTCCTCGAACTCCTTGAACTCCTTCAGGGGGGGCCAGTTGAGCCGGTCGGCGGCCAGCAGCATTCGGCAGTCGAACAGCTTCCTGAAGCGCTCCAGGGCGATGCCGGGGTCGTCCAGGACGAGGACGTCCCGCGAGTCCAGGCCCATGGTGTATTTGGTCTCGATCCGTTCGAGCGCCTCCAGGGCCAGGCGGGGCTTGTGCTTGGAGTTGACCCAGTTTTCGACGCCTTTCCCCAGCACCAGGCAGGGCACGCCGAGATGCTCCAGGCTCCTCTCCAGAATCCCCATCGCCTCGTGGCCGTTGTTGAAGGTGATGATGGTCAGTTCGGTCACGGGCCCCAGACGGCGGGGCGGGGTGCTGAAGAAGCGGTCCTTGATGGGTTGCCAGTAGGGCTTGTTGGTGTGGTGGCCCTGGCCGTGGACTATGATCGGCCTGGTTCCGAACAGGAGATTACTCAACACGATTCACCTCGCCGCTCAGGGCCGAGACGGGCGTCACTTCGATGCCCGCTTCGGCCAGTTTTCGGGCCAGTCGGGGAGAGCAAAGGACCTCCAGCTCCTCGGCCCTTTGGCCGACGTAGGTCGAGTGGCTGGTCAGCTCCTCATCCACCCGGCCGGGGTGGCAGACCAACTCCACCGCCCCCCGCCCGTCCAGACTTTCGAAGGCCCGCTCGACCAGCTCGAGCAGACGCTCCTCGGTCGGCGGACCGGAACCCCAGCCGATCTCGCAGTAATCGGCGCAGGCGATCCCCTGGGTCCTGAGCAGCCGGGTCATCAACCGGCCGGCCGTTCGGACCGGCGCTCCCATCTCCCTGGCCAGCTCGGAGTAAACCAAAAAGACGTCGGGCCGCTGGTGCACGTGGTGGTGACTGTCCAGGTGGCTGGGCTCGATCCCCCACGACCTGACCCGTTCGATCTGGGCCCGCCACTCCCGCCGGACCTGGTCCGGATCGGGCCGCTCGATCTCCCGCCAGGAGCGGGGAAAGAGGCCCTCGGCGTCCACCAGGGAGGGAACCTCGGACGGGTCCAGGCAGGGCCGGCCGCCGGTCAACTGGAGGTGGACCCCCAACCGGCCGGCGAGCTTGTCGGCCCAGGGCCGGACGTGGGCCGCCGCGCCGGGATGGCAGGCCATGACCGAGGCCTGACCCACCAGGCCGCACTCGATGGCTTGGACGATGCCCTCGGTGACGCCGCGCCCCAGGCCGAAGTCGTCGGCGGTGATTATCAGGCGTTTCACCTCAAACCCCGCCCCGCTTGGCTCCGGCGGCCTCGATGATCGCCTCGGCCGCCCGCTCGGCCCCGGCCGTCCCGAAGGGCAGATCGCGTCGCGTCGGCCCGGTCTCCAGGGCGGCCAGGACGGCCCCGGCCAGGGCCTCGGCCGCGCCGGGCTCCCGCTCGTCCACCGACCACACCCCGGCCAGCTCGGCCAGCCGGCGGGCCCGGTAGATCTGCTCCTCGCCGTCGGTGGGCAGGGGGGTCAGGACCAGGGGCAGGTCGGTCTGGATCAGGCTGTAGGCGGTGTTGTAGCCCACCCTGGCCACCGCCACGGAGGCGTCGCGGACGGCCTCCTCCACCGAGCCCAGGGGCCAGACCTCCACCCGGGGCAGGGCTTCGGCCTTTCGGGCCAGCTCCCCGGCCCGGCCGAACGGCCCGGCCACCAACCGCACCCCGACCTCTTCCGGAAGACGCCCCGCCGCCTTGAGGCCCAGCAGATCTTCGAACATCCTCCGGCCGCCGGTGCCGCCCCCGGCCAACCCGACGACGACCGCCTCGGCGGCCGGGGCGGGGCGGGGCGGTCGAGCAGCGATCACCCCGGTGTAGACCCGGCTTCGGGGCAGGGGGTAATCGCCCCATCCGGCCAGGGGGTCGATCCAGTCCTGGTCGGTGTAGGCCAGGACCATGTCGTAACGCTTGAGGGCCTTTCTGATCCGCGGGTTCTTGGGCGGGGAGGGGGCGTGACCGGGGTGATCCGGAGAGGACGAGACGTCCCTCATCCCCCAGGCGAACAGGGTCGGCCAGCCCTCGTCGGCCGCGGCCAGCAGGGTCGCCATCAGCTCGCCGCCCAGGCCCAAGGCCAGGTGATCGACGACGATTGCGTCCGGAGACCAGTCCCTGGCCGCGGCCAGAATCCGGGCGGAGCGCCGGGCCATGACGTCTCCTTCCTCTCCCTCGAGGGCCAGGAAACGGCCGTGTTCGAGGGTCACGGCCGGCAGTCGCTCCACCTCGACGGCCGGATCGAATTCGAGCTTGTCCAGGAAACGGCAGCCGGTGACGATCCGGCAGGCGTCCGCCCCCAGCCGCAGCGCCGCCTCGGCGATCCTGACCGAGCGGATGATGTGGCCCAGGCCGTGGACGTTGTGGCAGTAGAAGAGCAGCCTCACCTGATCCTGTCTCCTGGCGTCGATGGTCTAAGCGGCGTCACATCGGCTGGGGGGCGGAGGCGTCGAAGTCGAAGTGGTCGTAGACGAAGCGGGTCAGGTCGCCGACGGTCAGCTCCTCGACGTACTTGCCGTCCTTCAAGATCAGTCTCTCATAGGGCAAGCGCCTGTTGAAGCGCATGTCGATGGCGGCGACCAGGTGCAGGGCGTCGATGGAGGACAGGCCGAGGTCGGCGGACAGGCGCGTGTCGGCCCCGATGGTCTTGAGGTCCAGGTCCCAGTCCTCGATCATCTCGGCCAGGATCTCCTTGATGCCGGCCAGAATCTCATCCTGAGTAGGTTTCATGATCGCTCCTTGTCACGCCGGTGGACCCGATCGGTCTCAGTCAACCATGAAGAGGCGTGTCCTGAACATGGCGAAGGTCAGTGGAATAAGGGTGAAGGCCAGGAGGCTGTAGCGCGGGTGGAGGAAGGCCAGGCCCGAGGCTATCGCCGAGGAGGCCACCAGAACGAAGTTCAGCCGCCGGCCCTTGATTACGATGGACTCGTCCAGGTCTTCGTCCACCAGCCTGCGACCGGAGGTGGCGTAGGCCCACTGGAGGTAGAAGGCCAGCCCGATCAGGAGCATGTTCGCCTCGAAGACGATGGCCGCCCCGATGAGCTGGTGGTACTCGCTCATCAGCGAAGTGGAGAAGGGGACCAGGCAAACCAGCAGCAGGCCGGCCAGGTTGGCCCAGAGGTGCCAGGAGTTGGTCCGCCTGATGAAGTGCGTCTGCTGGTGGTGGACCAACCAGAACACGCCCAGCAGGACGAAGCTGACGCAGTAGTTTATCAGGTAGTGTCTCAGCCCGTAGACGATGCCCCAGAACTCCCTCTCCGTCGGCGTCCGGCCGACGAGGGGCGGTACGGCGATGTTCAAGACCAGGATGGTCAAGGCGATGGCGAAGATGCCGTCGGTCAGGGCTCTCAGGCGGTCGGGAGGCAGTTTGGGCAGATGAACCTGCACGAGATCACCCCTGGAGTTCAGGTCAGTCGCGGCGGCCATCCCTCCCAGCAGAGGGCGGCCGCTTCCGGGCCATCATACCACATCCTCACCAGCCAGCGCCGCCCGCCGCGTGAGACCACGACCCGGCCGTGCTCGGGCGAGCCGTCCTCGATTCGCCAGGCCAGCGGCGCGCCTTCGAGCCCCTGGCCGCCGGCCTTGGCCGCCGCCTCCTTGGCGCACCACAAGCCCAGCAGGGCCCGGCGATCGTCCGGAGCGACCAGGGCCAGCTCGTCGTCGTGAAAGGCCCTCTCCAGCCACTCGCCCACCTCCCGCCCCTCCAAGCTCTCCAGGTCGAGGCCGATCCCTTTCCCGGACGGGTCCAGGGCGGCCGCGGCCGTCAGGCCCGAGTGGCAGATGGAGAGGCTGGGTAGGGAGGCGACCCCTTCGAGCCCGGCGCAGGCGATCACCGGCCGGCCCGAATCGTCGGGCAAGACCTCCACCCCGGTGGGTTCCAGGGCCAGGCCCAGCTCCGCCCTGGCCCAACGGCGGACGGCGTCCTTGGCGGCCACCCGTCCCAGGAGCCACTGGGTCCGCCTCGGCCCCCGCTCCGGCAGATCGTGCCACAGCTCGCGCTCCCGGGGGCCCAGGGTGACGTGGGCCAGGGCCCGCTTCCAGATGCCGAAGCTGGTCTCCAGCAGGTCTTCGGTCAGGTCGTCCAAACGCTGGACGATCAGCCCGCTTTCCTCCAGCCAGGGCCGGGAGAGCTCGACGCCCGTCTCGGGCCAGTAGAGGCAGTTCAGGTAGGCCTGGGGGAAGTCGAAGACGCGGCCTCTCATCCCCTCCAGCCGGAACACCAGCCGGCCCGAGGAATCGATGAAATCGAAGTCCGCCTCCACCTCGGGCGGCTCAAAGCGCATGGCCGCCCGGCACTCCAGGACGGCGCCGGGGGCGGGCGGCGGCCCGAACTGGTGCAATGATCGGATGAAGTAGGGAAAAACGCCGAAGAACTCCCGCGAGAACTGCTCCACGAGCCAGTATCCGACCAATTGTCCGGCGCAGTCGATCAGGACCGGAGAGGTCTGCCAGACGACCCGGCGCGAGCGGTTGAAGAAATCCAACCCGCCCGGCTCGGCCAGCTCGGCCTCCAGCCCGTCCGGGCCATGGGCGACGAGCCGCCTGACGCCCTGGAGGCGAGGCCCGTGGAAGAGACAGTAGCGGTAGAAGTCCTTGGCCGACCACTTGGGAGGCTGTTGCGGACGGGGGGTGAGTCCGGCCGGGGGCGGCGGATCGGGATATCCGGCGGCCAAGGCGACCCGGCCCTCGAAGACCAGGGACTTTTGTTCGGGGCGTTCAGGATCGAGCTCGAACATTCGCACCTGGACCCGGTCCCCGGCCGATTCCAACTCGGCCTCGAGGCCCAGCTCCAGGACGCCCCTGTCCAGGGCGATCCACCGGTGGCCCCGGACGTTCTCCACGCCGACGACCGGCCGGCCGCCGCCCAGCCGGGACGCCGCCTGGGCCAGCATCTCCAGGCTGAAGGCGAAGGGGAGCACGGGCAGAGGGTGCAACTCGTCGGAGCGACCCGGAAAGCGACGGCCCAGGCAATGGTCCAGCAGAAAGACGTCCTCGGCCACGTTCAGGCGGCGTCTGGCGGCCAGCCTGGTCGGGGTTTCCTCCACCACCGCGCCCAGCAACGGCCAGCGCCCGGCCGGGTCACCGTCGGCCGCCGGGGCCGGTCCCGTCCTCCTGGCCCCGGCCGAGCCGAGGGCGGCGCCTATTCGGGCCAGCACCCGTTCCTGGGAGGCCAGGAACTCGTTCATCAGCCCGAAGTGCCCCTGGATGATCGCCTCCCTGGCCTGGCGGGAGGGAGACGGTCCCGGAGCGGCCGGGGCGGCCTGTTCGTCTTTCTCCAAGGGGATGGGCCTCAGCCCGCGGCCTTCGAACAGGGCGGTCACGCTCCCGATCAGCCCCAGGGCGAACAGCCGGCCGACCAGTTCCTGGAACTGGCCCAGGTCGGGCCGGCCCTCGACGCAACAGGCGGCGGCGGTGTGCTTCCGCCCCCGAAAGATGTCGTCCACGAAGGTGGTCAGGGTGTTGCTCGGCCCGGCCTCGACGAAAGTCCTAAACCCCTGGGAGTAGAGCGCTTCCATCGTCTCCTGGAAGCGGACCCGGCCGGTCCACTGGGCCGCGGCCAGTTGGCGGATGGCCGCCGGTTCTTCCGGGAACCGGCCGGCGGTATGGCAGGAGTAGACCGGGGTGTGGCCGGAGCCGGCCTCGATCGAGTCGTAGACTTCCCGGAGGGCTTCGGCCTGGGGAGCGAACAAGGGGGTGTGGAAGGCCCGGTCGAAGGGCAGGACCATGGTGATGGCTCCGAGGCGGCGGAGCGCCTGGAGGATGTCGTCCATCGCCTCCCGATCGCCGAACAGGACCACCTGATGGGGACAGTTGTCCATGGCCCAGAAGGCCCGGCCCGACCAGGGCGCCAGAATCTCGGCCAAGACGCCCTTGTCCGGCAGGCTGACCGCGGCCGTCACCCCCCTGACCGGCTCCAGCCCTTCCTCCGGCTTTTCGGCCTTGGCCGACAGGCGGCGGATGAGCCTGAAGATTCCATCCCGATCCAGACGCAGCACCCCGGCGGCGATGAGGGCGGCGTTCTCGCCGTTGGAGTGGCCGACCATGGCCTCCGGCCGGAAACCCAGCCTGGTCAAGAGGTCGTTTAGGGCCAGGCAGGCGACGAAGGCTCCCGGAGCCCCGCCCTCCATCGAGCGCAGATACTCGGCTACCCGGCAGCTGGCCGCCTCGGACAGCTCGGCGGGCGGCGGAAACAGCAGCTCGGTGGGCGTGGGGCCGGACTCGCCGGCAAAGACCCCGTCCAGGGACTCGAACCAGGAGCGGACGAGAGGGAAGTGGAGACACAGGCCGGCCAGCATGTTGACGGTTTGGGAACCCTGGCCTGGAAAGAGGAGCACGGATCGATCGGGGTCCTGATCCTCGTCGAGCTGGTTGAAGGTGATTCCGGTCCGGGTTTGGAGGCGGGTTTTGTCGGGCGAGCCCAGCTTCGAGGCGGCCGCCTCCAGCTTGGCCGCCAGATCGGCGGCGTTCCGGGCGACGACGGCCAGGCGGTGCCGGCCGGCCGGCCGCCGGGCCAGGGTGTAGGCCAACCGATCCAGGGGCGTCTCGGCCTCGTCCTGGAGCCTGGCCTTCAGGCTCTCCATGACGGCCAGGAGTCCGGCCCGGTCGTCGGCCGAGACGACGACCAGCTCGCTGGGCCAGGCCGCTCCGAGGCCGGCGTGGTTCGGGTCTTCTTCCAGGACGAAGTGGTAGTGACGGCCTTCCTCCACCGCGCCGACCACGGCCCGGCGGAGATCGTTGCGGCCCCGGAACCAGGGCCGAACCTCGGCGATCGGGTAGAAGGGAGTCGAATCCAGGCTGGGGTCGCCCTCCGTCGCCGCGCCCGGCGGCAGGAGGCGGTGGTAGACGGCCAGAGCGGTCTTGACCAGCCCGGCCAGGGCGCTTTGTCCGGGCTCCGGCCGGCCCAGGCCGCAGCGGGGCGGCTCGTCCCGGCGGGGAGGCCAGATTCCGGCCAGGGCGGCCAGATCGTCTTTGTTTGGCGGACCGGGGTTTATTTCCAAATAGGTGATCCGCTCGGCGTCCACCCCGGCGGTTCGGAGGGCCGAGCCGACGGATCGAGCCAGCTCGTCGGCCCGGCCGAAGCCTCTGATGACGGCGTAGATTCGGCGGCCGTCCGCCCGAGCCCGGGCCAAATTTTGAACCGCCACCGCCGCGCCGCCCTTCCCGGCCCCGACATCGACGATCACGCCGATCGCGCCGGGGCGCAGCTCTTCCATGATCCGGACCAGACCGGCCAGTCCCTCGGCCCGATCGATCTCCGTCTCCCCTGGCCGGGGTTCTTCCAGACCGGCGTCTTCAAGAGCGCCGGCGGCCAGCCTTTCGGCCAGGTCGGGGCCGGGCTCGGCCTCGGGGTCCGGTTGGGCCAGGCCGGCCGGCGGGCAGGAGAGGGCCCGCCACCAGGCAGCCAGGTCTTCGGCCCGGCCGGAGCCGATCGCCAGGCCGACGATGGCCGCTTCCTGGACGGCCGTCATCGGCTCGCCTCCCGGCGAACCGGGCCCGATATTCGCAGCTCGAATCCCAGGGCTTCCGGTCCGGTGGAACCGGTGAAGACGCCCGAGCACTCGGTCAGACCGGCGGCGGCGATCATCTCTCGGACCTCGGCCGGGGTGTACTTGTTCTCCAGTTTGGCCGGGCCCACGCCGGCCTCCCGCCGGCGGCGGTTGAACCCGGCCAGGGCCTCGGGGTGGGGGTCGCGTCTTATGTCGTGAATGATGGCCACCCCGCCTGGGGCCAGCAGGCGGTGGATCTCCTTGAAGGCCGCCACCGGCTCGGCCCAGTGGTGGATGGTGGAACGGCTGATGACGATCTCGGCGCACCCGTCCCGGAAAGGCAAGCGGTGAACGTCGCCCCTGATCAGCCGGATCCGGCCGGCCAGACCGGCCCGGGCGACGGTTTCGGCGGCCTGTTCGACCATGTCCTGGAAGTAATCCAGGCCGATCAGGCTCAAGGGCCGGAGCCGCTCATGGGCGGCCAGTTTGACCAGCACCCGTCCCGTGCCCATGCCCAGGTCGATAAGCGCCCCGCCGGCCCGTTCGGGCCGGAACTCGTCCAGCACGCGGCGAACGATTATATCATCGTAGACGCCGACATAATCTTTGGTAAAACGGTCGTAGCGACCGGGGGTGTAATCTACGGGCAGATTCTTGGTCATACGCCATCCTGTCGTGAGACCACAAGGACCAGGCTGATTATATTCCGAAGACCCGGACAAGACCACCAAAATTCCCGCCCGGCGCGGCCCGGCGTCGAGCGGCGCGGCGATCGAGGCGACGGGGCCGCCGCCCGCTCGCATTTCTTCCTTGCCTCTTCGGGTCTTTTGAGTATAATCAGCCGGCCTTGGGCCCGCCCGAAGGAGCGCTTCGGCCTTGAAAAGCCCGGGAATTCGCGTATAATGGCGGGTTCAGAGAATTTATCGAGGTGGGGACCATGAAGAAAGACATTCATCCCGAATATAAAACAATTACGGCCAAGTGCGCTTGCGGGAACGAGTTCGAGACCGGCTCGACCCTGGACGAGATCAAGGTCGAAATCTGCTCCAAGTGCCACCCCTTCTTCACCGGCAAGCAAAAGCTGGTCGATTCGGCCGGCCGGGTGGAACGCTTCAGGCGCAAGTACGCCAAGTTCAACCAGGCCCAGCAAGACGCCCAGTAAGGCGGTCAAGCCCCTGGTTTGTCCAACCGCCATCACAACATAGGCGGCCAGGCCGTCATCGAGGGCGTCATGATGCGCTCGCCCAAGGCCATGGCCATCGCCGTGCGCCGCCCCTCGGGCGAGGTGGTGGTCAGAGAGGAGCCCTGGCGCTCGATCAGCCAGCGGATCAAGTTCCTCAGGTGGCCCTTTTTCCGGGGCGCGGTGGTCTTTGTCGAGGCCATGGTCAACGGGATCACGGCCCTGACCTTCTCGGCCAACCAGGCCCTCGAGGAGGAAGAAGGCGGGCCGCTCTCCCCCTGGGCCATGGCCGGGACGATCCTGCTGGCCGTCGCCTTGGCCATGCTCCTGTTCGTGGCCGCGCCCCACGTCATCTCCCTCGGGCTGGGGCGCTACTTCAGCGATGACTTCGGGGTCAAGTCGCTGTGGTTCCACGTCATCGACGGCGTGTTCAAGATGGCCTTCTTTTTGGGCTACATCCTGGCCATCTCCAGTTTGAAGGACGTCAGGCGGCTTTTCATGTACCACGGCGCGGAACACATGAGCATCCACGCCTACGAGGCCGACGAGGAGTTGACGGTGGAGAACGCCCGGCGCCACCGGACCCTTCATCCCCGTTGCGGGACCGCCTTTCTCCTGTTGGTCCTTTTGATCTCCATCGTCTTTTTCGGCCTCGTCTTTCCCCTGGTTCCCAAGCCCGACTGGCCGGGCCCCCTCACCCAGAGCGCCTTCATCGGCCTCAAGATCCTGCTCATGCTGCCCATCGCCGGCGCGGCCTACGAGGTCACCCGCTTGGCCGGGAAAAAGGCCGATCGCCCCTGGATGAAGCCGATCATCTGGCCGGGACTGGCCCTTCAGAGGTTGACCACCCGCCAGCCGACCGACGATATGATCGAGATCGCGCTGACGGCCTTGAAGAGCGCCCTGAAGATGGAGGAGGCGGCCTGATGGCGGCGGAAGGTTTCGAGGCCCGCCTGCAGAAGATCGAAGCCCGCTTCGCCGAAGTGGAGAAGATCCTCTCCGACCCCGAGGCGATCAAGGACCAGAACCGCTACCGGGAGCTGGCCAAAGAGCACGCCGAGCTGGCCGAAGTGGCCGCCGCCGCGGCCAGGTATCGCCGGATCACCGAGGAGATCGCCTCCAACCAGGAGCTGCTCTCCGACGCCGACCCGGAGATCCGCGAGCTGGCCAGGGAGGAGTTGGAGGCGCTCAAGGCCGAGAAAGCCGAGCTTACCGAGCGGATCAAGGTCCTTTTGATTCCCAAGGACCCCAACGACGACAAGAACACCATCCTGGAGATCAGGGCCGGCACCGGCGGTGAGGAGGCGGCCCTCTTCGCCGGCGATCTGTTCCGGATGTACGCCCGCTACGCCGAGGGCCGCGGCTGGAAGGTGGACGTCCTCTCCCGCCACGAGACCGACACCGGCGGCTTCAAGGAGATCATCGCTCTCATCGAAGGCAAGGGGGCCTATTCCCGGCTGAAATACGAATCCGGCGTCCACCGCGTCCAGCGGGTGCCGGTCACCGAAACCCAGGGCCGCATCCACACCTCGGCCGCCTCGGTGGCGGTGCTGCCCGAGGCCGAGGACGTGGACGTCGACATCGACCCCAACGATCTCAGGATCGACATCTTCCGCTCCTCGGGGCCGGGCGGCCAGAGCGTGAATACCACCGATTCGGCGGTGCGCATCACCCATATCCCGACCGGCATCGTGGTCCAGTGCCAGGACGAGCGCAGTCAGCTCAAGAACAAGGCCAAGGCGATGAAGGTCTTGAAGGCCCGCCTGCTGGACAAGGCCCAGGCCGAGCAGATGGCCGAGATATCCGAGACGCGCAAGGCCCAGGTCGGCAGCGGCGACCGCTCCGAGCGGATCAGGACCTACAACTTCCCCCAGGGCCGCATGACCGACCACCGCATCGGCTTGACCCTCTACCGCCTGGACGAGATCATGGCCGGCGACCTGGACGAGATGATCGACCAGCTCAACATCGCCTTCCAGGCCAAGGCCCTGGAGGCCAAAGACTGATCGGACATGGAGCTGTGGACCATCGGCCGCGTCCTCGAGTGGTCCGCCGACTATCTCCGCCGGAAAGGCTTCACCGATTCCCCCCGGCTGGACGCCCAGTTGATGCTGGCCCGGGCCCTGGGCCTCGATCGAGTCCAACTCTACCTGAATTACGACCGGCCGCTCAATTCGGACGAGCTGGCCGCGTTCAAGACTCTCTTGAAGCGCCGGCTTGACGGCGAGCCGGTGGCCTATCTCTTGGGCCGGCGCTCCTTCTGGACGCTCGAACTTGCGGTCGGGCCGGGCGTCCTCATCCCTCGGCCCGAGACCGAGACTCTGGTCGAAGCCGCCTTGGACCGACTGGCCGAGAGCGCTTCGGTGAGCCTGCTGGAGCTGGGCGTCGGCTCGGGCGCGATCAGCCTGGCCCTGGCCAGCGAGCGGCCGGCCCTCGCCGTCGTCGCCACCGACGTCTCGGCCGAGGCTCTGGCCGTGGCCGAGAGCAACGCCGAAACGCTCGGCCTGGCCGGCCGGATCGAGTTTCTCGAAGGCGATCTTTTTGAATCGGTTCCGGGCCGCAAATTTGATATGATCGTCATGAACCCGCCCTACGTCGCCGAGGCGGAGTACCGGGAGTTGGACCGGCAGATCGTCGAATTCGAGCCGGCGATCGCCCTGCTGGCCGGAGCCGACGGACTGGAAGTCATCAGGCGCCTCGTCGCCGAAGCGCCGGAACATCTCAGGCCCGGCGGCTGGCTGCTGTTCGAGATCGGGGCCGATCAGGGGCCGTCGGCGGCGGCGCTCATGGAAGCAGGGCCGTTTGGCGAAATCGGCATTCTGCCCGACCTGGCCGGCCGGGACAGAGTGGCCGCGGCCAGGCTCGAACAGGGCCGGGGCGAAACGGCGGGGGAACGGAACGAATGTTGAAAAAAGCGGCCATAATCGCCGACATCCTGCTCTTGGTCCTGGCCGCGGTCATGATCACCTACGACCCGCCCGAGGGCTGGGATATCGGCATCGCGGCCGTCATCGTTCTGGCCCCCGGCCTCAATCTGATCGCGCTGTCGAAGCGGGGGAACCGGAGCCGGCCGGTCGATACCGCCCGGTAATCCAAAAATACTGCCGACTCGGAGGCCGACCCTGGATCGAATCGTCATCAACGGCGGCAACGTCTTAAGCGGCGTCATTCCGGTAAGCGGGGCCAAGAACGCAGCCCTGCCGATCATGGCCGCCTGCCTTTTGACCGACCAGCCGTGCACGCTCAGGAACCTGCCGTCGCTGATGGACATCGAGACCATGGGCCGCCTGTTGGGGGTCATGGGCGTCACCCGGGCCGCGGCCAGCCTGGAGGGGGAGGAGCCGACCGGCACCCTGGTCATCCACGCCGCCGAGTTGACCTCCACCGAAGCGCCCTACGATCTGGTCCGGACCATGCGCGCCTCGGTGCTGGTTCTGGGGCCGCTGGTGGCCCGGACCGGCCGGGCCAGGGTGTCGCTGCCCGGCGGCTGCGCCATCGGGGCCCGGCCGATCAACCTCCACTTGAAGGGCCTGGAGGCGCTGGGGGTGGACATCGAACTGGACGAGGGCTACGTCAACGCCCGGGCCGAGCGCCTCGAGGGCGGCGACTACACCTTCGACAAGGTGACCGTCACCGGCACCGAGAACCTGGTCATGGCCGCCTCGCTGGCCGAGGGGCGGACCGTGCTTCGAAACTGCGCCCGGGAGCCCGAGGTGGTCGATCTGTGCCGGGTGCTGAGAAGCATGGGCGCGGTGATCGAGGGCGACGGCACCCACACCATAACCATCGACGGCGTGGAGCGCCTCAGCGGCTTCGATCACCAGATCATGCCCGACCGGATCGAGGCCGGCACCTGGCTGGCCGCGGCCGCGGCCACCGGCTCGCGGCTCACGCTGACCCGGGCCCGGCCCGAGACCATGGCCGCCGTCATCGCCAAGTTCAAAGAGGCCGGAGCGGACATCGAAGCCGGCGAGGACGAGCTGACCGTCGATTGCACCGCCGGCCGCTTGATCGCCGCCGACTGCGACACCGCGCCCTACCCCGGCTTCCCGACCGACATGCAGGCCCAGTTCATGGCCGCGATGTGCTTGGCCGAGGGGGCCTCGGTCATCACCGAGACCATCTTTGAAAATCGCTTCATGCACGTTCCCGAGCTGGCCCGGATGGGGGCCGATATCCAGGTCCAGGGCAACCGGGCCGTGGTCAAGGGCGTCGCCTCGCTCTCCGGCGCGCCGGTCATGGCCACCGACCTGCGGGCCTCGGCCAGCCTGATCGTGGCCGGCCTGGCCGCCCAGGGCCAGACCGTGATCCGCCGGGTCTACCACCTCGACCGGGGCTACGAAAGGATCGCCAGAAAACTCTCGGCCGTGGGGGCGGATATCCGTAGAGAGCCGGAGTAGGAACGATTAGGGTGTTGATATGGCCATAATTGTCTTCTATGCCTGGCAAAGTGACACACCGGCCAATGTCAATCGTAATTTCATCAAAGACGCCCTCAAAAAAGCCATAAAAAACATCAACCGCGACCTCCAAGTAGACGAGCCAGAAAGAAATGAAAAGTTAGAACTCGATCACGATACTAAGGGCGTCCCTGGTAGCCCGGGAATAGCGGACACAATTCTTGAAAAGATCGACAATAGCGACTTATTTGTTGGCGACGTCACATTTGTTGGAAAGTCGGCAGCCGGTAAGAAACTACCGAACTCAAACGTCCTGCTCGAACTTGGCTACGCGCTCAAGGCACTGGGCCCCAAGCGATACATAGGAGTAATGAACACAGCCTTTGGCGAACCTGAAAAACTGCCCTTCGACCTCGCGCATAGACGTTTTCCCATTCAATACCGCCTTGCCCCCGAAACCTCTAGGGATGAGCGCCGCGGACAACTAAAAAAACTGGTTGGCCAACTGGAACACGCCATTCGAACAGTTGTTGAAAGTGGGAACTTCAGAAAACCCAAGGCTCAAAAATATGACTATGCGCTGCTGGAGCCCAAGAGCAGGAAAACCAGCTTCCTCAATGAAGGCGATAGATTGGCAACGGTTAAGCCACCTGAGGACGAGGGGGAACCGTTTGACGTGATTTGGCATGACGGTCCCCAAATGTTTCTTAGGATCATACCCGCCTACCCTATAGCTAGGCTTACTCGGCATAAGCTTGTCCAACTAATGGAACACCACGAACTTGTTCCCTTCGGCGACGCCTCAAGATTGTGGCGTGTCGGCAACGAGTATGGTGCGGTCGTATTCGAGCAGAAAAGAGGCACGCAGGATACCGCAAATCGGATTACGCAGGTATCTTCTTTTGGCGAGATATGGGGCATCAACGGTTTATTGCTGAGAGACCAGCCTAGTATCCCTGTCCTTTCCTTGGAAACAACTTATAAGGATAAATTGGCAAACTACCTATTATTCGCCAGCGAGGCCCTTGGCGTTAACCCTCCCGTAAAAGCGGTAGCCGGTCTTACAGGGGTGTTGAACTATCAGCTATCGATCCCCGACTCGGCAAATAACCCCCAGATAGTTGGAATGTGCGCTGTTGACCAGATAATACACTGCGTTGAATTGGCTGATTTCGACGCATCCCCAAATGCTTTCCTGGACAATTTCTTCTCAAAAGTCTGGGAAGAGTGCCAGGCTGAGCGGTCCAGTTGATTATCGGAGTTGTAGAGAGTAAGAAGTAATCACCCCCGTCCGTCTTTCAACTTGAGCGTCTTCTCCCCGGTAAAGGCGAAGGCCAGCCAGTCCATGGCCAGGGCCAGGAGCTCCTCGTCGTTGTCCTTGAGCCTCGACAGCCGGATCGGGTCGATCTCGAACAGATCCAGGAACTTGGTCTGGAAGACGAAGTCGCGGAAGCGATCCAGGTTGTAGGAGGCCAGATAGAACATCCGCCGGTTCTTCTCGGCCTCGGGCCCGGAGCCGGGGCCCTTGGGGTGGGTGACGACGGCCATCCAGCGGTCGTTGAAGCGATGGTAGGGGATTAACCCCTGGTCGGCCACCCACTCGGCCACGGTCCAGTGGCGCTCCTCGGCGAAGCCCTGGCAGTGGCTCTCCTCGACCACAAAGAACTGCTCCATCACCTCGCCGGGGCCGTAACCGCGGCTGACGGCCCGGGCCAGAGGGTAGATCCGGCAGGCGCTGGGTCGGTCCGGGTAGACCCCGCAGCCCTCGGGCTTCAGAAAGGGGCAGTCGCCGCCCGCTTTCTCGTCCATCTTGAGGCGGATCAACGGCCAGCGGCTCTTCTCCTGGGCGGCGACGGTGTGGTTCTCGACGAGATCGCCGGTGGACAGCCCCAGATTCCGGGCCAGCCGGAGGATGTCGTAGGGGGTGAGGACCAGGTTGAGCTTGCCGCAACAGGCGTTGAAGCAGGGCACGCCGGGGTGGCAGTCGAACTGGAAGCGCTGCCCGACCGGCTTGAAGCCGGCCTCGGGCCTAGTCGGCGGCAGCGGCATTGTCTGCGGGCCTCTTGACGGTCAGGGTCTTCTCGGCGAACAGACCGAAGAGCACCCAGTCGATGCCGAACTTGTAGAGCTCGATCTTGTTCTCCTTGATGGCCGCCAGCCGCTCGGCCGGGATCTCGAACTTGTCCAGGAAGCTGGACTCGAAGATCAGCCGCCGGAAGAGGTCCAGATCGTAGAGGGCCAGGTAGACCATCTGGGCGATCTTGGGGTTGTCTACGTCCAACTCGGCCAGCCGGGGGTGGTTGGTGATTTGGTTGTAGAGGGCGTCCATCTCGAAGGAAGAGGCCAGGTCTTGGCTGGTCAGGTACTCCTTGATCGTCTGCCTGTTTCCGCAGCCGATGCCCCGGCACTGGTCCTTGACGTTCAGGAAATCGAACTCCATGGGGCCGACGGCGTCCAGGGGATAGAGCCGGCAGGCCCAGGGGCGGACGTCGTAGACCGAGCAGCCGTCCGGCCCGACAAAGGGGCAGGGCGAGCCCTCCCGGGTCTCGTCCATCTTGAGCACCACCAGGGGCAGGACCGGGTTGTTGGAACCCTGCAGGGCCACGGTGTAGGTCTTGAGGAAGCTGGTCGAGTCCATCTCCAGGCGCTCGGCCAAGCGCATGGCGTCGAAGGGATTCAAGAAGATGGTCACGTCGCCGCAGCACTTGGTGAAGCACTCCAGATCGGGGCGGCAGTCGAAGTCGATGGCGTCGTTAAGACCCATCGGCCTGTTTTCATCAGTCATATCTCTTCCTTGTCTAGAGGATTGCAGTCTCCATCCGGCCATGAGACCGATCGTAAAGTGGTCTAGGGTTATAACAGCGCTCCAGCCGGCGGTCAACCTCAACCGGTTCCGGCCCAAGACGCGGCTTAGGCCTCCAGAACCATTGACATTTGACCGAACATCCGCTACAAAAGAGCCGGTCCCGAGTTCCTGTTTTGAGACAGCGGTTCATCTTTACAGTTACAAAAAGGGGGCAATTATGAGGAAGGGATTGGTTTACCTCTTGGCCGCCGTACTGGCCGTGGCTCTTCTGGCGCCGGGTATGGCAGCGGCCAAAACCTTCAAGATCGGCGTGACCGTCATCGTCAGCCATCCGGCCCTGGAGGCCGATCAGAAGGGCTTCGAGCAGGCCCTCAAGGACAACGGCGTTCAGGCCACCTACGACTACCAGAACGCCCAGGGCGAGATGCCCAACGCCCAGGCCATCGCCCAGAAGTTCGCCAGCGGCAACTACGACCTGATCCACTCCATCGCCACCCCCACCTCCCAGGCCGCCTGCAAGGTCATCAAGAACATCCCGGTGGTCTACTCCTCGGTGACCGATCCCGTCGGCGCCGGTCTGGTCAAGACCATGGGTCCTGACGGCCGCAACGTGACCGGCGTCTCCGACGCCTGGCCCATCGACCGGCAGATCGCCCTCTATCACGAGATGCTGCCCTCGGCCAAGAAGTGGGGCACCATCTACAACGCCGGCGACGCCAACTCGGTGACCTCCATCGGCTGGACCCGCGAGGCGATGAAGAAGCGGGGGCTGAAGCTCATCGAGGTCACCATCTCCAACTCCAGCGAAGTCTACACCGCCGCCCAGTCCCTGGTGGGCAAGGTGGACGCCATCTACATCACCTCGGACAACACGGTCGCCTCGGCCCTCGGCTCGGTGGCCAAGGTGGCCAACGCCAACAAGATTCCCTTCTTCGTCGGCAACACCGACCAGGTGAAGCTGGGCGCGGCCGCGGCGCTGGGCTTCGACTACTACGGCGTCGGCTACACCGCCGGGCTCAAGGCGGTCAAGATCCTCAAGGACGGCATGAAGGCCGGCGACATCCCCTCGGGCAAGACCGAGAAGCTGACCTTCTACTTGAGCCTCAAGAACGCCAAGGCACAGGGCCTCAAGGTCGCCCAGAAGTACATCGACCTGGCCAAGAAGACGGGCAAGCTCATCGACTGATCGATCCATTGACCCCGCGCCCGGGGAGCTGATACCGGTCCCGGGCGCGGTTTAGTGCTGGAGCCGAGATGCTGTTATCCGTGTTGCAGGGCGTCGTGCCCTCCTCTCTGGAGCAGGGCTTGGCCTACGCCCTGGTCGCCTTGGGCATCGCCCTGACCTTCAGGGTGCTGGCCTTCCCGGACTTGACCGTGGACGGCAGTTTTCCCCTGGGCGGCGCCGTGGCCGCCCGGTTGATTATTGAGGGGGTGGACCCGGTGCTGGCCATCGTGGCCGCCGTCGCCTCCGGATTCGTCGCCGGTTGCCTGACCGGCATTCTCAACACCCGCCTCAAGATCAACAGTCTTTTGGCCGGCATCCTGATGATGACCATCCTCTACTCGGTCAACCTGAGAATCATGGGCCGGGCCAATATCCAGCTTTTGTACGCTCCGACGATCTTTACCTCGATGGAGAACATGGAGGTCGCCCGCTGGGTGCCGATCGTCATCTTCTTCGCCGTCGTGACCATCGTCTTCAAGATATTGACCGACCTGTTTCTCTACACCGAGTACGGCCTGGCCCTTCGGGCCACCGGCGACAACGAACAGATGATCCGCTCGTTGGGCGTCAACACCGATACGGCCACCGTCTTCGGGCTGGGCTTGTCCAACGCCCTGGTCGCTCTCTCGGGGGCGCTGGTGGCCCAGGATCAGGGGTTTTCCGACGTGAGCATGGGCATCGGCATGATCGTCGCCGGCCTGGCCTCGATCATCATCGGCGAGGCCATGGTCAAAAGACGACCGGCCTACGGGAGTATATTCACCGGCATCCTGGGCGCCGCCGCCGCGGTGTGCATAGTCTTGGCCTGGCTGGTGAACGTCGAGAGCTTTTCCGAGCGGATGGCCGTCATCGGCATCGGTCTGGCCTTGACTTTCGCCCTGATGGTGCTCAACACCGGTATAGAGATAATCGCCCAGCCGGGTACGGTGCTGCGTTTGACCATGGCCGCGGTCGTCGGCTCGATCATCTATCGGATCATCATCGTCGCCGGGCTTCGGCTCGGCCTGGCCCCGACCGATCTCAAGTTGGCCACGGGGTTGATGGTCGTGCTGGCCCTGGGCGTTCCGGCCATCAAGGGCGGCCGGGAAGGCAAGATCCACCTGAGGGGGGTTTAGCCATGGCCAAGAGGATGCTCTCCGTCAGGGGCGTCACCAAGATATTCAACCCCGGCACCCAGGACGAAAAACGGGCCCTCGACAAGCTCAGCCTGGAGGTGGACGAGGGCGAGTTCATTACCATCATCGGCTCCAACGGGGCCGGCAAATCGACTCTCTTGAACGTCATCGCCGGCACCTACCAACCCGATGAGGGCCAGATCAAGATCGGCCGGGAGGACGTGACCAAGGCCCCGGATTACGCCATGGCCAGCCACTTGGCCCGGGTGTTCCAGAATCCGACTCTGGGCACGGCCGGCGAGATGACCATCGAGGAGAACCTGGCCATGGCCGAGATGCGGGGCCGAAGGCGCGGGCTGAGGTGGGGAGTGACCAAGTCCCGACGCAAGCGCTACCGGGAGGTGTTGAAGGTCCTGGAGCTGGGCCTGGAGGACCGGCTCAAGGACAAGGTCGGCCTCCTCTCCGGCGGCCAGCGCCAATCTCTGGCCCTGCTGATGACCACCCTGACCATGCCCAAGCTGCTCCTCCTGGACGAGCACACCGCCGCCCTGGACCCCAAGACGGCCCAGAAGGTGATGGACCTGACCGACGTCATGGTCCGGGAGAACAACCTGACCACGCTGATGGTCACCCACAACATGAACCAGGCCCTCAAGTACGGCAACCGGATGATCATGCTCCACCAGGGCCAAATCCAGTTGGACGTGGCCGGCGAGGAGAAGGCCAAGCTGACCGTGGCCGAGGTGGTGGAGAAGTTCGGCCAGTCGCTCAAGGACGAGACGCTGTTTACCGCCGCGCCGTCGGGTTAGGGTTGGAGCCGGTGAGCCGGTCCCGAATCGACGGCGAGCCGAGGCCGGCTCGCCATTTTTGATCGAAGCCCTGGAAGCCAAAGTGCTGCTGGATGATTATCTCCCGGACCGGCAAATCAACGACACTGCCGCAGGCTACAGGGTATCGGCAGCACATGCGGAACCGTTCTTTTTCGTCGTAGGCTGCGGCGAATGAACCACCCGTGGGGGTTTAACGAGGTCCATCAAGTAGTCGTCGAGGCGGCGGCGGAGCGGGTCTATCGGGCCGTGAGGGAGCTGGACATGCGCCGCTCGCCGGTGATTCGCCTCCTGTTTCGGCTGCGGGAGGCGCCCTATCGCCTCTGGCGAAGAGACTTCACCACGCCGGGCCTGCCGTATAGAATCACCGAGTTTTCAAAAATCGGTTTCATCCAGTTGGCCGAAAACCCGCCCAATGAGTTCGTAATCGGCCTCATCGGGCGGTTCTGGCTCCTCGATTTCGACATCAGGACGCTCGATCCCGATGGATTCAGGGACTTCGCTCGACCGGGTTACGCCAAGGCGGCCGCCAACTTCCACGTCGAGCCTTTGGGCCCCCGGCTTTCTAATCTCGCCACCGAAACCAGGGTTGTCTGTTACGGCCGGAAAGCCAAACAGCGTTTTCGGGCCTACTGGAGCTTGATTCGGCCTTTCAGCGGCCTTGTCCGGCGCGAGTGGCTGCGGCTGGCCAAAATGGATGCCGAGATTGAGTCGATCTTGCGGCCGGGTGAGTGATCAGTCTTTCTCGGGGTCGTCTTTGGCCGGTTTCTCCAGGCCGAAGAGGCGATGGGCGGCGTCGAGGTAGCGCTCCAGGTTGTCCGGGTTCCTGAAATTGCGCTTCAGCCAGACCGCCGGGTGGTGGAGAACCTTCTTCATCATCGCCCGGGTCATGACCTCGATCGCTTCGGCCTGTTCGGGGGTCAAGTTCAGGGAAGGCAGCGTCTTTCGAAGCTCCTTGAGGCGGACCTCTTCCAGTTGGGACTGGATGGCCTTGATCGTCGGCACCACGGCCAGGGACTTGAGCCAGTCCTCGAACTTGATCGCCTCCTCTTCCACGATCCGCTCGGCCCGGATCGCCTCGTGCATCCTGGCCTCGATATTCTTGGCCACCACGGCCTGAAGGTCGTCGATGTCGTAGAGGTAGACGTTCTCCAGATGGCCGACGCCCTCCTCGACGTCCCGGGGCACGGCGATGTCGATGATGAACAGCGGCCGCCTCTTTCTGGGTTTGATGATCGACTTGACGAGCGTGGTCGTCAGCACCGGCTCGGCGGCGGCGGTGGAGGAGATGACGATGTCGGCTTCGATCAGGGCCGGCTCCAGTTCGGTCAGGCCCACGGCCCGGCCGGAAAATCGCTGGGCGATCTCCATGGCCCGCTGAAGGGTCCGGTTGGCCACGGTCAAATCGGTCACCCCGTTGGCCAGCAGGTTTTCGGCGGCCAGTTCGGCCATCTCGCCGGCCCCGATCAACAGCGCCCGTTTGCCGCTCAGGTCGCCGAAGATCTTCCGGGCCATCTCCACCGCGGCGTAGGAGATGGACACGGCGTGATCGGAGATGCCGGTCTCGGTCCTGACCCGCTTGGCCACGGAGAAGGTCTTGTGCATCAACCGGTTGAGGATGACGCCCAGCCGGCCGTTGGCCGAGGCGCGGCGGTAGGCGTCCTTGATCTGGCCCAGAATCTGGGGCTCGCCGACGACCATCGAATCCAGGCTGGAGGCGACCCGGAAGACGTGGCGGACCGCTTCGCGATCGGTCTTGATATAGAGGCAGGGTTCTATCTCGGCGACGGCCACGCCCGACAGCCGGCTGATGAACTCGACCAGCCGCTTGGCGGCCGCCTCGGCGTCGCCGGCCGCCTCACTGGTGACCACGACGAACTCGACCCGGTTGCAAGTCGAGATGAAGAGCCCCTCTTTGACTTCGCTCAAGGCGGTCAGGCCGGCCAGCGGATCCTGGGCGCAACCGGCCAGTTGCTCGCGCAACTCGACCGGAGCGGTGTGGTGGGATATGCCGGCGACGATGACGCTCATCCGTTCAGCCCGTATTTGCCGAAGTCGTGGTAGCCGCTCATCAGCAGCGACGCGCCCAAAAAGGTGAATATCACCAGGCCGAAGCCGACGATGGCCATCCAGGCCGCCCGGCGGCCCTGCCAGCCCACGGTCAGGCGCTGGTGGAGGAGCACGGCGTAAACGACCCAGGTGATCAGCGACCAGACCTCCTTGGCGTCCCAGCGCCAGTAGACGCCGGTGGCCAACTGGGCGTAGAGCGCGCCGGTGAGCATGCCGACGGTCAACAGCGGAAAGCCGAAGACCAGACAGGTCCGGTTCAGGCCGTCCAGGCTGGTCAGCGAGGGCAGCCGGGAGTAGAGCCAGCCGAAGCGCTTGCCCTTGATCGCCCGCTCTTGGAGGAGGTACATCACCCCGGCCAGAAAAGCCACGGCGAAGATGCCGTCGCCCAACAGGGCGGTGGCGACGTGGAGGGCGAGCCAGACCGAGTTGAAGCCGGCCACCGGTTCGGCCGGCTTGCCGATTCCGCCGCCGGCGGCCAGAAGCATCAGGAACAGGGCCAGTGGGGCGACGAACGAGCCCAGGACCTTGACGTTGGTCTTGAACCTAACCGCCAGATAACCGGCCACCACCGCCCAGGCGAAGAAATTGAGCGATTGGGTCAAACCCACCGCCGGGACGTGACCCAAGCCCACCCAGACGACGATCAACTGGCCGGTATGCAGGGCCAGGCCGAGCATCATCACCCGGTCGGCCCAGCGGGCCGAGCCCTCGTTCTGGCGGATGATGTAGACCAGGTAGCCGCCGGCGCCGGCCGAATAGCCGATGGCGGTCAGCCAAAACAGAAGCTCGGCCATGTCTCTTAAGCCTCCTCCACTTCGGCCAGGGTCAAACCGCAACTATCGACAAGCCGCCGCTCCATCTCGGTCCGGTCGCCTCGGCGCAGCGGGGTCAGAAGGTCGGCCGCGATCACCGCCTCGAACACCGACCGGTTCTTCTCGGCCGGTCGACCGCGGGCCAGGACCAGCCGGCGCACCCGGGCCAACAGATCGACGTAGTCGGCCCAGGCCTCGTCGTATTCGTCGGCCAGCCGTTCCTTGATCTTACGGGCCAGGAGAGGTGAAGCGCCGGTGGTGGAGACGGCCAGGATCAGGCCGCCCCGCCTCACCACGGCCGGGACGATGAACGAGCACAGCTCGGGTTGATCGACCACGTTGCACAGCATCCGTCGCGCCTCGGCCGCCTCGAACACGGCCCGGTTGACCGCCTCGTCGTCGGTGGCGGCCACGGCCAGGAAGCAGCCCTCGAGGTCGCCGGGCTCGAAACTTCTGGCCCGCCAATCGAGACCGGCCGCCTCGACCAGCCGGGCCAGCTCCGGCGTCAACTCCGGGGCGACGACGACCACCTCGGCCGAATCGTCCAACAGAACCCGCACCTTGCGGTACGCCACCGACCCGCCGCCGACGACCAGCACCCGGCGTCCCCGCAGATCGACCATGATCGGATAGGCCATGATCGTGAATCTTTACCATTAATCGACCAGTTAAGCAACCCATGAGCCGCCATCGGCTGCTCGCCGGCCCGCCCGCTTGACCCGATCGAAGCGACTGGTTTAAGCTGAACCATGCTCCTCGACCTCCACATCCACACCAGCCGCTACTCCCGCTCCTGCTCGGTCCTGGGGGTCAGGGAGATCGCCCCCCGCATTCGACGCGCCGGTCTCGACGGCTTTTGCATCACCGAACACGACGTCGCCTGGTCCAAGGTGGAGATCGAAAGCCTGGCCGCCGAGGACGACAGCCGGGGGTTGGTCATTTTGACCGGACGGGAGGCGACTTGCCGCGAGGGTCACGTCTTGATCTTCGGCCTCAAGAAGCGCCCGCCGGTCAATCTGCCGGCCGCCGAGCTGACCGCCTGGGTCAGAGACCGGGACGGGGTGAGCGTGCTGGCCCATCCGTTCAGATTCGGAGCCGGGCTCAATGACGACCCGGAGAGGGTCTATCGGTTGTGGAGCCTCTTCGACGCCGTCGAGGCCTTGACCCCGTCGCATTTGCCCGAGGAGAACGAGCGGGCCCTGGCCCTGGGCGAGAGGTTCGGCTCGACCCTGGTCGCCGGCTCCGATGCCCACACCACCGAACACCTGGGCGACTGGGCGACCGAGTTCAGTTGTCCGATCAGAGACCTTGGCGATCTGATCGAGGCCATCAGGCGCGGCGCCTGCCGCCCCTGGCGAGGAAGGCTTGCAGAGAATCAGTAAGTGCGTTAAATTTGAACGTTCCCGCAAGTTGGAGAGACGCCTTTGACGGGGCAGACCAAAGGACCCGATCCGACCCGACGGTTCTACACCAAGTTCAACCGGGCCAAGGAGCAATTGGCCAAGGGTAATCTCCAGGCCTGCCTGATCAACCTCACCGAAGCCATCCACTCCAAGATCGAGTTGCAGAGTCAGTTCATGCAGCGCGAGAAGCGCATGATCGACGACGAGCTCTACGATTTCATGAACCGGGTGGCCGACCACAAACTCTATAAGGAAACCTACGGTCCAGTCTCGTTCGCGGAGGGCCAGGAGCAGGACTGGCTCGACTTCTTGAGTCAACTGGTCACGGTCAGCCAGGACGCCATCATGGGTCGGCTCAAGGAAGGCGTCGAGCACCTGGAGGCCGAGCGGGTCGATGAAGCCAGAGACGTCTTCAACGAGCTGATGGACGACTTCAGCGAGGACGCCGGGCTGGCGGTGGACATCGGCGACCGCTACATGGACTTCGAGCTGTGGGACGACGCCGAGGCGGCCTACCGCCGGGCCGCGGCCATCGACCCGGACACGGTCCACATCATCAATCGGCTGGCCATGTCGCTGCGGAAGGAGGGCCAACTGGCCGAGGCGATCAAGCTCTACCAGCGGGCGATCAAGCTCTCGCCCGACGACGAGGGGCTCTACTACAACACCGCCCGGGTCCTCTACGAGATGACCAAGTTCGAGACGGCCTGCAAGGTCTTGAAGATCGCCCTCAAAAAAAACCCCAACTTCGAACCCGGCAAGAAGTTCCTCGATTTCATGCGTAAGAAGCACCCCGAGGTAGGGGGCTGCGCCGAAGACGACTAGGTCGGGCGTTTCCGGGCCGCCTCCGGCGGCCTCAAAAGGCCGGCCCGATCTCGGTTTCACCCAGGGCGCCGGCCAGGGACAGAATCTTTTCCCGGCCGACGCCGGCGGCCAGGAGCGGCCTGACCACGTCGGCGGTCAGATCGGGGGTCGAGGAGACCAGCAAGACCAACCCCTCTCCGTCCGCCTCGGGCTCGATGGCGTAGCCGCCCAGCCCGGCCGGCAGGAGGATCGTCCCGGCCGGGCCGAGGCCGACCTCCAATCCGCCGCCAAAGACCTTCCCCCGGCCGCTCAGACCGGTCAGCAGGATCGCCCGCCGACCTTCGGTGTCGCCCCGGTAGGGGCCCGACAGCTCCAGTCTGGTCAGTAGAAAGTGGCGGCAGGCGACCAGGTAGGTCTCCCGGCCGGCGCCCAGTTCGATCGTGATCGGTTCGGGGCAGACCCCGGCCGGGTCGATGGGCTTGAAGGCGTCCAGGGCCTCTGCGATCATCAGCGGCCGGGGGCGGCCGTCCGGCCCGAGGCGGTCCCAATCGTAGAAGCGGTAGGTGACATCGCTGTTTTGCTGGATTTCGAAGAGCAGCATGTCCGGGCCGAGGGCGTGGATAAGGCCGGCCGGAATGAAGTAGGACTCGCCGGCGGCGACGGGCCGGCGGTTGAGGATGTCGCTCCAGTCGCCTCGCTCGACCGCCTCGGCCACCGCCGCCCGATCCAGGCCGGGGTTGAGGCCGAGGATGATCTCGGCCCCCGGTCCGGCGCTTATCACGTGCCAGGCCTCGTACTTGCCCGCCCCGATCCGCTCGGAGTCGGGATGGACCTGGACCGAGAGCCATTGGCCGGGATTCAGAAACTTGATGAGGACCGGCATCCGCTTCGTCTCGGCCCAGGCCGGACCGAGAATTTCGGCCGGGGCCCGTTCGATCAGCTCGCCCAGGGGCGCGCCGGCCGACTCTCCGGCCAGGACGCAGGAGCCGTCGGGCCGGTCGTCGTTGAGCCACAACTCGCCCACCGGCGGGAGGTTAGGCGCCGGCCGGCCGGTCAGGGCCGACCAGTCCGGATTGCCCCAGACGGGGACGACCGCTCGGCTCGAGAGCGGCAGGGGATGGAGTCGCTCGGCGGCCATCAGCGCCGGCCTCCGGCGCTCGCCGCCGCCGCGGTTTGGTTCCGGGTCGAGTCTCTGGCCAGGGCTTCCACCGGCTCAGACTACACGGCGCGGGCTTTCAGGGCAAGGTCAGATAGTCTGAATCGCCGAGGGTCATGAACAGATCGGCCGGCGTAAGCGAGTCGAGGTCGAGCAGCTCGTGGCGGTCGCCGCCGAGGAGGAAGGTGCGGCTCCGTCCGGTCTTCACGAACAGTTGGGCCGCCCGACCCACCGGCCAGTAACGGTCCAGATCCAAACTCCAGGCCTCGACGGCGTCCGCGCCGGTTTCGGCCAGCCAGGCCATGGCCGAGCGCAACAGCGTCCCGAAGACATCGGCCCGCTCCGGCAAAACGAGCCAGTCTACGATGAAGCCGCGCTTCCGTTTTCCACTCCCGGCGATGGCGGTGATCATGTAGCCGACCAGCCGGCCGGCCTCGTCGGCCCGCCAGACCTGGAACCCACCTCCCGGCGCGTCGAGGTAGCGCCAGGTCAGATAGGCGCGGTCGCGACGGAAGACGGCCGGGAAGCGATCGGCCGCCTCCCGCCACAGCCGGTCGAAGTCGGCGTCGATCTCCCCGGTCCTGGCCGCCTCGATCGGTCCCGAAGTTTTTCCCGAGAAGCGCAGCCGGTTAAGCGAGCGAGACAGGAAGTCGAGCCAGTCTTTGACCGGGCGGGGCAGACCGGCCAATTGGCCGGCCCGGATCGGCGAGACCAACACCGGCGCTGCGACGTCCAGCTTGATGGTCCGGCCCAAGAAGGCGGCGAAGACGCGGTGTGAGACCTCGTTGGTGTAGCCGAAGACGATCCGATCGGCCATCAATTCCTTGGCCTGCTGGTAGAGCCGCCCGTAGACCCGGCCGCCCCGGTAATCGGGGTGGGCCATGACATCGACGATCATGTAACCCTTGGTCTCGGCCGAGCCGACCTGGAGCGAGCGGATCCAGTAGCCGATGAAGGCGACGATCTCGTCCTCGTCCTCGACCACCGTCGCCTGGGTCTCGAAGGGGGGATCGAGATAACGCCACCGCCAGTAGGCCTCGTCGCTGTCCCTTCCCCAGACCGTCTTCAGCAGCCGGGGCAGCCTGGCTGTGTCCTCGGGCCTGAACTCCCGGAACCGGCACTCGGCCGTCTTGTCCGTCTGGCTGGTCATCGTCGTCCGTCCTCAGGCGATTCCTTTGGCCGCTGTGGTTTTTGGTCGATGCCGGGCTTGACGGGAGCCGGTTTAATTGATATCCACCGATTGTGAATAATTCTACCCCCAAACGGCGTTTCGGTCTTTCCCGCCTGGAGCTTTTTCTGAGCCTGGCGGTAACCTTCGGCCTGGTCTACATGGTCTACCTGTTCGGCTTCGCCGCGCCCGACCAGTCGGCCAGGGAGCCCCAGTACCTGGACCAAAAGGCGGCCGCCGCGTTGGTCGTCCTGACCGAACGGCAGGCCGAACTGGACGCGACCATCACCGCTCTCCGGAAGCGGGTGGAGGAACTGGCCGGCTCCGGCTCCTGTGAGGAGATGGCTCGTCTCCAGGCCGAGCTCAAGAGCCTGTCCACCTCGCTGTCCCTTATCGAGACCCGGCTGGGCGAGCTGTCCCGCCTCCTGCCCCAGAACAAGAAGAACGGCCGGATTAAAGCGGATTAAACCGCCAGATTCCCGGCCGCCGTCTCGAAAGCGTCGTAGCTCTCCTGGCCGAAGAGACAGATCGTTACCTGCTCGAGTCCGCTGCCGGCCTCCAGGTAGTTCTTGACGGCGTTGAGTATCACCCGGGCCGCCAAGTCCGTGGGGAAGCCGAAGATGCCGGTCGAGATGGCCGGAAAGGCGATCGACTTGAGGCCGTTTCGGTCGGCCAGCTTGAGGCTGGAGACGACGGCCCCCTTGAGCTTGGCCTCCTCGTCGCCCTCGCCCCAGCGCGGCCCGACGGCGTGGATGACGTGCTTGGCCTTGAGCTCGCCGCCGCCGGTGATGGCCGCCGTGCCGACCGGAGTGTAGCCGATCCGGTCGCACTCCGCCTGGATGCTCGGCCCGCCCTTGGTCCTGATCGCCCCGGCCACCCCGGCCCCCAGCACCAGCCGTTCGTTGGCCGCGTTGACGATGGCGTCCACGTCGAGCTCGGTGATGTCGCCTTGGACCAGCGACACTTTGGCCCCGCCGAAGGTCAGTTCCATGCTCAACCCCCTTGCTTGGTCCGGGCGGACGGGTTAATGATTAGGTAACCTGAGTCCTTACTACCCCAACTCGACCCGCCGGTAAAGCACGGAGGGTGGTAGCGAGGTTCGAATGCCTGTCAAGGTTGAGACCGGATCCCTGGAAGCCTATCGTGAAAGCTGCCTCAATATCTTGACCGAGCGCCTGGCCGGCTACGATTCCGTGGCCGCCGTGGCCGCCGACGAGGAGAGGATCAACGCCTATCCCCGCCTCGATTCCTTGAGCGAACCCCGCGACGTAGTGACCCTGGACGCCGCCAGCCTGTCCCCGGACGAGCTCGAGCGGGCGGTGGAGTGCGTCCTGGACGGCCGCTTCATGGCCGAGCACACCGCCGCCGGCGAGGCGACCCGGCTGAAGCTGGGCACCAAGTACCTGATCAACCCTTTCCGGGTCCTGACCTTGGAGCGCTGCCTCGAAATGCTCTCCGAGGAGGAGGGCCGCCAGGTGACGGCCGAGGAGTTCCTCGAGATCAGCGGAGGGGCGACTCCCCAGGACGTGATGGACCTCTCCCTGGGGCTGCGCCACATGCTCCAGATGGCCTTCGACCTGACCCTCTTGGCCCGGCAGGCCGGCCGCAACCCGGAGACGGTCCTGGAGAACCAGTGGATGCTGGTCATCCTGAACGAGACCACGGCCGAGGAGATACTGGGCCAGTTCATCGCCGACCGATTCATGGGCTTCGCCCCGGAGCGGGTGCTGTTCATGATCCAGGCCTCCTTCGAGGGCGTCAATCTCGAAAACGGCCGCTTCTTCTTCGACCCGAACGCGCCCCGCCGGCTTCACAATCACGGCCAGATGGCCATGCAGACCACGGCCGAAGGCCAAGTCTTCCGCCTCGAGCCCGACGGCCGGAAGATCCGCCTCAGCCGGAGGGAGATGGCCGACGTCCTGGCCCGGATGGACGACAAACTGTCCTACAACATCGAGGACCTGGGTTACCTGACCGGGGCCATCGACCTGGAGGCGTTGGCCCTGGCTCTCAAGTTGAGCGATCAAGGCTTCCGGATGGTCATGGAGATCGTGGCCAACAACCCGCTCAAGCCCCAGAAGGGCGGCCTGGCCGCCTGGGACGAAGAGCTCGGTCGGAACGTGATGATCGAGTCCTTCCAGTTGATGGGCCTGCCCAACGAGGAGATCAAGTATCTGAACAAAAACTTCAACCATTATCCCCGGCCCCTGGCCGCCTTCGAGGCCTTGGCCGAGGGACTGCCCATGCCCATCGCCGTCAAGGGCGACTACATCTACTTCCAGCCCGTCCAGGGCGATTTGAATTTCGCCCTGCCGACCGCCTTCGTCCGGCGCAAGGAGCTCAAACCCATCTCCAACTGGAAATCGGCCGCCACCACCCCGGCCGCGATCAAGGCCATGGCCGAGCAGGACCGTCAGCCCGGCTTCAAGGACTTCTGCCAGGACGTCCTCAAAAGGAGCCTCTGATTGACCGAGCCCAACGGTCCCAGGAGCGCCTACGTCGAAGTGGCGGTGGCGGCTCGCATCGACCGCCCGCTGACCTACCGCTGGGAGCTCGATCTCGAACCGAGGCCGGGCTTGAGGGTGGCCGTGCCGCTCAGGGGGCGGGAGGCGATCGGTTTCGTTGTGGGCGAGGGGGCCGTTGCGCCGGAAGGGATCAAGATCAGAAGAGTGGCCCGGGCCCTGGACGAGCGGCCGCTCTTTCCGCCGGAGATGATGGAACTCTTCCAGTGGCTGGCCGCCTACTACCGCCATCCCCTGGGCCAGACCATCGCCGCCGCTTTGCCGGTCGGCCCCGGCCGGCCGGCCGGCGGCCCTCGCCGGCGCAAGGCGGCCCGGGCGCTCCCTCAGGCCGAGCCGCCCAGGCTGCCGCCGGTCCAGGCTCGGGTCTGCGACTATTTGGCCGGCAAGGGTTGGGTGCCGTTCAACATCCTGCGCCAGGTGGCGCCCGGCGCCGACGCGGCGGGCCGGGCCCTGGTCAAGAAGGGACTGGTCGAGATCGCCTATCACGAGCCGGCCTGGCGGCCGGTCGTTCTCGACTACGACCTGGGTCCGCCGCCCGAGCCGACCCCGGAGCAGGCCGAGGCCTTGACCGAGATTCGAGCCGCCCTGAATTCGGGCCGCTACACCCCCTTTCTGCTCCACGGCGTGACCGGCTCGGGCAAGACCGAAGTCTACCTCCGGGCCGGGCAAACCGCCCTCGACGCCGGCCGGACGGCGATCATCCTCGTTCCGGAGATCGCCCTCACCCCCAGGTTGGAGGCGCTCTTCAGGGACCGTTTCGGCGACATGGTGGCCGTCCTCCATTCCGGCCTGACCTCGGCCCAGCGGTTGGGCCAGTGGCTCAAGCTCCTCGACGGTCGGGCCAGGATCGCCCTCGGGGCCCGCTCGGCCGTGTTCGCGCCCCTCAGGGACGTCGGTCTGATCGTCGTCGATGAGGAGCACGAGCCGTCGTACAAGCAGGAGGAGGGCTTGAGATACCACGCTCGGGACGTGGCTCTGGTGCGGGGTCGGGCGGCCGGGGCGGTGGTCGTCCTCGGTTCGGCCACTCCGTCGGTGGTCAGCTATCAGCACCAAAAGGACGGCAAGTATCGACGGCTGAGCCTGACCAACCGCATCCTCGAGCGTCCCTTGCCCGAGGTCGAGGTGGTCGATCTGCGGGACGAACCCGGGGCCGAGGCCGGGCCGGTGATTCTCTCCCGGCGGCTGATCGAGGCCACCCGGACCGCCCTCGCCTCGGGCCAGCAGGCGCTCTATTTCCTCAACCGCCGGGGCTTCGCCACCTATCCGGTCTGCGGGAGGTGCGGCCGGCCGGTCAACTGCCCCAACTGCTCGGTGACGCTGACCTTCCACCAGGGCTACGGTGCGCTGGTGTGCCACTACTGCGGACTGGCCAGGGAATTCTCCGAGTGCCCCAAGTGCGGCCGGGACGAGTACAAGCTCTTGGGGCTGGGCGCGGAGCGACTGGACGAGGAGACCCGCCGGGTCTTTCCCCGGGCCAGAGTGGCCCGCTTGGACTCGGACGTCGCCGGCGGCTTGAGGGCCATCGAGGACACCTTGACCCGGTTGGCCGGAGGCGAGATCGACATCCTGGTCGGCACCCAGATGTTGGCCAAGGGGCACGACTTCCCCGGCATCGGCCTGGTCGGGGTGGTCCTGGCCGATCTGGGCCTGTCCCGGCCCGACTTCCGGGCGGCCGAACGGACCTTTCAGCTTTTGACCCAGGTCGCCGGTCGGGCCGGCCGGGGCGAGACGCCGGGTCGGGTCGTCATCCAGACCATGAACCCCGACCACTACTCGTTGAGGGCCGCCGCCAGCCAGGATTACGCCGCCTTCTTCGACCGGGAGGCCGAGATCAGGCGGCAGCTCTTTTACCCGCCCTTCTCCCGGCTGATCCAGATCAGGCTCAGCGGGCGATCGCCAAAGAGGGTCGAGCTGGCCGCCCGCGCCCTGGCCGATCTGGCTCGCCAGGCGGCCCGGTCGCTCTCCGGCGCCGGTCGGATTTCGATCCTAGGCCCGGCCCCGGCCCCGGTGTTGAAGGTGGCGAATCGCTATCGCTGGCTGGTGCTGATAAAAACCCAGACCGCCGCCGCCGGCCAGGCGCTCCTGGATCGACTGCTCCCCCTGGCGGAGACGAACGAGGAGGTCAGGGGCCTGGACTTGAGACTGGACGTCGATCCGATGAGCATGTCCTAAGGGGTTGCGTTTCTCGGTTTCTTGAGGCGGCGGACAATGGACTTGAGCCCCCACGGGGCATCCCCCGCAGCTTGGGGCGAAGAAGAACGGGCCCGCACCTGCCGCCGGTACCCGTCGCTTGCGGCGGGGTCGTTCATTATGGCTGGCGAGCCGCGACCGAAGACTTCCCCGATTGGACCATCCGCCGGGTCGAAGCAAAAGGCGCAGCCGGTCTGTTGGAGGTCCCCCGCCCGGTCGTCGATCAAGCCCCGCCTTCTTTCGGGCCCAGTTCCGCCAGCCGTTGCCGGGCCCAGGCCAGGGCCTGATCTCTGTCGGCGATTCGGCCGGCCAGGCGGGCCTCGGCCAGCTCGGTCAACAGCCGGCCGATAAGCGGGCCGGCCGCCAGCCCCAGGGCGGCCATCAATTCGTCGCCCCTGATCAGCGGCGCTTCGTCCTGGCGGCCCATCTCGGCCTCGACGGCCAACAGCCGCCGCCACAGATCGTCGATCCGCTTCTCCCAGGCCGGCTCGCGGGACGGGCCCCGGGTGGCCAGGGAGTCGGCCTTGACCAGCAGGCCCAACTCGATGAGCCGCCCCTCGGCGGCCTTGATCAGCCGCCGCTGGGCCTTGGCCGTGATCTGCTTGGCCAAGAGCAGCGACAGCGGTCGCATGTGGGCGGCGATGAGCGCGGCCGCGGCCTTGGTCTCGTTCCTGGAGAAGCGCAGCCGCTCGGCGGCCCGGGTCCATAGCTCGACCGATGATTTGTCGTGCCTGGGAAACGACAGCCCGCCGGAGGGGCGGACGGTGAACCGCTCCAACTTGCCGACGTCGTGGAAGAGCACGGCCAGCTTCGTGATCAGCCGGCCGGCTTCGTCCGGCTCTCGGCCCTTGGCCCAGTCCGGCGGCCGGAGGAGGAGGTCCTCCAGGCGGGCCAGGGCGGCCAGGGTGTGGCCCAGGCCGTCCAGGTGGTGGTAGCGGTTCTGATACATCCCGGCCAGGGCGGCCGCTTCGGGCAGGACGAAGCCCAGGATCTTGCGTTCGGCCATCAGCATCAGCCAGTCGGCCGATCGGGGCGCGGCCAAGAGGCGGCGAAGCTCGTGGTTGATCCGTTCGCCGGCTACGCGTCTCAAACCCGGCGCGGCCGCGGCCATGGCCCTGAGAGTCGCCGGCGGAAGGCCCAGTCCCAGTTCGGCGGCCAACCGAAAACCCCTCAGCACCCGCAGCGGATCGGCGGCCAGCACGTGGGAGCCGGCCGGAACGAGCCGCCGGGCTTCGAGGTCGCTCAGGCCGGTCAGGGGATCGATCGGCTCGATCTCGCCGGCCAGAAGCCGGTCGAGATTGAGGGCCAGAGCGTTGACGGTGTAGTCCCGGCCGCACAGATCGGACTCGAGGTCCGGCCCCCGAAAGCCGGTCAAATCGACGATCAAATCGCCCATGACCAACCTGACGGCGTCGTCGGCCTCGGAGAGAACGACCAGCCTTCCGCCGGTCTTCTCGGCCAGCCTTCGGCCCAGGCCCTTCGCCCCGGCGGCCACGGCCAGGTCGATCTCGGCCGGCCCGGCCGGCTGAGCCGGACGGCCGAGCAGGCAGTCGCGAATCGCCCCGCCGACCACGAAGACCCCGCCCGGCGGCCCCAGGCGGGCGGCCAGCTCGAAGACCGGGCGGTTTGAGACCGCTTCGGCCAGGGGCTTCAACACTCGGCGATAGTCGGTCATGAGCGTCATTCTATCTAAAAACAAAGAAGGGCCGGGGTGTGCTCCCCGGCCCCGGTCGCCTCGTTTACTGGAGAGGCCGCTAGACCCGTTCGAGCTGATCGTGGGCGATATAGAGAACGATGAAGTTCTCTTCCAGTTCCTTGATGAGCTCCTTGAGCTTGTCCTCGGGCATGTCGGCGATGCGGATGAAGACGTGGCGGCAGTCTTCGTCGCACGAGTCATAGGAGGTGAGGATGGAGACCATGGAGCCGCCGTGGGAGCGGATGACGTTGGCCACTTCGCCGATGGTGCCCGGCCGGTCGGGCAGGTTGAAGGCGAACTGGACCCCGCCACGGTAGATGCCGGTGATGGCGATGAGCACCTTGAAGACGTCGTTCATGGTCAGGATGCCGACCAGCCGCCCTTCATGGACCACCGGCAGGCCGGTGACCCGGTGCTCCAACATCTTGACCGCGGCCAACTCCACGGTGTCGTCGGGGCTGATGGTGACCACCTCCTTGGTCATGATATCCTTGACCTTCAGCTCCGAGAGCAGGTAGTACAGCTCGTGGACGTCCAGGGTGGTGGCTTTGGAGGGCGAGGCCTCTTTGAGATCCCGGTCGGAGACGATGCCGACCAACTGGCCGTCACGCATCACGGGCAGACGCCTGACGCCGTTCTCCTTCATGATCTGCGAGGCCTTCATCACCGAGGTGTCTTCATCGATCGTGATTACGTCGGTGGTCATCCACCCTTTAACCAGCATGGATCCTCCTTTTCAAAATTGCCGGCCGGGATCCCCTCGCCGGCCGCCAGTCGGGCAATACAGATTCATATTCACACAAATAACCATAAAATGGCAAGCGTCAATAGTTCAACCCGTTTTGGCCGCCTTGACACTCCGTCTGGGAGACGGTAAGCCTTTAGCTATGCCCAGCCGTCACTTGCTCACGATCATCCTCGCCGCCGTCATCCTGGTCGCCTTCAACGCCGCGGCTGCGGCCGAAGAGCGGGTCGTCCCCAGCCTGACCTTCACCACCTTGAGCGGCCGCGACGTCTCGCTCAGCGACTATCGGGGCAAGGTGTTGGTGGTCAATTTTTTCGCCACCTGGTGCCTGCCCTGCCGGCTGGAGACGCCGGAGTTGGTCCGGCTTCAGAATAAGTACGCCGGCGACGGCCTCCAGATAATCGGCCTGTCCATGGACAAGGCCCACGCCAGGGAGACGGTGAAGGGGTTCGTCGCCGAGTTCAAGATTCCCTACCCGGTCGGCATGATCCGGCCCCAGGCCACCCTGTCTTTCGGCGGGGTGCGCCGCATCCCGACCACCTACGTCCTCGACCGACAGGGCGGCATCACCGACATGATTCTGGGCTACGACGGCTCGGACCGGCTGGAGTCGGCCATTCGCCGGGTGCTGTCCGAAGGCTAGACGCATCTCCTGAAAACTCGTTCAGGCGGCTCGGCTGCGGTCGCGACCGCGGGGAAAGGCTTCAGGCGGCCGGCCGCCCGGTGGGGGCGAATACCCGGTCCGGAAAGGCCGAAGGGCGTGACTCCGGGCGGCCCAGAGCCGATGGGGCCGATCAACCAACGCCGCGCGGAAAGAACCTTGTCTCCCGCTCACAAAACCGGTCGAAATTGACGGAGGGGCCTCCGCTATCCCGAGTTGCGCAGCCGCTGGATACGGTTTCGGAACTGGTCGGCCTCCGGGCCCGGTCGGTCCAGGCCGGGATAGCGCTCCAGCACTTCGGCCGCGGCCTCCTTTCGGCCGGCCCTCTCCTCGATGATCGACCAATGCCAGTAGGCGTCGGCCAGGGCGGGGTTGCGTTCGATGGCGTTCTCGAACGCTTCGGCGGCCTCCTCGGGCCGGTCCAGTTGGGCCAGCACCCGGCCTCGATCGAGATGGAGATCGGGGAAGTCGATGCCTTGTTCGAGAAGCTTGGCGATCTCCTCCTCGGCCCGGCGGTACATGTTGACTTCCATCAGGGCCCGGTAGAGGTTGATCCGGGCCTTGACAAAGGAGGGGTTGATCTCCAGGGCCCGTTCCAGGTTCTGGATGGCCTGGTCGTAGATCTCCAGCCTGGCGTAAAGGGAGCCCAGATTGTAGTGGACGTCGGGGTAGCCCTGGTTGGCCTGGGCCGTCGATTCGTAGATGCGGATCAGCGACTGGTAGAGGGCCTTGTCCTTGGACGGCGAGAAGATGGTGACGATGTCCGAGAACTCGGGGATGATCTCCACCCGCTGGGGCAGTTGGGTCCGGGCCTGGTCGGCGAAACCGTCCAGGTGCTCTTGCCAGCTCCGGGCCGAGTCATCGCCGGCCAGCCGCTGGAAATGGCTGAGGATCAACCCGGCCTCGGTGTGGTCGGGCTTGACGGAGAGCACCCCTTCCAGGGCTTGGCGGGCCTCTTCGGTCTTCCCGGCCGCGCCGAGCGCCAGGGCGAGACAGAACCGGGCCTCGACCCAGTTGGGGCTCAACTCGACCGCCCGTTCGAGACGGGCCAGGGCTTCGTCGTGGCGGCCCTGGGAGGCCCTGATCAGGCCGAGGTAGTAGTGAACGTCGGCGAAGGTGGGGCGGTCCTCGATGATGGCCGTGAGCTCTTCGGCCCCTTCCTCGACCCGGCCGAGGCGGGCCAGCAGGAGGCCGTGGGTGATCCGGGCCTTGAGATAGTTGGGGTTGATGGCCAGGGCGGCCTCGATTTCGACCAGACCTTCCTCGACGCGGCCCAGAGAGGCCCTGACCAGACCGAGGTGATAGTGCATGTCGGCCCAGTGGGGGTGGTCCTCGACCATCCGCTCCAATTCCTTCTCGGCGTCGAGATAGCGAGCCTCGTTGTAGAAGACCACGGCCAGCTTGAGCCTGACCGGAAGGTAGCCCGGGTTGATCTCCAGAACCCGCTGAAAGGCGTCCATGGCCTTGTGGTAGAGGCCCAGATTGTTGAGGGCTATACCCAGGTAGTAGTAGGCCCCGAACAGGCTAGAATTGAACCCGACCGCCTTTTCCAGATGGGTCACCGCCCGGCGAAAATCGCCGGTGTGCAGGGCCAGGATGCCGATGTTGCAGTGGGCCTGGCCGGAATAGAAGGCGGCCAGGTTGGTGTGGAGGCTGGTGCGGACCTGGCCCTGGGAGGTGATCTCGGCGAACTTTTCCAGGGCTTCTTCGTAGAGGCCCCGATTGTAAAGCTCGATGCCTTTCTGGTAGGCGTCCTGCCGGCCGAAAGTCCGCTTCAGTCCGTCGAGAAACCCCATTCCGGTCAAGCCCTCTGGTAAAAAGTGACGGTAGAAATACAATATCCGGACCAAGGGGCCGATGTAAAGCCCGTCGTGGGGCGGGGCTTTATTTAGGCCTGGAATTGTGCTTTCATGCTTTGGCTCGACAAACCAATCAAGGAGGGTTCAAGTGAGCCTGGAAGTAGTCATCATCGGCGCGGTGGCCGCCGGACCCAAGGCCGGCAGCCGGCTGAAAAGACTCGTTCCCGATGCCAAGGTGACCATGATCGATCGGGACCCGATCATCTCCTACGGCGGTTGCGGCATCCCCTATTACGTCTCCGGCGACGTGGCCGACATCAAGGGGCTCAGGGAGACCAGCTTCCACATGGTTCGCGACGAGGCTTTCTTCAAAGGAGCCAAGGGAATCGACGTCCGGGCCGGCTGGGAGGCGATCGCCATCGACCGGGCGGGGAAAAAGGTCCTCGTCCGGCGCCTGTCCGACGGCCGGGAGGAGACGCTTGGCTATGACAAGTTGATTCTGGCCGCCGGCTCCCGGCCCAGCATTCCGCCCATTCCCGGCGTCGATCTCGAGGGTGTTTTGCCGGTGGCCAACCTCCACCACGCCGAGACGATCAAGCAGGGCTTGGCCCGGGGCCGGGTGGGCACGGCCGCTGTCATCGGCGCCGGACCGACCGGGTTGGAGATGGCCGAAGCCATGGCCGATCTGTGGGGGGTCGAGGTTCACGTCTTCGAGCTGACCGACCAGATCCTGCCCGGCCTGCTCGATCGCGACCTGGCCCTGATGGCCCGGCACCACCTGACCGAGATGGGGGTCGAGCTCCACTTGGGCGCCTCGGTCGAGCGACTGGAGGGCGACGAGGAGGGCCGGGCGGCGGCGGTGGTTTACGACGGCGGCAGAGTGGAGGTCGATCTGGTCATCCTGGCCGCGGGCGTCAGGCCGGAGACCTCGCTGGCCAAGGCCGCCGGCCTGGACTTGGCCGACAACGGCGGGATCAGGGTCGATGAGCGGCTTCGCACCTCCGACCCGGACATCTTCGCCGGCGGCGACTGCGTCGCCTTGAAGTGCCTCATCACCGGCCGGGAGATCTCCCTGGCCTCGGGTTCGCTGGCCAACCGCATGGGCCGGGTCATCGGCACCAACGCCGCCGGCGGACGGGCGAGCTTCCCGCCGGTCGCGGGCTCGTGGATCATGAAGCTCTTCGATCTGGCCGTGGGCAAGGTCGGTCTGACCTCCCAGGCCGCCGAGGCGGCCGGGTTCGAGCCGGTTTCGGCTCTGGTCGTGGCCGGCGATCGGGCCCACTTCTACCCGGGCATGGAGCTGATGTACCTCAAGTTGGTGGCCGACAAGAAAACCGGCCGGGTGCTGGGCCTGCAGGGGCTCTCACCCAACGGCGACGCCCTGTCGGCCCGGCTCAACGCCCTGGCCGGGATGATGCCCGCCCGCCCGAGCGTCTTAGACGTCGCCAATCTGGAGATCGCCTACGCGCCGCCCTATGCCGCGGCCATGGACATTCTGAATTCGGCGGCCAACGCCCTGGACAACGTCATCGCCGGGCGGCTCAAGGCCGTCTCGCCCGAACGCTTCGCCGAGATTCTGGCCGATCCCGGGCCGGAGACAGTCTTTTTGGACGTCCGCGACATCAGGAACGCCGCCCCTTATCTGGAAGCCCTGGCCGACAAGGGCTGGCGGCACATTCCCCAGGAGACTCTGGCCGACAACATCGACAAGGTGCCCCAAGGCAAGACCCTGATCACCATCTGCAACGCCGGTTCGCGTTCCTACGAGGCCCAGATCACCTTGCGGGCGGCCGGCTTCGAGGACGTGGTCAACCTGGCCGGCGGCGTGGCGGCGGTGAAAAAAATCGGCCAGCCGATCATTCCGGAAAAGGACGGCTGAACCGGCTGGGGAGCGGGCGAAGAGCGGGGGTGGCCGTATTTTGCAGCCGGCCGCCCTCCCGTCGCCGAGACACTCGGTAGGGATGGTGGGTATTTCTTGATCCGCCGCCCCCAAAGCAAGGCTTGACAGGGGACGGGGCTGGAGGTACACATTGGGCTGAGCCTCTCCCGATGGGCTTGATCTCAAGCCCAACGTATGGTCTTGCCCCGGCCTACGGCGGGGCCGATGTTTAAGTCAGGTAAACGCGACCAGGGGGGCTCCTCTAAGTCTAACAGCAGACCCTAAGCCTTGAGGGGGCCTAATGAAGCTCATCTTTGGCCGAGCCATTCGGTTCGCCGATCCGGCTCCGGACTATTCCGGAACAACGATACCCCTCCCGGAACGGTTAGTCATCCCGCTGAAGCAGCATTCGGGACCGCCGGCCACGCCGGTGGTGGAGAAGGGCGCCGCCGTCGCCGAGGGCCAGGTCATCGCTCAGGCCGAGCCCGACTACGTCGACTCGGCGCCGATTCACGCTCCGGTCAAGGGGACGGTCAGCGATATCATCAACCATCCCGACTACCGCGGCCAGTTGGTCCAGACGATCATCCTGGAGGTGGAGGAGGAGCCGGCGCCGATTCCCGACGAAGCCGAACCCCTGCCCCAAAAGATCAAGCTGTCCCAACTGCTGGCCAAGATCAGGGACGCCGGAGTGGTTCCCTCCGGGCCCAGCGTCCCGCCTCTGGCCAAGCGCCTCTTGCCCTCCACGCCCAAGAGCTATCTCTACTCCACCGACGTGCCCTTGGTTCGGCCGGTGGAGGCGTTCATCCTCTCGGGCATGGACCGGGAGCCGGGCATCCACGTCCACCGGGCCCTGACCCAGAACCCCCACCCGGCCATGTTCGTCGGCGTGGAGGCGATGCGGCGGCTGACCGGCGCGCCCAGGGTGATCATGATGGTCGACAAGCACCAGAAAGCCCTGGAATGGGGACCGCTCCTGGAGGGCGAGGGCAACGAGTTGTTGAGGATGGACAACTCCTCTTACCCCAACGGCCTGGTCCAGGTCCAGATCTACAAGGCCACCAAGCGCGAGGTGCCTCTGCCCTACGGCGAGCCCAGGGACATCGGCCTGGTCTTCGCCCGGATGGAGACGGTCTACTGGGCCGGCCTAGCCGTGGCCTACGGACTGCCCCAGACGGCCAAGTGGGTGACGGTGGTCGCGCCTTCCGGCTTGAGACACCTGGTCAAGGTGCCCATCGGCACCCCGGTCGAGCACATTTTGAAAAGCCTCAACCTCCATGCCGAGGACGGCGGCAAGGTCGTTCTGGGCGGCCGGTTGACCGGCTACGCCATCTACGATCTGGACACGCCGGTCACCAAGGAGGTCGATGGTCTGGTGTTGCTGGATCCGAGCCAGGTCAGGCGGTTTAGACCTGAGCCTTGCTTCAACTGCGGCATCTGCGTGCGTGTCTGTCCGACCCACCTGGTGCCCGGCCAGCTCTCCAAGTTCTGCGAGTTCAACGAATACGACCAGGCCGAGGATCACAGCCTCTTCCACTGCATCGAGTGCGGACTGTGCGCTTACGTCTGTCCGGCCAAACGGCCCATGGTCCACTACATCCGCCACGCCAAGGAAGAGCTAATGGCTAGGAGGGCCGGTCAATGAGATTAGTCGTCTCCTTCTCGCCCCACACCCTGAGCCGGCACACCATCGGTTCCTACAACCTGACCTGGATGGCTTGCGCCGCCCCGGCGGCCGTGGCCGGTTTCGTGCTTTACGGGTTCAGGGCGATCGTCATTCTGGCCTTGACCACCCTCACCGCCATGGTCACCGAGGCGATCTGCTTCAAGATCATGGGCCGGGAGGTCAACCTCAAGGACGGCCACGCCGCCTTGATCGGCTTCTTCATGGGGCTGACCCTCTCGCCGGCCACGCCCTGGTGGGTGGCCATGATCGCCTCGATCGTGGCCATAACCCTGGGCAAGATGATCTTCGGCGGGTTGGGTTACTACCCCTTCCATCCGGTCCTGGTCGGGTGGGTGGTCTGTTACCTCTCCTTCCCCGACCTGATGACCGCCTTCATCGAACCCCAACCGGGCCGGATGTGGCCCGAATTGACCGAGGCGGCCACGCCGCTGATGCTGATCAAGGCCGATCCGTCCGAGGTGTACGCCTACGGCTTCGGGGAGCTGTTCTTCGGGAACTATCCCGGCCCCATCGGAGCCTCCTCGGGCCTGGCGATTTTGATCGGCGGGCTGGTTCTCTTCGCCAGGGGGTACCTCAAACCGCACATCACGGTCGGTTTTTTCATCGGCCTGGCGGTGATGGCGGCCGTCTACACCGCCGTCGATCCCGACCTCTACCCGCCCTGGTGGTGGCACCTGCTCACCGGTTACGCCATGCTGACCGCCTTCTTCCTGGCCCCCGAGCCGACCACCAGTCCGGTTACGCCCTGGGGCATGCTCCTCTTCGGGCTGGGGGCCGGGTTGACGTGCTTTTTCATCAGAACCTACGGCCCCCATCCGGACGGGGCCTTCTACGGGGTGCTGGTCTTCAACGCGCTGACGCCGATCCTGGATCGGATCAAGACGACCCCGTTCGGGAGGACCAGCGATGTTTAAGATCATTCGCTTGATAGTCGTCCTGGGCGTCATCACCAGCGTCTCCGGCCTGGCGCTGTCCTACGTCCACAAGATCACCGCCGAGCCGATCGAGTACGCCCAGGTCAAGCTGGTCAAGGCCCCGGCGGTGGCCGAGGTCTTCGCCGGCTTGAACCCGGAGAACGACCCGGTCAAGGATCGCAAGAAGATCGTCGTCGGCAAGGACGAGCGCGGCCGGGACATCGTCGTCTTCGCCTTCCCGCTGAAGAAGGGCGGCCAGGTCGAGGCGGTGGCCATCGAGACCTTCGGCGCCGGCTACCACGAGGGCCTGGGAGTGATGACCGCCATCGGCGCCGCCGGCGGTAACAAAGGCAAGATCATCAGAATCGCCATCACCTCCCACCACGAGACGCCGGGCAAGGGCGACAAGGTCGAGCGGCCGGACTTCAGGAAACAGTTCGCCGGCATGCCGGCCGACAAGGAGGTCGCCATCGGCGACATAGACGCCATCTCCGGCGCGACCATGTCGAGCAAGGGCGTCGTCGAGGCCATCAACAAGGCGCTTAAAATCTTCCAGACAAACCGCGACAAACTCCTGAGCTGAGGCAGTCATGGCGATAGCAAAAGAGTTCACCAAAGGCTTGTGGGACCAACTCCCGCCGTTTCGGTTGGTGTTGGGCCTGTGCCCCACCCTGGCCGTGACCACCTCGGCCGAGAACGGGATGGGCATGGGTCTGGCCACCGCCTTCGTGCTGATGTGCTCCAACATCCTGGTCTCGGCCTTGAGAAAGGTCATCCCCAACGAGGTCCGGATCGCCGCCTTCATCGTGATCATCGCCTCGTTCGTGGTCATCACCGAGCTGATGATGCAGGCCTACGCCTATCCGCTCTACCAGGCGCTGGGCATCTTCATTCCGCTGATCGTGGTCAACTGCATCATCCTCGGCCGGGCCGAGGCCTTCGCCGCTAAGCGGGGCATCCTCGACTCCATCGCCGACGGCCTGGGCATCGGGATCGGCTTTACCCTGTCCCTGACCGCCCTGGGCGGCGTTCGTGAAATTCTGGGCGCGGGAACCATCTTCGGCATCGGCCTGTTCCCCGAGGGCTGGCGGCCGATGAAGTTCTTCGTCGAGGCGCCGGGCGCCTTCGTCTGCCTGGGAGTGATGCTGGCCGCGATCAACTGGTACTCCTCCCGCCAGAAGGCCAAAGGCTAGGAGGCTTAAATGGATTATCTGCTGATCGCCATCTCGGCCATCCTGGTCAACAACATCTTGCTGGCCCGCTTCTTGGGCAACTGCCCCTTCCTGGGCGTCTCCAAGAAGATGGACACCGCCCTCGGCATGTGCTTCGCGGTCATCTTCGTGATCACCCTGGCCGGGGCGATTACCTGGATCGTTCAGGAGTACATCCTCTACGCCTATCATCTGGAGTACCTCCAGACGATCTTCTTCATCCTCATCATCGCCGCCCTGGTCCAACTGGTGGAGATCGTCATCCGCAAGACCGCCCCGGCGTTGTACCGCGCCCTGGGCATCTTTCTGCCGCTGATCACCACCAACTGCGCCGTTTTGGGCGTGACGATCTTGAACATCAAGTTCGAGTACGACTTCGTTACGACCGTCTACTTCTCCTTCACCTCCGCCCTGGGCTACGCCATGGCGCTGTTGCTGTTCGCCGGCATCCGGGAGAGGTTCGAGACGGCCCAGATCCCCAAGCCCTTCCAGGGCACGGCCATCGGCTTGGTCACCGCCGGGTTGATGGCCCTGGCCTTCTCCGGCTTCGTGGGATTGGTTTAGATAGATCCAGGAGGGCTGAATGCTCATTGCTGCGTTAGCCTTGGGCGGAATCGGTCTTTTGTGCGCCGCCGGTCTGGGCGTGGCCGCCAAGGTGTTCCACGTCGAGATCGACCCGACCGTGGCTGCGGTCGAGGAGGCCTTGCCCGGCGCCAACTGTGGCGGTTGCGGCTACGCCGGCTGCGCCGCCGCGGCGGTGGCCATCGCCACCAAGAAGGCCCCGCCCAACATCTGCGTCGCCTCCAGCGAGGAGACCCACACCGAGATTGCCGAGCTCATCGGGGCCAAGATCGAGTTCCGGGAGCCCGAGAAGGCCGACGTGAACTGCTACTACGGTCTCGAGGAGGCCGACCTCCAGTTCGACTACGACGGCGTGGCCGACTGCCGGGCGGCGGCGATGATCTCCGGCGGTCAGAAGCTCTGCAAGGAGGGCTGCCTGGGCCTGGGTTCGTGCGTCAGGGCCTGCCCCTTCGACGCCATCCACCTGGGGCCGGACCGGCTGCCGGTCGTCGATTTCGAGAAGTGCACCGGTTGCGGCACCTGCGTCAGAATCTGCCCCCACACCGTGTTGAGGCTGACTTCGGCCACCAACAGGATTCTGGCCTGGAACAAGCTGGGCGAGTGCCTGGCTCCCTGCCAGCGGACCTGCCCGGCCCAGATCGACATTCCGGCCTACATCCGGGCCATCCAGAACGACAAGCCCATGGAGGCGGCCCGGATCATCAAGGAGCGCAACCCGATGCCGCTCAGCATCGGCCGGGTTTGCCCCCATCCCTGCGAGGACGTCTGCCGCCGCAAGTACGTGGACGAGCCGGTGGCGATCAACTTCCTGAAGCGCTACGCCGCCGACTACGAGCTCTTCGAGGAGCACATCCAGAGGCCCTACATGCTGCCCGACACCGGCCGCAAGGTCGGCATCGTCGGCGGCGGGCCGGCCGGCCTTTCCTGCGCCTATTACCTTAGGCGGCTGGGCCATTCGGTGACCATCTTCGAGGCCATGCCCGAGCTGGGCGGCATGCTCCGCTACGGCATCCCCGAATATCGCCTGCCCAAGCGCAAGGTGCTGGACAAGGAGATTCAGGCCATCCTCGATTTGGGCATCGAAGCCAAGACGAACATGCGCCTGGGCGAAGACTTCACCCTCGACGATCTCAAGGAACGGGGCTTCGAGGCGATCTTCGTGGCCAACGGGGCCTGGATGTCCCGGCCGATGGGCGTCGAGGGCGAGGGCGAGTTGATGGGCGCCGTGGCCGGCACCGAGTTTCTGATCGAGCGCGGCCTGGACAAGTTCCCTTGGGTCGGCCAGCGGGTGGCCGTCATCGGCGGCGGCAACACCGCCATGGACTGCTGCCGGACGGCGCTTCGCCTGGGCGCGGAAGAGGTCACCTGCCTCTATCGCCGGACCGAGGCCGAGATGCCGGCCAACGAGCTCGAGATCGAGGAGGCCAAGCGAGAGGGCGTCAAGTTCCACTTCCTGGCCGCCCCGACCCGCCTGGTCGGCGAAGACGGCAAACTGACCGGCATCGAGATCATCGAGATGGAGTTGGGCGCGCCCGACGCCTCCGGCCGCCGCCGGCCGGTGCCCAAGGAGGGCTCGGAACACGTCATCCCCATCGACATGGTCGTGGCCGCCATCGGCCAGTTCCCCAACCTGGACTTCCTGCCCGACGACGGCGACATCGGTCAGACCAGGTGGCGGACCATCGAGGCCCATCCGGAGACGCTGAGCACCGGTCGCGAGGGGGTCTTCGCCGGCGGCGACGCCGTCTTGGGGCCGGCCACGGTGGTCGAGGCCTTGGCCCAGGGCCGCCGCGCCGCTCGGTCGATCAACCTCTACCTGAGGGGCGAGCCCGTCGAGGCGCCGATGCTGCCGCTGCTGCCGTCCAACGACCCCTGGCCGGTCATCACCGAGTTGCCCGGGGTGCCCAAAGCGCCGCGGGAGCGGATGCCCGAGCTTGAGCCCGAGAAGAGGGAGCACAACTTCGAGGAGGTCGAACTGGGCTACGACCGCGACGCCGCCAGGCGCGAGGCCGGCCGCTGCCTCCAGTGCGGCCTTTACTGCTACCGACGCTCTTGGAGCGGGGGGGACAGAACATGAGCAACTATTCTCGCCGCGAGTTCATTCGCCTCGGCGGACTGACCGCCCTGGCCATGGCCGGGACGGCGGCCGGGGCGGCCCTCAAGCCGCCGGCCGCGCTGGCCGCCGGACTGATCGGCGACGTCAAGATATACCGTCGCTCCGAGTTGATGATGGGCACCTACGTCACCATCACCCTCGTCGATGATTCCCTCGTCAAGACCGAGGAGGCCGCCCAGGCCGCCTTCGACGAGATCGAGCGCCTGACCGCGATCTTGAGCCGCTACGAAACCGGCGGCCCGCTGGCCCACCTGGCCCGAACCGGCCGGCTGGCCTCGCCCGAGCCGGAACTGGTCGGCGTGCTCGAGGCCGCGGCCCGTTTCCACCGGGCCACCAAGGGCGGTTTCGACGTCACCGTGGCCCCGCTGATCGACCGGGTCAGGGACTCGTTCGCCCAGACAGGCGCGCCGCCCAGCCAGGCCGAGCTGGCCTCTTTGCTCCGGCTGGTCGACGGCGACGCGGTCCGCGTCTCGGCCCGGGAGATCCGGTTGATGAAGGACGGCATGGCCCTGACTCTGGACGGCTTGGCCAAGGGTTACATCGTCGATTCCGCCGCGGCCGTCTTGAGGCGCCACGGCGTGGATCAGGGCCTGATCAACGCCGGCGGCGACATCGTCGCCCTGGGCAAGAAGGGCCGGCGGCCGTGGCGGGTGGCGATCATCGACCCGACCAGACCCGGCGGCCGGGGGCCGGTCATCGAATTGGCCGATCGGGCCGTGGCCACCTCGGGCAACTACGAGGTCTACTACGACGCCGAGAAGCTTCACCACCACATCATCGACCCGGCCACCGGGGCTTCGCCCTACGGACCGGTTTCGGCCACGGTCAAGGCGGCCGACTGCCTGACCGCCGACGCCCTTTCGACCAGCCTCTTCTGCCTGCCCAGCAGCCAGGGCGTCGGGCTCCTGTCCAGCCTGGCGGCCGAGGGGTTGATCATCAACCGGCGCGGCCAGCGTCTCAAGAGGGGCCGCTGGAGCTAACCGGGGAGACATACAAAGAAAACGGGGGGCTCCACGTGGGTGGGGCTCCCCGATCGTTTTCGGGAACGAACATGGCGCTGAGTCGCCTCCTGGGAGGCCCTGGATCCGCCGGCTTGAATGTCGCGCCTCCGGCGGCCGCAACCGGATAGGCCGCAGCGAAGGAGGGATGATGCCCGAAAAGATCAACCCCGTTGAAAAGTTCGAGTTGTTCGACGACTACTGGAGACATCGCATCGTCGGACAGTTAAACGACCACCTGGTCAAACTGGTCAAGGTCAAGGGCGAGTTCGTCTGGCACCGGCACGACGACCAGGACGAGATGTTCCTCGTGGTCAAGGGTCGGCTGGGCATCCTCTTTCCCGGGGACGAGGTCTGGCTGGAGCCCGGCGAGTTCGTGATCGTCCCCCGGGGGGTCGAACACATGCCGGTCGCACCCGCCGAGGCCCACGTCCTGCTCATCGAGCCGGCCGATACGGTCAACACCGGCGACGCCGAGGACGAACGGACCCACGAGCCGGAATGGCTCTAGTTATCGCCGCGACTCGGAGACGATCGGATGAACTTTGACCCCCACCGGGGCATGTCCCGAAGTTTGCGGCAAAGAAGAGCGACCCGCCCCACGCCCTCCCAATATTTGGAACTTATTTCCGGGACGCGGCGCTGGAGTCGATGATCCGGGGCGGGGCCGGGCGGTTCATTCATCGGCTCTTGCTGAGCCCGGTTCATTCTTGTAGGATCAAGGGCGGGTTGGGTCGATTTGAATCGAGGCGTTCACCTTCCATCCCCAACCGTTCGGGTGAAGAGGAGACTGGTATGACCAAGAGGTTGGTTTCGGTGGCGGCGACTGTCATTTTGTTTTTGGCCTGGCTCGGCGTCGGCCAGGCGGCCGACTACCAGGCGTTGCTCAAGAAGGCCGATGAACTCTACGCCCAGCGGGCCGACCAGGCCGCGGCCAAGGAGGCGGTCGAGGTCTACCGGGCGGCCGCGGCGGCCAATCCGAAGAGCGCCGAAGCGGCCTGGAAGCTGGCCCGGGCGCTCTATTTCGTCACCGAGCGGACGGAGAAGGACGACCAGTTGCCGGTTTTGGAGGAGGGCATCGAGGCGGCCAAGAAGGCCGTCGAGCTCGATCCCGACTGCGTACCCGGCCACTACTGGCTGGGGGTCCTCTACGGTCTCTACGGCCAGAACAAGGGCATCTTGAAGAGCCTGTCCCTGGTGGAGCCCATCAAGAAGACCATGGCCGAGGTCATCAAGCGCGACCCCGGTTTCGAGGACGGCGGCGCCTACATGGTCGTCGGCCGGCTCTACTTCAAGGTGCCGGGCTTCTTCGGCGGAGACAACGACAAGGCCATCGAGAATCTCAAAACGGCCCTCAAATACGGCCCCAAACGCTGGCTGACCTACGTCTACCTGGCCGAAGTGCTGATGGACGAGGGCGAATACGACCAGGCCGAGGAGCTTTTGAACAAGGCCCTCGAAGGCCAATGCCAGCCCTACCAGATCGTGGTCTGCGACCTGTGGAAGAAGGACGCCCAGGAGTTGATGGCCAAGTTGCAGCAGAAGCGGGACTAGAATCCAGGCGGGTCGCTTTCACTTGGGGATCGCCGCTGGCCGGCGGTCCCTTTTTTGTCTTGAAAAAAGGCGGGCCGGGTGTGGACGGTTCGCTTCCGTGATCGCTCGAAGCCAGCCGCGCCAGTGACGATGGCCGGGGGCTCCTGATCCGGATCCGCCGGACCGGCTTCCTCCTCGGCCCGCCCAAGGCTTTTCCAAGCCTCCTTCCTTTGCCTTCCCATCACCCTTTCAGCGAGGTTTCTGTCCCCCACCTCAACGCCGGCGGTCGATTCGCCCGGCGCAAGCTATAGATGTTGACACGGGCCGGTAATCAGTATATCAGTTATACTGATATACTGATTAGGAGGCGCCGGGACGATGTTCACCAAGGCCAGTCAGAGTCTTTTGGTCGATAGCGTGGTCGATCAGATCGAGGCGGCCATCGTCAAGGGCGATTTGAAACCCGGTGACAAGCTGCCGCCGTCCGATGAGCTCCAGGAGGCGTTCGGGGCCAGCCGGGGGACGCTCAGGGAGGCCTTCCGGGTTTTGAGACAAAAGGGGCTGTTGACGGCCAAGTCCGGCGCCGGGGGCGGGGTGTTCGTCAAAGAGGTCACCCCCGACCCGATCAAGGAGGGCTTGGCCCTGTTGATCCGGACCAGGCGGATACCCCTGGAACACCTGGCCGACTTCCGCGAGGGACTGGAGGGCTGCGCCGCCGAGCTGGCCGCCGAACGGGCCGGTCCGGATGACCTGGCCGGCCTGGAGGAGATGCTGTCCCAGTTGAAGCGATTGGCCGAGGCGGGCCCGTTCCGCTGGGAGCAGTTCCACGCCCTGGAGGCGGCCATGCACCAGACCCTGGTCAAGATGTCGGGCAACCCGCTCTACGAGCTGAACGTGATCACCGTTCACGAAAACATCGGCGTCTACTTCCGCCGCTTTCTGCCGAAGACCGATCAGGTGTTGACCCGCAACCTGGACGACTGGAGGGAGATGATCGACGCCTTGAAGCGGGGCGACGCGGCCGCGGCCGGCCGGTTGATGCGCTCGCACATCCGCCGCTTCAACCGGGAGATGGCGGCCCGCTGGAACGAGGACGATCCGAGCGGGATCGAAGAGTAGATTTACGGAGAGATCGGGTCGATGTCCGAGCCTGGCGGCGTCGTCTTCAATATCATGCGTTACTCCACCCAGGACGGGCCGGGGCTGAGGACGACCGTCTTTCTGAAGGGCTGCCCCCTTGAGTGCGCCTGGTGCCACAACCCGGAGAGCCAGACCCTCGGCCGGGAGGTGATCTTTCGACCGGAACGCTGTCTTGGTTGCGGTGAGTGCGTCGAAGCCTGCCCCCAGGCGGCCATCGTCCCCGGCCCGGAGGGTCTGGTCACCCGGAGCGAGGACTGCCTCGGTTGCGGAGTCTGCGCCGAGGTTTGCCCGGCCGAGGCCCGGGAGGCCGTCGGCGAGACCATGAGCGTGGCCGGGGTCATGGCCGAGATCATCAAGGATCGGGCCTTCTACGAGGAATCGGGCGGCGGGGTGACTTTCTCCGGCGGCGAGCCCCTGGCCCAGCCGGAGTTTCTGGCCGAGCTGCTCGCCGCCTGCCGGGTCGAAGAGGTCCCCACCGCGGTTGACACCTCGGGCGCGGCGCCCTGGGAGGTCTTCGACAGGATCAGGAGCGAGGTGGACCTGTTCCTCTACGATCTCAAGCTGATGGACGATTCCCGCCACCGCCGCTACACCGGCGCCTCCAACCGGCCGATCCTGGACAACCTCCGCCGACTGGCCCTGGCCGGGGAAAGGGTCCTGGTTCGGGTGCCGGTCATCCCCGGCGTCAACGACGACGAGGACAACCTCGACCGATTGGGCCTCTTCGTGGCCGGGCTGCCGGGGGTAAACGAGATCAAGCTGCTGCCCTATCACGATACCGGTCGCGACAAATACCGCCTCCTGGGCCGGCCCGGCGAGCCCTTTCAGGCTCGAACGCCGGAGGTTCGAGAGCTGGAGAATATCGCAGCCAGGCTGAAGCGCCTGGGCGTGACGGTGTACGTCTAGTGTCGGTGTCGCGTCTCGGAAACAACCCTGAACGGTCGGGCCGGCTCTTACATCTGAGGGAGCAGTCGAGCCGGCCAGCCCGAAAGATACGGCCGCAGCAGGGGGTGATCGGTGAGACCCGGCACTGGCGACACTATCCCATCCCATTCAATCATGAGGTGATACGAGATGACCGAACGAGTCGCCCGCCTTCGCCAACAGAGTCTGGAAGCCAAACCGTCCATCTCGGCCGAACGGGCCCTGCTGATGACGAGGTTCTACAAGGAGGCCGGTTTGCTCTCGGCCCCGATGCGGCGGGCCCTGGCCTTCAAATACCTCCACGAGAACAAGACCATCGTCATCTTGGACGGCGAATTGATCGTCGGCGAGAGGGGGCCGGCCCCCAAGGCCACGCCGACCTGCCCCGAGCTGTGCTGCCACAGCCTGGAAGACCTGGAGGTGTTGAACAGCCGGGAGAAGATTCCCTTCATCGTCGATGAGGAGACCCGCCGGGCCTTTGCGGAGGAGATCATCCCCTACTGGTCCGGCCGCACGATGCGGGAGAAGATCTTCGCCGAGATGTCCGAGGAGTGGAAGGCGGCCTACGAGCACGGCATCTTCACCGAATTCATGGAGCAGCGGGCCCCCGGCCACACCGTCCTCGACGACAAGATATACAGAAAGGGCTTCCTGGACTTCATCGCCGACATCGACCGGCGGCTCGCCGAGCTGGATGTCTACAACGACCCTCACGCCTACGACAAGCGGGAGCAGTTGAAAGCGATGAGAATCTGCGCCGAGGCGCTCATCGCCTTCGCCCATCGCCACGCCGACGAGGCCGAGCGGCTGGCTGAGGCGGAGACCGACCCGACCCGCCGGGCCGAACTGGAGCGGATCGCCGCCGTCTGCCGCCGCGTGCCGGCCCACGCCCCCCGCGACTTCTGGGAGGCGTTGCAATATTACTGGTTCGTGCACTTGGGCGTCATCACCGAGCTCAACCCCTGGGACGCCTTCAACCCCGGCCGGCTGGACCAGCACCTGTTGCCCTTCTACGAGGCCGGGTTGGCCGAGGGCAAGCTGACGCCCGAGTTCGCCAGGGAGCTGCTCCAGTGCTTCTGGATCAAGTTCAACAACCAGCCGGCCCCGCCCAAGGTCGGCGTCACCGCCGCCGAGTCGGGCACCTACACCGACTTCGCCAACATCAACGTCGGCGGTCTCAAACCCGACGGCTCCGACGGGGTCAACGAGGTCAGTTACCTCCTCCTGGACGTCATCGACGAGATGCGGCTCTTGCAGCCCTCGTCCAACATCCAGCTCTCCCGCAAGAACCCCGATCGCTTCCTGAAGCGGGCCTGCCGAATCATCCGCCAGGGTTGGGGCCAGCCGTCCGTCTTCAACGCCGACATGGTCGTCGAGGAACTGCTCCGCCAGGGCAAGGCCATCGAGGACGCCCGGGCGGGCGGAACCAGCGGCTGCGTCGAGACCGGCGCCTTCGGCAAGGAGGCCTACGTCCTGACCGGCTACCTCAACCTGCCCAAGATTCTGGAGATCACCCTCAATAACGGCCGCGACCCGCGAACCGGCCGGCTCATCGGCCTCGAGACCGGCGATCCGGCCGATTTCGCCGGCTACGACCAGTTGTGGGCGGCCTACCGGGCCCAGCTCGAGCACTTCATCGACATCAAGATCGCCGGCAACAACACCATCGAGGCCCTCTTCGCCAGGCACATGCCGACCCCCTTCCTGTCGCTTCTGATCGACGACTGCATTGCCAAGAGACTCGATTACAACGCCGGCGGGGCCCGCTACAACACCAACTACATCCAGGGCGTCGGCCTGGGCACCCTGACCGACTCCCTGAGCGCCCTCAAACATCACGTCTTCAACGGCGGCGGGCTGAAAATGTTCGAGTTGATGGCGGCGCTGGCGGCCGACTTCGAGGGCCGGGAGAAGATTCGCCAGCTCTTGCTCAACAAAACGCCCCGCTACGGCAACGACGACGATCGGGCCGACGAGATCATGCTCGACGTCTTCGAGGCCTTCTACGAGTCGGTCAACGGCCGGCCGACCGTGCGCGGCGGGACCTACCGGATCAATCTCCTCCCGACCACCTGCCACGTCTACTTCGGCTCGGTCACCGGGGCCACCCCCGACGGCCGGCGGGCCGGGCAGCCTCTGTCCGAGGGCATCTCGCCGGTCCAGGGGGCCGACCGCAAGGGGCCGACGGCGGTTTTGAAATCGGCGGCCAAGATGGACCACGCCCGAACCGGCGGCACCCTCCTGAACCAGAAGTTCACCCCCCAGCTTTTGGAGGGAGAGGAGGGCATCGACAACCTGGCCAGCCTGATCAGGACCTATTTCAAGCTGGACGGCCACCACATCCAGTTCAACGTCATCAGGGCCGACACCCTGAGGCGGGCCCAGGCCGAGCCCGAGGCCTACCGCGACCTCATCGTCCGGGTGGCCGGCTACTCCGATTACTTTTGCGATCTCACCAAGACCCTCCAGGACGAGATCATCGCCCGGACGGAGCACCGGAGTTTTTGACGGCGGCCCCAGCCGCCGAACCGGGGAGCTTGGCTTAAGCGCCGGGCTCCCCGGTCCGCTTTCGCCCGCCGGGCAAGGCGGCGCGGTCTCCGGCGACCAGGCCTGCCCGGTCGAACTGGAGATGGCCTTTTTGACCGGCCTGGCTTTGAGGCCTCTTCCCGCCAATCGACCCGCTGTTGAACCCCACTGGGGTTTCATTCCCCGCAGCTTGGGGCGGAAAAGAACGACTCCGCTTCTGCTGCCGATACCCCGTCGCTTGCGGCGGAGTTATTCGTCTGAAAACAGTTTTTACCTTTTGAAGTTGACTTGGGAGAGAATAGTTGTAACATACAACTATGTTCGAGACAGTCGTCAGCGCAGATCGAAGCCTGTTGTCGTTGGTGGCCGAGTTGTTCAAGGCGGGGCGCTGCTTCCAGCAGGATCAGGTCTTCTGCCAGGGGGTGACCTTCACCCAGTTCTATATCCTGGACCAGATCGCCAGGGCGGGGAAGCTGCCCCTGGCCGAACTCCATCCCATTCTGGCGGTGGACAAATCGACCACCACCCGGCTGGTCAAGCCGCTGGTCGACAACGGCCTGGTCGAGCGAGAGAGGTCGGTTCGGGACTCGCGGGCGGTGGAACTGAGCCTGTCCGCGGAGGGCCGGCGGGTGCTGGCCCGGGTGTGGGACTGTCTGGCCGGGATCATGAAGGCGGTGGACGCGGCCATCCCGGACGGCGAGCGCGAGCAGGTCTACCGCTCGGTCCGGGTATTCATGGCCGCGTTGAGAAACGCCTGCAACGGCGGCGGTTGCTGCACCTGAAACGATGTCGAGCAAAACAGCCGGAGTGGCTCACTTTCACGAGTCATATGTCCGGCCTCACCGCCCGGCGGGGCGTTCATCGCGGCCATGGCCCGCTGCGACTGGGAATTCAGGGCCGCCCGAAGCGCCGGACAGGAGGTAAGCCAAATGCCTGACTCCGAAGCGAGCGCCGTTAGCGGCGGCGACATCGGCCTTTTCAAGAAAATGAAGGCCCGGATCTGCAAACATTGCCCGGCCTGCAACCAGGCCCGGAAAAACCCGGAATCAATCGTCGGCAAGATACTCCATCACCCGTTCCATGCCGAGCGCTGCCCGGTCTGGAAGGCCTACCAGGAGGTCTATGGAGACCGATAGGGCCTCAGCGGCGGTTTCGTGAACCGCCTGGGTAGATGAGGATGGAACAATAATCGAGAGGAAGATCGAGATGAGTCGTTCCCGACAGCAGGTCGTTTTTGATACCATCGCCCCGTCCGTCGATTGCGGCTGCGGGGCCGGCGGCCCGGTCGAACGGCCGGACCAAGACCCCCTGGAGCAGCCCTTCGTCCTCGGCCGGCTGGAGACGCCGGTCGGGCCGGTTCCCGTGGTCGGTTCGGAGCTGAGCCGGTGTGACAGGTGGGGGGGCGTCAAGGCCCGCTGGAACATCGGCCGGATGAACTACAAGGTCGCGCCCGGCCTCTACGCCCTGGGCGGGCCGACGGCCGAGTCGCCGGTTCTGGTCACGGCCAATTACAAGCTGACCTTCGACCGGCTCCGCCGCTCCCTGCCCGGCTTGAGCGCCTGGCTTCTGGTCCTGGACACCAAGGGGATCAACGTCTGGTGCGCCGCGGGCAAGGGCACCTTCGGCACCGACGAGTTGATCGCCCGAATAAAACTCACCGGCCTGGAGAAGATCGTCGAACACCGGAAGGTCATCGTTCCCCAACTGGGCGCGCCGGGCGTGGCCGCCCACAAGGTCAAACCGGCCGCCGGCTTCGAGGTGGTCTACGGCCCGATCCGGGCCGAGGACATCCCGGCCTTTTTGAAGGCCGGAATGAAGGTCGAGCCCGGCATGCGGCGGGTCGAGTTCCCGGTCAGGGATCGGGCGGTCCTGATTCCGGTCGAGTTGACGGCCACGCTCAAGTACCTGGCCCTGATCTTGCCGGCGATCTTTTTCCTGGGCGGCCTGGTTTCTCCCGGCGAGTACTGGGCCGGCGTGCTCGATCACGGTCTCTTCGGCGTCATCGCCGTCCTGGGCGGCGCGGCGGCCGGCGTCGTCCTGACGCCGTTGCTCCTGCCCTGGCTGCCGGGACGGGCCTTCTCTCTCAAGGGCATGTGGGCCGGAGCGGGGTTGACCTTGCTGTTGATCATCCTGCGCGGCGGCGACTTCGATCTGTGGTCGGTCCGGCTGGAGGCGGCGGCCTGGCTGCTGTCGGCCTCGGCCCTGACCGCTTTTTTGGTCATGAACTTCACCGGTTCGTCGACCTACACCTCACTGTCCGGGGTGAAGGCCGAGATGCGGCGAGCCGTCCCCTTGGAGATCGCCGGCGCCGCGGCGGGCCTGATCCTGTGGTTCGGCTCGCGCCTGGCCGCCTGAGGAGAGTCAGATGGGCCAACTAGTCTATCTCAAGGACGTCGTCACCCTGGAGGTCTTTCCCGACCTGTGCGTCGGCTGCGGCATGTGCACCGTCGTCTGTCCCCATCAGGTTTTGGCCGTCGAGGACAAGCGAGTGGCCGTTACCGACCGGGACGCCTGCATGGAGTGCGGGGCCTGCGCCGTCAACTGCCCCAGCCAGGCCATCGCCGTCCAGTCCGGCGTCGGCTGCGCCGCGGCGGTCATCAACGCCGCCCTGGGCAAGAGCGGTTCGGAGTGCTGTTGCGTCGTCGAGACGACCGATAAGGACGGCCGGGTCAAACAGGCCGGTTGCTGCTGAGTCGGGGGGAACGTCTTTCCCGCGGGCCGGGTCTCCTGGCCGGCGCCGGGAAGGCTCCGCCTGGGAGTACGCCCTTTTTTCTGGATCGGGGTCGGGTCGGCCCCGGTTGCTTTTAGCCGCGATCGGCCGGGGACGGTGTCAACGTTCCCTCCGGCCGTCGATCCAGATCGCGGCCGGTCGTTTCAAGGCTTCGGCCAGATCTGCGGGCCGACCGAGGACCGCCACCAGGCAGGCGGCCCGGCCCGGCGCGATGCGGCCCAGCTCGTCCTCCAGGCCCAACAGCCGGGCCGCCCGGTCGGCGGCGGAGTGGATCGCCGCCTCGGCCGAGAAGCCGGCGGCGAGATAGAGACCCAACTCTTCGGCCAGGGCTCGACCGTGGTTGACGCCCAGGCTGCCGCAGTCGGTGCCGGCCACGATTTTCACCCCCAGTTCCCTGGCCAGGGCGAGCTGCTCCAATTGGTCGGCCAGGATTCGCCGGGCGACCTCGGCCCGGGGGTCGCCGTCGTCCAATTCGGCCGCGTAGGCGGCCATGGTCACCGCCGTCGGCGCCCAGGCCGTCCCCGTCTCGGCCATCGACTCCAGGTTGGCCCGGCCCATGAAGAAGCCGTGCTCGATGGAGTCGGCCCCGGCCTTGAGCGCCAGGCGGACCGGCTCCCGGCCGTTGGCGTGGACCATGACCTTCAGGCCCCTTTCGTGGGCCGCGGCCGCGGCCTCCGCCAGTTCGCCCAGCGAGAACTGGGGCGGCGTCTCCTTGCCGAACTCGGTCAGGCTGTTGATGCCCGACTGGACGATCTTGACGTGATCCGGCGGCGTCTCGGTCGCGGCCAAGAATTCGACCAGGGCTTCGGGCAGGGTTTGGCCCGGCCGAGGCTCTCGGCCGATGAGCCTGCCGTAGCGACCGGCGGCGTGCCAGGCCCGGCCCGGCGACTTTATCCGGAGCGGGGCGGAGTCTCTCTCGACCCGATGGCGAAGGACGTGGCCGGGGTAGTCCGGCCCAAAGCCGCCGCCGGCGTCGCCGCCGTCGCGAACCGCGACCACCCCGCCGGCCAACTGGGCTTTGACGTGGCTCGAAATCAATTGGCCGGCCCGGCAGAAGCCGCAGCCGAGTTGGCTTTTTCTCAGCTCCGGGTCGGCCGAACCGGAGAGGGCCAGGTGGACGTGGGCGTCGATCAGGCCGGGGAGCAGGGTGCAATCGGCCAGGTCGATGATCTCATGCTCGGGCCCGGCCGGCGGTCGGCCCCGGCCGACGGCGACGATCCGTCCGGCCTCGACCTCGATCCAAGCCTCGCTCACCGCCGCCTCGCCCGAGCCGTCGATCAGCCAGCCAGCCTTTATGATGAACGGGACGACTTCAGCCACGCCCAGCAACGCTCCCAATGGATTCGCGGCCGATTATGCCCGTTTTGGCTGGTCGAGTAAAGGCGGCGGCTAATCGATGGCGGCGGAGAGCTGGTCGAAGACCGCCGCCTCGGTGAAGCCGCCCAGGTCGGGCGCGCCGGAGCGGCAGGAGGCGACGCACAGACCGCAACCCTTGCACAGGGCCTCGTTCACCTTGACCTTGCCGGCCTCGTCCCAGTCGATGGCCGAGTAGGGGCAGACGGTGATGCACACGCCGCAGGAGACGCATTCGGCCGGGTCGATTCGGGAGACCACGCCGCCGACCTTGAGCTTTTTCGAGGCCAACACCCCGGCCGCCCTGGCCGCCGCCGCCTGGGCCTGGGCGATGGACTCCTCCAGCGGCTTGGGGCCGTGGGCCAGGCCGCAGACGAACACGCCGTCGGTGGCGAAATCCACCGGACGGAGCTTGACGTGGGCCTCGGCGAAGAAGCCGTCCGGCCCCTGGCCGGCTTTGAAGAGCTGGGCCAGGCGCTGGCTGTCGGCGGGCGGGATCATGGCCGCGGCCAGAATCAAAAGCTCGGTTTCGAGGACGAGCTCACGGTTGAGGGTGGTGTCGGTGAAGCGAACCGTCAGTCGATCGCCGTTGTCTACGCTCAGGCCCTGGTCGCGATCGTAGCGGCAGAAGCGGACCCCCGCCTCCCGGGCCCGGCGATAGACCTCTTCTCTGAAGCCGTAGGTCCTTAAGTCCCGGTAGAGGACGTAGACCTCCATCTCCGGTTTGAGCCGCTTCAAGGCCAGGGCCTGGGTCACCGAGCGGGTGCAGCAGACCTTGGAGCAGTAGGGTCGCTCGGGGATACGGGAGCCGACGCACTGGATGAAGACGGCCGAGCCGAGTTCCTCGATGGCCGGGTCGGCCGCCTTGAGGCGCTCCTCTATCTCCAGGCCGGTCAAGACCCGTTTGTCCCGGCCGTAGCCGTAGAGGTCGGGTCGCCACTCCACGGCGCCGGTGGCGATGATGGCCGCGCCGTGATCGATGACCAGCCGGCCGGCCTCGGTGTCGATGGTGGTCGAGAAAGCGCCGACAAAGCCGTCCACCGTCTCGATTTTTGCCCCGGTGTGGACGGTTATCTCGGGGTGGTTTCTGACCGCCTCGATCAACTCGGCCAGCCTGGGCGGAACCTCGTCGTCCCGCCAGGTCAGGGCCAGACGGGTCGCCTGGCCGCCCAGCTCGTCGCTCTTCTCGACCAGGTGGGTGGCGAAGCCCTGGTCGGCCAGGGCCTTGGCCGCGGTCAGCCCGGCCAGGCCGCCGCCGATGACGAGCCCGGTCCGGTTGACCTCCAGGTCATACTCTTTGAGCGGAACCAGGTTGGCCGCCTTGGCCACGCCCATCCGGACCAGGTCCATCGACTTCTCGGTGGCTTTTTCCGGGTCGTCGGCATGGACCCAGGAGCACTGGTTTCTGATGTTGGCCATCTCGAAGAGGTGGCGGTTCAGTCCGGCCTCGGTCAAGGTCGATTGGAAGACCGCCTCGTGGGTCCGGGGGGTGCAGGCGGCGACCACCAAACGATTCAGGCCGTGCTCGGCCATCAGCTCGGTTATCTTCTCCTGGCTGTCCTGGGCGCAGGCGAACAGGCTCTCCTCGACGTGGACCACGTAGGGCAGGCTCCGGGCGTACTCGGCCACCTTGGCCACATCGACCACGCCGGCGATGTTGGTCCCGCAGTGGCAGACGATGACGCCGATCCTGGGCGGCTCGCCGGTCATGTCCCGTTCTTGGGGTTCGACCGTCTCCGGGGTCAGGGTGTCGCGGGCCTCGGCCAACAGCCCGGCCGCCGAGCCGGCCGCGGCCGAGGCCATGACCACCGAGGCGGGGATGTCCATCGGACCGGCAAAGGGACCGCAGATGAAAACGCCGGGTCTGGAGATCGCCGTCGGGTCGAACAGGCTGCTCTCCGGGTGGCCGGAGGGGCCGGTCTCGACGCCCGCCCGGCGGGCCAGCTCCACCGCCGACTTGCTCAGGCCCATGCCGGTGGACAGGACGATCAGGTCGAACTCCTCGTCCACCCGCCGGCCCTCCGGGGTGGTGTAGGTCACGGCCAGGCGGTCGCCGTCGATCGATCTCACCTTGGTGATACGGCTCTTTATCAGCCGCACCCCGGCCTCGTCCCGGGCCCGATCGAGGTAGCGCTCGAAGCCCTTGCCGTGGGTCCGAAGGTCGATGTAGAAGATGCTCGCCTCGACCCCCTTCAGGTGCTCCATGGCCACCACCGCCTCCTTGACGGCGGCGGTGCAACAGACATCGGAGCAGTACGGATTGGCCCCGTCGTGGAAGTCGCGGGAGCCGACGCACTGCAGCCAGGCGATGCGCTTGGGTTCGACTCCGTCCGAGGGGCAGACCAGGTGGCCGCCGTAAGGACCGGAGGCGGCCAAGAGGCGCTCGAACTCCAGGTTGGTGACCACGTTGGGCGAGCGGCGGTAAAGGAAGGTGTCGTTGACCGCGGGGTCGTAGGGCTCGAAGCCGGGGGCGAGGACGATCGCCCCGACATCGAGCCGCCGCCGCTGTTCCTGTTGGTCGAAATCGATGGCCTTGGTCGGGCAGAACTTCTCGCAGGCCCGGCACTTGCCCTTCTGGAAATAGATGCAGTTGGCCGCGTCGAGGGCGTATTTAAGCGGCACCGCCTGGGAGTAGGGGACGTAGGCCGCCTTGCGCTTGTTCAACCCCAGGTTGTGCTCGTCATCGACCTTCCGGGGGCACTTCTCGGCGCAGACGCCGCAGGCGATGCACTTCTCCACGTCCACGTAGCGGGGCCGGGTGACCACCTCGACGGCAAACCTCCCCGCCGAACCCTCGACCCCTAAGACCTCGGTCAGGGTCAAGAGCTCTATGTTGGGGTGCCGGCCGACCTCGACCAGCTTGGGCGAGATGATTCACATGGCGCAGTCGTTGGTCGGGAAGGTCTTGTCCAACCGGGACATCGTCCCGCCGATGGACGGCGACCGCTCGACCAGGTGGACCATGAACCCGGCCTGGGCCAGATCCAGGGCGGCCTGCATCCCGCCGATGCCGCCGCCGACCACCATCACCGCGCCGATCTTTTTCTCGGCCATCCGGTCTCTCCGTTAGTTGTCGTCTTTGGCCGGGGGCGGGTCTTGGTTCGCCTCCGGCCCGTTATTCTCCTCGAGAAAATCGACCACCCTCTCTCCGCCCAGCCGGTTCTTGTCCAGGCCCACTCGTTCGGGTTCGAGCCCCAAGGCCAGCCCTAAGAGCTGGGGGTAGAGTATCGCCGGCAGGGCCTCGCCGCCCCGTTGGGCGATGAGTCGCTCCTGGACTTGATCGAACTGGATGTGGCAGTAGGTGCAGGCCAGGCAGATGAAATCGGCCCCGGCCTTTCGGGCCGAGTCGATCTTTCGGGCGGTGATTTTCAGCGAAAGCTCGTCGTTTCGGCCCCAGAGCGGGTTGCCGCAGCACTCCAGCCGTTCGGACCAATCGACCGTCTTGGCCCCGGTGGCGGCGATGAGGTCTTCGAAGAGGCTCGGGTCGGCCGGGTGGTCGAACAGGGTGACGGCGCTGGGCCTCAAGGCGTGGCAGCCGTAATGGACGGCCAGGTTGAGGCCCCGATAGGGCCTGACCGTCTGCTCCCAGAGGCTCTGGGGACCGACCTCGTGGTGGAGAACCTGGAGCAAGTGGCGGATCCTGACCGGGCCGTCGTAGCTCAGCCCCTCTTCGGCCAGCCGCTCCGAGACCTCCCGGGCCAGAGAGGGCTCGCCGTCCAAGATGCGGGCCGCCGCCTTGAGCGTGCCGAAGCAGCACTTGCAGGGGGTGAGAATGTCGAGCCCCTTGGCCTTGGCCAGAGCGAAGTTCTTGGCCGCGGAGATGACGAAGGCCATGAAGTCGAGGTGGCGGACCGGGTAGCCGCAGCAGCCGAACTCGACCTCGGTCGCGGCCACGTCCAGCTTGTCCAAGACGGCCGATGCGGCCAGCTCGTAGGCCGGCGCGTAGTAAGGGATCTTGCAGCCCCAGAAGACGGCGTAGCTCACTCTCGCCTCCCCCTCTCCCTCAACCGGCCGTAGGACAGGTTCCTGAGTTCATAGAGCACGTCGGCCACCGGCACGCCCTGGGGGCAGGCCTCCTGGCAGTGGTAACAGGTCAGGCAGTCCCAGATCATGCTCGAGCCCAGGGCCGGCTCCAACAGGCCCAGGGCCAAAGAGTGCATGATCTGATGCGGCGCCAGACCCAGTTCCCGGCCGGGTTCGTCGATCTGGGCGATGACCGGGCAGGCGTTGGTGCAGGTCTGGCACTCGAAGCAGACCGCGAAGTCCCGACTCCGGCCGGTCAGGCCGAGGCCGGCCGTCGGCCTCAAGGGTTCGGCGACGTCCAGGAGCGGCCGGTTGGCCTCGGCCATGGCCCGGGCGGCCCGAAGATAGGGCTCTCCCTGGCCCCGGGCGGCCAACTTGTCCCTGGAGTCCAGCCACAGGCTCTGGAGGTCGATGCCGGCCGGGCAGACCGTGGTGCAGCGGCGACACGAGGTGCAGATGAAGCTGCCTTCGGACACCTCTTCCAACCGGGCCGAATCGAGCCCGTCGCCGTCCAGGAGGGCCTTGATCGAGACCAGCTTCTCCGAAGGCAGGATGTTCGAGTTGGCCAGGGCGGTAAACGAGGCTCGGACCGAGCAGCGGGCGGCGCACTGGCCGCAGTGCACGCAGCCGTCCATTTGGAAGGCCAGCCGGAGGCTTTTGAGCGCCGGCTCGGCGGCGACTCGGGCCTCGTCATCGACATCCGTCGCCGGCCGGCCGATCATCAGGCTCAACGGCGTGGCCAGAATGTGGAAGAACTTGGTGAAGGGGATCAGCGCCAGGCCGATAAAGACGGCCAGCCAGTGGACGTACCACAACCAGACCTCGGTTCTGGCCCTGGTCAGGGCGACGGCGTCGGCGCTCATGGCCCCGGCCGCCGCCCAGGAGATGAAGGCCGCCCTCGGTTCGGAGTGGCAGGCGGCGCAGCTCGATTCGTGTATCTCCCGGCCCCGGTCGATCAGTTCCCGGTCGCCGACGTCGGGCCTGGCGGGGAAGACGACCCCGAATCGGGCCGCCCAATAGGCCCTGAGCGCCCCCAGCTCGGCTTCGTCCTCGTCGTCGAAATCGGCGTAGTCCTCGACCATCTCGGCGAAACGCTGGTGGGAGACGATCTTGCTTCCTTGCAGGAGAAAGCCGGAGACCATGATCACCGCCAGGAGGATGATCGCCGCCGCGTCCTGGAGGTTGGAGGTGAGGCGGATATTGCGATCGAAGATCCGGCGACCGGCCGCGGCCATGAGGCCGATCAGGCAGATCAGGCCGAAGAGGTCTCTCAGAAACAGATAGGGGTTGAGGGTGGCCGAGTAGTCGCTTATCAGCGGGGCCATCGTGAACCGATCCAGGGCGTGCATGACGAGCAGGCCCAGGAAGGAGGCGAAAATGGCCATGTGAATCGCCCACCGGCCGGGGCTGTCCTTGAACAACCTGGCCTGGAGGAGACAATCGAGGATGAAGACCTTGATCAGCCGGCCGACCTGGACGCTGAAGAGAGCGCCCAATCCGGCCCGGACGGCGGCGGCCAACCTGGCGCCCCGGCTCGATCCGTCGCCCGGGTCGCGGCCCAACGCCCGCCGGATTCGCCAGGTAAGGCCGGCGGCAAAGATGAGCAGGCTCAGATAGAGGCTCAGACTGAAGGCCAAGGACTATCTCCAACCGGGTGACCTTACCCGGCTCGATGCAGGCTGAATCGTGCGCTTCCATCCCCCGAACGCGGCGCTTGGCCGATAAGCGGGTAAAATTGTACCCCATATCGGCGTCTCGGCCAAGTCCCCTCCGGCCGGAAACCGATCGCGACGGCAAGTCGGTCGCCGGTTTCGGCCCGGCCGGCCGCAAAGGACCGGCGCGGTCGAGGGGAAGCCGAGACCTCAGGCGCTGGACTCGGAAGGGGACGATCGAGCTCCGTCCCGAACCGGATCGGGGGCTTAAACCCGGCCGACCCCGCTGTAGGTGAAGCCTTGGGCTCTGACCTTTTCTGGGCGGTAGATGTTTCTGAGATCGACCATCACCGGCCGGGTCATCAGCTCTTTGATTCGGGCCAGGTTGAGATTCCTGAACTGGTTCCACTCGGTCATCAGGACCAGGCAATCGGCCCCTTGGCAGGCGTCGTAGGCGTCGCTCCGGTAGTCGAGATCGGGCAGCACCCGGCGCATCGGCTCCATGCCGGCCGGGTCGAAGGCCTGGACCTTGGCCCCGCGCTTGAGAAGCTCGGCCAGGATGATCCGGGCCGGGGCCTCGCGGATGTCGTCGGTGTTGGGCTTGAAGGTGAGGCCCAGGCAGGCGACGGTCTTGCCGGCCGCCTCGCCGTCCAGGGCGGCCACGATCTTGTCGATCATCCTGAGGCGCTGCTCATCGTTGACCTTGATGACCGACTCGACGATGCGGAAGTTGTAGCCGTGATCGGCGGCGATCTTGGCCAGGGCGTGGGTGTCCTTGGGGAAGCACGAGCCCCCGTAACCGGGACCGGCGTGAAGGAACTTGGAGCCGATGCGCTGGTCCATGCCCATCCCCTTGGCGACCATGTTCACGTCGGCTCCGACCAGCTCGCACAGGTTGGCCATCTCGTTGATGAAGCTGATCTTGGTCGCCAGAAAGGCGTTGGAGGCGTACTTGATCATCTCGGCCGTGGGGACGTCGGTGATGACGAAGGGCGTCTCCAGGAGATAGAGCGGCGAGTAGAGCTCTTGCAGGATGGCCGTCGCCCGCTCGGACGACGATCCGATGACCACCCGGTTGGGTCGCATGAAGTCCTCGATGGCCGAGCCTTCGCGCAAAAATTCCGGATTGGAGCACACGTCGAACTCGATCGGCTGGGGCTGGTTGGCCTCGATGATCTCCCTGATCATCTCGCCGGTGCCGACCGGCACGGTCGATTTGGTGACGACCACCTTGTACTCGCGCATGTTGCGGCCGATGGTCTCGGCCACCTGGCGGACGTAGGTCAGGTCGGCTGCGCCGTCGTCGCCCTGGGGGGTGCCCACGGCGATGAAGATCACCAGGGCGTCGTCGATGGCGGCGGCGATGTCGGTGGTGAAGCGGAGCCGATCCTCGCGGACGTTCTTCTCGATCAACTCCTTGAGACCGGGTTCGTAGATGGGTACCTGGCCGGCGTTGAGCTGGTCTATCTTGGCCGCGTCGTTATCGACGCAGACGACGTAACCGCCGAACTCGGCGAAGCAGGTTCCGCTCACCAAGCCGACGTAACCGGTTCCGACGACGCAAATATGCATGACCGCGAAAACTCCTCACGAGTGATCGGTGTTGGATCAAGGCGCTATCTTGCCAGAAAAGGCCTCATAAGGCCAGCCCTAACTGACGGCCTCCCGCATCCGGTCGATGTCCTTGGCCCGGCCCATGACCACCAGCGCCTCCGAGGGTCGAAGCGGCCGGTCGGGATCGATGATCGCCTTGAAGGCGTCGCCGTCCTTGACGGCCAGGACCTGGATGCCCCACTTGCGCCGGACGTCCAGTTCCCTGAGCGAGCGGCCGATCATCTCCCGGCCGGGAGCGATCTCGGCGATGGCCCACTCCGGCGAGAGGGGCAGGTAGTCGATGACGTTGGGCGAGGCCAGCGAGACGGCCAGTCGGCGGGCCATCTCCCGCTCGGGAAAGATTATTTCGTCGGCCCCGACCTTGGTCAAGACGGCGGCGTGGTCGTTGTCCAACGCCTTGACCAGCACCCGGCCGACCCCGAGTTCCTTGAGGTAGAGAGTCAGCAGGATGGAGGCGGCCATGTTGGCCCCCAGGCTGACCACCGCCGCGTCGGAGTCGGCCGCGCCCAGGTCTTCCAAGGTCTGGCGGTCGGTGCAGTCGCCGACCACCGCCCGGCTGACGAACTCGCGGACGGCCTGGACCCGATCCTCGTTTTCGTCCATGGCCAGCACGTCGTGGCCGGATCGGCCCAGCTCCAGCGCCACCTGCCGCCCGAACTTGCCCAAACCGAAGACCGCCAAGCGCATGACTCCTCCTCGCTCCCTGATCTTGCCCTGATCTTGTCGGGGTTAACCTATCAGAATCGACTCCTCGGCGTAATGGTATTTCTCCGGGCCGACCTCGCCGGACAGGAACTGGGCGAAGGTCAGCGGCCCCAAGCGCCCGACGAGCATCAGCACCATCACCACCGCCTTGGCCGGGGCGGTCAGCTCGGGGGTGATCCCCAACGACAACCCGACGGTGCCGAAGGCGGAGACGACCTCGAAGATGATCTTTACGAAAAGCCCCCGGTCGGCCGATTCGGGCATCAACAGAAAAACGAGAATGGTGAACAGGCCGATCACCCCGACCGAGGACAAAAGCAGCGTCATCGCCCGGTTGACGCCGGGTCGGGTCAGACTGCGGTTGAACAGTCTCTCCCGCTCCTCGCCCCGGAACCGGGCCCGGACCATGGCCCAGAAGACGGCCAGGGTGGTCGTCTTGACCCCGCCGCCGCAGGAGGCGGGCGAGGCGCCGACGAACATCAGGCCGATGAGGATGAAGACCGAGGCGTTGGACAACAGGCCGATATCGACGGTGTTGAAGCCGGCCGTCCTGGCGGTGACCGACTGGAACAGGCTGACCAGCAGCCGCTCCATCCAGGGCAGGCCGGCCAGCTCGCCGGCCGATTCGACCAGCCAGATCACGGCCGCCCCGCCGATGGTCAACAGAAGCGAACTGGCCAGGACCACCCGGGCGTGAAGTGACAGCGACGGCCGCCGCCTTTCGCCCCGCCGCATGCTCTTGAATCGGGTCACGAGCTCGTCCAGGACGACGAAGCCCAGTCCGCCCAGAACGATGAGGGCGATCAGGGTCAGATTGATGAGCCAATCGTTCCGGAAGGGGACGAACGACTCGGCCGAGAGAGCGAACCCGGCGTTGCAGAAGGCGGACACGGAGTGGAAAAGGGCCCACCAGGCCGCCCGTTCGGTCGGCATCTCCCGGCCCAGGCCGGCGAACAGCAGGACGAAACCCAGGGCTTCCAGGACAACGGTGAACCAGACGATGTTTGTCAGCAGGCGCCCCAGTTTCAGGCCGGGCCGGTGGGAGTGGGCTTCGGCCAGCAGGCCGTGGGCGCCGAAGGACAACTTGCGGCCCAGAAGCACCAGGACGAAGGTGGAGAAGGTCATGATGCCCAACCCGCCCAACTGGATGAGGATCAACACCACCGACTGGCCGAAGAGAGACAGGTCGGTCCCGGTATCGACCACCACCAGGCCGGTGACGCAGACCGCCGAGGTGGCGGTGAACAGGGCGTCGATCAAACTCAACGGCCAGCCGGCCGAGGCGATTGGCAGGGACAGGGCTAGCGCGCCGATGAGGATCAGGCCGACGAAGCCGAAGACCAGGAGCCGGATGGGGGCCAGGAGTCGGGGCCGTGGTTGGAGCGGCCGGTCGATCATCGTAAGGCCTCGATCAGCGCCTCGACCTCCCCGAAGACAGCCTCGGCCACCTCGTCGAGGGGCGGCTCGGCCGAGACGATCGCCACCCGCCGGCCGGCCCGTTGCTCGGAGCGGGCCAGACGGAGGTAGTTTTCCCGGACCTGGGCCAGAAAGTCGGCCTTCTCAAAAACATCCAGTAACCACCCGTCTCTGGCCTCGATGCGCGCCAGGCACACTTCGATCGGTGCGTCCAGAAGAATGAATAGGTCGGGCGGTCTAGCTTTGATGTTTATCGTTTCCACCCAAGACGGATCAACGGCGACGGATTGGTAAGCCAGCGACGAGTAAAGATAACGATCGGTGATCACGATCAGGCCGTCGTCCAAAGCCGGCTGAATGACTCTGTTTAGATGGTCCAGCCGGTCGGCGGCGAAGAGGAGGGCTAGGGCCGAAGGCGTCGGTCTAAACCGTCCCGCGAGAGACTCTCTGAGCAACTCACCTATGGGGCCTTCCGATGGCTCGGCGGTGCTCACACAATCCAAGCCATCTTTTTTCAATCGATCGACGAGCTCCACCGCCAGGCTGGTGGTGCCGGAGCCGTCGATGCCCTCCAGGGCGATCAGGAATCCAGACATGACGGGCTCATTGTCGATCCGCTGTCGGGGCGCTGTCAAGGCTGGGCGCTTCGAGGCCGCCGGGACGGGGCCGGTCAATCGGACCGGGCCTCCTCGGCCGCCTCCTGCCGTCTGCGCCGGCGGGCCTCTTTGAGTTTGGCCGCCTTGCGGTTGCGGGCCGCGGTTCTAACGGCGTCGGCCGTGTCCGACCACCAGCCCCAGATGGTCCGCTTGATCGTGGCCAGCGGTTTCTTGAGCACGGCCTTGGGATCGTAGGTCTTGTAGACGAAGTGCTCGCCGGCGACGTCCACCGAGACCTTGTCGCCGACGTCGGGCAGCGGCTCGCCCTGGCCCAAGGCCAGGATGACCGCGCCGTCGCCCATCCGGACGTAACCCAGGTTGACCGGCGGCTCGAACCCGGCCGGGGGCTTGTGGAGCACGGTCCAGGTCAGAAGCTCGCCCTTGCCCGGCTTGAGGCTGTCGAGTTCCAAGGCCGGCCGGGCCGGCAGGAGTTGGCGCTCGTAGTCCGGCTCGAAGTTGACCTGCCACACCTGGCGGTAATCGCCCCTCTTGAGGATGGTCACGAAGTTGTTGTTGGCCAACCCGCCGATGGACTGGGCCAGGGCCAGGCGGACGTTCTCCAGTTGGCGCTCCTCACCGGCCTCGCCCCGCATCTGCCAGACCAGTTCGACCACTTGGGCCAAGCCCGAGGCCCCGACCGGATGGCCCCGGCTCTTGAGCCCGCCGGAGACGTTGACCGGCAGCTTGCCCTCCCGGGAGGTGACGCCTTCGATGGCCGCCCGCCAGCCCTCTCCCGGCTCGAAGAAGCCCAAATCCTCGGTGCCGATGATCTCGAACATGGTGAAGGCGTCGTGGACTTCGGCCAGGTCGATGTCCTGGGGGTTGACCTGGGCCATCTTGTAGGCCTTGGCCGCGGCCTGCTTGGTCGAGTTGAACGAGGTCAGGGAGCCCCGGCGGCCGACGGCCAAGGTGTCGGTGGCGTGGCCCACCCCGACCACGCTGACCGTGTCCGGCCGGCGGGTGATGACCACCGCCGCCGCCCCGTCGGTGATCGGCGCGCAGTCGTAGACTCTGAGCGGATCGGCGACCATCTTGGAGGCCAGGTACTTCTCTTTGTCGATGGCCTTACGGAACTGGGCCAGGGGGTTCAGGGCGCCGTTGGCGTGGCTCTTGATGGCCACCGCGGCCAGGGCGTCGGTCAACTCCTCGGCCGACAGGCCGTACTGATAGGCGTAGCGCCGGGCGATCATGGCCGCCAGGGCGGGCATGGAGGCGCCGTACTGGCGCTCCACCTTGTCGATCACCCGGGCCAGGATATGGGTCGTCTGGTCGGTGGGCAGGTGGGTCATCTTCTCGCCGGCGACCACCAAGGCGCTTTCGACGTAGCCGGAGGCCACGGCGTAGAAGGCGGTTTCCAGAACCCCCGCCCCGGTGGACGAGGCCGTCTCCACTCTGGCCGCCGGCACGCCGGGCAGGTCCAGGGAGTCGGCCAGGACCGCGGCCAGGTTGGAGTCGCCGGTGAACTCGGCCGGGTTCATCACCCCTAGGTAGAGAGCCTCCACCGTCTCCAGCCCGGCGTCGGCCAGGGCGCTGAGCCCGGCCTCGACCATCAGCTCGACCAGGGAGACCTGGGAACGGGAAAAAGGGGTCATCCCAACGCCAGAAATGTAGACCAGAGAAGACATACCGCCTCGCTTGCTTTCACTCGGAAGATCAGTCTACCACTATCCATTTTTGGCGGCAACAGGCCCTTTGGGCTTGACTTGGGACCGGCCATGGCCTAAAAATTAAAGCCCGAAGCCGAGGTAGCTCAGTTGGTAGAGCAGGGGACTGAAAATCCCCGTGTCGGCGGTTCAATTCCGTCCCTCGGCACCAGGAGTGAACGGGGGCGGCCGTCATGGGCCGCCCCTTTTTCTTTCGCCTTTCGGATATCGTCTGGGCTTGGGCCGGAGTTTG
>CAZWLY010000011.1:0-133580 GCA_964634465.1 uncultured Thermodesulfobacteriota bacterium | reverse complement strand
TTGACACCGTGAAAAAGTTCAGCAAAATGCCCCCTAAAAAGGTTGACTGAACAAAATAACTACTGAGCCCAATACGCTATCCGCTTTACCTGATCCTTGCGTGGAGATGGATGATTCTCTGCGAACCACTATCCTTTCTATCGCTTGGTTTCAACAAATCACCCAGCGGTTATGTTACGCTCGGTTCATCCATTATTGTAAAACCAACGCTGACGATGACCTTGTTTCCAAGGCTAGGCAGTATCAACGTGCAGTTCAACAGAGTTTTTTCGAGAGAAGTCCGTTAAGGCGCGTCTATTATTTGTATAAGGCGTATCAGGACCGTCCCAGAATGAGCGGAGAATTTGCTTCCAGGTTGGCCGGAAGTGATTCGCGTCAGATATGGGATAAGGTAAACGATACCCACGAATATCCGTGGCTCCAATACGTAATGCTTCTTGAACATAGAGCAGGACTGGCTATCATTAAGAATGCGTTAGATCATGTCCTTGCCCCCAACAGCGGCGAAAAAACTATCAGCATAGGAGGAAGAACGCTCAGCTGGAGTAACTTGCTGGAAGGCTTAATGCCGGATGGGTTCCGCCAAGGTATCGAGGAATTGAGGGAACATCCATACGGTACGCGAATCCCATACTTGATGCAGGTGTTTATAGAATTATTTGGCGGCTTCTACTTTACCGACATAGAGGATGACGTAGATCTTTTGGCAAAAATCACAGGGATTTCTAATAATCGAATAAGTGAGTGTCTTGGCCTTATGGATGTCTTTTCCCCATTTGAGGGACGTTGGTTTTATGAACAAGTAGGGCAGCTGAGATGCATGAAGATGGTTCCTGGGTTTGTTCGGGGTGCCGGTTGTTTCTTTCGGAAAGCCGTTCATTCAATAGAGGATTATTCGGCCAAATATCCCCGGATGGGATGGCTTTTGGGCAAGTGGCATAATGCGCTTTACCATATACTTGAAGCAGAACTGAAGGTCCAAGACTGATGAACAAAGCCCTAAGTTACCCCTTGCAAACTTTCCGATTCTCCGTTTCACAGCCCGCCTTGTTTAACAACCAGCTTGCGACCGGGGCACCCACCCGACACATTCGAACTCCTCTCCGGTAGCTCTCCAAGCGGAGGCCGTCCCCGGTCTCGTCCTGTCGATGTGGTGATTCGGCTGGCCTATTCTTGGACCAGGGCCTCGGCGACCACGTTGGACAGGTACTCGACCTTAAGGCCCAACTCGTAGTGCTCGTTTAGGTCGGAAAGCTGGGTGTGGCAATTCTCGCAGGCGGTGACCAGCACCTCGGCCCCGGTGGCCCGGACCTGGTCGGCCTTGACCCGGGCCGACATCATCCGGAAGTCCTTCTCGCCCATGGCCACCAGACCGCCGCCGCCGCCGCAGCACCAGTTGGCCTGGCGGTTGGGCGTCATCTCCACGAAGTCGTCGGTCAGGCGGCTCAAGATGTGGCGGGGCTCCTCGTAGACGCCGCCCTGGCGGGCGATCTGGCAGGGATCGTGATAGGTCACCCGGCCCTTGAGCCTGGTCTTGTCCAGCTTGATCCGGCCTTCCTTGAGGTAGTCGGCGATCAGCTCGACAAAGGTGACCACCTCGAAGGAGTGTCGGCCGACCATGTGCTTCATCACCCGGTAGGCGGTGCCGCACTCGCAGATGACCACCTTCTCGACCCCGAGCCGTTCAGCCTCGTCGATGATCCGCTTCGAGATCTCCCTGGTCTTGACCGGGTTGCCGACGAAGGCCCCGAAGTTGACCGCCTCGAAGTAGGAGAGCGACCACTTCTCGCCGGCCGCGTTCATGATCGCCGCCGCCGGAATGATCGAGTGCTTGCCGGCCAGGGCGACGTAGAGCACGTTGGCCCCCTCGACGTCCAACGGCACCACCTCGTCGCCGCCCTCACTGCGCCAGCGCTCGATGACCTCGGCCTCCAGGTTCTTGACCGCCTGGGCGAAGGTTTCCTTGGTGCTGTCGATGTTTTGGCCCTTGGCGATGGACATGTCGGCCAGCATGGTCAACGTCTTGGGCTCCATGTCGGCCGTAATCAGCATCAGCTTGGCGATGGCCTGGATGACCCCGGTGTCGATGCCGAAGGGACAGTAGGTCATGCAGCGGCGGCAGCCGGTGCAGGTGAACGCCGTCTCGTAAATCTTCTTCATCCACTCGCCGTCGAGCTCCACCGCCTCGTTGAGCCAGGGCGCGAACTTGCCGGACTTCTTGAAGTACTTCTCGAACACTCGCCGGACGTTCTGGGCCCGGGCCACGGCGGTGTACTTGACCTCCGGCGCGGAGTTGAAGACGTGGCAGGCTTCGATGCACACCCCGCAGCGGGAGCAGTTTTCCAGATACAGCCGGGCCGCCTTGGAGATCTTCTCGGAGAAGATATCGAGCAGCTCCTTTTTAAGCTTCTCCTCCATTTCCCTATCCCTTCCTGATCGCGTTCAACGGCACGGCGAAAAAGGCGTGCATGACCTTGGAGAACGGCAGGACCATCAGAAACAGGTTGGCCAGAAAGACGTGAACGACCATCACCACGTAGTGGGAGCCCTCCAGAAGCTGGCGGGGGTCCTCCCAACTGAACCGGATCAGGCTGTCCAGATAGGCGCCGAAGTCCTGCTTGGTCAAAACGAAGCCGTTACCGTTCCAGGAGTTGCCCCAACTGATGATGTCGCCCGACATGAAGACCAGAAAGAGCAGGAACAGCAGCAGGTAGTCGGCCGGCACCGAGACCTCCCTGACCGGGGTTCGAAACCGACGGAACAGGAAGTAGAGCACCGACACGGTGACCGCCACGCCGACGAAGCCCCAGCCGATCATGTGCTCCGAGTCCTCGGGCATGATCTTGATCTGGGGCAAAAGATCGAGGTGGGCTAGGATCAAGAGAAAGAGGCCCAGGTGGAACAGCATCAAGAAGAACCAGAACAGCGGCTTGTGCTTCCGCACCGTGGGCATCAGAAACGCGCCGGCCGCCGCGCCGGGAACTGGGTGATCCTTGTCCGGGAATATTTTCAGGGTGAAGGGATGCTTGGGCGAGCCGAGCATCCGGCCGACCCTGACCGCGACCCCGATGAGGCACCAGGCGAAGGCCAGGTACACCATCGGCACCGTGATAAAGTAGAAAATGCCGTCCACCATGGCCGTCTTCTCGCTGATTTACTTGTTGCGCTTGACAAAGATCTTGATCACGTCCGCGCCCTGCTCGGAGTCCAGGACCTCGTTGCCCGAGGTCTGGGCCCAGGCCGGGAAGTCGGACAGCGAGCCGGGATCGGTGGTGTGGACCTCGATCACCTCGCCCACCTTCACCGAGCCGATCTCCTGACTGATCCTGACCACCGGCATCGGGCAGGGCAGCCCCTTGAGATCCAAGACCTTGGCGGGAGTGTAATCAGCCATTTCTATCCTCCTTGGTTGCTTGAGTTAGATGAAAAGTTGCACCCGGGACGACTGGGCGTGGGCCAGGAAGGTGGCCACCCCGACGTACTCGGTGTTGGGATAGTCGATGATCTCCTCGTGCTTGAAGCCCATCAGGTCCATCGACATCTCGCAGACGTTGATGTTGACGCCCAACTGGGCGGCGAGGTCGAAGAGCTGGTCCAGGCTGGGGGCGTTCTTCTTTTGCATCAGGCTCTTCATCATCGCCGTGCCCATGCCGCCCATGTTCATCTTGGACAGCTTGACCTTGTTGCGGCCCTTGGGCAGCACCCAGCCGAACATCTTGGCCATGAAGTCCTTGCCGTCGACCTTGGCCTTGGCGTCGCGAAGCGCCGCCGTGCCCCAGAAGGTGAAGAACATGACTACCTTCATGCCCATCGCCGCCGCGCCGGTGGCGATGATCATCGCCGCCAACAGCTTGTCCAGCTCGCCGGAGAAGACGACCATGGCCAGCTTGTTCTCCGGGCCGGGTTCCATGCTCTCTATCTTGGTTTTCAACTCGGCCAATTGGGCCGCCACATCGAGACTCATATTCTCACCCCTCATGAAAATCCAATCTTGATCTCGTCGATCCGGTCGGGGCCGCCTGGCGGTGGCAGCCCTCCAAACAGTTCACCAGTTCTCTGAGGCGCGGTTCGGCCAGGCTGTAGCGGCCGGCGCCGTTCTCCCGGACGGTGGTCACCAGCCCGCTCATACGAAGAATCCGGAGCTGCTGTGAGACGGCCGACTGGTTCTTGCCCAACCGCTTGGCCAGATCGCTCACCCGCTCGTCGCCCCTGCACAAGATGGCGATGATCCTCAGGCGGACCGGGTGGGCGATTGCCTTGACCAGTTCGGCTATCTGGTCGGCTCTCTCTTGGCTGGTTGCCAGATCGTCCATCTCTCCCCGTCCGTTTCTTTGGATATTTCAACTTTTGAACATCCAAATATTGCGATACCGCCCTCCAGGCAGCAACCAGCGTGCCAGTTGCCCAGCGCCGGGTTGTTTTTGGAGTTACTAATTGTTTTTACGGGAATATTTCGCCGTTATTTCGGGCTTGCCCCGCCGGGCGACCAGTGTTAAAGTGTTCAATGTTAAATTTACACCTTAACAGGAGGCGGGGTGAGGTTAAACATCGCCAACCACTGGGCCACGGTGGCCGACACCTTGCATGACGGGCTTCTGGTCGTCGATCCCGGCGGGATCATCGTCTCGGTCAATACGGCCGCCGAGGAGCTGACCGGATACACCCGGGAGCAACTCGTCGGCCAGTCGTGCCGGATCTTGAACTGCACCGGCTGCAAGATCATCGGCCAGGGCCGGGGCGTCGATTTCTGCGGCTTGTTCAGGGTCGGCCGGGTCAAATCCAAGCGCTGCGCCATAACCAACCGGGCCGGCGAACAGGTCAACGTGCTCAAGCGGGCCGCGGTGCTCAAGGACGGGGACGGCCGGATGATCGGGGCGGTGGAGACGCTGACCGATCTGAGCGAACTGGTCCGGAAGGATCGGGAGATCTCGACCCTGAGGCGGACCCTGCGCCGCCGCGACGGCTTCCACGGCCTTATCGGCGCCTCGCCGGTGATGAGCCGCCTGTTCAGGCTTATCGAGACCGTGGCCTCGTCCGAGGCCCCGGTCATCATCTACGGCCAGAGCGGGACCGGGAAGGAGCTGGTCGCCCAGGCCATCCACGAATTGGGCCCGCGTCGCCGGGGGCCGTTCATCAAGGTCAACTGCGCCGCGCTCAACGAGAACCTCTTGGAGAGCGAACTTTTCGGCCACGTCAAGGGTTCGTTCACCGGGGCCGACCGGGACCGGGTGGGCCGCTTCGAGGCCGCCTCGGGCGGGGACATCCTGCTTGACGAGATCGGCGACCTGCCCCTGGCCACCCAGGTCAAGCTGCTTCGGGTCCTGGAGGAGAAGGAGATCGAGCGGGTCGGCGATCATAAACCCATCGCCGTCGACGTCCGTGTCATCGCCGCCACCAACCGCGACCTGGAGCAGCTCATCCGCCAGGGACGTTTCCGGGAGGACTTGTTCTACCGCCTCGACGTGGTGCCCATCCGGGTCCCGCCGCTGAGCCAGCGCCGGGAGGACATCCCTCTCCTGGTCCAGTCGTTCATCGAGACCAGCGCCGCCAAGAACGGCAAGCCGGTCTACGGCTTGACGCCCAAGGCCATGGAGGCGATCATGGCCTACGATTGGCCGGGCAACGTCCGGGAGCTGAAGCACGCCGTCGAGTACGCGGTCGTTCTCTGCCCCGAGGGACTGGTCAATCTGGAGCACCTGCCGCCCAAGATCTTGACCCGCGGCCAAGGTGAAGCCGCGATCCGGCTGGATCGAGAGGCCCGGTCCAACCGGATGTGCGCCGAGCTGAGCGAGGCGCTCAGCCAAACCGGCGGCAACCAGTCCCGGGCGGCCGAGCTGTTGGGGGTGAGCCGGGTTACGATCTGGAACCGGATCAAGAAGTGCGGCCTGGACCCCAAGCGGTTCAAGGCCTGATCCCGGGAGGCGACCGAGACGGGCCGGGCCGCTTGCCTCCGGCTTGACCGCGGCCGATCCCGACGATGATCAACTCGAGAACGACATTCCAACCGATCCCGACGGGAGCCGACGGGGGGAATGACAGCGAGGTGGTAGATTGGCCCTGACGATCAGCCTGTTGGCCGTGGACGCCCTCTTTTTGACCCTGACCGCCGTTTTCGCCGTCGAGTCGATCCGGGAAAAGGAGCCGCGAGCGCCCAAACTCGCCGCCGCCGGAATCGTTCTCCTGCTGGCGAGCGCCGGACTGATCGTCTGGGTTCCGATTCTGCGCCCGCCCCTGGCCGTCGGTTTCGGGCTGGCGATCCTGACGGGTCTCGTCGGCCTCATCCCCGGCCGGGGCAACCCCAGGGCCCTGAAGGGGGCTCGGGGGCACGCCGTCGAGGAGCCGGTCCGCTTCGACGAGCGGGACATCGTCTTCGCCCGCAATCGGTCGCTGCCGCCGGGCTCGGAGGTCTATCGCCGCTACTACGAACGCCATCCGGACAAGGAGGAAAGCGACGCCAAGCGCCGGGAGAGAGGCGGGCCCATCGGCCGGCCGGGCGCCATCGACGGCGGTTACCCGCCCAACGTGGCCATGGTCAAGGCCGGCTTCGCCTTCCCCGCCCTGGTCGGCCCCGCCGCCGAGATGGCCCCAGACCCGGAGACCGCTCCGGCCCGGCTCGAGCCGGCCAAGGCCAGCTTCATCATCAAGAGCTACGCCCGCCATCTGGGGGCCGACCTGGTCGGCGTCTGCCGGGTCGATCCGGCTTGGGCCTACTCCCACCAGGGCGAAATTTTCTATGACAACTGGGACGACTGGGGCCGGGAGCTCCCCGAGCCGCTGCCCTACGCCGTGGTCTTCGCCACGGAGATGAAACACGACCTGGTCATCGGCGCTCCCCACACGCCGACGGTGGTCGAAAGCAGCCGCGACTACGCCTTCGGGGCCTTCATCTCGACCATCCTGGTCGGCTGGTTTTCGGCCATGGGCTATCGGGCCGTGGCCCACCACAACCGCCGCTACGACCTGTTGCTGGTCCCCTTGGCCGTAGACGCCGGCCTGGGCGAGCTGGGTCGCCAAGGTTATCTCATCGCCGACAAGTTCGGCCCGCGGGTGCGGTTGTTCGCCGTGACCACCGACATGCCGCTGGCCCCCGACCAACCGATCGATCTGGGTGCGGAGGTTTTTTGCCGGCGCTGCTTGAAGTGCGCCGAATCGTGTCCCTCCTCTTCCATCCCCCGCGGCGAGAAAACCATCGTAGACGGCGTCGAGAAGTGGAAGCTGGACGAGGAGTCCTGCTTCGATTACTGGGGCCGGGTGGGGACCGACTGCTCGGTCTGTATGGCCGTCTGCCCCTTTTCCCGGCCCAATCGATCGATCCACAAGCTCGTCCGCTGGCTGATCAGACGCTCGGACGCGGCCCGGCGCTTCCTGCCCTATTTGGACAACTTCGTCTACGGCAAAAAATGGCGGCCGCGCCGCGTGCCCGAGTGGGTGGACTACCCCAAGAGCGGCCGCGCGACCGGTTACGTCTCGGAGTGATTCAGGGCTCTCGACGGGCCGGTCGCTTCCTCGAGCGGGAAGGTGCGAAAACCGCCGCCCGGAGCGCCCTTCAACGTCCGGCCCTGGTTGTGATATCTTATCCGGGCCGGGGGTGGAGGCGGATCGAGCGCCGATTTCGGTCTCGGCTGAAGGGGAGAGGCGAGGCCGTCCCTTCCCGGAGAACAGCCGGGGGCGAGCCCGGCGGCTTTCTTTGCCGCCGCAACCAGGCGCGGCGGCCGGAGGTCGTTTCCGGCCAAGGGCCTGTTGACAGGGACGCGTCGGGCATGTCACTATCAAAAACACCGCTTTGATCTCCCAATCTCGGTTGGGCCGTCGGGCGGACCTGCGGCCGGGAACCGGGGCGCTCAAACCAGGAAGGCGCGCCCAGGGTCACGGTTCTTACATTGTTGTCGGCTTGCGCTCGCCGGGACGAGATGCTGGTCCCTCTTTATGGTGACGCGGCGGCCGACCTGCGGCCTGATAAATGATTGATTAAACGACATACATGGCTTGGTTGCCTCGACTTGTCACGCCGGCGGCGTATGAATCTGCCGACCGGATGCGGGGATCGAGGAGCGGCGGGACTCGAACCCGGCGTTTCGGCGATTGATTTCGGCCGGCGACACTCGTCGAGGACATTGTTTTCAAGGAGGCTTTCGGCTGATGGGCGCCCAGTTGAGCCTGCGCTACGTGACAAAAGTGTTTGGCGACGTCGTGGCCGCGGATCGAGTTTCGCTGGACATCAATCAGGGCGAGTTCCTGACCCTCTTGGGTCCCAGCGGATCGGGCAAGACGACCACCCTCAACATGGTGGCCGGTTTCGAGATCCCGACCTCCGGCCATATCTTGTTGGAGGGTCAAGACATCACCGCCATCCCGCCCCACCAGCGGGGAATCGGTATGGTGTTCCAGAACTACGCCCTCTTTCCCCACATGACCGTCTTCGACAACGTCGCCTTCCCCTTGAAGATGCGTAAGGTGGCCAAGGACGACATCCGTTACAAGGTCCACAAGGCCTTGGAGCAGGTCCAGTTGCCGGGCTTCGAGAAACGCTACCCCAACCAGCTCTCCGGCGGCCAGCAGCAGCGGATCGCCTTGGCCCGGGCGATCGTCTTCGAGCCGTCGATCCTGCTCATGGACGAACCGCTGGGCGCCCTCGACAAGAAGCTGCGCGACCACATGAAACTGGAGATCAAGCACCTCCAACACCGGCTCAACATCACCGTCATCTACGTTACCCACGACCAGGAAGAGGCGCTGACCATGAGCGACCGGATCGCGATCATGAACAACGGACGTATCGTCCAGTTGGGCGAGCCAGTCCAGCTCTACGAATTTCCGGAGAGCTTGTTCGTGGCCGACTTCATCGGGGAGTCGAACTTCCTGGAGGGGGAGGTTGTCGAGCTGGAGGGCGAGGAGGTCACGGTCAAGACGCCCGACGGGCTGTCCATCCGGGCCAAACGGGCCCAGCGCTGCCGGCCGGGAGAGAAAGTCACGGTCGCTGTGCGGCCGGAGAAGATCCAGGTGGTGGACGAAAGCGTTCCGTCCGGTGAGATCGCCAATCGCTATCCGGGCCTCGTCGAAGAGGTGGTTTACGTCGGCGAGGCGTCGGTCTACCGGGTCAGGCTCGGGGCGGAGCGCATCATTTCGGTCAAGGTCCAGAGTGGCCCGCTGGCGCCCCGGCTCAGGCCGGGGGAGAAGGTCGTTATCGGCTGGCGAACCGCCAGCGGCTTGGCGTTGAACTGAGGGGGCGCCCCTCGAAACTCAAAAGGAGGATGAACGGGATGGGAAAAAAAGGAGTAACCAGACGTGAGTTCCTCAAAAAGACGGGCGTGGCCACCGGCGCGGCCCTGGTCACGGCTTCGGTCGGCCCGTTTGTCCACACCACCATGGCCAAGGGCAAGACGCTCAAGGTCTGTTCCTACGGCGGCTCGTACCAGGAGTCCCAGCGAAAGGCCTTCTTCCAGCCCTTTGCCGACAAGTTCGGGGTCAAGATAATCGAAGCCTCCGGACCGGACATCGCCAAGGTCAAGGCCCAGGTGGACAACAAGACCTATCAGTGGGACGTGGTCGATCTGGAGACCAGGCACATCGCCCGGGGCGAGTTGGAGAACCTGCTCGAACCCATCGACACCAACGTCGTCGATCTGTCCAGGATCGAGAAGGCGGCCATTAGAAAGGCGGCGGTGGGCAACATCTTCTGGACGACCTCCCTGGCCTACAACAAGAAGGCCCTGGGCGGCAAGAAAGCGGCCGCCAGTTGGGCCGACTTCTGGGACGTCAAGAACTTCCCCGGACCGCGGGCGTTGCAGGATCAGGCTCCGTTCAACCTGGAGTTCGCCCTCATCGCCGACGGCGTGCCCATGGACAAGCTCTACCCGCTCGATCTGGACCGGGCCTTCAAGAAGATGGACCAGATCAAGGAGCACATCACCGTCTGGTGGAAGAACGGCGCCCAGCAGATCCAGCTCTTGACCAGCGCCGAGGTCTACTACTCCTCGGCCTGGAACGGCCGGGTCAACGTCGCCCAGCACAAAGGCGTGCCCCTGGAGATCGTCTGGGAGGGCGGCTGCGTCGATCTGGACTGGTGGTGCATCCCCAAGGGCAACCCCAACAAGGACCTGGCCATGAAGTTCATCGATTTCGCGCTGGCCGCCGAGCGCCAGGGCGAGCAGATGCAGAAGTACATCGCCTACGGTCCGACCAACAAGGACGCCTTCAAGTACATCGACGCGGAGCGGGCCAAGCAGTTGCCGTCCTATCCCGAGAACTTGAAGAGGCAGTTCCCCCATGACGCCGACTACTGGGGCCCCAGACTGGCCGAGGTGACCGAGCGCTGGAAGACCTGGATGATCAGCTAACCATCTACCGGCCGCGGGGGCGGCCGAGCGGCCCCCGCGGCCTCGATGAAGAGACAGGCCGATGACCGACGAGTTGGACCAGGAATCGATCAGCCGCGAGAGCCCCATCGGTTGGTGGCAGTCGCCGGGCTTCAGGTACTTCCTGCTGGTGACTCCGGCCTTGGCGGCGCTCCTTCTGCTTTTCGTCTATCCCATCTCCAAGATTCTGATCAAGAGTCTGTTCAGCCCCGATTTCACCCTCAAGCACTACGCCTACTTTTTTGAAAACCCGCTCTACCTGCGGGTGATGCGCATCACCCTTCTGATCAGCGTCATGTCCACCCTCTCCGCCTTGGCGGTCGGCTATCCGGTGGCCTACGTTTTGAGACGGGCCCGGCCGGCCGTCAGGAACCTCTTCCTGCTGATAATCGTTCTCTCGTTCATGATCAGCTTGCTGGTGCGCAACTACTCCTGGATCATCGTCTTGCAGCGAAACGGGGTCATCAACGACCTGCTGATGTATTTCGGGTTGATCGAAACGCCGCTCAAGCTTCTGCACAACAAGTTCGGGACCATGGTCGGCATGACCCACATCTTCATCCCCTACATCGTCTTTCCCATCTACAGCGTCATGGTCGGCACCGACCTCAACCTGGAGAAGGCGGCCCTGAACCTGGGAGCGAACAAATGGCAGGTCTTCTGGCGGGTGACCTTTCCCCTGTCCCTGCCGGGGATCGGGGCCGGGGCGCTGTTGGTGTTCATCATGGCCTTGGGCTTCTTCATCACCCCGGCCCTTCTGGGCGGGCGAAAGGAGTTGATGATCTCCAACCTGATCGAAATCCAGGTGGTCGATCTTTTGAACTGGCCCTTCGCCTCGGCGATGAGCATCGTTCTTCTGATCGTCACCCTGGCCATCTTCTACATCTATAACCGCTACCTGGGCGCGGAACGACTGTGGGGCGGAGCCAAGATATGAGAACCGATCGCCGCAAGAAAAAAGCCGCCGGCTACGACCCCCTCCACCTGGGTTGGCCGCTGTGGGTGGTCAGCGGCTCGGCGATGATCTTCCTGATCGCTCCGGTGCTGTTGCTGATCCCGATGAGCTTCGGGTCGGCCGAGATCATCGAGTTTCCGCCGTCGAAGTGGTGCCTGGATCAGTACCGCAAGTTCTTCAGCCACCCGGCCTGGCAGACGGCGGTCTTGAACTCGCTCTCGGTGGCCTCCCTGACCGCCCTCGCCTCGACTTTTCTCGGCCTGCTGGCCTCCATCGGCCTGACCTGGGGCCGGTTCAAGGGCAAGAGTTTTTTCAACGCCTTCATTCTCTCGCCGATGATCGTGCCGCTGATCGTGCTGGCCTTGGCCTATTACGTCATGCTGGCCAAGTTGGAGCTGATCGGGACCAGGCTGGGCCTGGTCATGGCCTACACGCCCCTGACGCTGCCCTTCTCGGTCCTGCCCATTTCGGCCACCCTGCGCGGCTTCGACCGGGGGCTGGAGAGCGCGGCGATGAACCTGGGGGCCAACCGGGTTCAAACCTTCTTCAAGATCACCTTCCCTCTGATCCGGCCGGGCGTTTTGACCGGGGCCATCTTCGCCTTCATGATCGCCTTCGACGAGGTGGTCATCGCCCTGTTCATCTGCGGCGCCAACGCCGTCACCCTGCCCAAGAAGATGTGGGACGTCATTCGCTACGAGATCGAGCCGATGCTGCCGGCCATCTCGACGCTGCTCTTCCTTTTGGCGGTGGTGATCCTTGTCGCCACCGGCTTGTTGCAGCGTCGCGTGACCAAGCGGATGGCCTGAGAGGGAAGGGCTCGGGTTCGGCCGGGCTCAATCCTCGGGCATGATCCCCAGGCGCAGTTTGGCCAGAAACTCCTTGGCCTCGGGGAAGTCCGGATCCAGGGCCAGGGCTCGATTGATGGCCGCCAGGGCCCGATCCTTGTCGCCGGCGGCCAGAAGCGCCCGGGCCATGTTGTAGTACAGGCTCTCGTTGTCCGGGTCGTTGGCCAGCGCCTTCTTGTAGGTTTCGACCGCCTCCTGGTGCTTGCCCTGGCGCCGCAGGGCGATGCCCAGCCGGTTGATGAGGGTGATGTCGTTGGGGTGACTCTCCAGCCCCTGGCGGAAGGCCGCCTCGGCTTCGGTGACCAGGCCCACCGCCAGGAGCGCCTCGCCGATCTGGACCACCGTTTCGGCGTAGGCGGCCCGGGCCTGTTCGAGAACGTCCTGGAAGATCCGCTTGGCGTCGTCGTGGCGACCCAGTTCGACGAACAGCTTGCCCAGCCTGATCTGCCGGGTCACGTTTCTGGGGCTGATCCTGACCGCCTGTTCCAGGTGGTAGGCCGCCTTTTCCGGGTCGCCCAAGGCCAGGTAGACGTCGCACAGCGACTCGCGGGCCCGAAGGAAGTTGGGGGCCAGCTCGACCGCCTTGTCGAAGCAGTCCCGGGCCGCCTCGAAGTTCTTCTTCTGCTCGTGGACCAGACCCAGACAGTGTAAGGTCCGGGGACTGCTGGTGTTGATCAACAGCGCCTTCCTGAACTCCTCCAGGGCCCGGTCGTGCTGGCGGGCCTTGAGGTAGACGTGGCCCAGTTCCAAGTGGATGTCGATGGGCGAAGGAGTGGTCTTCCTCTCCCAGATGGCGCATATCTTCTGGTACATCACCTCCGGGGTGAAGGGCTTGATTATGTAGCCGTCCACGTCCACCTCGCCCGCCTCGGCCACGGTCTCCGCCCCCACCTCGGCGGTGACGATCAGGAAGGGGATGTCGCGCAGGGCCTCTTCGGAGCGGACCGTTCTGAGGACCTCGATGCCGGGCAGGCGGGGCATGTTCCAGTCGCAGAGCACGAAGTCGATGTTGTCGTTGCGCAGAATGTTGAGGGCCGTGTCGCCGTCGTCGGCCTCGACGAACTTGGAGAAGCCCATCTGGCGGAGCATGTTGCGGATGGTCCGGCGCATGTTGCGTTTGTCATCGACGATGAGGAAGGTGATGCTTTTGTCGATGTCGGCCATGGACCCGTCCCCAAACAAGGCGCCGGCTAAGTGCTAAATATAGTTCATCTCCACCGGGGAAGGCAAGTTCACCCATCCAACGTAGCCCAAAACGGCGTTCCCTGACCAGTTATTTATGACGAGGCCGGAAAAGCGCCACACCGCTCGGCCGGGCCGGTCGGCTGGTTGAGCCGGCCGCCGGGTCTGAAGGAACCCCGTCCCGAGAAAGATCGGCCGGGCCGCTTGGCCGACGAACTTCGCCGCCGGAGCGGCTGACGCCTCCGCGCGTCTCAAGCGATATTTATCACCCCCCGGTCGCTCAACGGCCTTGACTTCGCCCTGGGGGGCTGTCATCCTACTTGAGTCGGGCCGACCCGACGACATAACAGGCGCGAGTCAAGGTTTTTCGAGAAGGCGGCGGGCGGCGCAATGTCTCACCTGACAAGCATTTCGAAGCGACCGGGGATCGGCTTCCGTCGGCCGAGGCCGACCGGCTCGGCCTAGAACCCTCGTCTTGGAGGCGCAGGTTTCGATGAAGGTTTTGGTTTTGGGCGGCTGCGGCATCCAGGGTCGGACAGCCGTCTACGATCTGGCCCGGAGCGAGGGCGTCGAGGAGGTCATCCTGGCCGACGCCCGACTGGAAAACCTGAAGGCCGTCGAGAAGCTGATCGACATGTCCAGGGTCCGGCCGGTTGAGCTGGACGCGACCGATCCCCGACGGCTGGCCGAGCTGATGGCCCAGGCCGATGTGGCCATCGACCTCCTGCCCCGTTTTTTCACCGAAGCGGTCTGCCTGGCGGCGATAGAGACCGGCGTCGGCGTGGTCAACACCAACTACGCCTATCCGATCCTCGATCTCGACGGCCGGGCCAAGGAGGCCGGGGTGACCATCCTGCCCGAGTGCGGCCTGGACCCCGGCATCGACCTCGTCATCTACGGCGAGGCCAAGCGGCGTTTCGACGAACTCAACGTCATCAACTCCTACTGCGGCGGCTTCCCCGAGGCGGCCGCCTGCGACAACCCGCTCAACTACAAGATCTCCTGGACCTGGGAGGGAGTCCTGGCTTCGACCAAGCGCGATGGCCGGGCGATCGTGGACGGTCGGACGATCGACATCCCGGCCGCCGAACAGCACGAATCCGAGCTGGTCCACCTGATCGACTTTCCCGGCCTGGGTAAGCTGGAGGCGATCCCCAACGGCGATGCGGTCTTCTTCACCGATCTTTTGGGCGTCACCCCGACGATCAAGGAGACCGGCCGCTATTCCCTTCGCTGGCCGGGCTGGTGCCAGTTCTGGCGGCCGCTCAAAAGATTGGGCTTCCTGAGTGACGAGCCGGTCCCCGGTCTGCCCGGCGAGGTGACGCCGCATCAGTTCATGGTCAAGCTCCTGGAGCCGAAGCTCCAGTACGCCGACGACGAAAAGGACCTGGTGGCGATGCTGAACGTCTTCGAGGGCCTGGCCGGCGGTCGGAGAAAGAGACTCGTCAGCCGGCTGTTGATCGAACGGGACCTCGAAACCGGGCTGATGGCCATGAGCATGGGCGTCGGCTTCCCGGCCAGCATCGTCGCCCAGATGATCGCCCGGGGTGAAATCGACCAGACGGGTGTGTTGACCCCGACCATCCATGTGCCCTACCAGCCCTTCGTGGCGGAGCTCAAGAAAAGGGGTGTTCTTCTCGAGGAGGAAGAAACGGTTCTGGATTGAGGGCGGCCCAGGCCGCTGTAACTTTTGTCGTCATCCACCAAGCAAAGGAGGGACGGGATGAAATTGAGAAGAGTGATGGTTGTTGTGGCGGCGGTGGTCCTGACCCTGGGTCTGGTCGGAACGGCCCTGGCCGGGACGTTGACTGACATCGTCAAGCGGGGCGAGCTTCGGGTGGCGGTCCAGTCGGGCGCGGCGCCCTATGCCTTCGTCGACAAAAACGGCAATCACACCGGCTCCATGGTCGAGTTCGCCCGGGAGATGGCCAAGCGGATGGGCGTCAAGCTGAAGGTCCTCAACTTCGACTGGGACGGCCTCATCCCGGCTCTCCTGTCCGGCAAGGCCGACGTCTTGGCCGCCGACATGACTCCGACCCTGAAGCGGGCGCTGAAGATATCCTTCTGCGATCCGTGGTACTACGTCCAGCCCTGCGTCTTCACCAAGACCGACGCCAAGTTCAAGACCATCGACGATGTCAACCGGCCCGACGTCACCGTCGGCGTGCTCCTGGGCTCCACCGGCGAGACCATCGCCAAGAAGTACCTGCCCAAAGCCAAGATCAAGTCCTACAAGGGCGGCGGCCGGATGATCATCCAGGCCCTTCTGGCTGGCCACGTCGATGCCGGCGTCAACGACGACCTGGCCGTGCTGGCCGTGCTGCCCGACTTCCCGCCGAACTCGGTCCGTCTTCTGGATCAGAGGCTGGGCCGGGGCAAGGACCCGCTGGCCTTCGCCGTGCGTCACGAGTCGATCAACTTGTGGCAGTGGACCAATCTGTTCTTCAAGACGATCAAGGCCGACGGCACCTACGAGGCCAACATCAAGTACTGGTTCGAATCCACCGACTGGAAGAAGGACCACAAGTAGGCAACCTCCGTCGAGGACCCATTCGGCCTGAAACGACGGCCGCGGGGGTCGGGCCGCCCGGCCTCCGCCGCCGTCCCGGCCTTACGAACGGGCGGCGCGATCAATGCTCGAAGGCTTCAACTTCAGGATCATCTGGGAGTACATGCCCCTCTTTCTGGAGGGGTTGAGAAACACGTTCCTCATCTCGATCGTTTCCCTCTTTTTGGCCCTCCTGATGGGGATCGTCGCCTGCGGTTGCAGGCTCTCCAAAAAGAAATTCCTGCGCGGCATCGCTACGGTCTACATCGAGTCGATCCGTTCGACCCCACTGTTGGTCCAGATATACTTCTTCTACTTCGGCCTGCCCACGCTGGGCCTCCGCATTCCCGAAATCCAGACCGGGATTTTGGCCCTCATGCTCAACAGCGGGGCCTACATCGCCGAGATCGTCCGGGCCGGCATCACCTCGGTCCCCTCCGGCCAGATTGAGGCCGGCATCGCCTCGGGGCTCAACTACTTCCAGCGGATGCGCTATATCGTTCTTCCCCAGGCCCTGGGGGTGACCGTGCCGCCCCTGTTGGGCCAGGCGATCGTACTGGTCAAGGACTCGGCGCTCTTGTCGTTGATCTCGGTTCTGGAGCTGACCCGCTGCGGCCAGGTCTTGACCTCGGAGCGGTTCATGCCGACCGAGGCCTTCTTCACCGTGGCCGCCTTCTACCTGGCCATCTACTTCGTCCTCAAGACCCTGGCCGACTGGTCCCAGCGGCGGCTCATCTTCCGCGAGGAGTATTAGCGCCATGATGGTCTACTACTTCGAGCGGTTGATGGAAATCATGCCCTTCTTCTTGAAGGGCCTGTGGATGACCGTCGCCGTGTCCGCCCTGGGGCTTTTCTTCGGAACCGTCCTCGGTTTCATGCTGGGCATCCTCAGGACCAGCCGGAGCAGGCTCCTGAACTGGCCGATCGGGGCCTATGTCTCGGTCATCCGGGGGACGCCCTTTGTGGTCCAGATATTCATCGTCTTCTTCATCTTTCCCGAGTGGGGCATCCAGCTCGAACCCTTCGCGGCCGCCGTCTTGGCCCTGACCATCCTCGGCACCGCCTTCATCTGCGAGATCGTCGCCGGCGGCATCAAGGCCGTGCCCAAGGGGCAGTGGGAGGCGGCCCAATCGACCGGCCTGAACCTCTACCAGCAACTGCGCTACGTGATCGTCCCCCAGGCGATGCGGACCATCCTGCCGCCCCTGGTCGGCCAGTACGTGTTGCTGATCAAAGACTCGTCGGTGGTCTCGGTCATCGGGGTGGTCGAGCTGACCCGGGTCGGCTGGCTGACGGTGGTCCGGATTCCGGAAGGGTTGATGGTCTTCTCCCTGGTCGGGCTGCTCTACTTCGTCATCTCCTACCCGCTGATCCGCCTCTCCAACAGCCTGGAGCGCAGGTTGTCCGTGGAGGAAGTGAAACTGTAAGGTGTTTCGAGCCCTCCCGCGGGCCGAAGGACGGGCTTGAGGCCCGAGGTCGAGTTGCGCTTAGCCGCCCGGGCCGGGCGATTCAACGAAACATGAGCACGAAGCGCCTTATCAGCCCCGGCTCGAAGTGGCCGGGCATGTGATGCCGCATGATCTGGACGGCTTGGAAGGGGGACAGTCGTCGCCGATAGGGACGATCGGAGGTCAAGGCGTCGAAAACGTCGGCAATGGCGCATATCCGGGCGTGGGGGTGGATACTCTCGCCCGTCAGCCCCATGGGATAGCCGGAGCCGTCGAAGCGTTCATGGTGTTGGGTGATGACCGCCGCCGCTTCGGGGGACATCAGGCCGGCTCTCTTCATTATCTTGGCGCCCAGTTTGGTGTGGCGCCGCATGGCGGCCACCTCCCAGATGTTTAGCGGACCGGGCTTGTTGATGATCTCCCGCCCCACCTCCACCTTGCCGATGTCGTGGAAGAAAAAGGCGGTGCCCAAATTGTGGACGTCGAACTCCTCGCCTTCTTTCAACAGCGACTTGACCAGGCCCATTCCGAACACCCCGACGTTGCAGGAATGGGTGTAGGTGGTGTGGTCGTGCCGGGCCAGGCGGACCATCAGGTTCAGCGCCTGGTCGTGGGAGAGGATGGCGTCTACCGCCGAGCAGACCACCTGTCGGGCCCGGTGCATGACCTCGGCGCTCGGGTTTTCAAAGACCTCCTCCATGACGCTGTAGGAGAGGTTGAAGACCAGTTTTATCGCCCTGTCCCCGGCCTCTTTCTCGCCGGTCGGGCCGAACTCCCCCTCTCCGCTCTCCATCAGGCGTTTGAGGCTGTCTTCCAGGTGGCGGTAGTATTGACGGCGATTCGCCTTCTCGACAAAGAACCGGCCCCCGCTTTTGACCAGTCTCCGCTTCGCCTCCAGGCTCAGGCGTTCTTCCGGGCCGGCGATCATGGCCGGCTCCCGGCTGGAGGTCTCCATGAACAGGCCGAAGCCCAGGGGCGAGCCGACCTCTAAAAGCTCGATATCGACCGGAGTGAAGGTCGCTTCCACCCGGTCCGGCTTGGCCTCGGGAGTCATGGTCAAGGGCTCATGTTTTTTTAAAGATCTGTTTGTTTTTTAAACGCTGAGTGAATTATAACCAAGCGACAGACTTCGTGTCAACCCACCATCAATATCTGGATATATGGAATCACCCGCCGGGTTGACGGATTTTCTCCGGCGGCAAAGCCTGTTGGGCGGGCGTTGGGCCTTGTCCAGCCGGCCCGACAGGCTCCTGGCGGTGATCGGGAAACTTACCTTGCGAGAAACGACCTTAGAGGCCGGATTGGGCAATCCAGGATTGGGCCGCCTCGGCCGGAGAGACGTGTTCGACTTCGACGAGGTAGACGAGCTTGTTGAGTGTCGCCGCGTCGAGAGCCGCGGCCAGCCGGTCGATACGCTCGGTCAGTTCGGGCCCGGCCTTCCGGCGGGCGGCCTGGGTCCAGACCGGGGCCGGATTGTAGGCGGGGAAGAAGGGTTGGTCCAGAGGAATGACCGTCAACTCGTAGAGGGTGATCCGGCTGTCCACCACCGGGGCGACGGCGGCGTCGATCTTGCCCTTGTCCAGCGCCTTGAAGATCAGGGCCGGGTCCAGCTTGACCAGTTGGGCGGGGGGGAAGTGGAAGTCGAAGCGCTTGGCAAAGGCCTTGTAGCCGTCGGGTCGGTTCAGGAATTCGGGCTCCAGGCCCAGCTTGAGCTTGATCTTGAGTTCGCTGGTCGTGACATCCGACTCGGCTTTTTTCGGGACCGTTTTGTCGGCCGCCTTCTTGGTCGGTTTCTGTTCAGACTTTTTGTCGGCCTTTTTTTCCTTTTTACCCGCCGGCTCGACCGCCTCTTCCGGCTCTTCCGGTTTGGGGGTCAAGGCGGCCAGATCGGCCGACGTGGCCACTCCCAGTTCCTCGGCCCGTTCTTTTTTCATTACCAGGCCGTAGGTCAGATTGGCCGGCGCCGCCCGGCCCCAAACGAGGCCCTTGGCCGCATCGTACTCCTTGACGGCTCGATAGCAGGCCTGGGGGTCGATCAACACCGCCCGGTCAGGGTTGCGCTGGTAGACGACCAGGGCCTGACCGGTGTACTCCCAGTAGAGGTCCAGGCGTCCGGCCGCCAGCGCCGCGTGCAGCACCTCCGGGTCGAGCCCGAAAGCCGTCTCGATCCTCAAGCCGCTTTGTTCGAGTAGTTGCTTGGTAAGTTGGCCGAGCACGATCTGGACCGTGGACCGGCCGGCCCCGAGACGGAAGGCCTCCGCTTGGGCTCGGGCCGGGCCGGCCCACCAGGCCGAGGCCAGCACCAATGTCGCCGCCAGGAAAAGAGCCCCGAAAACTCTGGCGGAGAGGGTGGGATTCGAACCCACGGAACAGGTCTTACCCCGTTCACTCGATTTCGAGTCGAGCCCGTTCAACCGCTCCGGCACCTCTCCGTTTCTCCTTGAAAAATCGCTTGAGTAATTCTCCGGCCTCGGCCGACCGAACCCCGCCGATCACCTCCAGGCGGTGATTGAGGCGTTCGGAGTTGGTCACCTCGAAGACCGATCCGGCCGCCCCGGTCTTGGGATCGCTGGCGCCGTAGACCAGCCGCTTCACCCTGGCCAGCACCGCCGCCCCGGCGCACATGGCGCACGGTTCCAGGGTGACGACCAAAGTAGTACCCACCAGGCGCTCATTGTCAAGCACTTTGGCCCCGGCTTTCAGGACCAACATCTCGGCGTGGGCCGTCGGGTCGCGCTCGGCGACCACCCGGTTGTGGGCCTGGGCCAGAACGCGATCACCCAGAGCCAGCACCGCCCCGACCGGCACCTCGCCCCGTTCGGCGGCCAGCCTGGCTTGGGCCAGCGCCAGTTCCATCAGTTCGGCCCACTCCTCGGCCCCCACCGCGCCTCCCGCGCCGGCCTAGCGCCTTTCCTCCAGGGCCTGGATCCTCTTCTCCAACTCGGACACCCGGCCCTCCAAGGCCTCCAGGCGCGTCTGGGCGGCGCTGTTCGGGCCGCTCGCCTCCAGTTGGACCGCCGGCTCGTGGCGCACCACCAAAGCGTAACTTATCAGCCCGATGAGGATGAGGACCATGACGATGAGCGTCCACAACAGCTTGAACCAGGCCGAGCGAGGCTTGGGCGGCGGCTTCTCTTTCTTGGCCGCCGGCGTCGGCCGGGCCATGGGCGGACGATCATCCTCCGGAGTCGGTTCCTCCAGATCGCCGAACTCTATTCTGGGTCCGTCATCCAGCGTCGGGCACATGGTCCTGTCATCCAAACAACGACTTTAACCTGAGGCCTTGTATATAACATGCCTCAGACCAAACATTAATAAAAAAACCCCGTCTTGACCCCGAATCGCCGGCGGCGTAACATCAGCCGAAGCGATGACGAAGCGAGAGGCGGCCCTTGATTTCCGACCTCGATTTTTCCGCTCGCCGGACGGCGACGGCCATTATCGGCCGGCCCGGCTCTCAGCCGGCCCGCGGCTGTGATCCGCCTCGCCGGGCCAGGGCGGCCCGGCCGTTGTGCGCCGGAGCCATTCGCCCCAGCGGGGCCGACTCCACCCCGGCGACCTCCACCCCCCACCCCCCGACCGGACCCGAACCCGGTCCCAGGGGCTTTTCCCGGCTGAAGGATTGAACCGGCGTGGTTCTCTTCGGACTGGCGGCAGCCTTGGCCCTGGTGGTGATCACCACCAGGCTCAAGCTGAACATGGCTCACGGCCTGCTGGCCGGTTGTCTGCTCATCGCCCTGACCTCGTCCATGAGCCCGGCCGCCTTAGTCAAGACGTTGATCGGGGCCTGGACCGAGCCCAGGGGAGTGACCTTGGCCTCGGTGGTGGCGCTGCTGATGGTCCTTTCCCAGCTCCAGGAGGAGACGGGCCAGATGGAACGACTGTTCAACCGGGTGCGGCGCCTGATCGGCTCGCCCCGGCTGGCCCTGACCGCCTTTCCGGCTCTGATCGGGTTGTTGCCCATGCCCGGCGGGGCGGTCTTTTCCGCGCCCATGGTCGAAGGCTCGGCCAAGGGCGCCTGTCTCGAGGCGGTGGACAAGTCGGTGATCAACGTCTGGTTCCGCCACGTCTGGGAGTATTCGTGGCCGCTCTATCCCAGCCTGATCCTGATTTCGGCCATGTCCGGGATATCGCTCGGCGAGATGATGCCCTACCTCGTCCCGGTCACCCTGGCCGCCATCGTGGTCGGCTACTTGGTGATCTTGAGACGGGTCGGCCCCAGCCGGGAGGCGGACGCTGGCGGGCCGGAGGAGAACGGGTCGATCTTGGCCTTGGGCGCGCCGATCCTGGTGGTCTTGATCGGTGCTTTGGGCGGCTCCCAACTGGTGAGCGCCCTGGCCGGCAGATACCCCGCCCTGGCCGATCTGCCGGGCCAGGCGCCCATGGCCCTGGCCCTGGTCCTGGCCGTGCTCCTGGCCGGCTTTCAGGGCGGGCGGCTGAAGACCATCGTGGACGTCGCCTTCTCCAGGCACACCGCCGGCATGCTCTATCTGATCATGGCCATTCTGGCCTTCCAGGCCGTCGCCTCGGCCTCGGGCGGGGTCAACGCGTTGAGCCGGTTGATGGTCGAGCACGAACTGCCGCTCTTCGCCCTGGTCATCTGCCTGCCGTTCATCATGGGCCTGATCACCGGCATCGCCGTCGGTTACGCGGCGACCGCCTTTCCGGTCTTCATCGCCTTGCTGCCACCGGACAATCCGATCCCCTATCTCATGCTCGGCCACGCCGCCGGTTTCGCCGGGGTGATGACTTCGCCGGCCCACGCCTGCATCGTGCTGTCCAACCAGTACTTCGACGCCTCTTCCGGCCGCGTCTTCTACCGGCTCTGGCTGCCCCAGGGTCTGACCTTGGCCTTTGCCGTGGCCTGGGCCCTGGTGTTGATCTGATGGCCGGGAAGGGATTGAACGGAGCGAGCGACAATGACCGAGGATTGGTTGAAGGCGGCGGGATTCAGCCTGATCGCGGCCGTCATCTGGGCCGCCTTCAAGGAGCTGACCCGGCAAGGGCGGGCCAAGACCGAGGGCCGGCTCGATCGGCTGGGCCTCGACCTCGTCGACTGGAAGCGGTTGGTCGGCCTGAGCCTGGCCGGGGCGGCGGCCGTTCTGGCCGGGCTGGTCGTCTTGAGCCTGATGGGGCTGACCAGTCTCAGGTTCTAGGTCGCTTCCGGCCGAACAGGTAGGTGAACCAGGTCGATTGGGCCGTCCACTGCTCCTTCAATACGTAGCCCAACCGCTCAGCCAGGTCCACGATCCGCCCGGCGAAGGAGCGGGTTATCCCGGACAGAATCAGCCACTCGCGGTCGTTCAACCCGCCCCTTTCGGCCAACGTTTCGATCAGCTCGGCCTGGAGGTTGGCCATGATCAGCCCGGCCGGTCGGCCGGCCAGGGCCGCGGCGTCGCCTCGGACGGTGTCGATCTTTTCCTGGAGACCGTTCAAAACCGCGTTGGCTTCGGCGACCTGGCAGCAGAGCGGGTTGAGATCGACGGCCGTCACCCGTCCCGCCCCCAGCTTGACGGCGGCCAGGGACAGGATGCCGGTGCCGCAACCCAGATCGAGGGCCCGCTCCGGCATCTCGCCGCGGCGATGGAGGGCGTTGAGAGCGGCCAGGCAGTGGCGGGTGGTGGGGTGGTTACCCGCGCCGAAAACCACGCCGGGGTCGAGGACGATCTCCAATCCGCCGGCCGGAACCACCGCCTCGGCCCAGGGGGGACGGATGGTCAGACGGCCGACGGTGTAGGGTTCGGTGGCCGGCCGGCCCTGCCAGTCCAGGTAGCTCATCTTGAACCGTTCCCGGATCTTGAGCCCGCCGGCCATCTGGTCGGCTTCAGGGTCGGAGGGCCGGTCGAAGAACAGAAAGGCCGAATCGCCCTCGTGCCAGCAGCCCAGAAAGCCGACGGTCGGGTCGGGTTCCATCGGCGCCGCCGGGCACCCCTCTAATTCATAGATGTAGAGCTGGTCGTAGGGGTTCTTGGCCGTCATGTCCGGACTGTTAACTCAAAACGCCCGCCGGGTCAAAACGATTTTACCTGGCCAAAGGCCTCAGAGATGCGGCGGAGCCATTCCCGGCGTTTGGCCGGCGATGAGGATCGCCCTGACTTGGCCGCGGGCAAAGAAGAGAAGAGCGCTGCCGCCGGCCCCTGAAAAGGAGGGCGGGCCGGGACGAACGTCCCGGCCCGTAGGGAATTGGGATCCGTGCCGGCCCTCCGGGTCGCGTTCGGACTGTAGCCGCCCCCTACGCGTCCGGGGGGGAGGATGACGTTTGGGGCGGCGGCCTCTCCAGCCTGACTTTTTGTCTCCCGGCCCAGCACCAACCGCGATCGGCCGGGAGCAAAACAGTCTTCCCGCGCTCCTATTGCCCGCACGTGTAAATTTTGTGCTGCACGCTCTGTGCCAGGGGGGGTGACCAGATTAACATGCCAATAATTTATGTTATTTGAAATTGGGTCGCCCAGTAAACAGTTCAAAGTGGAATGAAAGACGTTTCAAACAGATAATTGCAATTTCAAAACGAATTATCGACCGCCCAAAGGCGGTTGGGCGCCGCCGGGGCGGCTTCGGCTTGGCCTTACCGGCCCCTTGTCAGTGGGGCCACTTGATAAGGGGGTGGTGGGGCGAACCGGGCGGCTCGACAGCCCAGCGGCCGGCCAGGGCGGTGGGCAGACCGGCGTGGACGTCCAGTCCCCAGGCGTGAAGGAGCTGATTGTAGAGCACCGTCAGCGTCGAGGGCGTAGTACCCAAGGCGGCCATCAGTCCCTCGAGGGTCGAAAACTCCTTCTGGGCCAGGCAGTTGTCGTAGGCGAAAATCTGAAATCGGCCATTGGCTGGCCAGAAAGGGAACAACCGGCAAAAGATCGGCCGGCTGTCCCGAGGCAGGGCGCAGCCGCTGTCGGTCAGAAAGACGCACCGCCCCTTGTCGTCGGTGATCAAGCGGAGGTGTTGGCGATTTTGGGGAAACAGTTGGCCGATCGCCGTCTGGGCGGCGGGAAACATCCGGTTCAATCGGTCCATGAAGGCGGCAGAGTTGGGCGTGGGGGAAAATATTGCCTCGGCCGACACCCCAGGCAGGCGGCGCATGATGACGTTGATCTCGGCCTCGGACAAGGGGAGGCAGAACTCCTCCTGGCCGGGCGCAAGTTGGCAACATGTCGGCCCTTTTTGGGCGCATCTGGCGCAGACTTCCGGATTGAGCATGGACACCTCCCTCACCTTTCGCCGTGATTTCCTGCAATATGCAGACCAACCCTCCGCCGATTTGCGGCGACCTTGCGATCGGGCCGGCGGGGCTGGTAAACTGATCCCGTCGCAAGCGAGAGGAGGCGATGACGCAGGCGCTGTTGAAGAAGCTGTGGGCCGTCTGGGGCCGGCCGGGCTGGGAGTCGGAATGGGACGGTCGCGTCTTCGGGGGCGGGCGTCTGTCCCAGAGGTTCTGGGAGTACCTGTGGGTCATCAAGCGAGCCGATTTCGATCCCGACTCGGTGGTGCTGGATATCGGCTCCGGCTTCACTCTGTTCTTTCCCCGGCTTCTGGCCGAGTTCGTGGCCGAGGTGGTCGTCTACGACCCGGAGAGTCCGCCTGAAGCCGACGGCAACATTACCGTGGTCCAAGAGCTTTTCGGTCCGGGGCGAGTCCTGGATCGACCCTACACCCATATCTGCTGCGTCAGCGTCATGGAGCACGTGCCCGACGAGGACAAACCGGGGCTGATTCGGGCCATGGACGCCGTGCCGGCCCCGGTGTTCATGACCTTGGAGCTGGGGACGCACCGCTTCAAGGAGCAGTTTCTGACCATGCCCCTTTTGTCCCGGATGGCGGCCGAGTTCAAGAACCATTATTGTTCGGACATGGAGGCCTGCCCGGTCTTCAGCGAAGACAGCTATCCGCCCAGAATTCAGTTGGCCGACGGCCCGATGGCCAACCTGACCTCTCTGTGGCGGCCCTTCGGCTGCGTGTTCAGGCCCCTGGCTGGGGCCGGGGCGTGATCGGCCGCCGGTCGGGGGGCGGTGATGGCTGAGGGGCAAGCGACCCTGATCACCTGTCCGGGCAAGCTGGGCGACCTCCTCTACGCCATGCCCCTGGCCATCCAGATCGGCCGGCGTTTCGGCGGCGAACTCCACCTCCAGATATCGGACTACTGCCGTCCGGCCCTGGAACTGCTCCGCGCCCAACCCTATCTGGACCGGGTCTTCATCGACCAGGCCTACCGGCTTCGGGACGCCGCCTTCGGCTGCCAGCCCTGGGCCATGTCCGAGCCGCCCGGTTACGAGCGGGTGTTTCATCTCGGGTTGAGGCCGGAGTTGGTTCGGGCCGAGGTCTTCAAGCGCCACCTCATCGAGACGTTTTTCGTCAACTTCGAACGCGCTTACGGCATCGGCCTCGAGCCCGGTCTGGATGAGGCCTACCTCTGGGTGACCGGCGGGGGCCGGCGGGAGGTGATCGTCTTCAACGGCTACGGCAAGACCTTCCTCGACCTGGCCGACCAGCCCCTGCTGGACCATTTGGAAAGACTGTGGCGGGCTCTGTTCGAGGCGGCGGGGAAAGAGGTGGTCGTGGTCACCGGACCGGCCGAGCGGGAACGCTACGGCTGGCTTGCGGCCGAGGTCATCTGCCCGGACGATCTTTTCGAAACCGCCGGGATCATCGCCGAGGCCGCCCTGTTCGTCGGCGTGGAAAGCGCCCCGGCGGCGGTGGCCAACGGCTTGAAGACGCCCCGGCTGGTCTTGGATTGGTTCGGCAACGCCCGGCCGACCGGCAAAAACGGGGCCTCGTTCCGGCTGGACGAACCGCCCCGAGCCATTCTCGACAAGTTGCTGGGCCTGCTGGCGGCGGGCGGCTAGACCAGCGAGGGAAGCTGGGCCGGCTCTTCACACAGCGCGTCGGCGCTGGCTCGAATCAACTCCTCCCGGCCGCCGTAGCCGTAGGTGACACCCACCGCGGCCAGGCCGTTGGCCTTGGCGGCCGAAACGTCGTGCTCCCGGTCGCCGATCATGACCGTCTTGGCCGGATCGAGGCCCTCTTCGGCCAGAATATGGCCGATCAGCTCGGCCTTGTCGTCGAGGCCGCCGCCGGGAACGGCCCCGTAGACCCGCTTGAAGTAGGGGTCGAGTCTGAAATGGTCGATCACCCTCTTTGCTGTTTCGACCAGCTTGGAAGTGCCGACGAACAGCTCCCGCCCCGAGGCGGCCAGTCGGCTCAGGATCTCCGGCACGCCCGGATAGAGGACGTTTTCCAGGTAGCCCCGGTTTCGATAGCGGGCCCGAAAGAGCCGGACCGCCTTGGCCGCCAGGTCGCGGTCGCCATCGTTCAACAGCCGCTCCATGACTTGGCCGATGGGCGGCCCGACGCACCAGTCGAGGTCCAGGCCGTCGTCCAGCGGCCGATCCAGCTCCTTTAATGCGTAGCGGATGCTTCGCACGATGCCGGCCTTGGAGTCGGACAGGGTGCCGTCGAGATCGAAGATGAGATGGCGATATTTCATCGGGGGCGTCAACCGGATCCTTCGGCCGGCGGAGAGGTGAAAGCCTCGGGCTAGTCCAGGCCCCACCGCTCTACTTTGGCGTCCCGGCCCATCAACCGGCTCAGCCCGGTGGCCACGTCCACCCCTTCGTAGAGGACGTCGTAGACCAGAGCGCAGATGGGCATCTCGACGGCCATCTTTTGGGCCAGTTGGTGGGCCGATTTGGTCGTCTTGACCCCCTCGGCCACGGTCCGGGTCGAGGCCAGGATGTCCTCGATCTTTTCGCCCCGACCCAGCCGCATGCCCACCGTCCGGTTGCGCGACAGACCCCCGGTGCAGGTCAAGACCAGGTCGCCCACTCCGGCCAGCCCGGCGAAGGTCAGCGGATCGGCTCCCATCTTGACGCCGAGACGGCTGATCTCGGCCAGGCCGCGGGTGATCAGAGCCGCGGCGGCGTTGTGGCCCAGATCCATACCGGCGCCGATGCCGGCAGCGATGGCCATCACGTTCTTCAACGCTCCGCCCAGCTCGACTCCGGTCACGTCGTGGGTGGTGTAGACCCGGAAGCGCTCGGTCATGAACAGTTTCTGGATCGCCTCGGCCGTGGGGTGCGAGCGGGAGGCGACGGTGACCGCGGTCGGCCGGCCCTGGGCGACCTCCTTGGCGAACGAGGGGCCGGAGAGCACGGCCAGCCGGCCTCGACAATCCGCGCCCAGCACGTTTTCCAGGACGCCGGTCATGGTCAGGAGCGTGTCGGCCTCGATGCCCTTGGAAGCGGTGACGACGAGAGCCTCGTTGCCCAAGGCCGGGGCCAGTTCGCCGGCCACCTGCCGGGCGACATGGGAGGGGGTGACCATGACCACCACCTCGGCCCCCTGGACGGCCCGGTCGAGATCGGCGGTGGCCTTGAGCCTGGCGTCCAGCGGCATGTCGGCCAGATAGAGGCTGTTTACGTGCTCGGCGTTGATCTCCTCGGCCACCTCGGGCTCGTAGGCCCAGATAGTCGTCTCCTCACCCTTGGCTGCCAGCAGGTTGGCCAGGGCGGTTCCCCAGGCCCCGGCGCCGATGACCCCGACCTTCATCTGACCCCCTTCTTGAGACGCGACTCCACCCCGGCCAGGCGGATGCGGACCGCCTTGGGGTTGGGATAGGATTCGATCAACTCCGTGTAGAGCGCCTTGGCCTCTTCCAGCCGGCCGGTCTCCTCCAGGCAGTTGGCGATGCGGAAGCGAATCCGGACCGACATCTCGCCTCCCGGGAACTTGGCCAAAGCCTCGCGGTAGGCCTTGAGCGCCTCCGGAATGCGGTCTTGAACGTAGAAGGTGTCGGCCACGCCGACCATGGCCCGCTCGGCCAGAGTGGAGTCTGGATACTCCTTCAAAAGCGATCGATAGGCCTCCCTGGCCTTGTCGTAGTTCTCCAGCTTGAAGTAGGCCCAGGCGATCCGCTCCTGGTAGTGGTCGCCCCGGCCGGTCCGGCGGGCGTAGTCCCGCTTGAGAGTCTCGAGGGCGTTGATGGCGGCCGGGTAGTTGTGGTGGTGGACCAGGAAGAGATCGACCATGTTCTCCAGGGCGCGCGGCGCGGCCGGATGATCGGGGAAGAGGGCCGTCACCCGGCGGTAGCCCTCCAGGGCCCGGTCGTAATTCTCCAACTGGAAGTGGTCGATCATGGCCAGGCCCAAGAGCGCCTGGGGCAGTTTCTTGGAATCGGGGTAGCGGCGGACGAAGCGCTCGAAGGCCTGCCTGGCCTCGACCGGCCGGCCGGAGAGGAACAGCTCCTCGGCCTCGGTCAAAGCGGCGTCCTCGCCGCCGCTCCGGCAGCCGGCGCTCAAGGCCAGAATCGCGACCAGCAAGGCCAGCCAGACGAGGCGCACGACCTAGCCTTCCTCCACTACCTTGGCCATCCCGACCAGGCGCACCCCCTCGTCCATGTTCACCAGTTTGACGCCCTGGGTGTTGCGCCCGATGATGGAGATGCCGTGGGCCGGCTGGCGATTGAGCTTGCCGGAGTCGGTGATGAAGACCAGTTCGTCGCCGTCGCCGACCTGGGCCACACCGACCACCCGGCCGTTTCTGGTGGTGGTCTTGATGGTGATGATGCCCTTGCCGCCCCGGCCCTGGAGGCGGTACTCGTTGAGCTTGGTCCGCTTGCCGAAGCCGCCCTCGGTCACGGTCAGGATGGTCGCCACTCGGTCCTCGGGGTCGGTCACCTCCAGGCAGACCACCCGGTCCCCTTCGGCCAGCTCGATGCCCTTCACTCCGCGGGAGACCCGGCCCATGGGTCTAACCTCGCTCTCCTTGAAGTGGATCGACTGGCCCATGGCCGTGGCCAGGAAGACGTTCATCCGCCCGTCGGTCAGCCGGGCCCCGACGACCTCGTCGCCTTCGTCCAGGTTAAGTCCGATGATCCCGCCGGCCCGGGGGCGGGAGTAGGCCATCAGGTCGGTCTTCTTGACCACGCCGTTCTTGGTGGCGACCAGGATGTAGTGGCCCTCCTCGAAGTTGGACACGGGCAGGATGGTGGCCACCTTCTCGTCCGAGTCCAGGGCGAGCAGGTTGACCACCGCCTTGCCCCGGGCCGCCCGCCCGGCCTGGGGAATCTCGTAGACCTTGAGCCAATGGACCCGGCCCTTGGTGGTGAAGAAGAGAAAGTAGTCGTGGGTCGAGGCGGTGAAGACCAGTTCGACGAAGTCCTGCTCTCTGGTGGTGGCCCCGGTCTTGCCCTTGCCGCCCCGGCGCTGGGAGCGATAGAGCGACAGCGGCGAGCGCTTGATGTAGCCGTTGTGGGAGACGGTGACCACCATCTCCTCCTCGACGATCATGTCCTCCAGGCTGATCTCCTCGGCCGTGTCGATGATTTGAGTCCGCCGCTCGTCGGCGTAGGTTCTCTTCACCTCCAGCAGCTCTTCCACGATCTCCTGGAGCAAGAGTTCCTCGCTGGCCAGTAAAGCCTTGTAGCGGGCGATGTCTTTGAGTAACTGGGCGTACTCCTCCTCGATCTTCTCCCGCTCCAGCCCGGTCAGGCGGGCCAGGCGCATGTCCAGGATGGCCTGGGCCTGGGCCTCGCTCAAGCCCAACTCGGCCATCAGCCGCTCCCTGGCCTCGGCGGTCGTCTTGGACGAGCGGATCAGCTTGACCACCAGGTCGATGTGATCCAGGGCGATCTTGAGGCCCTCCAGGATGTGGGCCCGGGCCTCGGCCTTGGCCAGCTTGAAGATCGTCCGGCGGGTGACGACCTCGCGACGGTGGCGGATGAACTGGCTCAGAATCTCCTTGAGCGACAACAGCTCCGGCCGGCCGTCGACGATGGCGACCATGTTGATGCCGAAGTTGGTCTGCATCTGGGTGAAGGAGTAGAGCCGGTTCAGGACCACCCGGGCGTCCTCGTGCTGCTTCATGTCCAGCACGATCCTCATCCCCTCGCGGTCCGACTCGTCGCGGATGTCGCGGATGCCCTCGATCTTTTTGTCCCGGACCAGCTCGGCGATCTTTTCGATCAACCGGGCTTTGTTGACCTGGTAGGGCAGCTCGGTGATGATGATCGACTCGCGGTCCCGGGCCTGTTTCTCGATGATGGCCCGGGCCCGGATCTTGATCGATCCCCGGCCGGTCTGATAGGCCTCCTTCAAACCGTCGCGGCCGTAGATGAAGCCGGCGGTGGGGAAATCCGGAGCCGGGATGTGCTCCATCAGGCCGTCGATGTCGATGTCGGGGTTTCGAATCAAGGCCACCAGGCCATCGACCAGCTCGGCCAGGTTGTGGGGCGGGATGTTGGTCGCCATGCCCACGGCGATGCCGGACGAACCGTTCATCAACAGGTTCGGCACCTTGGCCGGCAGGACGTAGGGCTCCTCCAGGCTGCCGTCGTAGTTGGGGAAGAAATCGACCGTCTCTTTGTCCAGGTCGTCCAGGAACTCCTTGGCCAGCTTGGCCAGTCGGACCTCGGTGTAGCGCATCGCCGCCGGCGGGTCGCCGTCCACCGAGCCGAAGTTGCCCTGGCCGTCGATCAGCGGGAAGCGCATGGAGAAGTCCTGGGCCATGCGCACCAGGGCGTCGTAGACCGCCGTATCGCCGTGGGGGTGGTACTTACCGATGACGTCGCCGACCACGCGGGCCGATTTCTTGTACGGTTTGTCGTGGAAGGTGCCCAGTTCGCTCATGGCGAAGAGAATCCGGCGATGAACCGGTTTCAGTCCGTCGCGAACGTCGGGCAGGGCCCGGCCGATGATGACGCTCATGGCGTAATCGAGGTACGAGCTCTTTAGTTCATCCTCGATGGTGACCTGGACTTTCCTGGGTTCGGATTGGCCGATCAAGTCTCTGTCCTTATTTGAATTTTCGCTGAAACAGCCATCTCGCTCGAATCGGCTGATTGTAGCAAATTCGGCCCGGTTAAGCAAGGGAACGCCGAGCTTCGACCGGCCGCGGAAAAGGGCTGTTTCGGCCCGCCGGGGACGATTCGTCCGGGGGGAGCGCGACGGGCCCCTTGCCTAGTCGGCTCGCTTGGGTCACAATCGGGGAAAAGGTATCGATAAAGATTCTTCGATCCGGCCGACGGTTTTCATTTTTCAGGTGAACCTCAGGCCGTAAAAAGGAGCGAGGGTCGTGGCCAGGGGCAAGAGTTTTCGAGAGACGGTCAACCTGCTGTTCGCCATCATTTCGGTGGTCGAGCCCCGCCGCGCCTACGCCGTGGGCCACTCCAAACGGGTGGCCGAGTTGGCCCGGCTGCTGGCCGGGCACCTGAAACTCTCGGCCGCCGAGACGGAGGCCATCTACGCCGCCGCCCTGTTGCACGACATCGGCTACCTGGCCCTGCCGGACGAAGTGTTGAGCAAGACCGAGCCGCTGACGCCGAAGGAGGCGGAGCTCTTGAAGTCCTACCCCCAGGTAGGGGTCCACCTGCTCAGCAAGTCCAGCCAGCTAGACGAGGTCGGCAACCTGATCAAGTACCATCGCCACCGCTTCGACGGCCAGGGGGGCGAGGGCGATCTGGCCGGCAAGTACCTGCCTCTGGGCTCCCGGATCATCAACCTGGTCGAGAGCTTCGACGCCCTCATCAACCCCCCGCCCCACCGCCCAAAGATGTCGGTCGGTCAGGCCCTGGCCCAGTTGGAGACGGACGGGGCCTTCGATCCCGACCTGGTCAAGGCCTTTCAGGAGGTCTTGCGCCGCAAGATTCGGGCTCGCCGCATCGAACCGGCCGAGATCGACGCCTTCTCCGCCCGGCTGACCGAGGTTTTCAAGAGGGTCAAGAGCCAAGGGGTGACCGCGCCGGTCTTCCCCCGCTTGGTCGAGGTGATGAACCGGCTCCTTTCCAATGACAGGTCCGACCTCAAGCAGATCTCCCACGTCATCGAGCTGGAGCCCTCCCTGGCCCTGAAAATCGTCTCGGTGGCCAACTCGTCGCTCTATTCCGGAGTCAGCCCGGCCAAGTCGGTGGCCGAGGCGCTGGTCAGAATCGGTCTCGACGAAGCCCGGGACCTGCTGATCACCTTCATCTACCAGAACATGTTTCAGCAGACCTCGGGTCCGTTCCTGCCGATCATGGAGAAGTGGTGGGAGCACTCCCTCATGTCGGCCGTGGCCTGCCAGTCTATCTCGGTCCGGGCCCGCTTTCCCCAGCCCAACTACGGCTATCTGTTGGGGTTGCTCCACGATATCGGCAAGCCGTGCCTGCTGGCCGCTTTTGCCGAGGAGTGGGGACAGGCCGAGCTGGAGGAGGAGCAGCGGACCCTGTTGCTGGACTTCATCGATCGCCACCATCGGGTGGTGGGCGAGAAGGCGGTCAAGGCGAGCGGGTTGCCCGAAGCCTTTGTCCGGGCCGTCCGCTACCAGGGCCGGGCCCGGGAGACCGACCTCGCCCCCGAAACCCTGATGGTCTCGGCGGCCAACGATATCGTCAAGGTCATCACCTCCGGTCAGGAGATCGGCGAGGGGGCCTTTCAGGAGATCGTCTCCATCGCTCTCCTCAACCTCTCGCCCCACGATCTGGAGGCGGTGGTCCAGGCCGCCGTTCAGCGATTCAAGTCGGTCAGGCAGGTTCTGACGCCGCTGAAGGAGGCCGGCTGAAGGCCTGATCGACGCTGCCGACACGGTGGCGTCGGTCCCGGCGGCTCGATATACTCATAGAGTCGGGCCCGGTGCGTCTGACGATCCAAGGCCGGCCGGCCCGTTTGGATTTGTCGATCATTCCTGAGACGTGGACCACGAAACGGGTCTAGAACAAGGAGACGACGCCATGGACAACACCCCCAAGTGGTACGACGCACACCTCGATGAATATCGCCGAGTGGCCTACATAAACAGCCGGGAGCAGTACGAAGAGATGTATCGTCGCTCCCTGGAAGACCCAGACGCCTTCTGGGCCGAGCAGGCCAGGAAGTACCTGACCTGGGACAAGGAGTGGGACTTCGTCCTGAAGTACGACTTCAACGAGGCCGAGGTGGCCTGGTTCGGCGGCGGGGTGATCAACGCCTCGTTCAACTGCCTGGATCGCCATCAGGAGGCGCTCAAGGACAAGGTGGCCTACTACTGGGAAGGCGACGATCCGGACCAGAGCCGGGCGGTCACCTACGGCCAACTCTTCGCCGAGGTCAACAAGTTCGCGGCGGCCCTCAAAAAACAGGGCGTCGAAAAGGGCGACCGGGTCATCCTCTACCTGCCGATGGTCGTCGAGCTGCCGGTGGCCATGCTGGCCTGCGCCCGGATCGGGGCCGTCCACTCGGTCGTCTTCGGCGGTTTCTCGGCCGAGGCGTTGGCCAACCGGATCAAGAATTGCCGGGCCGAAACGGTCATCACCGCCGACGGCGGCTACCGGGCCGGCAAGACCGTCCCGCTCAAGGCCAACGTCGATGCCGCCCTCGAGTCCTGCCCCGAGGTGAAGCGGGTCATCGTCTTCGATCGCTGCGGCCTGAAACCGGAGCTGGGCGAAAAAGAGGTCTGGTGGCACGAACTCGTCGCCGATCCCGAACTGCCCGACTACATCGAGCCCGAGCCCATGGACGCCGAGGACCCGCTGTTCATCCTCTACACCTCCGGTTCCACCGGCGCGCCCAAGGGACTGGTCCACACCCACGGCGGCTATCTGCTCTACGCGGCCATGACCTGTCAACTCACCTTCGATCTCAAGCCGGACGAGGTTTTCTGGTGCACCGCCGACATCGGCTGGGTGACCGGCCACTCCTACGGCGTCTACGGCCCGTTGATCAACGGGGTGACCTCGGTCCTGTTCGAAGGCGTACCGTCCTATCCGGCCTACGATCGCTACTGGGCGATAGTGGAGAAATATAAGGTGGCCAAGTTCTACACCGCGCCGACGGTGGTCAGGGCGGTGGCCAAGGAGGGCGGCGAGCTGGTGGAGAAGCACGACATCTCGTCGTTGAAGCTTCTGGGCAGCGTGGGCGAGCCGATCAACCCCGAGGCCTGGCGGTGGTACTACCACTACGTCGGCCGGGACTGGGCGCCGATCATAGACACCTGGTGGCAGACCGAGACCGGCGGCCACATGCTGACCCCGTTGCCCGGCGTGGCCCCGATCAAGCCGGGCTCCTGCTCCTTCCCCTTCTTCGGGGTGGAGCCGGTCATCCTCGACCCGGACAGCGGCCAGGAGGCGACCTATCCCGATCAGGAGGGGGCGCTGTTCATCAAGCGGCCCTGGCCGGGCATCGCCCGGACCGTCTTCGGCGACCACGACCGCTACCGGGAGACCTACTTCTCCCGCTACCCGGGGATGTACTTCACCGGCGACGGCGCCAAGCGCGACGAGGACGGCTACTTCTGGATCACCGGCCGCATCGACGACGTGATCAACGTCTCTGGGCACCGGCTGGGCACGGCCGAGATCGAGTCGGCTCTGGTCGCCCACCCCGACGTGGCCGAGGCGGCGGTGGTCGGCTTCCCCCACCCGGTCAAGGGCCAGGGCATCTACGCCTTCGTGACCCTGAATTCGGGAGTGGAGAAGAGCGACGAGTTGAGGGCGGGGCTGATCAAGCTGGTCCGGGCCGAGATCGGGCCCATCGCCACCCCGGACGTCATCCAGTGGGCCGACGCTCTGCCCAAGACCCGAAGCGGCAAGATCATGCGTCGGTTGCTGCAGAAGATCGCCTCCGGCGACGTCGGCGACATGGGCGACGTCTCGACCATCGCCGACCCGAGCGTTTTGGAGAAGCTCATCGCCGAGCGCGTCGGCGTGGATTAGCGGAGTGCGGCCTTGAGCTTGGGTTGACCAGGGCCGGGGTCGGCCCCGCTTGAGCCGGCGGCCCGCAAGTCGTCCTTTTGGGCCGCCGGGCCTGACGTCCCTCAGCCTTTCCGGCTCGCTCGTAGCGCCGTCGCCGGCTGGACTCACGGCGGGTCGCCGGGCGGCCGACTGGGACCAAGGGGGCGGCCGATGGACGAAGTGATCGTTTGCACCTGCCTCGACAAGCGGGGCTCGCCCTTCGAGGTGGCCGCCTGCACCGAGAAGGACCGGGCCGCACTGGTCGAGATGTACGAGTGCTTCACCCCGAAGGGGGTCAGTCAGGGGCTGCCGCCCACCCTGGCCGAGACCCGGCGGGAGTGGGTCGATCGGCTCTGCGCCCAGGGCGAAAACTTTCTCGCCTGGTGCGGCGAGAGGGTGGTCGGCCACGCCTGTCTGATTCCGGACTTGGCCCGCGGCGACGCCGAGTTTCTCATTTTCGTCAGCCAGGAGTACCGCAATCGAGGCCTGGGCGCCGAGCTGACCCGGATGGCCGTCGAGAAGGCCCGGGCGTTGGGGCTGGCCGGCATCTGGCTCACGGTCGAAGCGTTCAACTTCCGGGCCATTGCCCTGTATAAGAAGTTCGGCTTCGAGTTCTGCGACGAGTGCGACAAGGAACGGACCATGATTCTCAAATTGACGCCGGGGAATGTCTCTTAAAGTCGGCATCGTCAGAGATGCGCGCTATCTGGAGCACAAACCGGGGCTGGTCCATCCCGAGCGACCCGAACGGTTGGAGGCGATCCATCGCCTGCTGGACGACGAGTTCAGCCAAGGCCTGATTACGATCGAGCCCGAGCCGGCCACCCTGGAGCAACTGGAACTGGTCCACACCCCGGCCTACATCAAGAAGATCCTGGCCACCTCGGAGCGGGAGGTGACCAACCTGGCTCCGGACACCCTGGCCAGCGCCAAAACCTACCTGGCCGCCTGGCTGGCCGCCGGCGGCTGCATCAAGGCCGTCGAGGCCCTTCTCGACGCTCGCCTCCAGGTGGTTTTCGCCCTGGTTCGGCCGCCGGGCCACCACGCCCTCAGGGAAACCGCGGCCGGATTTTGCATCTTCAACAACCTGGGAATAGCCGCCAGCTACGCCATTGAAAACTACGGCCTGAGGCGCATCCTGATCGTCGATTGGGACGTCCATCACGGCAACGCCATCCAGGAGTTGTTCTACGACAGCGACCGGGTCGTCTATCTCTCGTCCCACTCCTTGAACCTCTACCCTTACAGCGGCGAGTGGGAAGAGGTCGGGCGGGGAAAGGGCCGGGGCTACACGGTCAATCTGCCGCTGCCCAACCAGACCGAAGACCCGGATATCCTCCATCTTTACCGGGAGGTCTTGGGGCCGATCGTGCGCGCCTACCGGCCCGAGATGATCATGATCGCCGCCGGCTTCGACGCCCACCGCCAAGACCCCCTCGGCCGGCTGAATCTGACCGAAGCGGCCTTTGGCCGCCTGACGACGCTGATTCTCGACCTGGCCGCCGAGGCGGGCGATCCGCCGCTGCTTCTGGCCCTGGAGGGCGGCTACAACCCCCGGGCGACGGCCGATTCGGTCAGGGAGGTGCTTAAGGCCCTGACCGGTTGGCGGCGGGGGGCCGAGTCGCCGGCGCCGATCACCGATTTGGGCGCCCGGCTGGCCGAGCGGGCCCGGCTGATCCACGCCGACTTCGGCGTCTGGGCCGGTTGCCCGCTCCCTCCAGACTGACCTCTTCCGTCTTTCCCGGCCTGTTTTTGCCGAAATCGTTTCATATCCGGCGGGGTGGAATTGTATTATAGTGGTGTTTCCGGTCCGTCGAACCAGCCGTGGATCAAGGGATAAAGCATGATCAAGGCCAGGATTCCGGCCGCCGATCCGGCGGCCAACCTCAAGAATTACGATCAGACCTACCGTGACTTCGACTGGCAAGAGCTCGAAGCCGAGTTCGATTGGCCCGAGCCGGGTCGGGTCAACATCGTCCATCAGGCCGTCGATCGCTGGGCCGCGGACGCCGAAGCCGCCGACCGACCGGCCTTGATCTTCGACTCGGCCGCCCGGTCTGCGACCTACACCTACCAGAAGCTCCATGCCCTCTCCTGCCAATGGGCCAACTTCTTTTCGCAACACGGCTATCGGCCGGGCGATCGGCTGTTCATCTTCCTGCCGCCCTGCCCGGAGACCTTCTTCGCCCTGTTGGCCTCGGTCCGGTTGGGGGTCATCTTTTCGCCGCTCTTCGCCGGTCTGTCCTACGACGATCTGGAGTTTCGGTTGAAGAACGCCAGGCCGAAGGGCGTCCTGACTACCCCCGACCTGGCCGAGCGGCTGCCGGATGAGTGTCTGGACGAGCTGGAACACGTCTTTTTACTCGACGGCCCGGCCCCGAACCTGAGCCGCAAGGAGATCGTCGTCGGCGACGCCCCGGCCGGCCTGCCGGCCGAGCGCGAGCCGGTCTGGCTCGAACCGGAGACGCCGCTCTATCTGCTCTACACCTCCGGCTCCACCGGACCGCCCAAAGGCATCATCCACGCCCACCGGGACATGGTCGGCCATTTGGCCACCGCCCGCTGGGTGCTCGATCTTGAGCCGGGGACGGTGCTGTGGACCGACGCCGACCCGAGCTGGGTGACCGGCGCGGTCTACTCCTCCTTCGGGCCGTGGCTCATCGGCGCGACCTCCGTTGTCCAGGGCGACCCCTTCTCGGCCTCGAGTTGGTACCTCACCCTGGAGAAGCACAAGGTCTCGACCTGGTACACCACGCCCAGGACCATCCGGGGGTTGATGGCCGCCGGGACCGACCTGCCCAAGCGCTACGATTTGAGCCACCTCAAGCACGTCGCCACGGTCGGGGCCTCGCTCTCGCCGGAGCTCTATTACTGGGTCAAGACCAACCTGGGGAGGATTCCCCACGATACCTGGTGGATGACCGAGACGGGCATGATCTGCCTGGCCAACTTTCCCTCCCTGGACACCAAGCCCGGCTCGATGGGCAAGCCCGCGCCCGGCGTTGAAGCGGCCGTTATCGATGATGACGGGCGGCCCCTGCCGGTCATGGCCCTGGGCCAGTTGGCCCTGAGGCCGACCTGGCCGGCGATGATGGTCGGCGTCTGGCGTGATGAGCCCCGCTACCAGGAGTATTTCCGGCTGGAGGGTTGGTTCCTGACCGGCGATGTGGCCGTGAAAGACGAGGACGGTTACTTCTTCCACCAGGGCCGGTCCGACGACCTGATCAAGGTCGGCGACACTTTTGTCGGGCCCTATGAGATCGAGCGGGTCATCGGCCAGCATCCGGCCGTGGCCGAGGCGGCGGTCATCGCCCTCCACCAAGGCGAGGGCCAGCCCAAGGTCAAGGCCTTTGTCACCGTGGACAAGACCGTCACCCCCTCGACCCGGCTCGGCCTGGAGATCAAGGCTTTTGTCAGGGCCAACCTGTCGGCCGAGGTGCCGCTGACCGAGGTCGCCTTCCTCGACGAACTGCCCAAGACCGGCACCGGCAAGATTCTTCGCCGGGTCTTACGGGCGATGGAACTGGGCCTGCCCAGCGGCGACGTGACCAAGCTCAAGGACTGACGGCGGCCCGGGGGCTGATCGGCCGGCCTCTTGCTCGGTCCGGATTTTCTCGAAGACGAAGCTTACGTCCGGGATGAAGCCGAAAGGGCGGTTCAGAGCCGTTCTTCGGCCCAGGCGGCGATCTCGTCGAGGCTTCGGACCACCGGGCTGGGCGGCAGGGCGTCGAGGATGAGCCGGCCGTAGCTCTTGGTGAAGAGCCGGGTGTCCAACACGGCCAGGATGCCGGTGTCGGTCGATTGGCGGATCAGCCGGCCCAGGCCCTGGCGCAACCCCAGGGTCGCCGCGGGTACCTGGTAGTCCAGGAACGGATTGACCCCCAAAGCCCGGAGGCGGTCGATGCGGGCGGCGATGAGGGGATCGTCGGGCGGGGCGAAGGGCAGCTTGTCGATGGCGACCAGGCTCAGGCTCGGTCCGGGGATGTCCACCCCCTGCCAGAAGGTGGCGGTGGCGAAGAGGACCGCTCCCTCCCGGCGCAAAAACTCCTCGATCAGCAGCGCCTTGGGCGCGCTGCCCTGCTTCAGAGTGGGAAAGGTCAGGCGCGGGGCCAGGAGGCGGTGGACGTAGTCCAGATTCCGAAACGAGGTGAACAGCAGAAAGGCCCGGCCCCGGCTGATGTTGACCAGCCGCTCCATCTCATCGGCGCAGGCCGGGGCGAAGTTGGGGCTGGCCGGCGGCGGCATCTCGGCCGGGACGTAGAGCCGGCTGTTGTTTTCAAAATCGAACGGCGAGGCCAAGACCAGTTCCTCGGTCGGGCCGCCCAGACCCAACCGCTCCCGGAACCGGGGCGGATCCAGGGTGGCCGAGGTGAAGACGAAGGCCTTGGCCTGGCTGAACAGCAGCCGGTTCAAAAGGGCGGCCGTCTCCACCGGGGCGGCCCTCAAGGCCAGGCCCCGCCTCATTCGCTCGGCGTAGTAGACGTAGTCGGGTTCGAGGCGGTTGAGGATCATCCGCAGCCCGTCGGCCAACTCCTGGGCCCGGCGGGCCAGGGCCGCGCCCTCCACTCCGAGCGCTTCGGCCTGGGCTCCGAGGGTTTCCAGAAGCCGACTCAAGGCCTCGCCTTTGGCCCGGACCTCGGCGGTCAAGACGGCGTCGGTCAGGGGAAAGCGGTCGGCCGATTCGACCGGGGCGAGGAGGGTCGTGAACAGTTCGGCCGCCGTCGGGCCCAAGCTCATCGCCTTGGCTCGGGCCGGCTCGGGCAGGGTTTCGGCCAGATCGGTCATCAAATCGTGAATCCTCAGGTCGGATACGGTCACGGTGAAATGCGACGTGGCCGCCTCCTCCAGTTCGTGGGCCTCGTCGAAGACGACCGCCTCGCTCTCGGGCAGCACCTGACCGTGGCCGGTCTGGCGCAGGGCCAGATCGGCCATGAACAGATGGTGATTGACCACCACCAGCCTGGCCGCCGCCGCCCGGCGGCGGAGCCGGGTGATGAAACAGTTCCCGAAAAAGTCGCACCCCGGGCCCAGGCACATGTCCGAGGAGGCGGTCAGCCTCAGCCAGACCGGATCGTCTTCGACCAGAAAATCGACTTCGGCGATGTCGCCGTTTTCGGAGACCTCGGCCCAGGCGTCGAGCTTCTGGCCGAGATAGGCCTCCAGCCGGCCGTCGCGGATCGATTTTTCCAGGCGGTGGCGGCAGAGGTAGTTGCGCCGCCCTTTGACCAGGCAGGCGTCGATCTTGAGCCCCATCAACCCGGTGAGCCGGGGCAGGTCCTTGTCGATGATCTGCTCCTGGAGGGTTTTGGTGGCGGTGGAGACGATGGTCTTCCCGCCCCAGAGCAGCACCGGGACCAGGTAGGCCAGGGTCTTGCCGGTGCCGGTGCCGGCCTCGGCGGCCAGCTTGGCCCGATCGTCGAGGGCCGCGGCCACGGCCAGGGCCAGTTCGAGCTGGTCGTCCCGGAACTCGAAGGCGTCCCAGTGGCGGGCCAGCGTTCCGGCCGGTCCCAGGGCCTTGGTCGTTTTGGAGATCAGACTCATTCCGGCAGGCTTATCATGGCGGTGTCGAAAAGACCAGTCTTGGCCGGCACTCGGTTCGGCCCGACGCAAGGACCCGTTCGGCGCTTCGAAGAGCGTCCGTTCCTCGCCCGTTAAGTCCCTTTTCGGCGTCTGACAGACGGCCGCGAGATCGTCCTCGACCCCACGGCGCCGACTCGGCCTCGCCGCCCAGCCGAGCGAAACGTAACCGGCGATCGCCATTTTACTCGGGAGGCGATCAAAAGGAAAGGCCGATCGATGGTTGCATCTCCTTGACCCCCACCCGCCCACGACCTATATTCATCCACATGGAACGGATAGCCAGGTTCATCTTCGAGTTGGGCATGCTGAAAAAGACGCCCCGCACCGGTTACCAGTTCTTGGGCCGGGGCGCGGAGAGCGTGGCCGCCCACTCCTATCGCACGGCCATGATCGCCTACATTCTGGCCAAGCTCCACGGCGGGGTGGACGTCTGGCGGACGGTCGCCCTGGCCCTCATCCACGACGTGGCCGAGACGCGAACCGGCGACCACAACTACGTCTACCGGCGCTATGTCTCCTGCGACGAGGAGCGGGTCACCGCCGACCAGACCGACGGCCTGCCCTTTGGTCCGGAGCTTGCAGAATTCAAAGACGAGTTTGAGGAACTGAGGACGGAAGAGGCCAAATTGGCCCGTGATGCCGACCAGTTGGACTTGATCTTTGAATTGCGGGAGCATCAAGACCTGGGTAATCCTTATGCACCCAAATGGATTGATGCCGCGAAAAAAAGACTCCTCACCCCCCAGGCCAAGGCCCTGGCCGACAAGGCTCAGGAATGCGACTGGACGGAGTGGTGGTTCGACGACGGCGATAGCTGGTGGGTGGAGGGGGCTTTCAACCGGAGGGTAAAATGAACAGGTTTGTCAAGGTATTGGCGCTGACCGCGGTTCTCATTGGTCTCCTGATCGCGCCAGCCTCGGCCAAGGTCTGGACCGAGGGCAGCCACAAAAACGGTCCCGTGTCCATCGACTCGATGACCATCGCCCACCTGGCGGAGAAGATAAAGCCGGCCGTGGTCAACATCGACACCGAAGCCACGGTCACCTTCGGGGGCCAGACCGGCGGCCTGCCCCCCAACGTGCCCAAGGATTTTCGCGACTTCTTTGAGCGCTTCTTCGGCCGGATTCCCGAACACAAGCAACGCCGCCAGGGCCAGGGCTCGGGCTTCATCATCGACGAAGAGGGTTACATCATCACCAACAACCACGTCGTCGAGGGCGCGGAGAAGATCGTGGTTCGGCTCTTGGACAAGCGCCAGTTCGAGGCCAAGGTCATCGGCGCCGATCCCAAGACCGACATCGCCCTGATCAAAATCGAGGCCGACGACCTGCCCTACGTCGTCCTGGGCGACTCGGACAAGCTCAAGGTCGGCGAGTGGGTCATGGCCATCGGCAACCCCTTCGGCCTGGGCCACACCGTGACCACCGGCATCGTCTCGGCCAAGGGTCGGACCATCGGCGCCGGCCCCTATGACGACTTCATCCAGACCGACGCCTCGATCAATCCCGGCAACTCCGGCGGGCCGTTGATCGACTTCAGGGGCGAGGTGGTCGGCATCAACACCGCCATCATCGCCCGGGGCCAGGGCATCGGCTTCGCCGTGCCGATCAACCTGGTCAAGAACATCGTCGGCCAGATCGTCGATCACGGCCGGGTCATCCGGGCCGAGCTGGGTGTGGTCATCCAGCCGGTGACCAAGGAGATCGCCGAATCCTTCGGTCTCAAGAAGGCCGAGGGGGCGCTTATCGCCCAGGTCAGGCCGGGCTCGGCCGCAGAGAAGGCCGGGCTTCGCCAGGGTGACATCATCCTGGAGTTCAACGGAAGAAAGGTCGGCGACTTCAATGACCTGCCCAAACTGGTCGCCACCCAGCCGGTCGGCTCCAAGGCCAAGGTCAAGATCTTCCGCGACGGCGACATCAAAACGATCGGAGTCACGCTGGGCGAGATGAAGGAGCGCGAGGTTCAGGCCAGAGCCGGCGGGCCGGACGAAGAGACCGGCCAGGCGCCCAAGCTGGGGCTCAGGGTCCAAGACATCACCCCGGATTTGGCCGAGAGCCTGGGCCTCAAGAAGACCGAGGGAGTGGTCATCACCGGCGTCAGCTCGGACGGCCCGGCCGCCGCGGCCGGCCTGCGTCGGGGCGATGTCATCCTCGAGGTCAACCGCAAAGCGGTCGAGAACGTCAAGCAGTTCGTCAAGCTGGTCAAGAAGGCCGATCGGAAAAAGCCCCTCTTGCTCCTGATCCGGCGCGGCTCGACCAGCCTCTACATCCCGCTCAAGTGGGGTGAGTAGGCCGAAAGACGAACAAACCCGCCTGCCTAGAGAGGGGGCGTCGGCTTGGCCGGCGCCCCCGATTCCTTGAGACGCCTACCTTGTTGGCGCGCCCCATAAACGGAGTTCCATTTGTTATGAGGAGCCCTTGAACGAGCCGACCCGGGGCTTCCGAGACGCGGCCCGATGGCGGCCGGCGAGAGAAGCGGCTCAGACGTCCATGATCACCGTCGCCTCCAGACCGTCGTCGATCTCGGTGACCTTAAGACCGTGGTAGGTGATCGCCTTTATCTCTTGGGTCAGGCGCTGTTTCTTCTCCAAAGGAACGAGACCCACCTTGGCCTTGACCTCGGTCTCGGACACCGAGACCGGCTCGACCTTGACCACGATCAGCCCTTCGACTACGGCCAGGGACAGAATCTCGGACAGGAAATCGACCAACAGGATCTCTCGGTCCGGGGCCTGGATTTCGATCTCCCGCCACAGCCGGGGCTGAACCACGAACTCATGGACCAGGAGCAGGACCAAGCCCTTGGCCGCCTCGGTCAGAAGTTCGCCCAGGTCCCGGCCCCGGACGCGCAGTCCCACGTCGGCGGTGTGGTCGATGGGCCAGAAAGGCGACATAGGTGAACTCCAGTCTCCAAGTCGGCGGGGTTTGTTCGTTTGTTCGTGAAAGACCCAGGTAGCATGCCACGAAAGACGGCCGCGGGCAAGCCGCTTGTTCCTTCCGGACACCGCCTCGGCCAGAGGCCCGGCCGCCGCGCCGTTTCAGGCCGCCGCCCCTTTGGAGCGGAGGGCCTTGGCCCGGACGGCCGCTTGAGGCTGATTCTGGGACGCTGGAGAGGAATCGCCCGGCGATATCCGGCTCAAGAGGGCTCGGCTCGCCAGTCGTACTCCATGTAGGCGGCCGTCTTTTCGGCCTCCTCCCGGCCCAAAAGCCGGGCCACCACGTGAAGCGACAGATCGAGGCCGCCCGAAATGCCGCACGAAGTCAGGATGCGGCCGTTGTCGGTGTAGCGGCGGCCGGTGACGATTCTGGCCGCCGGCGCGACCCGGCCCAGCAGGTCCAGGACCCGGTGGTGGGTGGTCGCTTCCAACCCGTCCAAGAGACCGGCCCGGCCCAGCAGAAGCGAGCCGGTGCAGACCGACATGACCACTTCCGCCCGAGCGGCGGTTTCCCTGATCCAGTCGATGATGACCGGGTTGTCCAACTCCCGGCGGGCGCCCAGGCCGCCCGGTACGACCAACACCGCCGGCGGGGGACTCTCCTCGATTGAAAAACGGGGCTTGATCGTCAGTTGGCGGCGGGCCTGGACCAGGCTCAAGGTCTGGGCCACGGTGTAGACCACGAACGGCTCCCGGCCCTCGGCCCGGCCGGCGACAGAGAAGACCTCGAACGGTCCAGCGAAGTCCAGCGTCTCCACGTCGTCGAAGATCAAGATGGCTACGTATTTCGGCTCACCCATTATCCTTACCTGGCGGCGGCGATGATCGGGTTCAACAAAGCGTTCCAGGCGGCGATCCGAGCCCGGTTCACTCCTCCCAGTCCCAGCGGTAGACCTCGGGCCGGCGCTGGAACAGAACCGGCAGGCCGCGGCGGACCTGTTTCAAGCGCTGGCGGTCGAAGGCGGCGTAGACGATCTCCTGGTGACGACCGGCCGAGTCCAGCACCCAGCCGTAGGGATCGACGGCCATGGAGTTGCCCCAGGTCGGGTAATCGACCTCGGGATGGGGGGCCGAGGCGCAGGCGGCCAAAAAGAAGGTGTTCTCTATGGCTCGGGCTCGGATCAGTATCTCCCAGTGAGAGGGGCCGGTGGTGGTGTTGAACGCGCCGGGCAGGAGGACCAGTTCGGCCCCGGCCAGGGCCAAAGACCTGAACAGCTCGGGGAAGCGCAGATCGTAACACACCCCCAGGCCCAGGACGCCCAGCTCGGTTTCGATCACCTCGATCTTGTCGCCCGGACTCAGATAGCCCGACTCCTGGAAGGTGATGCCGCCCGGAATGTCCACGTCGAAGAGGTGGACCTTGCGGTGCTTCAGGAGCAATTCGCCCTTAGGGCTCCACAGGGTGGCGGTGTTGTAGATCTCGTAGCCGTCTTGTTCCGGGATGGAGCCCCCGACCAGGTAGAGGCCCAGTTCAGCGGCGGTTTCAGACAGGAAGCGACAGGTTCGGCCGTCGGGTATCGGCTCGGCGAACTGGGCGAAACGCTCGACCTCGTAAGGGCAGTTGAACATCTCGGGCAGCACGGCCAGTCTGATGTCCTTTTCGGCCGCCTCGGCCAACAGTCGCCCGGCCCGGTCCAGGTTGTCGTCCTTGTCCGGGCCGACCCTCATCTGTACCAGCGCGAACTGATAGTAGTCTAAAGACATAATAATTTCAACAAGTTAGACTGTTATCGGCTTTGGTCTTCGGCCTCCCCGCGGCCGAGTTCAGTATTCGATTCCCTGGCGGGCCTTTATGCCTTCCTGATAGGGGTGTTTGATCAGGCGCATTTCGGTCACCAGGTCGGCCCGGTCTATGATCTCCTGGGGCGCGCCCCGGCCGGTGACGACCAACTCCACCCCCGCCGGCCGGTTGTCGATGACCTCCAAGACGTCCTCGATCTTGAGCAGGTCGAGATGCAAGGCCACGTCCAGTTCGTCCAGGATGACCAGGTCCACTTCGCTCGAAGCCAGCGCTTGCCGGGCTTTTTCAAGACCGGCCTCGGCCAAGGCGATATCTTCGGCCGAGGGTCCGTCCTTGAAGACGAAGCCTCTCTTGCCGACGGGGACGATCTCCAGCTCGGGGGCCAGTCTTTTGGCGCTGAAGTGCTCGCCCGACGAGTCGGGCGGCTTCATGAATTGGAATATCTTGACCCGTAAACCCCGGCCGACCGCCCTGAGGGCCAGACCCAAAGAGGCGGTCGTCTTGCCCTTGCCGTCGCCGGTATAAACCTGAAGCAGTCCGAGCTTGGCGGCCATCGATCCTCCTCTCCCCAGAGGTTTTAGTCCGGCCCAGGCTCGAGGGCAAGCAAAAACGGCAATGGATCGTCGAGCGTCGGCGGGTCGGGGTTGCGCCGGCCGGGACGGATGATATTCTGTAATAACGAACAATAGAAACAAACGTGAAGACCGGACAGACAAGGAGGCGGCCGCATGGTCCAGTTGGGAAAGAAGATCAGGACCGAACGTCGGCGGGTCGGCCTGTCGCTCAAGGACCTGGCCGCCCGGGTGGGCGTCAGCATCATGGCTTTGCAGCGCATTGAGGTGGGTAAGGTGGCCCCCTCGGTGTCGGTGGTGGTCAAGATCGCCCACCAACTCAACCGGCCGCTGTCCGATCTTATCCCTGATCCGCCGCCGAGCATTCGCCACGTCAAGGCGGCCAATCTGCGGCCGGCGACGGGTTTTGACGGGGTCGAGGCCACGGTCCTCGCCCGGCCGGGCCTGTGGGGGGAGGAAACGGCGGTCGATCTCGTCCGCCTGGAGCCGAACCAGCCCCGCCCCCGTCGCCACCGCCACGAGATAAACGGCTACTTCGTCATCGACGGCCAGGTCAGCCTGGAGTACAATGGCCGCTACCGGCGTCTGGGGCGAGGCGACGTGGTCCGCTTCGACGCCTCCTATCCCCACCGCTTCCAGGCGACCGGGTCGGCCAGGCTGCTGCGCCTCTCGGCGCCCCGCTGAGGCAACAGGCCTTAAAGCCAGTAAAAACAAATAGCTACAGCTTGGACAGCCGACGCCTTCGCCGGCGTTCGGCCTTGGGCGGTCGGCGGGAAGGACCCTTCTTGGGTTTGACCGGGCGCTCCTCCTCGTCATCGCCGCCCTTGAGATCGAGGTAGGCGGCCAGGCTGAGCCGTTCGCGGAACTCGGCCGAGGAGACGACGTCGCCGCCATTGGCCCGGACCCGGTTGGCCAGCTCCCGATCGGAGGTGACGACCAGGACCTCGCCCTTGGCCCGTCCGACCATCTCGACGATGGCCTCGTCGGCCGTCCGGCCGGTGGGGGTGAAGACGGTCTTGATCCCCCTCTCCCGCCCGACCTGTTGACCCAGCGGCGAAGCGCCGTCGAAGACGACGGTGAGGGCGTGCCTTTTGAGGCGCTTGTAGGCGGCCAGTTCGCCGATCAACACGCTTCGCCCCGCCTCCAGACCGCCTTCGGCCTCGGCCCGGTTCAGATCGGTCGTCCGGATCAAGTTGTAGCCGTCGATGATTATGCTCAGCGCCATCGGCAGCGTCCCAGGAATGTTTAGCCCGAGACTTCCTCCCCCAGACGTGGAGCTCGTCTGCGGGACGCGGGTCGCGCTCAGCCCTGCTTGAACCACTCCAACAGGCGGTTGAGTTCCTCGTCGGAAAAGAACTCGATCACGATCCGGCCCTTGCCTCCCCGCTTGGTGATCGACACCTTGGTTCCCAATCGGCGGCGCAGCGCCTCGGCCTCGGCCTTCAGTTGGACCTGGGCCGGAGGCGGTTTTCTGGCCGAGGCGGGCTTCTTCATCCGTTCGACCAGCTTCTCGGTCTGGCGGACGTTGAGCCGCTTGTGGAGCACCTTGGCCCGGGCGGCGAGCAGGGTCGGCTGGTGTTCGACTAGGCTCAGTAGGGCCCGGGCGTGGCCCATGGTCAGCCGACCCTCGACCAGATCGCCCTGGACGGCTTGGGGGAGTTTCAGCAGACGAATGAAATTGGACACCGTGGCCCGGTCCCGGCCGACCGCCCTGGCCACCTGCTCGTGGGTCAGGCCGTAGTCGTCGGTCAGCCGGGCGTAGGCCGAGGCCTCTTCGAGTGGGTTTAGGTCTTTGCGCTGGATGTTCTCGATGAGGGCCAGGGCCAGCCGCTCGGCCGGGGCGACCTCCTTGATCAAGCAGGGCACCGACTTCAGGCCGGCCAGCCGGGCCGCCTGCCAGCGGCGCTCGCCGGCGATGAGGTGGTAGCCGCCGTCTTCCTTGGCGCTGACCAAAAGCGGCTGGAGCACGCCCTGAACGGCGATGGAGTCGGCCAACTCCTTGAGCGCCTCCTGATCGAAAACCTGGCGGGGCTGATCGGGATTGGGCTCGATGTCGGCGATCGGAATCTCTCTCAGGCCTGTTTCGGCCCCCGAGGCCGGCGCCTGCGGCTCGGCGGCGGGCTGATCGCCGTTGGCGAGCGGGGGCGAATCCCCCAGGAGTGCTTCCAGGCCACGGCCCAAGGCTTTGCGGGTCATGCTGCCTCCTGGTGTTTGGCGATTAGCTCCTGGGCCAGAGCCAGGTAGGTCTGGGCCCCGGTGGAGCGGATGTCGTAGAGCAAGACCGGTTGTCCGAACGATGGGCTCTCCGAGAGCCTGACGTTTCTGGGGATGAGGGTCTGAAAGACCTTGTCGCCGAAGTGCTTCCTGACTTCGGCCGCCACCTGGTGGGCCAGGTTGACCCGGGTGTCGAACATGGTCAAGAGCACCCCCTCCAGGCGGAGGGTCGGGTTGAGACCCCTTCTGACCCGGTTGACCGTGTTGATGATCTGGGACAGGCCCTCCAGGGCGTAATACTCGCACTGGAGCGGGATGAGGACCGAATCGGCGGCCACCAGGGCGTTGACGGTCAGCATGCCCAGGGACGGCGGACAGTCCATGACCACGTAGTCGTAGCCATCGACCATCCCAGCCAGGGCTTTTTTGAGGCGCAGGTGGCGATCCTCGAGTCCGATGAACTCCACCTCGGCCCCGATCAGGTTGATGGTCGCCGGGAGAATGTGGAGCTGGTCCAGGGCGGTGGTGTGAACCACCTCTTCCCCGCCGGCCTGGCCGACCAGCAGCTCATAGAGCCCGGCCGAAAGCTCGGCCGGATTGAGGCCGACGCCGCTGGTGGCGTTGGCTTGTGGGTCGCAATCGACCAGCAGCGTCTTGTACTCGGCCGCGGCCAGGGAGGCGGCCAGGTTGACGGCGGTGGTGGTTTTGCCCACTCCGCCCTTTTGATTAGCGATGCAGATGGCTCTGGGCATTTGATGCGGGACCGCTCCTGGTGGAATGATACCGTCAGACTAAAGATTCATAACACGAAAGCGGCGCGAAGGCCAAGGGTGAAGACGACGTTCCACGTGGAACATTGTCTCCCGGCCGAGGGTGCGACTGGGCGTCCGACAAAGAATCGCCCGTTTTATCGCCACCATCGGCGTTGTTCCCGCTCGTTCTTGGGGTCGGGTTCCGGAACCGGGTTCCATGGCTGGGCTGGAGGCTTCTTGCCGGGCCGGGTTGGCTCGATGCCTTTTTTTGAGAGCGCAGCCCTCTAGCCGGAAAAGGGTCGGTCGGCGGCAGTGACGAAACGGCTTGACAAAGGCGGCCAGCCGAGTATTCTGGTCAGACAATTAGGAGCTGAAGCTTCCTTAAAGCGACCTGAATCTATAAAAGATATAGACTTTGAGCCATGAAGGCCGCATAGCCCTCAAGAAGCGGGCAGGCGGCCGTTTTTTTCGACAGAAGTCGGGCCGGCTTGAGAATCGGGAGGAAGCTGTGACTCAGATCAAGAGGTTCATCGTCATCGCTGCGGTGTTGATTGCGGCGGCCTTAAACTCCGGCCCCGCCCTGGCCCACTTTCAGGTGATCATTCCCAGTCAAGACGTGGTCGAGAAAAACCAGACCATCGAACTCAACGTGGCCTTTATCCATCCCTTTGAGGGGCCGAGCATGGATATGGCCCGACCGGTCCAGTTCGGAGTGGCCGTCAAGGGCCGGAAGAAGAATTTGCTGGCCTCTCTCAAACCCTACCAGCTCAAGGGGCACCAGGCCTTCAAGGCGACGTTCGATATCAAAAGGGCCGGCGATCACATTTTCTATGTCGAGCCCAAGCCCTACTGGGAGCCGGCCGAGGACTGCTTCATCGTCCACAATACCAAGGTGGTGGTCAACGCCAAGGGACTGGAGGTCGGCTGGGACCAGCCGGTGGGTTTGAAGGCCGAGATCGTGCCGCTGACCAGGCCCTACGGACTTTGGGCCGGCAACGTCTTCCAGGGCCGGGTGCTGATGGACGGCAAAGCGGTGCCCTTTGCCGAGGTGGAGATCGAGTACCTGGCCGACGGCAAGATCAAGCCGCCGGCCGGGGTGTTCGTCACCCAGGTCATCAAGGCCGACGCCAACGGCGTCTTCACCTACGCCATGCCCAAGGCGGGTTGGTGGGGTTTTGCGGCCCTGATGGAGGCTCCGGACAAGATCAAGGGTCCGGACGGCACACCGAAGCCGGTCGAGCTCGGGGCCGTCATCTGGGTCAAGACCTGGGACCTCCAGTGAGCCGGTTTGAGCCATGAACAAGACAATGACGAGGCGATCATGCATTTAGCCGACGGCGTTTTGCCCACGGCGGTTTGGGGCGGGGCCATGGTCGGTGCGGCCGGCGGCCTCGCCGCCTCACTGAAGCGGGTTACCGGCGAGGACATTCCCCGGCTGGCCGTGGTCACCGCGGCCGCCTTTGTCGGGACGTTGGTCCACATCCCGGTCGGGCCGTCCAGCGTCCACTTGCTTTTGACCGGTCTGGTGGGCATCGTCGCCGGCCGGGCCGCCTTTGCCTGTATCTTCGTTTCCCTGCTCTTACAGGCGCTGCTGTTCCAGTTCGGGGGGCTGTTGAGCCTGGGGGCCAACGCCCTGGCCATGGGCACCCCGGCGGTAATGGCCGGCTACATCTTCAGGTTGAGAGACAAGTTCGACCTGCCCCGAAAAAACTTCGTCTTCGGCGCTCTGGCCGGCGGCCTGGGCATCGTCGGCAACGCCGTTCTCTTAGCCTTGGCCTTGCAACTGGCCGGTGATGAGTTCTGGGCCACGGCCGGGTTGATTCTGGCCGCCCACGTGCCGGTGGTCGTCATTGAGACCCTCATCGGCGGCTTCACCGCTTCATTCATGGGCAAGGTCAAGCCCGAGGTGCTGAGGTAGTTGCGATGTCGAGACTCAGCCGACTCCACCCCATCGCCAATGGACTGGGCCGCTTTCGGCCCCTGATCGCCCTGGCCGCGGCGGCCCTCCTTTTGCTCGCGCCGAGCGCAGCCTGGGCCCACCGGGTCCTCGTCGATGCCTTTCAGGAGGGCGACAGGCTGTTCATCGAGGGTTTCTTTCCCGACGGCCGGCCGACGGTGAACACGCCGGTCAAGGTTCTCGATCAGGCCGGCCAGGTCGTGGCCGAGGGCAAAACCGACGCCCAGGGCCAGTTGAGCCTCAAACCGACCGGGCTGAAACCGGGCCGGCTGACCGTGGTCCTGGAGGCCGGATTGGGCCACCGGGCCGAGGTTGAGACGGAGTGGGCCGTCGGCTCGGCCGATCGTCCGGACGGCCAAACTGACCGGGCTTCGCCTTCGGCCCACCGGCCGCACAAGGAGCGGGGCGTATTGCTTTGGCCGCAGGCCCTGGCCGGGCTGGTGTTGATTTTTGGCGGCGCAGCGGTTATAAAGAAGCTTCTCAACCGGAAGAAGCAGACCTGAATGACCCACCACATCGACCATTACGCCGGCGGATCGTCTCTCTGGCACACCTGCGACCCCAGGGTCAAGCTGGTCGCCTTCTCCTGCCTGATCCTGGCCGTGGCCGCCGGCCGGAGCCTGGTCGGCGCCGCGGTCGGGTTGGCCGTGGCCGTATCGTTGACCATTCAGGCCAAGATTCCCTTGAAATTCGTGGCCATGCGTCTTAAAGAGGTGGCCGTGTTTCTGGGGCTGTTCCTGGTCGTCCTGCCCTGGTCCCATCCGGCCGGGGTCGGAGCCGGACTCCAGTTGGCCGCGACCTTGATCGTCAAGGGCCTGGCCCTGGTGGTGTTACTCTTCCCCATGCTGGGCACGACCCGCTTCGACGTCTCCATGAAGGCCCTCTCCAAGCTGGGCCTCTCGGAGAAGTTGATCCAACTGATCCTCTTCGCCTATCGCTATCTTTTCGTCTTTCGCGACGAGCTTCGCTCGGTCCTCAACGCCCAGCGGCTGCGCGGCTTTCGGCCCCGGACCGACGTCCGGACCCTGAAGACGGCCGGCTACCTGGTCGGCGGGCTGATGGTTCGGTCCTTCGAGCGCCAGGAGATGATCGCCAAGGCGATGAGGGCCCGGGGCTACGACGGCCGCTACCGGGCCCTGGGCCGGCTGAGCCTCAGGGGTTCGGACTGGGTCAAAGGGGCGGCCATCGTCGCCCTGGCCGGCTTGCTGGCGGTCTTGGAGTGGAGCCGGTGGAGTTGATCGTCGAAACCGAGGGCCTGAGCTACGCCTATCCCGACGGACGCCGGGCGGTGGCCGGGGTCGATTTGGCTCTCCGGGAGGGTGAAAGCGTCGCCCTCCTCGGTCCCAACGGGGCGGGCAAGACGACGGTCTTTCATCTTCTGGCCGGCCTGCTCAAGCCGGACGGCGGCCGGTTGCGTCTCTTTGGCCAGGTGGTTACGGTCGAGAAGGACTTCAAGCCGCTTCGGCCGCTCATCGGTCTGGTCTTCCAGAACCCGGACGATCAGCTTTTCACCTCCAGCGTCCTGGACGACGTCGCCTTCGGGCCGCTCAATTTCGGGCTGAGCCAGGCCGAGGCCGAGGCCAGAGCCAGGGAAGCCTTGGACCTGGTCGGCCTCGGCGGCTACGAGGACCGGGTGCCCCATCACCTGAGCGGCGGCGAGAAACGGCGGGTCTGCCTGGCCACGGTTCTGGCCAGCCACCCCAAGCTGCTCCTGCTCGACGAGCCGTCCTCCAACCTGGACCCTCGCGGCCGGCGACGGCTGATCGAGCTCTTGAATTCCATCCCGTTGACCAAGTTCATCGCCACCCACGATCTGGAGCTGGCCCTGGCCTGCTGCCAGCGAGCCGTTTTGCTGGACGGCGGCCGGGTGGTGGTCGAGCGACCCATCCGGGAGCTTTTATCCGATGGCGCCCTGGTCGAGAACCACGGCCTGGAGGTGCCGCACTCCTTGGACTACCACCACCTGCCCCACGAACACGACGACCACGAGCACGATCACGGCCATTTCCGCTGGCTCGGAGCCGAGCCCGGCCATGAGCATCCTCCGGGGGACGAACACCGCCCCGCCAACCCCCACGAGTCGGTGCATGTCCACGTCCACGCCCACGTCCATGCCCACCCCCACCAGCACGCCCACTCTCATGGCCGCAACCCTGGCCGTGACCGCCGGCCAGCCGGATGTTCCACGTGGAACATGGGGCCGAACCTGGAGGTGAGAGCCAAATAGGGATCGGATTCCCGCCGCCGGCCGGAGTGTTGTTGCCGGGGGGCGGTCGCTTTGGTATGCATAGGGTAGATGTTCCTGGAGAGAGTGAAATAAATGGGCCGTCCGTCGTTCTTCGATACTCTGCCGCTGCCCTGCTTCGTGACCGGGAAAAGGGGCGGTCTGGTTCGGGTCAATCAGGCCTTTGAATCGCTGTTCGGTCGGCCGGCCAATCTGACCGACCTGGCCGCCGACAACCTGTCCGACCTGCTCCGCGGGCTGGCCGCGGCTGACGGTGACTTCGAGGCGGATTGGCTGGCCGCCGACGGACGAAAGATCGGCGGCCGGGTGGCGCTTTGGCCCCTCGGCCGGAACGTGGCCGGGGCGTTCATCCCCCGCGACCGGGGCCAGGATGTCAAAGCCCTGTTGGACGCCTTGCCCCTGGCCTTGTTGGTCCTGGACGAAGACCATCGCGTCAGCCATTGGAACGCCGGCCTGGAGCGTCTGACCGGCCTCTCCCGCCGGGAGATGGTCGGCCGGGCCGATCACTGGCGAGCCTTCTACCGGAGAGAGCGGCCGACTCTGGCCGACCTAGCCTTGTCCGGCGACGTCGAGTCCATCCTCGAACGCTACTCCGGCCGGGGGGTCCGCCCGTCCCCGTTGTCTCCGGACGCCTTCGAGGCCGAGGCCGAATACAAGGGCCGGGACGGCAAGAAGCGGAACCTCCTCTTCACCGCCGCCCCCATCCGCGGCGGCGGGGGCGAGACCGTCGGCGCGGTCGAAATGCTCTACGATATTTCCTACCGCAAGCAGTTGGAGGCCCAGGTTCGGAGTTCGGAGGCCAACTACCGCCGCCTGGTCGAGGGCCTCAACGAGGGGGTGGCCATCTTCACTCCGGAGGGCCACCTGTTCGCCAACCAGCACTATCTGGAGTTGTTCGGTTACGACAGGGTCGAAGATTTGGCCCGGATCGGCTTCATCGGCCTGCTCGATCCGGGCGCGCAACGGGACTTTCTGGCTTGGTCCCGCTCGGCCGCGCTCCACCCCTTCGAGGGGGCGGCGGTGCGGGCTGACGGCAGCGTCTTCCAGGCCGAGGTCACCCTGGCCCCGATCACCTACACCGGCCAGGCCGCCTTCCAGGTCACGGTCCGCGACATTTCGCCCCACAAGCAGATTCAGGACGAGTTGATCCAGGCCGAACGCCTGGAAGCGACCGGCACGCTGGCCTTTGAGTTGGCCCACGAGATCAACAACCCCCTAGGCGGCATAATCACCTACGCCCGGCTGTTGGCCTCGGAGCTGGACAAAGACAGCGAGGCCGGCCAGACCATGGCCAAGATCATCAAGCTGGCCAACCGGTGCAAGATCATCGTCGGCGGTCTCTTGGACTTCGCCCGCCAGGACAGCCAGGCCAAACAACTTGTTGATATCAATGAGGTAATAAACGACACACTCGATATCGTCGAAGGTCACCTCCTGTTGCGCCGGGTCAAGGTCTCCAAGACCCTGGCTCTGGGCCTGCCGCTGTTTCTGGCCAACCGGGTCAAGCTGGAACAGGTCTTCCTCAACCTGATCGTCAATGCCATGGAGGCCATGGGGGGCGAGGGCGTCCTCTCCATTTTTACCGATTTGGACGACAAAAAGAACGAGATATTTATTAAAATAAAAGATTCAGGGCCCGGCATCGACCCTGCCGATTTAGCCAGAATTTTCGAGCCGTTCTACACGAAAAAAAACCGGTGTCGGGGCACCGGCCTGGGGCTGGCCATCAGTCACGGCATCATCAGCCGGCACGGCGGTCGCATCGAGGTCGCATCCCGCCCCGGCGAAGGCGCGACCTTCACCGTCCACCTCCCCCTGCCCGGCCGGTCTTAGTCGACCTTGGCCAGTTCGATCAGGGTGGTGGTCCGACCGTAGAACCGCCGCGCCTCGATTCCAGCCAACCGCCAGCCCCCTCCGGCCGGATCGGCGGCCAGAGACGCGGCCTCGTCCCGGCCGGCCGGCCCTTTGAGGGCGATCAGTCGGCCGCCGGCGGAGAGCAGCCAGCCGGCCGGCGGCAACAACTCCGTCAGGGCGGCCACCGCCCGGCAGATCACGACGCCGTAGGCTCCCTGGGCGTAGCCGGGAGCCGTCTCCGGCACCCGAGCCTTGAAAACGCCCACTCCGTCCAAACCCAGTTCTGCTGCGGCGGTCTTCAGGAAGGAGACCCGCTTGGCCCGGGCCTCGAAGAGGTCGATTCCGAGCCGGGGATCGAGGCAGGCCAGGACCAGACCGGGCAGTCCGGCCCCCGAGCCCAGATCGGCCACGGTTCCTCCCCTCTCCGGCAGTTTGTCGGCCAGCCACAGGCTGGGCGCCAGGTGCTCCTCCCACAGCCGGCGCTTGGCCCTGGGGCCGATCAGGTTGATCCGGCGCGACCAGGTAAGGAGCAACTCCACGTACCGGCTCAGGCGCTCGGCGACGGGTTCGGGCAGGCTCCAACCCAGTTCCCTCGCCCGTCGAATCAGGTGGTCGGGGGCGGTTTCCACAGATCACTTTCCAATGCAGAAGCGGCTGAAGATCCGATCCAGGACCGCCTCGGGGGTGGTCCGGCCGGTGATGCGGCCCAATTGATCCAGACCCTCCTTCAACTCCACCGCCACCAGTTCGGCCGGCCGGGCCTGGGCCAAGCCCTCCCTGGCCCGATCGAAGGCCTGGCGGGCCCGGACCAGAATCTCCTCCTGCCTGAGACTGGGTGCGCAGCCCAGCTCGTCCGGCTCGCCGCCTTCGCGGACCAGCTCGGCCCGGATGGCCGATTTCAGGTTTTCCAGGCCGTAGCCGGTCAGGGCGGATACGACCACGCCGGGCCGGTCTGGCACGATTCTAGAGGCTGCTGCGGCTTTGTCCTCGCCGCTCAGATCGCATTTGTTGGCCGCGACAATGGTCCGGGTGCGCGCAGCCGGCGGAACGTCCTCAGCGGCCCGCTCAGGCGTCTTGGAGGTGGCATCGACGACCAGGACGATCAACTCGGCGGCCGAGAGTATCCGCCGGGTGGCCTCGATGCCCGCCGCCTCGGGCCGGTCTCGCTCGCGGTCGGTCAGCCTCCTCAAGCCGGCGGTGTCGGTCAAGACCACCGGCAGGCCGTCCAGGTCGAGGCTCTCCTCCAGATAGTCCCGGGTGGTGCCGGGCACGTCGGTCACCAACGCCCGAGGCCGGGCCAGCAGGGCGTTGAGCAGGCTGGACTTGCCCACGTTGGGCCGACCGATCAAGACCACTCTGGCCCCGTCGCGCAGGTGCCTGCCGGCCCTGGCCGCCTCGATCAGACGGTCGATGGGACCGAGGACGGCCTCGGCCACCACACCGGCCAGGGGTCCGAACTCGGTGACTTCCAGGTCCTCTTCGGGAAAGTCCACGCCGGCCTCGACTTCGGCCAGGACGTCCAAGGCGGCCTCGACGATCTTGGCCACCGGCTCCGACAGCCCGCCCGCCAGATGGCCGGCCGCCACCCTGGCGCCGGCCTCGGTCCGGGCCTCGATCAGCTCGGCCACCGCTTCGGCCTGGGCCAGATCGATCCGCCCGGCCATGTAGGCCCGCCAGGTGTATTCGCCCGGCTCGGCCGGCCTGGCTCCGGCAGCCAGGCAGAGGGCCAGGATGCGGCGCAGCACCATCGGCCCGCCGTGGGCCTGAATCTCGAAGATGTCCTGGCGGGTGTAGGTCTTGGGTCCGGCCATGAACACGGCCAGGACCTCATCGACCGCCCGCCCGCTTCCCGGTTCGCGGATCCAGCCGTAGGTCAAGCGACGCTCGATCAACGGCCCGCTCCGGGCCGGGCGGAAGAGGCTCAGCCCGATGCGCCGGGCCTCGGGGCCGGACAGGCGAATTATGCCGATGCCCCCCCGGCCGGGCGGGGTGGCCAAGGCGACGATGGTGTCATCGGTCTTGAGCACGTCGTAGTTATTATCACATCTCGACCGCCCCTAGCCAGTCCAGCGGTTCAGATCACGAAATGTTGAAGGATTCCGCATAGAACTGAGGTGTTCTAGGGCTCCTGACAGGCAATCGGTCGCAGCCGGGCCAAAGCCCGGTCTCATCCGCGCGTCAAGACCGGGCGGGGGTTGAAGCCAGGTTTTTCAAAGGAGGATCCCCAAGTCAGGCAAGATCGTTTATCCACCGCCGGCCGCCGTCTGCTTTCCACCCGCCGGCTTGCCCGCGAGAAGTCGTTCTGGATCATCGACTGGCAGGGGCAAAAAAACGGGCGGCCGTTTCGGCCGCCCGGAGACAAGGGGCGAGTTGATTACCGGTCGCGGCGACCACCTCGCCGGGGGCTGATGACCACCCGTTTGAAGGTGCCTTCGCCCTGGGAGCCGGTCCGGACCTGCTCGTTGGGCATCAAGGCCAGATGGACGATCCGCCGCTCGTGGGGGTTGAGCGGGCCGGTCCGGGCCGGCCGGCCGGAGCGGATGACCCGCTCGGCCAGGGCCTCGGCCTGTTGAACCAGCGTCTCTTCCCGGCGGCCTCGATAGCCCTCGGTGTCGATCATGATCCGGTAGTGGCGGCCGCTGTGCTTGTCGACGATCTTGCTGACGATGAACTGCAAGGCGTCCAAGGTTTGGCCCTTGCGGCCGATCAAAAGGCCCGAACCGTCGCCGTGGAGGTTGAGGTACATCTTCTCCTCCACCCACGAGGCGTCCACCTTGGTCGGCCCGACCATCTTCTCCAGGATGGTTTCCAGGATTTCCTTGGCCTTGGCCAGATTGGCCTGGTCCTCATCGGTGCGCACGTACTCCGAGGGGGCGTTGGGGTCGCTCACCCGGGGCTGATAGGGTTCGGCCGGGCCTCGCCGCCGGGCCTTGGCCTCGTTGCGGTTCCGATCGAATCGCTCCGTTTTGGCCCGGGGGGGACGGGACCGCTCGGATTGGGGCTTCCGGTTCCGGGCGCGGGGCGGCTCGCTGCGCCGGTCGGGCTTGCCCCGCTCGGCTCTCCGGTCGGATTCAGACGTGAGATCGACGTCCACCCCGGTGCTGACCGGCTTCTTGCGGCCGACCAGGGCCTCGATATTGATCTCCTTGCGCTTCTTTTTGGGCAAGGGGGCCATCCGACTCGGCGCGGCCCAGCCGGTCGGCGTGGGCGGTTCGGGTTCGGGCTCTTTGTCGAGCGTTGCCTCAGGTGATTCGGGCCGGTCGGGAGTCGTGGTCTCGGCCGGTTCGGCCTCGGCTCGAGGCGGCTCGTCGGCGGGCGGCTGATCGGCGACGATTTCCGGTTCGGGCGCTGTTTCCGGTTTCGGCGCGGGCCGGCTGGGTGCGGCCCAGCCGCTCCCGGACGGCTCGTCTTCCGATTCTGCCGCCGCCGGGGGGGGCTGGGTCGTTTTTTCGGCCTGGCCGGGCTTGTCCGCCTCGGCCCGCCGGTCGCGGCCGCCGCCCCGGGGTTTTCTTTTGGAGCGTTTGGGCCTGGTTTTCTTCTTTTCTTTTTCCTTCTCTTTTTCCTTTTCCTCCGCGGGCTCGGGCAGGAAGACCTTGATCTTGGCTTTCTTGAGGCTCAAGCCGAAGATGCCGCCGCCGCCCTGGGAGATGATCTCGAATTTCAATTCGGACAGGGGAATGCCGGTGTCGGCCACCGCTATGTCCAAGGCCTCCTGTGTGGTTTTGGCCTCGTATTCCTTGGTCTTGGCCATGTATCTACCTCCGCCTCTCCCTGGCCGCCTAGGGCCTTTTGTTGACGTAGTATTGCTGTCCGATGGAGAGGACGTTTTGGACCAGCCAGTACAAGACCAGGCCGGCCGGGAAGTTGATGAAGATAAAGGTGAAGATGATGGGCATCAACAGCATGATCTTGGCCTGGGTCGGATCGCCCGGCGTGGGGGTCATCTTCTGGGTGATGAACATCGAAGCGCCCATCAAGATGGTCAAAACCGGAATGCCGTACGGCGGTTCCATCAGCGGGATGCTGAAAGGGAACCTGAACAGTCGATCCGGCGCGGAAAGGTCTTGGATCCACAGTATGAACGGCGCGTGCCTGAGCTCGATGGCGTAATCCAGGAGCCGGTACAGGGCGAAGAAGACCGGGATCTGGATGATCATCGGCAGGCAGCCGCCCATGGGATTGACCTTGTGAGCCTTGTAGAGACTCATCATCTCCTGGTTGAGACGCTGCTTGTCGTTTTTGTACTTCTCCCTGAGCTTCACCATCTGGGGTTGAAGCTTCTGCATGTTCTTCATCGACTTGTAGCTCTTTTGAGCCAGCGGGAAGAACAGGAGCTTGACGCAGATGGTCATGATGATGATGGCCACCCCGTAGTTGCCGACCAAGTCGTAGGCCCACTTGAGGAAATAGAGCAGCGGTTTGGCCACGATATCGAAGAAGCCCATGTTGATGGACTTGTTCAAATCGTGGCCGACCTTGCTCAAGACGTCGATATCCTTGGGGCCGAAGTAGAGATCGAAGACGAACTCCTGCGAGGCGCTGGGGGCCAGGGAGAACGGCAGGGAGGTGTAGCGAATCTCGAGCACCTCCTTGCCCTTGGCGGCGCTGATGAGCGAACCCTTGACGCTGCCCCTGGCCGCCTCGGGGACGATGGCCTGGAGGAAGTACGAATTCTCGTAGCCGCCCCAGGACACCTTGCCGTTGATCACCTTGGGTTCGGTGAGATCGTCGGGGGCGGTCTCGGTCAACTTCTCGTTGACGTAGGCCCCAAAGCCCCGGAAGGCGTACCGGCCGCCTTCATGGGGTTCGTTGGCCGCGGTCAGGTTGAGGGCCAGATTGTCGTCCAGGGTGCGGCCGGTGTGGTTGATGAGTTCCACTCTCAGCCCGAACAGATAACTGTTGGGTTTGACGGTGTAGCACTTGATGACCTCCATCCCCTCGGCCGAAACCCAGCGGAAGGTCAGCACCACTTCCTTGTCCACGGCCGAGACGACATCTTCCTGTTGATCGACCAGCTTGAAGACGGCGGTTTCAAGGCCGGGAACGCCCCCTTTGGAGGTGGTCAACCCCAAGGGGGCCAAGGCCGGGTCTTTGAGACGCACCAACTCCTTCAAGGGCGCGTCGTCGGCCTTGTGCTCTTTGAATTTCAGCAGCTTGGCGCTGACGAGGCGGCCGCCCCGCTCGCTGAAGACCAGCTTGACCAGGCCGTTGTCAACCGTCACCTTCCGGGCCGGGCCGAGACTCGGCGTCGGCTTCGGGGCCGCGGCGGCCTTGGGCGGGGCCTTGTCCCGGCCGGGTTGGGCCGGGCCTTGGGTCTGGGGTTTGGTCTCGGCTTTGGTCTCGGTCTGGGCTTTGTCGGTGGTCGGCGTCTTTTGCTGCGGCTGGGGTGCAAAGACATACATGTAGATCATGAACACCGCCGTGGACAGCAGCACCGCCAAAAGGGCCCGTTTCTCCATTAACAAAACTCCTGTAATGCCGCTTCATGGCACCGGATCGTAGCCGCCTGGGGCGAAGGGGTGGCACCTCAGAAGCCTTTTCACCGCCAGCCAGCCGCCTTTTCCGACGCCGTAACGGGCGATCGCCTGGTGGGCGTAGTCCGAGCAGGTGGGGTAGTGCCGGCACGCCGGCGGCAAGATCGGCGAGATCGCCAACTTGTAGGCTTTCAATATTATGAGGGCCAGTTGACGCATGATCGAGCGAAGGGCCTCAGTTCTCTCTGTGGGCCAGAAGCGCCCGGCCGAGCTGGCGGGCCACCTCCCGATAGCCCAGTTCGGCCGCCCCTTTGTAGGCGATGACGACGATATCGGCCTGGGGGAGGCGGTTTTTATTGAGCCGGAAAAATTCACGTATCCGTCGCTTAACTCGGTTGCGCCCGACCGCCTTGCCCACTTTCCGGCTTACGGTCACACCTAGGCGTCGGCCCGACCGGGTGGGTCGGACAAACACCTTGAAATGCGGGCATCTCTCCACTCTGCCGTTTAGAACCGTCCGTTTGAACTGGGCGGCTCTGAGCAGTCTTTCGGCGCGGGGAAAGCCGTTCGGTTTCGGCCCGGCCAATTTCAATCCATTACGCGGTGAGCACCTTGCGGCCTTTGGCCCGTCTGCGGGCGATTACGGCTCGGCCGCCCTTGGTCTTCATTCTGGCCCGAAAACCGTGTTTTCTCTTCCTCTTGATCCGGCTGGGCTGAAAGGTCCGTTTCATGATCGAAGATCCACCTTCCTTGACTCATCTCGATTTGAAGCCATCTATAAACCACACCGGCCTTAAAGTGTCAAGAATATTAACCGCTCCGGCGATACTTTAACCCATCCGAGGCCGTCCGACCACCACGGATCGACTCCCGCGGCGAGGCCGCGAGGGAATCGCGCCGGGCAGGCCGATCGAAAAACAACCGCTGCCCGCCCCCCACCAAGACCAGGGCGGCCGCGTTCCCGCCGCCGGCCCGGGTCGGCGTTTGACGGGAGATAAAGGAGACCCGCGGCCGGCCTGTCAGGGCCGGCCGCGGTGCGGCGGGGGAGTCCGAAAAGCCCCCCGACCGTCTCGCCCGCCCGCCGCCGGTCCAAGCGGGTTTCTCTTTTGTTTTTGAATAAGTACGCCACCTTTTTCTGTTGATTCTTGCCCGGTGTATTGATAAGGTGACCCAAAGTTATTCATCGTTTGGAGGCGGTCGATGTTCCTGGACCCGATTTTAGGTCTGTTCTCAAACGACTTGGCCGTCGATTTGGGGACCGCCAATACCCTGGTCTACGTCAAGGGCAAGGGTATCGTTCTTTCGGAGCCGTCGGTGGTGGCGGTGAGAAAGGACGGCCGCGGCCAGAACAAGATTCTGGCCGTGGGCAAAGAGGCCAAAATGATGCTCGGCCGCACGCCGGGCAACATCGTGGCCATCAGACCGATGAAGGACGGCGTCATCGCCGACTTCGAGGTCACCGAGGCCATGCTTCGTTACTTCATTCGACGGGTCCACAATCGGCGGGCCCTGGTCAGACCCAGGATCATCGTCTGCGTCCCCTCCGGCATCACCCAGGTGGAGAAGCGGGCGGTCCGGGAATCGGCCGAATCGGCCGGGGCCCGGGAGGTTTACCTCATCGAGGAGCCCATGGCCGCGGCCATCGGCGCCGGACTGCCGATCATGGAGCCGACCTCGAACATGGTCGTCGATATCGGCGGCGGCACCACCGAGGTGGCCGTCATCTCTCTGGCTGGCATCGTCTATTCCAAGTCGGTTCGGGTGGGCGGCGACAAGATGGACGAGGCCATCCTCCAACACATCAAGCGCAAGTACAACCTCCTCATTGGCGAGCGCACGGCCGAGTACATCAAGACCTCCATCGGTACGGCCTACCCCACCGACGAGGTGATGACCATCGAGGTCAAGGGTCGGGACCTGGTCTCGGGCATCCCCAAGATCTTGAGCATCGATTCCGAGGAGGTCCGCAAGTCCATCGCCGAACAGGTGGAGACCATCGTCGAGACGGTCCGCATCGCCCTGGAGCAGACTCCGCCGGAGCTGGCCGCCGACATCGTGGACAAGGGCATCGTCCTGACCGGCGGCGGGGCGTTGTTGCGAAACCTGGACGTCCTGTTGCGGGAAGAGACCGGTCTGCCCATCACCATCACCGACGACCCGCTCTCCACCGTGGTGCTCGGCTCGGGCAAGGCCCTGGATGAGATCGACCTGCTCAAAGAGGTCCTGGTCCAGTAAGGTAAGGTTTTCAATCCCATGCGGGGGGAGCGTTGAACCTCTGGCAGCGCTACAGGACCGTCACCCTGGCCTGCCTGCTGGTCCTTTTGAGCTTGGTCCTTCTCACCCTGTCGGCCGGCCGGGAGAGAGACCTCAGCAGCCCGGAGAAGGTCGCCCTCGAAATTCTGGCCCCGGTCCAAAAGGTGGTCATGGGCGCGGTTGACGCCGTGGCCGACATCGGCCGCCGCTACCTGTTTCTCATCGAGACCGCCGAGGAGAACGCCCGCCTGCGCTCCGACTTGAGCAAGCTTCGCCAGGAGATGGTTCTCTACCAGGAGGCCCACCTGGCCAATCAGCGCCTGAGGAAGCTTTTGGGGTTCAAGGAGCGGACCGATCTGCCCCTGGCCGCGGCCGAGGTGGTCGGGTTGGACCCGTCGGGCTGGTTCAACACCGTCATCCTGGACAAAGGCGAGTCCGACGGCGTTCTGCGGGGCATGGCCGTGGTCAACGCCGATGGCGTGGTCGGCCGGATCGTGGAGGTGGGCTATCACTACTCCAAGGTACTGTTGATAATCGATCGCAACTCGGCCGTTGACGCCCTCATCCAGCGCTCCCGGGCCCGGGGGATTCTCTCCGGCGGGCCGGACGGCCGGTGCCGATTGGAGTTTGTCCTGCGAAACGCCGACGTCAAAGAGGGCGATCTGGTCATCACCTCCGGATTGACCGGCGCCTTCCCCAAGGGCATGATCCTGGGTCGGGTCGCCTCTCTCGAGAGGGACGACGACGGCCAGGGAATGTTCCAGCGGGTCAACGTCCAGCCGGCGGTGGATTTCGACCGGCTGGAAGAAGTGCTGGTGGTGCTCAAGCCGAACACGCTGTTCTCAGAGTTGTCCGGTGGCGGGAAGCGTTAGTTTCTATCCGGCCCACATCGTCCTGGGCCTGATTCTGGTCGTCCTTCAGTCCACCTTGTTGGCCAGGTTGGGCGGGTTGGATTTCCTGCCGGTCCTGGTCATCCACTTGAGCCTTCAACGAAACTTCATGGCCGGGGCGGTTATCGTCTTTTGCATCGGCTTCCTCCACGACCTGCTCTCGGGCGCGCCGGCCGGCCTCCACTCGCTGCTTTACCTGACCATCCACTACCTGGCCCACCTACTCCACCGCCGCCTCAACCTCTATCACCCGATCCACCAGATGCTCGGGGTGCTCTTGGCGCTGCTGTTCATCAACATCGTCATCAACCGGGCCCTGGGCGGCCCGGCCCCGACCAGGACCGACTGGGTGATTCTGGGCTTGGCCGCCCTGCTGAGCCCGTTGATATTCAAGGTCTTCGACCTGGCCGAGAGCCTCCAGTCCCGGCTGGCGAGGTCTTCGGGAGCGGACCGGGCATGAACACCTTCGTCTCCAAGGAGCAGGCCCCGTCCAGAAGGCCGTTTTTGGTGGCCGGGTTGATCCTGGCTCTGACGGTCGCCCTGCTCATCGGCCGGTTGTGGTACCTCCAACTTTTCAAGGGCGAGTATTTCCAGAGCCTCTCCGAGAACAACCGCATCCGCCTCCAGGACATCCCCCCGGCCAGAGGGTTGATCTACGATCGGGACGGCCGGCTGCTGGTGGACAACCAGCCCGCTTTCGACCTGGCCGTGGTTCGAGAGGACGTGGCCGACGCCGCCGAGCTCAAGGCCAGGCTGAGGGCCCTGCTGGACCTCGATCCGGCCGAGGTTCAGACTCGATTGGACAAGGCCAGGGGCGCGCCGCCGTTCGTGCCCATCCCGATCAAGTCCGATCTGGCCTGGGAGGAGGTGGCCAGGGTCGAGACCTACAAGTACGAGACGCCGGGCTTGACCCTGTTGATCGAGCCGCGGCGATTCTATCTTCATCCCTCTCTGGCCGCCCACCTGATCGGCTACACCGGGGAGGTGACCAGCCGCCAACTGAGTCTGCCCCGATACAAAAAGGCCCGGATGGGGGACCGGGTCGGCCAGTACGGCATCGAACTGAAATGGCAAGACGTCCTCGCCGGCCAGCGAGGCGGTCGTCAGGTCGAGGTCGACGCCACCGGCCGGCCGCTCAAGATACTAAAGGAGGTCAAGGCCAAGCCGGGCCGTAATCTGTATCTGTCCATCGACGCCAGGCTGCAAACCGCGGCGGAGGAAGCGATGGGCGACAAGGCCGGGGCGGTGGTGGTTCTGGACGTAAGAAACGGCCAGGTCCTGGCCATGGTCAGCCGGCCGACCTTCGACCAGCTCGATTTTGTCCGGGGCCTCTCCCCGGAGAAGTGGCGGGCCCTGGTCAACGATCCTCTCCATCCCTTGGACAACCGGGCCATCAGCGGCCAATACCCGCCCGGTTCGACCTTCAAAGTGGTCACCGCCATTGCCGGGCTGATGGAAGGCGTGATCACCCCGGAGACGACCTTCTTCTGTCCCGGCTTCTATCGCTTCGGCAATCGCAGCTACGGCTGCTGGAAGAAGGGCGGCCACGGCGAAATCAGCCTCCACCAAGCCATCGTCCAATCCTGCGACGTCTATTTCTACCGGGTCGGGCAGAAGCTGGGCGTGGACCGGATCGCCAAGTGGGCCAGGGCGTTGGGCCTGGGCCGGAATACCGGAATCGGCCTGGTCAACGAGAAGCCGGGCCTCATTCCCACCGCCGCCTGGAAGAAGAAGCGCTTCGGGGTGCCCTGGCAGGACGGCGAGACGCTGTCGGTGGCCATCGGGCAGGGCTTTGACCTGGTCACGCCCATCCAACTGGCCCGCATGACGGCGGCGGTGGCCAACGGCGGCCGGCTCTTTACGCCCCAGGTGGTGATGAAGGTGGTCGATGGCGAGGGAAGAGTCGAGCCGGTGCCCTCGCCCGAGCCCAAGTCGATTCAGGTGCCGGACGAGGTGTTGGCCCTGATTCGCCGGGCCATGGCCGGGGTGGTGGCCGAGGAGCGCGGCACCGGCCGCAAGGCCAGGGTCAAGGGCGTGACCGTGGCCGGCAAGACGGGCACCGCCCAGGTGGTCACTCTGGAAAAATTCAAGGGCGTCAAGAACATCGAAGACATACCGTATAAATACCGGGACCACGCCTGGTTCATCGCCTTCGCCCCGGTCGAGAAGCCCAGGATCGCTGTGGCCGTGGTGGCGGAACACTCCGGACACGGCGGCTCGGCGGCGGCCCCGGTGGCCCAGAAGGTGATCTCGGCCTATTTCAACTACTATCCGGTGGAACCCGGCCAGACAAAGACCGCCGCGTCGCCCGCCGGCCAAGCCCAAGGGGATGACGGATGATCGGTCTCGACCGCCGGCTGATAGCCAACTTCGATTGGGTGTTGCTGATCCTGACCCTGCTCTTGGCCGGGGTGGGGCTGGTCAACCTCTATTCGGCCACGGCGGACGAAGGCGTCTATCTGCGCCAGCTCTACTGGATCCTGGTCGGACTGGGGGCGATGCTGGTCACCCTGGCCATTCCTTACCAGCGCCTGGAGTCGGCGGCCTATTTCTTCTACGCGGCCAACATCTTGCTCCTGGCGGCGGTGCTCGTCATCGGCAAAACCGTCGGCGGCTCCCAGCGCTGGCTGGTCCTGGGTCCGGTCCATCTCCAGCCATCGGAGCTGATGAAGCTGAGCCTCATTCTGGCCCTGGCCCGCTATTGCCAGCGCAAGGAGGGCCTGGGCCCGTTCGGTTTTCGCGACCTGATCGCGCCCATGATCCTGGTCGGGCTGCCGGCGGCGCTGGTGATGAAACAGCCCGATCTGGGCACCGCCCTGCTGCTGATCGCCATCGCCGGCTCGATGCTGCTGTTCAACGGCATCCGTCTCCGGACCCTGGCCGGGTTGTCAACCGTGTTGGTGCTGGCCGTGCCCCTGGTGTGGCGGTACCTGAAACCGTATCAAAAACAGAGGGTTCTGACTTTCTTGAACCCAGAGGGCGATCCCCTGGGCTCCGGTTACCACGTCATCCAGTCCAAGATCGCCGTCGGCTCGGGCGGAGTGTGGGGCAAAGGCTTCATGGCCGGCACCCAAACCCAGCTCAACTTCATCCCCGAGCACCACACCGACTTCGCCTTCTCGGTTTTGGCCGAGGAGTGGGGCTTTGTGGGCGGCGTGGTGGTGGTGGCTCTTTTCGCCCTGATCTTCTTCTGGGGGCTGAACGTCTCCTACCACGCCAAGGAGCGCTTCGGCCGGTTGGCGGCGCTGGGCGTCTTGACCCTCTTTTTCTGGCAGATGCTGGTCAACATCGGCATGGTCACCGGTATGCTGCCCGTGGTCGGCATCCCTCTGCCCTTCATCTCCTACGGCGGCTCCTCGGCGGTGGTCAACCTGATCGCCCTCGGGCTGTTGATGAACATCTCCATGCGCCGCTTCGTCTTTACCCGTTAGCCGGGATACGGGTTCTTTCGCCGCGACGTCTTCGGTTCGTGCCGGCCAGCCCTGGCCGATAGCAGCAGATCCGGCCCCGAGGGCGAGTGGAGACGGTCGGGAGGTCAGAAGTCGATGCCCAAGCCGACGCCGTAGCGCTGGACCCAGTCGGTCTGGAAGATGGCCATCGGGCTGTAGCCGCTGTAGAAGAAGGCATACAACCTCACCGAGACCGGGTCGGTCTTGCGTCCGAGTCTCACCCCGGCCTGGAGCGAGGAGTCGATCGTCCAGTCGTGGATCTCCTTGGCCTTGAAGTCGGCCGCGGCGTAGAGCCTGGTCCACGGCGCCAGCCGGTCGCTGACCAGCTCCAGTCCCCACTGGACGTATCCATCGCCCACCCCCTCCGAGCTGTGGCTGAGCACGTAGGAGTAGCCGGCGTAGAGCCGGAACCATTTGATCGGCCGCCACGAGGCCCGGCCGGTCAGGTACTCCCAGGACATCGAGACGGCGTTCGGATTTTCCTCGTCCAGATGGAAGTCGCCGGGGTGGGAGGATAGGTGCCCCAGTCTGGCCTGAAGCTGCCAGGGGCCGTGGCTCCAGCTCACATTGAGGCCGACGTCGTAGTCGATGGCCCGGCTCTTGAGGCTGAACCCGGAGCCGCTGTCGAACAGGGCGAAGAAGCCGGCCTCGAGGTCCAGTTGCCAGACCCAGCCCCGGCGGGGATCGACGTAGCGCACCGGGGCGATGAACCCGGCCAGGCTGGCTGAAAAGGACGGATTGCCCCGATCGGGGTTGTTGAAATAGGCTGCGGTCACGGCGGGCTGGCGCGGATCGGCGATGAGGAGGTCGAAGTTGCGACTAAACGGCTTGTAGACCCAGCCGGTCTCCTCGGTCTCGGCGGCCAGGGCGGCGCCGGAAACAATAACCACCAGGTAAAAAACGATCACCGCGGCTGTCTTTCGAACCATCCACCCCTCCTTGTTTGGATCGAGCTGTCGAAAATAGTACCAACGGAGCCCGAGCGGGCCAAGTCCTATCTTGCTTGACCGCCCGGCCGGGGCGGGCCTAACATGGCGGGAGTCATGGAACGCCTCTGCGCCGATAGCTGGATAGCCGATCTTCACATCCACTCCCGCTACTCCCGGGCCACGGCCAGAGACCTGGAGCCGGGCCGGCTGGCCCACTGGGCGGCCCGCAAGGGGATCCATCTCCTGGGCAGCGGCGACCTGACCCATCCCGGCTGGCTGGAGGAGCTCAAGGAGCGGCTCGTCCCGGCCGGGGAGGGCTTGTTCGCTCTGGCCGACGCCGACGGGCCCGAGGCCGGGGTCAGGTTTCTCTTGAGCGGCGAAATTTCCTGTATCTACAAAAAGAACCAGCGGGTCAGGAAGGTCCACCTGGTGGTCTTGATGCCCTCTTTCGAGGCGGTCGAGCGGTTCAATGAGCGCCTGGGTCGGATCGGCAACCTGGCCGCCGACGGCCGGCCCATTCTCGGCCTGGACGCCAAGCACCTTTTGGAGCTGGTTCTGGAGACCGACCCCTGGGCCGAGTTGATCCCGGCCCACATCTGGACGCCTTGGTTCTCGGTGTTGGGTTCCAAGTCGGGCTTCGATTCCCTTGAAGAATGTTTCGAGGAGCTGACCGAGTACGTCCACGCCGCGGAGACCGGTCTCTCCTCCGACCCGCCGATGAACTGGCGGGTCGAAAGCCTGGATCGCTTCCACCTGGTTTCGTCCTCCGACGCCCACTCACCGGCCAACCTGGGCCGGGAGGCGACCCTGTTCAACACCGGCTTGAGCTATCCCGAGGTGATCGAGGCCCTCAGGACCGGCCGGGGACTCATGGGCACTCTGGAGTTTTTTCCGGAGGAGGGCAAGTACCACCTTGACGGCCACCGCAAGTGCCGGATGCGCCTCGACCCCGAGGAGACCAAGGCCTGGAACGGGCTCTGCCCGGTCTGCGGCAAGCCGGTCACCGTCGGCGTCTTGAATCGGGTCCTGGAGTTGGCCGACCGGCCGGCCGGAGAGAGGCCGCCGACGGCCCGCCCCTATGAGAGCCTGCTGTCCTTGAACGAGATTCTGGGCCAGGTGCTGGGCGTCGGGCCCAAGACCAAGAAGGTCGGCCGGTTCTACGACCGCCTGACCGGCCAGGTCGGGCCGGAGCTGTTCGTTTTGCGCCAGGCCCCGCTGGAGGACATCGCCCGTGCGGCCGGGCCGGTGGCGGCCGAGGCGGTGGCCAGGGTGCGGCGGGGCGAGGTCCGGGCCGAAGGCGGATTCGACGGCGAGTTCGGCCGGCTGACCATCTTCACCCCCGAGGAATTGGACGAGATCAACCGCCAGGGTCGTCTCTTCGCCCTGCCCTTCGCCGCCGAGGTCGGGCCGACTCCCAAGCCGAGGCGATCGGCCGGGGTCGCCGTCGAGGAACCGGGTCGATCGGGCACCCCCGGTCAGGGGGGCTTCGCGCCCGACGAGGATCAGGAAGCGGCCGTCACCGCTCCGGCCGGCCCCCTGGCCATCGTCGCCGGACCGGGCAGCGGCAAGACCGGCGTTCTGGGCCGGCGGGCGGCCCGGTTGCTCGAAGGCGGGGCTGTTCCGGAGCGGATTCTGGGCCTGACCTTCACCCGCAAGGCGGCGGCCGAGCTTTCGGATCGTCTGGCCTCGCTGGCTGGCGAGGCCGGCCGGCGGGTGGCCTCGGCCACCTTCCACGCCCTGGGCTTGACCCTCCTCGAAGAGTGGGGCCAGGGCCGGGAGGTGATCGACGAGGCCGACCGCCTGGCCCTCATCCGCCCCCTGGCCCGGGCCGAGGGGCTGCGACCGGCCAGGGCGGCGGAACTGATCTCCAAGGCCAAGCTGAATGCGGCCTGGGCCGAGGCCATCTGCCCGCCCGGGTTGTTGTCCGCCTACAACCAGGCTTTGGACGGAGTGGGATTGTACGACTACGACGATCTTGTCACCCGCCCGCTTCAGATGATCCGGGCCGAGGCCGACCTGGCCGCCGAGCTGGCCGAGCGATTCGATCACGTCCTGGTCGATGAGTTCCAGGACTTGAACCCGACCCAGTTCGAGTGGCTGAGGGCGTTGGCCCCCGAGCCGGACCGGAGCCTGACCGCGGTCGGCGATCCGGACCAGTCCATCTACGGTTTCACCGGGGCCAGCCCGCTGTTCTTCAACAAGTTGGCCGAGGACCGGCCCCAAATCAGGGTGATCGACCTCAAGACCTCCTATCGCTGCCCCGGTCCGATCGTGGCCGCCGCCGCGGCCGTCATCGGCCGCAACCCCGGCCGCCACCTCGAGCTTCGGGCCTTTCAGCCGGATGGAGCCCGGCTGATGTGGGCCGAGTTCGCCTCGCCCTTGGCCGAGGCGGTGGGCATCGTCCAGGAGATCGAGCGCCTGGTCGGCGGAACCTCCCACCTGGCCATGGCCAGCGGCGAGTTGGACGGGGCCAACAACTACACCCTGGCCGACATCGCCGTCCTGATCCGCCTTCACCGCCAGGCCGAACCGCTGGTCGAGGCCCTGGCCAAAGCCGGGCTGCCGGTCCAGGTGGCGGCCGAGGAGCCGGGGCGGGAGACGGACGAGCTGGAGTTCGGGGCGGAGAAGGTCACCCTGTTGACCATGCACGCCGCCAAGGGGTTGGAGTTCCCGGTGGTCTTCCTGGCCGGCGTCGAGGAGGGGCTGTTGCCCTACCAACCGCCCGACGGTGGGGCGGACTGGGAGGAGGAGCGGCGTCTGTTCTACGTCGCCCTGACCAGGGCCAGGGAGCGATTGATCATCACCCGGAGCAAGAGGCGGAGCCTGTTCGGCCGAAGTTACCGCCCGGCGGCCTCGCCGTTTGTTTCGGAGATTCCCGGCGATTTGGTCGATCGACTCAAAATCGCCGCTCCCCGCCCCAAGGGCCACGTTCAGCCAACTCTCTTTTGAGTCGTTTGACCGGCACGAAGGCCGAGACCTGGCGGCGGTACTCCTGCCAGGCCGGACCCCACTCCCTGGCCAGCCGCCGCTCCTCCAGGGCCGCGCCGATGAGGAGGTAGACGGTCAACACCGATGAGGTGACCAGCCCGGCCGTGTCGAGGTCGTGGGCCCACAAGACGACGATGGCCGAGGCGTAGAGCGGATGGCGGACCCAGCCCAACACCCCCGAGGTGAGCGGTTTGTCCGGTCGAGGCGGGTCCGGCCGGCCCAAGAGGGCGTTGAAACCTAGGAGGTTGAGCGGCCCGAAGGCTCGAAAGGCCGACCAGACTACGGGGATCAAGGACAAGTTGACGATCAAAACCAGCCACTTGCTGGGCCAAACCACCACCTGCGGGCCGGCGGCGGCGAGGCGGAGCATGACCGGCGGGACGAGGCTCGCGGCGGCGATGGCGGCGTAGACCAGACGCCAGTGGCGGGCCAGACCGGGCCGCCGGTCCACCAGATAGACCCGCAGCCGGCGGCCGATCAACAGGGAGTGGAGGCAGCCCCACGCGGCCCACGCTGCGGCCAGCCAGAGATGAATCGGCTCGACTCCCAGTCGAGCGACTAAACCCGTCAAGAGCCCCCGAACCCGACGCTCACCCGCTCGCCATCGACGATGACCGGTACCTTGCGCTTGCCCCCGGAAAGGCCCAACATGGCCTCCATGCCGGCCGGATCCGCTTTGACGTCAATAAAATCGATGTCGTACCCTTGACCGGCGTAGGCCTCCCGGGCCTTGACGGTGAAGGGTCAACCCGCCTTGCCGTAGATTACAACCTGCTTGGTCATTTCAACCCCCGGTGATCGGCTTGGCCTAGCCTCCACCATACCCCAAGACGACCGCCGGAGCCAATATCCCGCCGCGGCGTTTCCCTGCCGAAAAATATCGCCAGCGCCTAGGCGTATTATCGGCTGTCATTATGATTACGAATTTGACCTGTTCGGACAGAGTCTTAGACTGAACGACCAAACGCGCAGGCCAACCCGACGACCGATGGACAGCCTCAAGCCGATGGAGTTGCTCAAAGCTTCCCTGGCCTGGCCCTGGCCGGCCAGGCTGACGAGGATCGCCCTGGGCCTGATCTTCGCTTACGCCGGGCTGGTCAAGCTCTTTGACGTCGAGGGCTTCGGCCGGATCATCGCCCAGTACGACCTGGCCCCCGAGGGCCTCATTCGGCCGTTGGCCGTGGGTCTGCCCGTCTTGGAGGTCCTGGTCGGGTCGGGGCTGGTCGCCAACGTCCGGGGCAGCCTGACCGCGGCGGCCGGTCTGCTGGTCATGTTCGCCTTCGCGCTCTACTTTGGCGTGCTCCACGACCTGGACATCGACTGCGGTTGCTTCTCCACCGCGGAGGCGGCCGGGCACGACTCGTTGCGCCAGGCGCTCTACCGCGATCTGTCGATGCTGGCCGCCGCCGGCTACGTCTTCCTCCACCGGCGGATCTTGGCGGCCAAGAGACTTGAGTGATGGAGAGATGTCGTCAATTTGAAAAAGGAGTAACGGATGTCGCTACTTAAAGAAAGATGGGTCGCCGTTTCGCTGATGATCGTCGTCTTGACCCTGGGCTCGGCCGTCGAGGCCGGGGCTTGGGGATGGGGTAAGAAGGAGCTGGACAACGAAGCCATCGCCATGAAGTTCTACCACGAGGTGGTGCGGGGCGGTTACAAGGCCGTCTCCACCGCCGAGTTGAAAAAATGGCTGGACGAGGGCAAGGAGATGCTCGTCATCGACACCATGCCCTACGAGAAGAGCTACCGGAAGAACCACATCCCCGGCGCCGTTCAGTTCGAGTTCCCCGTCGAAGAGAAAACCTCGATGAGCGACGAGGAAAAGGCCAAGTTCGCCAAGCTGCTTGGTCCGGACAAGGACAGGCTCCTGGTCTTCTACTGCGGCTTCACCAAGTGCGGCCGGTCGCACAACGGGGCGATGTGGGCGGTGAAGCTGGGCTACACCAACGTCTATCGCTGCCCCGGCGGCATCGTCGGCTGGAAGGAGCACGACTTCCCGGTGGAAAAGGTCGATTAGGAGGCGGCGTTGGCCAACCAGACCTCACCGCCCCTTGAAACCGAGGCGGCGGCCCGGCTGATCGGTCGCCGGGCCGAAAATCTGTATCGGACCCGCCAACTCTTCTGCTCCGAGGCGGTCCTCTACGTCATCAACCGGGCCCTGGCCGGCGGCCTGGCCGACGAGGCGGCGATCGGGCTCGGCTCCAGTCTGGCCTACGGCATGGGCGGAGCCGGCTGTACCTGCGGGGCGCTGAGCGGGGCCCAGATGGCGCTGGGGTTGTTTCTGGGTCGGGATCGGCTGGCCGGGCCGGGCGTCAAGTCGGCCCAGGCGGCCGGCCGGGAGATGCAGGCCCGGTTCCAGGCCGGTCACGGCTCGAGTTGTTGCCGGGTGCTGTCCAAGAAACTCGAGGATGACAAAAAGGCCCTCTTCGACCACTGCGCGATGCTGACCGGCTGGGCGGCCGCCGAGACGGCCCGAATGATTCTTTTCGCCCGCCCGGAACTGGTCGAACGGGCCGATCCGGCCTTCTTGACGGCCAAGGAGAGCAAGGCCGGTGTTGGGCTGAGGCGGTTGGCCGATCTGGTTCGGCGGCGCTGACGGTCCCGACCGATATTCCGCCCAATTGATGGCTGAAGGGAATTCTTATCTCAAGAGCTCCCTTAATTTTGCGGGCTTGTTTTTTGTCTTTCGGCTGGAAGTTGGCGGCCGGTCGGGCCGCGGCGGCGAAAAAACAAGCCGCTTCACCGCTCGGCTCTGTCTGGCCAGGGGGGCGGTTAGGAGTCGGGAATGATCGTCTTCAGCACGTCCTCCTTGCCGACGATGCCGACCAGCTTGCCGTCCTTGACCACCGGGATGGTGTGGAAATTGCGCTCGACCATCAGGGTGGCCACTTCCTCCAGACTGGTTTCGGGGGTGACGGCGACCGGCTTGCGGGTCATGGCCTGGGCGACGGTCACCGCCGAGAGCTTTTCGACTTCGTGCTCCAGCTCCTTCATCGAGCTCAGCGGAATGAAGCCGTCCAAAAAGGTGAAGATGGAGGGCAGCGACAGCCGCTTCTGCTGGGCCACCAGATCGCTCTGGCAGAGGATGCCCACCAGTTCATCGCCGTCCATGACCGGCACGCCGTTGATCCGCTTCTCCAGAAGCAATTTGGCGGCCTGGGTGATCTCCATCTCGGGTTCAACGGTGATGACGTCGGTGGTCATGATCTCGCCTACGGTGAGCATGACGCCTCCGGCTGCAATTGAAACTCGTGATTCTGATCTAATTTTACCACGACCTTTGGGGCGGGCCCACGGAACCCGGCGTGAGCCGGTCAATCCTGCCAGCGAACCAGCCGGCCGTCCTTGAAGTAGAGGTAGCGGTAGGCGGTGTAGCCGAGGTGATAGTCCCGGTAGACCCATTGGTCCACCGCGCCGCCCGCGCCGCCGCCCCGGTTGATCTCCCAAGGTACGCCCCAGGCGGCCTTGGCCTGGGCCTGGCTCATGCCGACCCAAACCCGGCCCGACTCGATGAGACGCCGATACCTCGGCTCCAGCTCGGGGTGGTCGGCCAGATACTGGTGGCGGAAGGCGTGGGAGGCCGTTTCGGCGCAGCCGGCGAAAAGGCAGAGCAGCGCCGCGGTCAGAGCCCAGACCGACAAATTCGTCTTGACGCGTTTCATCGTCGTCTCCCGGCCGGATGAAGTGAGACACCGGTTTCCCTTCTCCCGATCATAGACCAAAACGAGATTTCGCGGGAAGGCCGGTCGAGAGGGACCGCTCTGGCCCAAAAAGAACGGCCTGGACCTTTGGCCGGAGAGTGCACCGCCGGTCGGAGCGGTTGTTCGCTCGGGGGATCGGCCGTAACATAAAAGTAAGGAAAGTCGGCAACACCGGACCAATCGATCAGCGACCGGCTCGCCGGGCGGAAAGGAGGGGGGCATGTATCGCAAAATTCTGGTTCCGCTGGACGGCTCGCCCCTGGCCGAGGCGATTCTGCCTCAGGTCCAAGGTTTGGCCAAACTGACCGGGGCCGAGATCTGCCTGTTGAGGGTGGCCCTGGTCCACACCTTTCCCGGCATCGACGCCACCGACAAGCAGGTGGCGGCGGTGGAGAGGGCCGAGAACTATCTCGGCCGGATCGCCGAGCGGCTGGCCGAGGACGGCATCAGCGTCTCGGCCCGCGTCCGTTATGGGCGCGGCGCGGAGGAGATCGTGGATTGCGCCGCCACGGAGGACATCGACCTGGTGGCCATGTCCACCCACGGTCGCTCCGGCGTCGGCCGGTGGGCCATGGGCAGCGTGGCCGAAAAAGTAGTTCGGGCCTCCACCAAGCCGGTGCTCTTGATAAGGGCCGGCAAGGGGGCGGGCTAGGTTTCAGGCCGGCGTTGAAGTCAGCGGGGCTTGTGCTCTCTTCGCCACCGCCACGGCGGGATGGGGTTGGGATCGGACCACAGGCCGACCCTGGCCCGGCGGGCGGCCGCCTCGGCTTGCCTGTAGGGCCGGAAATGGGGCGCGTATCGTCGAAACCACCAGGCGTGGCCCTTGCTTATCAAAAGCCGCCCCAGGTCGTTCCCGTCGTCGAGGGTCAGCCGGGCCACCAGCCGGCCGTACTGGTCGCGCTGGAGGGGGGTGACGGTCACCCTGCGCCCCTTGAGGCCGATCACAAACCGTTTGGCCGCCCGGCCGAAGGGTTGGCCGTGCTCGGGGCAATCGATCCCCCAAAGGCGAACCTCGATCCTTTCCGAACCGCGTCGAACGATTAGAGAATCGCCGTCGAAGACCCAGCCGATGACGGCGGGGAAGGGAGAGAGGGCCAGGGCGAGGAGGGGGACGAGAAGGACGCCGGGCACAATCTATCCTTTAAAGTATTGAAAGACCATGGCCGACGCCGAGGCAGCCAGACCTCCGGTATCGTTGCCGGCCGGAATATTTGTTGAACCGCCGCGGGGGTCATTCCCCGCCGCTTGGGGCGAAGAAGAACGATTCCGTATCTGTTTGGGCGTCAGACGCCCATCCAGCGACATCGTTTCAGCTCGGCCCGCCTTGAGTCAAGGAAATAATCGGCTTTCCCGAGACGTTCTTCAGCGCGGCCGGGATGGGAAGGCCGCACTCGGGACGCCTCTTTCCGGCCGGTCCGCTCGCCGCAGATAGCGTCAGGCGGCCATGGTCGGCGCATTTTGGCTTCAGGCGGCAACCCAGCCGGGAGGGCGGGCTGCCCTGTGGCCGGGGGAGCGCCGGTCGGGACGTGGCCCGGATGGGGTCAGTCGCCGGCCGGCGGCTGATCGGTGGCGGCGACCAGCCTGGCCAGGGCGCCGAGTTCCACGTTTCCCCCTGACAAGATGATTCCCACCCGCTTGCCGCTCACGGCCAGTTTTCCAGCCAAAAGGGCCGCCAAGGGGGCCGCGGCGGACGGCTCGATCAAAAGCTTCATCCTTTCCAGCACCAGGCGCAAGGCGTGGACGATCTCGTCGTCGGAGACGGTGAGGATGTCATGGAGGCGGCGGCGCATCAGGGCAAAGGTAAGCTCGCCCGGAGAGGTTCGCAGGCCGTCCGCTATGGTCCGAGGGACGCGATCCTGGGTGACGATTCGCCCCTTTTCCAGCGAACGCCGCCCGAAATCCGCATCCTGGGGCTCGACCCCCACCACCTTGGTGGGCGGGGAAAGTTCGGCCGCCGCCAAAGCGGCGCCGCTTACCAGGCCGCCGCCCCCCACCGGCGCCAGCAGGTAATCCAACTTGGAAGCCTGTTCCAGGAACTCCAAGGCGGCGCTGCCCTGCCCCGCTATCACCCGGGGGTCGTCGTAGGGATGGATAAGGGCGGCCCCGGTCTTTTCTTGCAACTCGGCGGCCATGGCCTGGCGGGCGGCCAGGCTGGGTTCACAGATATGCACCTCGCCGCCGTAGGCCTCCACCGCGGCCCTCTTCACCCGGGGCGAGTTGCTGGGCATGACGAGGTAGGCCCGGATGCCGCGCCTTTGGGCGGCCATGGCCAGGGCGGCGGCGTGGTTGCCCGAAGAATGGGTCAGAACCCCCCGCTCGGCCTGGGCTTCGGTCAGGGAAAAAACCGCGTTGCCGGCGCCGCGGGCCTTGAACGAGCCGGTCTTTTGCAGGTTCTCGCATTTGAAAAAAAGCTCGGCCTGCAAAAAAGAGTTCAGGGTCTGGGAGGTGAACACCGGGGTGCGGTGGACGTGGGGCCTTATGCGCCGGGCCGCCTCCCGCACTGCGGCCGGATCCGGAAGCGAGGCCATCTTTGCTCCTCGATCTACTTGGCGACCACCCCACCCCGCCGCGCCCGGGTCGCCTCGGCCGAGGCTCGATTGCCGAAGACCGACGGCGGGGCGGCCCTTGGACGCCGGCGGGCGGGGGTGATGCCTGGCTCAGCTCAGGAAGCTGTCCAGGTAGGCATACAAGGCGGGCGAGCCGCCGGTATGCACAAAGAGTATGGTCTCGTCTTTCTTGAAGAATCCGGTCCGCACCAGGTCGATGAGACCGGCCATGGCCTTTCCGGTGTAGACCGGATCCAACAAAACGGCTTCGGTTTGGGCGAGCAGCTTCACCGCCTCCACCATGCCGGGGGTGGGCCGGGAGTAGCCGGGTCCGACGTAGTCTCCGAAACAGAGCACCGCCTGGCGGGGAATCTGTTGGTCCAGTTCCAGCTTGGCCGCCGTTCTTTGCACCAGGTCGTAGACTATCTCTTCTTGTTCCTCTTTGGTTCGGCTGACGTTGACGCCCACCACGGAGATGCCGCTGTTGTTGCCGTAAAAGCCGGTTACCAGTCCGGCGTGGGTGCCGGCGCTGCCGCTGGCGCAGACCACTCTGTCCACCACCAGGCCCATGTCGAAGAGCTGGGCCAGGATTTCCTCGGCGCAGGCCACGTAACCCAAAGCGCCCAGCTCGTTGGAGGCGCCGCCGGGAATCACATAGGCCTTACGACCCTGGGCGGCCAGCTCGTCGGCCACTTTTTGCATCTCGGCCATCATGTCCGAACCGGCCGGCACCACCCTGATCTCCTCCACGCCCATCAAATGGTAGAGCAAGTTGTTGCCGCTGGCCTGGGGGTTGTAGCTGCCGGGCACCCGCTCTTCCAGCACCAGCCGGCACTTCAGCCCCTCCTTGACCGCCGTGGCCAGGGTGAGCCGGCAGTGGTTGGATTGCACCGCGCCGCAGGTGATCAGGGTGTCGACTCCCTGAGCCAAGGCGTCGGCCACCACGAACTCCAGTTTGCGGGTCTTGTTCCCGCCGGCGGCCGGGCCCAACAGATCGTCGCGCTTCATGAAGATGCGCGGCCCGCCCAGGGCTTGACTCAATCGCGGCAGCTCTTCTATGGGTGACGGGCCGGCGCTGTAGCGCCGGCGGGGGAAACGCGCCAGGTTCATCTTGCTTCTCCTTGCTGGGGGTTAACTCGAAGGGGCACAATCCCCGTCCTGTCCGAGCGCCGTCGGCTCACGCCCGGCCCGGCGAATGGCCGCCCGGGCCAAAAGCGAAAGCGAATCGAAGTAGGGGGCCGTGAAGTGCTCCGGCCCCAGGATCAAGGGAATCTCGGTGCAGCCGGCGACGAGGCCCTGGGCGCCCCGCTTGAGCAACCCTTGGGCGACCTCGACCAGGTCGGCGGCGATCGCCTCCCGTGAGACGCCGGCCGAGGAGTTTTTGACCTCGTAGATGGCGGCCATGATCCGCTCTTGGTCCGGCTGGTCGCAGACCAAGGTTTCGATGTTTTCGGCCGCCAGACGCCGCTGGAAGATTCCGCTTTGCACGGTGCCGCTGGTGGCCAGGAGCCCCACGGTCTCGATCTCCGGATGGCCGGCGGTTATGGCCTCGGCCACCACGTCCAGCAGGGAGATCAAAGGCAAGGGGCTGTGGGGCAGGAGCTCCTCCCAAAAATAGTGCGCCGTCACACAGGGGATGATGATGAAATCGGCTCCCGCCCGTTCCAAGGCCCGGCAGCCCGCGATCAAAACCGGAAGCGGCGACTTACCCTGCCCCAGTATGGCCTGGGTTCGATCGGGCACCTTGGGGTTGGAGTCGATCACCACCCGCAAGTGTTCCTGGTCTGTGGCGGCCGGGGTGTTGGCGATGATGCGGGCGAAACAAGCCAAGGTGGCCTCGGGGCCCATGCCGCCCAGGATGCCGATGGTCTGTTCAGCCATGCCGAACCTCCCTTCGCCGGAGCGGCTTACTCCAGAATCTGGTCCAGGAAGGCCCGGGCCCTGTCGGTCTTGGGATTGTTGAAGAATTCATGGTAGCTGCCGCGCTCGACGATGTAGCCTTCATCCATGAAGATGATCTCGTCGGCCACCTCGCGGGCGAAACCCATCTCGTGAGTCACGCAGAGCATGGTCATCCCCCCCTTGGCCAGATCGATCATCACGTCCAGCACCTCTTTTATCATCTCCGGGTCCAAGGCCGAGGTGGGTTCGTCGAACATCATGTAGGACGGCTCCATGGCCAGGGCTCGGGCGATGGCCACCCGCTGTTGCTGGCCGCCGGAGAGGTTGGCGGGGTAAGCCTGGGCCTTGTCTGGGATGCCCACCCGCTCCAAGAGCTCCATGGCCTTGGCCTCGGCCTTCTTCCTGGACCACTTGCGAACCTTCATCGGCGCCAGGGCGACGTTCTGCAGGGCGGTCATGTGGGGGTAGAGCTCGAAGCGCTGGAAGACCATGCCGATCTTCTCGCGCAGCTTGTAGAGGTTCACCTTGGGCGCGTTCAAGGAGGTGCCGTCTACGATTATCTCGCCTTCCTGGTAGGGCTCCAACCCGTTGATACAGCGCAAGAGGGTGCTTTTGCCCGAACCGCTGGGCCCGCAGATGACCACCGTCTGTCCCCGCTCGATGGTCTCGTCGATGTCCTTCAGGACGTGAAAATCGCCGTACCACTTGTTGAGCTTCTTGATTTCGATCATAGGATGTTGGCCTTTCTGCTCTTTTCCTCGAAATGGCGGCTTAGCCGGGAGCCCAGGAAACAGACCACCAGGTAAACCAGAGCGGCGAAGCCATATAATTGTATGGAACGCACCTCGAGGTTGTCTACGATGGAGACCCGGCGGACCAACTCCCGCAGGCCGATGACGAAAGCCAGGCTGGTGTCCTGGAAAGTCACGATGGACTGGGTGATCAGGCTGGGCAGCATGCGCCGGAAGGCGATGGGGATGCTGATGTAGCGGGCGGTCTGCCAGTAGGTCATGCCGGTGGAATAGGAGGCGTTGATCAGGTCCTTGCTGATGGTCTGATAACCGGCCCGGAATATTTCGCCGAAGTAGGTGGCCTCGAAGACGATGAAGGATATCACCGCCGAGGGGAAGGGATCGATGGCCTGGCCCACCAGGATGGGCATCACGAAATAGAACCAGAAGATGACCAGGATCAAAGGAATGTTACGCAGGAAATTGACATAGGCGGTAACCGGATAATAGATCCAGGGCTTCTTGGAAAGCCGGGCCAGCCCCACCAGCATGCCCAGAAGTATGCCGCCGCTCAGGGCGAAGATGGACAGTTGGAAGGTGACCCCCAGGCCGCCCATCAGGAACCAGAAATTGCGGACTACGGCGTCGAACACGGGCTACCTCCCCACCAGGCCGTGAATCTTGAACTTCTTTTCCACCACCCCCATGAACTTGACCACCGCCATGCCCAAGAAGAAATAGATGATCATAGCGCCGGTGGTGGCCTCCAGGCCGTGGAAGGTCTCGGCGTCGAGCTGGTAGCTCTGGAAGGTCAGCTCGGCCACGCCGATGGTCATGGCGATGGAGGTGTTTTTGAAGACGGTGAGGAACTCGGTGGTAAGAGGCGGAATGATCAAGCGCAAGGCATAAGGGATGATCACGTAGCGGTACATCTGGACCCGGGTCATGCCGGTGGAGAGCACCGCCTGGTATTGATCGCGGTGGATGGAGGCGAAGCCGGCCCGGACGTGTTCGGCCACCCGCGAGGCGGTGTAGAGCCCCAGGCCGAAGATGGCGACATAGATGTTCAAACCGGAGAGGCGGTTGATCTCTCGGGCCAGGGTTTCGCCGAAGAGCATGGGTCCGGCGTAGAACCAGAAGAACATCTGCACCAACAGGGGAATATTGCGCAAGACCTCGACATAGAGCGTGCCGATGAAACGCAAGAGACGAAACTGGGTCACCCGCAGGGTGCCGATGAATATCCCCAGCGCCAGGGCTATCACCCAGGAACAAAGCCCGATGAGAACGGTGAGCCCCAGTCCCTTGAGCAGCCACAGGCCGTACGGGTGGCGCCAGAGCACGCTCCAGTCGAATTCATAAGCCAAACCCATGGAGAAATCTCCCGCCTGATCGATCGTCTTGGTGGACAAGTGGGGCCGGGGGAAGAAGTCCCTCCCCCGACCCCGGCCGGTTGGGGGTTATTTCTTCTTCCACCAGCCCTCGCTCATGGGGTAGACGATCATCTGCAGATAGTCCTTGTAGGCCGGAGACATCTTGATGGGCACCACCCCCTTGGGGCCCATCCACTTCTCGTAGAGCTCGAAGAACTTCCCGGTCTTGATGGACCAAAGGATGGTGTTGTTCACGAAGTCACGGAAATCAGAGTCGTTTTCGCGGCAGATGTAGGCATAGGGCTCGTAGGCGATGGCGAAATCGACCGTCATCCACTTGTCCGGGTTCTGGTCCTTCATCCGCAGGCCTTCCAGCAGGCTGCGGTCGGTGCTGTAGGCGTCGATCTTGCCGCTCTTGAGCGCCAGCATGCCCTGGGGATGGGTCTCGGTGACCACGATCCCGGCCGGTTTGAACTTGCCCGCCTTGGCCAGCTCTTGCACCGCCTTCAGGTTGGTGGTGGCCCGGGCGGCGCCCACCCGCTTGCCGTTGAGGTCGGCCAAGGTCTTGATGCCGGAGTCCTTGGCCACCAGGAAGGTGGTCTCGGAGAAGAAGAAGATGAGGCTGAAGTCGGCCACCTCTTCCCGTTTGGCGGTGTAGGTGGTGGAGCCCATCTCCACGTCGATGGTGCCGTTGACCACCATCGGGATGCGGGTCTTGGGGGTCACGGTGAAGGGGACGATCTCGATCTTTTTGCCGAAACGCTTGGACAAGTTTTCGGCCAAGAGTCCGGCCATGTCCACCGAAAAGCCCACATGCTTGCCCACCTTGGGATCGATATAGGCAAAGGGGATCGACCCCTCCCGGAAGCCTACTTTGATCTTGCCGGTCTTTTCGATGCGGTCCAGGGTGGGTCCTGCCAGAGCCGGACCACACAGCAGGGTCAGCCCCAAAGCCAGAACCAGGCCGATGATGGCAAGTCTTCTCATAACACCCTCCCTCTCCATAAGGTTACTTTGGTTCCTGCCGACTGGAGGTTTAAGGGCAAGAGGCATGCCAGTGTTCTCGGGGCTCGGTTCTTGAGGAAGCCGGCCAAGATAACTGCAGGGAAAGACTGGCGATCGATGACCGGCGTCCGTATCCGGGGGCGGGTGTTTCGCCCTCGTGAGGCGCCCCTTGCCGTGCGGAAAACGCACGCGGGTGTTCGCTTTCAGCACGCCGGAAGCAGAACGATGGAGGGCTATTCGCCGAACAAACGCTTCATCTTGCGCAACAGCGAGTAGCGGCTCACGCCCAACAGTTTGGCCGCCTCGGACTTTACCCCTCCGGCCCGCTCCAGGGCCTCGCCGATGAGCTTTTTCTCGTAGGCGGCCAGCTTGGCCTCCAGGCCTTCTTCTCCGAGGGCGTCCCGATGTCCGCCCGACTCTCGCCGGGCCGAGGCCTCCTTCATGACCGCGGGCAGGTCGTCGTAGGTGATGAGGTTGTCGGTGGAGAGGATCACCAACCGCTCGACGAGGTTTTTGAGCTCGCGGACATTGCCGGGCCAGTGGTAGACGAGGAAGGCCTGCCGGGCTTCCGGGCTCATCCCCACCAAAGGTTTGCGGAACTTGCGCGAAAAGTGGGCCAGGTAGTGTTCGGCCAGGGCCATGATGTCTTCCCCCCGTTCCCGGAGAGGAGGCACATCCAAGGGCACCACGTTGAGGCGGTAGTAGAGGTCCTCGCGGAACCTTCTTTTGGCCACGGCTTTTTTCAGGTCGCGGTTGGTGGCGGATATGATCAGCACGTCCACCTTGATCTCGCTGGCGCCGCCGATACGGCGGAAAGAACGCGACTCCAGAAAACGCAGCAGCTTGGCCTGCAAAGAAAAAGGCAGATCGCCCACCTCGTCCAAGAACAAAGTCCCGCCGTCGGCCAGCTCCACCAGGCCGGTCTTACGGCTTTTGGCGTCGGTGAAGGCGCCTTTTTCGTAGCCGAAGAGCTCGCTTTCCAGGAGGGTTTCCGGGATGGCCGCGCAGTTCACCTCGATGAACTGCCTTTCGGCCCGGGCGCTCAAGTTGTGGATCATCTTGGCCAGGAGGTCCTTGCCGGTGCCGCTTTCTCCGCGCAGAAGCACGGTGGTGTTGTCCACCTGGGTGAGTTTTTTCACGGTTTCCAGCAGCCGACGCACCGGCGGGCTGGAGCCGATGAAGTCCTCGGGGCGGACCCCCTCCGCCGCCCGCCGCCGGTGGTGCTCCACCTCGCGGACCAGCTTGATCTCCTGGAGGGCCTTGTCGATGATGATATCGATCTCGTCCAGATCGAAGGGCTTGTTGACATAGTCGAAGGCGCCGCCTCGCATGGCCTGGATGGCCGAGTCCAGGTTGCCGTGGGCGGTGATGATGATGGTGGGAATGAAGCGGTGGGTCTTGTTTATGTGCTCCAAGACCTCCAAACCGTTCAAGTCGGGGAGCTGCAAGTCCAAAAGAACCACATCCGGCTCGCTGGAGTGGATGTAGTCCAGGAAGGGGACGGCGCGGTAAAAGGCCCGCACGGTATGCCCTCTCCCCTCCAGCTCCAACTGCAAGGAGTCCACCAGCACCCGTTCGTCGTCCACCACCGCGATCTCAGCCATTCGCCACCTCTTTGCCCTCCTCGTTCCAGGGCTGGAAAATCAGGGTAAAGCTGGCGCCGTTACCCTCTTTGCTTTCCACCTCCACCCGGGCGCCGTTTTGACGCAGCAAGGTCTGGACGATAGACAACCCCAGCCCGGTGCCCTCCTTGGCCACCGAGAAGAAGGGGTCGAAGATGCGCCCCAACAGCTCCCGGGGGATGCCCTGGCCGTTGTCGCTTATCTTCAAGGCCGGTCTTCCTCCCGGAGCCTCCATCGTCTCCAGGCCGATCCAGCCCGTTCCCGGCTCCACCGCCTGCAAGGCGTTGAGCAGCAGGTTGATCACCACCTGGATCATCTGATCGGGATCGGCCAGCACCATCACCCGCCCGACGCGGTTGTGGATCGTCACTCCTTTCTGCTGGATGCGGGCGGAGAGAAGCCCCAGGCTGCGTTCGGCTATCTCGGCCAGGTCGCAGGGCACCCGGCGGGAAGGACGCGGCCGGGCAAAGTGGAGCAACTCCTCCACCAACTGGTTCAGCCGGTCCACCTCCTTGGAGATGCCCCGGGCCAACCCCCTCTCCTTGGGGCTGCGGGCCCTTCTTTCCAGAACCTGGGCGCTGGTCTTTATCCCCGCCAGGGGGTTGCGGACCTCGTGGGCGAAACCGGCCGAGAGCAAGCCCAGTGAAGCCAGTTTTCCGGCTTGGACCAATTCGGCCTGGCGCTCTTTCAGTTGTTTGGCCATGGCGTTGAAGGCCTCGGCCAGCCGCTTGGTCTCCCTCCCGCCGGAGACCGGGATACGGTGATCCAGGTTGCCGGCGGCAAAGTTTTTGGTGCCCTCGATGATGGTCTGCAGCGGCCGGGTGACCCAGCGGCTGAACAAGAGGCCCGCCACCAAAGCCCCCGCGGCCACCAGGGCCGCAAAGGCCAAGGTGTTGAAGCGGGCCCGGGTGACATCGTGATACAGTACCTTTTCCGGAATGCGGACCATGATCCGCCAGTCCAGCAAGGGCAGGGCGGCGGCATATTCCCGTAACTTCCCTGGATCGGAGCTGGCCGGGGGAGGCTGCTCGAATAGTTTCATCCCCCGACTGTTGAAGATGGTCTTGGTCACTCCTGGACCCAGTCCCAGCTCCTTGGTGAAGGCGAAGAAGCTCTTCAAGGAAGCCTCGGCGCAGACCAGACCCACCGGCCGATCCGGATCCCGGTAATCGTAGACCCTTTTGAACAGCAAGAGCCGGGGCGGGTTGTGGCTCAGATCTTCTTGATGAAAGTAGCTGTACGGGGCCGCTCTCATCACCTGGTTCCGGCTCAGGGGCTTGGGTGCGGCCCGGTAACGGGTGGGAGTGGTGGCCACCACCTCGCCCTGGTTGGAGTAGAGGGTGATGCGGTCGAAACTCTGGGTGTTGATCCGGAAAAGCTCCAATTTTTCCTGGACGGTGCTTCGCTGGCCGGCATGGGGATACTGGAGGAAGCTCAACTGGACATAGGGAAACTTGGACATCAAATCCAAGTACTTGAACAAATTGTAGCACCGGCCGTCCGTCTGCTCGGCCACCCGCTGGAGCAGTTGGCTGACATGCTGATCGGTGAGGGAGGTTATGGTCCGGGTGTAGGAGAGCATGGTGAGATAGGATATTCCCCCCAACGGCAACAGGCCGAAGAGCAAGTAAAACAGGAAGATACTCCACTTGAGGGAAAGGTTTTTCATGGGCGGATCACCCTGCCGGCCGCCGACCGCCAGCCCCTTTCGGTCTCGGCCCTGGGCCGAGCGCCGGTAGTGTTCCTGTTCAGTTGAGACAAACCCTTTTCGAGATGGCGGCGACGGCAGGCTCGACTCGATGGCTGTCCCCAGCCTTGTCAAACCTGCCAACCAGAAATCAAAATAACGATTTTCTGAGAGATGTAAACGAAATAAAAGCTGACTGCTCCAGGTTCGACGTTCTGTTCAGGGGGGCGTCGCGGGTATTTCGACCTGCCAGCGAGCGGCGGCAAGGAATCTTCGATTCGCCGATATGTGCCGGTAAATGATGGAAAATCATCGACGGCCTTGTTCTCGCTGGAGGCTGGCGAGCCGTCCCGGCCGAAGACCGACCGGCGGCGCCGATCACACCGCGACGTTCCGGGCAAAACCCCCTGAATGAATCCCCATTCATTTTTTCCTTGACTTTCCTTCCCGGCCCGGGGTAGGCTGAATTCTACCTTGAATGAAGAGTCATTCAGTCGGTCTCGAGTCCAGCGCTGATCACGGCTTTTTGGCCCGATTCACATAGACACAGGAGGACCCCGATGAGCCGCCGAATCGAGAGAGTGGCCGTCCTGGGCGCGGGGGTCATGGGCGCGACCATCGCCGCCCACATGGCCAACGTCGGCCTGCCCACCTATCTTCTCGACATCGTCCCCTTCGAGCTGACAGACGATGACAAGAAGAAGGGCTGGGACGAGAACACCCCGGAATTCCGCAACAAACTGGCCGCGGGCGGCCTACAGGCCGCGCTCAAGGCCAAGCCGCCGGCCTTCTATCTCAACGACGACGCCGAGCTGATCACCATCGGCAACTTCGAGGACAACCTGGAGTATCTCAAGGAGGCCGACCTGATCATCGAGGTCGTCGTCGAGCGCCTCGACATCAAGCGCGGCCTGTTCGAGAAGATACAGCCCTACTTGAAACCGGACGCCATCGTCGCCTCGAACACCTCGGGCCTGCCCATCGCCTCGATGTGCGAGGGCTTCGACGACGAGTTCCAGAAGAACTTCGTCGGGATGCACTTCTTCAATCCGCCGCGCTACATGCGGCTGTTGGAGATCATCCCCGGACCCAAGACCGACCCCGAGGTCCTCGCCCTGGTCAAAGACTTCGGCGAAAAGAAGCTGGGCAAGGAGGTGGTCGACGCCAAAGACACGCCCAACTTCATCGCCAACCGGATCGGCACCTTCGGCGTGATGTACCTCTTCCACGGCCTGGAGAAAGTCGGGCTGTCCATCGAGGAGATCGACGCCCTGACCGGCCCCATCGTCGGCCACGCCAAGAGCGCCACCTTCAGGACCGCCGATCTGGTCGGCCTGGACGTCCTGGCCCACGTGGCTTCGAACGTCTACGACGGCTGCCCCGACGACGAGCGCCGCGAGGTCTTCAAGGTCCCCGAGTTCTTGCAGAAGATGATCGACAAGAAGCTGTTGGGGGACAAGACCAAGGGCGGTTTCTACAAGAAAGGCAAGGACGAGGCGGGGAAGAAGGCCTTCTTCACCCTCGATCTTGAGACCATGGAGTACCGGCCCAAGGCCAAGGCCAGGCTGCCGGTGGTGGGCCAGCTCAAGGCCATCGAGGATCTGGGCCAGCGGATCAAGGCCCTGGTCTGGGGCAAGGACAAGGCCTCCCTCTTCTCCTGGGACCAGACGGCCAACACCCTGGTTTACGCCGCCAACCGCCTGGGCGAGATCGCCGACGACATCGTCAACATCGACAAGGCGATGCGGGCCGGCTTCGCCTGGGAGATGGGCCCGTTCGAGGTCTGGGACGCCATCGGCCTGGAGAAGTCGGTCGCCCGGATGGAAAAAGAGGGCCTCGAGGTTCCGGTCTGGGTCAAGGAGATGGTCGCCAACGGCTTCGCCTCCTTCTACAAGTGGGAAGACGGCGTCCAGTATTTCTACGACCGTCAGGCCGGCGAGTACCGGGAGGTCGTGCGGCGGCCGGAGATCATCCTTCTCAAGTCGCTCAAGGATCGCAACAAGGTCGTCGCCGGCAACTCCGGCGCGACGCTCATCGACCTGGGCGACGGCGTGGCCTGTCTGGAGTTCCACACCAAGATGAACGCCCTGGGCCTCGAGATCGGCGACATGCTCAGAAAATCGGCCGAGATCGTCTCCCGGGAGTTCGAGGGCCTGGTCATCGCCAACCACGCCCCCAACTTCTCGGTCGGGGCCAACCTGGGCCTGGTCCTGTTCACCGCCCAGGAGGAGGAGTGGGACGAACTCCACTGGCTGGTCAAGGGCCTCCAGGACGCGATCATGGGCCTCAAGTTCCTGGACAAACCGGTCGTGGCCGCGCCGGCGGGCATGGCCCTGGGCGGCGGCTGCGAGGTCTGCTTGGGGGCGGACAGGATCCGGGCCGCGGCCGAGACCTACATCGGCCTGGTCGAAGTCGGCGTCGGCGTCATCCCGGCCGGTGGCGGCTGCAAGGAGCTTCTGATCCGCAACACCGAGCACCTCTTCGAAGTGCCCAAGGGCGGTCTCTACCCCAAGCAGATCGAGCTGACCCCCTACGTCGCCCGGGCCTTCGAGACCATCGCCATGGCCAAGGTGGCCATGGGCGCCAAGCAGGCCAAGCAGATGGGCTTCTTGAGGCGCGAGGACAAGATGACCATCAACCGGGACTTCCTCATCCACGACGCCAAGCAGACCGTCCTGGCCATGGTCATGGAGGGCTACGAACCGCCCCGGCCGGCCAAGGTTCGGGTCCAAGGCGTGGACGGCAAGGCGGTGATGGAATACGCCCTCTACACCATGCACAAGTCCGGCTACATCACCGACTACGATCTGGTGGTGGCCAACAAGCTGGCCTGGGTCCTCAACGGCGGCGACGTGCTGCCCGACACGGTGGTTGACGAGCAGTACCTCTTGGATCTGGAACGGGAGGCGTTCGTCTCGCTGTGCGGCGATCCGCGCACCCAGGCCCGCATGGCTCACATGCTCAAGACCGGCAAACCGCTTCGCAACTAGGCGGGCGAGTCGGCTGGGATAAGGAGGATAAAGGATGAGGGAAGCGGTCATAGTGGCGGCCGTGAGAACCGCCGTGGGCAAGGCTCCCCGAGGCAAGCTGCGCTACACCCGGCCCGAGGAGATGGGCGTGGCCGTGCTCAAAGAGGTCATCAATCGCACTCCCGGCCTCGACGTGATGGACATCGACGACGTCATCATCGGCTGCACCTTCCCCGAGGCGCAGCAGGGGCTCAATATCGGCCGCGTCTTGGTCAACAAGGCCGGGCTGCCGGACGATATTCCGGGCTGCACCTTCAACCGGTTCTGCTCGTCCGGGCTGAACACCATCGCCATCGCCGCGACGACCATCATCGCCGGCATGGCCGATGTGATCATCGCCGGCGGGGTCGAGTCGATGTCGGCCATCCCCATGGGCGGCAGCATCATGTCGGTCGATCCGGTCATGGCCCACGAACGGCCCGGCGCTTACGAGCCGATGGGCCTGACCGCGGAGAACGTGGCCGAGAAGTACGGGATTTCCCGCCAGGAGCAGGACGAGTTCGGCGTCGCCTCCCAGAACAAGGCCGAGCGGGCGATCAAGGAGGGTAAGTTCAAAGAGCAGATCGTGCCCTTGACCATCCGCCTGCCGGGCGTGGACGCCGACGGCAAGCCGATCATCGTCGAGGAGGTCTTCGAGCAGGACGAGGGCGTTCGCTTCGGAGTCACCCTGGAGAGCATCGCCGGGTTGAGGCCGGCCTTCAAGCCCAACGGCACGGTCACGGCGGCCAACGCCTCCCAGACCTCTGACGGCGCGGCGGCGGTGATGGTCATGAGCCGGGAGAAGGCCGAATCGCTCAACTTGCCGATCATGGGCGTCTTCCGCTCCTTCGCCGTGGCCGGCGTGGAGAACGAATACATGGGTCTGGGCCCGATCAAGGCCATCCCCAAGGCCCTGGACAAGGCGGGCCTCAAGCTCGAGGACATCGAGCTGATCGAACTCAACGAGGCCTTCGCCGCCCAGGCACTGGCCTGTATCAAGGACCTGGGCATCAACACCGAGATCACCAACGTCAACGGCGGCGCCATCGCCCTGGGCCACCCCCTGGGCTGCACCGGAGCCAAACTGACCACCCAACTCCTCTACGAGATGGGCTACCGCAAGGTGCGCTACGGTCTGGTCTCCATGTGCATCGGCTTCGGCATGGGTGCGGCGGCCGTGTTTGAGCGACCCCAATAGGGAAAAGGAGCGAGGAAATGGCTGACAAGATTCCGGGCGGTAACTTTATTCTGGAGCCCCGCACCACCAGCGACATCTTCACTCCGGAGGACTTCACCGACGAGCACCGGATGATCCTCCAGACCACCCGCGAATTCATCGCCAACGAGGTCATGGCGGCGATGGACAAACTGGAGGAGAAAGACGAAGAGTTAACCAGAAAGCTGATGCTGACCGCCGGCGAGCTGGGGCTGCTGGGCACCGACGTTCCCGAGGAGTACGGCGGACTGGGCCTGGACAAGATCTCCACCTGCTGCGTGACCGAGGCCTTCGGTCCGGGCGGCGGGTTCGCCGTCACCGAGGGAGCGCACACCGGCATCGGCACCCTGCCCATCGTCTACTTCGGCACCAAGGAGCAGAAGGAGAAGTACTTGCCCAAGCTGGCCTCGGGCGAGTGGATCGGCGCCTTCGCCCTGACCGAGCCGGGGGCCGGCTCCGACGCGCTCAACGCCAAGACCAAGGCGGTGCTTTCCGAAGACGGGAAGCATTACATCCTCAACGGCGAGAAGATGTTCATCACCAACGCCAGTTGGGCCCAGACGTTCATCGTCTTCGCCAAGGTTGACGGCCAGGACTTCACCGCCTTCATCGTCGAGCGCGACTTCCCGGGCGTGTCCACCGGGGCCGAGGAGCACAAGCTGGGCATCCAGGGTTCCTCCACCGCCTCCTTGATTCTGGAGGACGCCCAGGTGCCGGTGGAAAACCTGCTGGGCGAGGTCGGCCGGGGCCACGTCATCGCCCTGAACGTCCTGGACGTCGGCCGCTACAAGCTCGGCGCGGCCTGCGTCGGCGGCGGCAAGTGGGGCTTGGCCGAGGCGGTCAAGTACGCCAAGCAGCGGGTGCAGTTCGGCCGGCCCATCTCCGAGTTCGGCATGATCCAGGAGAAGCTGGCCGACATGGCCATCCGGGTCTACCTGATGGAGTCCCAGTGCTACGCCGTGGCCGGCCTGATCGACAACGCCCTGGAGAGCCTGGACAAGTCGGCCGAGGACTACGATCGTCAGGCGGTCAAGGCCATCGAGGAGTACTCCATCGAGTGCGCCATCAACAAGGTCTGGTGCTCCGAGGCGGTCGACTTCATCGCCGATGAGTTCGTCCAGATTTTGGGCGGCTACGGCTACATCAAGGAGTATCCGGCCGAGCAGATGTACCGGGACACCCGGATCAACCGGATCTTCGAGGGCACTAACGAGATCAACCGGCTGTTGGTGCCGGGCACGATCATGAAGCGGGCGATGAAGGGCCGTCTACCGCTCCTGCAGGCCGCCCAGCAGCTCGCCTCCGAGGTGATGAGCTTCTCGCCGCTGGCGGCCGAGATTCCCGAGGGCCCGCTGGGCTTCCAGTCCCACATGATCGAGATGACCCGCAAGGCGATCATCCTGGTCGCCGGCGTGGCCGCCCAGAAGTTCATGGACAAACTGCTCCACGAGCAGGAGGTCCTGGGCCGGCTGGCCGACATGTGCATCGAGCTCTACACCATGGAGTGCGGCCTGCTTAGGGCCTTGAAGAAGATCGAGAAGGACGGCGAGGAGGCCGCGGCGCTCCACATCGCCATGGTTCAGGCCTACCTGGACGACACCCTGCCCAAGATCCAGTTCTGGGGCAACCAGGTCCTGGCCCGGTGTGAAGAGGGCGACATGCTCAGGACGCAGCTGATGGCGCTCCGGAAGTTCACCAAGAACCAGCCGGTCAACGTCATCGAGCTCAAGCGGCGGATCGCGGCCAAGGTCATCGACAAGGAGGCCTACCCGCTGGATTGATTCAGGGCGTGAGCCCAAAGGTTTGTCCGGGGGGTCCGACCCGCTCCCCGGACAAAGAGCGGGGAGACCGTAAGCGGTCTTCCCTGCCTGCCCCCCGCGGACCGGCCAGCTCACCCCTGGCCGGTCCGTCCCCCAACCGGGCGGGCCCAAGCGCGCCAAAGCGACCGGGGCGCGTGTCCAACCCTCCCCCACAACGGCCCGGCTTCGGCCGGGCCCTTCCTTTGGCCAACAAGCATCTCGATCGGGGCGTTTTAGGGAACGTTCCCCTCCGGCTTGGCCGGAAAGCGGGTTGTGGATCGAATCCGGCGATGACCCGGTGAAAGGCGCTGGGGCCGCGATTTTCCGGCGACGAGCTTGGCGGGTATGACCAGCGTCCTGCGGCGGCCTGGCCGGAGATGAAGAGCCCTCGCTGCCGACGATCAAAGGAAAAAGCCGTCGCCGGCGCGGCCAGAAACAGGGCTCGGCCGCCCGAGCCGTCAAGCGAGCGAAGGGCCGTCTTCTCTACCGCCGTCGCCGGCTAGTCGAGCGCTCCTTTAGCCTGGAAAAATTTTTGCGCCTCCGGATGCCAGGGTAGGGTCAGGCCCAGCACCGCTTTCTCCAGGGACAGGCCGGCCAGGTCGGGATCGTAACGGCCGAGCTTGGTCAGGTTGTCGAAGACGGCCTCGAGGATGTCGCCGACGAGGCCTTCTTCGAGGTCGCGTCTGGTGATCAACAGAGCCGTGATCGAGACCGTGGGGACGTTCTTGGGATTGCCCTTCAGGGTCCCGCCGGCGATGACCTGCTTTTCGTAGCCGGGGTAACGGCTGATGAGCCACTCCACGTTGGGCCCCTCGATGGGCACCAGCTTGAGCGGCGTTTGAGCCGCGAGTGAAACCAGGTTCGCCTCGCCGGCCGCGGCGGTGAAGAAGGCGGCCTCTAGACGCCCGGTCTTCAGATACTCCATCGCCTGGGCCGGCCTGAGCGACTGGACGGCGGCCAGGTCGGCCGGCTTCAAGCCCCAGGCGGTCAACAGGTGGTGGGCGTTGAGTCGGGTGCCCGAGCCGGTGAGGCCCAAACCGACCTTTTTGCCCTTCAGATCGGCCAGCGTGTTTATGCCGGCCTCGGGCCGGGCCAGGAGGTGGACGGCCTGGAAGGCCAGGGCGCACACCCCGGCCAGGTTGGTCAACGGTCTGGAGAACAACGGCTTGGAGCCCTTGATGGCTTCGGCGGCGACGACGTTTTGGATGATGGCCAGTTCGTACTCGCCCTGGGAGATCAGAACGGCGTTCTGGGCCTGGCCGGCGGTCGACTCCGCGCTGACCCTGATTCCCTTGACCCTCAGGGGTTTGCGCGTCGTCCGGGCGATCGAGCCGGCCATGGGGAAGAAGGCGCCGCTGACCCGGCCGGCGGCGATGGAGACGTATCGCCGTCCCGCCGAGTGGGCCTGGGTCGGATAAAGGGCCAGCAGGGCTGCCAGGATCAGGAAGGGAGCCAAACTGCGCTTGACATTGGGTTTCATGATCACCCCCTCGTCCGGCTCCCAGGCGGGTCTTACCGCTCCGCCGGCGGGAGCTTGGCCGGCCCGCCGGGGTCGATCGGGCCGGGAGGTTTCTGGCCGCCGGATATTGAAGCGCCCATCACGCCGCCGCCTGTTGGGACTTCAGCCGGGACCGATGAAGGAGGTACATCAAGCCGTACATCGCCATGCCGCTGGCCATGACCAGGTTGGTGTGGAAGTGGGAGACCGCCTGGCCGGTGGCGGGATCGATCGGCTCCACGCCGAAGAGACGGACGGCGAAGAAGTCGGGTCTGAGGATCACGAAGCAGATGAACAGGAAGACGATCCGCTCCCACCACTTGGCCTTGACGACGAAGAAACCCTGGGTGGCGCAGGCGAAGGCGAACATGGCGATGACCGTGGTGCAGAAGATGTAGAGCGCCTGGAACCAGAAGTAGTCGTCGTGGATGCCGATCAGGAGCAACTGGGTGTTGAAGATGAACATGAAGGGCAGGATCGCCGTTCGGATGTCGTAGATGAAGCCCTGGATGCCGGTCGGGATGGGCGGTGACTTGGCGATGGCGCTGGCGGCGTAGGCGGCCAGGCCGACCGGCGGGGTGTCGTCGGCCAGGATGCCGAAGTAGAAGACGAAGAGATGGGCCGCGATCAAGGGCACCACCAGGTCCATGTCCGGCCCCAGCTCGACGATGACCGGGGCCATCAACGAGGAGACCACGATGTAGTTGGCCGTGGTCGGCAATCCCATGCCCAGAATCAATGAGGCCATGGCGGTCATCATCAGCAGCAGGACCAGGTTGCCCATGGCCAGGATATCGACGACCTCCATGATGAGGTTGCCCAGGCCCATGGTCACCACGCCGACGATGATGCCGGCCGTGGCCACGGCCACGCCGATGCCCAGCATGTTCCGGCCGCCGGCCACCCAGGAGTCCCAGATGGTCTTCAAGGCGACCTTCAACCCCCACATCGCCGACTCGCCCTCGCGCCGGGCGAGGACCTGGCTCTGGACGATCATCGTCCCGTAGAGAACCAGGATCGACCAGAAGGCCGACTTCTCCGGGCTGTAGCGCATAACCAGCAGGGCCCAGATCAAAACCAAAAGCGGGATGACGAAGTGGATTCCTTCTATCAACGTCTTGAAGAAGGAGGGCAGTTGGGATCGGGGAGCGCCCTTGAGCCCCAGCTTGCCGGCTTCGAGATGGGTGATGTAGAACAGGGCGCAGTAACTGGCCACGGCCGGGATGAAGGCGTGCTTGACCACCTCGAAGTAGTTGATGTTGCAGTACTCAGCGATGATGAAGGCGGCCGCGCCCATGATCGGCGGCATCAACTGGCCGTTGGTCGAGGCGGCCACCTCCACCGCGGCCGCCTTGGTGTCGGGATAGCCGACGTCCTTCATCAGCGGGATGGTGAAGGTGCCGGTGGTGACCACGTTGGCGATGGACGAGCCGGAGACCATCCCCGACAGACCCGAGGCCAACACCGCCGCCTTGGCCGGCCCGCCGCGCAGGTGACCGAGCAGGCTGTAGGCGACCTTGACGAACCACTCGCCGCCGCCGGCTTTCTCCAGGGTGGCCCCGAAGAGCACGAAGAGGAAGACGATCTTGGCCGAGACGTCCAGCGGCACGCCGTAGATGCCCTCGGTGGACATGGTGATCTGGCCGAAGAAGCGATTCAAGGACACGCCCTTGAAGGCGATGATGTCGGGCATGTAGGGCCCGAAGAAGGCGTAGAAGATAAAAAGTCCGGCCACGCCGGTCAGGGCCGGCCCCAGGGCCCGCCGGGCGGCTTCCAGAAGGAGGACGACCAGCAGCGTCCCGATGAGGATGTCCCGGAGGATCGGCGAGCCCTGCCGTCCGGCCAGGCCGTCGTAGTCGATGGCGATGTAGAGGGCGCAGAGGCAGGCCGCGGCGGCCAACAGAAAATCGATGGTATGAAATTTTTTCTTATCGCTTAGCCACTTGGCTGAAATGACCTTCTTTTTGAACAGCGGGTAACTCAAGTAGACCAGTACGATGGCGAAGGCGAGGTGGATGGCCCGGGTGACGTCGGCGTTGAGCAGCAGGACCTCGGCCAAGAGAAGCTGGAAGATGGACCAACTGGCGGCGATGATGGGGATGACCCATCTCTGCCAGCCCTCGGTGGGATAACGAGCGCCGGCTTCGGCCTCCTCGACCAACTTCTGGGCGATCTTGGCCCCCTCGTCTTCGAGCTGCTCGCCGTGGTCGAACCTGTCGTCACGCTTGTCTTCAGCCATCCGAAAATCTCCCCGCAACTCCGAGTTAAAGGGTGGTCGTTCAATTTCGGCCGCCCGGGCCCGCCCCGGGCGGCCGAAGCCGTGAGCCGGTTTACATCAAGCCGGCCTCCTTGTAGTACTTCAAGGCGCCGGGATGAATGGGGGCGCTCATGCCCTCCAGCATTTTCTTCTTGGTCAGGGTGGTGTAGGCCTTGTGGAGCTTCTTGAAGGCGTCGAAGTTCTCGAAGACCTCCTTGGTGATGGCGTAGACGATGTCGTCCGGCACGTCGATGCTGGTCACGAAGGTCGCCTTGACGGCGAAGGTGGGCACGTCGGTCTTGTTCTCGGCCAGGGGGTAGAACTGGACCGGAATCTTGGCCTTGACGTAGTAGGGCCACTTCTTGACCATGGCGTTCACCTGGGGCTCGTCCACCGGGATGAAGCGGACCTTACGACGACCGGCGGTGGCTTCCTTGATCATGCCGGCCGGGTTGCCCACGGTGTAGATGAAAGCATCGACGCGGCCGTCCTGGAGCATCTTGGGCGACTCGGCCGCCTTGAGACCCTCGGCCCGGCCGAGGTCCTTGTGGCTCATGCCGTACATGGACAGGATGTCGATGAAGTTCTGGCGCTGGCCGGAACCGGGGTTGCCCACGGCCACGGCCTTGCCCTTGAGGTCCTTGTAGCTCTTGATGCCGGAATCGACGGCGGCGACCAGGAAGAAGGTTTCAGGATGGATGGTGAAGACGGCCCGGAGCTTCTTCTGGGGGCCCTTGTCCTTCCACTCGGCCAGGCCGTGCCAGGCCTGATACTGGCGGTCGGACTGGACCACGCCGAACTCCAGGTCGCCGGCCATGATGGCGTTGACGTTGAACACCGAGCCGCCGGTGGACTCGACGGTTACGCGCAGGTTGTACACTTTGCGTTTCTTGTTGACGATCTTGCCGATGGCGCCGCCGGTCGGGTAGTAGACGCCGGTCACGCCGCCGGTGCCGATGGTCACGTAGCGCGTCTTGGCCACGGCGTCATGCGGAGTGGCCGCCATCAGGCAACCAAAGGCGAACACCAAGGCCAGCAATACCAAACTCAGTCTCTTCATGTAATCCCTCCCTAAAAATGTTTTCGGTTGGGGGCCTTTGGGCCCGTGACTACCAACTACTTCTTGCGGGATTCGAAATCCTGCAAGGCCTCTTCCCGCTCCGGAGCGCTGACCGTGGCCAGGCAGGCCTCGACCTCGTAGTCCATCAACGCCTCCAGGCTGACCTCGGGCGACATGTCGATGCCCCGTTTGATCAGCTTTATCGAGAAGGCCGAGTTGGCCGCGATCTTCTCGGCCATGGCCAGCGCTTCGTCCATCAGGCGTTCGTCGTCCACCGCCCGGTTGACCAGCCCGATCCGCTCGGCCTCGACGCCGTCGATGTACTCGGCGGTGAACATCAGCTCCTTGGCCTTGGCCGGGCCGATGAGGAGCGGCACCAGGCGCATCGCCCCGCCGGTGACCGAGGAGGACACCTTGGCCTCGGGCGAGCCGATCTGGGCGCTTTTGGCCATCAGGCGGATGTCGCAGGCCAACGCCAGCTCGTAGCCGGAACCCAGGGCGTAGCCGTTGACGGCGGCGATGGTCGGCTTGTCGAAGCGGATGATCATCCGGGATATCTCCTGGAGGTGCTCCAGATAGTCCCGGTAGGCGGTGATGGTCCGGCCGTGGGAGTCTTTGAGGTCGGCCCCGGTGGAAAAGGCCCGCCCGGCGCCGGTGAGCACCACCACCTTGACCTCGTCGTCGTCGCGGGCGGCGATGAAGGCTTCTCTCAGATCGAGCCAGAGCTGCTTGTTCATCGCGTTTAAGACCTTGGGCCGGTTCAAGGTGATGACGGCGGTGCGGCCTTTCTTTTCGTAGATCACTGTTTCCAGATTCATGGATTTCATCTCCTTCAGTCGGTCAGGATGACGCGGGAATCGACCACCGAGGCACCCTTCTCGTGGATGATGACGGGGTTTAGGTCGATCTCGGCGATTTCCGGATTCTCAACCGCGATGACCGACAATCGGCGCAACATGTCGCGTACCGCCTCGACGTCCTTCGCCGCCTGGCCCCGTACGCCGGTAAGGAGCTTGTAACCCTTGATTGAAGTCATCATACGCTCAATGTCATCCTCGCTCAAGGGAGCGACGCCGAAGGAGACGTCTCCCAGGACCTCGACGAAAACCCCGCCCAGACCGAACATGATCACCGGCCCGAACTGGGGGTCGCGGACCAGGCCCAGGATGCACTCCTGGCCGGCGGCGGCCATGGGGCTTATCAGCACGCCGACGATTCGATCGGCCGGGGCGACCTTGCGGGCGTTGGCCATCACCTCTTTGGCCCCGGCCCGGGCCTCCTCCCGGCCGACGAGGCCCAGCTTGACCCCGCCGGCGTCGGACTTGTGGACGATGTCCGGGCAGACGATCTTCATCGCCACCGGGCAGGCCATGGCCTCGGCCGCCCGCCCCGCCGCCTCGGCGGTCTCGGCCAGCTCGGCCGGGGGCAGGTCGAAGCCGTAGGCGGCCAGAAGCCGCCGGGATTCGGTTTCGAGGAGATTGGTCCGATCCTGGGAGCGGACCGCGGCGAAGATCTTCTCGGCCTCCGGCCGAGCCGAGCCGTCGCCGGTGACGAGCCGGACCTTCTCCAGCCGCCGGGCGTCGGCCGCCTGCCGGGCCAGGGCGGCCAGGCATTGGGCGGTTCTGTCCGAGGAGGCCAACACCGGCACGCCGCCCTCCCGCAAGACCTCGAGCGCCTCGTAGTCCATGCCGGCGAACGAAGTGTGGACGGCCAGGGGCTTTTTGAACTCCTCGACCAGGCCGACCAACTTTTTCGACGCCTCGGCTTCCAGCTCGCCGATGTGGGGGGCGATGATGTCCCTGAAGCCGCCGAAGAAACCGGTCAGGTAGACCAGGTCGATGTCGTCGTCCTCCATGACCTGGCGGACGCACTGGACGATGACGTCCGGGTTCTCCTCGGCCGTGCCGCCGTAGTCGATGGGGTTGTGGGCCGGCATGCCGGCCAGGAGGTGCTCCTTGATCTTCTCCTGGCGCTCGGGGCTCAAGACCGGCACTTCGAGGCCCCAGCGCTCGGCGTTGTCGGCGGCCACCGAGTTGTCGCCGCCGCCCTCGGAGAGGATGGCCACCCGGCTGCCCTTGGGTTTCGGGCAGTCGATGAAGGTTTCGGCCAGGTCGAACATCTCGTCCACGTTGGACACCCGGATGATGCCGGCCTGCTCGAAGGCGGCCTCGACGATGGCGTCGTTGGCGGCCAGGGCGCCGGTGTGGGAGGCGCTGGCCCGCTGGCCGGCGGTGGTCCGGCCGACCTTGAGGGCGATGATCGGCTTCTTGGTCACCGCCCGCCGGGCGGCCTGGACCAGCTCGCTGCCGTCTTTGATCGACTCCAGGTAGAGCATGATCACGCCGGTGTCGTCGTCGTCGGCCAAGTAGTCGATATAATGGTGGAAACGAACGCCGATGGCGTTGCCCGAGGAGATGATCTTGGAAAAACCGCGACCCCGCTTGGCCGCGTAGTGGGTCAGGGAGTCGATGATGTTGCCCGACTGGGCCAGGATCGACAGTCGCCCCGGCTTGATGCCGGGGATGCCCAAGAAGTTCATCGAGCCCGAGGCCGAATACATTCCCGAGCAGTTGGGGCCGATGACGTTGACCCCGTATCGATCGGCGATGTCCAGTATTTCGGCCTCGATCCGCTTGCCCTCTTCGCCGGTCTCGCCCAGGCCGGCGGTGATGATGATCACCCCCTTGGCGCCCTTGGCCGCGGCGTCGGCCACCGCCTCGGGGATGAATTTGGCCGGGATGACGATCATGGCCAGATCGACCCGGCCGTCGACGTCCTTCATTGACGGGTAGGCCCGCCGGCCGAAGAGTCGATCACGTTTGGGGTTGACGAGATAGACCTGGCCGCCGAATCCGCCTTCGATCAGGCTTCGCACTCGGCGCTCCGAGGCCTTGCCCGGCACCTCCGAGGCGCCGATGACGGCCACCGAGGCCGGGTTGAACAGCGGCTCCAGAGATTGGTTGGGGTCCATTGGCTTTTGCGCTCCTTGGTTTTTCAAAAATATGAGGCTTTCGCCTCCAGGGCCGGGCCCCAGGGCCGGCCGAAAAATTCAGTGTTTCTTGGCGCGTCCCGCGCCCTCCTCGGCCTCGTCGCGGTAGTAGATCGATTTCTCCGCCCACAACTGCTCCAGGCGCTTGAGGCGGCCGATGGATTTCTTCCCGTCCACGAAGGCGATGGCCGTCACCACGGCGTTCAAGAGACTCAACGCCGCCACGAACGACTCCATGAAGGAGTCCATCTGAAACGAGGCCGGCAGAACGTAGTCGGCCCGGGTGGCCAGCGGCGAGAGGGCCGAGTCGGTGAAGGCGATGACCGTCCCTCCGGCCTGTTTGGCCGCCTCGGCGATCTCGATGGTCAATCTGGTGTAGCGGGGAAACGAAAAGGCGACCAGGACCGTATCCGAGTCCAGGTGGTTCAACTCGGCCCAGATTTCGCCGATGCCGGGGGTGATCTGGTGGACCCGGCGGCCGAGGTACTTGAGGGCGCTGGCCAGGAACTGGGCCAGGGAGTGGGCCGAGCGCAAGCCGACGATGTGGACCTCCTCGGCCCTGTGTAGGACCTCGACCACCTTGGCGAAGGTGCGGAGGGAGGTCGTCTCCACGGTCCGCTCCAGATTGTCGATGTCGGCCCGCATGACCGCCGGCAGCACGTCCTCCACCGTGGCGATATGGCCGGCGGTGCGCTCCATCCGACTGACGGTGTCCAGGCGCGACCTCAAGTGCTCCCGGAGGTGGTTTTGCATGGCGGAGAAGCCGGAAAAGCCGAGACTCTGGGCCAGCCTGACCACGGTGGCGTCGGAGACTCCAAGCCGGCGGCCCAACTCGGCGGCGGACAGAAAAGCGGCCTTGTCGGGGTGGCCGAGAATATAATCCACCGTCTTGACCTGGGTCTTGGTCAGTCGAACCGGCCCTTTGATGAACAACACTTCGGGGTTGATCAAGGACCTCTCCAGCGCCTTTTGTGCAGAATTTGCTACAATAACCCAATCGGTGAGTAGAGTTTACTACAGCAGTCTCGCCGCTGTCAATCCAAAAACACCGACCCCAGCCGCTCTCCCTTCTCCTCTCGACCGTCCCTCTGAACTGCGGTAAGATGCTTTAACCGAAAGGAGTTGCTGAAGGAGTTCTTAGTATGTCCGACGCCAAATCCGAGGCCGCGGCCAAGGCCGTCGGCGATCTCAACCAACTGGCCGCGGCCCTGAGCCTTTTTCGGCGAAGCTGCACCAAAGTCCCTGACGCCGCGGCGGCGGTCTATCTTCACCGGGCGGCCGGGCTGATGGAGGTGGTGGTCCACGATCTCAACTCTGTCGCCGAAGATCTGGGCCACGCCTTCGGGGTGACCTCCGAACCGGCCGCCACCGACTGGCCGGCCATGGCGGGCGGTCGAGGGCCTGGCCTCGGCCGGGAGTACGCCCACGGCCAGGGTTGCGGCTGTGGTTGCGAGCGCCACGAGCATACTCCGGCCGGGGATTGAGGCGGGCGTGACGGCTTCTCTGGAGACGCCGCGACGGTGAACTCCTCGAAGCCGGGCGGAATACGCCTCGAAAGACTACGGTTTGAACGGCCGGCCCGCCTCAAGGCTGTGGGGGGCGGCCGGGCCGGTCACCGAGCTGATAATGTCGCTTCCCATCCGGCCCGACCGGCGGCGGAAGCCTGTCGTCCCTTCTCTACCATTTTTTCCGAAACTGTGGTAACTGGATAGTTGGTGTTGAGGGTATGATCCTTTTCGCCTCCAGACCAGCCCGGACGGTCGAGTCCGAGACGGAGCGGCTTGGATGGCGGAGAAGAGAGTTGGCAGACAGGAGTTGACGGCCGAGCTGGATCGGCTGCGCCGGGTCTTGGCCGCGGAGCCGAAGCTGGAGGGCTTTGACGGCCTGGCCCTGGCCGTGGCGGCCCTGGGCCTGTTGAATCGGGCCGGCCCGGGCCCTGACTGGGCCGCCGATCTGTGCTGGCTGATCAAGGTCCACACCGGCTTCGACGCCGTCGGGCTTCGGCTCCGGGACGGCGACGACTACCCCTACTATCAGGCCGTCGGTTTCCCCGCCGAGTTCGTGCGTTTGGAGCGCCGGCTTTGCCTCCGGGACGACGAGGGCCGGGTCGTCTTCGACCGGGACGGCCGGCCGAGGTTGGAGTGCCTGTGCGGGCGGGTGATCCGCGGCCGGACCGAGCCGGACCGGCCGTTCTTTACCGACGGCGGCAGCTTCTGGACCAACTCCACCACCCGGCTGCTCGCCGAAGAAGGGACCGGGGCGTTGGGGAAAATCCGCAACCGGTGCCATCAAGCCGGCTACGAAACGGTGGCCTTGATCCCGATCCGGACCGATCAGGAGATCGTCGGCCTGCTCCAGATCGGCCACACCCGCGAAAACGCCTTGAGTCCCGGCCTCGTCCGCTGCTTCGAGGGCCTCGCCGCCGGCATCGGCGCGGCCGCCGGACGCTTGGCGGTCGAGGAGGAGCTTCGCCGCCACCAACGCCTCATCTCGGTCGCCGAAGACCTGATGGCCTTGATCGACCGGGACTTCGTCTATCGAACCGTCAACGCCGCCTATGAAAAATCGTTCGGTAAGCGCCGGGAAGAGATCGTCGGTAAGACGGTGGCCGAAATCGTCGGCCGGGAGTTGTTCGAATCGACGATCAGGGCCTGCCTGGAGCGTTGCCTGGCCGGAGAGGAGGTCCACTTCGAGAGCTGGGTCGATTTCCCCGTAACGGGCCGGCGCTACGTCCGTATCTCCTGCTACCCCTATCGACCGTCCGGCGACGCCGCCCCCGAGGTGGTGGTTTCGATCAGCGACTTCACCTCCCGCAAGCTGGTCGAGGACGATCTGGTCAACTATCGCCGGGCGGTGGAGAGTTCGGCCGACCTGATCGCCGCCGTGGGATCCGATCACACCTATCTTTTGGCCAACCGGGCCTTTCTGAGCTATCACGACCTGAAGCGCAAAGAGGTCATCGGCCGGCACGTCAGCGAGGTGGTCGGCTCCGAGATCTACCGATCGACCATCAAACCCCACCTGGATCGGTGCTTCGCCGGCGAGTCGGTCGAGTTCGAGATTCGCTGCAGCTACCCCAAATGGGGCGAGCGGGACATCGCCGCGTCCTATTATCCCTTGACGGACCCGGACGGTCGGGTCACCGGCGTGGTGGCGCTGATGCGAGACGTCACCGAGCACAAGCAAGCCCAACAAAAGCTGCGCCGCTGGGGCATGGAGTTCACCCGGCAGGCCCGGGAACTGGAGGAGGCGAACACCGCCCTCAAGGTGCTGTTGGAGCACCTCGAAAGGGAAAAGGCCGAACTGCAGGAGCGTATCCGGGCCACCGTCAACGAGCTGATCCTGCCTTTCCTGGAGAAACTGAAGGCCACCCGGCTGGACAGCAGCCAGCGCGGCTGCATCGAGTCGATCGAATCCAACTTGAGCGACATGGTCGCCCCCTTCGCCTCGGTTCTCTCCTCGGCGCTGCTCAAGCTGACGCCGTCGGAGATTCAGGTCGCCTCCCTCATCCGGGACGGCCGGACCACCAAGGAGATCGCCCAGATTTTGAACGTATCCCCGGACGCCGTCTCCTTCCACCGCAAAAACATCCGGGCCAAGCTGAACCTTAAATATAAGAAGACCAACTTGACCACTTACCTGCGCTCCCTGTCCGAGTAAGCCCGGCGCGGCATCTCTCCTGCCGCGCTCCATGGACCGGGTTTCTTTTTCGGGACGGGTTTCGGCGTGCCGGCGTTTCGATCAGGGTCTTGGAGCGGCCGGGACGGACCGCCCGGCGGCTGGCTGAAGCGCTTGCCGGGCGTAGTCCGATCGGCGGTCCCCGCTCCGGCGTCGGGGCCGGTTCCGGGACGGGGCCGATTCTTTCACTGGTAGGTTATGCCTACCGATATACTCTCAATATATTATCATCTTTCTGGGGCGTCTCTGTGATATTCGTAATTAATCTAATCGGTTAATATTCTGACGCGAGTTCTTGCTTAACGAGTGATTTCGTGTAGGCTGTAAATGATCGCGGTTGATCATCGGGCGCCCGGCTGGGGAGTGAGCAGGCCGCAATGTTGAAATCGGAGGGGCCGGGCTCCACGTTGGGCGCCGGTTCCGAAATGGAGACAACCGAAGCCGAATTCGCCCCGGAGTTCGATTGGGACGTGGCCGCAGACGCGGTGGTGGTCATCGATCGAGGTCACAGGGCGGTGATGGCCAACGAGGCCGCCAGAGCTTTCCGCCCGGGCGAGAAGCTGATCGGGGCCAACTTCTTTGAGTGGTTCCACGGCCGGCCCGAGCCGCCCCCCGGCTGCCGGGTGATCGAGGCCTTTGAAAACGGCCGCAACACCTTGAATTGCCCCAACCGGAGACAGGCGGGGGTGGGATGCTACGAGATTTTGTGCTATCCTCTCAAGGGGCGCGGCGGAAAGGTTGAGCAGGCGGTCCACGTCGTCCGGGACGTCAGCGACCGGATCAAGGAGCGCCGGGAGCGGGAAGAGCTGATCGCCCGGCTCGAAGAAGCCGTAGCCAGCATCAAGACCTTGAGTGGATTGATCCCGATCTGCTCCGAGTGCAAGAAAATCAGGGACGACAGCGGGTACTGGAACCAACTCGAAGCCTATCTTCGAGATCACACCGAAGCTGAGTTCAGTCACGGCCTGTGTCCCGAGTGTCTCAAGAAACTCTATCCGGAGTTTCTCGAGTAGGAGGCCGGCCCGACATTCCCCGCCCAACTTCCCCCCCTGGGCCGGGCCGGTCTCCCCCCAAAATAATGAAAGGGGCGGCGTCGGGGGTGTCTGGTCCATTGGTTCGGCCGAGGGGCCGGGCTTTGTTTTTCGATCCCAACCGGAGGCGGCTGTTTCGGCCCGAAAAAGCTTTCATTTCAAGGCGATCGTATCCTGCAGGCGTTGGCGGGGTGGAGCGCCTTTTAAGGTTGCGATGCACCGTAAGCGCTGGTATAGAATAAAGCTCGTTTTTGAGCCGGTAAGATCGCCACATAAAAGAGAAGAAAGAATTAGAGGACGATGATGAAACTGGTCAACACGGAAGACGTATCGGCGGTGGCCAAACGGCTGACCGTTGAAATAGATCGGGACCAGGTGGCCAAGTCCCTGGACAGAATTTACAAGCGCGTCGGCAGGCAGGCTCGCCTGAAGGGCTTCAGGCCCGGCAAGGTTCCCCGTTCGGTGCTCGAGCGCCACTACGGTCCCCAGGTCAAGGAAGAGGCGGCCGCCCAGTTGATCGAGGCCTCTTTCGCCCAGGCGGTCGAGGAGAGCGGCCTGAAGCCGGTGGTCAGGCCCCAGGCCGAGCCCGGCGTCCTCGACGGCGACGCGCCCTACCGCTACACCCTTCTGGTCGAAATCGCTCCGGAAGTCGATATCGACGGCTACTTCGGCCTCGAACTCGAACGCCGGGAGAAGGATATCACCGAGGAGATGGTGGCCGACAAGCTGGAGGAGATTCGCCAGGTCCACGCCACCCTGGAGGCGGCCCCGGCCGACCGGCCGGCCGCCGAGGGCGACACCGTCCTGGTCGATTTCGAGGCCAGCCGGGACGGCCGGCCCGTCGAGGGTGGAGCGCTGACCGGCTTCGATATTCGTCTCGGCCAGGGCCGGTTCCATCCCGAGGCCGAGAGCGCCCTCGCCGGTCTGACCCAGGGCGAGACGGCCACGGCCACGGTCGCCTTCCCGGCCGACTTCTTCCTGGATGCCCTGGCCGGCCAGGAGGTCGATTTGACCATCCACCTCAAAGAGGTCCGCCGGACCGTTCTGCCCGAGCTGGACGACGATTTCGCCAAGAGCCTGGGCGACAGCTTCGAGTCCCTGGCCGACTTGAAAGACAAGATCAGGGAGCAGATGACGGAGGCGGCCAAGCGGGACGCCGATCGCCTGCTCCAGGACCAGCTCATGGACCGACTTCTCGAGAAAACCGACTTCGAGGTGCCGGAAGGTCTGGTGAACCAGGAATTGGGGCGCCTCATCCAGCAGGTGGAGCGCTCGTTGATGATGCGCGGGCTGAGCATGGAGGCGGCTGGAATCAATCCGGCCAAGCTGGAAGAGGATCTTAGGCCCCAGGCCTTGCGCCGCTGCCAGGAGGACCTTATCCTAGAAGCGATAGCCGCCAAGGAAGGCATCGAGGTAGAGGAACAGGATTTGCAGGAAGGATTCGAGGAATTGGGCCGGGCGGCCGGTCAGAGCCCCGACGAGGTCAGAAAGGTTCACGAGGACAACAACCTCCTGGATTCCTTCAAGGCTGGCCTGCTGCGGCGCAAAACCTTGAATCGATTGCTGGCCGAGGCTAATATTCAGGTCGAGACCGTATCCGACTAGATCCGGCGACGGACTCGCGCCGAGATGGAAATAAAATTCCGGAGGACGGCATAAATGTCCCTGGTCCCGATAGTAATCGAGCACAGCGCCCGCGGCGAGCGGGCCTACGACATCTACTCCCGGCTGCTCAAGGACCGGATCATCCTGTTGGGGACGGCCATCAACGACGAGATCGCCAATCTGATCATCGCCCAGATGCTCTTTTTGGAGTCGGAGGATCCCGACAAGGAGATCAGCTTCTATATCAATTCGCCCGGCGGTGCGGTGACGGCCGGGTTGGCCATCTACGACACCATGGAGCTGATCCGGCCGCCGGTTTCGACGCTGTGCATCGGTCAGGCCGCCTCCATGGCCGCGGTGCTGTTGGCGGCGGGCGAGAAAGGCAAGCGCTACGCCCTGCCCCACGCCCGCATTCTGTTGCACCAGCCCATGGGCGGCTTCCAGGGTCAGGCGTCGGATATCGAGATCCACGCCCAAGAGATCTTGCGCCTCAAGGGTATGCTCAACGACATCCTGGTCAAACACACCGGGCAGGACAAGGCCAAGGTCGAGGCCGACACCGACCGGGACTTCTTCCTGTCCGGGGTCGAAGCGGTGTCCTACGGCGTGGTGGACAGGGTCATCACCGACCGCTCCGTCTTCAAGGACGCCGAAAATGACGAGGCCAAGGGGTAACCGATGACTAGAAGGGATGACGGCGACCGCGGCGGCGATCTGATCTGCTCGTTTTGTGGCAAGAGCCAGGACGAGGTCAAAAAGCTGATCGCCGGTCCATCGGTCTACATCTGCGACGAGTGCATCGATCTGTGCAACGAGATCATCGCCGAGGAGAACGAGAGGGAGGCGCCCGGCCAGGCCGTGAGTGTGCCCAAACCCTCCGAGATCAAGGCCATCCTCGACGAGTACGTCATCGAGCAGGACCTGGCCAAGAAGATTCTGTCGGTGGCGGTGCACAACCATTACAAGCGCATCGACTCCGAAGTGGAGCTGGACGGCGTCGAGATCCAGAAGTCGAACATCCTCCTGGTCGGTCCGACCGGTTCGGGCAAGACTTTGTTGGCCCAAACCCTGGCCCGCATCCTAAACGTCCCCTTCACCATCGCCGACGCCACCACCCTGACCGAAGCCGGTTACGTGGGCGAGGACGTGGAGAACATCATCCTGGCCTTGTTGCAGGCGGCCGACTACGACGTCGAGAGGGCCTCGCGGGGCATCGTCTACATCGACGAGATCGACAAGATCGCCCGCAAGACCGACAACCCGTCCATCACCCGCGACGTCTCCGGCGAGGGCGTCCAGCAGGCGCTGCTCAAGATCATCGAGGGCACCACCGCCTCGGTGCCGCCCAAGGGCGGGCGCAAGCACCCCCAGCAGGAGTTCGTAAAGATCGACACCAGCAACATCCTCTTTATCTGCGGCGGCGCCTTCCACGGCTTGGAGAAGCTGATCCAGGCCCGCATCGGGCAAAAGACGCTGGGCTTCGGCTCGGAGCTGGTCAACCGGGAGGAGCAGCCCATCGGCGACATCCTGGCCCAAGTGCAGCCCGAAGACCTGTTGAAGTTCGGCCTCATCCCCGAGTTCATCGGCCGGCTGCCGGTGGTGGCCACTCTGGACGATCTGTCTGAAGAAGCCCTGGTGCGTATTCTCACCGAGCCCAGGAACTCGCTGGTCAAGCAATATCAGAAGCTCTTCGAGATGGAGGGCGTCAGCCTTCGCTTCACCGAGGGAGCTCTCCTGGCGGTGGCCAAGAAGGCCCTGGCCCGCAAGTCCGGGGCCAGGGGACTGCGCTCCATTCTGGAGAAGGCCATGTTGGACATCATGTTCGATCTGCCGGACCTCGTCGCCTGCCGCGAGTGCGTGGTCAGCGAGGAGGTCATCGAGACCGACGAATCGCCCATACTTCTCTATGAGAGCCAAGCCGAGAGGGCCTGATGTTTTTGAAACAACGCAACGCTGACGGCGGTTCCGGATCCAGCACGCTGCCTCTCTTGCCGTTGCGGGATATCGTCGTCTTCCCCCATATGGTCGCGCCGCTTTTCGTCGGGCGGGAGAAGTCCATCAACGCCCTGGAATACGCCATGTCGGTGGACAAGCGCGTCCTGTTGGCCGCCCAGAAGGACGCCAAGGTAGACAAGCCGACCAGGGATCAGATCTACACCGTGGGCACCATCGGCACCATCCTCCAGCTCCTGCGCCTGCCCGACGGCACGGTCAAGGCTCTCATCGAGGGCAAGGAGCGGGCGAGCATCGAATCCTACCTGGAGCATCCCGACTTCTTTCTGGTCGAGGCCAAGCCGCTGTTGGACGAAATCGCCGGCCCGCTGGAGGTGGAGGCCCATCTGCGCTCGGTGATCGCCACCTTCAAGGAGTACGCCAAGCTCAACAAGAAGATTCCCCAGGAGGTCCTCTCCTCGGTCGAGTCCATGGAGGACCCGGCCACCGTGGCCGACACCGTGGCCGCCCATCTGCCGCTCAAGCTGCCCGACAAGCAGTCCATCCTCTCCGCCCGGTCTTTGGCCGACCGCTTGGAGCGCATCTACGGCTTCATGCGCGGCGAGATCGAGATCATGCAGGTCGAGCGGCGCATCAAGAACCGGGTCAAGAAGCAGATGGAGAAGACCCAGCGGGAGTACTACTTAAACGAGCAGATGCGGGCCATCCAGAAGGAGATGGGCGAGAAGGACGACTTCAAGGCCGAGGTCGAGGAGTTGGAGAAGAAGCTCGCCGCCAAGAGGATGCCCCGAGAGGCGCGGGAGAAGTGCGCCGCCGAGATCAAGAAGCTGAAGATGATGTCGCCCATGAGCGCCGAGGCGACGGTGGTCAGGAACTACATCGACTGGATTCTGGCCCTGCCCTGGTACCAGCGCAGCCGGGACCTGATCGACATCGATCTGGCCGAGAAGATTCTGGACGAGGACCACTACGGCCTGGAGAAACCCAAGGAGCGCGTCCTGGAATACCTGGCCGTCCAGGGCCTGGTGAAGAAGGTCCGCGGCCCGATTCTGTGCCTGGTCGGCCCGCCGGGCGTGGGCAAGACCTCGCTGGCCCGTTCGGTGGCCAGGGCCACCGGCCGGTCCTTCATCCGGCTGTCGCTGGGCGGCGTCAGGGACGAGGCCGAGATCCGCGGCCACCGCCGAACCTACATCGGCGCGCTGCCGGGCAAGATCATCCAGTCTCTAAGAAAGGTCAAGTTCAACAATCCGGTCTTCTGCCTGGACGAAGTCGACAAGATGTCGGCCGATTTCAGGGGCGACCCCTCGGCGGCGCTCCTGGAGGTCCTCGATCCCGAGCAGAACGTGGCCTTCAACGACCACTACCTCGATCTGGATTACGATCTGTCCGACATCCTGTTCATCACCACGGCCAACACGCTGCACACCATCCCGCCCCCGCTCCAGGACCGGATGGAGATCATCCGCATGGCCGGTTACACCGAGATGGAAAAGCTGGCCATCGCCAAGCAGTTCTTGATCAAAAAGCAGCTCAAGGCCAACGGACTCAAGCCGGAACAGCTTCAGATTTCGGACAACGCCATCCTGGAAATCATTCGCCGCTACACCAAGGAGGCCGGCGTCAGAAACCTGGAGCGCGAACTGGCCGCCATCTGCCGTAAGGCCGCCCGCCAGGTTTTGAAGAACGGGCCCGAGACGGTGGTCCGGGTGGGCGAGAAGAGCGTGGCCAAATACTTGGGCGTGCCCAGGTTCCGCTACGGCGTCAAGGAGGAGAAGGACGAGATCGGCTTGACCAACGGCCTGGCCTGGACCCAGGTCGGCGGCGAGCTGCTGCAGACCGAGGTGGTGTTGATGCCGGGCAAGGGCCGGTTGACCTTGACCGGTCAACTGGGCGAGGTGATGCAGGAGTCGGCCCAGGCGGCCATGGCTTACGTCCGCTCCCGGGCCGACCTCTTCGGCCTGCCCCGGGACTTCTACCAGAAGATCGACATTCACGTCCACGTGCCGGAGGGGGCCATCCCCAAGGATGGTCCCTCGGCCGGCATCACCATCGCCACCTCCATCGCCTCGGCCCTGCTGAGAAAGCCGGTCCACCACGACTTGGCCATGACGGGCGAGATAACGCTCCGGGGCCGGGTGCTGCCCATCGGCGGCCTCAAGGAGAAGCTCTTAGCCGCTCACCGGGCCCAGATCAGGCGGATCATCATCCCCTCCGACAACGAGAAGGACTTGAAGGAGATCCCGGCCAAGATCCTCAAAGTGATGGAGGTCATGCCGGTCGATCATGCCGACGAGGTGCTCAAGCTGGCGTTGGTGCTGGACGATCCAGAGAGTCTGTTCAGTTGCGAGGCCTGTGACCTGCCGCCCTACCTCAGCCCCGATACGCCGGGAGGGGACGGCGAGGAGATGAGACACTAGCCGGGGGCGAGCGGTAGTTGTCAGATATGCGGCCCGGGGGATTTCCCCGGGCCTTTTGTTTGGAAGCGAGCCGCCTCGGGTTCGACTCTCAAAGGCGAGGCGCCGGCCCTTCGATTGAAGGATCAGCAACCGATTCTCCCGCCCGAGTTCGGGCCGGTTGCCTTCTCCGATGGATCGATAGTAGGCTTAAGCAGTGGTCGTATCTCGGGGCGGGGGGTGGAATCGTGGCCGACGGCGACGAAAAAAAGATCGGCTTCTGGGCGGTGGTCTCCATCGGCGTCGGCGGCATGGTCGGCGGCGGCATCTTCGCCGTCTTGGGCCTGGCCGTGATCCTGGCCGGGGGCGGCACGCCGATCGCCTTCGCCATCGCCGGGTTGGTGGCGGCGATAACGACCTACTCCTACGCCAAGTTGTCGGTCGCCTATCCCAGTCAGGGCGGCACGGTCACCTTCATCAACCAGGCCTTCGGGCCGGGTTGGGTGACGGGCGGGCTCAACATTCTGCTCTGGATTAGCTACCTGGTCACGATCTCCCTCTACTCCTACGCCTGCGGCAGCTACGGGGCGACGTTCTTTCCCGCGCCGTGGCAGCCGCTCATGAAACACGCCGTCATCAGCGGGTCGATAATCGCTTTCACGGTCATCAACTGTTTCGGGGCCGCCGTGGTCGGCCGGGCCGAAAACTACATCGTGGTCATCAAGATGGCCATCCTCGTCTTCGTGGCCGCCATGGGGGTCGGGAGCATCGACTTCGCCTCCCTGGCCCCCTCGACCTGGGAGAGCCCGATCTCGTTGATCGCCGGGGGAATGATAATCTTCGTCGCCTACGAGGGTTTCGAACTCATCGCCAACACGGCCCGCAACACCAAGGACCCCGAAACCACCCTGCCGCGGGCCTACTACACCTCGGTCGGCCTGGTCATCGTGATCTACATCGTCATCGCTATGGTGGTGGTGGGCAACCTGCCGCTGAACAAGATCGCCGCCGCCAAGGACTACGCCCTGGCCGCGGCGGCCCGGCCGTTTCTGGGCCATTTCGGCTTCGTGCTCATCGCCGTGGCGGCGCTGTTGGCCACCCTGTCGGCCATCAACGCCACCCTCTACGGCTCGGCCCGGGTGAGCTACATCATCGCCAGGGACGGCGAGCTGCCCAGTCAACTGGAGAAGAAGATCAAGGGCCGCCCCTTGGAGGGCCTGATCCTCACCGGCCTGATTTCGCTTTTGATGGCCAACCTTCTCGATCTGTCCAGCATCTCGACGATGGGCAGCGCCGGGTTCTTGATCATCTTCGCCGCGGTCAACCTGGCCAACGCGACGCTCCACAAAAAGACCGGCAGCCGGATCGGGATCTCTTTGGCCGGCGCGGCCGTCTGCCTCTTCGCCCTGACGGCCTTGATCTGGAAGACGCTCGATTCGGCGCCTCGGAAGATTTGGGTGCTGGTGGTCATGGTCGGAGCGTCGCTGCTCCTGGAGCTCGTTTACCGGATGGCCACCGGCCGGCAGATTCTGGTTCATCACCGGGATCGGCCGGAGCGGGCTAGTCGGCCACGATGACCTTGGCCGGCCGGATGAGGCGGCCCCGATAGGTGAACCCCTTGGCCACTTCGGCCAGGATGCGGCCCTTGGGAACGCCGGGCTGGCGTCTCGTCTCCACCGCTTCGTGAAGCTTCGGGTCCAGGTTTCGGCCCACCGTCTCGACGGTCTCGACGCCCAGCTTGGCCAGCCGGGCCAGGTGGCTGTCCAGGGTGAGCTTGAGCCCCTGAGCCATGGCCGTCTGACCGGCCTTCTCGGCCGAGGCCGCCGCCCGGCCCAGGTCGTCCACCACCGGCAGCAGCTCGGCCACCACCGCCTCCAGATGGGCCTCCGCTCCACCGGCCGGAGCGGCCGGGCGAGTTTCGGGCGAGCGCCAGCCGGCGGCGAGGTGTCGGATGCGTTCCAGGCTCTCGCCGCGCCAATCGAGGAGCCGGCCGGCCAGCTCGGCCACCGCCCGGCCGTAGTCGGTCTGAGGCGTATCGGCCATGACCGGGATGCGGCGGTTGACCGAGGCGGTCACGGCCGGGTCCCGGGGCAGGGCGCCCAGGATCAGCGGCTGGATATCGAGCTTGGTGTGGACGAGATCGGCCAGTCTCTTCAGGCCGACCACCTGTTGGGGGGCGTCCACCATGTTGATGACCAGTCCCGGCCGCCAGGACTTCAGAAACGCGGCCACCGGCCCGGCCCGGTCCGGGGCCCGCCGCTCGATCTCGGCCGCCAGCCGGGCCACGTCCCAGTCCTTGTCGCCGATGGGCGCCGAGCGGAAGTCGGCCAGAACCTCGGCCGCGTAGAGATTGCCCGAGACAAGCCGGGAGACGGCCCGATAGACGGCGTTGCGTAGGAAGAGGTAGGCGTTCAACAGGCTGGTCAGCTCCGGGGTGAACAGAACGATTCCCCGTCGCGACTGGAGGAAGAAGTCCAGAGTGTTCAAGGCCGAGCCGGCGCCCAGGTCGCAGATCACCGCCCGGTGGCGGGTTTCGGTCAGGCCGCGCATGATCTTGTTCTTCTGGGCCCCGTGCAGGTTGGCCGCCCGAGGGACCTGGTTGTCGCCGGGAAGATAATCGAGGTTCGGCCAGGGAGTGGGATGGATCAGCTTGACGACGCTCAAGGTCTTGTCCACCAACAGGCGGCCCAGCCCCTGGCGGACGTTTTTTTGGCCGATGAGGGTGTGCAGGTTCGAGCCGCCCAGATCCAGATCGACCATCAGGGTCTTGACCCCCCGTTGGGACAGGGCCAGCCCCAGGTTGGCCACCAGGCAGCTCTTGCCGGTGCCGCCCTTGCCTCCGGCCACGGGTATGATCACGCCGTCTTGTCCGAGTCCGATCAAAGCGCCCCCTCACTTCGGCCCAGTGTAGCAGAACAGAGGCGGGAATTTCCACATCCGCCCGGAGCCGGCCGGCCCGGCCGGCCAGGCGGTCCGACCCGGCCGGCGGCGGCCGGCAAGACGGCTTTGTGTCATTTTTCTCAAAATATGGGGTCCCGCCGCGCTTTTTCGGTCCCTCTCGACCGCAACATCTTGGGGGGATGCCTCGATCGGTCCACAATCGGCCCCGGAATGGGCGGTCGAAGGCCTTTTTTGTTGCCCTCGGAGGCCACAATGGGCTAAATTTTTATGGCTTGACCAGACCTTAAAGATCAGGGGAGCGGACCATGGCCAGGGCCGATCGGCACAAAGGTGACGTCAACGCGTTCATGGGTCCGGGTTCGGAGTTTGAAGGAAAACTTCACTTTACCGGTTCGGTTCGCCTCGACGGCAAGGTCACCGGCCAGATCGAAAGCCAGGGCCTGCTCATAATCGGACCCTCCGGCCGGATTCAGGCCGAGGTCAAGGTCGATACGGTAGTCATTTGCGGGGAAGTGAGAGGAGACGTCAGTGCTTCCCGGCGCATCGAGCTCAAACCCCCAGCCAAGGTGTACGGCACTTTGACCACGCCGACGCTGGTCATCCATGAAGGTGTCGTTTTTGAAGGCGCTTGCCAAATGACCCAGCCTTATCAAGAGGTTGCGCACAAAGGCAAGGTCGCCTTTCTCAAGGCCGACAAGGGTGCTTGATCCCGCCTCATCCAAAAAAGCATTGACATCCTCGCAAAAAAAGGTTTAGAAACCATAAACTTCATTTCACAAGCTCCTTAGTCCTTACATTCACAAGGAGCTTCCGACAACCAGGGCTTAGGCAGGAGAGGGCTGGCCATGATCGATATCAATGTGTCTCTGTTCATACAGATGGCCAACTTCCTCGTTCTACTTTTACTGCTGAACATCGTCCTCTTTAAGCCCATCAGAGCCATCATCAGGCAGCGCAAGGAAAAGATGGAGGGCTTGGCGGCTGACGCGGACAAGTTCAGGCAGCGCTACGAAGAAGCGAGCGAGGATCTCAAGGCCGTGATACGCGACGCCCGCTCCGAGGGCATGCAGCGGTTGAACGATCTCAAAAACCAAGCTTACGAGCAAGAAAAGGCTCTCCTGGCCAAGGTCAACGAGGAGATGGAGGCTGAATCGGCCAAGATCCTGGCCAGCGTCAGGGAGCAGATCGCCGGCACGCGCCAGAGCCTGCTGGAGCAGGTTGACGGGTTCTCCGTCGCCCTGGCCGAGAAGATTTTGGGAAGGAGCCTCTCATGAGCCGCCGGGCGCGTCTTGTCATAATTGTCGGTCTCATGCTCCTGGCCCTCGTCGGTCTTAACGCCGCTTTCGCCTCTTCCGGCAGCGAGTACGGCTCGGCCCAGAGCGAGCAGGCGATCGAGGGCGAGATGGAAGTCTCGACCCATGAGACGACCTCCTCGGACAAGGTCTGGGACCTGATCAAGCGGACCATGAACGCGGCGGCGGTGGTCATCGTCCTGGTGTTCCTGCTTCGAAAGCCGCTCTCCCAGGCTCTCTCCAACCGGACCAAGTCCATCAAGGAAGAGCTGGAGAACCTGGAGGCCAGAAAGAAGGAGGCCGAAAGCGCCCTGGACGAAATGCTGGAGCGGTTGAAGAAGATCCAGGACGAAAAAGAGAAGGTCATCGCCGAGTTCGTCGTCCAGGGCGAGGCGGAAAAGGCCAAGATTCTCAAAGAGGCCGAGACCATGGCCGAGCGGATGAAGGAGCAGGCCCGAATGTTCATCGACCAGGAGGTGGACAAGGCCAAGTCCGAGCTCCAGCAGGAGATCGCCGAACAGGCGGCGGCCAAGGCGCTGGAGTTGATCCAGGCCAAGATTACGCCGGAAGATCGCGACCGGCTGGTGGATGAGTACTTGAAACAGGTGGTGAGGGAGCCGTGATAAACCTGACTTTGTCACGTCGGTATGCCAAGGCGCTTCTGGCCATCGGGCAGGAGGACGGCAACTACGAGCTATACGGCAAGGAAGTGGCCGATTTTGCCGACCTTTTGGACAGCAACCCCGAGCTCTACCAAGCCCTGACCAATCCGGCCTATCCGGTCGATTCCCGGCGGGGCATCCTGGAGAAGATTCTGGCCAAGAGCGATTATTCCACTATCACCAAAAACTTCCTGCTGCTTTTATTGGACAAGCGTCGCATCGGCCAAATCGGATCCATCGTCGAGGTCTATCAGGGCCTGGTGGACGAGCTGTCCGGCCTGGTCAGGGCGACCGTAACTTCGGCCACCCCGATATCCGAGGAGGTCAGGGGGCGCGTCAAAAGCACCCTGGAGAAGTTGACCGGCAAGCAGGTCGTTATGGAGCTGAAAGAAGACCCCGAGCTGATCGGCGGTTTGGTCGCCCGGGTCGGGGATCTGGTACTCGATGGGTCCATCAAGACCCAGCTTGAGAGTTTGAAGGACTCGCTGAAAGGGGTGGGTTAGCTGATGCAGATCCGAGCTGAAGAAATTAGCCAAGTAATCAAGGAACAGATCAAGGATTACGACAAACAGATCGAGGTCGCCGAGACCGGCGTGGTGCTGTCCGTGGGTGACGGCATCGCCCGCGTCCACGGCATCGAGAAGGCCATGGCCCTGGAGTTGGTGGAGTTCCCGGGCGGGCTGCTGGGCATGGTTCTCAACTTGGAGGAGGACAATGTCGGCGTGGCCATTCTCGGTGAGGACACCGAGATCAAAGAGGGCGACATCGTCAAGCGGACCGGCCGCATCGCCCAGGTTCCGGTCGGCGACGCCGTCCTGGGCCGGGTGGTCGATCCGACCGGCGCGCCCATCGACGGCAAGGGCCCGATCAACGCCACCGAGTTCAGGCGCATCGAGATGGTCGCCCCCGGCGTCGTCGAGCGCAAGAGCGTTCACGAGCCGATGTACACCGGGCTCAAGGCCATCGACGCCATGACTCCGATCGGCCGCGGCCAGCGCGAGCTGATCATCGGCGACCGCCAGATCGGCAAGACGGCCATCGGCGTCGACGCCATCATCAACCAGAAGGGCCAGGACGTCATCTGCATCTACGTCGCCGTCGGCCAGAAGAAGTCCACCGTGGCCCAGGTGGTCGATACGCTGCGCCGCCACGGGGCGATGGACTACACTATCGTCGTTTCGGCCACGGCTTCCGAGCCGGCCACGCTGCAGTACATCGCGCCCTACGCCGGCTGCGCCATGGGCGAGTACTACCGCGACAGCGGCCGCCACGCCCTGATCATCTACGACGACCTGTCCAAGCAGGCCACCGCCTATCGTCAGGTGTCGTTACTGTTGCGCCGTCCGCCGGGACGTGAGGCCTTCCCGGGCGACATCTTCTACAACCACTCGCGCCTCCTGGAGCGCGCGGCCAAGCTGTCCGACGAGTTGGGGGCCGGCTCTCTGACCGCCCTGCCCATCATCGAGACCCAGGCCGGCGACGTCTCGGCCTACATTCCGACCAACGTCATCTCGATCACCGACGGCCAGATCTACCTGGAGCCCGGCATGTTCTTCGCCGGCGTCCGGCCGGCGATCAACGTCGGCCTGTCGGTCTCCCGGGTCGGCGGCGCGGCCCAGGTCAAGGCCATGAAGCAGGTGGCCGGCACCTTGCGCCTGGACATGGCCCAGTTCCGCGAGCTGGAGGCTTTCGCCCAGTTCGGCTCCGACCTCGACGCGGCCACCCAGCGCCAGCTCAACCGGGGTTACCGCTTGGTCGAGCTTCTCAAGCAGCCGCAGTACAAGCCGTTGCCGCTGGAGAAGCAGGTCCTGGCGCTGTTCGCCGGCACCTCCGGCATCACCGACGACGTGCCGATCGAGGCGATGCAGGACTTCGAGACTCAGATGTACGAGTACTTCGAGTCCAAGCACCAGGCCATCTTGGATGAGATTCGGGAGAAGCAGGAACTGTCTGACGCCTTGCAGGACAAGATGAAGACAGCTCTCAACGAGTTCAAAGAAGTCTTCAAAGCTTCCCTGAACTGAGCGGAGGGTAGCATGGCCACCCTCAAGGACATACAGCGCAAGATCAAAGCGGTCAAAAAGACCCAGCAGATCACCAAGGCGATGAACATGGTCGCCACCTCCAAGTTGCGTGGCGCCCAACAGTCGGTGGAGGAGTTCAGGCCCTACGCCGACAAGTTCCGCGCCGTGCTGGGTTCGTTGGCCGCCGGGGTGGAGCCGGACGTGCATCCGTTCTTCATGCCGCGGGAGACGGTGTCCAAGGTCGGGCTGATCCTGGTCACCGGCGATCGCGGGCTGTGCGGCTCGTTCAACGTCAACCTGACCGCCGTGGCCGAGAAGTTCGTCGGTGAGAAAAAGGCCGCCGGCATCGACACCCGGTTGATCGCCGCCGGCAAGAAGGGACGCGACTACTTCAAGAAGCGCGGCGGCGACATCCCGTTCGAATATCTGGACGTTCTCAACAAGCCCGACTTCGAGTTGGCCAAAGAGATCGCCAAGGCGGCCTCCGACCTCTACCTGGAGGGCGAGGTCGATGAGGTCCACATCGCCTATACGCGTTTCGTCCATGTCGCCCAACTCGTTCCCACCGTGACCAAGCTCCTGCCGCTCTCGCCGGAAGACTTAATCGGTGAGGAAAAGGCGGACTCGGGCCAGGGCGAGTACTTGGTCGAGCCGTCGGCCGACGAGGTCCTGATCCAGTTGTTGCCCAAGAACACCACCGTCCAGGTCCTCTCGGCCCTTCTGGAGACCGCCTGCTCCCAGTTCGCGGCCCAGATGACGGCCATGGATAACGCAACGAACAACTGTAAAGAGATGATCGAGAATCTAACCCTGGTCTACAACAAGGCTCGCCAGGCCGCCATCACCGCGGAGTTGATGGACATCGTTGGCGGTGCGGAAGCGTTGAACCAGTAAGGGGGTTGCTGGATATGAACACTGGTAAAGTAGTGCAGGTTATTGGGCCGGTCGTTGACGTGGCCTTTGAGGAAGGCAAGCTTCCGCCCATCCTGACCGCCCTGACCCTGACCAACCCGACCATCGACGACACCGAGGACAATCTGGTGATCGAGGTCGCCCAGCATTTGGGCGACAACGTCGTGCGCTGCGTGGCCATGGACGTCACCGACGGTCTCCAGCGCGGCATGATCGTCAAGGACACCGGCGGACCGATCCAGGCCCCGGTGGGCGAGGCCGCCCTGGGCCGGGTGATCAACGTCGTCGGCCGCCCGGTGGACGGCTTGGGCCCGATCGAAGCCAAGGAGACCCGCCCGATCCACCGTTCGGCTCCGGCGTTCGTGGATCAGGACACCTCGGTCAAGGTCCTGGAGACCGGCGTCAAGGTTATCGACCTGTTGGTCCCCTTTCCGCGCGGCGGCAAGATGGGCCTGTTCGGCGGGGCCGGCGTGGGCAAGACGGTCATCATGATGGAGATGGTCCACAACATCGCCATGCAGCACGGCGGCATCTCCTGCTTCGCCGGCGTGGGCGAGCGCACCCGTGAGGGCAACGACCTCTACCACGAGATGAAAGACTCCGGCGTCATCGACAAGTGCGCCCTGATCTACGGCCAGATGACCGAGCCGCCGGGCGCCCGGGCCCGGGTGGCGTTGACGGCGCTGGCCGTGGCCGAGTACTTCCGCGACGAGGAAGGCCAGGACGTGCTGCTGTTCATCGACAACATCTTCCGTTTCACCCAGGCCGGCTCCGAGGTCTCGGCCCTGCTCGGCCGGATGCCCTCCGCCGTCGGTTACCAGCCCACCCTGGGCACCGACCTCGGCGAGTTGCAGGAGCGCATCACCTCGACCACCAAGGGCTCGATCACCTCGGTCCAGTGCGTCTACGTGCCCGCCGACGACTTGACCGACCCGGCCCCGGCCACCACCTTCGCCCACCTGGACGGGACGGTCGTTCTCTCCCGTCAGATCGCCGAGCTGGGCATCTACCCGGCGGTGGACCCCTTGGACTCCACCTCCCGGATTCTGGACCCGGCCTATCTGGGCGAGGAACACTACCAGGTCGCCCGCCAGGTCCAGCAGATTCTCCAGAAATACAAGGATCTTCAGGACATCATCGCCATTCTGGGCATGGACGAGCTCTCGGACGAGGACAAGCTGACCGTGGCCCGGGCGCGCAAGATCCAGCGCTTCCTGTCCCAGCCCTTCCACGTGGCCGAGGTCTTCACCGGTTACCCCGGCGCTTACGTTAAGATCGAGGACACCGTCCGCTCCTTCAAGGAGATCCTGGAAGGCAAGCACGACGACCTGCCCGAGCAGGCCTTCCACCTGGTCGGCACCATCGAGCAGGCTCGGGAGAAGGCCGAGCAGATGGCGGCCGAATAAGGGGTTAAGATGGCTGAAAAGATCCAGTTGGACGTGGTCACCCCGAACCGCTTGGCGGTCAGCGAGCAGGTGGACATCGTGGTCGCCCCCGGCGCCGAGGGCGAATTCGGCGTCCTGGCCGGCCACATCCCCTTTCTGTCCACCCTCAACCCGGGCGAGCTTCGCTTCACCGTTGACGGCAAGGTCGAGTACATGGTCGTCACCGGCGGTTTCGCCGAGGTCCAGCCCAACAAGGTGACCGTGCTGGCCGATACGGCCGAGCTGGCCCGAGAGATCGACGTCGATCGGGCCAAACGGGCCAAGGAGCGGGCCGAGGAGAGGCTTCGCCAGACCAAGGCCGAGGACATCGACCACGCCCGGGCCCAGGCCGCCCTGCAGCGGGCTCTGGCCAGGTTGAAAGTGGCCGAGAAGGGACGTTAACCCACAACCCGCCCCATGCCGATAACGTCCGGGCCGGCCCTTTGGGGCCGGCCCGGATTTTTTAAGAACCCGCTGTGCCGCCCGCGGGGCGGCGGAAGATCGGCCCCCCGATATCGGGACGGGAGATCGGCTCGGTCCATGGACTCGGCCGCCGATTGATGATAAAAAGGCCTATGCCCATCGCTGCCGTGATACTGGCCGCCGGTCAAGGAACCCGGTTCAAGTCCGAGACGGCCAAAGTGCTCCACCCGCTTCTGGGCAAGCCCATGGTCCGCTACCCGCTGGAGCTGGCCCAGACGCTCAATCTGTCGCCCATCGTTGTCGTCGTCGGCCACCAGGCCGAGGCGGTCGCAGCCGCCTGCCGGGGCGAAGCCGTCCGTTTCGCCCACCAACCCGTCCAGAACGGCACCGGCCAGGCCGTGATCGCGGCCAGAGAGGCCCTGGCCGGCTTTGAGGGCGAGGTGCTCATCCTCTCCGGCGACGTGCCGCTCTTGACGCCTAAGACCGTGACCGACTTCATCGCCGCCCACCAGCAGGCCCGGGCGGCGGTGAGCTTCATGTCGGCGGTGGTTGACGACCCTTCCGGTTACGGCCGGGTCGTCGAGCGGCCGGGCGGCTTTATGATCGTCGAAGACAGGGACGCCACGGCTAAGGAGCGAGAGATCGACGAGATCAACGCCGGGCTCTATCTGGCCCGGGCCGACTTCCTGTTCGAAGCCCTGAGCGGGCTGTCCGCCGACAACGCCCAGGGTGAATACTACCTGCCGGACGTCGTCGGCCTGGCCGCCGAAAGGGGGCTTGGCTGCGTCCGCTATCTGGTCGGGGACGCGGAGGAAGTCAGGGGCGTCAACGACCGCTGGCAACTGGCCCAGGCCGAGCGACGCCTCAGGCTGGCACGGCTGAAGGCCCTGGCGCTGGCCGGGGTCAGCTTCCAGAACCCGGAGACGACCTACCTGGAGTACCGGGTGACGATCGGCCCGGACAGCGTGATCGGGGCCGGGGTCCACCTCCTCGGCCGGACCGAGATCGGCCGGGGCGTCGCCATCGGGCCGGACTGCTACCTGAAGGATGTCGTCGTCGGCGACGGGGCGAAGATAGGTTTCGGCAACTGTCTGATTAATCAGTCGATAGAGGCGGGGCGGGTCATTGAGCCCCGGCGATGAATCGAGGCTCGAGCGGGCCGGACGCCCGCCCGCCTAACGCTTGACCGGCCCCCGTTGCGTTTGCTAAGTTTCATTGGATTGAGCACTTTCCATCCTCTATGAAAAGGAGTTGAACCCATGGCTGCGAAGATCGTCAAAGGGACGGAGATAGCCGCGCAGATCCGCGAAGAGTTGAAGGCCGAAGTGGCCGAGATGCAAGAAAAGCACGGCGTCGTGCCGGGCTTGGTGACCATCCTGGTCGGGGAGAATCCGGCTTCGGTGTCTTACGTGACGGCCAAGGGCCGGACGGCCAAGGAGCTGGGCTTCTACTCCATTCAGGACGACCAGCCGGCCGACATCAGCCAGGATGAGCTCTTGGCCCTGATCGACAAGTACAACGCCGATCCCAAGATCCACGGCATCCTGGTCCAGTTGCCCCTGCCCAAGCACATCGACGAGACCGAGGTTTTGTATCGCATCGACCCCAACAAGGACGTGGACGGCTTCCACCCGGTCAACGTCGGCAAGCTGATGATCGGCGAGGGCGTCTTTTTGCCCTGCACCCCGGCCGGCATCCAGGAGATGCTGGTTCGCTCCGGCGTGGAGATGAAGGGGGCCGAGGTGGTCGTGGTCGGCCGGTCCAACATCGTCGGCAAGCCCATCGCCAACATGCTCATCCAGAAGGCCGAGGGGGCCAACTCGACGGTCACCGTCTGCCACACCGGCTCCAGGGACATCCCCTTCCACACCAAGCGGGCCGACGTACTCATCGCCGCGGTGGGCGTGGCCGAGTTCATCAAGGGCGACATGATCTCCGAGGGAGTGGCCATCATCGACGTCGGCGTCAATCGGGTCGGCATGAGCGAGTCGGGCAAGGCCATCTTGAAGGGCGACGTCGCCTTTGACGAGTGCGTGGAGAAGGCCAGCATCATCACCCCGGTGCCCGGCGGCGTCGGTCCGATGACCATCACCATGCTGATGAAAAACACGGTCAAGGCGGCCAAGCTGGCGGCCGGCCTGCTGTAAAGGGTAGAATAGAGCCAGGGCTCTTGTCGGGGCCCGGCGGCAAAACGATCGGGGCGGGTCGCCGGCCGGCCCGCCCCACTGAACTTTGGGGAGGCGGCGAAAACTTCATGCCGCTTTTAATCCGCTGGCTGATAAACGCCGGGGCGCTGATGTTCGTCGAGTGGTGGGTGGACGGCATCCATCTCTCCGGCTTCGGCGCAGCCCTTCTGGCCGCGGCCCTGATCGGCGTCCTGAACGTGGTCCTGAAGCCCATTCTGCTCCTTCTGACCTTGCCGTTAAACATCTTGACCCTGGGCCTGTTCACCTTTGTCATCAACGCCTTGATCCTGCTTTTGGTCTCTTCGTCCAACCCCCAGGCCTGGTTCTACGTCTCCGGGTTCAAGGCCGCCTTTTTGGGGGCGCTCCTGCTGTCGCTGGTCTCCTGGCTGGTCAACTATTTTCTGTCCCCAGGCGAGCAGGGGCGGACCGTCTTCTGGGCCCGTTACGAGCGATCCGGACAACGTTACCAGCCCCATGACCGCCCCCCTTCGGGCCCGCCGCCCCACCCCGATCCGGAGAGGGCTGAGCGAACCGAAGAGATCGACGACGACACCATCGATCTCCACCAGGACTCATCGGGCCGCTGGAAGCAGTGAGTGCCATGGAAACCGCCGAAGAGACCCGCCTGCTCCAACTCAGGCTCAGGTCGTGTATCGAGCTGGTCATCAAGATCCAGGAGGCCCTGGCCGCCTCCGAGCTGATGCCCGAGCTCGGGCCGCGGTTCGAGTCGTTGAAAGAGGCCTTGCTCAACGTCGATTCGGCGGACATCACCGAAAACGACGTCCGCCGGGTGGAAACGGCCACCAACAACCTCCTGGAAAAGCTCCAGCCCTTGGCCGGCCTGGTCGATCTGGAGACGCCCCCGCCCGATCAGACCAGCTAGCCCGGGTGGAGCGAACAGTTTGTTGTCGCGCTTCGAAACCGGCCTTGAGTCCCCCCGGGGGGGCATCTCCCATGGGGGGCGTCCCCGCAGCTTGTGCGGCGAAGGAGAATGCCGCATCTGCGGCCGATACCCTGTCGTTTAGGCGAGGTCGCTCATTGGCTGGCTGGGGCGGCTCTTTAAGCCAAGGCAGCCCCAGAGCCGGCTTCGCGGCCGCGCCCGTCCAGGCCGACCAGCCAGGGACGGCCAAGGCGTAGCGCCAAGCGCCGCGGCCGGCAAAGCGCTCGAATTTCGCCCCTCGCCGGCGGATCAGGACCTCTCGCCCGATCCACTCGGGCCGGATTCGGGGCCAGGCGGCCAAGGAGGGCTGGGAGTTGAAGCAAAGCCGATGGCTCTACTGGACGCCCCGCCTCCTTTCGATCCTGATTGTCGTTTTCTTGGGTCTTTTGGCGACCGACGCCTTCAACCGGCCTGGGCGGCCGGGCGATCATCTGGCTGGTTTCGTTATCCACCTGATTCCCGGCCTGGTCGTGGCGGCGAGCGCCGCTCTCGCCTGGAAACGGGAGCTGGTCGGCGGGTTGGTTTTCATCGGTCTCGGCGTTCTCTACCTGATGACGGCCGGAACCAAGGTCGGTTACGCGGCCCACCTTCTCATCAGCCTCCCCCTGGTGCTGACCGGAGCGCTGTTCGTTTTGGGTCGGAGCAGAGGTTAGCCTGGTTTCAGCGGCGGGTGGGGCGAGTCAGCCGATCAAGGCGCTCAAGAGACGTCTGACCTCGCGAGGGGAGTTCAAGTTGAACCGGGCCCGGGAGACCTTGAGCCCGACCCTGAGCGAATAGGCGGTGTCGGGCAGGACGACGAACATGTCCTCGTCGGTCCAGTCGTCGCCGGCGCAGAGGATGAAGTCCCACTGCTTCTTGACCAGCCAGGAGGCCGCGGCCCGGCCCTTGTTCATGCCCGAGGGCTTGACCATGACGATCTTGTTGCCGTCCAGAATCTCCATGTCCAGGGCGGCGGTCAGGGTGCGTAAGGCGTCTTTCAGCTCCTGGGCCCTGACTGCACCCAGGGCCGGGTCGGCGGTCCTGAAATGCCAGACCAGGGAGAAGTCCTTCTCCTCCAGCAGCGAACCGGGCGTCCGATCGACGTAGACCTCCATGATCGGCCGCACGTCGTCCTTCCACTCGCCGCTTACCGGGGTGGAGAGGGTCCACTCCTCGCCCTTCTCCCTGACCCAGAAACCGTGCTCGGCGACCAGATCGAGGTTCAGATGGCCCAGCCACTGGCCCAGCGTGTAGCGGTCGCGGTTGGAGACGATGACCACCTGGTTGGCCTCGTCCTCGGAGAGGAGGGCCAGCAGCTTGATCAGTCCCTCGTCGGGCACGGCCAGCTCGGGCCGGTCGGCGAAGGGGACCAAGGTGCCGTCGTAGTCGAACAAAAAGAGCCGCTTGTCGGCTCGCTTGTATTCTTCGACCATCCGCTGGCGGGCGTCGGCGTTGAGGGTCCGAACGGCGTAACTCATCTGGACGTTCTTTATCTGGCCCAGGCCGTCCAGGAAATCCTGGGCCCATTCGGCCACGTTGTAACGCTCCAGCCGCTCCTGCATGCTGGCCATGCGCTGCCGCTGTTCGTCCTCGCTCATCTCGAGGGCCTGTTTGATGGCCAAGGCGACCGCCTCGGTGTTGTTGGGGTTGACCAGGATGGCCTCGCCGAGTTCGTTGGCCGCGCCGGCCATCTCGCTCAGGATCAGGGCGCCGCGCTGGTTGGTCTTGCAGGCCACGTATTCCTTGGCCACCAGGTTCATGCCGTCCCGAAGCGGCGTCACCAACGCCACGTCGGCGATGGAGTAAAGGCCGATCAGCCGGTGGAAGGGCAGGCTCCGGTACAAGTACCAGATGGGCACGAAGCCGATGGAGCCGTAGGTGCCGTTGATGTGGCCGACCAGCTCATCGACCTGTCTTTTCATGTCGGCGTACTGATCGACCTCGGTCCGGGAGGGGACCACCACCAGGATCAGCGTCACCCTGTCCCGCCGATCGTGGCTCATCTCCAAGAAGGTCTTGAAGGCCTCCAGGCGCTGGATGATGCCCTTGGAGTAGTCCAGCCGGTCGATGGAGACGATGATCTTGCGCTCCTCGGCCTGCCAGCGGATGTCGGCCACCTCCTCCCTGACCTTGGGATCGCTGACCGCCGAGGCGAAACGGTCGTAGTCGATGCCCATCGGGAAGGCGTCTACCTTGACCAGCCGCGAGTCCACGGTGATTCGGCCCATGGCGTGCTCCCGGCCGGTAATCATCCGGGCCGAGTCCAAGAAGCCGCGAACGTAGCCGTAGGTGTGGAAGCCGATCAGGTCGGCGCCCATGATCCCTTCCAGAATCTCGGCCCGCTGGGGCATCAGCCGGAAGACCTCGTAGGATGGGAAGGGGATGTGCAGGAAAAAGCCGATGGTCGCCTCGGGCATCCGCTCCCGGATCATGCCCGGCAGGAGCATCAGGTGGTAGTCGTGGATCCAGATGGTGTCTTCCGGTTTGGCCACCGAGAGAACGCGGTCGCAGAACTTCTCGTTGACCCGCTTGTAGCACTCCCAGAACGAGTCGTCATAGACCACGTACTCGGGGAAATAGTGGAACAGCGGCCAGATCGTCTTGTTGGAGAAACCCTCGTAGTAGCATTCGAGATCGCTCAGGGAGATGGGCACGCCCAGGCAATCCTCTTCTTTCAACCGTTGCTCCAACTCCTCGGCCATGTCGCCGACCAGCTCGTCGGAGGTCAGCCCCGGCCAGCCGATCCACATCGAATCGTAAGCTTTGTAGAAGGAACTCAAACCGGTGGCCAGCCCGCCGACGCTGGGCTTGAGCATCAGTTGACCGTCCTGGTGACTGACGCTCATCGGCAGCCGGTTGGACACCATGAGCAAACGTGTAGCGCTACGAGAAGCCACTTACATCCTCGCACCCGAATATAGATACTCTAATTACTATACAATGCCGCGCTCGCCGCCGCAATGAGCGCCTTCATTCTGCACCGGACAGACCGACAATTATCGTTTTCTGTGTTGCGGCTAGGCGGCGGAAAAGAGGTGACAGGCCAGCAAATGGCCCCGGCCGAGGTCTTTCAGGGGCGGTTCCTTTTCGGCGCACAGGGGCGTCATCGCCTTGGGGCAGCGGGTGTGGAATCGGCAGCCGGAGGGCGGATTCAAGGGGCTGGGCACGTCGCCGGTGAGCACGATCCGGTTCGTCCGGGCGGTCGGGTCGGGCGTCGGCGCGGCCGAGAGCAGGGCCTCGGTATAGGGGTGGAGAGGCGGCGAGGCGAAGCCGCGCTTGGCCTTGACCTCGACCACCTTGCCCAGGTACATGACCGCGATCCGATCGGAGACGTAGCGGACCACGGCCAGATCGTGGGCCACGAAGAGGTAGGTCAGGCCGTAGCGGCGCTGGAGGTCCTTCAGCAGACCCAACACCTGGGCCTGGATGGAGACGTCCAGGGCGCTGATCGGCTCGTCGGCGACGATCAGTTGGGGCTTGAGTATCAGGGCCCGGGCGATGCCGATCCGCTGGCGCTGGCCGCCCGAAAACTCGTGGGGAAAGCGGGTCGCCGCCTCGGGACGAAGGCCTACCTCGGCCAGAATCTTCTCCACCTCCTGCTTGCGGGAGCGGCGGTCGCCCAGGCCGTGGATGATCAATGGCTCGGCCACGATCTGGCCGACGGTCAGGCGGGGGTTCAGGGACGAGTAGGGGTCCTGGAAGACGATCTGCATCTTCCGTCTCAGCGCCTTGAGCTCGGCCCGGTCGAGATCGAGGATGGAGCGGCCCTCAAAGAGAATCTCGCCGGCGGTGGGCCTCTCCAGGCGGAGGATCTGGCGGGCCAGGGTGGACTTGCCGCAACCCGACTCGCCGACTAGCCCCAGCACCTCGCCTCTTCGGATTTCCAGATCGACCCCGTCCAGGGCGTGGACCAGCCCGCCGCCGCGGCCGAACATGCCGCTTTTGACCGGGTAGTGCTTGACCACCCCCCTGACCTCGACCAGTCTGTCCGCGGCCGAGTCGTCTGGACGGCGTTCAGGTATAGAGGAAGCAGCGGACAAGGTGGTCCTCCTGGTGGGGCAAGAGTTCCGGCGGTGTGTCGCACCGCTCGAATCGCTGGGGGCAGCGCCCGGCGAAGCGGCAGCCGGGGATGGGCTCGAAGATCGACGGCACCAGGCCGGGGATGGCTTTCAGGTCCTCGTCCTCGTCGGCCTCGGGGTCGGGCAAGGAGGCCAAGAGGCCCTGGGTGTAGGGGTGCAGCGGGCGGGCGAAGAGGGCCTCGACCGGGGCCCGCTCCACGATTTGGCCCAGGTACATCACCGCCACCTCGTCGGCCGCTTCGGCCACCACGCCCAGGTTGTGGGTGATGAGGAGCAGCGACAGCTCGTCTCGCTGTTGCAGGTCCTTGATCAGCTCCAATATCTGGGCCTGGATGGTCACGTCCAGGGCGGTGGTCGGTTCGTCGGCGATCAGCAGATCGGGGTGGCAGCTCATGGCCATGGCGATCATCACCCGCTGGCGCATGCCGCCCGACATCTGGTGGGGGTAGGCCTTGAGCCTGGCCTCGGGGTCGGGGATGCCCACCGAGGCCAGGGCCCGAACCGCCTCGGCCTCGGCCTGGGTCCGGTCCAGACCCTGGTGGAGCCGGATGACCTCCATGATCTGCTCGCCCACGGTGAAGACCGGGTTCAAGGAGGTCATCGGCTCCTGGAAGATCATCGAGATCTGGTTGCCGCGGATGGCCCGCATCTCCTCGTCGCTGAGTTCGAGCAGGTTGCGGCCCTTGAAGACGATCCGGCCGCCGACGATCTTGCCCGGCGGGTGGGGGATGAGTCGCAGAATGGACAGCGCCGTGACCGACTTGCCGCAGCCCGACTCGCCGACCAGGGCTAGGGTTCGGCCGGAATGCAGATCGAAGGACACCCCGTCGGCGGCCCGGGCCGTGCCGGCCGGGGTCTTGAATTCGGTCCGTAGCTCTTCTACCGATAGCAACGGCTTAGCCATGGGCCTCGTTTGGCGCTCGATGGCCGGGTCGCCGGGCGGCCGCTTCCGGCGTCTTCCGGCCGTCACGACCGCCGCCGCTCCGACTCGACAACTTTTCAGGAGGCGCTCCCCTAGACCGCGCCCCCGACCAAGAGCTCGGCGATGCGAAGCGTCGGCTGGGCGTCCCCGACGGGCACACCCTGGCCGTCCTTGCCGCAGGTGCCGATGGCGTAACCCAAATCCGAGCCGATGAGATCGATGCCGTTTAGCACCTCCGGCCCGTTGCCGACCAGGGTCGCCCCCCTGACCGGCCGGCCGAGGGCTCCGTTCTCGATAAGATACCCCTCCGAGACCTCGAAGACAAACTCGCCGTTGGCCGTGTTGACCTGGCCTCCGCCCATCTTGGCTACATACAACCCTTCGGGCGTGGCCTGGATGATCTGTTCCGGGTCGCTCGTTCCCGGGGCGATGAGGGTGTTGGTCATCCTGACCAGCGGCCGGTGGCGGAACGACTCCCGCCGGCCGTTGCCGGTGAGTTCCAGCCCGCCCTTCCTGGCGTACATCCGGTCGGTCATGTAGCCGGTCAGGACGCCGTCTTTGATCAGCGTCGTCTTTTCAGCCGGGGCTCCCTCGTCGTCGAAACCGAAGGAGCCTCGCTTGGCCGGGATGGTGGCGTCGTCGAGGACGGTCACCAGGGGCGAGGCCACCTTCCGGCCGATCTTGCCGGTGTAGACGGAGAGCCCCTCCACGGCCAGGTCGGCCTCCAGGCCGTGGCCGACCGCCTCGTGGATCATCGTGCCGCCGGCCGAGCCGCCGATGACCACCGGCATCCGTCCGCCCGGAGCCGGTTCAGCCTCCAGCATCAACACCGCCCGCCGGGCCGCCTCCTCGGCCACCGACTCGGGCGGCCGCGTATCGAAGAGCTCCAGACCCACCGTTCCGCCCACGGGCTGGTAGCCGGTCTGGATGACGTCCCCTTCGGCCGCCACCACCTGGCAGAGAAAGACCAGGTTGTTCCTGACGTCCTCCACCGCCCGGCCCTCGGAGTTGACGATGAAGACGGTCTGGCTTTTCTCCGAGTAAACCGTCTTGACCTGGCGGATGCGCGGGTCGATCGCCCAGGCGGCCTCGTCGGCCCGGCGGACCAGCTTGGACTTGGCGGCAAGATCGGCCGAGTGGTAGGGCTTGGTGATTTCATAGCTCGGCTCGGCCGCCTCGAAGGCCAGGTCCCTAACCGCGCCGGGGCCGTCGTCCTTGACCGCCTGGCTCAACTCGGCGGCCAGGGCGAGGATGTTGGCCTCGGTCAGCTCGGTGGTGTAGCCGTAGGCCGTCTTTTCGCCGAAGAGAATTCTAAGCCCCAGGCCGACGTCCCGGCCGGCGACCGATTTCTCCAGCTTCCTCTCCTCCATCTGGAGGGTGAGGGTTTTTGAATCCTCGAAAAAAGCCTCGGCCAGCCAGCCGCCGTCTCTGAGCGCCGTCTTGAATATGGCCGGCCAGTCGAATTCTTTGACGTTCGCCATGCCCATCGGGCGACCTCCTGGGGAGAAAGGATAGCATATGGGCGTTCGACTTGGAATAAAGCAAACGTCTGGTCCCTCTTCCCCCATCTCCATTTGACGCCGCCCGTATTTGTGGCGCCACAATTAAATATGGAGTCATGGAATTATCTCTCGCTTTTGTATCCATACCGCAAGTAGGTGATGGACGAGCGAGTTCAACGCCCCAAGCCGGCGTCGATGTCGACCCAACCTTTTCCCACCTGATTTCCACCCTCGTTTCATCCTCGGTCTATCCGCTAGGGAGAGAAAGAAGAGACCGCCAGGCATGTCGATATTGATATTGACCTCAAAGGAAACTGATCGTCGATACGATGAGGTGTTTGAAGCAGAACGATCCTGCTTGTGTTAGTGTGTTACGCTCAATAGCGGCGTTGTTGGGGGTGTTCCATCCACAATTCAGCAGCAGGAGGCTGACGAATGTTTAGAAGACTGAGGCTCTCGACCAAGCTGGCCTATGGGTTTGGAACCATTCTGGCGGCGCTGATAGCCGTGGGGGCGGTCGGCTATCTCTATTTGGGCGAGGTCAGCACGGTGGTGGCCGATCTGTCCGGCACGCACATGCCCCTTCTTCAGGCCGTGTCCGAGATCGACTCGGCCCTGACCGGACAAGAGCTGGCCGTCACCAAGTACGCCATGCACCGCGAGGAGAGGTTCCTGACCGAGTACCACCGGCTCGACAAGGTCGTCAACCAGGCTCTCGACCGGGCTCGAAAGTTGGTGGCGGCCGATGAGGATTTGGTACGGAGGGGTTGGTTGGACCAGATAAAGACGCTGGACAAACAGCACGACGCGCTGTTCGTGGCGTCCTCCCAGGCTTTGATCAAGGCCGTCAAGACTAACCAGCCCCAAAAAGTTTTGGATTCTCTGACGGACAAACTCGACGAGGCCGCCGGCGAGGTGATGAGACTGGTCGATGCCTTGCTCGAAGCCAACAACAAAGAGGCCGGGAGGGTGTCGAGCGCGGCCGAGAGCAAGGTTGAAATCGCCGACCTGATTATCAGCGCGGTGGGATTGGGCGCTCTGATAGCGGGCATTCTCCTGGCCTTTTTCATCGGCCGCGGCATAACCAGGCCCATCAAACGGGCGGTGAGCGGGCTCACTCTCGGAGCCCAGCAGGTCACGGCGGCCTCGGCCCAGGTGGCCGCTTCCGGTCAGAGTCTGGCCCAGGGCTCTTCCGAGCAGGCGGCTTCCTTGGAGGAGACCTCGTCGTCTCTGGAGGAATTGTCCTCCATGACCCGGCAGAACTCCGAGAACGCCCGACAGGCCGATTCGATGATGAAAGAGGCGGGCCAGATCGTGGAGAAGGCCAACTCCTCCATGAAACATCTTCGCCAGGCCATGGAGAAGATCGACGCCGCCAGCGACGAGACAGCCAAGATCATCAAGACCATCGACGAGATTGCCTTTCAGACCAACCTGCTGGCCCTGAACGCCGCCGTGGAGGCGGCCCGGGCCGGAGAGGCCGGGGCCGGCTTCGCCGTGGTGGCCGACGAGGTGCGTAACCTGGCCATGCGGGCGGCGGAGGCGGCCAAGAACACCGCCGCTCTCATCGAGGCCAACATCAAGGACATCAGGGAGAGTTCCGGCCTGGTGGCGGCCACGGACGAGGCCTTTGGCGAGGTTCAGGGGAGCGTCACCAAGGTGAGCGAACTGGTCGCCGAGATCGCCGCGGCCAGCGCGGAGCAGTCCCAGGGCCTGGAGCAGATCAACCAGGCCGCCAGCCAGATGGACAAGGTGACCCAGCAGGTGGCGGCGAACGCGGAAGAGTCGGCCGCGGCCGCAGAGGAACTGTTGGCCCAGGCCGAAACCATGCTGCGGCAAGTGGCCGATCTGGAAGTCTTGGTGGCGGGAGCCAAGGGAGACGAGGGCCGGAGCGCGCTTCTCGAAGCCGGAACCGCGGCCGGTCCTCTTTTGTCCGGCCCCGAGGGAGAAGTCTCCACCCGGACGGCGCCCGCTCACTCCAAGCAGATCGCCTCCCTCGACCAAATCGAGGGCGAACTAGAGGACTTTTGAGCCTCGGGCGCGGCGAAAAGGAGTAAGCGCGATTTGTTCCTCGGAAGGCTTCAGGCGTTGAAGCCAACGGCCTCAACCCTTAATCCGGCGGGCGCCGGTTTGGTCATTGTCGGCGGCCGGTCCGACCTTGGGAGCCCTCCCGCCAAGGGCGAGGAGGGAGCGGCGACGGAGCGGCCGCAACAAAGAGAAAGATAGCCACGGTCTGAAAGGCGGCGTCGGGGACGAACCCTCTGCGCCGCCCTTCAACCCCTCTCCCTCCATTGACGCCACCCCGTATTTGGGGTACCTATGGGGGTACGGAGCACGAAGTCTTCCGGATCCACTCGCAGTGGAGGCCCGATGGGCAAGCCCGATCGATACGCCGAGGCCGGCGTCGATATCGACGCGGCCAATCGTTTGATAGACCGCATCAAACCCGTGGTTAGAAAAACCCACTCCGCCGGGGTGATCACCGACATCGGCGGCTTCGGCGGCCTGTTTTCCCTGAACGCCGCCCGCTACGACAACCCGGTGCTGGTCTCCTCCACCGACGGCGTCGGCACCAAGCTCAAGATCGCCTTTTTGACCGGCCGCCACGACACGGTGGGCATCGACCTGGTGGCGATGTGCGTCAACGACATCGTCGTCTTGGGGGCCAAGCCGCTGTTCTTCCTGGACTATCTGTCCATGGGTAAGCTGGATGAAGAGACGGCGGCCCAGGTCATCACCGGCGTGGCCGAGGGTTGCGTCCAGGCCAAGACGGCCCTCATCGGCGGCGAGACGGCCGAGATGCCGGGCATGTACGCCGAGGGCGAGTACGACCTGGCCGGCTTCGTGGTCGGGGTGGTGGACAACGAGCGGATCATCGACGGCTCGGCGGTGCGGGTCGGCGACAAGCTGATCGGCGTCGCCTCTTCCGGCCTGCACTCCAACGGCTACTCTCTGGTCCGCAAGGTCCTTCTGGAGGAGATGGGCCTGTCGCTCGACGAGGCTCCCGCCGGGCTGGAGTGCAGCCTGGCCGAGGAGCTTTTGAAGCCGACCAAGATCTACGCCGAGACGGTGGTCAACCTCATCCGCGACCTGCCGATCAGGGGCATCGCCCACATCACCGGCGGCGGGCTGACCGAGAACATCCCTCGCATCCTGCCCAGCCGTTGCCGGGTGGAGATCGAGGAGGGCTCCTGGCCGACGCCGCCGATCTTCAACCTGCTCCAGCAGGGCGGCAAGATTCCCCAGGCCGAGATGTACCGGACCTTCAACAACGGCATCGGTCTGGTCCTGGTGACGCCCAAGGACAGCGTCGAGGAGACCCTCGACCGCCTGGCGGCCATGGATGAGGAGGCCTGGGTCATCGGCCAGGTCCACTCCGCCAAGAAGGGGCAGGCCAAGGTCAGCTACGTCTGAGCGCCCATGGGCCTGCTCCTGGTTTCGGCCTGCCTGATCGGTCTGCCGGCCCGCTACGACGGCCGCTGCCAAGCCAACCACGAGCTGATGACTCTGCTAAAGGGGCTGAGTTGGGCCCCGGTCTGCCCCGAGCAACTGGGCGGCCTGGCCACCCCCCGACCGCCGTCCAGGCTGATCGACGGCGACGGCCAGGCCGTGTTGGACGGCCAGGCCCGGGTGATCGACGATCAAAACCGGGACCTGACCGCGGCCTACCTTCAGGGGGCCGAGGCGACCCTCGAGCTGGCCCGCCTGGTCGAGACGCCGGCGGTTTTCCTTCGGGCCAGGAGCCCGTCCTGCGGCAGCGTCCCCCGCCGGGGTTCGGACGGCTCGCCGCGACCGATCGGCGTCACCGCGGCCAGGCTGATGCGGGCCGGAATCAGGCTCATCGAGGTCGAGGAGCAGGGCGTTTCGGATGAGGCCAGGTGCTTTCTGGCCGCTCTGGTCTGAATCGGCCGCCCCATTTCTTTCCGTCGCTTGGTCTATGATCCCGTAACCAGATTCCATATCAGCGACGCCGCCCTTTGGCCGGGCCGGCTCTTCGCTCGTGGTCCGTCTGGTAAGCGCCGGCCCATCGGGACGCCGGCGCGGAGCGGTCGTTTATTCGCTTGACCAGCGCCGGCGCAACAGGCTATTATGCCGTCCGTCGTCGGCACGAAGCCGGCGGAGTCGAGACAATAAGCGATCGGTAATTGTGTGATTTGGCCGTGAAGGCCTTGGCCTGCAGGAGCAGGACAGGCGTTCACGGCTTTTGTTTTGGCCAGCCGCCGGGAAGGAGCCTCATCCGGCCCGACCCCAACGCTTGGCGGTCTGGTCTGGAGTACACCCGCCCGATTGGACCGGGCGGCAGTCATCTGGAGGAAAAAGGGAGAAAGAGATGAAACGGGCATTGATTGGCATTGTCGTTCTCATGCTGATGTTGGGACTGACCGGAACGGCCGCGGCGGGGGTGAGTGTTGGCGGGGATCTGCGCCAGGAGATGTCGTATGG
>CAZWLY010000010.1:0-146800 GCA_964634465.1 uncultured Thermodesulfobacteriota bacterium | reverse complement strand
ATATAAAACCAACCTCCAACAAATGTCTAGAAATTATTTTGGAATAGCCTCTAGCACAAGACAGCCATCCACGAAGTCGTAGCCACCCGACAAGTCCGCTTGCAGTAAACAGTGGGTGAAGGTGCAGGTGGAGCGGTGTGTGTAGACGTCAGCTCGGTCGGTGTTGGTCAAGCCGACCCAGCTCCGGCGTCCGTCCATTCAGCTCGCGAGAAATGTTACCATTTGTTTGCTCACTCGGTCAGCCGGAACGCCTCCAGGCGGCAAGGAGCCGGTCATCCGGAAGCTGGCCCGCCGCCCGAACAGCGCCCCGACTCGCCCTCGTTCTCCGGTGCGCCCGGTGGAATTACGACCAGCGGTTTGGCGGACGCCTTGCAGTGAAGTATTATGGGGTTCGTGGACCCGAGCGGCGTCCGGCCGGCCGGTCGGGGCCGGTCGGCGGCGGCCGGTAAAAACGGAGCGGAGAGAGCGGATGGACGAGGCAATCAAACGGGAGCTTCTTCATATTGTCGGCGAGGAGAACTTTTCCGACGCCTTAATCGACCTGATCGCCTACGCCTACGACGGGGGCGAGCACTCCCATCGGCCGGAGGCGGCCGTCTGGCCGAGGACGACCGAGCAGGTTTCGGCGGTGATGAAGATCGCCAACCAGCACCTGATTCCGGTCACGCCCCGGGGAGCCGGGACCGGAATCTGCGGCTCGGCGGTGCCGATCAAGGGCGGCCTCGTTCTTGACCTTTCCCGGATGAACAAAATCCTGGAAATCTCCATCGAGGACCGGCTGGTGGTCCTCCAACCGGGCGTGGTCTACGCCGATCTGCAAAAGGCGCTCGACCCCCATGGCTTCGCCTTTCCGCCCGATCCCGGCTCGACCTCGGTCTGCACCATCGGGGGCAACGTGGCCACCAACGCCGGCGGCATCCGCGGGGCCAAGTACGGCACGACCAAGGACTACGTCCTGGGCCTCCAGGTCGTCCTGGCCGACGGCCGGGTGATGCGGACCGGCTCCAAGACGATGAAGACCGCCTCGGGGCTCGACCTGACCCGGCTGTTCGTCGGCTCGGAGGGGGCGCTGGGCGTGGTCACCGAGATCACGCTCAAGATCACCCCCAAGCCGCTGGCCGCGGCGACGTTGATGGGCCTTTTCGACGATCTGGAGGACGCCGCCCGGTCGGTCAGCCAGGTGATGAGCTCGGGGATCATCCCCAGCGTCATGGAGATCATGGGCCGCCACTTGCTGGAGGCGATCAACGACAACACCGACCTCGACCTGCCGGTGGTCGAGACCATGCTTCTGGTCGAAACCGACGGCTTCACCCAAACCGAGGCCGATTTCCAGATGGAGCGGGTGATCGAAATCTTCAAGCGGAACAACGCCGTGGAGATCAAGAGGGCCGAGACCGAGGCCGAAGCGGCCGAGCTGTGGGCGGCCCGCAAGTCGGCCTACCCGGTCGTGGCCCGGCTCAACAACGACGTCATCGTCGAGGACGTAACCGTGCCCATCGCCAAGCTGCCGGACCTGATCCGGGGTTTCAGCCGCCTGGTCGAAAAGTACGATCTGACCGTGGCCACCTGCGCCCACGCCGGCGACGGCAACTTTCACCCCTTGATCGCCTTCGACGCCAAAAACGAGGTGGAGGCCGAGCGGGTCCACGCCGCCGTGGAGGAGCTGTTCAAGCTGGCCATGGAGCTCAACGGAACGCTGACCGGCGAGCACGGCATCGGGCTGTCCAAAGCCAAGTACATGGCCCTGGAGCACGACGAAGTCGAGATGTCGATGATGAGGGCGATCAAGACCGCCTTCGACCCGAACAACATTCTGAATCCGGGTAAGCAGTCCTTCAGTTGAGCCTCCTCGTGAGCCAAACCCGGCTGGCCGAGAGGACCGCGCCGCCGAGGCTCAACCCCGCCGCCCGCCGATCGAATCGCGACCGGCTGTAAGCCCCCGTCGCCGAAAAGCCCCGACCCGTCGAGGCGGGTCGGGGCCTCGTCCTTCAGCCGGAGGCTTCCCTCCGGCTCGGCCTCATCAGCCGAAGACCAGATCGGGCAGCCACATGACCAACTCCGGGTAGACGATGCACAGAATCAGGGCCACCCACTGGAGAATGATGAACGGGACCACGCCCTTGTAGATGTGGACCATGGTCATCTCCGGCGGGGCGATGCCCTTGAGGTAGAACATCGAGTAGCCGAAGGGCGGGGTCAAGAAGGCCATCTGGATGTTGACCGCGATCAGCGCCGCGAACCAGACCTGGTCGAACTCCAGTTGATCGACGACCGGAGTGAAGATGGGGATGATGATCAACAGGATTCCGATCCAGTCGATGAACATGCCCAAGAGGAAGACGCAGCCCATCATGATGAACAGAATCACGTAGGGGCTGACCTCCAGGCCGGTCAACAGCTCGGCGATGACGTCGCCGCAGCCCAGGTACATGAAGACCGACTGGAAGGCGGCCCCGCCGCAGGCCAGGGCCAGGATCATCGAGTTGGTCTTGATGGTGTTGATGCAGGCGTCCTTGATCGCCGCCCAGGTCAGCTTGCGGTAGATCACGGCCAGGACGAAGGCGCCCAGGCAGCCCAAGCCGGCCGCCTCGGTCGGGGTGGCCACGCCGAAGACGATGCTGCCCAGGACCATGACGATCAAAAAGACCGGCGGCACCAGCGAGGTGGAGAGCATCTTGATCTTCTGGCCCCAGGAATAGGTCCGCTCCTCCTTGGGCAGCGGCGGGCCCAGTTTGGGATTGATGCCGCAGCGCACGGCGATGTAGATCATGTACAGTCCGGAGAGAATCACGCCCGGCGTCATCGCCGCCACGAAGAGCTGGCCGGGCGAGAGGTTGGCCAGCGAGGCGTAGAAGACGAGCATGATCGACGGCGGAATGATGATCCCCAGGGTGCCGCCGGCGCAGATCGCTCCGGCGGTCAGGGAGATGTCGTATTTTCGTTTCAGGAGCGCCGGCACGGCCAAGAGCCCGACCGCCACCTCGGTCGCTCCGACCACGCCGGCCGAGGCGGCGAAGATGGTGCAGACGAAGATGACGGCGATGGCCAAGCCGCCCCGAATCGGACCCAGGATGACGTGCATGGCGTGGAACAGGCTTTCGGCCACGCCCGAGGTGTCCAACAACTGGGCCATGAAGATGAACAGGGGCACGGCGACCAGGACGAAGTCACCCATGATCCGCCAGGTCGAGTTGGCGAACATGGCCAGGGCCTGATCCAGAGGGAAGCCGCCGAGGACGACCTCGACCAGAACCAGGAAGAAGGTGCCTATCCCGCCCAAGGCGAAGGCCAACGGATGCCCGGCGAAGATGGACAGAAAGAGGCCGACGAACATCAGGATGGCGATCGTTTGCGGCTCCATGGCTGGTGTCCTGTCTCCTAAAGTGAATTGACTAGCGCCCAAGGCGGCCGGACTCGTTCCAGCGGCCGGCGGCTCGCTTGGATCGGTCGCCCGGCGGGCCGTAGTTGCGTTTTCCCTGGCCGATCGGCTGCTCCTCTCGCCGAGGGGGTTCGGGTCGGACGGCCGGATCGGTCTGAGACGTTATCGAGAGAGGTCGCCCTCATTTCCCTTTGAGCTTCCTGATATCCTTGATCTGGTTCGAGATTCCCTGGATCAACAGCAGGAAGGCGCCTATCGGCATGATCGTCTTGACGATGTAGAGCGGCGGCCGCCAAGTGGACTGCCCCCGCTCCCACTGGAGCCAGGACTCCAGGGCGTACTCGACGGCGGCGAAGGTCAGGGACAGGATAAACGGTAAAAAGAGGATGAAAAAGGTGATCACCCGCAGCCAGGTCTGCAGCCTCTCCGGGAACTGCTGGGCGATGACGTCGATTCTGACGTGGCGGTCGTAAAGCATGCAGTAACCGAAGCCGAGAATGAAATGGGCCCCGTAGATATAGATGGTCACGTCGAAGGCCCACTCGGTGGGGGCCATGAATATCTTGCGCATGATGACTTCGTAACAGGTCACCCCGGCCATGGGGAGAATCAGAAAGGCGACCCAGAACCCAAACCGTTCGTTCACGGTGTCGATCAAGGAGATCAGTTTGTCCATGACCGGCTCCCCTTTCGATGTGGCGGCCCGGGGACCGCCCCGAGGCGGTCCCCGGGAAGAAGGTCAGAGGCTAGTTGAGGTGCTTGCCCTTGATGTAGTCCTCGTAGGGCCAGGGCGCCACGCCGCTGCGTATCTCGCGCCAGGCGGCGAAGTCCTTGAGGAACCTCTCCTGGGATTCGAGGATCTTCTTGACGTCGGGGTACTTGGCCTTGAGCTCGTCCAAGTACTCCTTCGTCTTCTTGCGGAAGTCGTTGAGGGTGGCGTCGTCCATCTTGACGAAGGTCACGCCGGCCTTCAAGAGCTCTTGAATGGCCTGGATGTTGTAGTACTGGAACCAGGTGGTGGCCCACTGATGGGTCTCGGCGGCGCAGATCTGAACGATGTTCTTCAGATCCTGGGGCAGCTTGTCCCAGCTCTTCTTGTTGATGAAGATGTCGGTCACCGTGCCGGGCTGATGGACGCCGGGCTCGATGACGAACTTGGCCACCTCATGGAAGCCCATCGGGTAGGTGATCGACGGCGCGGAGAACTCGGCCGAATCGACCACGCCGCGCTCCAGGGCCAGGTAGACTTCGGAGCCGGGCAGCGGGGTGACCGAGACGCCCAGCTTGCCCAGGATGTCCATGTACCAGCCCACGGTCCGGACCTTGATCCCCTTGAAGTCCTCCATCTTCCTGGCCGGCTTCTTGGAATAGAGGCCCAGCTCCTGGCCGGCGTCGCCGCAGATGAAGGGCTTGAGGCCGAATTTGCCGTAAAGCTCGTTGTGCAACTTCTCGCCCTCGCCCTGGTAATACCAGATGGCGAAGGACTCGGCGTCCATGCCGAAGGGCACCGAGGCGAAGAGCACGAAGGCCTCGTTTTTGCCCTTCCAGTAGCCCGGCCAGGCGTGGCCGACGTCGAGCGTGCCCTTGGCCACGGTGTCGAACAGCTCGAACGCGCCGCAGACAGCGCCGGTGGGGAAAACCTTGATTTGCAGCCGCCCGCCCGAGGCCGCCTTGACCGCCTCGGCGAAATGGAGCGAGACGTCGTGGAGCTTCAGGCCGCCCCACGGGTCGGACATCTTCCACCGGATGACCTTCTTGGATGTCTCGTGCTTCTGCTTCTTCCAGGCCGCCAGTTCGCGGTCCTTCATGTTCAACTGATACTTCTTCTTGGCGGCCCACACCTCACCAGTGGCCATGGTCAAGGTGAACGCCACGGCGACCGCGATGGCCACCAAAACACCGAACTTTCGCATCGTTTTCCCTCCCAATTGTGAATAATTGGTTCCAAACCGTTGGCCGCGTGGTTTCCCAAATGAAGACAGCGCCTTCAGTCAAACCTCCTTTCCCTGGGCCGAACCATTCGGTAGATAGTAGCGACCGTCCGGGGTCTGGTTCACCAGCCCGTTGGCCAGCATCGCTTTCAGGGCCCCGGGCCTGAAGTCCCGGAGTCCGAATTTGAGCCAATTCGGCTGGGCCCAATCCAAAGCCACGGCTGTGGCCGGATCGCGGGCGTGGGAGCTCTTGAGCTCCTGAATGACGCGGAGGGAGGCCCTCTTCATCCGCCAGCCGATGCCATAGCGGGTCAAGACGAAAACGGAGGCCAGCAGGATGAGGCCGATTATGTTCTGGGCGGTGTGGGACATAACCTTTCGGCGGCGATGGAGATGTGGATCGGCTGATTCTTCCTCTCCGGCGAGTGCCGCCGCGCTAATCGGAAAGACAACCCCTGAGCCGTAACGCCGCCCGCCGCTTGTCGCCGGAGGCCGTACGGCCACTTTCCAACCCTACGAAAGTTTCAATTTCGGTAAAAACCGAAAGATATTGATCCAGAGAAACAATAACCCCACTCCCCGACTGACGTACGGTCCGCAACGAAAATCGTCATCGGGAGCCGATAATATAAGACCCTAATATGGGAACCGCCGGGCTGTCAACCACCGGCCCGGAGTATTTCATCGCCGGCGGGCGCCCCCTCCGCCCGAGGGGCCGAAACCCGAAACGAGAACCGCCGTCACGGCTGGTCGCCCTTCATCTTTTCGATCTCTCTCTCCCGAAGCTCCTTGCGGATGATCTTGCCGGTGGCGGTCATGGGCAACTCGGCGACGAATTCGATCTCCCGTGGATACTCGTGGGCGGCCAACCTGGTCTTGACGAAGGACTTGATCTCTTCGGCCAGGGCCGCCCCGGCCTCGACGCCCGGCTTGGGGACGATGAAGGCTTTGACCACCTCGGTGCGGATCCGATCCGGCTTGCCGATGACGGCCACCAGAGAGACGTCCTTGTGTTTCAATATCTGGTCCTCGATCTCGGCCGGGCCGATCCGGTAGCCGGAGGAGGTGATGACGTCGTCGTTGCGGCCGACGAACCAGAAGTAGCCGTCCTCGTCGACCCTGGCCAGATCGCCGGTCAGGCACCACTCGCCCCGGAACTTCTCCCGCGTCGCCGCCTCGTTGTTCCAGTAACCCAAGAACATGACCGGGTCCGGCCCCTTCACCGCCACCTCGCCGGTCACTCCCGGCTCGACGGGGCGGCCGTCGCCGTCGATCACCGCCACCTCGTGGCCGGGGATCGGGCGGCCCATGGAGCCCGGCCGGATGTCCATGACCGGAGCGCAGTTGCCGACGATGAGGTTGACCTCGGTCTGGCCGTAGAACTCGTTGACGGTCACTCCCAGCGCCTCTCGGCCCCAGTCCAGAAGCTCTTCGCCCAGGGTCTCGCCGCCGGAGCCGACGCTTCTGAGATCGTAATCCCAGCGCTCGGCCGGGTTTTTGACCTGGCGCATCAGCTTGAGCGCAGTCGGCGGCATGAACACGTTTCGGACCTTGAACCGGGCCATGACGGCGAAGGCTTCCTCGGGGTCGAACTTTTTGGCCCGGTGGGCCAGCACCGGCACGCCGTGGTGCCAACTGGGCAGAAGAACGTCGATCAGCCCGCCGATCCAGGCCCAGTCGGCCGGCGTCCAGAACAGGTCCCCCGGTTGGGGAAAGAGGTTGTGGGGGAACTCCACCCCCGGCAGGTGGCCCAGGAGCACCCGCTGGGCGTGCAGCGCCCCCTTGGGCGGCCCGGTGGTGCCGGAGGTGTAGATGATCAGGGCCGCCTCGTCGGCCCCCGTCTCCACCGGCCGAAAGGCGTCGGAGCCCCGATCGATCAGCTCGGTGAAGGACAAAACGCCGTCCGGAATCTCGCCATCGACGACGATTGCCAGTTCCAGATGTTCCAGCTCGTCCTTGATCTCCAGGACTTTGGCCAGGTTCTCCTGGTTGGTGATCACCGCCTTCGCTCCCGAGTCGCCTAGGCGGTAGGCCAGCGCCTCCGGTCCGAAGAGAGTGAAGAGGGGAATGGCGATCGCCCCCAGCTTGTAGACGGCCAGGTGGCTCAGGGCCGTCTCCGGGCACTGGGGGAGGAGGATTCCGACCCGATCGCCGGCTCGAACGCCTTTGGCCTTCAGCCCGTTGGCCAGCCGGTTGGAGAGGGTTTTGAGCCGGGCGAAGGAGTACTCGAAGACCCGGCCCTCCGGGTCGAGGTAGATCAAGGCCGTCCGATCGGGCTGGTCGGCCCACTTGTCGCACACGTCCACGGCGATGTTGTATCGGTCCGGTATCCGCCACCGAAACCGGCCGACGATCTCGGCGTAGTTTTGCCCTTCAAGCACCATATTCCCTCCCGTCATGATCCCAAAACCGGTTCCGGCTCAACCTCTTTGCCGGGTTCAAGACGCAAATCCTCGAATTGCGCTTCCTTGCCTTCCTTGCTCCCGGTCCCGCTTAAAGGCCCGGAAATGGCTTCCATGGGGTTCGGAACGACTTCTATGTTAGGCTTTCACCAGGGCCGTCGTCCAAGAAAAATCGGTTTGACGATCGAAAATGCTTGACAGGAAATTGGTCTTCGGTATTTGTTGGTTGGACGGCCAGCCAAATTAGACGATAAGCGAGGAGTTGCTGAGAGATGGGAACCGCCGCCAAATCGGAGCAGAAGGTGCAACGGATTTTGGCCGCCGTGAGGAGCATCCTGGTCCAGAATGGTTACGCCAACACGACCATCGCCCTCGTCGCCGCCGAGGCCGGCGTCAGTCGAGGGTTGCTGCATTATTACTTCAAAAACAAAGAGGACATGCTGGCCAAGGCCTTGAAGGTGAACATGGAATTCAGCGCGGAGCTGATAAGGGACATCTTCGAGCAAGCCGACTCGGGCCGGGTCGTTTCCGAAAGACTGACCCAGGTAACGCGGAATGTGATGCGACAGGAGCCCGATATTCTCCATCTGTTTTTCGAGGGCGTGGCCGTGGCCCGGCACAGCCGGGTGGTCAAAGAGGAGATAGAGTCGCTCTATGTTCAGTTCAGAAATTCTTTTTTTGAGGGGCTGAAAGGCGCGGTCGGAAAAGGAATCATCCGTCCCGCCTTGCCCTTAGGCGGCCTGGCCGCCCTGTTGGCCGGCCTCATCGACGGCATGGGGCTCCAGTTCGTGACTGAGCCGGAGATCATCGACGACGATGAGGTCTGGGACACCCTCAAGACGGGGATCGAGCTTTTGCTGACAGCCAAGGTTTGATCGCCCCCAAGGAGTCAGCTATGCAGCCGCAATCGAATTGGAGCTACCCGCCGCCGAGAAAGGGCGTGGCCGGTTATTGGGACAGGTTCATCGGGCCAGGGGCGAGTGGGACGGAACAGATGCTGATCTTGGCTTCTTCAGCCTTGGCCGCCCTGGCCGTTGTCTATTTCGCCCGGACGGGTCGATGGGGCTGGAGCCTGGGACAGTACCTAATCGCGGCCCTGCTGGCTCTTGACATCGTCGGCGGAATCGTTACCAACGCCACCTCCAGCGCCAAGCGCTGGTATCACCGAGAGGGCCAGGGTTTCTGGCAGAAATTCGGTTTCGTCGCCCTCCATGTCCTCCATATCTTCCTGGTCGCCTGGCTCTTTCGCGGCTTCGATGTCGTGTTTTTGGTCGCCTTCTCTCTTCTTCTGCTCGCATCGGCGCTGGTGGTGTTGGCCGTCCCGCTCTACGTTCAAAGAAGCGTCGCCCTGTTGCATGTCTGCGTCGCCATGTTCGTTTCTCTGTATCTATTTTCGCCGACCAAAGGATTGGAATGGTTCATTCCGTTCCTGTTCATCAAGCTTCTGGTGAGTCATCTGACCACGGAGGAGCCGTACGCGCGAAAGTGAATCCACGAAGAGCGCCCTCCCGAGGGCTCGAAGGGATGGGTTCGACTTTTGGCCCAAATGTGGATCGTGGGGTGAGTCTCTATCTTGTCGTCTTCGGTTTGGGCCTCGCTTTCCCGCCCCAGTGGGGCGTAGTGGATTTCCGGTTCGATCCCCCTATCAATCCGTCTTTTGACCGGAGGGAAGTTTGCCGGAGGAAGCCCGATCATACCAATCCTGGATTTACGGCTTGCCGGGCGCGGCGGCATCCGACCGGGGGGCGTTTATGGCCTTTGTCGTTCATCACCCTTTGAAGCCCGCCGGGAATGGGTCTGGCGTTGCCTATCGACGGGCATCACGATCTGTCACATCGTCGATACGGTCTTGTCGGCCTATCATCGTGTCTGGCTCAATGTCGGAATACGCTCCTTTTCTGGCGATAGCCGTCCGCTGTTTTTCACCAAAAGAGATTTCAACAGCTATTTAGCTTTATTGGCGGGAAGAATTGCAAAAAGGAGTCGAACATGAGCAATCAAATGACCGAGAAGGGAATCATCCCCTACCACAAGATCGTCTCGCTTTGCCTTTTGGCTCTGGTGGCCACCTTTGCCAGCTTGGCCCCGGGCGGCCCTCTTGAAAACAGGGATTTTTCCCATCTCACTCCTCAGGTTTTTTGGGGATTCAACGCTTTTCTCTTGAGCCTGGCGGCGGTCGCCATCGGCATGATCTTCCTAACCTGGAAGGCCAAACGGTTCGCCTATTGGGCGGCGATATTCATCGCCTGGCTGTACATGTTCGTCTTTATTTTGGATTGGTCGGGTGTTTTTCCCACCTCGCCGGACGCCATGGGCCTGGGGCTGTGCCTGGTGGAGATCATCGACTCGATACTCTGCTTCTACGTCGTCCTCATATCCCATAAGGCGCTGGGCCACATCTAACCCGGAGACTCCCCCAACCGGCCGCGGTCCGCTCCTCTGGGGCGGACAGAGAGGGCCGGCGATCCCTTCGCCGGCCCTGTTCGTCGCCGTCGCCCGCGGGCGGCGACCCCGCTTGCGGGGCGTCAGTAGGTCAAAACGAAACCGCCGTCGAACAACAAATCGCCGCCGTCCAGGTACCTGGCGAACCGGGAGAAGCCGAAGGTGAAGAGATTGCCGACGTCGATGGGCCGCATCATCTCCTTGATCCGGGAGCGGGCCATCATCACCTCGGTCACCACCTCTTCTTCGGTGATCCCCCGCTGTTCGGCCTGGGCCGGAATCTGGTTCAGGGCCAGCGGCGTGGCCACATAGCCGACCGAGACCGAAAACGACCTGATCTTGCCCTCGCCCTCGGCGGCGATGGACTGGCTGAGGGCCCGAAGGCCGAACTTGGTGATGTTGTAGACTGGTTTGTTCACGGTGCAGATGTGGCCGTGGACAGAGGACATGTTGCCGATGACGCCGGTTCCGCCGGGCGAGTTCTTGATCCGGGGGATGGTCAACTGGGCGAGGTAGAACGGCGCCCGGAGCATGATCCGCTGCATGAGGTCGTACTTCTCCATGGGGAAGTTCTCGATCGAGTCGATGTGCTGGATGCCGGCGATGTTGGCCAGATACTTGATGTTCCCCTCATCGGCCGCCGTCTCGACGGCCTTCTCGATATCGGCGTCCTCGGTCAAGTCGGCCTTGATGAAGACCATCCGCCCGCCCAGGGCCTTTACCATCTCGGCCGTGGCCATGCCGCCGGCCTCGTCGATGTCCAGGCCGACCACGGTCAGGTTGTTGGCCGCGCCGGCCACGGCCGTGGCCCGGCCGATGCCGGCCCCGACGCCGGTGACGATGAGCACGTTTTCGGGGTTGAAGTCGGGGTCGTCGAGGTAGAGAATGTCGTCCTTCTCGATCTCGGGCTCGGTGAAGTGGGCCATCTTAGCTCCCTTGGTCGACGCGGACGAAGGCGCGAGGCGCTTCCAAGGACTCGTCCGGGTTTGAGGGACCGAAACCTGGCCGCGGACGTCGGATCTGCTCGGCGGCCGGTCAAACCGCCTTGACGCTCGCCGTCTTAAAATCTAAAACAGGTGAAACAGGGTCGTCAATTTATAATAACCGGCTTTATCGTCTTCAAAAGACCACCCGCCGCGCGGGGCCCAACGTCCGTCCCTGACCGGGAGAGGGGTTTCAATGAAAGCGACGCCCAGGAACTTGGTCATGTCCGCCCTGTACAACGGCCGGAAGGGAGAGCGACCGCCGGTGGGCAACCCGACCTCGATCGTCTGTCACGACCTGATGGATGCGGCCGGGGTCGATTTCCCCACCGCCCACCTCGACCCCCAGGCCATGGCCGACCTGGCCCAGGCCGGCCACGAGATCGTCGGCTTCGATACGGTCATGCCCGAGTACAGCGTTCACCAGGAGGCGGCGGCGCTGGGCTGCACCGTGGACTGGGGCGATCGCGACGCCATGCCCGACGCCAAGGACGCGCCCTACGCCGACTTCTCCGAGGTGGTCGTGCCCGACAACATCCTGGAGAAGCCGTCGCTCAGGGTCGTCTTGGAGGCGCTGGAGCGCTTGAGGAAGAGCGTCGGCGATTCGGCGGCCGTCATCGGCAAGGTCATGGGCCCCTGGACGATCAGCTACCACCTGGCCGGAACCCAGAACTTCTTGCTCCACATCGGCATGGGCGAGAAGGAGTTGATCACCAACATGCTCCGCCAGGTGATGCCGGTCACCATCGCCTTTGCCCGGGCCCAGTTTCAGGCCGGGGCCGACGCGGTCGTCCTGGCCGACCACGCCACCGGCAACCTGGTCGGGCCCTACCACTACGAGGAGTTTCTGCTGCCGATCCACCAGGAGTTGACGGCGGCGATCGGCGGGCCGCTCATTCTCCATGTCTGCGGCGACTGCTCCGATCGGTTGGAGCTGTTCGCCGAGGCCGGGGTGGACGCCTACCATTTCGAGTGGCAGGTCGACGCCAGGGAGGCGGTCGAGCGGGTCGGAGAGAGGATGTCCTTGGTCGGCAACGTCAACAACCCCGAGGTCTTGCTCCAGGGCGCGCCCGAGGACGCCTACAACCAGGCCCGCTACGCCATCGAGGCGGGGGTGAACATCATCGGCCCCGAGTGCGCCATTCCCCTCTCGACGCCGATGGAGAACTTGAAGGCGATCGTCGCCGCGGCCAAAGAGGGTTACTAGGTCTCGTCTCGGGGATAATCTGCGGCTGTTTGGCCGGCCGGCTCGGCCGGGCGGATAATGCGGGGAGAGGCCCGCTTCGCCGGGGCTTACGAGGAGAGTTCGATGTCGGTTACGCTGGATGGGATCAAGGAGGCGGTGGTCGTCGGCAAATTCAAGGAGACCGAGGCCATGGTCCAGGAGGCGATCGAGGCCGGGGTGGACCTCGACGCGCTGTTGAACGACGCCCTCATCGCGGCCATGGACGTGGTCGGGGCCAAGTTCTCCGACGGCCGGATATTCGTTCCGGAGATGCTGCTCTCGGCCGAGACGATGAAGCGGGCCCTCAACCTCGTCAAGCCGCTTTTGAAGAGCGAGACGAGTACGACGAGAGGCACGGTCATCATGGCCACGGTCAAGGGCGACCAGCACGACATCGGCAAGAACCTGGTCTCGATGATGCTCGACGGGGCCGGTTTCGAGGTCGTCGATCTGGGGGTCGATCTCTCGGCCGAGAAGTTGATCGACCGGGTGGCCGAGATCAGGCCTCAGGTCCTGGGCCTCTCGGCGCTCCTGACCACGACCATGCCCGAGATGAAGAACGTCATCGACGGCCTGGCCGGCCGGGGGCTCAAGGACGAGGTCAAGGTGATGATCGGCGGCGCGCCGGTCAGCCAGGAGTTCGCCGACTCGATCGGCGCCGACGGCTACGGCCAGGACGCCCCCCAGGCGGTCGAGCTGGCCCGGCGATGGACCACCGGCTGAGCCCGGGCCGCTCCATGCTCCCCGACCTCGGACCATACCCCCGCCGTCTGACCGAACGGGTCTACCTTTTGGGCAACCCGCTGTTTTCCATCTACCTGGTCGTGGGCGACGAGTCCTCGGTCTTGATCGAGGCCGGCCTCTCGGCCACGGCCGGACAGGTGGTCGACCAGCTCAAAGAGTTGGGGGTGGCGCTCGAGAGCGTCGAGCGGCTCTTGATCTGCCACGCCCACGCCGACCACGCCGCCGGGGCGCCGGTCCTGAAATCGCTTCTGCCGCGCCTCGAAGTCCTGGCCAGTCCGGCCACGGCCGGGCTGCTCGACCGGGAGAAGATTCAAAGGGCCTTCCTCGAAGACGACAAAAACGAATCGGCGGCGTTGATAAAGCTGGGCGGGGTCGAGCCGCCCGTGCCCGAGCCGGTCTCCCTGGCCGGGGCGGTGGATGGGACGATCGAGCCGGGCCGGACGATCGACCTGGGCGGGGTGAGTTTGGAGGTCATCGACGCGCCGGGCCACGCCCTGGGCGGGCTGGTCTTCTTAGAGCCTGGAGAGAGACTGGTCTTTTGCTCGGACTCGCTGGGCTTCTTTCTGCCGCCGGATAGGTTCGTGGCCAACTTCTACGTCGATTTCGACGACTATCTCGACACCTTCGACAAACTGGTCGGGCTCGACCCGCTCTGGCTCTGTCCCGGCCACTCCGGAGTCTATAGCGGGGCCGAGGTCGGCCGGTTCATCGCCGCCTCCCGAGCCGAAATCGAGTGGGTCTTCGACCGGGTCGAAGAGGCCGTCCCCTGGAACGAGGTCCCGGAGGAGTTGGTGGAGTCCATCTTCGAGCGGCACTACGTCGGCCCCTGCCGGATGTTCACCCCGGAGACGATACGCTACTGCTCGCAGCTTCTGGTCAGACGGGCGGCCGAGTCCCGGCGATTGACCGGGGCGGCCTCCCGGAAGTGAGTTTCATTCCGGAGCGATGGTTTCTACTGCAGCCCGGCCGGCCAAAATGGTTGACAGTCTTTGCGGGCCTTGACTATGTTCAGGATCGAAGGCGACTTGTAACCTGACTCGAAGAGGAGGCGGAATCGAATGGCCATCATAACCATCTCCAGGCAAGTCGGCAGTTGGGGAGACGAGATCGCCGAACTGGCGGCCGAGCGACTGGGCTACCGGCTCATCGGGCGGGAGGCCATCCACCAGGCGGCCAAGGACTGCGATCAGGACTTCAAGAAAGCCTGCTCCATCTATGAGGCCGAGACCAGACCGGCCGGTTTCTTCGAGCGCGTCTTTTTCTCCGACGCGGCCAACGTCGCCCTCTTCGAGATGCTCAACTACGAGCTGGCCGGCCAGGGCGAGGTGATCATGCTCGGCCGAGGCGCCCATCTGGCTCTGGCCGGAATCGAGGGCGTCTTGAAGTGCCGCATCGTCGCCCCGATCGATCTGAGGGCCAAGCGGATCGCCGAAAAGAAGGGCGTTCCCCTCGACGAGGCGGCCGAGTTCGTTGACCGCTACGGCCGGCGTCGCCGGGCCCTGATCGAGTCGATGTACAACGTCAAGCTCTCCGACTGGAGCCAGTACGACCTGATAGTCAACACGGCCGCGCTCACCGCCGCGGAGGCGGCCGAGATCATCGCCGGCGCGGCCGAGAAGCTGGACGCCCGTTCCGACGCCGAGGCGACCAGGAAGATGCTGGCCGACCTGGCCTTTGCCAAGCGGATCGAGCTCCAGATCAAAAAGGCGATCACCACCCTGGCCCACCGGGACGTGAGGGTGTCGGTCGATGGCGGGGTGGTCACCTTGAGCGGCGTCGTCTCGGACAAGGCCAACCGGGCCAAGGCCGAGGAGATCGCGGCCGGCGTCGAGGGCGTCAGAGAGGTGGTCAACAATCTGGGGACCACCGAGCTGAGCTTCTAGCTCGCCCGACCAAACGTCGTCTTTCCCCCGGATCTCGCCCCGGAACCGGAGTCGGCTTCGGCCGACCGTCCGGGTCCGCTCGGCGGAGTGAAGTTGTGTCGATGAGCGTCTCTCCAACCGATCGATCGACCATTCGTCCCGGCTTCCCGGATGTTTCGATTCCGACCCCGGCCGGCGACAGGAAGGCGTCGCCCAGATGAGCCGGCCCGGAATCACGCCTCGACTGGCGGGAAGATTGGCCTGCCTGGCGGTTGCGCTCTGGATCGTCCTGGGCGTCGGCCGGGCCCAGGCCGGTTGGCTGATCGACCCGGCCCGGTTCCACGTCTCGGCCCACGGTGAGCTGAGCTGTCTCGACTGCCACGACGAGGCGGCCGGGGAAAAGCCCCATCCCGACCCGAGTCGGGTGGCGACCTCGTCGCTCGAGCGGTTCGATCCGGCCGCCTGCGCCGCCTGCCACGAGGAGGTGGTGGACGATCTCGGGGCCAAGCGCCACGGCCGGCGGACGGGAATCGATCCGGCCAGGTACGAGCGCTGCATCCGCTGCCACGACCCCCACTATCTGACCCGCCGGGGCGAAAGCAAGATCGGCCGCTTCGAGCCGGGCGTCCCCAGAAGCCGGCAGTGCGGCGCCTGCCACGAAGCCAAGGACAGGCTGCCGGAGCCGGCCGAGGAGGACAAGTCCTGCCTGGCCTGCCACCGGCCGACCGCCGAACCCGGTCCGGAACGCAGAGCGCAACTCGCCTCGCTCTGTCTTGCCTGCCACGCCTCGAGCGAGGCCGGACCGACGCCGGTGATCGACCCGGCCGCCCTGGCCGACTCGGCCCACGGCGAGTTGGACTGCCTGGCCTGTCACCCCCAGGCGGCCGACTACCGCCACGACCGCCAGCGCCCGGCCGACTGCCTGGCCTGCCACCCCCGGCACGATGAAAAGACGGCCCGCGAGGCCCACCTGACCGTAAGCTGCCAGGCCTGCCACCTCCAGGACGCGATCCCGGTCAGGGACGAGTGGACCAAACGGATCGTCGCCCGGCCCGAGCGCCGGGAGGGACAACCGTCGAAGATCCACGCTCTACTTGAGGCCGGGGACGAGGCCGCCTGCCGGCGTTGCCACGCCGCCGGCAACGAGCTCGGCGCGGCCGAGATGGTCTTGCCGGCCAAGAGCCTGATCTGCCTGCCGTGCCATGCAGCCACCTTCTCCGCGGGCGACGCGACGACGCTCGTCGCCCTGGCCGTCTTCGGCCTCGGCCTGATCCTGGCCGCTTCGGTCTGGTTCTCGGCCGGCGGGGCCGGGGCCGCGCTCACTGCGGCGCTCGGGGCGGTGTTTTCGAGGCGGATCCTGCCGATGATCAAGGGCCTGGTCCTGGACGGCCTTCTCCAACGGGGCCTGTGGCGGCGCTCCCAGGGACGGTGGTTCATCCACGCCCTCATCTTCTGGCCGTTCGTCTTCCGCTTCACCTGGGGCCTGATCGGTCTTTTGGGCTCGCTTATCGCCCCCGAGCGGGACTGGGTCTGGGCCATGCTGGACAAGAACCACGGCCAGACGGCCTTCATCTTCGACCTGACCGGGCTGCTGGTCCTCGGCGGGGTCGCTCTCGCCGCCGGCCGCCGCCTGGCGACCGACCGCGGCCGGCCGGCCGACCTGCCGGGTCAGGATCGAATCGCCTTGGCCTTGCTGGCCGGCCTGATTTTGATAGGGTATCTCCTGGAGGGGGTGCGCATCGCCATGACCGGCGCGCCGGGCGGGGCCGAGTACGCCTTCATCGGGGTTTTGATCGGCCGCGCCCTGGCCGGGGCCGACTGGCTGACCGGCGCTTACGGCTACCTCTGGTACGCCCACGCCATTTTCGCCGGGGCGTTCGTGGCCTACCTGCCGTTCAGTCGGATGTTCCACATCATCCTCGGCCCCATCTCGGCGGCGATGAGGGCCGCCGAAAACGAGCGCCACCGGCCCGGCCGGAATTAGGAGCAGACCGTGGATCAAGAGACCAAACAAGCCATCATCGACATCGTCGGCGAGGAGAACTTCACCGACCGTTTGATCGACCTCATCTCCTACTCGACCGACGCCTCGGAGCACAAGCACCGGCCCGAGGCCGCCTGCTGGGCCACGGAGACCGAGCAGGTGGCGGCGATCATGAAACTGGCCAACGAGAGGCTCTTCCCGGTCATCCCCCGGGGAGCCGGGACCGGCCTGGCCGGCCTGTCCGTACCCCAGCAGGGTGGTTTGGTTTTGGACCTGGGCCGGATGAACAAGATTCTCAAGATCAGCCTGGAGGACCGCTTGGCCGTGGTCCAGCCGGGGGTGGTCTACGCCGAGCTGGAAAAGGCCCTGGCCCCCCACGGCTTCTTTTTCCCGCCCGACCCGGCCAGCGGCAAGGTGGCCACCCTGGGCGGCAACGTGGCCACCAACGCCGGCGGAATCAAGGGGGCCAAGTACGGTACGACCAGGGACTACGTCCTGGCCCTGGAAGTGGTCCTGCCCGACGGCCGGGTCTTGAACACCGGCTCGAACTGCCTCAAGTCCGTCTCCGGCTACGACCTGACCCGGCTGTTCGTCGGCTCGGAGGGGGCGCTGGGCGTGGTCACCGAGATCACGCTCAAGATCAACCCCAAGCCGCCGCTGACGGCCACGGCCATGGCCACCTTCGACGACGTCGAGGACGCCGGGCGGGCGGTCAGCGCCATCATGCGCTCCGGCGTCCTGCCCAGCGTCCTGGAGGTGATCGATCGCCGCGTCCTGATCGCCATCAACGAGAACGCCGACCTCGACCTGCCCGAGGTGGCGGCGATGCTCCTGGCCGAAACCGACGGCCACACCCCGGAGGAGACGGAGCTCCAGATACAGAAGATCATCGAGATATTCAAGGAAAACAACGCTGCCGCCGTCCGCCGGGCCAGGGACGAGGTGGAGGCGGAGGCGTTGTGGGCGGCCCGCAAGTCGGCCTACGCGGTCATGGCCAGGGTGAACAACAACCTGATCGTCGAAGACCTGGCGGTACCCATGTCGCGGCTGGCCGAGGCGCTCAAGTTCATCTCCGAGCTGGCCGAGAAGTACGACCTCGCCATCCCGACCGTGGGCCACGTCGGCGACGGCAACCTCCACCCGACCATCTCCTTCGACGGGACCGATCCGGATCAGGTGGAGCGGGTCCATCAGGCCTCGGCCGAGCTGTTTGAAAAGGTCATCGAGCTCGGCGGCACCCTGACCGGCGAGCACGGCATCGGCCTGGCCAAGGCGCCCTTCATGGGCCTGGAGCACGACGAGGCGGCCCTCGACGTCATGCGTTCGCTGAAAAAGATGTTCGATCCCAACAACATCCTCAATCCCGGCAAGATGGGTTTGGAGGCGTAAATGGCGGCCGAATTTTCCTTTGCCGAAAAGTTTCGCGATCAGGTCTTGAGGTGCTCCAGTTGCGGTTTCTGCCAGGCGCACTGTCCGGTCTTCGGGCTGACGCTGCGGCCGGCTCTAAACGCCCGGGGCAAGATGCTGGTCTTGAAGGAGGTCATGGACGGCGCCATCGAGCTCTCCGACGAGCTGATCGAGACGCTCTTCCAGTGCACCACCTGCGGCAACTGCGCCCACAACTGCCCCTCCGGGGTGAGCGTACCCGAGATATTGAAGCTGGCCCGGCAGGACATGGCGGCGGCCGGCAGTTGCCACCCCGCCTTCACCGCCATGGCCGAGGTTCTGGCCGAAAGCGGCAACATCTACGGCGAGGACGAGCCCGAGGACTTCGGGCGGGAGCGCAACCGGAAAGCCGAGTACGTCTACTTCATCGGCTGCGTCGGCTCCTTTCGGGAGGACGAGGCGACCCTGACCACCCTCGAGCTCCTGGACCGGCTGGAGGTCGATTACACCCTCATCGACGAGGTCTGCTGCTCGGGCATCCTGGCCGACGTCGGGCAGAAGATCGACCGGCGGCTGGCCGAGACCAACGTCGAACTGATCCGTAACACCGGGGCCAAGACGTTGATCACCGGTTGCCCCTACTGCTACCGGACGTTCACCGACCGGCCCGAGTACCAGGCCCTTCGCGACGAGGGGCTGGAGATCATCCACCTCAGCCAATTCCTGGCCGGGATGGAACTGCCGGTCAAGACGGACAAGAGGGTGACCTACCACGATCCCTGCGATCTGGGCCGCCACTGCGGTATCTACGAGGACCCCCGGCGAATAATAAGAAAGATCGCCCCCGACTTCGTCGAACTGGAGCACAATCGGGACCAGGCCCTGTGCTGCGGGGCCGGCGGCGGGGTCAGGGGGGCCTACCCGGCCAACTCCATCGCCATGGCCCGGCGGCGGCTCGCAGAGGTCGAGGCGTCGGGCGCCGACGTTCTTCTGACCGAGTGCAACTCCTGTCGCCACAACTTGGACAACGCCAAGCTGAGAAAGCAGAAGTTCAAGATTTACACCACCGCCCAGTTCATCAGCGAACTCATGGACGAAGCCGATTAGAACCCGGCCGGCCGGCCGGAGAGGCAAGGAGGTTGACCAGTGGAGATTCAAGGCTACAACCTGCCCGACGACCTGTACTACGACGAGAATCACTTCTGGATCAGAGACGACGGCGAGGTGTTGGTCATGGGCATGGACGACTTCGCCCAGCAGATGGCCGGTGAGGTGGTCTACGTCCAGCTTCCGGACGACGGCAAGAAGCTGAAGCAAGGCAAGAAGTTCGCCAAGGTCGAGTCGGGCAAGTGGCTGGGGAAGGTCTTCTCGCCGGTCAACGGCGTCCTGGCCGCGGTCAACGAGGAGCTGGAGACCAACCCCGGCCTCATCAACAAGGACTGCTACGGCACCGGCTGGATGTACAAGATCCAAACCGACGACAAGTCGGCCCTCGGCGAGTTGATCACCGGGGCCGAGGCGATCGAGAAGTGGCTCCTGGCCGAAATCGAGAAGTACAAGGATAAAGCGTAGGTTGGCCAACCCGGACTACAACCCGGCCCAGCTCTTTTCGCTCGAGGCCTGCACCAACTGCCAGCTCTGCGCCGAGGTCTGTCCGTCCGTGTCCGCCTCGGCCGACGGCAAGCTCTCGGGCGTCTATCGGCTGACCAGGCTGAGAAAGCTGGTCAGGTCCCGAACCGGCCTGTGGCGGCTCTTCGGCCGGCGGGAGCCGAGTCTGGAGGCGCTCGAGGAGTTCGCCGAGACGGTGTTTCGCTGCACCCTGTGCGGCGACTGCCAGCGGGTCTGCCCGGTCGGCATCGGTTTGAAGGAGCTGTGGCTGTCGCTCAGGCAGGACCTCAACCGCTCTAGAGCCCACCCGGCGAAGATCGACCTGATAAAGGAGAACCTGGACGGCTCGAAGAACGTCTTCGACGAGGACAACGAGGAACGCTCGGAGTGGGTCGAGGACATGGACGAGGAGCCGGAGGACGGCCTGATCAAAGAGACGGCCGAGGTGGTTTACTTCACCGGCTGCGTGGCCGCCTTCTACCCCATGGCCCAGGAGATCCCCATCGCCCTGGCCGAGATTCTTCAGGCGGCCGAGGTCGACTTCACCCTGCTCGGCGAGGAGGAGTGGTGCTGCGGCTTCCCGCTCCTGGGGGCCGGGCTCAAGGCGGCGGCCGGGGAGATCATCGACCACAACGTCGAGGCGGTCCGGGAGAAAGGGGCCAAGGAGGTCGTCTTCGCCTGCCCCTCCTGCCTTCAGATGTGGCGGGAGCACTACCCGGCCGAGTTCAAACTCTTCCACGCCAGCCAGTTTCTGGCCCGGTTGATCGAGGATAGGCGGCTCAAGCTCAAGAGGCTCGAGCTCAAGGTCACCTATCACGACCCCTGCGACCTGGGCCGGGGCGGCGGTGAGTACGAGGCCCCCCGCCGGCTCATCAGGGCCGTCCCCGGCGTCGAGTTCGTCGAGCTGCCCCGGAACCGGGCCGAGTGTATGTGCTGCGGCGGAGGCGGCAACCTGGAGATGATCGACGCCGAGCTGTCGGCCGCCATCGCCAGGATGAAGATCGAGGAGGTGCTCTCGACCGGGGCCGAGGCGGTCGTCTCCTCGTGCCAGCAGTGCTTGAGGACCATGGCCGCCTACACCCGCCGCAACCAGATTCCCTTGAAGGTGATGGACGTCATCCAGCTTCTCCGGAAGGCGTTGGTCGAGTAACCGGCCGCCGCGCCTCCCGAGGAACGAGAAGGGTCGAGGTGGATGAAGCTCTACAACCTGGGCCGGGCGGCCTGGCCGGAAACGCAGTTGATCTACCACGCCCTGGCCGATCTGGGGCGGGAGGCGGTCTGCCTGGTCTCGCCGGCCTCGCCTTACGTCTCCATCGGTTATCACCAGGAACTCGATCAAGAGATCGATCTGGAGTTTTGCCGGGCCGAGAAGATCCCGATCTTCAGACGGGAGGTCGGCGGCGGCGCAGTCTACCTCGACGGCAACCAGCTCTTCTTCCAGCTCGTCATCAAGAAAGACAACCCCCTCGCTCCGGCCAATCACCTGGCCTTCTATAGAAAATTCCTGCAACCGGCGATTGACGCCTACCGCCGGATCGGCCTGGCGGCCCACTTCCAGCCGGTCAACGACATCGTCGTCGGCAAGCGGAAGATCTCGGGCACCGGGGCCGGTGAGATCGGCCAGTGCGTCGTCTTCGTCGGCAACCTGATCCTCGATTTCGACTACCGGACGATGTCTCGGGTCTTGAAGGTCCCCGACGAGGGTTTTCGGGAGCGACTTCATCGCTCCATCTTCGCCGAGCTATCGACCATCAGGCGCGAGCTGGGCCGAAGCGAGGCGGCCAAATGGGACCAGGCTGCCCTGAGCGAGCTTCTGGCCGAGGGGTTTACGGCCGTCCTGGGTCCGCTCGAGCCGGCGGTGGTGGATGCCGGGCTTAAGGCCCAGACGGAGCGGCGGCGGGAGTGGATGCTCTCTCAGGATTGGCTTCATCGCCGCGGTAGGCGGTTGAAGTGGCGGGAAGTCAAGGTGCGCTCGGGGGTCAAAGTCTTTCGCAAGACCCACCGGGCCTCGGGCGGCCTGATTACGGCCGACTTCGAGCTCTACGAGGGACGGCTCAAGGGGCTGAGGCTGTCCGGCGACTTCACCGTCCGGCCCGCCGACGGCCCGATCAGGCTCCAGCGGGCCCTGGAGGGGCTGACCCCGGCCGAGGCGCCAAGGGCCCTGGCCGAGCTCTACGAGAGCCGCCTGTTGGAGACGCCGGGAGTGACCATCGACGACTGGCTGGCCGTTCTGCCGGCGGCCTGACCGGCAAAAGCGGATACATTCCGAGCCAAGTAGGCGAAAAAGATTCCTTCCAGGTCCGCGCCTGCCCCGGCCAAGGCCGGCCGATCGGCGCTGGCAGTCAAATTATGCCGTAAAAACACTATGTTAGCGGCAGACCGGGCCGGCCTGTTTTTTTGTTCACCACCCTCCATTTTGAGCTTGACATCCCCTCCGTTCGGTGGCAAATGAGACGACCCTCAATTAGGGCCCGCCGCCTGTGACGGCGACGGGGAGATCATCAGAACCAAGGGTGGGCCAAACGATGGGGCGCGGCACCAATTTTAAAACCCGTTTCTTCAACCGGTTGGGAGGGACATCATGTTTGTCGGTCTAGACGCAGCGACGTTGCTGACCGGCGGGGTCATTTTCCTGGCCCGGGTGATGGACGTCTCGGTCGGCACCATGCGAACCATTTCGACCGTCCAGGGGCAGACCAAAACGGCCTTCGTCTTGGGTCTGTTCGAGATCAGCATCTGGCTGGTGGTCATCTCGACCGTGATCTCCAAGATCACCGAGCAACCGGCCCTGGGGGCCTTCTACGCCCTGGGCTACTCCACCGGCAACGTGGTCGGCATCAAGTTGGAGAAGTGGCTGGCCTTCGGTCACACCGTGTTGAACGTCTTCAGCACCAGCGGCCGGCGGATGGCCGAGGAACTGCGCCGAGCCGGCTTCCCGGTGACCACCTTCCAGGGCGAGGGGAAGACGGGCCCGGTGACCGAGCTCTACGTCGCCTGCCGGCGGCGGGACCTCAAAGCGATCCTGGCCATCGTCACCTCCATCGACCCCCAGGCCTTCTACATCACCGAGCAGGCCGGGACGGTCAGCAAGATCTGCAGACCGTTCATGCCCCGGCCGACCGGCTGGCGAGCGGTGTTGAAGATGAAGTAGGGACGACGCAGCGCTGGTCGGGAACAGGGCGGCGAAGAGACATCGGGGCGGTGAATGTCCGTCCCGCGAAAGGGCCGGGGTAATCCCCGGCCCTTTCGATTGATGTCCTAAAAGACCATTCACGGGCTAAAGAAATCGCGCCCTTACTCGAGCAGGCGCAGGCCAGTGGTCCCTATCAGGATAATCGATCCGCCTTGATAATCGATCCGCCTTGGCCCTCGGACAAGTGTCGCCTGGCCGCCCCGACGCTTTCCCGGAACAAGGCTTCGCTGTCGATCCCTCGATCGGTCAGCAGTTCCTCGGTGGAGGCGAAAACGACTGAAGATCGGCCGGAGACGCTTTCGACTTTTACGGCCGTCTCGACTTCGATGTTCTTGTCCTTCCAGCCGCGGGGCAGCAACTCATGAGTGCCGAGTTCTCTATTTATCAAACCCGTTAGCTCTTGCAGCCGCTCTTCCGTTTTCTTTTCATCGCCGTTCAGCCCTAAGCCTCTAAGACCGACCTATTTGACGTTCATGATCCGCTCGCTCTCCAGCTTTCGCAAGCGTTGCATGACCGGGTCGTCGGCCACCTTGGAGAAGCGGTGGATGAGGTCCTTGAGTTGCTCCTTCTGCCAGGCCAAACGCTCTTTCTCCGAGGTGAAGCTGGAGCCCTCGATCATGACCGAGCCCAGCTCGGACAGGCGCCGGATCATGGCCACCATGCCCTCGTTCAGCTCGGCCCCGGTTCGAGCCAGGACCGCCCCGTCGGGCCGGGTGATGTCCTGAGCCAGCTTCATGCCCGGCTGAAGATCGCTGAGCGCCACCCGCCTCACGTCGTCCTCTCCCATCTGGACTTGGTCCACCGCCAGATTAGCACACCGACGCCGACCTGGACCAGCGAGAGGAGCTGGCCCATGGTCAGGAAACCGACCACGAAGCCCAACTGCGGGTCGGGCTCACGGACGAACTCGACCACAAAGCGGAGCACGGCGTAGCCGATGACGAACAGCGCCGTCAGGCCGCCGGGGTGGACCCGATCGCGCCTCAGCCACAGAAAGGCGAACAGCAGCGGCCCTTCCAGGATCATCTCGTAGAGCTGGGACGGGTGGCGGGGCAGCGACCCGCCCAGGGGAAAGATCATGCCCCAGGGGAGATCCGTCACCCGGCCGAAGAGCTCGCCGTTGATGAAGTTGCCCAGCCGACCGGCGGCCAGGCCGATCGGCACGGCCAGAAAGACGGCGTCGGCCGCCGGCAAGACCGGCAACTTTTGGCGGCGAAGGTAATAGACGCCCAGGATCACCGCGCCGATCAAACCGCCGTGAAATGACATGCCGCCCTTCCAGATGGCGATGATCTCCAGCGGGTTGTGGACGTAGACCCGCCATTCGGGCCAGTGATAGAACAGAATCTCGCCCAACCGTGCCCCGACGATCAGCCCGACGATGGCCCACAGGACGAGGCTTTCGATCTGCTCCCGCTTGAAGGCGGCCTCGGTCTTCAAGAGGCGGTTCTTGATGATGAAGTAGCCGGCGGTGAACCCGACCAGGTACATCAACCCGTACCAGCGCACCGAAAGCGGGCCCAGGCGGAAGATGACCGGATCGATATCGGGATAAGTCAGCACGGTGAAAGGATAATACGGCACGCCCGAGGGACTGTCAACCGAGTCGGATCGGCCTCGGAGAACGCTCCGGAGCGAGTCCGGCGCCATCGGTCTGCCTTAACAGTTTTGCCTTTTTTGGATTGACATGCGTAGCATTCTGTGATGAACTCTACGTATACTTGATTGTTGGAGGCTTTTTGGTGCGTAATTCCGGCGACAGAGTCGGGCATCTGGCCAGCTTCACCCGGCGGACCGATCACATCGACCGCCGGATCGTCCGCCTCTTGCAGGAGGACGGCCGGATGTCGAACCGGACCATCGCCGAGAAGATCGGCGTCAGTGAAGGCACGGTCAGAAACCGCATCAAGCGGCTCAAGGAACTGGGTCTGGTCCGGGTGACCGCCCTGGTCAACCTCTACGAGGACCCGGAGGTCATCTCGGCTTACGTGCTGATCAGGCTCAAGACCCGGGACCTGATCGGCTACGCCCGCAAGTTCGCCGAGTTGCCCGGCGTGTTGTCGGTGGCCGCCGTGGCCGGCCAGTACGACCTGATCGTCGAGGTGCTGGTCGATTCCAAGGTCCGGCTGATCGAGTTCGTGACCGAGCACCTGGCCTCGGTGGCCGACGTCCAGACGGCCGAGACGTTGGTCATCCTGAAGTCGTTCAACAAATGGGCCGAGCTCAGCCCGGACTGGCCGAGCGGAGAGGAGGACTAGCCGGCGAAACGTTGGTGATCCATGGCCGGCCGGCGGGAGAGAGCCCGGACGAGTTCGGGCCGCCGAAGGGGCAAGGCCGCAAGTTGAAGGCGGCCGAAACTCTCAGGCAAAAGGACCGCTGGTCGGAAAGACCTCCTGGAGAGAGTCTCCGCACGCACACCCGACGCCGTGGGAGACCACCGAAGGGGCAATCTCTCAGGTAACCGGACAGGAGGCCGAAGCGGGACGGATCGAAGCCGTCCCGGCGGCCGAAAACCTTGTTCCTGGAGCCCTTCAACCCGGAGGTTGAGATCATGTCCACCACAAACGATGCGGCCGAGGGCCGCCGGACGCCGCTCTTCGAGTGGCACTCATCTCATCAGGGCCGGATGGTCGACTTCGCCGGCTGGGCCTTGCCGGTCAACTACGAAACCGGCATCGTCGCCGAACACCTGGCCTGCCGCAAGTTCGGAGCTTTCTTCGACATCTCCCACATGGGCCGCTTCGCCGCCGGCGGCGAGAAGGCCGAGGAGTTCCTGGGCCGAACCCTGACCAACGACCCCCATAAACTAAGCCCCGGCCGGGCCCACTACACCCTCATCGCCGACGAGGACGGCCGGGCCGTGGACGACGCCTTTCTCTACAAGTTCGAGCCGGGCCGTCTCCTGTTGGTGGTCAACGCCGCCAACAAGGCCAAGGACTGGGCCTGGCTGAACGAAAGGCTCATCGACGGCGTCACCCTCACCGACGTAAGCCAAGAGCTGGCCATGCTGGCCGTCCAGGGGCCGGCCAGCCGGCTGGTGATGGAGGCCTACCTCGACGCCGTCCCGCCCGGGCCGGGCCGAAACCGTTGCGGCCGCTTTGAAGTAAGGGGCGTCGAGCTCCTCGTCGCCCGAACCGGCTACACCGGCGAGATCGAGGGTTACGAGGTCTTCTGCCCCTGGGACGAGGCGCCGGCCGTCTGGGAGAAACTCCTTGAGCTGGGCGGCGAGTCGGACATGATCCCGGCCGGTCTGGGGGCCAGGGACACGCTGCGCCTGGAAGCCGGCCTGCCGCTTTTCGGCCACGAATTGGGTCCCGAGATGCCGATCATGGCCTTGCCCCAGGCCCGTTTCGCCGTGGACCTGAACCCCGAGCGCGGCGACTTCGTCGGCCGGGCGGCCCTGGCCGCCCAAAAGGAGGAGCTGGAAACCGGCCGGATCGACAAGGTTCCCCGGACGATCAGGCCGGTGGCGGCCGCGGCCAAGGGCATGATCCGCGACGGCAGCGAGGTCGTGATCGGCGGGAAAAACGTCGGTTACCTGACCAGCGCGACCATGGTTCCGGCCTGGAACTTCGAGAACGAAAGACCCGGTGACGAGCACTTTCTCCGGGGCCTGGGGCTGGCCTATCTGGACCGCGATCTGGCCGCCGGCCAGGCGGTGGAGATCCTCTACCGCCGCAAAAGGGTCCCCGGCCTGATCGTCGAAAGCCACCTCACCCCCACCCCCCCTTACGTCCGGCCGCTGGTGGCCGGGCGCGACGAGGTTTAAGGAGACTAGCCATGGCAGAAGTCAAGACGATTGCCGACGCCAAGTACACCGAGGAGCACGAGTGGGTCAAAATCGAGGGCGGGCTGGCCGTCATCGGTCTGACCGACTACGCCCAGAGCCAGTTGGGCGACATCACCTACGTCGAGCTGCCCGAAGTCGGGGCCGAGCTCGAACAGATGGGCGAGATGGGCGTGATCGAGTCGGTCAAGGCCGCGGCCGACATCTACTGCCCCATCGCCGGCGTGGTGGCCGAGATCAACGACGCCCTGGAGGACGATCCGGCCCTGGTCAATACCGATTGTTACGGCCGGGGCTGGCTCGTCAAGCTCAAGGACTTCGACGCGACCGGCCTCGACGCCCTGATGGACGAGGCCGCCTACCTGGATTACTGCGGCGGTCTTTAGGGAGGGACCATGGACTACATACCCAACACCGACGCCGACCGGGCGGCGATGCTGAAGGAGTTGGGGCTGGAGTCGGTCGAGGAACTCTTCGCCGTCATCCCGCCCGAGCTCCGGGCCAAGTCGTGGCGCCTTCCCGAGCCCAAGAGCGAGATGGAGGTCGCAGCCCACCTGTCCCGACTGGCCGAGCTCAACTCCCACCACCTGACCTGCTTTCTGGGGGGCGGTCTCTACGACCACTTCATCCCGGCCGCGGTGGACGCGCTGTTGAGACGGGGCGAGTTCTACACCGCCTACACCCCCTACCAGGCCGAGATGAGCCAGGGCACGCTCCAGGCCATCTACGAGTATCAATCGGCCATCTGCCGCCTGACCGGGCTGGCCGCCGCCAACGCCAGTCTCTACGACGGCGGCACGGCTCTGTTCGAGGCGACGATGATGGCCGTGCGCAAGACCAGGCGCCGCAAGATCATCATCTCGCCCTCGGTCAGCCCCATCTACCGGACCATCTTGAAAAGCTACACCATCAACCTCGACCTGGAGCTCGTCGAGCAGGAGGTCGGTGAGGCCGGGGCGCTCGAGAGCGTCCTCGACGAGAAGACCGCGGCCTTGATTCTGGCCAACCCCGACTTCTTCGGCCGCTGCCGCGACTTCAGCCGGCAGTTCGCCCAGGCCAAGGCGGTCGGGGCGTTGAGCGTGTTGAGCGTCAACCCTTTGGCCCAGGCCATCTTGAAGACGCCGGCCGAGATGGGGGCCGACATCGCCGTCGGCGAGGGTCAGCCGCTGGGCCTGCCGCTGTCCTTCGGCGGCCCCTACCTGGGCTTCATGGCCGTGACCGAGAAGTTGATCCGGGCCATGCCCGGTCGGATCGCCGGCCGGACCACCGACGCCCAGGGCCGGGTCGGCTACTGCCTGACCCTGCAAACCAGGGAGCAGCACATCCGCCGGGAGAAGGCGACCTCCAACATCTGCTCCAACGAGGCCCTGTGCGCCCTGGCGGCGGTGATCTACCTGTCGCTGATGGGCAAGGAGGGGCTGATCGAGCTGGCCGAGCTCAACGCGGCCAAGGCGGCCTACGCCCGACAGCGCCTGGCGGCCATCCCCGGAGTAAGCCTGGTCGATGACGGGCCGTGGTTCAACGAGTTCAGGATCAAACTGCCCATCGACGCCGGCGTGGCGGTCGGCCTGTTGATCGACAAGGGCCTGGCCGCCGGCTTCCCGCTGGGCCGCTACTACCCGGACCAGTCCAGGAACCTGCTCGTCGCCGTCACCGAGAAGCGGACCAAGGAGGAGATCGGGATGCTGGCCGAGTGTCTGGAGGCGATACTATGAGGACCATCTATGAAAAAAGCGTTCCCGGCCGGCGCGGGGTCCGCCCGCCCAAGAGCGACGTCCCGACGACGGCCGACATCCCGGCCGAACTGCGCCGCGGCGAGCCGGCCGCCCTGCCCGAGATGAGCGAGGTGGAGGTGGTCCGCCACTTCACCAATCTGTCCCGGATGAACTTCGGGGTGGACGTCGGCTTCTACCCGCTGGGTTCGTGCACCATGAAGTACAACCCCAAGTTCACCGAGGACATCGCCCGGCTGCCCGGCTTCGCCAATCTCCACCCCCTCCTGCCCCAGCTCCGGCGGGGCGGCCTGTTGACCCAGGGAGCGCTGGCGGTGCTCTACGAGACCGAGCAGCTTCTAAACGAGATCACCGGCATGGCCGCCTTCACCCTCCAGCCCATGGCGGGGGCCCACGGCGAGTTGACCGGGATCATGCTCATGGCCGCCTACCACAAGGACCGGGGCAACGAAAAGTCCATCGTCCTGGTCCCCGATTCGGCCCACGGCACCAACCCGGCCTCGGCGGCCATGGCCGGCTACAAGGTGGTCACTGTGCCCTCCAAGGACGGGGTGATGGACCCCGACGCCTTCGAGGAGATGCTGGACGAAAGGGTGGCCGGGGTGATGATGACCAACCCCAACACGCTGGGGCTGTTCAACCCCCACATCGCCCGCATCGCCGAGGCGGCTCACGGCGTGGACGCCCTGATGTACTACGACGGGGCCAACCTCAACGCCATCATGGGCTGGGCCAAGCCGGGCGAGCTCGGCTTCGACATCGTCCACCTCAACCTGCACAAGACCTTCGCCACCCCCCACGGCGGCGGAGGCCCCGGCTCGGGGCCGGTGGGCGTGGTCGAGCGGCTGACCGACTACCTGCCCATCTCCCGGATCATCCAGCGCCAGGACGGCACCTACGCCCTGGACTACGACCGGCCCAAGACCATCGGTTACATCGCCCCCTTCTACGGCAACTTCGGGGTGATATTGAAGGCCTACGCCTACATCCTGGCCCTGGGCGGCGAGGGGCTGAAGAGGGTGTCGGAGAACGCCGTGCTGAACGCCAACTACCTGAAGGCCAGGTTGGAGAAGGACTGGCTTCTGCCCCACAAGCAAACCTGCATGCACGAGGTCGTCTTCTCGGCCGAGGACAAGTTCGAGGAGTACGGCGTCGGGGCCCTGGACGTGGCCAAGGCGATCATCGACGAGGGCTTCCACCCGCCGACGGTCTTCTTCCCCCTGGTGGTCAACCACGCCCTGATGATCGAACCGACCGAGACCGAATCCAAGGAGAGCCTGGACAGCTTCGTGGCGGCCATGGAGCGCATCGCCCAGGCCATAAAGGACGATCCGGAATCGATCAAGGCCGCGCCCCGGACCACCCCGGTCGGCCGCCTGGACGAAGTCGCCGCCGCCCGCAACCTGGACCTGGCCGAGTAGCCCCCGACGATTTCGACGGGAGGGGTGACAAAACCCCTCCCGGCGGCCTATACTAGCTCCCAACGGATCGAGGGCCGGCCGGACAAAACGAACCGGGCGATTCGTCGCCAACGAGCCTGACTTCGCGATGCGTAAGCCATCCGGCTATCAATGGCCGTTTGCGCACCCGAAAGGGCTGCTATGGGCCGGCCAGGGCAAATCACAGCCGGACGGCTCGACCGACACCAGCGAGGCCGCCTTATTATAATAAACAAATTATTTTATATAGTTAGCTCAAGCAAGGTAGCAAAATGATCGATCAGTCAAAAAAGCGCCTCCGGCTCTTGACAGGCCGGGAGACTGATGTTATCGAAAGATGATTAATCGAGTTACCACAGCGTGTTAAGCGCAGATCAGCAAAAAAGGCCCTACAGGACGGTGCCTTGTTTGTTGATTCGCTTAATTTAAGGCGTTTTAATTTCGCAATTCGGAGGACTACGCCATGGGCCAACGGATTCACAACTTCAACCCCGGTCCGGCTGCACTGCCCCTCCCGGTCCTGGAAAAGATCCAGGCCGAGCTTCTGGACTACAAGGGCACCGGCATGTCGGTCATGGAGATCAGCCACCGCTCCAAGGAATTCGACGAGATCATCGACACCGCCATCGAACGCTTCAAGCGCCTTTTGAACCTGGGCAACCAGTTCCGGGTCCTGTTCATGGGCGGCGGAGCGTCGATGCAGTTCGCCATGGTGCCCATGAATCTGACCAACGGCCGGCGACCGGCCTACGTCAACACCGGCACTTGGTCGACCAAGGCCATCAAGGAGGCCCAGGCCCAGAACCTCGATCCCCTGGTCGTCGCCTCGTCCGAGGATCGCAACTTCACCTACATCCCGACCGATTTCGAGGCGCCCCACGACGCCGCCTACCTGCACTTCACCACCAACAACACCATCAAGGGCACCCAGTGGCACGACTTCCCCAAGTGCGAAGCGCCCCTGGTGGCCGACATGAGCTCGGACATCCTGTCTCGGCCCTTCGATCCGTCCCCCTTCGGCTGCTTTTACGCCGGAGCCCAGAAGAACCTGGGGCCGGCCGGGGTGACGGTGGTCGTCGTCCGCGAAGACATGCTCGACCGGGTCCCCAAAGACTTGCCGACGATGCTCAAGTACACCACCTACGCGGCCAAGAACTCCCTGGCCAACACCGCCCCGACCTTCCCCATCTACGTCGTCGGGTTGGTCTTGAAGTGGCTGGAGGAGGACATCGGCGGCCTGGAGAAGATGGACCAGATCAACCGGGCCAAGGCGGCCAGGTTGTATCGGGCCATGGACGACTCGGGCGGCTTCTACAGGCCCACCGCCGAGATCGAGGCCCGGTCGCTGATGAACGTCACCTTCCGGCTGGCCGACGAGAACCTGGAGCCGGTCTTCGTCGAAGAGGCGGCCAAGGCCGGCCTGGGCGGGCTCAAGGGGCACCGCTCGGTGGGCGGCTGCCGGGCCTCCATCTACAACGCCTGCACCGATCGGGCCGTAGACGACCTGATCGATTTCATGACCGACTTCGCCAAGAAGAACGGCTGATTATCTGGAGGAGAGACAGATGAAGGTACTAGTCGCCGATCCCATGGCCGATGTCGGCGTGACCATCATGCGCGAGGCCGGCCTCGAAGTGGACGTCTTGACCGGCCTCTCCCCTGAGGAGCAGAAAGAGATCATCGGTCGCTACGACGCCATGATCGTCCGCTCGGCCACCAAGGTCACCCCGGAACTCCTGGCCGCGGCCGACAAGCTCAAGGCGGTGGCCCGGGCCGGCACCGGCGTAGACAACATCGACATCCCGGCCTGCACCGAGAAGGGTGTCATCGTCATGAACACGCCCGGCCAGAACTCCAACGCCGCCGCCGAGTTGACCATCGGGTTGATGCTGGCCATCTCCCGCCACATTCCCCAGGGCACCTCCAGCCTCAAGGCCTGCCAGTGGGAGAAGAAGGCCCTCAAGGGCCGGGAGGTGGGCGGCAAGACCCTGGGCGTCATCGGCATCGGGGCCATCGGCGGCATCGTCGCCCAACTGGCCCAGGGCCTGAGAATGAAGGTCATCGCCTTCGACCCCTACGCCGATCAGAAACGGGCCGACGAACTGGGCGTCGAGCTTCTGGACAGCCTCGACGAGCTTTTGCCCCGGGCCGATTACCTGACGCTCCATATTCCCAAGACCGACCAGACGGCGATGATGATCAACGCCGAGACCATCGCCAAGATGAAGGACGGGGCCTATCTCATCTGCGCCGCCCGGGGCGGCATCGTCGATGAGGACGCGCTCCATGAAGCCCTGGTCTCGGGCAAGCTGGCCGGAGCGGCGCTGGACGTCTTCGCCACCGAGCCGCCCGGCGCCTGCGCCCTGATGGAGTGCCAGAACTTCATCTGCACCCCCCACCTGGGCGCCTCCACCGAGGAGGCCCAGATCAACGTCGCCGTGGCCGCGGCCGAGCAGATCAGAGATTATCTCTTGAAGGGCGAGACCCGGAACAATCTGAACCAGGTCTAGACCCAAAACCCGCCGATCGGACAGGAAGGGGACCCTCAAACGGGGGTCCCCGACTTTGTCGGGCCGGTGGAGATCGTCAGGCGGCGATTGAACCGCCATCGCTTCGAGGCGCGGCCTGGGGGCGGCGTCCCGGCGCCGCGGGAAGGGGAATGTCGCCGCCCATCACCAACCCTTCCCCCGCCGGGGAAGGACCGGGACCGGGGCGAATATGAAAAGGGGAGCCTCCATTCGGGGCTCCCCTTGGCTTTGAGGGCCGGCTTGGCTTCAAATAATCTTGTTGATCATAAACCCCCTGCCGGCGGCTCCGGCCAGGTCCAACCCGGCGGCCGGGAATTGCCGGTCGCCCTCCTGGGCGGCCCCCAGCCGGTCGGTCAACAACTTCTCCTGCCAATCCGTGGCGCCTAGTGAAGGGTCCGGCCTCCCGCCGGCCGCGATCTGACTGGTAGCTTCGAGGGTTTCGTTGACGATCCCCTCGTCAAGTTGGGCCTTGGCCGTCCTGCCGGCCAAAGCGCCCATCGGCGCGCTAACGCTGAGTTCCATCGGAACCTCCCTTCAGGCGGCCCTCGTACGTCTTAACGGCTTGGGAGAGAAAAACTTTAGAACATTGTCGAGCTAAACCTGACTCGGCCGAGCCCGAATCCGGTCGGTCGGTTTCCGGCCTTGACCATTGTCACCGGCCCCGGCCTGTGATATTAAGATAGCCTTTGAAAAGCGCAATTTAAGGATGTGGTCAAGGAGTTGCCCTCAATGAGCGATCGTTACCGTCCCGGCCAAGTGGAGACGCACTGGCAGGCCGCCTGGAAAGAGGCCGGCATTTTCAAAGTCACCGAGGATCCCAACAAGCCCAAGTACTACCTCCTGGAGATGTTCCCCTACCCCTCGGGCCGGCTCCACATGGGCCACGTCCGCAACTACTCCATCGGCGACGTGGTCGCCAGGTACAAGCGGATGCGCGGATTCAACGTCCTCCACCCCATGGGCTGGGACGCCTTCGGCATGCCGGCCGAGAACGCGGCCATCGCCGCTGGCATTCACCCGGCCGAGTGGACCTACGCCAACATCGAGGCCATGCGCAACCAGCTCATCCGGCTGGGCTACTCCTACGACTGGGACCGCGAGCTGGCCACCTGCGACCCGGAATATTACAAGTGGGAGCAGTTGGTCTTCTTAAAGCTCTTGGAGAAAGGCCAGGCCTACCGCAAGAAGTCCCGGGTCAACTACTGCCCCTCCTGCGAGACCGTCCTGGCCAACGAGCAGGTCGAGGCCGGGCTGTGCTGGCGCTGCGGCAACGAGGTCGTCCAGCGGGAGCAGTGGGGCTGGTTCCTTAAAATCACCGACTACGCCGAAGAGCTCTTGGCCTACACCGAAAAGATGGACGGCTGGCCGGAGCGGGTCTTGACCATGCAGCGCTACTGGATCGGCAAGTCCGAAGGGGCCATGATCCGCTTCCCCTTGATCGACCCGCCCGAAGGCTTCGACGACCACATCGAGGTCTTCACCACCCGGCCCGACACCGTCTTCGGGGCGACGTTCATGTCCCTGGCCGCCGAGCATCCCTTGGCCCTGGCCTTGGCCAAGGGGAGCGAGCACGAAGAAAGAGTGGCCGCCCTGGCCGAAAAGGTCGCCCGCCAGAGCGACGAGGAGCGCATCGCCGAGGGTTTCGAAAAAGAGGGCGTGTTCACCGGCGGTTACTGCAGGAATCCGGTGACGGGGACCAAGATACCCATCTTCGCCGCCAACTTCGTCTTGATGGGCTACGGCACCGGCGCGGTCATGGCTGTGCCCGGCCACGATCAGCGCGACTACGAGTTCGCCAAGAAGTACGATCTGCCGATCATCGAGGTGGTCATGCCCGAGGACGAGTCGCTGTCCACGGGCAAGGCCGGCGCGGCCTACACCGGGCCGGGCCGGATGATCAACTCCGGCCAGTTCGACGGCCAGGACAGCCGCGAGGCCCTGAAGAACATCACCGCCTATCTGGCCGAAAACAATCTGGGCGGCGAGGCGACCACCTTCCGGCTCAGGGATTGGGGCATCTCCCGCCAGCGCTACTGGGGCGCTCCGATCCCGGTCATCCACTGCGAGAAGTGCGGCGTCGTCCCCGTGCCGGAGAGCGAACTGCCGGTCAAGCTGCCCGAGGTGAAGGAGATCCCCGACGCCGCCGGCGGCTCCCCCCTCGACCAGATCGAGGAGTTCGTCAGGGTCGATTGCCCGGCCTGCGGCTCGCCGGCCCGGCGGGAGACCGACACCATGGACACCTTTGTCGAGTCGAGCTGGTACTTCGATCGCTACTGCTCGCCCGACTGCGACACGGCCATGTTCGACACGGCCAAGACCGACTACTGGATGGCCGTCGATCAGTACATCGGCGGCATCGAGCACGCCGTGCTGCACCTGTTGTACGCCCGTTACTGGACCAAGGTCCTCAGAGACCTGGGTTACCTCAAGGTCGATGAGCCCTTCACCCGCCTCTTGACCCAGGGGATGGTGGTCAAAAACCTGTGGAGATGTCCGAGCCACGGTCCGCTCAAGGCCGACAAGATCGAGGGCGGCGAGAACGGCGCCGTCCCCGCCTGTCGCGAGTGCGGCCGGGAGCTGACCCCGGACGGGCCCAAGGAGAAGATGTCCAAGTCCAAGGGCAACACCATCGACCCCGAGGCGATGGTCGAGAAGTACGGGGCCGATACGGTCCGCCTTTTCTGCCTGTTCGCCTCGCCGCCGGAGAAGGACATGGACTGGTCCGACGAGGGCATCCAGGGAGCCCACCGCTTCCTGGGCCGGGTGTGGCGGATGGTGGTGGACAATCTGGAGGGCATCAACTCGGCCGCCGAACCCGACCCGGCGGCGCTCACCGGCCGATTGAAGGACCTGTGGCGAAAAATCCATGTTACCATCCAGAAGGTGACCGAGGAGATCGACGAGCGGTGGCACTTCAACACCGCCATCGCCGCGGTCATGGAACTGGTCAACGAGGTCTACCTGGCCCTGGCCGACGAGAAGGCCAGGGAGGACGGGCAATTCTGGCCGGTCGTCGCCTATGCGGCCAGGATGACGGTGATCCTGCTCTCGCCGATGGTGCCCCATCTGGCCGACGAGCTTCACCACCGCATGGGCGGACAGGGCTATCTGCTGGACTCGGCCTGGCCCGACTACGACCCCGAGGCGGTCAAGGCCGACACGGTCGTCATCGTCCTCCAGGTCAACGGCAAGCTGCGCGGCCAGGTGGAGGCGCCGGCAAACGCACCCAACGAGGAGCTGGAAAAGCTGGCCCTCGACAACGAACGGGTCAAGAAGTTCGTCGGGGACAAGCCGGTCAAGAAGGTGATCGTGGTGCCCGGCAAGTTGGTCAACGTAGTGGTCTGACAGGTGGTTGAGATGCTTAAACGACGCGCCCTCCTTCTCTTCGCCCTGGTCGCGACCCTGATCGCGACCGGCTGCGGTTACGGTTTCAGGGGTACGGTCAGCTACCTGCCCAAAGACATCAAGACCGTGGCCGTCCCCTACCTCGAAAACGACACCGCCGAGGCCGGATTGGAGACCACGATCACCGAGGCGATCATCCGTGAGTTCAACCGTTCCAAGCTGCTGCGCCTGGCCGACGTCGGCGAAGCCGACGTGGTCTTGCGGGGCAAGATCAAGGCCGTCAGCACCCGGGCCGTCTCGTTTCAGGACGCCCGAACCGCCCTCCAGCGGCGGGTGATAGTCAACTGCGACATCGAACTGGTCCGCCGCGACAACCGCAAGCTGATCTGGCGGGGCCGGGGGATATCGGCCGGCGAGGATTACGACGTCGATACCGACAACCAGGTCACCGAGGACAACCGCGAGCAGGCCCTGGAGGATGTGGCCAAGAACCTGGCCCTGAAGATCCACGACGGCATTTTCGAGAACTTCTAGGTAACGTAATGACTTCCGGAAGCTCAACGAGCGGACCGGCGGCCCGCCGAGAAGACACCGCCCCCTAAATGGAACTCATTACGGGACGCAACGCCGGGACACAAACGAGATGAAGGCCGCGCCCGCCACATTCAGCCGGGACCTCGAATCCGGGCGACGTGCTCCGGTCTACCTTCTCCACGGCGTCGAGTCCCACCTGATCGACAAGGCCCAGACCGAACTGGTCGAGCGGCTCGTCGTCGGCGGTTCCGACTTCAACTTCGAGCAGTACTCGGCCGCCGAGACCACGCCGGGCCAGATCGTCTCGTCTCTGGCCCAGATGGACGTCTTCGGCGGCGAGAGGGTGGTCCTGGTCAAGCATTTGGAAGAGGTCAAGACCGACTGGCTGGAGGGCCTCATCGACGCCGTCTTGAACCCGCCCCCGACCAGCCGGTTGGTGCTCACCGCCCACCAGAGGCTCAAGAAGAACACCCGTTTTTACAAGGCGGTGGACAAAGTCGGCGTGACGGTCGAGTTTGCGCCGCTCACGGAGAAAGAGATCCACGACTGGCTCGACGCCGAGGCCAAGCGCCAGGGCAAGAGGCTTTCGGCCGAGGCCAGACTGGTCTTGATCGCCCGGGCCGGGACCAACCTGGCCGACCTGGAAGCCGAGCTGACCAAGCTGGTTCTGTTCGTCCACCCGGCCGAGGAGATCACCGCCGACGACGTCAGGAGCGCCTCGGCCGAGAGGAAGGGCTACGACAACTTCGCCCTGGGCGAAGCCGTCGGCCGGCGGGACGGCCTGCAGGCCCTGGCCATTCTCGACCGGCTGATGCAGACCTTGGGCGAGGCCGGCGGGCCGCTGCTGGTGGGGCTTATGGCCCACAAGCTCAGGACGCTCATCCAGGCCAGGGAGCTCTTGGACAAGGGGCTTCCCCCCGCCCAGGCGGCCCGGTCGCTGAGGCTGCCGGCCCGAGCGGCCCGGGACACGGTCGAACAGGCCGGTTCGTTCACTCCGGCCCGGCTGGCCGAGGCCCTGCTCGAACTCAGCGAGACGGACTTGAAGATCAAAACGGGGGGGGCGGTCCGGGAGAACCTGGAGGCGTTCATCCTGCGTATCTGCGGCTGAGACGGCGCGCCGGCAGGCGGTCTCCGAGCGACAGGCGGGGGCGGTTGGAAGACGAGAAAAACCCGAGGCGTTCCGCCGTGGGGACGCCCCGGGGTGGGTGATCGAATCGAATCAGGCGCGCCGTTTGCTTATCGGCCGTCGCCCCGTAGCCCGGTTAGGCGGAGGACAACCGATGGACGTGCTTGGACAGGCGGGAGATCTTCCGGGAAGCGGTCCGCTTGTGGATGACGCCCTTGGAGGCGGCCTTGTCGATGACCGGAATGGCCGCGGCCAGAGCCGCCTGGGCCCGCTCCGCGTCGCCGGCCTGCAAGGCCTGGTTGACGCCCTTGATGACGTTCTTGATCCGGGTCTTGACCGCCTTGTTGCGCATGGCGCGCTTTTCCGACTGTCTGGCGCGTTTCAGTGCCGATTTATGGTTGGCCAAAGGTCACTCCTCCCTGCCGAATCTCAAGGCTTCGTCTTTTATACCAAGGCGGTGAGGATGTCAAGGGTTTTATGGCCTTGGATGAGCAAAGAAAGATAACCAGAGCCGCCGGGGTGACCGGCCTGTGGACGGTCCTGAGCCGAATCCTGGGCCTGGTCAGGGATCAAGTGGTGGCCTACCTCTTCGGGGCCGGCTGGGCGGCCGACGCCTTCTTCGTCGCCTTCAGGATCCCCAATCTGCTCCGTCGCCTGTCCGCCGAAGGGGCGATGCAGTCGGCCTTCGTGCCCATCTACACCCAAGTCCTTGTCGAGGACGGCCCGGACGCCGCCCGGCGAACCGCCTCGGCCGCCTTCGGCCTCTTGGCCGTCATCCTGGCCGTGGTCTCGGCCCTGGGCGTGATATTCGCCCCCGGCCTGGTTACGCTCATCGCCCCCGGATTCACCGCCGATCCGGCCAAGTTCGAGTTGACCGTCCTTTTGACCAGGGTCGTCTTCCCTTTCATCTTCTTCATTTCGTTGGCCACGCTTCTCATGAGCCAACTCAACGCCCTGGGTCACTTCGCCCTGCCTGCGGCCGCCCCGGTGGGGTTGAACTTAAGCATCATCGGCTTCGCCCTGTTTCTCGGACCGTACCTGGAGCGACCCGCCCTGGCCTTGGCCCTGGGGGCGCTCATCGGCGGAGCGATCCAACTTCTCATGCAGTGGCCGCCGCTCATCAAGCGCCGGGCCTGGCCCAAACCGAGGCTAAGTTTCCGCGACGAGACGGTCAAGCTCATGGCCCGGCGGATGGGGCCGGTCATCTTCGGGGCGGCGGTCTACCAGATCAACCTGTTGGTGGTCACCCTCCTGGCCTCGCTGCTGCCGTCCGGCTCGGTGTCCTACCTTTACTACGCCGACCGGCTGGTCCAGTTCCCGCTGGGCGTCTTCGGAGTGGCGCTGTCCACCGCCGTCCTGCCCAGCCTGTCGCGCCAGGCGGCCCAGGGCGACGGGGCCGCCTTCGCCGACTCGGCCGGCCACGGGCTCAGACTCAGCCTGTTCATCGTCCTGCCTTCGGCGGTCGGGCTGGCGCTCATGGCCGAGCCCCTGGTGGCCTTGATCTACCAGCACGGCAAGTTCGACGCCGCCGCCACGCGGCTGACCGTCCACGCCTTGTGGGCCTACGCGCCCGGCCTGCCGCTGGCGGCGCTCTCCGCGGTGGTCATCCGGGTCTTCAACGCCCTTCACGACACCAAGACCCCGGCCGTCATCGCCGCCTGGTCGGTCGCGGTCAACATCGCCCTGGCGGTCATCCTGATGGGTCCTTTGGCCCACGCCGGGCTGGCCCTGGCCACCAGCCTTTCGGCCGGAGTCAACCTGATTCTCTTGATGGCGAAACTCAAGAGGAAGGCTCCCTACCTGCTCCAGACCAAGCTGATGGCCGGGGCGGGCCGGACGTTTCTTACGAGTGCGGTCATGGCCGCCGTTTTGACCGCGGCGGTCATCTGGCCGGCCTCGCCGCTGGCCAAGGCGGCCGGCTGGATCAAGGTTGTAATCGGCGTCCCCCTGGGCGCCGCGGTCTACTTCGCCTTGGCCGTAATCTTGAAATCGCCCGAGTGGCGCTCGCTGGCCGAGGCCTTCACCCGCCGGCGGAGCCGACCCGGCGACAGATAATCGCTGGCGTCGGGCTGAAACCGACTTATATTCAGCCTGTCGAACGGCTGACGCCGGTTGAGCGAGCGCCGAAGGAAAGAGAATCGCCAGGCGCGTGGATCGTCGGTTTCGAGCCGGATCGGACGGCCGGCGCGGCCCTAGAGAGGATCGAGACGGATAGAGATGAATCGCTCGACTGACCCCAACCTCGGCCGCCTTTTGGCGTTCGGCCGCTTGAACCCGACCCGCCTCTCCCTTCCTGTCCGCCGGCTCGTTCTGACCGGGGTGATGCTGGTCCTGATCGGGCTCGGAGCGGCCCGGGCGGCCAATCCCCTCGAGTTCAGCTTCACCGTGGACGGGGCGGGCCATTACAGCGAGACCATCACCGTGGCCAAGGTTCTGCTGGAGGAGTCGGGCTACGATCCCGAAAGCCGGGTCTCCGGCCACTCGGCCATCGGCGAAGTCAGGGAGGGCCCCTATCGCAAGGTCATCGTCATCGCTTTGATTCCCGGCCGGCGGGCCGGCGCTTTCAAGCTGGGCGACTTCAAGCAATTCTTCGAGAAGGACCGAGCGCCGGTCACCGACGCCAAGATGAGGATCGTCGTCAAGCCCGACCCGGCCAGGTATCCCCGCCCGGTGGTCGCGGAGGAGTTCAACTCGGTCTCGGGCGAGCTGGTCACCGTCGTGGCCGGCGATCGAGTGCTGGTCCGTTTCAACGGCGTTTTCGAGCGAGAGGGCGAGGAGCCGGAAAAGGCGGTTATCAAGGGGCTGATCACCTTCACCGCCCGCAGCCGGGAGTAGGGTTTCCAAGCGATACGCCGAGTCGAACCGCCCCGCCGTCCGGCCCGGCCGGCTTGCATTTTCTCCCCAACCGCCTATTATGGAGGCGACCCCGAGCGCCGTCTGAGGGCGTATAAGTCGTTGGGAGGAGTCGTCGATGGAAGTGATGGAAGCGATAAAGTCGCGCCGTTCGATAAGGCGCTTCACCGATCAACCGCTGACCCAAGACCAGATCGACACGCTGCTGGACGCCGTCCGCTGGGCGCCTTCCTGGGCAAATACCCAGGTATGGGAGGTGATCCTGGTCACAGAGGCCGAGGTGAAACAGCGGCTCAGCGAATTGCTGGGCAAAAACCCGGCTATCAAGGCGGTGGCCAACGCCCCGCTGGTCGTCGTCATGGCCGCCAAGCTCAAAAGCTCCGGCTACTACGGCGGCCGGCCGACCACCGACAAGGACGACTGGTTCATGTTCGACGTCGCCTTGGCCACCCAGAATCTGTGTCTGGCCGCCCACGACATGGGCCTCGGCACGGTCATCGTCGGCCTCTTCGACGCCAAAAAAGCCGAGGAAATGCTGGATGTTCCGGAGGGATACGCCGTGGTGGCCATGATCCCGGTCGGCCACCCCGACAAGGACCCCAAGGCTCCGCCCCGCCGGGAGACGAGCGAGTTCACCCACAGGGAACGGTGGTAGGATGGGTCAGGACGAGCAGCTCGACCAGGCCCGGCGATGGGTTTGGGTAATCGCCCACAAACAGGGCGAGACCGAGGGCCTGCTGGCCCTGACCGACAAGGACGGCGTTTCCTTCCTGCCCGTCTTCGCCACCAAGGAGGACGGACTGGTCAATCAGGGCCGGGTGCCGCCCTCGGCCGGAGGCGAGCTCGAAGTCCAAGCCATGGAGCTTGGCGAAGTGATCGAGATGGGGCGACGGGACGGCTATCAAGTGGTTCTGGTCGACGAGCGGGGGCAGGTGAGTCAGGTCCTGACCGCCGATCAGTAGCCGCCGCCCGCCGGTTCGAGTGAGTCGTTTCGGGGCGTCCCGACCTGGCTCAAAGGACGAAAGGGGTGGCGCTGCTCAAGAAATTTTTGGGGCTGGCGACGCTGGCCGCTGTGGTTGCAACCTGGGGTTGCGCCGTCGCTCCGGTGGTGAGTGGGGGATTGCTTTTGGAGAAGGTGACGGCCGACAAACGGCCGTTGTCCACCCAGCTCAGCGACGCTGGCATCAAGAGCCGGATCGTCAAAAACCTCATGGACGACACCGACATCAATCCCCTGAGCCTGGACATCCTGGTTCACCAGGGCCACGTCACCGTGGCCGGCGTCGTCTCCTCCGAGGCCGACATCCGGATGGTCTATCAGGCCGTCACCCGGGCCGAGGGGGTCAGATCGATCACCGTCAACCTGGTCCTGCCCGAAAATTGAACCTTTGCTCGATCGTCTTAAACACCGCCCGGGCGATGACCTCGTGACCGTCCTTGTTGGGATGGCCGTCGTCGGTGGGCGGATAGACCGGCCTGCGGCGGGCGGCCGCTTGGAGCGGCTCCAAAAGATCGAGGTAGGCCAGGTCGTGCTCCCGGAAAAAGGCTTCCAACCGGCCTCGCAGAAAGGCTTCGTTGGCGATCAGCTTTTCGAGAAGCGCTCGGTGCTTTAGTTCCGGCCCGGCCGCGGCGATCAGCCCGGCGTAGACCGACTCCTTGGTCGGGATGAGAACGAAAAGAAGCTCGACGCCGTTTTCATGGCAAGCGTCCCCGATTTTCTCCAGGGCGGCCAGACCGATCTTCAGCCCCTCGGCAACCCGAACGTCGCTCAGATCGACCGCCCGGAAGCGTCGGGGCGGGTCGAAGGCGGTGACGATCCGGCCGGCGGCGTCTTTCAAAACGCTCCAGCCCCGCCCGGCGATCTCGGCCTCGCGGCCTCGCAGCCAGGCGGCTATCTTTCCGCCCAGGGCGTGGACCACCAGCCGGTAGGAGACCAGGCGGCCGGCCAGCCAGGCCCGAATCCGGCGCAACGGCGGGCCCAATTCTCTTTTGAGCGGTGGCGGCGGAGGAGGCGAGATCAGTTTTGGATTCCTGAACTCTCGCCAGTGATCGAGCCGGTAGGCCAGGTTGTAGGCCTCGACCAAATCGTTGCCCAGATACAGGGCGACGACGATCAGCTTGGGGTTGAGCTTCAGCGCCCGGGTCTCGACCAGGTAGAGGTAGTGGAGCGGTCCGTAGCCGCCCAGAGAGGCGTTGTAGACCCTGACTTTGGCGAGCCGGGCCAGGATCGACGGCCAGGCGTTCCGCCGGGGGACGCCCAAGCCGTAGCTTTGGGAGTCGCCGACGACGACCACCTCGGCCGTCTTGGGCGTCGCGCGGTTCCTGAAGCCCCAGGCGTCGTGCCCGCCCGTCGAGGGTTCGATGGCGTGTCCCAGGACGGGGTGGCTGACCATCCTGGGCTGGAGGTAGTCGACCGGGTCCAGAAGCAGACGGCAGGCCAACTCGACCAGGACCAGGCAGACCAAAACGCTCGCCGCCAAAAGGGCCAGGCTCTTCGGCCATGACGGACGTCTGCCGGGTGTGTGTCTAGTAGGCGACGTCATCGCTCGCTCGGTCCCATCCTACCATTTCTAAGCGGCCTCGGTCAGCACCGGCGGCAAAAACGAAACGGGCCGGCTAAAGCCGGCCCGCCCGCCTTGGGACGCCAAGGCCCCCGGATGGCCCCGGTTTCGGCAACCCCTAACCGAACATCATTACGTGGGCCATAACCTTGGCGTCGTTGATCGCATCAGAGAGCAGGCAAAACTCGTTGGGTTGATGGGCGTTGTTGGGCGAGGTCTGCCAGACCGCCGTCGGCAACCCCACCCGGCGGAAGAAGGAGGCCACCGTCCCGCCGCCGATGCCGCCCGGCTCGGCCCGGCGTCCGTAGACCTCGGCCACGCCGGCCTGCAGCGCCTTGACCACCGGCGCGTCGGCCGCCGTGGCCGGCGGCGCATCGACCCGGTTGATCTGCTCGACGGCGACCTTGAGCCCCCGCTCGGCCGCCACCCGCTCGACGATCCTCGTCGCCGCCGCGATGACCTCGTCCACGCCGTAGACGGGCAGGATGCGGCAGTCGAGGTAGAAGACGTCCTCGCCGGGCACGGTGTTGACGTTGGGCACGTTGGCCTCTTTCTTGGTCGGCGGAAAAGTGGAGACCGGCGGTTCGAAGAGCGGGTCCTCGGCCGGAAAGAGCTCGGCCAGTTCCTCCAGGGCGACGATCATGTGGGCCGCGCCGGCCATGGTGTTGAGACCGTCGAGGGGCCGACTGGCGTGGACCTGCTTGCCGCTGACGGTGAACTTCAGCCAGCACATCGATTTTTCGGCGACCTCGATCAACGAGCCGTCGGGCCGGCCGGCGTCGGGAACCAGGATCAGGTCGGTCTCCTTGAAGAACTCGGGCCGCTGCTTCAGCACGTACTCCAACCCGTAGGCCGAGCCGGTCTCCTCGTCGGAGACGGCGATCAGGCCGATACCCAGCTTGGGAGTCAGGCCGGTGTCGACGTAGGCCTTGGCCGCGAAGTAGGCCGAGACCAGCCCGAGGTGGTTGTCCTCCGTACCGCGACCGATGAGCTTGTCGCCCTCGACCACCAGGGTGTAGGGGTCGCTGTCCCACAGCTCCGGCTCGCCCGGCGGGACGATGTCCAGATGGACCAGGATCCAGAGCCGTCGCTCCTCCCGGCCCGGCAGGAGGCCCAGGATGTTGGGCCGGAGCCCCTCGGCCACCCTCTCGTCGGGGGCGTCGACCCGGACGATGTCCATGCCGAGACGCTCCATCCAACCCTGGAACATCTCGGCCTTGGCCCATTCGCCGGGGCCGCCGGAGGCAGGGCCGACGGCCGGAATGGCCACCAGCTCCCGCTGGAGTTCGATGATCTGATCGCCGTAGGCGTCGATGGCGTCCTTGATTCTTGGCCAGTCGCTGTTGGGCTCGGACATCACAATCGCTTTTCTATCTGCCGGCGCAGGTACTCGGCCTTGCGCCCGAGGCTGGTCTGGTGGTGGATGGCCTTCTCCACCCGGGAGACGGCGTAGAGCACGGTGGAGTGCTTCCGGCCGAAGTGTCGGCCGATCTCGGCCAGGGAACGATCGGTGAACTCCCGGCACAGGTACAGGGCCACCGTCCGGGGCTCGGCGATGCGCTTGATCCGGGAGCGGGTCATGAGCTCCTCGGGCGTGATCTTGAAGTGTCGGCTGACCGTCTCGACGATGGCTTCGATGTCCAGCTCCGGCGTATCGCCGCTGCCGCCCAGGACCTCCCGGGCCAACTCGACGGTTACCGGACGGTTCATCAACCGGCTCCTGGCGGCCACGCCCAGCAGCGCGCTCTCCAGCCGGCGGACGTCGCGCTTGATCGAACCGGCCAGGACCTCGGCCACCTCGCGGTTGAGGTTGAGCGAGCGGCGGCGGGCCTTGTCCAGGACGATTCGGACCCGGGTGTCGAAATCGGGCGCGCCGATGGTGGCCACCAGGCCGGACATCAGCCGGGAGGCCAGCTCTTTCCGGAGGCTGGGAATCTGGTTCGGCAGCCTGGAGGAAGTAAAGACGACCCGCTTGCCGTCGCTGATCAGCGCGTCCAGGGTGTGGGCCAGTTCGGACTGGGTCTTGTCCTTGCCGGACAAGAACTGGACGTCCTCGAGGATCAAGGCGTCGCAACGGCGGCGGAACCGGTTCTTGAACTCGGCCGCCCGCCCGCCGCGGATGGCCGACACCATCTGGTTGGTGAACTCCTCGGCGGTCAGATACATCACCCGGTACCGGGGGGTCCGGCCGAAGACGCTCCAGCCCACCGCCTGGGAGAGATGGCTTTTGCCCAGGCCGGTGTCCGCGGCCAGATACAGCGCCCCGACGGCCATCCCGCCGCCCAAGGCCAACTCCTTGGCCGCCTGGTGGGCGAAAACGTTCGACGGCCCGGTGATGAAGCTGTCAAAGGTGAACTGGCCGTTCAAGGCGCTTCTCGGCTTCAAGAGTCGGCCGGGTTCATAGGGCAACTCGGGCTGATAATCGCCCTCTCGACTCTCCTTCTTGGGCAGGGGAGAGACGGCCAGCTCGAACTCGACGTCCTCGCCCGAAATCAGAGCCAGCGAGCGGCGGATGGCCTGGCCGTAGTTCTGGGCCACCCAGTTGCGGCTAAACGAGTTGGGACAACCCAAAACCAGCCGCTTGGGATTCTCCTCGACGACCTGGATCGGCTCGATCCAGATCTTGAAAGCTCCGGAAGGCAACTCAGACTTCAGGTCGCTTTTGATATATGACCACAGGCTGGCGTTCATTATGGTGAATATTCTGAGTGGTGGACTCAAGCCCGTCAACGTCCGCTCGCCCCAATGGGGGCGATGGGCTTCCGTCTCCAGTCCACAGCCGGCGAGGGTAAATATGTTGGGAGATTAAGGGTATCTACGGCACGCCCCTTGAAATTACAGCCTTTAGCGCCCGTTCCCAAAGCCCATTCTATTCAGCCGGTTATCGAGCTGTCCACAGTTGTGGGCAGGTTTGTCCACATTTCTGAACTACGTGCAGCTCAAATATTCTCAAGTTTTCTCAAATTATCTAGAATTATTGTCCGGGCGGCAAAATGTTCACCCAAAAGGGGAGGTTGGCCGACATCGGACCCGCCAAAGCCCCCTCTCGAGCGCTCGCCAGTCCGGCGATGGGCTGCGGTCGATGATCGTTATTTGATAATAATCTATCGGATGAGACGATGTCGGCGGCCGGTCGCCGCTCCCGGGCCGGCCGGCCGCTCAGATGTCCATCTCGAGGTTGATCATGTCGCCGCGCCTAAACCCCATGGCGTCGAAGAAGCTCAACAGGTCGCCGTCGCGCCAGTTGACGTAGGTGTAGACGGTCGTCACCCCGACTTTCCTGAGGTGGTTGACCATCTCCTCGGCCAGCGTCCGGCCCACGCCCCGGCCCATGTAGTCGGGATCGACACCCAAGGTGTCGATGTAGCCCACCGTCTCGGGGATGCCGTACTCCCAGCCGCTGGCGTCGCCCAACATGAAGCCGATCACCTTGCCGTCCACCTCGGCCACCAGCGAAGCCATCGGCGAGCGGGCCTCGGCGATGTCCATCTTCATCTGCCAGTACTCCGGCCTGGACTTTCCCAGCACCTTGGTGTCGATTTCGACGATGGCCTCCAGGTCCTCCGGCTTCATGGCCCGAATGATCAGCCCGTCCAGCTTGCCCATGCGCCCTCCTTGGTCTGATGAGACAAAACTTTTGCCCTTATAATCAGCATAGACCAACCAAGAACGGACTGGCAACGGCTTCGAGGTCCGGCCTAGCTACGTTGTGGCTGCCATGAAGCTTTTCTGTGACCAAGCCCCGAAAAAAAACGACCGCCGGCAAAAAATCCTCAAGTCTCAAGCCCGAGGGGCCGATAGAAGGATTAAGGCGAAGTGTTCGAAGCGAACTCAGATGGTCAAGATAGTCACATTCCCCAAGCCCGTCGAGCTCAGGCCGCAGCGCTCTCAGCGCCCGGCGGCGGGCTCGACCGGCGAGCCGACCGCCAGACCGGGCGGGGCCGACGTGATCGATCTGTCCCGGCCCGTCGAACGGAACTCCGACCTGGACCTCCTCGAAGCCATGACGCTGGCCGAAAAGACGGCCTCCCTCATCGCCGAATCTGAGCCGGACCGCCTCCGGGAGCTGCACGCGGTCAAGGGCAATCAGGCCGTGGACCTGCTCATCCTGCGCTGAATCGCCGACCAGAAAACTTGGCCGCGCCCCCCCGGAAACAAGCGCCGGGGGGGCGGAGTCTTTGCGGCCGGGCCGGCTCCGAGAGCCGGCCCAGCCGAAGGTGGTTGGAAAACGAACGGCTACTTGGCCAAGGTGGCCTGGAGCGAGGCCATCTTCTGCCGGACGTCGGCCACCGGCCGGTTGATCTGGGCCCGGTGGTTGTTGAAGATGGAGGTGATCGGCCGGTCGATGACGATCATCGGTTCGCTGTCGTCGAGCATCCCCACCGGCCGGGCCAAGGTATTGATGATGTCGTCCACCAGCGGCCCGGCGCTCTTGGCCCTGATCTCCTCTCTGAAGTCGATCTTGACCGCCTTCATGATCTTGAGCGTCGCCTTGAGCGCCCCGTAGGCGTAGTAGAAGTAGTCGTCCACCGAGAAGTGGCTGACCGGCGAACCGTCGTCCTCCCGGTTCTTGGTCAGGTCGTTCTGGCAGGAGCCGAGAACCTCGCGAAGCTGGCCGAGTAGAAAGATGAGGTTGTCGCCCCGGGGGAAGAAGGCCGACTTGCTGCCGCCCTTGCCCACTTGCTCCGGGCTCAAGAGCCCCCGGCGGTAGGCGTCGAGCTCCCGGATGGCGTCGCGGTAGACCGACTCGGTGGACGGGAACCAGAACTTGTAGGCCGAGAAGTTCAAGTCGGTGAAGGCCTTCTCCAGGTGCTCGTTCATCTTGTAGGTCGAGCCGAAGCGGGCCATCTTGTCGTTGAAGGCCAGCATCACCCGGCGGACCACGTCCAGGACGCCCAACTGGTAATTGCGGACGTTGTCGGTCACCCGGCCGATGATTATATCGTTGGGCCGCCAGCCCAAAAAGCGGTCCAGTTCGCCTTGGACCAGATCGATGACGGCGTCGGTGAAGGCCAGGCCGACCACCCTATCGTCCTCGATGGGCTGCTGGGTGATGACCGGCTCCTTGCCCTCGGTCTCGGTGGAGGGGACGACCGCCGCCGGGGGCGACTCGGTGGCGGCCTCCTCCTTGGAGTCGGAGTTCAGCCAGGACCAGCCCCACCAGACGATGACGACGGCCAGCGCCGCCCCGATCCAGAATTTCCAGCCGTACCGGCGTCGCTTGCCGGTTTTTTCGGTGTCGTTGTCCGCTGTCATCGTTTCACTCCGCGTCTGGTCCGTCGATTACGTGGCTATGATAGACTGCTAGAGTATGTAACACACTCACCGGCCGGTCACAACCAGGGAGGCGGCCCAGAGATGGATATCGAAGGCCTGATCCTGGCCCAACTGAAATCCGCCGCGCCGACCGACAGGCTCGGCGTCAGGCAGACGAGCGCCTTGACCCCAGGCCAGATTCTCCTGGCCAAGGTGGCGGCCGAAGTGGAGCCGGGGCGGGTGCTCCTGGAGATCCTGGGCCGGACCCTGACCGCGCCCAACCGACTGGGCCTCAAGGCCGGCCAGGAAATCCAGGTCCGGGTCGAGTCGGTCCCGACCGGAGAGACGGGCGAGGTGGTCTTGAGACTTCTCGACCAAGGCGGCCAAGCCGGCCAGATTCAGCCTCTGGTCCGCCTCTTGACCGCCGCCCAGGCCGACGCCCGGCCCCTGGCCCCGGTCATCAAGGAGCTCATCGCCGCTCTGGCCGATCTGCCCGCTGCGCCGAAGAGCCCGCTTGAGAGCGAAACCCGGCTGGCCATGGCCGCCCTCAAGCGCTCGTTGATCAAGCCCGACCCGGTCGACCCGGCCGCTACGGCCGACAAACTCAAAGAGCTGCCGGCCCGCCTGGGCCTCGATCTGGAACCGGCCCTGGCCCGGCTGGCCAAGGCGGCCGGGCCGCTCAAGGTCGAGGCGATAAAAAATCTGACCCAGGCCCTCCGGGCCCAGCTCTCGCCGAGCCGGGAGGAGGCCGGGAGCAGAGAGGCGGTCGAGGTCCGGTCCCCGGCCGGGCCACAGACGAAATCCGGCCGGGCGGCCCGGATCGAAATGTTGGCCCAGGGCCTCAAGCCCCGGCTGATGGCCCTGGCCGGGCGTCTGGAAGAGGCGGCGGCCGAGCCGAAACGTCTGGCCGAAGATTTTCCGCCTCTGAGGCGGGCGCTCAGACGCTGGCTGGGGCTGCTGGCGCCGGCGGGCCGAGACCGGGCCGCCCGTCTGACGCCCGAGTCGCTCGCCCAGGTCAAGAGAATCGTCTTGAAGGACGTCGCCCGGATCGTCGAGCGGGCCTGGCGGGCGGTCGGGACCGAGGAGGCCGGAGCGGAGAAAGAGGAGACCGTCCGTCGGGCCCGCCGCGTGGTGGAGAATTTCTGGCCTCGGTTGATCGCGACGATCAAGACCAGGCCGGCCCAGACGCCCCAGGCGGTCGAGGAGATGAAGGAGGCCTTGGAGCGGTTCCTGGTGCGGATGGGTCTCAGCCCCCAGCGCCAGGCGTCGAGCCTGCTGGCCAAGGTCCACGAGGCGGTCCGGGGTCTGGAGGCGACCCAGGTCATCAACGCCGCCGCCGCCGAAACCGACTCGGCGCTGCTGGTCCCCCTTCCCCTGGCGCTTCCCCAGGAGATCGCCGCCGGCCAACTCTACCTCTTCCAGCCCGGCCGGGGTCGGCGGGGCCGGGACCGGGGCGACGGACCGCTGCGGCTGGTCTTCCTGTTGGACATGTCCCGGCTGGGCCCGATTCGGGTCGATCTGGGCCTGGACCGCCGGGCCAAGGAGATCATGGCCAACATCTACCTGGCCCGCAAGGAGGCGGTGAGCTTCACCCGCCAATGGACCGATCGCCTCCACCGGGCCTTAAAGAGCCTGGGCTACACCGTCACCTCGTTGGGCGTCCGCCGGCTTGCCCAGGCCCCGGCCGTGGACAGCCTGGCCCCGGAGCCGGAGCCGCTTGACGGCGAGTCGCTGATCGACTTGAAGGCTTGAGACCGGGAGCCGGTCGGGTCGGCTCCCAGGCGCCTTGGGGCGGGCCGTCAGTCTGAACGCGCCGCCATCAGCCTCTCGACCGCCTTCGGGACCAGACTCGGCCAGTCGCCGCCCTCGATCATCAGCCGCCGAACGCGGGAGGCGGTGACGCCCTTCTCCTCGAGGGGGCGCTCCCACATCACCTCGCAGTTGAGCCCCAACCCTTCCAAGCGCTTGAGCTTGGCCTGGCCCCAGTCGTCGTAGATGGTCAGATAAAAGGTCGCCTCGCTCGGAACGTAGTGACCGATCAGCTCGGGAACGTTGATCGGCAGGGGGACGATGGAAAACTCGCCTTCGGCCAGACCGGCTTCGATCAACGCCGCCCGAATCATGGTGTAGCGCTCGAAATAGGTCAGCGGGTTGGCCGCCGGGTTGGAGCGGGCCGGATCGGCCGGGTCGGGTTTGGTCAATGACGGGTCGGGGTTGGTGATCCCGACCACCAGGTGTCGGCAGCGCTCCTTGCCGGCCAGGAGGTAGACCAGGTGGTCGTTGTGGGGAACCTGGAAGCGGCCGTGGATGACCCCGACTTCGGTCGGCCTGGTCATGCCCGCTCCCGCGGTCCGGCCTGGCGATGAGCCGTGATCAGCCGTTTGACGACCACGGCGTTGGGGTGGACGGCCAGATAGACCAGCGCCGCCAAGGGGGCGGTATCGACGAGCGGGCTTGCCAGGGCGCAGACGATCGTCACCGACATCCGCGTTCCCTTGCTGGCATAGGTCGGCGGGCCCAAATCGATATCGAGCGTCGTCGCCCGGGCGGTGGTGTAGGAGATCAGGCCGCTGCCGGCCAGAGCCAGAAAGCCCAGGCAGACCAGCCGCCAGTCGCCGCCGCCGCCGGGCAGCCGGACCAGGTAGAGCGTGATCCCGATGACCATGGCCGCGTCGGGATAGCGGTCCAGGACCGAGTCGATAAACGCCCGGCCGGCGAGACCCGACCGGTCGGTCGGGCCAACTGGCCGTCGGCGCCGTCCAGGACCTGGGAGACAAGGGCGGCGAGCCCGGCCGCAAAACCCCAACCCAGGGCCAGGAAGAGGCCGCCGAGGACGCCCAACGCGGCCGAGGCGGCGGTGACCTGCCACGGACTGAGTCGGTCGAACTCGGCCAGTCGGGGCGCGACCCTGGCCGACAGGTTAAGCTTGATCCACTTCAAGACGAAGCGGTCGGTGGGCTTGGTCCGCCAGTCGCTGCCGGGCTGGTAGGTCTGGGACATGGTCGTTTTCTCCTGGCTGACTGGTCCGTCCGGGCGGGACGCCTGGTATCGATTCTAACCCCTGGCCGGGGTCGAGCCAAGGCCTTCGGGGCCGCGGCGGCCGGGGTGAAGAACACCCCGATCAAGACGTCCGGCTGGTCAGGCCGAGGTAGATCGCCCCCAGGGCCAGCGTCGCGCCGGCGGCGTCGATCATCCCGGTCGGCCGGGAGAAGATGACGATGTCCCACAGGAAGGCCAGGGTCGGCTGCAGGAAGAGCACCAGCCCGCCCCGGGAGGCGTCCATCTTGGGCAGCCCCTGGGAGATCCAGACCCAGCCCAGGACCTGGGCGGCGACGCCCAGGCCCAGGAGCGAGGCCCAGGTCTGGCCGTCGACGATGGCGAAGCTCTCGCCCAGAAGCGGCACCTCGACGGCCAGAAAGGCGGCGCAGGTAAGCGAGATGACGGCCATATTGGCCAGCGACGACAGCGGTCTGGCCACGCCCCTCGTCCGGCGCAACGTCAGCAGATAGGCGGTGTAGCAGACCGCCGTGGCCAGGCCGCAGAGAACGCCGAGCTGATACCTCTCGCCCAGGTTGGACCAGTCGGGTCCGACCAGCAACAACAGCCCGGCGAGCGACAGCGGAATGGCCAGACCCAGACGCGGGCTGAGGCGCTCGCCCATGAAGATAACGCCGATGGCGGCTAGGAAGAAGACCTGGAAGTTGGCCAGGATGGTGGCCAGGCCGGGACCGATGAAGTGGATGGAGACATGCCAGAAGGTCAAATCCAGGGCGAAGGCCAGTCCGGCCGCCGCGGCCAGGAGGAAGGGCCGCCGCCCCTGCCAGAGACGCTCCCGGCGGGCGACGACCAGGCCGAGCAGAACCAGCCCACCGAAGAAGACCCGGTAGAACCCGGCCGCAGTGGGGCCGATGTGGGCCAACTTGACGAAGACGGACGAGAAGCTGATCGCCACCGCCCCGGCCAGGACTTGAACCACGTTTATGTCGATCGCCGCCATCCGTCGCCCTTTCCCTTCAGAAGAGCCGAGCCACAGCCAACACCCATTCCCGGCCGATGTCAAGCCCGGCCGGCCGCCGGGAGAGCGAAGGGGACGTTCATGGAGTATAATATGTCTCGCATGTCTGGATAAGGAGGCCCCATGGAGCTGAGCATCCGCATCGCCGGCGCGGCCGGCCAGGGCATGGCCACCACCAGCGAGATGCTCGGTCGGGCGATCACCAGGGCCGGGCTGTTCGCCTTCGCCCGCAACGACGCCGAGTCCCGGATCAGGGGCGGGCTCAGTTTTTCCCACCTGCGCTGCTCGGAGCGGGAGCTGGCCGGAATCACCGATCACATCGACCTCCTGGTCGCCCAAACCAGGGAGGCGGCCGAGTCCTTCGCCGATCTTTTGAGCCCCGATGGGCTCGTCATCTGCCAGGCGGACTGGGGCCTAGAGGGCGCCGCGCCCTTCTTCTTGAGGGACCTGGCCGTCGAGGCCGGCTCGGACAAGGCGGCCGGAACGGTCGCCCTCGCGGCGTTGGCCGGCCTGCTGGGCCTCGACGGCGGTCTGATCGAGACGGTGATCCGGGAACGCTTCGCCGGCAACGACGAGTTGACCGCGATCAACCTCAAGGCGGCCGATCTGGGTCGGGTTGCAATCGAGGAGTGGGGTGCGACCGGTCGCTTCGCCCTGCCCAAAGGCGAGCCCAACGGCCGGATGTGGCTCTCCGGAGCCCAGGCCGTCGCCCTGGGCGCGGTAGCCGGCGGGGCGACCTTCGTCGCCGGCTACCCGATGAGCCCGGCCACCGGCGTGTTGGTCAACCTGGCCGCGTGGTCGAAGCGGGCCGGGATCGTCGTCGAGCAGGCCGAGGACGAGGTGGCGGCGATCAACATGGTCGCCGGCGCGGCCTACGCCGGGGCCAGAGCGATGACCGCCACCAGCGGCGGCGGCTTCTGCCTGATGACCGAGGGGGTTTCGCTCCTGGGCATGATCGAGACCCCGGCGGTCATCGTCCTGGCCCAGCGACCCGGTCCCGCCACCGGACTGCCGACCCGGCTGGCCCAGGGCGATCTGAACCTGGTCCGCCACGCCGGCCACGGCTTCTTCCCCCGGATCGTCCTCGCCCCGAAGAACATCCGCGACTGCTTCGAGGTCACCGCCCAGGCCTTCGACCTGGCCGAACGCTACCAGACGCCGGTCTTCGTTATGACCGACCAGCTCCTTCACGACTCCCAGGCGACGATCGAGCCGCCGTCCATCGAGGGGCTTCCCAGCGAGCGTCACTTCCTGACCCCCGCCGAGCTCGCCGAACTCGACGTCTACCGCCGCTTCGCCCTGACCGAAGACGGCATCTCGCCCCTGGCCGCGCCGGGCGTCTCCCGGCATCTGGTCGTGGTCGACTCCGACGAGCACGACCAGGACGGATATCTCACCGAGCGGGCCGAGGAGGCCGAGAAGATGGCCTTGAAGCGCCGGAGCAAGGCGCTGGCCGTGGCCGAGAACGCCTGGCCGCCGGAGTTGACCGGTCCCCTGAACGGCGGGCCGGTGGTGGTCAGTTGGGGCTCGACCTTTGAGACCGCGGCCGAGGCCGTCGGCCGCCTGGCCGAGACGGGTCGGGAGGCGGCCCACGTCAACCTGACCTGGCTCTGGCCGCCGCCCGAGGAGGAACTGGCCGCCCTGCTGAAGAACGCCTCGCCGCTGATCGTCGTCGAGGCCTCGGTCGGGGGCGAGCTGGCCTCTCTCATCCGCGAGGTCTGTCTCAGGGAGGTGGACGTTATCATCACCAAACTGGACGGACGGCCGTTCACCGTGGACGGGCTCTTGGCCCGTCTGGTGGAGGAGATTTGAGCATGAGCGTGAGCCTCAACGACTACAACAGCGACGTCGAGATCGCTTGGTGCCCCGGCTGCGGCAACTTCGGCATCCTGGCCGCGGTCAAGAAGGCCCTGGTCGAGCTCAATTTGCCGCCCCACAAGGTTTTGATGTGCTCCGGCATCGGCCAGGCCCCCAAGCTGCCCCATTACCTTCGGGTCAACACCTTCGACGGCTTACACGGCCGGGAGGTGGCCTCGGCCACCACGGCCAAGCTGGCCGCCGACGACCTGACCGTCATCGTCCACGCCGGCGACGGCGGGGCCTACGGCGAGGGCGGCAACCACTTCGTCTCGGCCGTGCGGCGCAACATCGACATCACCCTCATCGTCCACGACAATCGGGTCTACGGCCTGACCAAAGGCCAGGCCTCGCCGACGACCGAGGAAGGGACCAGGGCCAAACTCCAGCCCCGGGGCCTGGCCGTCCAGCCGATGAATCCGCTGGCCTTGGCCGTAAGCCAGGGCTGCGGCTTCGTCGCCCAGGGCTACTCGGCCAGGGGCGAGCACTTGACCGAGCTGATCAAAGCCGCCGTCAGCCACCGGGGCTTCGCCCTTCTAAACGTGCTCCAGCCCTGCGTCTCGTGGGACAAGGTCCACACCTATGACTACTACAACGCCCGCTGCTACGAGCTGGGGCCGGAACATGATCCCGGCGAGCTCATGGCCGCCTTGAAACTGCTGCTTCGCCCCCAGGACGAACGCATCCCCCTCGGGATCATCTACCGGAAGGAGCGGCCGAGCTACGACCAGGTGGTCCTGGCCGGAATCGAGCATCCCCTCCGCGATCGAGGGGTGGACCCGACCAGGGCCGAGGCGCTGTTCGAGCTGTTCAAGTGACCGGCCGAAGATCGGTTCGACGGACCGGATTGACCTCGACCCGGCCGGATGGTATTTACAGAGCCTGGTGTGAACGATGAGTCTCGGCGGGAGCCAGAAGCGGTTTTTCAAGCGGACGCTCGCCTTGGCGGCGAGCCTGGCCGTGTTGTTCGCCGGCCTGTCGGCGGCCTTGGCCTGCGGGGGACCGTGCTGCCCCCAGGCCGGCCGTTCGAGTTACCACCCCGCCGGACCGAGGTTCACCGCCCCCTGCTGCTGCGCTGCGGCTTCGAGCGCCGAGTGCGCCCGGGTGACCGCGCCGGCCGTCCGGCGCCATCCGGCGGCCGCGCCGGCCGCCGGGCCGAACGCGAAAAGCGGCGCTCCGGCGATCGTCGACACCGCCCCCCGATCGGCTGTCGGCGCCTTTCCGGCTGGAGGGCCCGCCCCGTCTCTCCTCCGGGCCGGACCGGGACCGGCGGCCCTGATCTACCTCAACACCCTCTCTCTCCTGATCTGATTCCAGCCCGAAACCGGTTCCAAGGTTGAACCAGACTTGGTTCCCGGCGGCGACCCGGTTTCACCCGGCGTGCGGCTGTGCCCCTGTCCGGGCCGGCCGCCGAGCGCGCCGCCCTTCACCGAGAGATTCATCTGGATCATCGCGACAGGAGTGTGAGTATGTCCAAAAAGGGTTCAAAAAAGAGCGCCGAACGCGCCCGCGCCACCGAGGCCAAGAAAGCCGCCGTACTGGGAAAAGACAAGAAGACGAGGCGCATTCCGCTGATCATCGCCGCGATCTGTCTGTTCATCGCGGCCGGGGCGGCGGTCATCGTCACCCGCGGCACCAAGGAGGCCGTCAGCCGGGTGACCAGTCTCGGCGAGACCGCGACCAGCGTCGCCTTGCCCGTCGAGCTGTTCGAGGGCGGCAAGGCCCGCTACTACCAGCACACCACCAAAAACGGCCAGACCATCCGCTTCTTCGTCCTCAAAAGCTCCGACGGCGTCATCCGGGCCGCCTTCGACGCCTGCGACGTGTGCTGGCCGGCCAACAAGGGCTACGCCCAGGACGGGGACTACATGGTCTGCCGCAACTGCGGCCGTCGCTTCGCCTCGGTCAAGGTCAACGAGGTTCGGGGCGGCTGCAACCCGGCCCCGCTGAAAAGGCGGATCGAAAACGGCCGGGTGATCATCGACAAGGCCGATATTCTAGACGGCCTGCGCTTCTTCGACTTCGCCAAGGTCGAGGCGGCCTCCCCGGCCGGCCCGGGCCGGGAGAGACGGTCATGACCATCGACGCCCTAGGCCGGGTGGGGCTCGACGGCAAGGAGGATCGGCTGCCCGGCCAGGTCTCGGGCGGCGAGCAGGAGCGAACCGCCGTGGCCCGGGCCCTGGTCAACCAGCCGCCGATCATCCTGGCCGACGAGCCGACCGGCAACCTGGATTCGGCGACCAGCCGGGCGCTGATGGCCTTGCTTGGCCGGCTGGGCGAGGAGGGGGCGACCATCGTCATGGTCACCCACTCGGCCGAGTGCGCCGCCTGGGCCGAGCGGATCGTCCACCTCTCCGACGGCCGTCTCGAAGAGAAGGACGACCGGCGGCTGAGGGCGATCAAGGGAGCCGAACGGTCCGAAAGCGAGGCCGTCGAGTCGGCTTGACCGCCAGCCTTCCAAGGCGGCCGGGTCCGGTATAGAATGTGGGCCGCACCCTTCAGTTGGAGGGGGGCCAGGGCCGGAAGCGAGCGGCCGGCCGGGTGGCTCGAACAACCCGACCCGGCCGGCCTGGAAGGCTGGCGGGCCGAAATCCCTCTCAACCGCCCGCGAGATTTCGTTTGGGTGCATATTGGAGCCGATAAGGGTCTGACTTTCAAATCGGAGGCGAAGATGAAGTCACTCGTCGAAGGCGCCAGAACGACCAACATTTTGTTAGGCGTCATCGCGCTCAGCTTGCTTTTGATCGCGGCCAACCTGTACGGCCTTCTCGGCCCCAAACAGGCCCAGGCCGACGCGCCCCAACGGGTCGAGGTGGTCAACGGCTGGCTGCCGGTGGTCGTCGCCAACAAGGGCCCGGTGCCGGTCAAGGTCGAGAACTACCGGCCGATCAAGGTCTGGGTGTCCAAAAGTAAGTACGATTAGCCCGACCGAAAGGAGTTGATGGCCGCCGAGCGGCCTGGTAACATTCCTCGCCGCCAATGACAGCGGAGAACGAGGATGAGAATCGGGTTGTGGGCGCTTTGCGGCTTGATCGGTCTCTACGCCTTGCTGGCGGCGGCCGATCTGTACGGCGGGCGCCTCATCGACCGGGAAGCGGCTGGAATCAGGGTCGCCTTGCGCCGGGCGGCCGGCCCGGCCGCGCCCGTTACGGAGACGACCTTGCCGGCGCCGGCAGCCAGGTATCTCAACCGGGCCGCGCCGGTCGGCCTGCCTCGCCCGGCCCGAGTCCTGATCCACCAGACCGGCCGCCTCCGCCTGCCCCGGACCGACGCCTTCTTCGACTTGAGCGCCGCGGCCAACTATACCACCAATCCGCCCGGCTTCGTCTGGCGGGCCGACATCTCCCTCGCCCCGGGGGTGACGATCAAGGCCTTGGACTACCTGATCGACGGCCGGGCCGGCCGTAGGGGCAAGTTCGTCGGCCTGTTCGAGCTGGCCGGGGCCGCGGGCCCGGAGACGGTCGTCTCCTCCCTGTTGCGCTACCTCGCCGACGCGGTCTGGTTTCCCCAGGCCCTCCGCCCCCGACCGGGGCTGACCTGGACGGCGGCCGGCCAGAACTCGGCCCTGGTCACCCTGAGTGCGGCCGGACGGCGAGTCTCCGGCAAGTTCACCTTCGACGAGCTGGGTCGGGTGATCAGTTTCGTGACCGATGATCGCTTCCGGAACGTGGACGGCCGGCCGGTACGAACCCCGTGGCGGGTAAGATACTCGGAGCACAGCGAGGTCAGCGGCGAGGAGATACCGCTCGCCGCGGAGGCGTCCTGGCTCTTGCCCGAGGGCGAGCGCGTCTACCTCCGGCTGAAGCTGGAAGACATCGCCATCGCCGAGTAGCGGCTCATTCCCGCCACGGAATCAACCGTCGCTCCAGCCAATCGATCAGCCTGTTGGAGAGGATGCCCAGGATCGACAGGACGACGAGGCCGAACATCAGCCGGCCGGTCTGCATCAGGTCGGCGGCGGAGAGGATCAAAAAGCCCAACCCCGAGTCGGCGGCGACCATCTCGGCGGTGACCACCAGCAAAAGGGCGATGCCCACCCCCAGCTTGAGCCCGGCGAAGACCATGGGCAGGACGGCCGGCAGGATCACCCGCCTCACGATCCGCCGCCGGGTCGAACCCAGTGAGATAGCCGCCTTGATGAGCTGGGGATCGACGTCCTTCACCCCGGCCCGGACGTTGATCGCCATCGGGAAGAAGACGCCCAGGGCGATGACGGCCACCTTGGGCGACTCGCCGATGCCCAGCCACAGGATTAAGAGCGGCAGAATGGCGATCTTGGGGATGGGGTAGGCGGCGGCGATGAGCGGGGAGAGCGAGGACTCGGCCGTGGCCGACACGCCGGCCAAGAGCCCGACCAGCACCCCGACCGCCGCGCCGAGGGTGAAGCCGGCCGCGATCCGCCGCAGGCTGGCGGCGAGGTGGAGGAATATCTCGCCGCTTTCGACCATCGCCCAGCCGTCGGCCAGCACCGCCGTAGGCGGCGGCAGGAAGAGCGGGGAGACGAGCCCCAGTCGGGCCACGGCCTCCCAGACGACAAGCAAGGCCAGGACGCTCGCCGCACCCAGCCAAGGCCGCTCCGGCCTGGTCAGAAAGGCGGTCCGATCGACGACCGGCCTGATCCCCGGTTCGGCCGGGCCGTTCACGGTCCCTCCTCCACCGGGGTGCGCTGGTCGCGAATCAGGCCCCACAGCTCGTCTAAGTAGGCGACGTAGTTCGCCTCTACCTTGACCGCCTCCCGCCGAGGGCGAGGCAGGTCGATCTTTAACGTCTCGACGATCTTGCCCGGCCTCTTGCCCAGGACCACCACCCGATCGCCCAAAAAGACGGCCTCGGGGATGTAGTGGGTGATGTAGAGGACGGATTTCCCGGTCGCCTCGAAGATACGGGAGAGTTCGAGCTGCATCATCGTCCTGGTCTGGGCGTCCAGGGCGGAGAAAGGCTCGTCCATCAACAGCAGTTGGGGGTCGTTGGCCAGGGCCCGGGCGATAGCCACCCGCTGTTTCATGCCGCCGGAGAGTTGGTGGGGATAGCTGTTCTCGAAGCCGGTCAGCCCGACCAGCTCGATGTACTCCCGGGCGATCTCGGCGCACTCGGCGGCCGAAAGCCCCCGCTCCTCCGGACCGTAGGTGATGTTGCGCTCCACAGTCCGCCACGGGAAGAGGGCCAGTTCCTGGAAGACGACCGCCGTCAAGGGGCCCTGCCGGCCGTCGACTCCCTCGAAGTAGACCCGACCGCTGGAGGCGGGCAAGAGTCCGGCCACGATGTTGAGCAGGGTCGTCTTGCCGCAACCCGACGGGCCGACCACCGCCAGGAATTCACCCTCCTCCACGACCAGATCGATGGGGCTCAACGCCGCCACCGTTCCGCCGGAGCGGTCGGTGAAGGTCTTGGACACCCCGTCGATGACCAGGCGCACGGCCAGCCGCCCTTCTTGGACTCGGGCCCTAGTCGCCCAACTCCTCCAGGGCCTCCCGCCACAAGCTGGCGTCGACCAGCCTTTTCGGGTCCAAGTCGCCCTTGATGAAGCCCTGAGCGCGATACCACTCGATCTGGCGCTCGATGTCGCCGGCCAAGAGTTCGCCGTTGCGGTCGTTGTAGTTCAATCCCCGGGCGATCAGCTCCGGCCGGCGGCCGGTGTACTTACTGATGTAGCCCATCACCTCATCAACCCCCGGTCCCTTTACCAGACGGCCCTGCTTTTTGGTCAGGCAGTTGTCGTAGTAGTAGCGGCAAGCCTTGATGTAGGCCCGCAGGAAGGCCTTGGCCGTCTTTTTGTCGGCCATGAGTTCCTGGCCGAAGAAGATGGCCGCGATCTGGTAGTCCATGTACTCGCTGACCCACAACATCCGGTGGCCTTGGCCCTTGGCCTCCATGACCGAGCAGAAGGGCTGGACCATGAACGCCGTCTCGATGGCGCCCGAGGCCACGGCGTCCTTCATGTTCTTGACCCCGCCCAAGGGAACGACCTTGACCTCGGCCAGACTCAGCCCGGCCTTGGCCAGCAGGTTGCCCAGCATGTAGTGGAAGGTCGAGCCGATCTGGGTCACCCCGACCCGGCGGCCCTTCAAGTCCTTGAGCGTCTTGAGCCCCTTGGCCCAGGCGTCGTTGCTGACCATCAGTCCGACCAACTGGTAGCCCGGCCAGACCCGCCCCTTGTCGGCGACCAGGGTCATCTTGAAGCCGCCGGCCACGGCGTTGTACAGCCCGGCGGTGATACCCGTCGCCCCGATCTGAATGTCGCCCGAGGCCATGGCCACCGCCACCGGCTGGGCGCTCTTGAAGAAGGCGAACTCGACCTCAAGCCCCTCTTCGGCGAAAAAACCCTTCTCCTGGGCGATGAACATCGGCACCGAAGAGGTCAAGCGCAACACCCCGGCCTTGAGTTTGACCGGGCCCCCGGCCGCCGCCGGGGCGGCGAGGAGCAACACCCCCAAAGCGGCGATCAAACAAATTCGACCGATCCTGTTCACGATCCCTCCCTCGCCGCCGGCGGTGAGCCGAAGCGGCGTCCTCCTTGGGCGGGGTCCCATTCACCCCGCGTCAGCGGCTCGAATATATCAACTCCGGGCCGATCATCCAAACATAAAATGACCAGGTGGTCAAATATTTGAGCTAACTATAGCCGTTATATCAATAAGTTTTAACGGTTCATCTGTGACCGATCGGTCAGATCGAGCCCGGCTGGTCAAGCCCGACCCTTTGGGGCTACAATGGGAGTCGGATTCCGGCCGGGCCTAAAGCCGGCCGTCTGGTCGCCAAACGATCGAGCGGGGGAGGCGTCTTAATGCTCTATCTGGTGCTGCCCGTGGCCTCGCATTACGGCTGGGGAGTGTGCGGCAAGTACTTGAGCCTGGAGTTGGCCAGGATCGGCCCGACCACCCTCCTGGCCGACCGCTTCAGTCCGGCCGACGCCGGCGACGAGTTGAAGTACCTGGCGCTCAAGGCCATGGTCCGGGATCGGAGCGGCCTGGCCGAGCAGTTGGCCTCCAACCGGGCGGATCTGGACGGGCCGGTCATCCAGGCGGTCTCCAACGCCGACTACGGCCCGCTGGAGCCCCGGATCAGGGGTCGGGCCAACATCGGCTATACCTTCTTCGAGGACCCCGACCCGCCGCCCCAGGCGACGGCCAGGCTCGAGGAGAACTTCGATGTCGTCGTCACCGGCTCGCGCTGGTGCGAGGAGGTCTTGAACCGCTGCGGCGTGAGAGCGACCAGGACCATCGTCCAGGGGGTGGATCGGGCCGTCTTCAACCCCCAGGCCAACGACAAGAAACTGTTCCAGGACCGCTTCGTCATCTTCTCCGGCGGCAAGTTCGAGTTGCGCAAGGGCCAGGACCTGGTATTGAAGGCGGTGGCGGTGCTGGCCGAGCGCCACCCCGAGGTCTTGCTGGTCGCCTCGTGGTTCAATCCCTGGCCCCAGTCCCTGGCCACCATGGCCGCCTCGCCCCACCTGGCCTTCGAGGCCGGCGACAACTTCGCCGCCGCCATGGAGCGGGCCGTCGCCTCGGCCGGACTGGACCGGAACCGGGTCGTCCTGCTCGAACCCAAGCCCAACCCGCTCATGGCCCAGATCTACAAGAACACCGACCTGGGTCTATTCCCCAATCGCTGCGAGGGCGGCACCAACCTGGTGTTGATGGAGTACCTGGCCTGCGGCAAACCGGCCGTGGTCTCGGCGGCGACCGGCCATCTGGACGTGGCCGGGCCCCACAACGCGATCATGATCGAGACCATGGGTCGCCTCGAAGTTCCCAGGCAAGACGGCAAAACGGTGGTCTGGGACGACCCCGACCTGGACGAGATCGTGGCCAAGCTGGAGTGGGCCTTTCAGCACCGGGATGAAATCGCCGAAATAGGGCGGGCGGCGGCGGCGTCCATGGAAAACTTGACCTGGGCGGCGGCGGCGAGACGATTCTTCAACCTGGCCCAGCGGTTCTGAGCTCGGGGCTCGCAGCCGAAGCGGCCCCGTCCGGCCCGGCTCAACACCCGAACCCATGGTCGAGGCCGGCTACTTGTACTTCTTGTGGCAGGCCGCCCTCATCCCCTTCAAAAAGCCGTAAGCCTTTTCGGCCGCCTCGATCCGGCCGGCCTCGACCGCTTCGAGCAGCGCCGCCGCCTGGGCCTTGAAGTTGTCGGCCATCTCCCGGCCCTTGGGGAGAGCGTCGGCCGTCTCACCAGCCAGAGCGACGAAGGTCTCGACGGTCTCCAGGTCGGGCAACCGGCCCTCCTTGAGACTCTTTTTTACGGCTTTGAACTTGTCTTGCAAGTCGCGCTTGATCGCCTTGAAATCGGCCATTGGTCATCCGCGGTCGTTCATCTCAGCCGGTCGGCGGGAGAGCCGCCTTCCCGCCGGACGCCCTCGCCGGCCGGGCCGTCGATGTTGGGACAGCGGTAGGCCCGGCCCTTGATCGTCGGCGTCGCCCCGCCGTGGTATTCGGTCCAGACGATGTGGGTCGCCCCCAGGGCCGCGGCCACGTCCCGGGCGTCGTACTCGGCCTTGGTCCGGCCGTCCAAGGCCGGCAGGCTCGAGTGGGCCGCCGTGCCCATCACCGTGCCCAGGAAGCGGCAGGGCAGCATGTCGTTCTGGATGGCCGTCTGGACGGTAAGCGCCCGATAGGTCGGTTTGGCGGCGCAGCCGCCAAACCCGAGAAGGGCCGCGGCCAAGACGACGATGACGATCCGTCCGGTCCGCATTTCAACCGCCCTCCCTAGCCGGCCAGCCGGCTCAGGAAAGCCTTCATGAAGGCCGGCAGGTCGTCCGGGGTCCGGCTGGTGATCAGCCCGCCGTCGATGACGACCTCCTCGTCCACCCACTCGGCCCCGGCGTGGATCAGGTCGTCCTTGATGGCGAAAAACGAGGTCAGCCGTTTGCCGCGGACGACTTCGGCCGAGGCCAGCATCCAACCGGCGTGGCAGATGGCGGCAACCGGTTTTTCTTGAGCGACGAAGTCCTTGACCAGTTGGACCATCGCCCCGTGCCGGCGCATGTGGTCGGGCGCATAGCCGCCGGGGATGATCAGCCCGTCGAAGTCGTCGGCCGAAACCTGGCCCGCCCCGATGTCCGCCCGGGCCGGCAGGCCGATCTTGGACTTGTAGACCGAACCCGAGCCCGAGCCGACCACGACCACCTCCACCCCGGCCTCCTTGAGCCGGTAGTAGGGGTACCAGAACTCGAACTCGTTATACATCTCCTCGACGAAGAGCATCACCCGCTTGCCGCTGTGTTCCATCGGATATCCTCCGGGTCGTTGCGCCTGGCCAAAAGGGCCGGATTCGATTTTACACCATCCCCGCACCAGCGGCCAGACGGATCGAGACTCGCCCGGCGTCAGGTTCGGCCCTCCCCGAAGGTTCGGGTCTTGGCTCCCGATCGGTTATCGGAATCCAACACCGGCCCGGTCGCCGCCGGACCCGCCGCTTGAAGCGTTGCCGGGCCGGTGCTAAGCTGCCCTGAGTATCGCTTGTCCTCGGGCCGCCAGAGCCCTTTTCAAGGAGGCGAAAATGGCCAAGGAGTTAAGGGGCGTGCTGCCGCCCGTCGTCACCCCGTTCACCAAGGACGAAAGGTTGGATCTCGAGGCGCTCAGGTTCAACTTCGAGCGCTGGAACAAGATCGGCCTGGCCGGCTATCTGGTCCTCGGCTCCAACGGCGAAGGGGTCTACCTGACCGAAAAGGAGCAGGATGAGGTCCTGGCCGCAAGCCGGGAGGCGATCCCCGACGATCGACTCTACCTGGCCGGGGTCGGCGCGGAATCGAGCGCGGTGACCATCAACCGGGTCAACCGGGCGGCCGAGCTGGGAGCCGACTACGCCCTGTTGCTCACGCCCAACTACTACAAGAGCCAGATGACCCCGGAGAGGCTGATCGCCCATTACCGCCGGGTGGCCGACGCGGCCAAGATACCGATCATGATCTACAACATGCCGGCCAACACCGCCATCAACATGCCGGCCGCGGCCGTCGCCTCCCTGGCCGAGCACCCCAACATCGTCGGCGTCAAGGACTCCTCGGGCGACGTGGCCCAGCTCTCGGAGATGATCCGCCTGACCGGGCCGGACTTCGCCGTGTTCCAGGGCTCGTCCAAGTCCTTCTACCAGGGGCTGTGCGTCGGCGCGGCGGGCGGCATCCTGGCCACGGCCAACGCCCTGCCCGGCTCGTGCCTGGCCATCTACGAGGCCGTCCAGCGCGGCGATCACCGGCGGGCGGCCGAACTGAACCGGGAGATGACGCCCTTCGCCATCCTGGCCACGGTCGGCCGGGGAGTGGGCTATCTGAAGCTGGCCATGGACCTGATGGGTTACAAGGGCGGCCAGGTTCGTTCGCCGCTGACCAAGGAGAGCGACCCCGATCTCGAGGCCGAACTGGACAGGATGTTGGATTACTTCAGGCCGCTGGAGGGCTGAGGCGGGCCGGGTCCTCATCGAGTCGATCCCGACCGCCTGGGGCGGAGAGTCCAGGGCGCCGGAGGGGACTCGGCGGCCGCCGACCCTTGACTTTCGGCCGCAGTGCGCCAATACTGTTTTAATTCGATACAATTTTCGACGCCTGAACGGAACCGATTCAACGTCTTGGGGGTAGCCAGTGAATCCGTATACCAGACTGTTTGAACCGATCGCGATCGGCTGCCTCGAGATACCCAACCGGATCGTCATGGCCCCGATGGGCACCAACCTGGCCAACGAGCGAGGCGAGGTGACCGAACGGCTGATCGACCACTACGTCGCCCGAGCCAAGGGCGGGGCCGGCTTGATCGTCACCGAGGGAACCTGCGTTCACGCCTCGGGCCACGGCTACCCCTTCCAACTGACCGTCTACGACGACGAGCACATCCCCGGTCTGGCCCGGTTGGCCGAGTCGGTTCACCAGGCCGGAGCCAAGATCATCCTCCAACTCCACCACGGCGGCCGCAACACCGACATGCGCGTCTCGGGCCGGCTGCCTTTGGGTCCGTCGGCCATCCGGGGGCCGGTGGGCAAGATCACCCCCCAGGCCCTCAGCCTGGACCAGATCGAGCTGATGGTCGAGGCCTTCGGCCGCAGCGCCGAGCGGGCCATGGAGGCCGGCTTCGACGGGGTGGAGCTCCACGGAGCGCACGAGTACCTGATCCACCAGTTCATGACCCCTTACTGCAATCGGCGGACCGACGCCTACGGCGGCGATCTTGACGGCCGGCTCAGGTTTCCCCTGGAGATAGTCAGGCGGATCAGACGGCGACTGGGCGAGGGCCTGCTGTCGTTCAGGCTCAGCGGGGCCGATCAGGTCCCGGGCGGGCTGACCACCGACGAGACCAGGGAGATGGCCCGCCGGCTGGTCGAAGCGGGGGTGGACCTGATTTCGGTCACCGGCGGCCTGTTCGAGACGCCGCACCTGCTCATCCCGCCTCTGGACACGCCCCACGGCACCCATCTGGAGGAGGCCGCCCGGATAAGGGAGACGGTCGCCGTCCCGGTGGCCGGCGTCGGCCGGGTCAACTCGCCGGCCCTGGCCGAACTGGCTCTGAAACGGGGCCAGGTCGATCTGGTCGCCTGCGCCCGGCCGTTCTTGACCGATCCGGACTGGCCCCGGAAGGCCAAGGCCGGTCGCTGGCGGTCGATCAGGCGCTGCATCGGCTGTAACCAGGGCTGCATCGACAACTTCTTCGCCGATTACCCGGTCACCTGCCTCTACAACCCCAGGGCCGGCCACGACCGGCGGATCGTCGCCCGGCCGACCAAGCGGCCCAAGAGGGTGGTCGTGGTCGGAGCCGGTCCGGCCGGACTGGAAGCGGCCCGGATGCTGGACGAGATGGGTCACTCGGTCGTCCTCTACGAAAAATCCGACCGGATCGGCGGCCAGATAAACCTGGCCATGAAGCCGCCGGGCAAGGAGGAGTTCAAGCTGGTCATCGACTACTACCGCCGGGCCCTGGCCGGCCGGGACGTCGATCTCCGGTTGGGGGTGGAGGCCGATCTGGAGACCGTTGTCGCCGAGGAGCCCGACGCGGTGGTGGTGGCCACCGGTTCGGCGCCGGTGGTCTACACCGGGCCGGGCTGGTCCAACCAGAATATGTACACCGCCCGCCAAGTGCTGGCCGACCCCAGCCTGGTCGGCCCCAAGGCGGTCATCCTGGGCGGCGGCAACGTCGGGTTGGAGACGGCCAACCTGCTGCTCTCCCTGGGCCGGGATGTGACCGTCATCGAGATGGGCCGCCAGATCGGCCAGGACCTGGGTCCGGCCCGGCGCTATCTTCTCATGCGGCGGTTGAGGAAGCTGAAGCTCAAGCGGATGGTCAACTGCACCGTCCGGCGCATCCATCCCAATCGGGTCTCGTTCATCCGGATCCAGCGGGAGGGCGACCGGGTCTACCAGGAACTCACCGGGGTGGACACCTTTGTCAACGCCCTGGGCGTCAGGCCGGTGGACCAATTGGCGGTCGATATCGAGGAATCGGGCCTGCCCCTCGCCGAGCGCGTCTTTCTGGTCGGCGACGCCTTGAACCCGGGCAAGATATTGAACGCCACCGCCGAGGGAGCCAGGGCGGCGTTGGCCATCGACCGGCTCTAACCCCCGGGTTCGTCGGATCAGGGACGGGAGGACAAAAGCCGCCTGAGAACTTCGTCCGTCTCGGCCTTGAGCGCCTCCGGGCCGCCGCCCTCCTCCAACGCCAGACGGATGGAGAGCAAACACTCCCTGACCAGGCCGGCCTTGGGCCGGGGCGAGGTCAACTGGGCGGCCAGGCCGGCCAGGTCGGCGGTCAGCTCGGCCGCGGCCCGGCCGTCGAGCTCCACCCCGGCCAGTTGCGGAATCAGCGCCCAGAGCCGCTCGACCTCCTCGGGCGCAAGCGGCCTGACGACCACCCCGGCCGGCCCGATCGAGGCCAGCTCGGCCTCGCTCAAGCCCAGCACCGGCGCCAGGTCCACCGCCGCGCCGGGCCGGTTCGAGGGCGGCGCGGCGAGCGTCCCGGCCGCCGTCAGGCCGGCTTCGGTCAGAGCGACCGCCCCGGCCAGGGTCTTGATCTCGATCAACTCCTCGGCGATCAGCGACTCGGCCAGCCGCCGGGCGGCGTCCCGCTCCAGGCCCATCTCGGCCCCCAGGTCGTACATTGAGGCCGAGCCGTCAGGGTCGTCGCCGACCGCCTCCTTGAGCCGGGCCAGAAAATCGAGACGCAGGTCGTTGTCTTGGCTTGTATCCATCGGCCGCTTCTCCCGGTGATGGGTGAAAGTGAGGGGCGCTCGCCGCCAGTATACACCGCCTCGGATCAGCCGCCCGTCTTGATCCCCAACGCCTTGATCTTCTTGTGCAGGTGGCTGCGTTCGATGCCGAGGGCCTGGGCCGTGGCCGAGATGTTGCCGCCGTGCATGGCCAGCCGCTCTTCGATGTAGCGCCGCTCGAAGGCGGCCCTGGCGTCGCGGAGGGTGGGCTGGGTCAGGGCCTCCTCCATGCCGGCCGAGGCGAAGGCGGCGGTCTTAAAGGGCGGCGGCAGGTCGTCGAGGCCGATCTCCCGGCCGGGGGTCAGGATCACCAGCCGCTCGATGAGATTCTTGAGCTCCCGGACGTTGCCCGGCCAGTCGTAGCGCTTGAGCGCCGCCATGGCCTCGTCGGTCAGGGTCTTGGCCGGTCCTCCTATCTTGAGCGCGTATTCGCCGAGGAACTGCTCGGCCAGTTCGACCACGTCGTCGTCCCGGTCTTTCAGGGGCGGCATGTGGATCGGGACCACGTTGAGACGGTAGAAGAGGTCCTCCCTGAAGTTGCCGGCCGCGATCGCCTTGGCCAAGTCGCGGTTGGTGGCGGCGATGATCCGGACGTCGACCGAGATGACCGTCGTCCCGCCGACCCGCTCGAAGCTCTGCTCCTGGAGGATACGCAGGATCTTGGCCTGGGTCTTGAGCGACATGTCGGCGATCTCGTCCAGGAAGATGGTCGAGCGGTTGGCCAAATCGAACTTGCCCCGCTTGCGCTCGGTGGCCCCGGTGAAGGCCCCCTTCTCGTGGCCGAACAGCTCCGATTCGAACAGCTCCTCGGGGATGGCGGCGCAGTTGACGGCGATCATCGGCTGTGAGGCCCGGGGCGAGGCGGCGTGGATCATGTTGGCCGCCACCTCCTTGCCGGTGCCGTTCGGGCCGGTGATCAAGACCGAGGCCGAGGTCGGCCCGACCAGCTCGATCTGACGCCTGACCTCCTCGATGGCCGCCGACGAGCCGGTCAACCTGGGGGCCACGGTCCGTTCCCGCAGCAGCAGGTTCTCCTGGGCCAGGCGGCCGACCTCCAGGGCGTTGCCGATGACCACCAGAATCTTCTCGTAGCTCAAAGGCTTCTCTATGTAGTCGAACGCGCCCAGCTTGGTCGCCTTGACCGCCGTCTCGATGGTCCCGGCGCCCGACATCATCACCACCGGCAGATGGGGGTGGTCGGCCTTGATCTTCTCCAGGGTTTGCAGGCCGTCCAGGTGGGGCATCCAGATGTCGAGGAGGACCAGGTCGGGCGGAGCGGCCTCGATGGCGGCCAGGGCCTTGACGCCGTCGGCGGCGGTGGCCACCTTGAAGCCCTCGTCGCCCAGGACGCCCTCCAGCGTTTCCAGGATGGTCGGCTCGTCGTCAACCACGAGTATGGTTTGAGCCATGCTCGTCCACCTCCAAATCGCTCGACCAGCCGCTGACCGGCAGCTCGATGATGAATTTGACGCCCCGGGGCGCGTTGTCCTGGACCCGAATGTAGCCGTTGTGGTCCTGGATGATGGTGCTGACGATGGCCAGGCCGAGGCCGGTGCCCTGCTTCTTGGTGGAGAAGTAGGGCTCGAACAGCCTGGCCTTGTCGGCCGGCGGAATACCGGGACCGTTGTCCGCCACCTCGAGACGGGCGGTCTTGAGCTCGTTCAGGTAGTTGAGCCTGATCGTCACCCGCTTCCCGTCGCCGGCGACCGGGTCCATCTCTTCCAGGGCGGCGACCGAGTTGTCCAGGAGGTTGATCAGGACCCGCTTCATCTGGTCCGGGTCGAAGTAGAACGGCGGCGGCGGGGTCTTGGTCACCAGGTCGAAGGTGATGGTCTTGTGGGCCTCCTGGAAGAGTCGGACCACCTCCCGGCTGATCTGGACCAGATCGCCCCGGGAGAGGTTGACCGCCGGCATGCGGGCGAAAGAGGAGAACTCGTCCACCAGGGCTTTCAGGGCGTCGGTCTGGCCGATGATGGTCGAGACGGCCTGGTCGAATATCTCCGCCTCCTCGACCTGGCCGCCGAAGCGCCGCTGGAGGCGCTGGGCCGAAAGCTTGATCGGGGTGAGCGGGTTTTTGATCTCGTGGGCGATCCGCCGGGCCACCTCGCGCCAGGCGGCCATCCGCTGGGCCTTTTCGAGCTGGGTCAGATCCTCGATGACGGTCACTATCCCCAGGTCTTTGCCGTCCGGGTCCTTGAGGCTGGTCAGGCGGAGCAGGAGCGAGACGGTGGTCTCGCCCACCGTCAGCCGGATGTGGCGCTCCAGCCGGCCGCCGGGGGCGTCCTTGACCGCCTCGGCCAGGCTGTCGAACAACTCGGCGTACTCGGCCGGCAAAAGCTCCGAGTAGTGCTTGCCCACCGCCTGTTCCGCCCGGCGGCCGAGCAGACGGGCGGCCGACTTGTTGATGGTCGTCACCCGGCCCTCGCCGTCCACGGAGAAGACGCCGCCGGCGATGTTGGCCAGGACCGACTCCATGTAGCTTCGCCGCTCCTCGATCTCCCGGTTGGTGGCGATCAGCTCCAGGTTGGTCCGCTCCAACTCCTCCTTGGAGCTTTTCAAATCCTGGGTCATCTGGTTGAACGAGTCGATGACGACGGCGATCTCGTCGCCGGGCCGGGGTTCGATGGTGAAGTCGTAGTCCCCGGCGGCCACCCGCTGGGTGCCCTCGGCCAGCTCCTGGAGGGGCTCGGTGATGGAGCGGGCCAGGCGGAAGCCGAACCAGGTGGCGGCGAACATGATCAGCATGGTCACGATCGACAAGGTGATGTAGTGGCTGACCTTGATCGGCCCCTTGATCATCTTGAGCTGCTGGTAGCCCTCCAGGCCCCGGGAGATGGCCCCCAGCTTTTCCAGGAGACCCTCCGGGGTCAGCTTGGCGATGATCAAGGCGCCCTGAGGCGGGGAGTCCTTCTTCGGCCCCATGACCGGAACCACCGCCGACAGCCAATCGCCCAGGGCCGAGGCGGTGATCTCGGCCTGGGGCTTGCCTTTGGCCAGGGCGTCGGTGATCAGGTCCCGGCTGGGGCTGGTGAACTGGGCCAGGGCGTCGTCCGGTTCGGTGGAGACGGCCACGATGTCGAGGTCGGCGGTCATGGCCTTGATGGACGAGAGACGGTACTCCTTGCGCTTGGCTTCGAGGAAGGCGGCCAGACGCTTCCGGCGCTCGGGCGCCAGGAGCCGGCGCTTGGCGATCGTCCTGGACAGCTCCTGGCCCAGAGCGACGGCCTCCTGGGTCGAGGTCTGGTAGTAGAGCCGGCCGACGTGGAGCGACTCCTGGAGGGCCTTGTCGAGCTGGATGTTGAACCAGTACTCGATACTGGTCGAGAAGAACTGGAGGGTGGCGAAGAACAACACCAGGGTCGGCACCAGGGACAGGGCCATGAACGAGACCACCAGCTTGGTCTTGAGCTTGGCCCCCATCGCCTTGGACTTGCGCTCGAAGACCAACTTGATGATGTTGCGGCCGATCAGAAAGAGGATCAGCAGGAGCAGGATGGCGTTGATGTTGATCAGGGCGAAGATCAACACCGAGTTGGCCACCGGCAGCTCCATGCCCAGGTCGATGACCTGGGTCTCGAAATAGGTCAGCCCGATGACCACGGCCAGGATGATCAGGATGGCGATCCGCTCCCGGCGGCGGTGTTTCCGCTCCTTGAGCTCGGCGGGGGTGAGGTCCCTGGTGGCCATGGTCAACGCCTGAACTCGACTTCGTACCAGTCGGTGACGATGTCGCCCAAGGGGACCCAGAAGAAGAAGATCTTCAGACCGATGGGCAGTTGGGGTTTATGGATCTGGGCCCGGATCCGGAGCCGATAAGTCTGCGACTTCTTGAGCTTCTTCAGGGGGATGACCCTCAGCGCCCAGACGTCGGTCATCAGCTCCTGGGCCTTTATCCAGTCGGTGGTCGTCTCCTGGCGGGGCGGATTGCCGTGGGTGGTGACGGTGAACTTTTCGGTGACGGTGTCGTACTTGATGGTTCGCTTCAAGACGAAGGAGGTCACCTCCCTATCCGGCCAGAAGTTGTTGACCTCGATCAGTTCGACGTCGTAGGTGAAGGTGGTCGGCACCCCGGCCAGGACGGCCTTGAAGACCTGATCCTGGTACAGCGCCTCGGCCACGTTGAAGTAGACGATCAGGTCGTCGGTGGTGTTGGTGACGATGACCCGGTCGATGAACGGCTTGCCCGCCGCGGCCGGCGGGGCGAAGCACAGCCCGGCCGCGGCCAGGAGGACCGTCAAGACGAGCGCCGACTTTAACCGGGCGGGAGTCAAGGTCAAATACCTCAATTCTGGATCAAATACGGTTTGGATTATAGACCGGCCGGCCTGGGGCGGGCAAGCGCCAATAACCGGGCCCCGATCCGTCTCCCCTATCGGAGAAAGCCGATCTCGCCGGAGTCGGGATCGGGCCGGCGGCGACAACGGCGGGACCGGCCGGGACGCCCGGGGCCGGTTGGAAAGAATCATCAATCGATGGTCTGTTGACCGGACCCGGCCCGTTGGGCTATGCTCAAAATGTTGAAGTACGGGTCTATCATGAGGGCTGAATCCTGTCTCGTGTTCTCGCTCGGGACGGCGCCGCTCGGGGAGCCGAAGATGACCGCTGGTGTCGGGGGAACGGCCCGGAGAGGGCGGAGCTTCAGCGTATTTCAAACCGGGAGGGCTGACCGATGTCCGGAAAGAAGGCAATTGGCATCATTTTTGGGGCCCTGTTGGTCCTGAGTCTGGCTTCGCCCTGTTGGGCCGACGACGTGACCGTTAAGTGCACCGTGGCCCGATTGATTCACTACGGGTTCGAAAGGATCGACGGGACGGTGAGTCTGAGTCACAACGGCACGGTGACCAGCCAAACCATCACCAACGGCCAACTCACCGTCCAGATAGCCCGTAGCGGGGCCACGGTGATGACCATCAGCGGCTCGACGATCGTCGATCGCCAGTTCACGTTCTCCTTCGACAGTGAGGGGAACATGGACCTCTTCGGTCCGGTGGGCGAGCGATTGACCCCCGGACTCCGGCCGGACGGGGCCTATTACTTCGATTACATGGGCAGCAACGTCGTTGTCTTCGACCAGGCCGGTGAAGACGACATCCTGATGGGCTTCACCCGGGACCGGAACCGCAACCGGACCTGGGGCAACGCCACCATCTGGAACCAGAGCCCGCGGGATCACATCCGGATGTGGCGCTGGGAGGCGACCAACGGCCAGGTGCCGGGCCTGGTCCGCAAGTGGATGCAGCCCGACGGATCGTACACCCATCGGTTCTACCCTCTCGGGCAGGACGGCATCGACGCCGACGGCAACTACTTCTACGCCTATAACGACGCCACCAGTCTCCATTTCTACTGGCGGCTCGACCTGCATTACAATCAGGCCTTCTTCGACTCCCTTCAGGCCGGGACCCATACCATCCAGTACTGGTTCGCCACCACCGAAGGGACGAGATCGAACGTCCGCACGGAGACCATCGTCGTGGCCAAGTGATACCGTTTCGAACCGGGACGGCCGCCCTTGGGGCGGCCGTTTTTTTATGACCCACCGGACGAGTGGGGAGGCCGACGGGGTTACGGCCGGGGTGGAAACAAGAACCGCCGGCCCTGGAGGAGCCGGCGGAGAGAGGCGGATCGGGATTCTTCTCAGGCCAGGGCGGCCTCGGGCAGTTCGTTGAGCTGGGGCAGGGCCGGGCCGTCCACGGCCGGGGCCAGATCGGGAGACAGGGTGAGGGTCTCCCAACTGCCGGGGGCGCACTTGATGGCCTTGATCAGACGGTGGTTCAAGAGGTGGCCGGTCTTGTGGGCGTCGATACGGCCGATGATGGGCATGCCCATCAGCGACAGGTCGCCGACCAGATCGAGAATCTTGTGGCGGACGAACTCGTCGTCGAAACGCAGCCCCGAGGGGTTGATGACTTTGTAGTCGTCGATGATGATGGCGTTGTCCAGGCTGCCGCCCTTGGCCAGACCGGCCTTCTGAAGCCTGACCGCGTCCTCGACGAAGCCGAAGGTCCTGGCTCGGCTGATCTCGCGGTCGAAGCGCTCCGCCTCCAGCGGGACGGAATAGGTCTGGGACTCCATGAGGGGGTGATCGAACTCGATGGTGCAACTGACGTAGGCCGCGTCGGAGGGTTTGATCTCCAACAGCCGGTCGCCGTCCTCGACCCTGATCGGCTTGTTGATCTTGACCACCTTGCGGGGAGCGCCCAGGGTCTTGATCCCGGCGTCCTTGATGAGCATCAGGTGCGGTGCGGCCGAGCCGTCCATGATCGGCACTTCCGGACCGTCCAGCTCGACGAAGACGTTGTCTACGCCCGACCCGGCCAAAGCGGCCAAAAGGTGCTCGACCACGCCCACCCTCACCCCGTTGACACCCAGGGTGGTGGCCAGTTGGGAATCGACCACGTTCTCGACCTTGGCCTCGATGGCGGGCTGATCGGGCTGATCCAGCCGGCGGAAAACCACCCCCGTATCGGCCGGAGCCGGCTTGAGGGTCATGGTGATCGCCCGGCCGGAATGAAGCCCGACACCGGTGCAGGAGACGGATTTAGCTATCGTTCGCTGTTGCCACATGTGTTTGCTTCGAACCCCTCCGCCAGTCTTATATAGCAAGGGGCGTGCCAAGATAGATGTCAGAATGGGCGAAAGCCCGTCTGGTATATCTACTCGAAAACACGAGGTTATTTTTGCTCGCCCCCGGCAGGTGTGGACCGCCGCCGACTGGGTGTGTTATTTTTTCCACACCAACCCGCCGGCGGGTGTGTTCAAAAGTAAACACTTCACCCCGCCGCGTCGGCTTCCAGTCGTTTCAGCGTCGCCAGGTCCTCCGGGGTGTTGATATTGATGAACGAGCGTCCCGTCGGGTCGGCCTGGGCGGTCTCCTCCACGCTCAACTTGCGGACCTCGACCCGATCGAACAGCGGCCTGATCGAGCGCCGGCCCTGGCCGATCAACTCTTCGAGGATGGGAGCGCAGCGGCGGTGATAGGCCGCGAGCAGCGGCTGGAGTCCATCCGGGGTCTGACACAGGACCACCCCCGCCTCGGCGTCGATGGCCGCCGTCACCCGGTCGATGAGGCCGTCGGCCAGAAGCGGCGTGTCGCAGGCGGTGATGAACGACCAGTCGTGGGCGGCGTGACTCAGGCCGGTCAACAGGCCCATGGCCACGCCGATACCGGGCACGATATCCCGGACCACCTCGGCCTCCACCCGGCCCAGCGCCTGGGGGTCGCCGGTGACGATCAGGGTCTGACCAAAGGTCCGGTTGAACTGATCCACCAGCCGGTCGATGAAGCGCCGACCCTTGAAGGTCAGCCCGGCTTTCTGGAGGCCGCCCAGCCGACGGCCCGAACCGCCGGCCAGGATCAGGCCGGTTATGTGGGCGTGGCGGTTCATGTCACGGTTTGGATCGCGGCCGACGATGGTTCCTCTTCTCCGATTCCGGGCCGTACATGGCACCATTTCACGGCCGTGTCAAGGTCCACCCTCCCGGTACTCCAGGATGTCGCCCGGCTGGCAGTCCAGGTGTTTGCAGCCGGCCGCCAGGATGAAAATAATACGCCAAACAGAATGACTCAACCACCAACTGTTTGTGATGGATTGTTTTGTTGCTGTTTTATTAATTATTGCCCAGGGCCAAAAGGAGCGTTGGGGGCGGCCGGTCCGGATTTTTCCCGGTCGCCGTCCCGGCCGGGTGGGGAGTGAGTAGGCCGAGAAGGCGGAGCGCCTCGGTCGTTGACACGAGCGCCGGCTGGCGGCTATGGTGGCCGATGAGGCGGCCGAAGGTCTATCGTCGCCGGGTTCGAGCCGGCCGGGACCGGTCATGAAAAGCAGGGCGGTCATGGACGAGGAAGTCGACAAACTCATCGACATCATGGAGGAAATCGCCAGGAGCAACTACTCCGACGCCATCATGGAGTTCACCCAGCCCTGGCACTCGAACGCCGTCAGCCGCATCGCCGAGGCGATGGCGATGCTGATGGTCAAGATCGAGGCCCGTGAGTTCCGCCTGGAGGGGTTGGTCGCCGAACTCCAGCAGGCCAACGAGCGACTCAAGCGCAACATCCTCCAGACGGTGATGACCGTGGCCAACGCCCTGGCCGCCCGGGACGCCTACACCGCCGGCCACGCCGTCCGGGTGACCGACTACGCCGTCCGACTGGCCCGACGGCGGGGGCTCGGCGAGGACGAAATCGAGTCCGTCCGGATCGGGGCCATGCTCCACGACATCGGCAAGATCGGTTTCTCGGACCGCGTCTTTTCCCGCGAGGACGCCATGCCGAACAAAGATCTGGTCGAGGAAATCCACCGCCATCCCGACATCGCCATAGAGATACTCAAGGACATCGACTTCCTGGAGCCGGCCTTCGAGGGCATCCTCTACCACCACGAGCGGCTGGACGGCTCGGGCTACCCGGCCGGTTTGAGGGGCGACCAGATTCCCATCGCGGCCCAGATAATCGCCGTCGCCGACAGCTTCGACGCCATGACCACCGACCGGCCCTATCAGCCGGGACGGACCAAAGAGGAGGCCTTGACCGTGCTCGAGGGGTTGAGCGGCCGCCATCTCGACCGGGACCTGGTCGAGCTGTTCATTCAGGAGATCGAGGACAACGGCTGGGCGGGAAGCCGGCCGATCGAACCGGCGGGGGGGGAGGGGAGGCCATGACCGGATCGCTCGCCGCCCTGGGCCGGCTCCTCGTTGCGGCCGCCTGCCTGGCCGGGCTGGCCGGCTGCACCTTGTTCAAAGCGCCGCCGCTGGGGCCGGAGGCGTTGAGCCGGGTCGAGGCCGCCCGGGCCGCGCCGGTGAGTGACGACCTGGACGCCGAATCGCTCAAGATCGCCATCTCCCAATCGCTTCGCTACCTCAAACGCCTGAACCCGGAGCGGCCCTTCCGCCTCGGTTCGGACACGGTCACCGCGGCCGGGATGATCGCCTCGCTGGAAGCGGCGCTCGCCCTCCTCGAAGAGTACGGTCTCGGCCCGGAGTTCTACCGGGCCCTGGCGGCCGACTTCCAGTTTTACGGCCTGCCCGGCCCGGTCCTCTTCACCGGCTACTACGAACCGCTCCTCGAGGGCCGAAGAAAGCCCGAAGGCCGGTTCACCACGCCGCTGTTCAAGCGCCCCGACGACATGGTCTACATCGATCTGGCCGACTTCGGCCTTCAGAAGAAGCGGCTGACCGGCCGCCTGGCCGGCCGCAAGGTGGTCCCCTACCACACCCGCTCCGAGATCGACGCCGGGGCGCTGGCCGGCAAGGGGCTGGAGCTGGCCTGGGTCGATCCGGTGGAGGCCTTCTTCCTGCACATCCAAGGATCGGGCCAGGTGGTCTTTCCGGACGGGAGTCGGATTCGGGTCAACTACGCCGCCCAGAACGGCCACCCCTACGTCTCGCTGGGCCGGGTGATGATCGAGCGGGGGCTGCTCAGGCGCGAAGAGATCTCGCTCCAGTCGCTGAAGGCTTACCTCAACGACCACCCCGACGAGATGGCCGAACTGCTCAACACCAACCCGTCCTACGTCTTCTTCCGGATCGTGGAGGAGGGCCCGCTGGGCAGCCTCAACGTGCCGGTCACCCCGGGCCGGTCGGTGGCGTTGGATCGGCGGATCTTCCCCGGCGCGGCCCTGGCCCTGATCCGGACCGACAAGCCGGTGATCAGAGACGGATCCATCACCGCCTGGGAGCCCTTCACCCGGCTGGTGCTCATCCAGGACACCGGCGGGGCGATCAAGGGGCCGGGCCGGTGCGACCTCTTCTTTGGGGCCGGCAAGGAGGCCGAACTGGCCGCCGGACACATGAAACAGACCGGCGAGCTGTTCGTGCTGGTCCACAAGGACGTCCTGAACTAGCCCCCACCGCCGCGGCCGGCCCGCGGCCGCCTTCAATCGGAAGCGGACCTGATCGTCTCGACTTCGATCTTTTGGCCGTCGGTTTCGATCTCCACCGCGCCGTGGATATCGGTCCGATAGACCTTGGCCCCGACGACGGCCAGCCGCCTCAAGACCTCCGGGGCCGGGACGCGGTAACGATTCTCATAGCCGGCCGAGATGACGGCGACCTTGGGCCTGACCCGGTCGAGGAATTCGAGCGTGGCCGAACTCCGGCCGCCGTGATGGGGGACGTAGAGGACGTCGGATTGGAGGTCGATTACGCCCTCGTCGTGGCGCTTCACCAGAGCCGCCTCGGCCCGGCGCTCGATGTCGCCGGTCAAGAGAAACGACACCCGACCGTGGCTGACCTTGAGCACCAGCGAGGTCTCGTTGGGGTTGGCGTACCAGGCCGGCCGGCCGGGTCGATCGAGAAAGTCCGGCGGCGGCCAGAGGGCCTTGATCTCGACCGGCCCGACCTTGAAACCCCGGTGGAGAGCGGCCAGTTCGGGCCGCGCGAGCCCCCCGGCCCTCACCCGGCCCAGGATCGCCTCCAGACCGCCGCCGGGATCGGACGGGTGGCCGGGGTAGACGAACCGATCGGGGGAGAAGTGGTCGAGGGTGTAGGCCAGACCCTTGAAGTGGTCGGGGTGGGGGTGGGTCAGGACGACGGTGTCGAGGCTGGTGATCTTGCGGCTCAACAGGGCCGGGGCGACGACCATCTTGCCGTGGTCGAACGAGCCGTGCTGGAAGCCGCCGCCGTCGATCAGCCACCGCTCCCCGCCGGGCAGCTTCAGCAGCAGGCTGGCGCCCTGGCCGACGTCGAGGACGGTCAGGCTGGTCTCCGGCCCGGTGAGCTTGAACCGCCACACTCCGATGTCGGCCAGCCCGGCCGCCAGGGCCAGGACGGCCAGAACCAAGCCCCAGCGCCGCCGTCTCCTCGCCCCGCTCGCGCCCAGGGCCAAGGCCAGGCCGACGAGAAAGGCGTAGGCCAAGGCGAGCTCGAACAGGTTCAAACTGGGAACCTTGAGGCTCATGCCCGGCCAGGCGGCCCCCTCGGTCGCCAGCCAGGCCCCGCCCTCGGCCAGCCAGCCGGCCGCCTCCAGGGCCCAACCGCCCAGGACCGGCGCGACGGCGCCGAGACCCAAACCGAGCAGTCCCAGCGGCACGACCGCCAGGGTGATCAGCGGAACCAGGACCACGTTGAGGCCGATTCCGCCCAGGGGAATCTGGTTGAAGGCCCGGGCCAGAAGCGGGGCCAGGGCCAGGCTGGCCACCGCCGAACTGGCCGCCAGCCCCAGGAAATAGCGCCCCGCCAGGCGGCCGAATCGGCCGGGGCGCTCGTCGAGCCTCTCCGCGCCGGCAAGGCCGCCGGACGGCCAGAGACCGGCCAGGTCGTTCTCCAGCCGGCCCAAGGTCCACAACAGCGCCGCCACGGCCGTAAACGACATCTGGAAACTCAAGCTGAACGGGGCCGGCGGCCACAAGACGCTCAGCCCGAAGGCGGCGGCGATCAGACCGGACCAGGCGTCCCGGACGCGACCCAGGCCCTGGCCGATGACCGCCGCCACGACCAGAACCCAGGCCCGCCAGGTCGGCGGCGAAAAGCCGGCCAGGGCGGCGTAGGCGGTGACCGGCAGGAGGGCCGCCGCCCGGCTCAAAAGGATGACGTTGACCCGTTGGCACAGCCAGGCCGAGCGGGTCAAGAGGCCGCGGACGAGAAGGAAGGCCAGCGCCGCCAGAAAGGCCAGATGAAGGCCGGAGACGACCAGGAGGTGGGCCGCGCCGGTGGTCTGGAAGGCCTCCCTGACCGCGGGGTCGAGGCCGGCCCGGTCGCCCAGCAGCACCGCCCTCAGCAGGCCGGCCGCCTCGGGGCCGACCGCCCGTCGGATCAGCTCCCTGGCCGCCGCCCGACCGGTTTCGATCCAGCGCACGACCGGGTTGCCTCCCGGCGGCAGAACCTTGATTACCGCTCCCCCGGCGTGGATCGAGGCCCGGGCGTGGATCGAGCGGTCGGCCAGGTAGCGCCGGTAGGAGTTGGGCTGGCCGTTGGCAAAGTCCACGATGGGACGAATCCAGGCCAGAAAGCGAACCCGATCGCCGTAGGCCAGCCTCGGCGCACCCTCGGCCCGGTCGCTTATGAGCAACCGCAACCGGCCGGTGACCGCCCGGTCGCGGCCGTCCACCCTCACCGCGGCGGTCTCGATGGTATAGTAGACGCCCCAGGGACGCTCCTCGGGACCGGCGACGACCAGGCCGGAGACGAGCGCCCGTCGTCCGGCTGCCTGGACGATGTGGTCCGATCTCAAGGGCGGCTCTTCGTGCTTGGCGGCCAGGCCCAAGCCCAAGAGGACAAAGGGCAACAGCGGCGCGACGAGGCGAGCCTTCGGCCGCCGCCAAGCCAACCAACCGGCCAGCAGGCCGCTCAGTCCGCAGGCGAGAAAGACGGCGCCGGGATCGACGGCCGGCAGGAGATCGGTCCAGTGGCGGCCCAGCCCCAGGCCGATCCACAGGGCGAGCGTGGCCGCCGCCAGGGGACGGCGGAGCCAGTTTGAAAACTTTTTGGTCCGGTCCTCTTCCAGTGGCGCCTCGATGCCGGGTGTTTTACCCGCGGGCGATGGGCGTCGGGTCAGTCCTCCAGACCCTGGTAATCCAGCCCCGGCGCCGGCCGATCCTCCGGCTCGCCCAAGCGCAAGGTGATCACTTTACGGTCATAATCGACCACCACGGCGGTCAATTCGGTCTCGGTTTCGGGTCGGTCGAAGCCGATCTTGTCCAGGTAGCCGCCGGCCTCGATCCAGATTTCGTCCCCGGAGGCGCCCCGGGCGATGGGCTTGGAGACGTTGCTGGCCTGATCCAGAAAATGGAGGGCCAAGCCCTTGTTCACCGGCGAGTGCCACAGCTCGACCTGCTTTATGTCCTTGATCAGCTCGGCCAGTCCGGGGCCGGAGACGACGATTCTGCCGGTCGGGGTCAAAACGGCTTTTGGTTTTTCAGACATCCGGTCTTCCTTCCTTTACGCGCCAGCTCGACTAGCTGCCCCTAACTTAACCCTGGACGATATGATAGACAAGGGGCGGGTCGACCGCCGCCGGTCGGACCCAACGGCGATCGGCGCCATGGTTAGCACGATGCATGCCACTCCCCGGCGGCGGGAACGGGGTATTCGGTCGATTTCTTGACATTCGCATATATTTGTGTAAAATTGAATAGATATTTCTGCTTTGGAGGTCGAAGTGGTGTCCGGCTTCAAGCCAGGAGACTTGGCTGTCTACCCCGCCCACGGGGTCGGTAAGATCGAGGGCGTCGAGTCGAGAGAGATTGGTGATTTTCGCCAGGATTTCTACGTCATGAGAATCCTGGACAACAACCTGACCATCTTCATCCCCACTTCCAACGCCGATGAAGTCGGTCTTCGTTCCGTCATCGGGCGGGATGAAGTCGATCGGGTGATGTCCATTTTGGGAAAGAAATCCCGCCCTTCAAGCACCCAGACCTGGAACCGGCGTTACCGCTCGTACATGGACAAGATCAAGACCGGCTCCGCCTTCGAAGTGGCCGAGGTCTACCGGGACCTGTGCCTGATCAGGGCCGACCGCGAGCTGTCTTTCGGGGAACGCAAGGTCCTCGACGTGGCCGAGTCGCTCTTGGTCAAGGAGCTGTCCGTGGCCCAAGACGCCGAAGAAAACGTCGTCTCCGAGCAGATAGCCCAGATTTTCTGTTAGCGCTTGACCAGTCTCAAGGGGGGGAGTTTTGTCCCTGGCCAGAATACTCTCCCGGGCGGTGCTGATTGCGGTCTGCACTGTGGCCGGCTACGTCCTCAACAGCCAGATGGGCCTTTTCACACCGCGGGGCATCGGGCTGTTTCTGGGTTTCGGATTGGCCCTGTTCGTGCTTCTGGCCGAGACGATCATTCGCAAGTTCTCCCTGAAGCTCATCTTCGGCGGCACCATCGGCCTGGCCGTCGGGCTGGTCATCGCCTGGCTGGTCAGCTACCCCCTGGGCCGGTTCATGGAATCGGGCACCATGGCGGTCAGCGTCTACGTCATCACCGCCGTCATGTTCGGTTACATCGGCGTCACCTTGGGCTCGGGCAAGATCGCCGAGATCCGCTCCAGCCGGCTGGGTTTCTTGAGTCAGGACGACGACGAGGCCGACGTTCCGGGCGCGGTGGACAAGCTGGTGGACACCTCGGCCTTGATCGACGGCCGGATCGCCGGCGTGGCCTCCACCGGCTTCATCGAGGGACGGTTGATCGTACCCCGATTCGTGCTGATGGAACTCCAGGCCGTGGCCGACTCGACCGACCACATCAAGCGCCAGCGCGGCCGCCGGGGCATGGAGGTCTTGACCACACTGAAGCGAACGGAGGGGGTCAACCTGGTCATCACCGAGGACGACTCGGCCAGCGACGTCGATCAGGAACTGGTCAAGCTGGCCAGACGGATCGGGGCGGCGATCATCACCACCGACTACAACCTGGCCCAGGTGGCCCAACTCCAGGGAGTGGCCGTCCTCAACCTCAACGTCCTGGCCGAAGAGCTCAAGCCGGCCGTTCTGCCCGGCGAGATCTTCCAGGTCCAGGTGGTCCGTGAGGGCAAGTCGCCCGGCCAGGGGGTGGGCTACCTGGAGGACGGAACGATGGTCGTCATCGAAAACGGCCGCAGCCTGATCAACCGGGCGGCCGAGGTTCAGGTGACCTCCATCCTCCAGACTCCCGCCGGCCGGATGATCTTCACCGAGCTGACCTCCCAGTGCAAAACGGACCGTCCCAGGGCCCAGGCCTGATGTCCGTCCCTCGGGCCCAGACCCAGGCCGGCCGAGAGGCGGCCCGCTACCGCTTCGAGATCGAGCAAGAGGGCGGCCGGCTGGACGCCTTCCTGGCCGAGCGGGTGCCCGAACTCAGCCGCAGCCGAATCAAGAAATTGATCGACCAGGGACTGATAAGCCTCGACGGCCGGCCGGCCAAGGCCGCCGCCAGGCTCAAACCCGGCCAAGTGGTCGAGCTGACCGTGCCCCCGCCCGAGCCGGCCGAGCTGACCGCCGAGCCGCTGGAGCTCAAGGTGGTCTTCGAGGACGAACACCTGGTCGTCATCGACAAGCCGCCCGGTCTGGTGGTCCACCCGGCGCCGGGCCACGGCCGGGGCACCCTGGTCCACGGCCTCCTGCACCTCATCCCCGATCTCAAGGGCGTAGGCGGGGTGGAGCGACCGGGCATCGTCCACCGGCTGGACAAGGAGACCTCGGGTCTGATCGTGATCGCCAAAAACGATCCGGCCCACGCCGGCCTGTCGGCCGCCTTCAAGGATCGGCGGGTCAGAAAGGCCTACTCGGCCGTGCTCCTGGGCCGGCCGAAGTGGGAGGAGAGGCTCGTCGAAGTGCCCATCGGCCGCCACCCGACAAAAAGGCGCCGGATGGCCGTCGTCGCCTCGGGCCGGCCGGCGGCCAGCCGGTTTCGGGTCGTCGAGGAGCTCAAAGGGCCGCTCAGTCTGGTCTCGGTGGAGATCATGACCGGCCGGACCCACCAGATCAGGGTTCACGCCGCCCACCTGGGCCACCCCGTGGCCGGCGATCCGGTCTACGGCTCCCGAGCCAGGGAGAAAAAGCTGTCCGGACCGGCCAGGGCGGCCTTGGCCAAGATCGACCGCCAGATGCTCCACGCCGGCTATCTGGCCTTCGAACACCCCGTCACCGGGGAGATGATGGAACTGACGGCGGAGCCGCCGCCGGACATGGCCGGTCTGACGGCCGAGCTGAGGAGGGAGCGATGATCCTGGTCGGCCTGACCGGCTCCATCGCCACCGGCAAATCGACCGTCGCCCGGATATTCGAGGAGTTGGGGGCGGTCGTAATCGACGCCGACGCCCTGGCCAGACAGGCCGTGGCCAAGGGCTCCGAGGGGCTGAAAAGAGTGGTCGAGCGCTTCGGCCCCCAGGTCCTCACCCCGGCCGGCGAGTTGGACCGGGCGGCCATGCGCCGGCTCATCTTCAGCGATCCAGCGGCCAAGGCCGAGTTGGAGGGGATCGTCCACCCGCTCGTCAGGGCCGGGGAGGAGCGCCTCGTCGAGACGGCCGTCGCCCGCGATCCCCAGGCGGTGGTCATCGTCGATCTGCCGCTGCTCTATGAGATCGACCAGGCCGCTCGTTACGACAAGGTGATCGTCGTCTACCTCGACCGGGCGACCCAGATCGAGCGGTTGATCGAGCGCGACGGCGTCGATCGGGCGGCCGCGGAAAAGGCCCTGGCCGCCCAGATGGACATCGAGACCAAGCGCCGCCGGGCCGACTACGTCATCGACAACCGGGGCCCGGAGACCGAGACCCGACGCCAGACGGAACAGATATTCGAGGAGCTCAAGGCCCTGGCCCAAGGCCGCGGGCCGGCTCGGTTGACAAACCAACGGCCCTCGTTTTAAATATTTCATCGATCTTACCGACGAGGGCTGACATGTCCGAAGACTTCCTCGCCCGCCTGGCCCCGCTTCGCCAAGAGGCCGAGAGCTATCTGTCCGAGAATCTGGTCAGCGAACTGCCGGCCGTGCAACAGATCGGCCGGCAGATCCTGCTGGACGGCGGCAAACGACTGAGGCCGATCCTCTATCTGCTGGCGCTGCGGCTGTGCGGCGACACCGACCCGGAGCACGGGCGCTACTCGTCGATCTTCGAGTTTATGCACGGGGCCAGCCTGCTCCACGACGACGTCATCGACGAAGCCGAAACCCGCCGGGGCAGGAAGACCGCCCACCAGGAGTGGGGTAACCGGGTGGTCATCCTGGTCGGCGACCACCTCTTCGGCCGGGCCTTCGCGCTCAGCGCCAAATCGGGCCTGCCCCGCTTCGTCGAGGCTCTGGCCGAGTGCACCTCCGATCTGGCCGAGGGCCAGGTCCTGGAGGCCCAGCACCAGTTCGAGTTCGAGACCCCCTATGAGGTCTACCTCAAGATCATCACCGCCAAGACGGCCGTCCTCCTGGCTGCGGCCACCCGAACCGGGGCGATCATGGCCGGGGCCGAGCCGGACAGGGAAGATGCGCTCTACCGATTCGGTCTCGACCTCGGCGTCGCCTTCCAGATCATCGACGACGTTCTGGACTGGGCCGGCGACGAGGCGGTGGTCGGCAAGCCTCTCGGTCAGGACATCCGCGAGGGCAAGGCGACCTTGCCCTGGATTCGGGCCCTGGAGCGGGCCGATGAGGAGACCCGGCAAAAGATGCTGGCCGCGGCCGGCCAAGAAAACCTGGATGCCGAGACCTGGACCTGGCTCAAGGGAACGGTCGAGGCGCTGGGCGGCGTGGCTCAATCGCTTGCAGAGGCGGAGGCGCTGAAGGACAGGGCCAAGGCCCGGCTGGAGATGTTCGCCGCCTCGCCCGAGCGCGAACTCCTCTTGGACCTGGCCGACTACGTGTGCCGGAGAAGGTTCTAGAAGATAAAGAAGGCCGCCTGGATACTATCTATCTCCTATATGATCCTCGAAAAATACTGACAAGATTACCGTCCTCCCCGCCGCGGTCGATGACGGCTGATTGACTGCTTGGCCTCGGCGGACCTGTTCTGCGGGGTTCGTCCGTCCTTTCTGGGGAGGGGCGCTCTCACCCGCCTGAATGTCGGGCCAGGTTCGGTTGAAGGCCGCTCCAAGACGGTGGTGGGACGTGTTGGATCGAAAGGCCGGCAGGCCAAAGAATCGGGCCGGGCGGCGTGAAGCCGTCCGGCCCGCGATCGACGGCGGCCCTCGACCTTCCAAGCGTGTCTCGAGCCGCCGGGGTGGTTAATACATGTCCGCGTCGGGCATGCCCGGCGTCGTGCCGGCCTTGTCCTTCTTCTCCGGTTTCTCGGCCACCAGGCAGTTGGTGGTCAAGAGCAACCCGGAGACCGAAGCGGCGTTCTGGAGGGCGGTCCTGACCACCTTGGTCGGGTCGATGACGCCGGCTTTGACCAAGTCCTCGTATTTGCCCTTCTGGGCGTTGAAGCCCTTGGCGCCGTTGAGGCTCTTGATCTCCTGGACGACCACCGAACCCTCGAAGCCGGCGTTGCAGGCGATCTGGCGCACCGGCTCCTCCAGGGCCCGGCCCACGATCTGCAGGCCGGTCTCCTCGTCGCCGTCGAGCTTGACCTTGTCGAGAGCCTTGGCCGCCCTCAACAGCGCCACGCCGCCGCCGGGGACGATGCCCTCTTCCACGGCCGCCCGAGTGGCGTTCAAGGCGTCCTCGACCCGGGCCTTCTTCTCCTTCATCTCGACCTCGGTGGCCGCGCCGACGTTGATGACGGCCACGCCGCCGATCAGCTTGGCCAGCCGCTCCTGGAGCTTCTCCCGGTCGTAGTCCGAGGTCGTCTCCTCGATCTGGACCCGGATCTGCTTGACCCGGCCCTCGATGGCCTCCCGCTTGCCGGCGCCGTCGACGATGGTGGTGTTGTCTTTGTCGATGATGACCGACTTGCAGGTGCCCAGATCATCGAGGCCGACGTTCTCCAGCTTGACGCCCAGGTCCTCGGAGACGACCTGGCCGCCGGTCAACACGGCGATGTCCTGGAGCATGGCCTTGCGCCGGTCGCCGAAGCCGGGAGCCTTGACCGCGGCGCACTTGAGGGTGCCGCGCAGCTTGTTGACCACCAACGTGGCCAGGGCCTCGCCCTCGACGTCCTCGGCCACGATCAGAAGCGGCTTACCGCTCTGGGCCACCTGCTCCAGCAGCGGAAGCATGTCGCGCATGTTGGACAGCTTCTTTTCGTGGACCAGGATGTAGGGCTCCTCCAGCCGGACCTCCATCTTCTCCGGCTCGGTGACGAAGTAAGGGGAGAGGTAGCCGCGGTCGAACTGCATACCCTCGACGATCTCGAGGGAGGTCTCCATCCCCTTGGCTTCCTCGACGGTGATGACGCCCTCCTTGCCGACCTTCTCCATCGCCTCGGCGATGATCTCGCCGATGGAGGCGTCGCCGTTGGCCGAAACCGTGCCCACCTGGGCGATCTCGGTCTTGTCCTTGGTCGGCTTGGACAGCTTGTGGAGCTCTTCGACCAGCGCCTCGACCGCCTTGTCGATGCCCCGCTTGAGCGCCATGGCGTTGGCCCCGGCGGCGACCATCTTGGAGCCTTCCCGGTAGATGGCCTGGGCCAGAACGGTGGCCGTGGTCGTACCGTCGCCGGCCACGTCCGAGGTCTTGGAGGCGACCTCCTTGACCATCTGGGCGCCCATGTTCTCGAACTTGTCCTCGAGTTCGATCTCCTTGGCCACGGTGACGCCGTCCTTGGTCACCGTGGGAGCGCCCCAGCTCTTCTCCAGAATGACGTTGCGGCCCTTGGGGCCCAGGGTGACCTTGACCGCGTCGGCCAGGGTGTCGATGCCGCGCAAAATGGCTTCCCTGGCTTTGACATCGTAGGTGATTTTCTTGGCAGGCATGGAGCTTACCCTCCCGTCTACTCAATGATTCCCAGGATGTCGTCTTCTCTGAGGATCAAATGCTCGACGTCTTCGATCTTGATGTCCGTGCCGGCGAACTTGCCGAACAGGACCGTGTCGCCGGGTTTGACCGACATCGGCGCGCGTTTTCCGTCGTCCAGGAACTTGCCCGGTCCGACGGCGATGACCCGACCCTTCTGGGGCTTCTCTTTGGCCGTGTCCGGAATGATGATTCCGCCCGGCGAGGTCTCGTCCTCTTCGATCCGTTTGACCAGAACGCGGTCGTGCAATGGACTAACCTTCATCTTTTCTCCTCCTCCCGTTTAGTCAGTCCATCAGACCCCGCGGCGAAAGCCCGGGGTTTTTGTTAACACCTTGATAATACCTATAAATTTTGTTCAACCGTCGATTTTGCGCCCAAAAAATAATCACCGCCGCCCCCAGCGTCAAGATCGCGGCCTAAAAATGCCGGCCGAGGCCTGAATAGGGCAAAGTCACGTAAGCAAACGTCATGTCCGGGGGCTTTAGCCGGGCCGGCTAAATGAATATAGGAACCACTGCTGGGCGGGCCGACTATCAGCGCCCTCCAAAAGGGGGAGCCTGGATGAACAACCCCGCCGCAAGCGGCGGGGAATGAACCCGTGGTGGGGATTCATTCCCCGCTCATGCCGCTCGAACGGAATCAGGCTCCGTCCGCTTTCTTGTCCTCGTCCGAGACCTCCTCGAAGTCGGCCTCGACCACCTCTTCGTCCTGGCCGGCGCTCGCTCCCGCCTCGGCTCCGGCCGCCGCCTCGGGCCCGGCCTGGGCGCTGGCGGCCTGCTTGTACATCTCCTCGGCCAGCTTGTGGGAGGCGGTCATCAGCGCCTCGGTCTTGGCCTTGATGTCCTCGGCGTCGTCGCCGTTCATGACGCCCTTGAGCTCCTCGATCTTGGCCTCCAGGTCGGCCTTGAGCCCGCCGTCGATGCCCTCGCCGGCCTCCTTGATCGACTTCTCGACCTGGTAGATGGCCGAGTCGGCCTGGTTGCGGGCCTCGACCAACCGCCTGAGCTTCTTGTCCTCCTCGGCGTGCATCTCGGCCTCTTTCACCAGCCGCTCGATCTCCTCCTCGGAAAGTCCCGAGGAAGCGGTAATCTTGATCGACTGCTCCTTGCCGGTGGCCAGGTCCTTGGCCGAGACGTGGACGATGCCGTTGGCGTCGATGTCGAAGGTGACCTCGATCTGGGGCACGCCCCGGGGGGCCGGCGGAATGCCGACCAGGTCGAAGCGGCCGAGGGTTTTGTTGCCCGCCGCCATCTCCCGTTCGCCCTGGAGGACGTGGATGGACACCGCCGGTTGGTTGTCGGCCGCGGTGGAGAAGATCTGGGACTTCTTGGTCGGGATGGTGGTGTTCTTCTCGATCAGCTTGGTCATCACCCCGCCCAGGGTCTCGATGCCCAGGGAGAGCGGCGTGACGTCCAGAAGCAGCACGTCCTTGACCTCGCCCTTCAAGACGCCGCCCTGGATGGCCGCGCCGATGGCCACCACCTCGTCGGGGTTGACGCCCTTGTGGGGATCCCGGCCGAAGATCTCCTTGACCTTCTCCTGGACCTTGGGCATACGGGTCATGCCGCCGACCAGGATCACCTCGTCGATGTCGGACGGGGACAGTCCGGCGTCGGCCAGAGCGGTCCGGCACGGCTCCTCGACCTTGGCCACCAGGTCTTCCACCAACGCCTCCAGCTTGGCCCGGGTCAGCTTCATGTTCAGGTGCTTGGGCCCGGAGGCGTCGGCGGTGATGAAGGGCAGGTTGATATCGACCTCCATCGCCGTGCTCAGCTCCATCTTGGCCTTCTCGGCCTCCTCCTTGAGCCGCTGGAGGGCCATCTTGTCGTCTCGAAGATCGATGCCCTGGTCCTTCTTGAACTCGTCGGCCAGCCAATCGACTATCCGCAGGTCGAAGTCCTCGCCGCCGAGGTGGGTGTCGCCGTTGGTGGCCTTGACCTCGAAGACGCCGTCGCCGATCTCCAGAATCGAGATGTCGAAGGTGCCGCCGCCCAGGTCGAAGACGGCGATCTTCTGATCGTTCTTCTTGTCCAGCCCGTAGGCCAGCGAAGCCGCGGTGGGCTCGTTGATGATTCGAAGCACCTCCAGCCCGGCGATCCGGCCGGCGTCCTTGGTCGCCTGGCGCTGGGAGTCGTTGAAGTAGGCCGGCACGGTGATCACCGCCTGGGTCACCTTCTCGCCCAGGTAGTCCTCGGCGGTGGACTTCATCTTGGCCAGGATGTAGGAGCTGATCTCGGCCGGGGACATCACCTTGCCCCGGACCTCGATGGCGGCGTCATCGTTGTCGCCCTTGACCACCTTGTAGGGCAGGATGTTGACATCGTTCTGGACCTCGGGGGAGTCGAACTTGCGCCCGATCAGCCTTTTCACGGCGAAGATGGTGTTGTCCGGATTGGTAATGGCCTGGCGCTTGGCCACCTGTCCGACCAGGCGCTCGCCCTTGTCGGTGAAGCCGACCATGGACGGCGTGGTGCGAGCGCCCTCCTGGTTGGCGATGACCTTGGGTTCGCCGCCCTCCATCACGGCCACGCACGAGTTGGTCGTGCCCAGGTCGATGCCGATGACTTTAGCCATGGGTTAATCCTCCTTAAAAAACTTGAACGTCCGATTCAGGGCTGGTCGTCGCCGTCCGGTCTTTTGGAAACAACGACCATGGCCGGTCGAAGCAGCCGGTCGTGTAATAGATAGCCCTTCTGGTGCTCGGCCAAGACGGTGTTGTCTTCGGCCTCGGCGTCCTCCTGCTGCATGATCGCCTCGTGGAGATTGGGGTCGAACGCTTGCCCGACCGCCTCCACCCGACTGACGCCGAACTTGGCCAGGGCATCGACGAGTCCCTTCAGGATCAGCTCCACCCCCTCCAACAGCGGGTCGTCGGGGTTGGTCTCCCGGCCGTGATCGAGGGCCCGCTCCAGGTTGTCGATCTGGGGCAAAAGCTCCTTGATCAGGCTCTCGTTGGCGTACTTGCGGAAGCTGGCCATCTCCCTTTCGGTCCGCTTGCGGTAGTTGTCCAGCTCGGCCCGGAGCCTTAAGTTCTGATCCTCGAGCGCGGCGATCTTCTCTTCGAGATCGACCGCCTCGGCCTCGGCCGTCTCGGCTTCGGCCCCGTTTTCTTCCTCGTCGTCTTCTCTGGCGCTATGTCTCAGGTCCCTGACCTGAACCTCGATCTCCTCGCCTTGCTCGGGCTTGGGGGTCTTGTCTGCCTGGCTCACTGGCAACTCCTTGGAATTCAACTCGTCAAGGCTGAAGTGAAGCTAGGTACGACCTCCGGCTTTGTCAAGGGATGGCGGTCATTTGGATCGAAAAAACGAGGCTTCGCCGGGAGGTCGCGGGGATGAATCGGTTTCAGGGGTCAGTTCTTGGCGATCCGGGAGCCGTAGGAGTTGGTTCGGGGGTCTCGTTTGCGGGTGATGGGGTTGGGATCGACGAAGGCGTGGGGCAGTTCGGCCATCAGCCGGGCGATCTCGGCCGGGTCGGTCGGCCGTTCGGCGACCTCGAGGACGTCCGGGCCGACCCGCTCCTCGATGAGCGGCCGGCAGGCGGGGTCGAGCTCGTAACCGACCGAATTGCGGCCCAGATTCTTGGCGGCCAGGGCGGTGGTGCCCGAGCCGAGGAAGGGGTCCAGGACCGTTTCGCCGACGAAGGAGAACATCTTGATCAGCCGGGCGGGCAACTCCTCGGGGAAGGGGGCCAGGTGGTCGGCCGCCTTTACGCCGGGGAAGTGCCAGTGACCGGCGAAGTAGGCGTTCCACTCCTCGATGGTCAACCTGGAGGCCTCCTTCTGCTCCGGCGTCACCTGGGGCGGCCGGCCCGGTTTTTTGAAGATCAGGATGAACTCGTAATCGAGCTTGAGGATGCCGTTTCTGGGGTAGGGGTAGGAGCCCATGATCGTCGCGCCGCCGGTGGTGTTGCAGGTGGTCACCTTTCTCCAGATGACGGCCCCCATGTAATCCAGCCCGATGGCTCTGAGGAAGCGGATGATCTCGGTCCTGATCGGGATGACCTGGTAACGGCCGTAGAAGACGGCCCGAGCGAACTGGTCGCCGATGTTGACGCACAGCCGGCAGCCGGACATGAGCACCCGGGCGCACTCCCTCCAGACCAGATTGAGGCCGTTGATGTAGTCCTGGTAGGTGTCGTCAAAGCCGAGCTGGCCCTCAGGGCCGTAGTCTTTGAGCTGCCAGTAGGGCGGCGAGGTGATGACGAGCTGAATCGACTCGTCGGCCAACTCGGGCATCAGCCGGGCGTCGGCCACGATCAGACGATGGCGGGTGTCCAGGGAGACGTTCTTCATTCTCCACTCGGGGTCGAGGCTCGGGTGTCGGGACGACGATTCTCCTGCCTCCGGCGCCGCTCGGCGCTGCCAGGGCGTATCGGTCAGCCTAGTTCCCTACTTTACTCTTTTTGCTCATTGTTTTCTAGCCCGGAATCTGCTCGGTCGGCCCGAGGGCCGGCTGTCGAGGGTCTAGTCCTCGTCCCGGTCGTCGTTCTCGATGAGCGGATTCACCAGCTCCGGGGCCTGAATTTGCCGGGGGGAGCGTTCCACGCTCACCGGCTCCGGCAATTTTTTGGCCGAGTCCACCCCCAACTCGAGGAACCGGCGGGCTCCGGAAAGCACCCGGCCCTCCAAGGACCCGACCGCCTTGTTGTAGGCGCTCACCGCCCTGTCCAGGCTCTTGCCCACGCCGGCGAAGTGGTCGGTCATGGTGCAGATCCGCTCGTAGAGGTCGCGGCCGAGACGTCTTATCTCCTGGGTGTTGGCCACCAGGTTCTCGGTTCGCCAGTCATAGGCCACCGAGCGCAAAAGCGCAATCAGGGTGGTCGGCGTGGTCAGCATCACCCCCAGGTTGTAGCCCTCCTCCAAAAGACCCGGCTCCTGCTCCAAGGCGGCGTTCAGGATGGCGTCGCCGGGCAGGAACATGACCACGAAGTCGGGCGTCGCCTCGAACTGGTCCCAGTAGTTCTTCTTGCCCAGGTTGGTCATCTGGGCCCTGATCTGGCGGACGTGATCCCTCATGAAGCTCTGCCGGGCGGCCTCGTCCTCGGCCTCGACGGCGGCCAGATAGGCCTCGATGGGCGTCTTGGCGTCGACGACGACGATCTTGCCGCCGGGGAGCCTGATGATCATGTCCGGCCGCTGCTGCCGGCCGTCGCCGCCGGGAACGGTCTCCTGCTCGACGAAGTCACAATGCGCGACCATGCCGGCGAACTCGACCACCCGCCGGAGTTGGACCTCGCCCCAGCGACCCCGAACCTGGGGCCGGCGCAGGGCTTTGACCAGATTGTCCGTCTCGGCCCGAAGCTGGTTCTCCGAGGCGATCAGGGCCTTGACCTGTTCGCTCAGGCTGCCGTAGGCCTGTCGCCGGGCGCTCTCCATCTCGGCGATCTGGGTCTTGAACCGCTCCAGCGTCTCCTTGATGGGCTTGACCAGGCCGTCGATGGCCTGCTGGCGCTGGGCGAGATCGCCCTTGGCCTCGGCCTGGAACTTCTCCAGGGTGGCCTTGGCCAACTCCAGGAACGACCGGCTGGAGTCGGCCAGGGCGTCGGCGGAGAGGGCCTTGAACTGGTCGGCCAGGGCGGTTTTGGCTTCTTCGAGGAGGGCCAGCTTCTCTTGGGCCGAGTCCCTCTCGTGCTCCAGGGCCGTCTCCAGGCGGGCGATTCGGGCCTTGAGTTCGGCTGCCGCCTCGGTCTCCACCGCCAGATCGGCGCGGGCCGTCTCCAAAGCGGCCTCGGTTTGGGCCAACCGGTCGGAGAGCGCGGCGAGACGACCCTTACGGGCCAGCCAGACGGCCGCGCCGCCCAGGGCCAGCCCAAGGCCCAGGCCGATGAAAAGGCTGAAGGCGTCCATCGATACCCCTGAAGTCGCTCCGAGTCGATGACGCCGAAAGGGCGTCGAACCACGGGAGCCTGTCAGGACGGTAGCAAGCGCCTCGGCCGGCGTCAAGGCGGGTGATCGGCCGGCCGAGGCGGGCCGGGTCAGTCAAAAGTGTAGCGCTTCCTGATCGGCCGGCTCACCTCCCAGACCCAGGCGAGCCCTTGGGGGAAGGCGACCGGGTCGCCCGGGCCCCGTCTCCACCTCGGCCGGATCGCCGAAGGGAACGGAGGAGTCGCCCTCGCCGCGGTTTTTCCGGACCGACGGCTTCCTGGGCTTCCTGACGCCTCGATCGTTCCTTCATCGGTCGGGAAGTCTAATTCTTCCCCGCCGCCCATCTCCACACGACCACGATCAGCCCGGTCCAGACGAGTTGCAGCGCGATCGTCACCTCGGTGGCCAGGGCCAGGGCCATGACGCTCAGGTGCTCCTGGCCGGTGATGAAGCGGATCGATTGCCACTCCTGGCCGCTTAGAAGCCGGTCCCAGGCCAGGATGAGCCGCCAGACGTCGAGCAGCTCGGCCGCCGGGGCCGCCGTCCGGTCGATGATCGCCTGAATCGCCAGGGTAAACGGCGTGAGTAAGACCATACTCAGAAACGGTCGCCTCCGGACAAACTCGTTGACACCCATTTCGGGCCTCCCTACAACCCCAACAGTCCCTTCAGAAACCGGCCGGTGTGGGAGCCGTCGGTCTTGGCCACTTCCTCCGGCGTGCCGGCGGCCACGATCTCGCCGCCGCCGTCGCCGCCCTCCGGCCCCAGGTCGAGGATGTAGTCGGCCGTTTTGATCACCTCCAGGTTGTGCTCGATGACGATGACGGTGTTGCCCTTGTCCACCAGCTTGTTGAGAACGGTCAAGAGCTTCTTGACGTCGTCGAAGTGGAGGCCGGTGGTCGGCTCGTCCAGGATGTAGAGCGTCGAGCCGGTGTCGCGCTTGCTGAGTTCCTTGGAGAGCTTGATCCGCTGGGCCTCGCCGCCGGAAAGGGTCGTCGCCGGTTGGCCGAGGCGGATGTAGCCCAACCCGACCGCCGAGAGCGTCTCCAGCTTGGTCCTGATCGCCGGCACGGCCTCGAAGAAGCGCAGCGCCTCGGAGACGGTCATCTCCAGGACGTCGGAGATGGAGCGGCCCTTGTAGGCGATCTCCAGCGTCTCGCGGTTGTAACGCTTGCCGCCGCACAGCTCGCAACGGACGTAGACGTCGGGCAGGAAGTGCATCTCGATCTTGATGATGCCGTCGCCCTGGCAGGCCTCGCAGCGGCCGCCGGGTACGTTGAAGGAGAAGCGCCCCGGCTTGTAGCCGCGGATCTTGGCCTCGGGCAGCGCCGCGAAGAGCTGGCGGATGGGGGTGAACAGACCGGTGTAGGTGGCCGGGTTGGAGCGCGGTGTGCGGCCGATGGGCGACTGGTCGATGTCGATGACCTTGTCGATGTAGGCCAGGCCCTCCAGCTTTTCGTATCCGCCCGGCCGGGAGCGGGCCCGGTGGAGCCGCCGGGCCAGGGCCTTGTAGAGAGTGTCGATGACCAGCGATGACTTGCCCGAGCCGGACACGCCGGTGACGCAGGTGAAGGCCCCGATGGGGAAGGCGGCGTCGATGGACTTGAGGTTGTTGTGCCGGGCGCCGATGACCTTCAGCCAGGCCTTGGCCGGCCGCCGCTTGGGAGGCACCGGAATCTCGTCCCGGCCGGAGAGGTAGCGCCCGGTGAGCGTGTCGGCCTTCATCAGTTCCACCGGCGGGCCAGCGAAGACGACCCGGCCGCCGTTCTCACCCGCGCCTGGACCCATATCGACGATGTAGTCGGCGGCCAGCATGGTGTCCGGGTCGTGCTCGACGACGATGACCGTGTTGCCCACGTCGCGAAGCCCCTCCAGGGTGGCCAGCAGCCGGCGGTTGTCGCGCTGATGCAGGCCGATGGACGGCTCGTCCAGGATGTAGAGCACGCCGACCAGGGCCGAGCCGATCTGGGTGGCCAGCCGGATGCGCTGGCCCTCGCCGCCGGAGAGCGACCCCGAGGCCCTGTCCAGGGTCAGGTACTCCAGCCCGACATCGACCAGGAATCCCAACCGCTCCTCGATCTCCTTCAATATCCGCCGGGCGATCTCCATCTGCTGGTCGGTCAGCTTCAGGTTCTTGAAGAACTCCACCGCCGCCCCGACCGACATGGCCGTGACCTGGTGAATCTGCTTGCCGCCGAGTCGCACGCTTCGCGCCTCGGGTCGAAGCCGCGCCCCGCCGCACTCGGGGCAGGGGCGAACGGCCATGTAGCGCTCCAGCTCGTCGCGGATGTAGACGGCCGGGCTCTCGTGGTAGCGGCGCTTCAGGGCCGGGATGACGCCCTCGAAGGGCTGCTCGAAGTAGCGCCGCCGGCCGTTCTGTTCGAAGAAGAAGCGGACCTTCTCCCCGCCGGTGCCGTAGAGCAGTTGCCGCCGGGCCGCTTCGGGCAGGTCTTGCCAGGGCGTATCCAGGTCGAAGTTGAGGTGCTCGGCCAAGGCCTGGAGGTTCTGGGCGTGCTGGACCGAGGTCTTGTTCCGCCACGGCCTGATCGCCCCTTGGCGCAGGGAGAGGGCCGGGTCGGGCACGACCAGCTCCGGGTCGAAGCTGCGGGCCACGCCCAGGCCGGTGCAAGCCGGGCAGGCCCCCTGGGGCGAGTTGAAGGAGAAGGTGTTCGGGTTGAGCTCGGGGTAGGAGATGCCGCACTCGATGCAGGCCCGCTTGGAGGAGAAAAAGAGCTCCCGCTCCACTCCCCCGTCGGGCCGGACCAGCTCGACCTTGCAAACCCCGTCGGCCAAGGCGAGGGCCTGCTCCAGCGAGTCGGCCAGGCGGGAGCGGACGCCGTCCTTCAGAATGATCCGATCGACCACGACGTCGATGTCGTGCTTGAGCTTCTTGTCCAGCCGTGGCGGGGCGTCCAGCTCGTACATTCCGCCGTCCACCTTGGCCCTGAGGTAGCCCTCCTTCAAAAGCCGCTCGAAGAGCTTGGCGTACTCGCCCTTACGGCCGATGACCACCGGGGCCAGAATCTGGAGCCGGGACCTGTCCGGCAGGGCCAGGACCTGGTCTGTGATCTCCTGGATCGACTGGGCCTTGATCTCCCGGCCGCAGTTGTAGCAGAACGGCAACCCGACCCGGGCGTAGAGGAGGCGCAGGTAGTCGTAGATCTCGGTCACCGTGCCCACGGTGGAGCGGGGGTTCTTCGAGGTCGTCTTCTGCTCGATGGAGATGGCCGGGGAGAGCCCCTCGATGGCGTCCACGTCGGGCTTGTCCATCTGCTCCAGGAACTGCCGGGCGTAGGCCGACAGGCTCTCCACGTAGCGGCGCTGGCCCTCGGCGTAGATGGTGTCGAAGGCCAGCGACGACTTGCCCGAGCCGGAGACGCCGGTGATGACGATCAGGCGCTGCCGGGGCAGCTCGAGGTCGATGCCCTTCAGGTTGTGCTCCCGGGCGCCGGTGATGACGATGTTTTCCAGGGCCATGGCTGTTTGAGCGGGAAGAAGCCTTTTTGAAGAAAGGTTCTCCCCGCGCCCCTTTCCCAAAGCTTTCCCCGGGGCGGGGGTTCGGTCGGTGGTTTTTTCGTCCCCGCGGCCCAGGCGGGCCGATCTTTTAGACTACCGCCGATCGGAACGGAGTTCAAAAGAATTTTGCGGCGCAGGGGAAGGCCGGGAGTTCGGGGGAGGCGGGCCAGGGCGGAGGCGGAGATTCAACGGCTCGCGGGACGGGTTATTGACAACGGAGAAAATTAGCGGCAGGGTGGAAGGGATCAATCCGGCGGCCGGTCGGCGGCCCGGGCGTCGCTTCTTCAACAGGGTCTTCTTTTAAGTTAAGGAGAGAAAACCGCTGTGGCCAAGTGCAACTGGAATACGCCCGAGGGATACCCTGACCATCCTTGCCGCCGGCCGGTGGAGCCGGGTCACGAGCAGTGCATCTTCCACCTGTCCCTGGAGGTGAAGAGAGACCAACCCGACCTGGCCGAGAAGTTCCGCCGGGAGTTCAGGGAATTGTGTGAGTCAGGAGGGTGGGATTATACGGGGTTTGTTTTTCCCGATCAGATGGACCTCGATGGATGGGACTTCAAGGCTGGCGGGCCCTCGGTTTCTTTCCAGTGTGCCGTCTTTGGCGACGGGGCGGATTTTAACCACGCTGTCTTCGGCGACGAGGTGTCTTTTGAGGGGGCCGTCTTCAGCGGCGCGGCCCTTTTTACAGAAGTCAGTTTCGACGCCGGGGCGTCTTTTTGGGACACTACTTTCGGCGGCAAAGCATTTTTTGTGAACACTCATTTCGGCGACATAGCGTCTTTTGGGAAAGCCCGCTTCGGCGATGGGGCGTTTTTTAGGAAAGCCCGCTTCGGCGACGAAACGAACTTTAAGGCTGCCAGCTTCGGCGACCGGACGTCTTTTGTGGACGCTCGCTTCGGCGAGGGGGCGATTTTCAACTTTTCTTCCTTCGGGCGGGTGTCTTTCGGCGGGGCCGAGTTCAAGGGCCGGGTCGAGTTCATCAATCTGAAGCTCCGCCAGCGGGCCTATGACTTCCAGGCCCGCCAAGGGGATGAGGACCAGGCCTTCCAGGGCTATGCCTATAGCGGCGAGAATGTGGAGTGGATTTTTGAAAAGACGGTCTTTGACGGCCCGGCCCTGTTTCGGCGGACCGACCTCCGGCCGGCCCGGTTCCAACAGGTTAATCTGGCCAACCTCTCCTTTCTCCACTCCGACATCAGCCGGACCAGGTTCATAAGCTGCACCTGGGGCCGCGGCTACGAGAACCGGAAGTTTTTCAAACCCCTCGCCGGTCGGGGCCGATGGCGCCGGTTCAAGCGGCCGCGCATCCTGTTCGACGAGCTATTGTGGCGCAAGAAGAAGTTGCTGGAACTGGAGCGCGCCGAGGCGGTCGAACCGGCCCGGCCGCCCGAACCCATCGATCAGATCAGACCGGCAGAGCTCCCCGACGATTTCCCGCCCTCCGACATCGAGGTGTTGGCCCTCCAACTCAAGCAAGCCCTCGAAGCGACCAAGGACCCGATCACGGCTGGCGACTTCCACTTCGCGGCCATGGAGATGAAACGGGAGCAGGCCTGGGACCAGGGCCGGCCCGGCCGGGCGGCGGCGCTGTGGCTCTACAAAATGTTGAACGGCTACGGCGAGCGCTACGGCCGGACGCTGTTGTGGCTGCTGGGCCTGGTCCTCCTCTCGACGGCGGCCTTCGCCGCCTGCGGGGGGGACGTTTTTGCAGAAAACAAGGACGTCCTCACTTTCTGGCAGCGTCTCGAACCGGCCCTTTTCTACGCCGTCCAGCACGTCTTTCCCTTCAAGCTGGGCAACCAGTTCTGGTCGCTGGCCGCGGCCGACTGGCCGATGCGGTGGCTCACCTGGGCCGAGACCCTCATCGGGACGACCTTGTTCGCCTTCTTCGCCTTGGCCCTGCGCCGCCGGTTCAAGAGGTGAGACGACCGCCCCTCTCCCCCATTGACTCGCTTCGACGCCTTGGGTAGTCTCGAACGTCAATGCCGGGCCGGCCCGGCGGAGGTGGAGTTTGGACAGCCGAATCCTCAAAGCCGACTGGCTGCTCCTGTTGACGGCGGCCATCTGGGGCAGCGCCTTCGTCGCCCAGCGGGCGGGCATGGACCACCTCGGCCCGCTGGCCTTCAACGGCGTCCGCTTCGCCTTGGGCTCGCTGGTCCTCTTGCCCCTCACCCGGCGGCCCGACCCCCGGCCCCGGCGGGGCGACGGCCTGCCGCCGTTCATGGCCGCCCGCCCGGTCCTGTGGGGCGGCTTCCTGGCCGGACTGGCCTTGTTCCTGGGGGCGACGCTCCAGCAGGTCGGGTTGGTCTACACCACCGCCGGCAAGGCCGGCTTCATCACCGGACTGTACGTCATCATCGTTCCCCTGCTGGGCCTGTTTTTGGGCCATCGGGTCGGCCTCGGCGGCTGGCTGGGGGCGGTTCTGGCCGCGGTGGGGCTGTATCTGTTGAGCGTCACCGAGGCGCTGAGCTTCGCCCCCGGCGACTTGTGGGTCCTGGTCGGGGCCTTCTTCTGGGCGATCCACATGCTCGTCTTGGCCTGGCTGTCGCCCCGGATGAACGGGGTGAAGTTGGCCGCCGCCCAGTTCGCCGTCTGCTCGCTCTTGAGCCTCCTCGGCGCCGCCTTGACCGAAACCGTCGCTCTGAGCGGCGTTCTCGCCGCCGCCGGGCCCATCCTCTACGGCGGGGTGATGTCGGTCGGCGTGGCCTACACCCTCCAGGTGGTCGCCCAGCGCGACGCGCCGCCCTTCCACGCGGCGATCATCTTGAGCCTGGAGGCCGTCTTCGCCGTCTTGACCGGCTGGCTTATCCTCGACGAGACCCTGACCTTGAGGGCGGCCGCCGGTTGCGCCCTGATGCTGGCCGGCATGCTCCTGGCCCAGTTGTGGCCGTTGAGTGGCGGCCACGAGCGCTGAGGGACCGGCCCCGCCTGGGGTTCCCGATCAGACTTCGACCTTGCCCAGTTTGAGAACCAACGTCACGGCCATGCCGGCCCCGAAGGCGACGGCCATGTTGGTCGTGGCCACGGCCACCCCGGCGATGAACAGGGCGACGAAGAGCTGGTTGCGGTCGTCCACGTCGCGCACGAGCAGGCCCAGCTCCAGCCCGGCGAAGATCAGCAGCACGCCCAGGACGGCCTGGGGGATGAGGGCCAGCAGGGCCAGGCCGGTCTTGCCGAAGGCGAGGGCGATGGCGACGAAGATGAGGCCGATGATGATGTTCGAGCCGCCGGTCCGGGCCCCGAAGCGGTAGTGGGCGGCCAGCCCGCCCGAGCCGTGGCACAGCGGCATGGCCGCCATCGACCCGACGGCCAGGTTGGCCAGGCCCATGGACAGGCTCAGGGCCCGGTCGGTCGTCCGGGCAGTGACCTCGCCCCGGCCGAAGAGCGATCTGGCCGTCTCCCGGGTGCCGATGACGGCGTTGCCGATAGTCAGCGGAATCTGGGGCAGGACCAGGAGCCAGAAGGCGGTCGTGAAATCGGACCAGCGGGGCCAGTAGAGGCCGATCTTCGACGGACCCAGGCCGAGGCTGAGCGGGCGATTGCCGGTCAGGCCGAAGAGCAGCCCGGCGGCGACGCCCAGGGCGATGAGGACCAGGGCGGCCGGGTAGCGCCGGGAGTTCAAGAGCAGCAGAACCACGATCACCCCGGCCGCGCCCAGAAGCGGGTTGACCGGCAGCCCGGCCAGGGTGAAGGCCGAGCCAGCCGCGTCCAGGAAGAGCTCCCGGCCGGCGACCATATCGACGCCCTTGCCGATCAGGATCAGGCCCAGGCCGAGCTGGATGCCCCGCACCACCGGCTTGGTGAACAGCTTGGCGATGGCCCCGATCAGGTTGGTCGCGGCCAGCCCGATCAAGATCGCCCCGAAGAGGTAGGCCGCGGCCGACATGATCGGCAGGCTGACCTGGCCGGGAAAGGCGATGGCCAGGGCCGAGACGACCTTGAGCGGCTGGACGGGCAGCGGCAGGCGAAAGTAGAGCCCGGCGGCGATGTAGAACAGGCCGACGAGACCGATGACCGGGGAGAAGCTCAGGCCGGTCACGGCGACGAGGGCCACGCTCAAGGGGATCAGGGTCCCCAGGTCGCCCAGCGAGCCGGCCAGTTCCAGGCGGTCGAAGCGGTGCGGGTTGCCGGCCACCTTAAGCCTCCTCAAGCGACGGATCACAAGCGCCCGAGCATCGGGCCGCAATCCCGGTCAGGATAACCCGAAAAGTGGATCGAGGGGAAGTGGTTGGGCCGGATAAAGCACCTTTTCCCCAACCCGGTTCGGACCGGCTTGCCGGTGCTTCGGTTTGCTGTTGAACGACTTTTCGTTTTGGATTATACCGATCGTTGTCAGATCATGAATTGAACGAAATCTCGTTTTTGTATATGATCTGCCAGTCGTAGCGAGTTTGGGTTCTGCCTGTTTCAGTGAACCGGACCAGAGGCCGATGTGATTGTCAGGGACAGTGACGGATGAATATGGCGGCGCCTGCACAAGTTAGTGAGAAAATTAGGAAAGAAGTCAGGAAGAGAGGCTGGAGAGTCGTTTGGTGGTTCGGGTGTCAGGTCATTGGGCCAAGCGCGGCGGCCTTTTTTGCGTTTTGGTTGAAGGCGGTTGTCGATAGCCGAATCATTTCCAGACCTGAAATGATGGGACTGGATGAATGTGGTAAAATACAAATCATGCTCAGTCGCGCATTCGAACATACATTCAGAGAGGGGGACATGCTGGCGGTAGCCGGTCTCGTCCTCCTTGGCATTTGGATGAAGCGACTGTTCGAAATGCGGGATATCCCCCAACTGCGGAACCACGGCTGGATTAGACGTCACCGACAGGGGGCCTGCGCCGGGGGAATCACGGCATTGTTGTTGTATCTGATCTTCAAAAGCGGCGCCCTCATGATCCTCAATACGATGCTTCCGGGCGGCGGGAGCGAGTGGTTGATGTCTTTGGCTCGGGCGACAGTGGTTCTTTGGGTGGTTGCGGCAAGTTTTGCCACCTATTCCCAGTTTCGCGCTTCACGGATTCCAACATACGGCTACGGTTAGGGAGACGGAAAATGTTGGGGAGGATACTCGATGTTTTCACGATAATGGCCAGCATCGCAGCAGTGGTCTTCATCTGGAAGGCTGGCCGAGAGGTCATAAAAACAGCCCGGATCATCCGTTTGAGGAGCTACGAGGCCGAGCGTACGCCCTCATCCATCGACGTCCACCCGAACGGCTTGGTTCCGGCTGAATTGCATCAAGGCTGCAATGCCTGCGGGATAGGGAATCAACCTGCTCCGCCCGCGGATTTGAAGCCTTGAGGCTGCACAGAGTAAGGAATGGACGGCAACAAAGCCGAAGCAGACAGGGGCGTCTCTTTTTGCCGGTGAGGCCCTCCGTTTTCCGCCGCCACCGATAGTTTCATCCGTCACTTACGATTAAGAAAGGGGCGAGGCCTTGACCTTTCCCCTTTTTCTTTGCCAAGATAGGCGGATCGTATACAAGCGGCGAGGAGGGCGCGGTGCACGTACTGGTTTGCCTCAAACGGGTGCCCGAACTGGCCGAGGCGGAGCTCACGCCTGCGGCCGACGGCAAGTCGATCCGGACCGAGGGGCTGATCTGGGAGCTCAACGAGTGGGACGCCTACGCCCTGGAGTGGGCGCTGCGCCTGGTCGAAGAGGCCGGCGGGTCGGTGACCGCCCTCTCCCTGGGCGGCGAGGACGACGAAGAGGTTCTCTTTCGAGCCCTGGCCATGGGCGCCGAGCAAGCCGTTCGCTTCGATTTCAGCGACGAGGGCTGGCGCGATCCAGCGGCCACGGCCCGGGCTCTGGCCGAGGCGGTGGGTGAGATCGAGCCCGACCTGGTTTTGACCGGCGTCCAGTCGGCCGACCTAGGCGAAGGCCAGATCGGCGTCCGCCTGGCCGGAGAGTTGGGCTGGCCGTACGCCTCGCTCGTCGTCGGCCTGGAGGAGATCAAAGACGGCTCGCTGGTCCTGCGCCGCGAACTGGAGGGCGGCTGGGAGGAGAAGATCGAGATCGACTTGCCGGCGGTGTTGACCATCCAATCCAACCCCAACCCGCCCCGCTATGTCTCGGTTTTGGGCATCAGAAAGGCCAGAAAGAAGCCGCTTACGGTCAAGCCGGCCGCCTGGCCGGGCCCGGGGGCGATGAGCCTGGAGAGCCTGGCCCGTATCGAGCGGGAACGGCGGGTCGAGTTCCTCAGCCAGAACCCGGACGAGGCGGCCGAGGCCCTGGCCAAGATCATTCAGGAGCGGGTGTGATGTCGGTCAAGGCGCTGGTCATCTTCGAGCATCGACAGGGCCGGCCGGCCGAGGTCAACGCCGAAGCCGCTCGCCTGGCCAAAGAACTTTGCAGCGGCGATTGGGCCGGCTTCTTTATCGCCGGGCCGGGCGACGAGGCCCTGGCCGGCGAGTTGGCCGCCTTGTGCCCCAAGCTCTACACCATCATCGACGATCGGTTGGCCGCCTACAACCCGGCCGTGTGGCTGCCGGCGCTCGAAGCCGGTCTGGCCGAGCTCTCGCCCCAACTGATATTGATGGGCCACACCCCCTTCGGTCTGGACCTGGCCCCGGCTCTGGCCCAGGCCTTAAGCGCACCCCTGGCCACCGACGTCACCGCCGCCCGCTGGCGGGACGACGTGCTCCTCGTCGAGCGGCCGGTCTACGGCGGCAAGCTGACCGCCGCCCTGGCGCTCGAGGCCGGCCCGGTTCGGGTGCTGACCGTCCGGCCGGGGGCCTTCGAGCCGATCGAGCCCGGTCAGGCCGGCGGCGTGGTCGCGCTTGCGGCCGGCCAGGGACCGGCCGCCTTGGCCCGGCGGTTCATCGACTACATCCCGGCCGCCGGCGGGGTCGATCTGACCAAGGCCAAGATCATCGTCTCGGTCGGCCGGGGCATCGAGGGCCCGGAGAACATCGATCTGGCCAAGGAACTGGCCGAAGCGCTGGGGGCCGAGTTGGGCTGCTCCCGGCCGGTGGCCGACCTGGGCTGGCTGGAAAAGGAGCGCCAGGTGGGCATCTCCGGCCAGACGGTCAAGCCCAAGCTCTACCTGGCCTTAGGCATCAGCGGCGCCTATCAGCACCAGGCCGGCATGAGCGGCGCCGAGACGATCATCGCCGTCAACCGCGACGCCGAGGCGCCCATCTTCGACATCGCCCACTTCGGCGTCGTCGGCGACCTCTTCGACGTCGTCCCGGCCTTGATCGACGCCCTGGGCGGCTAGGGGCCGGCCGCCGGCCTCGGCCGAAACTCGACCGACGGGAGATTCGCCATGTCCCCGACCCACGCTCCTGGTTTCGACCCGGCCAGGTTTCTGCCGACAGTGACCGACGGGATGGCCGTGGCCCTGACCGTGCTCGATCTCGAAGGCAGGATTCTTTATTACAACGACTACGCCCCCAAAATATTGGACCGCAAGCCGGAGTATATCGGCCGGGATGTCAGGGACTGCCACCAGCGAGCCGAGAGCAAGCACAGGATCGGGTGGATACTCGCCGCCTACCGCTCGGGCCGGCGCGACGAGTTCTTCTGGCGGCTGAACCGGGAGGGTCGGGAGTACTCGATCCGGATCGCCCCGCTGGTCGAGGACGATAAGGTCATCGGTCTGATCCACACCGCGATGCCCCAAGGCCAGACGGCCAAGATGGAATGATGGCTACTTGACCGGAATTGTTCAGGAGAAGTTTAGATGATCGAGCTTAGTCGCGACGAAAAGGAGCTGAGGCGGGCGGCCAGAGAGTTCGCCCGGGGCGAGTTCTACAAGTACGCCCTCACCGCCGACCGGACCGAGACCTTTGACCAGGAGCTGTGGCGGCTGGCCTGCGAGCTGGGCTTCGTCGGGCTGCACTTGCCGGAGGAATACGGCGGGGCCGGAATGGGCTTCACCGGTTTGTGTCTGGTCTGCGAGGAGTTCTGGCGGGTCGATCCCGGTCTGGGCCAGGCGATCTTATCGACCTCCTTCGGCTCGGAACTGATCTGGCTCTTCGGCACCGAGGAGCAGAAACAGGCCTACCTGCCGCCGCTGACCGAAGGGAAGGCCGTCTCGGCCACGGCCATCACCGAGCCAGACGCCGGCTCGGACGTGACCTCGATCAAGACCAAGGCCGTGCTCGACGGCGATACCTGGGTCGTCAACGGCTCCAAGATGTTCATTACCAACGGCACCCTGGCCGATTTCGTCCTCACCGTCTGCGTCACCGAGCCCGGGGCGAAGGATCGCCACCAGCGGCTCAGCATCATCCTGGTCCCGACCGACACCCCCGGCTTTTCGGCCAAGAAGCTGACCGGCAAGCTGGGCATCCGAGCCTCGGACACGGCCGAATTGAGCTACAAAGACGTCCGGGTCCCGGCCGGCAACCTCATCGGGGAACGGGGTCGGGGCTTCAACCAATTGATGGAGTTCTTCGACCGAACCCGGATCCACATCGGGGCCCAGGGCGTCGGACTGGCCCAGGGCTGCCTGGACAAAGCCCTCGCCTACGCCAAGAACCGCAAGCAGTTCGGGCAGCCCATCGCCAACTTCCAGGCGACCCAGTTCAAGCTGGCCGAGATGGCGACCAAGATCGAGGCCGCCCGGAGCATGGTCTACCGGGTGAGCCGGATGGTCGATGCCGGCAAGATGGACCCGGCCCTGGTGGCCATGGCCAAGTGGTTTTCCGGCCGGATCGCGGTCGAGGCGGCCGAGGAGGCGCTTCAGATCCACGGCGGCTACGGCTATCTCGACGAGATGGACGTCCAGCGCTTCTACCGCGACGCCAAGATTCTGGAGCTCTACGAGGGCACGCGGGAGATCGAGAAGATCATCATCGCCCGGGCGCTCTTGAAGGGCCGCGTCGCCGACTGGGCGGGCTGACCCGACCCCCTAAAAATCGGTGGAGCCAAGAGGGGCGGCTCCCTCCGCCGGCCCCTCTCGGCTTTGGTACGCCTGGGCGGCTCCTGAACTCGCCGCCGCCTCGTCCGCTGTTCTTCATCGGATCGTCGTCCTTTCGCCGCCGCTCTTCCAAGCCCCCGGACAAGCCGTGATCCCGGCCAGGGAAGCTTGGGCGCTCGAAGCAAAAGTCGATCCCCATTTCTTTGACGCACTCCCGGACCCGACAGGCGTCAGGCCGGTATCGCCTGACCAGCCCCCCCGGTCACGTTTTGCATCGCGGCGCTTGACAAGCCGATAAATACATAGCAGCATAGGAAACTATGAAAATAGCGGTCAGCAAAAAAGGTCTGTTGTCGGTCAGGGAGCAGATCAAGCGTCAACTTCGGGCCTTGATCGGGGCGGGTGAGCTGGCCCCCGGTCAGGCCCTGCCCTCGGCCAAGGACCTGGCTTCGCTTTTGGGCGTCAACCGCAACACCACCGCCCAGGTCTACCAGGAGCTGGCCGCCGAAGGCTGGCTGGAGACCAAGGTCGGCTCGGGGACGTTCGTCAAGAAAGGGTTGAGCGTGACCAAAAGCCCCGAACTGGACCCAATCATCGACCGGGCCTTGGACCGGGCCCTGGATTTGGGTCTGAGTCTGGACGAGATCGCCGACAGATTCATCGCCAGGCTGATGGCCCGCTCGATCGATTTGGCCGAGCGGCGGGTGCTGGTGGTCGAGTGCAACCACGAGGCCCTGAGCCAGATTTCGACCGCCGTCAAGGAGCAGGTGGGGGCGGAGGTCTATGGCGCCTTGATCCAGGACCTGGAGGCTCACCCCGGCCGGGTGGCCAAGCTGACGGCCAACAAGGACCTGGTCGTGTGCGGCTTCAATCATCTTAAAGAGTTGAGGCGACTGGCGGGCGATCTGCCGATCGAGGTGCTGGGGGTGATGTTCAAGCCCGAGGTGCGGATCATCAACGAGCTGGTCCGCCTGCCGGCCGGGACCAGGGTCGGTTTTACCTGCGTCAACCAGCGCTCGACCGAAACCTTCTTCAACGAGGTCGCCCTGGCCGGCGGCGGGAGCCTGGTCAGGATCATGGCCGGCCAGGACCGGCCCGAGGAGCTCAAGGCCATGATCGAGAGCTGCGACGTCATCTTCGCCACCAACTACGTCTACGACCGGGTCCGGGAGTTGGCCGGCCCTGGAAAGCGGCTGGTCAAGGTCGCCCTGAGCATCGACCCGGCCAACATCGACCTCATCCGGGAGCGCCTGGCCAGGTCGCGGCCGGCTGAGCGAGACAGAGAAAGGATTTGAAAATGAAGGCCGATCATCGGGACGAGTTCCTGGAGAAGCGCCTGGCCGATTACGACAAGTGGATCGAGGAGGGCAAGATTCCCTCCGCCTCCAAGGTCATTCCGGTCGATCGATCGGTGGCGGCCAAGGAGTGGGTCCTGCCGGCCGAGCAGGTGCTGGAAGTCTTGAACCGGGCCAAGTCGTACGCCCTGGCCCACTGCGATTGCCGGACCAGGTATCGACGCTGCGACAACCCGACAGAGGTCTGTTTTCTCCTGGACGAGTTCGGAGACAAGAGCGTGGCCAAGGGCAAGGCCCGGCGCGTCTCCTTGGAAGAGGCCAGGGAGAGGGTCGCCTTGGCCGACGAGTACGGCCTCGTCCACCTGACCTTCAACTCGCCCCGCGGCTACATCTATGCTCTTTGCAGTTGCTGCTCGTGCTGTTGCCACGACCTGCAGATCATGATCCATTACGGCCGGGGCGACGTCATCGCCCGCTCGGACTATATCGCCGTCACCGACGCCGAAGCCTGCGTCCAGTGCAGCGCCTGCGTCGATCGCTGCGTTTTCGGAGCCCGGGTCTTGGACGGCGAGGAGATGATCTACCGGCCGGAGCGGTGCTACGGCTGCGGCCTGTGCGTCACCGTCTGTCCGGAGGGGGCGACGGTGATGGAGCCGCGGCCAGGCCCGGTCTGAGCGGGAGGGCGGCGTTGTTTCGGGTCGTTGGACCCGGCTTTCCTGACCGCCCGATTTCCCGCATTCTGGCTTCTATGGCGGTCGGTCGCCCCTGGCTGTCCGGCTCGGGGCGGGTGCGACCGGCCGGGCCTGAGCGCCTTCCTCGATCGAACAGCCGAACGCCCAGGCAAAAATTCAAGGTTGTTTCCTAGAGGCAGTACCGGGCCTCCGCCCTCCCCCAACTCGACCTCCGCGGGAGCCGTTCAGCCCTCCAAACCGACTTCTCCGGCGGGCCGGCTGATCTTCCCCCCTTGGCTTCATGACGACCGGACCGGTTGAATGTCTGGGGCGCGAATGCTATATTAACGCCTGCTAACCAACAGATTAACACTTCTCCGGGGACGGAGGTTCAAGAAGATGGAACTGGTCAAACATTGGAAGACTGTCCTGGAGACGATGAACGACGGACTGATGTTCATCGATCCGGCCGGGGTGATCCAGGATCTCAACCCGGCCGCCGAAAAGCTGACCGGCTACACTCGGGAGGAGATCGTCGGGAAGAAGTGCACCGTTTTGGACTGCACCGGCTGCGCGGTCATCGGCAAGGGCGAGGGGCCGGATTGGTGCCGCCTCTACACCGAGGAGCGTATCCGCGCCCACCGCTGCCTCATCACCAGCAAGACCGGCCGGCCGATCCACGTACTCAAGCACGCCTCGGTGCTCAGAGACGACAAGGGCGAGATCATCGGCGCGGTGGAGAGCCTGACCGACATCACCGAGGTCATGGAGAAGGAGCGGGAGATATCGACCCTTCGCCGCAGCCTGCGCGGCGCCGACGGCTTCCACGGCATCCTGGGCAACTCCGAGGCCATCCTGCGCCTGACCGGCCTGATCGCCAACGTGGCCGCCTCCGACGCGCCGGTTCTGATCAGGGGCGAAAGCGGCACCGGCAAGGAGCTGGTCGCCCGAGCGATACATCGGGTCGGGCCGCGGGCCGACAAGCCGTTCATCAAGGTCAACTGCGCCGCCTTGAACGAGAACCTGCTGGAAAGCGAACTCTTCGGCCACGTCAAGGGGGCCTTCACCGGGGCCGACCGCAACCGGATCGGCCGCTTCGAGGCGGCCAGCGGCGGGACGATCTTTTTGGACGAGATCGGCGACATTCCCCTGGCCACCCAGGTCAAGTTGCTGCGCGTCCTGGAAGAGAAGGAGATCGAGCGGGTCGGCGACCACCGGCCCATCCCGGTGGACGTCCGCATCATCACCGCCACCAACCGCCACCTGGAGGACTCCATCGCCCGGGGCGAGTTCAGGGAAGACCTCTTCTATCGGATCAACGTCGTGCCCCTGGAGGTGCCGCCGCTCAGGGAGCGGATGGAAGACCTGCCGATCCTGGTCTCGGCCTTCATCGACAAGGTGGCGGCCAAGAGCGGCAAGTCGATCCACGGCGTGGCCGCCGACGCCATGGACTGCCTGCTCAAACACACCTGGCCGGGCAACATCCGCGAGCTGCAGAACGCCATCGAATACGCCTTCGTGCTTTGCCCCGAGGGGCTGATTAGGCCCGAGCACCTGCCGGGCAAGGTGGCCTCGCCCGAGGACTGCCGGACCAAAGGCAAGGCGGCCGGCTACGACCCGAGCTTCGTCTCCGAAAGAGAGAGGCTGATTCAGGTTCTGAGGCAGGCCGGCCACAACCAGTCCGAGGCGGCCCGGATTCTGGGCGTCTCCCGGGTGACCATCTGGAAGCGGATGAAGAAGTACGGCATCAATTTGGAAAGGGATGTGGGTTGATGGATGTAAGTCACGAAGAGTTGTTCAAACTGGCCCAGTACGCCTTCACCCGGCTGGACGGGGCCTGGTTCCTGGCCGTGGCCGACAAACTGGGCCGGGAGGCCGCCTGGGAGGCCGACGTGGCCGCCTGGCGACACCTGGCCTACGTTCTGGGCAAGCGGATCAAGGCCGAGCTCATCCCCGAGCCGGTTTGGCCCGAGAGCCTGGCGGCGGCGATGGAGATTTTCTCCCGGCTGATGATGATCGAGGGCCGGGAGACGACGATCGACGACGAGAGGGTGATAGTCACCACCACCGACTGCGAGGTCCAGCGGATGATCGCCAAGGCCGGCGTGGCCGACTGCGGCATCGCCACCAAGGTCACCTACCAGGGACTGGCCAAGGGGCTGTTCGGCAAGGACTTCAAGATCGTCGTGGAGCATCCCACGAACTTGAACGCCGGGGACGAAGTCTGTGAGGTGATCGTTAGAAGGACGCAGGAGTAGGCGGCAACCGGCGTGAATGCCGAGGAACAGATAGTTGCCGAGTACCTGAAGGGCCTTGGGCTAAGACCGGAGCGGTTCACCAAAGAGGAGACCCGTCGGTCCAGGACTCCGGATTTCAAGGTCTATAAGGGTGACGAACTGGCCTTCTTGTGCGAAGTCAAGGGCGTTTCCAAAGATCACTGGTTGGACAGCAGGCTGGAAGAAGCTGAGCCGGGCTGTTTGGGCGGCGGTTTGAGGTCCGATCCCATTTACAACCGTCTCGACAAAAAAATCCGCGAAGCGGTCAAGCAGTTCGAGGCGGTCGATCCGGCGGGTGCACACCACAATGTCGTTGCCCTGGTCAATAATGACGATCTTATGAAGGCTTTTGCCGGCCAATCTTTCGGGCGGCGCTTCGGCCAGCCGCGATTCAGTTCTCCAACGCCGCCTCTATCTCCTCCTTGGCCGCCGCTCTGATGTCGCTGTTGTCTTGCACGCTGCTGGATATGAGTGAATCGTAGATGTGCCACACAGCCGTGGTGGCCGCGTTGCGGGTGAGCCGGGTGGCGCCGGTCTGACCCATCTGGACGTTCTCCACCCCCGGCGCCAGGTTGACGATGGGCCCGGACACGGCGTCGCCCCAGACCCAGTAGTTGACGTAACGCTCGGCCAGGGGGAAGCAGCCGGCGCAGTCGAGGTAGTTCAAGCGATTGAGCCAGTTGATGACGTAGAAGGTGACCACCGCCTCCTCGGGGTAGAGCTCGCCCTGGTGGGCGTTGGCCGAGCCCAGCGGCGAGCCGAGGCTGATGACTAGATCGACCCGGATCGGCTCGGCCGCGTTCGATTCAAAGGTCAGAGCCATGTGGGCCAGAAACGTCCCCCAACTGTGGCCGACCAGGATCAGTTTCTTGCCCTCGCTTTGGGCGGCCTCGTAGTAAGCGCGCAGGAAGGTCCTCAGTTCGGCCACGGCCTCGTCGGTCTTCTCCGAATCGCGGGACCAGTCGAAATTGACGATGCAGGCCGCGTCCAAGCCGAGCCCCATGCTCTCCAGGGCCGTCTCGACGTAGCCGATGTTGTCCTCCATGTCGGGCATGCCGGGCAGGGAGTTCAGAAAGGACATGCCGTCCACGGCGATGATGTAGGCCGAGCACTCCGGCGACGGCTCGGCCCGGGCCGCGCCCGGGACGAAGGCCAGGATCGTCGCGGCCAGCCAGAGCGCAACCAGGCGGCGGATCATCTTCGGCCTCCTTTCCTGTAAGGCCCGGAGCCTTTGATTTAAGCCTATCCCCGGCCGCCGGGGTTTGTCAAACTCCGGCTCGAAGGCGCTCCGGTCTCCGCCGCCTTTCCAAAATCGAACGGAAGGACTAAACTACGTCCGATGGCGAAGCGACGGGTAGACCAATGCTTGAGCCGGGCCTGGGTGGTGCTGGTCCGGCCCCAGATACCGGCCAACATCGGCGCCGCCGCCCGGGCGATAAAGAACATGGGCCTGGGCGGGTTGATCGTGGTCCGGCCCAAACGCTGGCACCTGGGCAAGATGTGCGCCATGGCCGTCCGCACCGGCCGGGATATCATCCTGGAAGAGCTCAAGCTGGCGACCACTCTGGCCGAGGCGGTCCGGGAGTTCCACCTGGTGGTCGGGACCACGGCCCGGACCGGCAAGTTCAGAAAACCCCACGGCCCGCCCCGGACGGTCATGGCCGAGGCGGCCGGGGTGATCGGCCGGGGTCGGGTGGCCTTGGTCTTCGGGCCGGAGGACAAGGGCCTGACCGCCGAGGAGGTCAGGCTGTGCGACCGGCTGGTGTTGATCCCGGTCGATGAGGCGGCGAGATCGATCAACCTGGCCCAGGCGGTGATGATCCTGGCCTACGAACTGCGCCTGGCCGCGCTTGCGGCCCACCTGGACGAGCCGGTGGAAGGGCCCAAGCTGGCCACTTCGGCCGAGGTCCAGGGCATGTACCGGCACCTGGAGGAGACTCTGGTCAAGCTGGACCCCCACCGCCATCACAACCTGGCCGTCTGGATGGAGGGCTTCCGCCGGCTCTTGGGCCGGACCCAACTCGCCCCCCACGAGGTCCAGCTCATCCGCGGCTTCTGCCGCAAGGTGGCGTGGGCGGTGGAGTACGGGAACCAGGGCCCGGACGATGACCGGCCGGCCGCGGCCGAGGCGGGGCGTTGACCCGATTGAGCGAAAAGGAGGCCGTCGCCGCCGCGGCTGAGGTCAGCGGCTGGGGGGGACCGTTCGCCGTCAAGGACGACACCTCGGAGTTCTTCGACATCCAGGCCTCGGACGTGATTCGCCTCGACGGCGGCGAGTACTTCCTGATCAGGGGCGAGGCTCGCGAGCCGCGCTTCGGGCTGGAGGGCGAGCCCAAGTGGTGGGTCAAGCGGGCCCAGGAGCTGCCCTCGGGCCGGAGGGTGATAATCAAGCTGGTCTTTCTGGAGTCCTTCGACGCCAAGATCGGCCCGCTGACCTTCCGTTGCTACCGCTCGCCGGAGAAGGAGGCCCGGATCCTGAAAAAGGTGGACGGTCACCCCGGCTTCATGCAGGGCCGCTCCGCCCGCGACGCGGTGGGCAACTCGGTCCGCATCCTGGAGATAGTCCCCGGCCCGACCCTGGACCAACTCGTCGGCGGGCTGAACAAGGACCACGAGGCCTACTTCACCGAGCACCTGCCCGGCCTGCTGGCCAAGTACGCCCAGGCGGTCGAGGACATGGCTTACCTCCACGCCATGGGCGAGCTCCACGGCGACATCCGCCGCGACCACTTGATCCACGACCGGGAGACGGGCCGGTTGCGCTGGATAGACTTCGACTACACCTACGACTACGGCCGGGCCAACCGCTTCGCCTACGATCTCTTCGGCCTGGGCAACATTTTGATCTTCCTGGTCGGCGGCGGGACGTGGACTCTTTCGGACTTGCGCCGCAGCGGCTATAATGACGTTATCGAGCGACTTTCAACCGATGATATGAATATCGTCTTCAACAACTACCTGGCCAACATGAAGAAGCTGTTCCCCTATATCCCCGAGGAGTTGAACCGGATCTGCCTGCACTTTTCGGGTGGAGCCAAGTTGTTCTACGAGAATGTCTGCCAGCTTTTGGAAGACCTGGACCGGGTGGTAGGGCGAATGTGACGGGAGGAGGCATGGACGCCAGACGTCGGATACTGATCGCCGTCGATGAAGAGGAGGCGGCGTTGCGGGCGGTGGAGTACGTCGGCGGCATTCTGTGCCAGCGTGATGACTTCGAGGTGGCCCTGCTCCGCTTCATCCCTCCGCTGCCCATGGACACCTTTGAGACCGAGGCCGAGCGCCGGGCCGAGCAGGAAAGGCTGGAGGCCGAGGCGGCCGAACTGCTGGAGCGGTGCCGCCGCCGGCTGATCGAGGCCGGCCTGCCCGAGTCCATGGTGGTCATCCGCAAGCATGTCCGCGACTGCCCGTCCCTGGCCGAGTGCATCATCGACGAGCAAAAGAGCGAGGAGTACGGCACCGTGGTCGTCGGCCGCCGCAGCCTGTCCCGCCTGGAGGAGTTCCTGATGGGTTCGGTCTCCACCAGTCTCATCCACCTGGCCGAGCGGTGCGCCATCTGGGTGGTGGCCTGACGGCCGCCGGGAAAGACGCCGGTGACCGAAACATTCACCACCCAGACCGGCCGGTATGACCTGGTCGCCGAGGTGAATCGGGCCGGCGAGGACGTCGTGGTCACCGTCACCGGCGGGGCGGCCCATCTGGGCGCCGCGGCTGCGGCCGCGCCCCGGCCGTCACTCCGGAACCCGGCCCAAACCGGCGCCGACGTGTCCTCCATCGCCTTTACCGGCCACAAGGAAGACGGCCTGGCCCGGAAGATGGCCCGGCGGCTGGCCGCCGGGTTGGGGGTCAAGGTGGTCGTCGCGGCCGGCTGCCACTGGGACGATCTGGACGAGGCCGGCATCGAGGCGGTGTTGACCAACGCCGAGGAACTGACAGAACTCATTTTGGCCGGATTGAGCGATGACTGAGTCGAGACAGAGGATGAGCGCCGAGGAGCGGCCGATCATCGTCGGCATCTCCGGCGCGTCGGGGACGATCTACGGCGTGGAGCTGCTTCGGGCCCTGGCCGAGCAGTCCATCCCGGCCTGGGCGGTGGTCTCCCAGGCGGCCGAAAAGGTGCTCGCCATCGAGCACGGCCTGACCTTCGAGGACGTTCTCGATCTGGCCGAGCGGGTCTACCGGCCGGACGAGATCGCCGCGCCGCCGGCCTCGGGCTCGTTCAGGTCCCGGGGGATGGTCGTCGCCCCCTGTTCGATCAGGACGCTGTCCGCCATCGCCAACTCGCTGACCGACAATCTTTTGACGCGCTCGGCGGATGTTTGTCTCAAGGAGGGCCGCAAGCTGGTCCTCATGGTCCGGGAGACGCCGTTCCACCTGGGCCATCTGGAGTTGATGACCAGGGCGGCCCGGCTGGGCGCGGTCATCCTGCCGCCCATCCCGGCCTTCTACCACCGGCCGGCCTCCATCGACGATCTGATCGCCCAGGTTGTAGGTAAAGTATTGGATCAATTCGAAATCGAGCACGACCTCTTTCCCCGGTGGGGCGGGCCGGAGGAGTGGGTGTGAACTTCCATTCCCATCGGGACCGGCAAATGCACACCCTCCAGCCGGGAGCCTGAACCGCCCGGGACCGGCTCGGCTGACGGCCGTAAAGAAAAACCACCCTATCATCACCGGTTAGCTTCCGTCACCGCCTCCATCCTTCGGTTTCCGTGTTTGGCATGGCTTGTGCAAGCAATTCTGGGTGAAACCGAGAGCAAATGGGAGGGGGCCATGGTCGAGAACGATCTCAAGAAATTGATCCTGAACGTCATCGGGCTCTATCTGGACGAACTGGACGACAACCGGATCGCGGTGGATCAAGAGTTTCTGGACGATTTGGGCGCTACCCTGGAACTGGAAGGACTCAAGCAGGGCCTCGATCCGGCCTTGGCCGCCCGGTTGCGCGAATTGACCGGCGACGAAGTGGCCGAGGAGCTGGGTTTGGCCAAGCCCGAGTGGTCCCGGCGAGCGGTCAGGGTCCGGCGGGCCGTCCAGGTGGTGGGCGTCCACTGAGGCCCTGAATCGAGTTTTCCGCGCCCCGCCGCTCCCGTTCCCCCTCCCCCCGCCATCGGGGGCCGGACGGGGCCAAATCGAACCGGCCGCCCCATTTCCGGGGCGGCCGTCCTTTTGGGATTCGACAGGCGTAAGAGTCGGTAGTTGGCGGCCCGTTCGTCTGGATCGGCCGATCAACAGGGGCGATTGTCGCCGTCGTTTAACTTACTTACTAGTTAGTAAGTTTTTTGTTGACACCCCCTCCTCCCTTGAGTAGCATTTTTTGTAAGGTCGAATCATGGGAAACAAGAAGCACCAGCGACTGTCGGCCGACAAGCGCCGGCGCCAGATATTGAACGCCGCCCGAACGCTTTTCGCCAACCGCGGCTACGGCGAGACCACCCTGGACGCCATCGCCAAGAAGGTGGGCGTCTCCCGGGCCCGGGTGGTCCAGCTCTTCGGCTCCAAGCAGGGCGTCTACAAGGCCATCGCCGAGACGGCCTACCGCGACCACCCGATGGATAGGGACCTGGCCGAGCCCATGGCGCGCCGGGACGACAGGGCCGTGTTCGAGGCCTTCGCCCTTCATATTCTCAGCCACGCCGCCGGACCGGCCGAACGCGAAATAATGAAGATTCTCATCTACGCCCGACTGCGCGAGGACGAGTTTTTCCGGGCCCACTTCGAGGAGCAGGATTCCCTGATGATGAGCCGGCTGACCGATTACGTCGCCCAGCGGATGGAGGCCGGCGCGTTCAAGAAGATGGACCCGCGGGTGGTCGTCTTCGCCTACCAGGCGATGCTGTTCAACTTGGCGCTCTACAAGCACGCTCTGGGCCAAATGGATTTCGTGGACAACGAGAGTCTGGCCCGCCAGTGCGCCGCAATCTTCATCGAGGGGCTGGCCGAGTAAGCGCTGCGCCCCGACCGGTTTTTGCGTGGAGGAGGTGCCCATGGCCGTTAAGATCATCGACCTGTCCATCGCCATCGAGGCGGGCCTGCCGTCCGATCCGCCGCCGATGATTCCCGCCATCGACTACGTCGATCACAAGGCCGGCGCGGAGCAGATGAAGGACTTTTTCCCGGGGGTCAAGACCGAGCAGCTCCCCGAGGGTCTGGGCTGGTCGCTGGAGACGCTGACCTTGACCACCCACTCCGGCACCCACTTGGACGCGCCCTATCACTATCACCCCAAGATGGACGGCGGTCGGCCGGCCTTGACCATCGACGAGGTCCCGCTGTCGTGGTGCTTCTCCGACGGCGTGGTGTTGGATTTTTCGGCCAAGGCCGACGGCGAGCGGATTACCGCCGCCGACGTCGAGGCGGAGCTCGGCCGGATCGGCTACGAGTTGAAACCGCTGGACATCGTCCTGGTCAGAACCGGGGCCGACGCCTTCTGGGGCAAGCCCGAGTATCTGGTCAAGGGCGCCGGCATGACCCGGGAATCGACGCTCTATCTTCTGGACAAGGGGGTCAAGGTGGTCGGCATCGACGCCTGGTCGTGGGACCGGCCGCTGCCCTTTTTGGCCAAGGAGTTTCAAGAGACCGGCGACCCGAGCGTCATCTGGGAGGCCCACTTCGCCGGCATCGAGAAGGGCTATTGCCACATGGAGAAGCTGGCCAACCTGAGCGCCATCCCCCGGCCGTTCGGTTTCAAGGTGGCCTGTTTCCCGATCAAGATCAAATCCGCCTCGGCCGGCTGGGTCAGGCCGGTGGCCATCGTGGAGGAGTAACCGTGGAACCGATCATCATCACCGCCGCCATCACCGGCGCGGCCACCGTGCCGACGCTGACCCCGTATCTCCCCGAAACGCCCCGCCAGATCGCCGACTCGGCCGTGGAGGCGGCCGAGAGCGGCGCGGCCGTGGTTCACATCCACGCCCGCCATCCCGACAACGGCGCGCCGTCCGCCGACCCGGAGCACTTCCGGGAGATCCTGGTCTCGATCAAGGAGCGGTGCGACGCGGTGATCAACATCACCACCGGCGGCTCGCCGACGATGAGCATCGAGGAGCGGGCGGCCAACATCGGCGTGTTCGAGCCGGAGATGTGCTCCTTCAACCTGGGCTCGATGAACTTCGGGCTCCATCCGCCGCTCAAGAAAATAAAGGACTGGAAGTATCCCTGGGAGCCCCAGTACCTGGAGATGAGCAAGGACTTCGTCTTCAAGAACACCTTCGCCGATTTTGAGCACCTCTGCGCCCTGGTGAAAAAACACAACGTCAAGCCCGAGCTGGAGATCTACGACGTCGGCCACCTCTACAACCTGGCCTTTCTCATCCGGGAGAAGATGGTCGATTTGCCGGTCCACCTCCAGTTCGTGATGGGGGTCTTGGGCGGCATCGGCACCATGCCCGAGGACCTGACCTTCCTCCACCGCAAGGCCTGCACCTTGTTCGGACCAGAGAACTTCACCTGGTCGGTCTGCGCCGTCGGGGCGGGCCAGTTCAGCCTGGCCCCGATCGCCATGACCCTGGGCGGCCACGTCCGGGTCGGGTTGGAGGACAACATTTATCTCAAAAAGGGCGTCTTGGCCGAGTCCAACGCTCAGTTGGTGGCCAAGGCCGTGCGCCTGGCCGAAGAGATGGACCGCGTTCCGGCCACCCCCGACCAGGCCCGGGCGATTTTGGGCCTGAAGGGCCGCCAGGCGGTCAACTACTGAGGTCCGGCGGCGCGGGAAGTGGAGTCGTCGGTTTAGGAATTTTGACCCATGGACAACGGAGGATGAGGGATGAAGACCTTGAAACGCATGATTTTGGTGGCCTTAATCGTCGCCCTGGCCCTGACCTTCCAGGTCGCTCCGGCCAAGGCCAAGGAGTACAAGATGACCGTGGTCGCCGGCCATCCGCCGATCTTTCTGTGGGTTACCTTGGCCAGGGATTACTTCATCCCCGAGGTGGACAAGCGCTTGGCCGCGGCCGGCAAGGGTGACAAGATCGTCTGGAACCAGGCCTACGGCGGCACGGTGGCCAAGATCGGCGGCGCGCTGGAGGCCATCGAGGAGGGTATCGCCGACATGGGCTTCGTCGGCACCATCTTCGAGGCGGCCAAGATGCCGCTTCACAACGTGACCTACTACTCGCCCTTCGGCACCGACGACATCTTCAAGGTGGTCGATACCATCGCCGAGCTCCAGGCCAAGGTGCCGGAGATGGCCAACGAGTGGACCAAGCACAACCAGATCTACCTGGGCGGGGCGGCGCTGGACACCTACGGCCTTCTGACCAACTTCCCGGTCAAGACCGTGGACGACGTCAAGGGCCACAAGATCGCCGCGCCCGGTCCCTCGGCCAACTGGCTCAAGGGCACCGGCGGCGTGGCCGTGGCGGCCAACCTGAACACCTACTACAACGGGATCAAGACCGGCGTCTTCGAGGGCACGCTGACCTTCATGACCGCCGCCGCGGCGATCAAGGTCCACGAGGTGGCGCCCTACATCTTGATGGTCAACTTCGGCTCCCAGTTCGCCGGCGGGGTGAGCATCAACAAGGACGTCTTCGATTCCTTCCCGCCCTACATGCAGAAGATCTTCATCGACGTCGGCAAAGAGTACACCAAGCGGCTGGCCAAGGCCCAGGCCGAGCGGGCCGCCGGAGCCCTGGCGATGATGAAGAAGAACGGGGCCAAGGTGCTCACCCTCTCCGACGCCGAGCGCAAGCGCTGGGCCGACATGCTGCCCAACGTGCCCATGGAGTGGGCGGCGACCCAGGAGAAGAAGGGCCTGCCCGGCAAGAAGGTGCTCAAGGGCTACCTGGACGGCCTGCGGAAACGGGGCGTGACCCTGGTCCGGGATTGGGATAAGTAGCCCTTGGCCGAAAGCGTAAATACCGACCGGACCGCGCCGGAACCCCGCCGGCGCGGCCGGTTCGGCTTCGAGACCGTCACCTCGGTGATGAACAGCATCGGTACGGCCTGGGTCTTCGTCCTGTTGGTCATCATCAACCTGGACATCGGCGGCCGGGCCCTTTTCAACCATCCCCTTCGGGGCGTGCCCGAGATCGTCGCCCTGTCCATCGTCGCCTGCGTCTTTCTGCAGATCGCCCACACCCTCCGCGTCGGCCGCTTGACCCGCTCCGAGGTGCTCTTGAACGTCGTCTACCGAAGGCTGCCCCGCCTGGGCCAGTTCCTGGAGGGCGTCTACCACCTCGTCGGCGCGGCGCTGATGGTCGTGTTGTTCAAGGCCAGCTACCCGCTCTTCATCGACGCCTGGCGGGACAACCTCTACGTCGGGGCCGAGGGCGACTTCACCGCGCCGACCTGGCCGGTGAAGCTGATCATCCTCATCGGCTGCGTGGCGGCGGCGATCCAGTTCTTGCTTCTGGCCGGCCAGCACTTCAAGAGGGCGATGGGCCGCAGAGGGAGCGGCGAGGAGGCGGCATGACCGATCTCCAGATAGGGCTGCTGTCCATCGCCGGGATTCTCATCCTCATCTACTCGGGCATGCACGTCGCCATCGCCTTGACGTTGCTGTCTTTTCTGGGGGTGGGGCTGATCAAGTCCAACTGGGCCGTGGCCAGCAAGCTGTTGGCCCTGGCCGCGGCCGACTCCATCTCCGGCTATATCTTCGGCGTGGTGCCGCTGTTCGTGTTGATGGGCCTTTTGATCTCGGTCTCGGGGATCGGCAAGGACACCTTCGACGTGGCCAACCGGCTATTCAGGGGCGTCAAGGGAGGCTTGGGCATCGCCACCGTGGCCGCCAACGCCGTCTTCGCCGCGGTGACCGGCATCTCCATCGCCTCGGCCGCGGTCTTCACCAAGGTGGCCGTGCCGGAGATGATCCGGCTGGGGTACAAGCCCCGTTTCGCCGTGGGGGTGGTCACCGGCTCGTCGGTCTTGGGCATGCTCATCCCGCCCAGCCTGCTCCTGATCCTCTTCGGGGTCTTGACCGAGACCTCCATCGGCGACCTGTTCAAGGCCGGCATCCTGCCCGGCATCGTCCTCTCGATGGCCTACGGGGCGGCGATCATCCTGATGGCCTACCGCTTCGCAAACTTCGTCGGCGGGCTGGATGCCGAGGGGGCCGCCGAGGCGGCCGAGCAGATGAGCCTGGCCGCGGCCGGGGCCAAGCTGACCCCGATCGCGCTCTTGATCGGCCTGGTCCTGGGCGGCATCTACGCCGGCTGGTTCACCCCGACCGAGTCGGGCGCGGTCGGCGCTCTGGGCGCGCTGGTGTTGACCTTGCTCAAGCGACAGCTCAGTTGGCAAAAGCTGTGGCGGGTGCTCATCGAGACGGGGCATGTCACCGTCTCGATCCTGTTTTTGATCATCTCGGCCAACATCTACGGCCGAATGCTGGCCTTGTCGGGTATCACCGGCTACATGGGGACCTGGATCGCCAACTCGGGGCTGGGGCTCTATGCCGTGTTGACCGTCTATCTGCTGGTGGTGCTCTTGATGGGCACCATCCTCGATTCGACCTCGATCATGATGATCATCGTCCCCTTGATCTACCCGATCATGAAGCAGTTCGGGGTCGACTTCGTCTGGTTCGGTCTGGTGACGGTCATCGCCATCGAGGTCGGACTGATAACGCCGCCGCTGGGCATCGCCGCCTACGTGGTCAAATCGACCCTGGACGACCAGCGGATCACGCTCAACGACGTCTTTGCCGGGGCCGCCCCGTTTGTGTTGATCATGGTCCTGGTCCTGGCCCTGACGGTGATCTTCCCGCAGTTGAGCCTGGTGCTGGTGAGGTAGGGGAGCGAGACCCTCGGCGGCGGCGCCGCCCCAGGCCGACCGAACGCCGGACCTGATCTGGATGCGGTAAGAGGGAAAGGAGACCGCCCATGCCCCAAAACCCAATCATCGGCTTCGAGGTAGACAAGTCCCAGCTCGACTACATCGGTCAGGATTTGCAAAGACCGGAGTGCATCTTGGCCGAGCCGGACGGCACCCTCTGGTCGGCCGACGCCCGGGGCGGGGTGGTCAAAATCTCGCCCGACGGGACCCAACAGATCATCACCCAGAAGTTCCGATCCGATTTCCAGAAGGCGAGCGACGAGGCCAGCCGGTTCACCGAGGGGACGCTGCCCAACGGGCTGGCCTTCGCCGAGAACGGCGAGATCATCATCTCCAACTTCGGCACCGACGTGTTGGAGATAATGTCCCGCGACGGCCGGACCCGGCTCCTCTACGACTCCATCGACGGCCAGCCCATCGGCAAGGTCAACTTCGTCTTGCGGGATTCCAAGAACCGGCTCTGGGTAACCATCTCGACCAGGATCAAGAACTGGATGAAGGCGATCAGCCCCAACATCGCCGACGGCTACATCGCCCTGGTGGACGAGAAGGGGATCAGGATCGTGGCCGAGGGTTTCGCCTTCACCAACGAGGTCCGCCTCGACGCCAATGAGGAGTGGCTCTACATCGTCGAGACGGCCGGCCAGCGGATATCGAGAATGCGCGTTCGCTCCGACGGCGAACTCACCGACCGGGAGGTCTTCGGCCCGTCCAATCTGGGCCCGGCAGCCTTCCCCGACGGCATCGCCTTCGACGCCTTCGGCAACCTCTGGGGCACGCTGGTGATGACCGACCAGATCTTCGTCTTGACCCCCGAGGGCGAGATGATGATCGTCCTTGACGACAACAACCCCGAGCCGGCCGCCGAGTTGGCTCAGGCCTTTGCCGAAGATCGGGTCGAACCGGAGCACATGCTGGCCTGCGGCGGAACCATCGCCCCCTGGTTCGCTTCGGTCACCTTTGGCGGGCCGGACTTGAAGACGGTCTACATCGGCAGTCTGCGAGGGACGCGCATCCCCTACTTCAGATCGCCGGTGGCCGGTCTACCCATGGTCCACTGGCGATAGCCCGTCTTCAGCCGACCAGTCGCCGGACGGCCTCGGTGAAGAGCCGAACGCCAAGTGCCAGCACCCCCTCGTCGGGGTCGAAGTAGGGCGAGTGGAGCGGGTGGTAGTCGGCCCGACCCGGCGCGTTGCAGCCCAACCTGACGATCGAACTGGGCCTCGTCTGGGCGAAGTAGGCGAAGTCCTCGGCTCCGGTGCTGGGGCGCATGTACTCGGCGCTGCCCGGTCCAAAGAGCTCTTCGGTCGCCTTGAACATCAGCTCCGAGATCCCGGGATCGTTGACACAGGGCGGGTAGCCGCCCCGGATTTCCAGCTCGCACTCGACCTGGAAAGCGGTTTCGACGCCGCGGGCGACCTCCGCCATCCGCTCCAGGAGTCGCTCGCGAACCCCCTCGCCGATGGCCCGGACGGTTCCTTCCAGCACGGCCTGGTTGGGAATGACGTTGAGTGCGGTGCCGGCCTGAAACCGGCCGACGGTGATCACCGCCGCGTCCAGGGGGTCGATGCTGCGGCCGACCACCGACTGGAAGGCGGTCAGGCAGTGGGCCCCGGCCAGGATCGGGTCCCGGCCCTGGTGGGGGCGGCCGCCGTGGGCGCCCCGGCCGGTGATGATCAGCCGGAACTGGTCGGCCGAGGCGTGGCTCTGGCCCTTGTGGACGCCGACCCGGCCCACCTCCCGCTCCGGCAGGAGATGGCCGGCCAGGACCCAATCGACCCTGGGCTCTTCCAGGACGCCCCGTTCGATCATCTTCTTCGCCCCGGCCCCGCCCTCCTCGGCCGGCTGGAAGAGGAACTTGACGTTGCCTTCGAGCTTCTCGGCCAGGCCGGATTCGACGAGATGCTTGGCCACGCCGAGCATGATCGCGGTGTGGGCGTCGTGGCCGCAGGCGTGCATCAGCCCCCTCCGGCGGGATTTGTAGACCGCGTCGTTGAGTTCGTCGAGGGGCAGGGCGTCGATGTCGGCTCTGAGGGCGAGAGTCTTGTCTCCCTTACGGCCGCGAATCAGCCCCACCGCGCCGGTGATGTCGTCGAAGCGGGACACCTCGAGGCCGAGCTCGGTCAAGATGGCCGCGATGCGGTCGGTGGTCCGGAACTCCTCGTAGGCCGGTTCGGGGTTCATGTGAAGATCGCGTCTGACGGCGATAAGCCAGTCTCGAAGCTCGGCGCTGATGTGATCTGACTCCATTTGAGCCTCACTGGTTAGGGTGGCGGCGCCGATGGTTCCCGACTCGCCGGGCGAGCCGGCGGGCGCCGGTCGTGATTCGAAACGGCGGACGGTAGCAGGGGAGAGGCTTCCCTGGGACGGGTTGTAGCACAGGGGGCGGCCGGTGGCCACGGCCTCGGCCTCGGGCCGTCGGGCCCGGCCGAGTGAGGATCTCGGCGGCCTTGGGGCGCCGGCCAGCTTCTGGGTCGTCTTACGCCACCAAGCCGACCACGTAGGGCCCGTCCGGCACGGCCACGGCCGTCTCGCACCGATCGAGCAGCTCATCGACCGTCTCTTGGACGTCGTCGATCTTGGTCATGCCCATGGCGGACAGGTCCTCGGCCGACAGATTGGCCGAGTAGACGAAGACCCGACCGGCGTGAGCCAGGGCCTGGTAGATCGTCTGGGCGCACCACTGGTCGATGACGAAGTTGTCCGGGAGGCGGTAATGGTCGAAGAACTCCTGGGGGCTCAGGCCGGAGCGCATCACCTGGCTGAACTCGGGGCCGCCCAGTCCCTCCCGGCACTCGGCCAGGGCCAGGATTGTTCCGCCGGGTTTGAGCATGTCCCGGGCGATGGTCAGCCCCTTGCTGACCTGGTAGAAGGTGGCGTCGAGCGGGAAGCCGCCGCCGGAGGTGATGACCAGATCGACCGGCTCGGCCAACTCGACCACCGAGTGGCGGCGGACCATCTCGCAGCCGGCCAGGTGAGCCGTTTCGTAGTGGCCGGCGAAGACCCCGGCCAGCTCCCGCCGCCTGTTGATGACCACGTTCAGGATGAAATCGACCCCGACCAGCCCGGCGACCTTCAGCCCGGCCTGGTGGAAGGGGTTGCCGTCGAGGACGCAGTTTTTGACCCTGGGGTGGTCGATCATGGCGAAGGAGTGCATGAACTTCATCGTCGTGTAGCTGGACACGCCGGGTAAGATCGCCTTGCGCCCGCCGGAGTAGCCGGCGTACATGTGGGGTTCGATCAGGCCGGTGAGAACCTTCAACTCGGCGTCGAGATAGTTGACGTTGATCTCGATCGGCGCGCCGTCGATCTCGCCGACCTTCCGGACCTCGTTCGGCTCGCGGCAGTGGTGGTTGACGATCCGGTAGCTCTCGGCGATCTCCCGGCCGACCAGGTCGATGAGCTCCCGGCCCAGGTTGGGCCGGTGCATGCCGGTGGCGATGAGGATGGTGATCTTCTCCCTGGGGATGCCGGCCTCTTCCAGTTCAGCCAGAAGCGGCGGCAGGATGAGCCGGTTGGGCACCGGCCGGGTGAAGTCGGAGATGACCACGCAGGCGTCGCCTTTGCCCCTGGCCAACTCCTTCAGCGGCGGGCTGTCGATCGGCTCGGCCAGGGCCCGGCGCACCGCTCCGGCCGGGTCGGGCAGGGGGGCGACGGCCGCCGCTTCCAGGATACGGACCCGGTCCGGGAGGTTGAGATCGACGGTCTGTTCGCCGTGGAGCATGGGGGCGATCGCCATGGAGCCTCCTCTATCCTCGGTGCCTTGCCGGATGGCGGCGGCGCTCCCGGCCGCCGACCAGGGACTGTTAACACTACATGCCCAATACCGGCGGTTTGTCAAGCCCGCCGCGGCGATCGACGTTGACCGGACCGCCCCGGTCTTGATATTGTATTCGGCGTCAACCCGCCGCGCCGTCGGCCGTCTCCGGTTCCACAAGGGAGGAAGGATGTCCAAACTCAGCCGCGCCGTGGCCCTGTTCGGGCTGGTCGTCTTGGCGGCTTTGGCCGGCCCGGTCGAGGCGGCCGAGTTCACCGCCAAGATGGTCCAGACCCGGGGCCAAGACCGGGTCACCGGCAACATCTTCGTGGCCGGGAAAAAGGTCCGGCTCGACATCCTGTTGCGAATGGGCCTGATCGTGACCATCTCCCGGCTGGACAAGAAACTGGTTTGGGTGATCAACATCGGCGACAAATCCTACGTCGAGATGCGCGGGGTGGCCCTGGGGCCCGGCGTCGGCCAGACTTTTCCGGACGAGCTCAAGAAGGCGGCCGACAAGAAAAGACTCGGCCAGGAGACGGTGGAGGGGTTCGTCTGCGACAAATACCTCTACACCTTCCGCGACAAGCGGCGGGGCGAGGTGATCCTATGGGTGGCCCGGCAGCTCGACTACCCGATCAAGACGGTCTACCGCAACGGCGAGGACAAGCTCGAGGCGGTCAGCGTCTTCAAGGAGATAAAGGTCGGACCGGTCGATCCGGCTCTCTTCGAGATTCCGGAAGGCTTCAGAAAGATCGACCCGGCCAAGAAAGAAACGATCGAGTGATCGACGCCGGCTGAGAAACGGGTTCATCGGACCGGGTCCTTTCAAGCCCGTCCCCTGGCCGCCGGCGGCCCAAGACTGACGCGGAGGCTTGAATATGATCGATCCCCAGACGTTCAGAGACCTCGACCCCGGTTCCCGAGTGCTGATGGGGCCCGGCCCCAGTGACGTGGCCGCCCGGGTGCTCAACGCCATGTCCCAGCCGTGCATCGGCCACCTCGACCCCTACTTCCTGAAGGTCATGGACGAGACCCAGCAATTGCTCCGCTTTCTCTTTCAGACCGACAACGCCCTGACCATCCCCGTCTCCGGCACCGGCTCGGCCGGCATGGAGACCTGCCTGGTCAACCTGATCGAGCCCGGAGACAGGGTTCTGGTCTGCGTCAACGGCGTCTTCGGAACCCGGATGTCCGACATCGTCGGGCGGCTGGGCGGCGAGCTGGTCAGGCTCGACTTCCCCTGGGGCCGGGCGGTCGATCCGGAGGAGGTCCGCCGGGCGGCCAAGGAGAAGTCGCCCCGGATCATCGCCGTGGTTCACGCCGAGACCTCGACCGGAGCCGTATCGCCGCTCAAAGATCTGTCGGCCGTGGGCCGGGAGGTCGGGGCGCTGTTTTTGGTCGATTGCGTCACCTCTCTGGGCGGCATGTCGGTGGCGGCCGACGAGAACTCGATCGACGCCGCCTATTCCGGCACCCAGAAGTGCATCTCCTGCCCGCCGGGCCTGAGCCCGATCACTTTCAGCCAGGCGGCCTTGGACAAGCTGCACGCCCGCAAGAGCCCGGTGGTCAGTTGGTACCTGGATATGTCCCTGGTCGGCTCCTATTGGGGAGCCGAGCGCAAGTACCACCACACCGCGCCGGTCAACATGATCTACGCCTTGAGAGAGGCGCTTCGAATGATCGCCGAGGAGGGGCTGGAGAACCGCTTCGCCCGGCACCGGCTCAACCACCGGGCCCTGGCGGCCGGGATCGAGGCGATGGGCCTTGAGATGCTGGTCCCCGAGGCCGAGCGACTGCCGATGCTCAACACGATCAAGATTCCCGAGGGGGCCGACGACGCCAAGACCAGGGGCGCGCTGCTCTCCCGTTTCGGCCTGGAGATCGGCGGCGGCCTGGGCGATCTGGCCGGTAAGGTCTGGCGGGTGGGCCTGATGGGCTCCTCCTGCACCCAGCGCAACGTCGTCCTGTTCCTCTCCGCCCTGGAGGCGGTCCTGGCCGACCAGGGGGTCAAGGTCGGCTCGGGCGTGGCCGCGGCCAATGCGGTCTGGGCCGAGGCCTAGCCCGGCGAGGAACGGCTGACGGCCCTGGAAGGGCTGAAGGGCGGCAGCGCCGGCGGCCGGGAAAGACGCCCCCAAGACCCTCGCAACGCGTCGCCGCCGGTTACAGTCGATGAGACACCACCCCGGGCTTCGATCGCCTGCTGGGAGACGAGATGGCGCACCGTGAACTCATCCGCGAGCTGGCCGAGATCGTCGGCCCGGAGCACGTCTTGAGCTCCCCGGTCGAGCTGACCCTCTACGGTTACGACGCCTTCCTGGAGACGGCCTTGCCCCAGGCGGTGGTCGTGCCGGCCGACGCCGGGGAGGTGAGTCGGGTCGCCGCCCTGGCCTACGAGCGCTCCATTCCGCTGGTCGGCCGGGGCTCGGCCACGTCGCTCAGCGGCGGCCCGGTGCCGATGGAGGGCGGCATCGTAGTCCACTTCTCCCGGATGAACCGGATTCTCGAGATCGACGTCGAGAACCGGGTGGCGGTGGTCGAGCCGGGGGTGGTCACCCTCGATCTCCAGACCGAGGCGGCCAAGCGCGGCCTCCAGTACGCTCCCGATCCGGCCAGCCAGAAGGTCTCGACCATCGGCGGCAACGTCGGTGAGAACGCCGGCGGCCCCCACTGCTTGAAATACGGGGTGACCACCAACCACGTCCTCGGCCTGGAACTGGTCCTGGCCGACGGGACCATTGTCACCACCGGCGGACCGGGCCACGACGCGCCGGGCTACGACCTGACCGGGGTGGTCGTCGGCGCCGAAGGGACGCTGGGGCTGGCGACCAGGATCTGGCTGAGGCTCATCGCCCAGCCCGAGGCGGTCAAGACGTTGCTGGCCGTCTTCGACACCATCCCGGACGCCTCCAACACCGTCTCGGCCATCATCGCCGCCGGCATCGTGCCGGCCACCCTGGAGATGATGGACAAGCTGGTGATCAGGGCCGTCGAGGACTCGATTCAGGCCGGCTACCCCCTCGATGCCGAGGCGGTGTTGATCATCGAGCTGGACGGGCTTGAGGACGGACTCGAGGACCTGGCCGAGCGGGTGATGAACATCTGCCGGGCCAACAACGTCCGGGAGGTCAAGGCGGCGGCCGACGAGGCCGAGCGGGCCCAGCTCTGGGCCGGCCGGAAGGGGGCTTTCGGGGCGGTGTCTCGCCTCAGGCCCAACTACATGGTCTGCGACGGGACGGTGCCCCGGACCAAGCTACCCCAGGTTCTGGCCCAGGTGCTGGAGGTGGGGCGCGAGTACGACCTGGCCATCGGCAACGTCTTCCACGCCGGCGACGGCAACCTCCACCCGCTGATCCTCTTCGACGCCCGCGACGAGGAGGAGAAGAGCCGGGTGATGAGGGCCGCCTCCAAGATACTCGAGCTCTGCGTCGAGGCCGGCGGGACCATCTCCGGCGAGCACGGTATCGGTCTGGAGAAGCTCGACGAGATGGCCCTCGTCTTCTCCGAGACGGATATCGCCTCGATGCGGGCCTTGAAGGAGGTCTTCGACCCGACCGGGATCGTCAACCCCGGCAAGGTGTTGCCGCCGGTGGACAAGGAGGCGGGATGAGACTCGGTCTACTGGAGAATATCGTCGGCCCCGAGGCGCTCGCCACCGAGCCGGAAGAGCTCGAAGCCCACGCCGTGGACGGCCGGGCGCCCCAGGCGAGCGTCTTTCCCGCCAGCGTCGATCAACTCGCCGAGATAATCAGACTGGCCAACGACCAGGGCTGGGCCGTCGCCCCCTTCGGCTCCGGGACCAAGATCGACCTGGGCAATTCACCCCGGCGGTTGGACCTGGTTCTGAGCACCAGACGGCTCAACCGGGTCCTCGACCTCGACCCGGACAACCTGACCGTAACCGCCCAGGCCGGGGTGGTCCTGGGCGATCTCCAGGACCTTCTGGCCGGCCGGGAGAACCGATGCTTCTTTCCACCCGATTCCGATCTCAAGGAGCGGGCCGATCGTCTCTGCTCCAGCCGGAGCTACAAGGGCGTCCGGCTGCCCTTGGACCCGCCCTTTGCGGACAGGGCCACCCTGGGCGGCATCGTCGCCGCCGACTCGTTCGGTCCCCGGGGGCACCGCTTCGGCCGGGTGAGAGACCTGCTCCTCGGCCTCCGCTACGTCCAGCCGACGGGGGAGATCATCGGTATGGGCGGCAAGACGGTCAAGAACGTCAGCGGCTACGACATGTCCAAGCTGTTGATCGGCTCCCTGGGCACGCTGGGGGTGATCGCCGAGACGACCTTCAGGCTGCTGCCCCTGCCCTCCGTCGAGGCGGGCTTCATCGCCGCCTTCGACTCCCTGGTTCCGGCGGCGGCCATGGCCCGAGTGATACTGGACTCCAGGCTGCTCCCTTCGATCTTGGAGTTGATCGATCACCGCGGCCGGCTTGGCGACCTGCCCGAGGGCGGCTGGCGGCTGGCCGTGGTGGTGGAAGGAGAACCCGCCGAAATCACCCGCCAACTCCATGACTTGGACAAGCTGGCCGCCGCCCATGGGGCGGCCGGGATCCATCGGCTCGACGCCGACTGTGCGGCCGGTCTGGCCCTCGGCCTGATCGACTGGCCCCGACCGAGCCAGGGCTTCGAGCCGGTCCGCCTCAAGGGCTATTACCCCCTGGCGGCCTATTTCCAGGTGCTTCAGGCTTGGAGCGAGGCGGCCGCCGCCGAGGGTTTGGGGTGCGCCATTCAGGCCCGGGTCGGCCTAGGCCTGGCCTTCGCCCGTCTCGACGCCGTTCCCGAAGAGGCCGTGGTCCGGGTCGCCGGGGCCATGCGCGCCGCGGCGGTGGAGGCCGGCGGCGGGCTGGTCGTCGAGGCCGCCCCGCCGCACCTCAAGAACCGCCTGGACGTCTGGGGGGCGCCGAGGAGCGATTTCCCGCTCATGGAGCGACTCAAGCGGCGCTTCGACCCCAAAGGCGTCCTCAATCCCGGCCGCTTCGTGGGGGGGCTGTGATGAACGTGGTTCGGCTGAAAAAGCTCCTCTACGACGAGGTGGCCAAGTGCACCCGCTGCGGCTTTTGCCTGCCCAACTGCCCGACCTACGCCGTCAAGAAGACCGAGCCCTACACCGCCAGGGGCAGAAACGCCATCACCCGGGCTCTCATCGAGGGCCGGCTCGAGCTCACTTCCGAGCTGGCCGCGGCCGTCTTTTCCTGCCTGGGCTGCGGGGCCTGCACCCAGGCCTGTTTCCCCTCGATCAAGACCGTGGACGCCGTCACCGCCGACCGGGAATGCCTGGTCGAAGCCGAACTCCATCCCCAAGTCCTGGAGCGCCTGGCCGAGTCGCTCGCCGAGTACGGCAACATCTCCGAGGACGAGCCAGAGGAGAGAGGCGAGTGGCGGGAGCTGATCGCCGGCGCGCCCGAGGACGCCTTTGAAAAGGAGGCGGCCGAGGTGGTCTACTTCGTCGGCTGCGTCGCCTCCTATTTTCCTATGGCCCAGAAGATTCCGGCCGGTCTGGCCCGGATCATGGACCGGGCCGGGCTGGACTTCGCCATCCTCGGCGGCGAGGAGTGGTGCTGCGGCTTTCCCCTCATCGGGGCCGGCATGTCCGAGCGGATGGCGGCGCTTCGGGAGCACAACCTGGAGAAGGTCAAGGCTCTGGGCGCCAGCCGGGCGGTCTTCTCCTGCCCGTCCTGCTTTCACACCTGGCGACACTTCTATGACGCCGAGATCGATCTCGTCCACGCCAGCCAGCTCTTGGCCGGGCTGATCGCCGACGGCCGGCTGGCGCTCAAACCGGTCGAGATGACCGTTACCTTTCACGACCCCTGCGACCTGGGCCGCAACTCCGGCGTCTACGACGAGCCCCGCCGGGTGCTCGAGGCCATTCCGGGGCTGAAGTTCGTCGAGCTGGCCGCCAACCGGGCCCTGGCCAACTGCTGCGGCGGCGGGGGCAACGTGGAGATGGTCGATCCCGACCTGGCCGCCGCCGTGGCCCAAAGAAAGATCGACGAGGTGTTGGCCACCGGGGCCGAGGCGGTGGTCACCGCCTGCCAGCAGTGCTTGCGGACGATGATGACCCGCGTCCGCCGCCAGGGGCTCGACCTCAAAGTCCTCGACCTGACCGAGATCGTGATGATGGCCCTGGAGTAAGCCGAACGCCGGGGCTCGAAAAGGCGGCTCGCAAGCGTCCAGCCGAGCTGGCGGGCGGCGCGGGGGAGGGGGCCGGAAAACAAGAAGGTTGATCGGGGCTGTCCCGGCCGGGGGCGCTTTGGCCATCGACCTCAAAAATCCCTTTCGGCCTTGGCGGAGCGAGGCCGGCGGCGATGCTTCGGCCCCCGAGGAAGCGGCCCCCCGATTTTTCGCCGCTGAGTTGCTTCCGGCCCGCTACTTCTTGGGATGGCAGGGGTTTTTGACCCCCGCGGTCGGTTTGCCGAAGGAGGCCGTATCCAGCCCGGCCAGGGGGTGCCGGCGGGCGTACATCGCCTTGAGCTTGCTGGCCGCCACCTGGGGGTAGTAGTAGTCGATCGCCGCCTGGGAGCGATCCAACTCGACCTCGACCAACTCGTATCGGTCGGTGCCCAGGCCGTTCTCCTTCCCGCCGTAGATCTGGACCTCGGTGTCCTTGTCGCGGATGACGTTGAGCTTCTGCAGGCCGCGCTCCATGGCCTGGCAATCCTCGGCCTCGGAGTTGGTCAATCCCGGCGCGGCGGTCATCAGATCGAGGCAGGCCTTGTCCACCGCCACCGGATCGTAGGAGGCCAGGACGCCCAGGCCGTTGACGATGGGCGTGTCGGTCCAGCCGTAGCAGTCGCAGATCGGGGTGACGTCCACGGCGAAGTTCAAGAAAAAGAGCTTGCCCGGCTCCTTGGTCGAGGCCACGGCCAGGGCCGAATCGGCGATCCGGCGGCCCAGGGCCGGCAGGTGATCGAAGCGCTCGATGGCGTTCTTGCCGGCCATGTTGACGCACAGATTGGCGCAGGCGAAGCAGTAGACGCAGGCTTCCTGGTCGATCTCGTAGCCGGTCTCGTTGATGACGATCGCCCCCTCGGGGCAGCAGGCCTCGCAGGTTTGCCACCACTCGCACTCCCGGCCCGGACAGCGCTTCGGGTTGAGGATCGGCTTGTCTCCGGCCAGAGCGCCGTGGAGGTTCATCTTGCCCCGCTTCGAGGCGCAGCCGACGCCGATGTTCTTGATCGCCGCTCCGTAGCCGCCGGCCGGATGGCCCTTGAAGTGGGCGACGGACAAGACGGCGTCGGCGTCGGCGATGGCCCGGGCCACGAACTGCCGGCTCAGATGGGTCCCCCGGCCGCCCAGATCGACGATGACGTCGTCGGTGCCCAGCCAGCCGTCGGCGATGATCACCGGGCAGCCCATGCTCCCTTGGGTGAAGCCGTTTCTGGCCGCCGTCTCCAGGTGGTCGAGGGCCAAGGTCCGGCTGATCCAGGGGTGGTAGGGCATGGTCGTGGTGTCGGTCACGAACGGCCGGGCCCCCCTGGCCTTGATCGCCTCGACGAGAGTCCTGATGATGACCGGCCTGAGATAGCCGACGTTGTAGGCCTCGCCCATGTGGGTTTTGACCGCGACCAGATCGCCGGCCGAAAGGTTGTCCAGCCAGCCGGAGCGTTCGAGGAGCTGGTGGCCCTTGATCGCCGTCGATTCCAAGAAGCGCCGCGCCCGGGCGTCCATAAAGTAGACCGTGGCCTTGTCCATGATCGTTCTTCCTCCGAAGGGGGTGACCGGTTTGCCTGGCTGACGGCGTGAGTCGTCAATTTATCATCATTTTTTTATCCGACCCAGTCAAGCGGTCCGAAAGGCGGTCCGGAGGAGAACACAGCTCCCCTCTCCCGGGCCGAGACGGGCCCGGCCGGGGAAAGGTCGAGCCGCCAGGTCGTCTCGGCGGCGGGGCTGTTACGGCTCCAGGAAGTCGGGCCGAAGGTACTCCGGGTCGGGGTAAGTGTAGAAGCCCTGGCCGGTTTTGACGCCCAGCTTGCCGGCTTCGATCATCTCCTTGAGGGCCTGGGGCGGGTGGTCTTTGGGGTCTTTGGATTCGTTGTAGTAGACCATCTCGATGTCCCAGACCACATCCAGGCCGACCGCGTCCATGAGGCTGAAGGGACCCCAGGAGTTGCCGGTGAAGATCATCCAGGCCCGGTCCACGTCTCTGAAATCGACGTAGCCGCCGGCCCACATGTACAGCGTCTCCCGCTTTATCGCCCGCCAGACCCGGTTGAAGCAGAAGCCCAGCAGCTCCTTTTGGACCTTGAGCGGGATCAGCCCCAGGGAGCGAACGAACTCCCGGCCGGCCTCCAGCACCTCGGGCGTGGTCTTGGAGCCGCCCATGACGTCGGCCATGGTCTGCCCCAGGTCCGGGCGATAGAAGTGGATGTTGAGGCACCTCTCCGGCCGGCCGGTCGCCCCCTCCAGCTTGGAGACGGGAAGGGAAGAGGAGTTGGTGGCCAGGATGGCTCGGGGCGGGGCGGCCCGGTCGATCTCCCGCCAGACCTCCAGCTTCAGCTCCAGTTTTTCGGGCACCGCCTCGATGACCAAGTCGGCCTCGGCGACCGCTTCGGCCAGACTGGAACGGATCTTGACTTTTTCGGCCGCTTCGGGCCACCGACCGACATCGACCGGCGACGGCCTGACCTTGGAGTGGTCCACCGCCAGACAGGCGTCGATGGAGTGTTTGAATACGCCTTCGTCGGGGTCGTAACCAAAGACCTCATACCCCGAGGCCGCCGACTGGGCCGCGATCTGGGCTCCCAGAACCCCCAGCCCCAGTACGGCCACCTTCTCGATCTTTTCCGCCATGATCGCCTCCCTCCTTATCCCCAGGCTCGGCCGCCGACCGCTTGAACCCCCACGGGGGTTCATTCCCCGTCGCTTGCGGCGAAGAAGAACGACTCCGCATCCGCCGCCCATACCCAGTCGCTTGCGGCGGGGTTGTTCATTTGTCAATCACTTCCGGGGTGCGGCGCCCGGCTTGCGCCCGGTCAGCCGACCCGCTTGTCCCAGCCGGCCCAGTATTTGTCCTTCAGGGCCCGTTTCATGATCTTGCCCGAGCCGGTTTTGGGCAACTCGGCGACGAAATCGACGCTCTTGGGGGCCTTGTAGGAGGCCAGCCGGTCTTTGACCAGGGCGATGAGCTCCTCGGCGGTGACCTCCCGGCCCTCCTTTTTGACCACCACCGCCTTGACCGCCTCGCCCCACTTGGGATCGGGCACGCCGATGACGGCGCACTCCAACACGGCCGGGTGCTCGTAGAGAGCGTACTCGACCTCGGTGGAGAAGATGTTCTCGCCGCCGCTGATGATGATGTCCTTCTTGCGATCGACGATGTTGACGTAGCCTTCCTGATCGATCACGGCCAGGTCGCCGGTCTTGAACCAGCCGTCCTCGAAGGCGGCCGCCGTCTCTTCGGGCAGGTTCCAGTAACCGGGCGTGACCGAATCGCCCCTGACCCAGATCTCGCCGACCGTCTTGTCGTCGGGCGGCACGTCGCGACCCTGGTCGTCCACTACCCTGAGCTCGATGCTGAGGAACTCCCGGCCGGTCCGGGAGATGATCTTCAGCAACTCCTCCCGGGGCAGGTCCTTGAGGTGATCCTTGGGCAAGCAGACGGTGCAGTAGGGCGAGGTCTCGGTCAGGCCGTAGGTCTGAACGTATTGGCAGCCGAAGGCGTCGATGATGGCCCGGACCGTCTCCGGGGCGATGGGCGCGCCGCCCGAGGCGATGAAGCGCAGGCTTCCGTAGTCGCGCTTTTCGAGGTCCGGGTGGTTGAGCATCATGGTGATCATGGTCGGGATGAGGTTGGTCGAGGTGATCTTTTCTTTCTCGATCAGCTCCAGGATCTTGCCGGCGTCGAACTCGGGCAGCATGACGTGCCTGCCGCCGACCCAGGTCAGGGCGAAGCAGGCCCAGGCGTCGGCCAGATGGAACATCGGCGCCACGTGGAACCAGGTGTCGGCGTCGGTCAGCTTGAGTTCGGCGATGGCGGCCAGGGCGTGGCTGGTGACGTTTTTGTGGGTCAACACCACCCCCTTGGGCCGGCCGGTGGTGCCCGAGGTGTAGTAGAGGTGGGCGGGATTTTCGTCCCCAACCGGCGCGGGTGGGGCGAAACCGCCCTCCTGGCTGGCCAACAGCTCCTCGTAATAGAGGTTCTCGGCCTGGCTCGTCCGGGGCGAGCCGGGACCGAGCCAGACGACGCGCTTGAGCGAAGGCGCGGAGCGAAGCGCCTCCCGGAACGGCTCGGAGAACTGGGCGTGGACGAGGGCCAGCTTGGCCTTGGAGTCGTTTAGAATGTAGGCGATCTCCGGACCCAGCAGCCGGAAGTTGATCGGATTCAGGACCAGGCCCAGGTAGGCGCAGGCGTAATAGGCCTCGAAGAAGGCGATCGAGTTGGGGGCGACGATGGAGACGGTCTCTCCGGCTTTAAGCCCCAGCGAGTCGAAAGCCTGGGCCAGTCGCCGCACCCGGCGGCCGACCTCGGCGTAGGTGTAGCGGGTTTCGCCCTCCACCAGCGCCTCCTTGTGAGGAAAGAGCCTGATCGTCTTGTTTAGCGTCACCGAAATGTTCATCTTCGTCCTCGTTTGTCGATAGGGCTTCAGCCGCCGGCGGCCGGCGGTCAAGAAGGCAGGATAGGCGTTCGGCGGCCGAATGTCCAGTCGGCTAAACGTGTTGTAAACTGTGTTCCCCTCTGGAGCGTCGCCTCTTTTGTCGGTTGACCCCCATGGGGACTCATTCCCCGCGAGGGGTCTATCTCCCACCAGGAGTTCATTCCCCGCCGCTTGCGGCGAAGAAGAACGACGCCGCATCTATTGCCCGTCCCCCGTCGCTTGCGGCCGGGTCGTTCGTTCCGAAGCCTTTTCGGGGCGCGATCCTAACTCGTTTTCGCGGGCGGGTCGGGCCCCCGCGATTTCTGGATCAGGATGGCCGCGCCCAACACCGCCGCCCCGCCGATATCGGTCAGCCAGCCGGGGATGTGCGTCCCGCCGGGCAGGGTGATGTCCGGCCAGAAGAGACCGGCCGCGGCGACGACGAACATGATCGTCTCGAAGATGGTGGCCCGGCGGAAGAAATAGCGGTCCAGGGCGGCGGCGAAGGCGATGAGCCCCACCGCCGTGGCCGCGATCACCTCGATGGTCGGCCAGTTGAGGAGCGAGTGGTTCTTGCCCACGCCCAGAAGTGGCCGGTAGGCCATGACGATGGGGATGATGTAGAGCCCTTTGGCCAGTTTCCAGGAGGTGAAGGCGGTCCGCATCGGGTTGGCCCCAGCCACGCCGGCCCCGGCGAAGCTGGCCAGGGAGACCGGCGGGGTGACGTTGGCGTCCTGGGAGTACCAGAAGACGATCATGTGGGTCACCAGCAGCGGCACGCCCAGGTCCAAAAGGGCCGGGCCGGCCAGGGTGGCCAAGACGATGTAGGACGCCGTCACCGGCAGGCCCATGCCCAAAACCAGTGACGCGGCCCCGATCAGGAGAATGGCCAGGACCTCGATCCCGAAGCTCAAGTCGAGGACCAGGCTGGAGAACTTGAGCCCCATCCCGGTCAGGGTGACCATGCCGACGATGATCCCGGCCGCGGCGCAGGCCACCGAGACCATGATCGCGTTCTTGGCCCCGGCCTCCAGGGCGCGCCTGAGATCGACGATCTCCTTGAGGGCGAAGCGGCCGGGGCTGAGCCGGCCCGTCCGCCCCGGCTCCAGCTCCAACTGGCCGACGGCGGACCTGACGCCGTTGGCGATCAGACTGGCCAGAAAGGTGGAGACCACGGCCACGAAGCCGGCCCTCATCGGCGAGTAGTTGGCCACCAGGGTGTAGATCAGAATCCCCACCGGAACGATGAAGTGGAGGCCGTCCCTGATGGTGCTCCACAGCCGGGGCAGGGCCTCTTTGGGCTGGCCCAGGAGGCCGTGCTTCTGGGCCTCGAAGTGGACGAACAAAAGGACGGTCAGGTAGTAGAGGATGGCCGGGAAGAGGGCGACCTTGATGATGGTCAGGTAGCTGGTGTTGGTGTACTCGGCCATCAAAAACGCGCCGGCGCCCATGATCGGCGGCATCAACTGGCCGCCGGTGGAGGCGGCTGCCTCGATCGCCCCGGCCACGTGGGGGCGGTAGCCGACCTTCTTCATCATCGGGATGGTGAACGAGCCGGTGGCGACCACGTTGCCCACGGCCGAGCCGGAGACAGAGCCCATGAAACCGGAGGCGATGACCGATGTCTTGGCCGGGCCGCCGGAGAAGCGGCCGGTGAGCGCATAGGCGATGTTGATGAAGAAGTTGCCGCCGCCGGTGGTCTCCAGAAACGCCCCGAACAGAACGAAGACGAAGACGAAGGTCGCGGCCACGCCCAGCGGCAGGCCGTAGATGCCCTCGGTGGTCAGCCACAGCGTGGTCGAGATGCGCTCCACCGAGTAGCCCTTGTGGATGATCAGCTCCGGCATCCACGGCCCGAAGTAGGCGTAGAGCAGGAAGGCGACGCAGATGGCTGTCATGATGTTGCCGATCACCCGCCGACAGGCCTCCAGAACCAGGAGGATACCGATGACGCTGACGATCCGGTCGGCCGGCAGCCAGTCGCCCTGGCGGTCGAATATCTCGATCAAATTGATGTGGATGTAGGCCACCGAGTAGATGCTCGCCCCGATCAGGATCAGGTCGATGAAGAGCCAGATGGTGAACTTGTCCTTGCGCGCCCCCTGAAAGGGCGGGCGCAGCAGGAAGGTCAGGGTCAGGATGGCGGCCAGGTGGAGGGAGCGCAGCCTGAGTGCGGTCAGGGCGTGAAGCCCGGCCGTCCAGAGCTGGAAGAGGCTCAGGGCGATGGCCACCGCCGAAACGGCCACGGCCAGGGTCTTGACCAGGGTTTGGTTCGCGTCCGGCGGCGCTCCTTCGCCCGCTGGGGTGATCTCCAGTTCCGGCTTTCGGCCTGTAAGCTGATCGTGGTCGGACATCCTCTAATCCTGTTTCGGGCCTGGCTTCGGGGTCGTCTCGTCGGGCCACACCAGCCGCCACAGCTTTCTAAGCAGGTTGATCGGCCGGGCCCTGACCGTGACCGCCTGGCCGGCCGCCACCCTGGACAGGTTGACCCGGGCCCCGCGCCAGACGATGGTGTGATCGACCCCCAAGGAGCCCACCCGCAGCACGAACTCGCCCAGCGGGTGGTGCATGTCCTCGATGACCTCGTAGGGTCCTCTTCTCCCCAGCCGGCCCCGGCCGGGAATGTGGCCCAACCCGGCCCCGAATTTCAGATAACGCTCCTCTTCGATGTAGATCGTGCCCTCGGCGTCTACGCTCAGCTCCTCCCAGATGGGAGCCTCCTCGACCGAGTGGTAGTAGTGGAGCGTGAAGCGCTCCCCAGGCTCCAGCGGGACCACCAAAATCGGCCGGCCGCCTTCTCTGGGGGCGATGGTCAATTCGACGCCGCCGGGAAGAAACGCCGCGGCGGTGATGATCAGGGCCAGCCCGACCAGCGCTACAGCGACCGGCCGGGCCGACCTCGGTCTTTTCATGGTCAAATGGTTACGGCACCAGTTTGGCCGGAACTTGGATTCCCTTCTCCTTCAGGTACTTGATCAGACCGGGATGGAGCGGAATCGGCGAGTACTTGACTGCGTTCTCCGGCGTGGTGTAGCCGGCCGAGGGGTGGATCTTCCTCATGAAGTCGTTGTGCTCGTAAAGAACCTTGACCAGGTTGTAGACTAGGTCTTCCGGCAGGTCCCTCTGGCAGATCAAGACGTTCCACACGCCCACCGACTGGACGTCGGCGTCCACGCCCCGGTAGGTGCCGCCTTTCAGAACCACGGCGTTGTAGGTGCTCTTGGCCGCCTTGACCTTGGCCTGCTGCTCGGGGGTGAAGTTCAAGACGACGATGTCGTGGGTGGTGCTCAGATCCATGATCGAGCTGGTGCCCGGGGCGACGACCCAGAAGCCGACGTCGATCGTTCCGTCACGAAGGGCGTTGGCGTTCTCGTTGAAGGAAAGCCGCCGGACCTTGATCGAATCCAGGGGGATGCCCAGCGCCTTGAGGACGATCTCGGCCATGAACGCCGTGCCGCTGCCGGGCGAGCCGATGGAGACCACCTTGCCCTTGATGTCGGCGATGTTCTTGAGGCCGCTCTTTTTGAGGGCCACGACCTGCATCAGGTTGGGGTACATGATGCCCATGCCCAGAATATTGGCCTTCTTGCCCTTGAACTTGCCCACGCCCCGGTAGGCGTCCAGGGCCACGCCGCCCATCACCTCGCCGATGACCGTCTCGCCCTTGTGGGCCAGCTTGACGTTCTCCACCGAGGCGCCGGTCACCTCGGCCACCGCCTTGACGCCGGGGATGTACTTGGACCAGATCTCGGCCAGACCGCCGCCGTAGGGATAGTAGACGCCGCCGGTGCCGCCGGTGCCGATGGAGATGAAGGTCGTCCGAGCCAAGGCCGGAGCGGCCAGGGCCAGGGCCAATATCGCTGCCAAAGCGCCGATGATCAGAATCTTACGCTTCATGGTCGCCTCTCCTTAATTGCCCAGGGTCTTGACGATCAACTCGAAGGACTTGGGTTTGGTGGCCAGGCCCTTGAACGGGTACTTGACCGTGACCACTTGGCCCGGCTTGACCACCGGCGGTTTGCCCTTCCGGGGCACCAGACCCCCGACCGCCTTGCCATTGGGCAGAAAGATGTTGACCCGATAGCGGTAGGCCTGCGCGCCGGTGTTTTTGAGAGTCACTTCAAAGTAGAGCGACGGCACGCCCTTGTACTTTTTGATCAGGCAGTCCACCTTGACCACCTCGGCCTGGTAGGCGATTTCATACTTGGCTTTGGCCGAGCAGGAAGGGGCGGCCGGACCCGTCATCTTGGGCAGTTCGGCGCAGCCGGCCATGGCGGCGGCCGCAAACAACAAAATCATTACGACGGCTAGTCGTCTCCCCATCATCGAGGCCTCCTTATTCGGTTGTGGGAAAAGGAAAAACCCGGTCCTGACCCCACCCATAATGGACTGGGGCGGGGTCGTTGTCAAGCTTTGGGCCTTGCCTGATCGGCAGGCTTGGTCTACTTTTAACCTGATTGACCGGGAAACGATTTATGAGCATCGACGCCGAGACGGCCAGAAAAAAAGTCAAGATCATCAGGAATCTGCCCACCCTTCCGGGCATGCTGGAGAAGATCAGCCGGATGGTCGAGTCCAACCAGTACTCGGCCGAGGATATCGGTCGGTTGATCTCCCAGGACCAGGTTCTCTCGGCCAAGGTGCTCAAACTGGCCAACAGCGCCTTCTACGGCTTTTCCCGGCGCGTCTCCTCGGTCGGCCAGGCCCTGGTGCTGTTGGGCTTCAACATCATCAAGGGCCTGATCCTCACCTCCTCTGTCTTCGACATGCTCCAGCGCAAGGCGGCCGACCTGTGGACCCACTCGCTGGGCACGGCCACCGCGGCCGGCATCATCGCCTCCCGGCTCGACCTGGACGATCCGGAGGAGATCAACCTGGCCGGCCTGTTGCACGATCTGGGCAAGGTGGTCATGTCGGTCCAGATGGCCGACGATCTGGAAGCGATCATGGCCATCATCGCCGGCGGCAAGTTCAGCCTGGAGGCGGAGGAGGAGGTGTTGGGCTTCACCCACCCCGAGGTGGGCGCCTGGCTGGCCGAGGCCTGGAAACTGCCCGACAGCCTGATCGAGCCGATCATGTTCCACCACCGCCCCTCCCAGGCCAAAAAGGTGCCCATCGCGACCACCGTGGTCCACCTGGCCGACATTCTGGCCAAGGCCCGGGGACTCGGTTTCAATCAGGACGTCTGGGTCACCCCGCTCGAGTCGGGGTCGCTGGAGCGGCTGGGCCTGACCCTGGACGACCTGGACGAATTGGTCCCCGAGGTCCACTCGGCCCTCGACTCGGCCCTCACCGCGGGCGACTGGGAGGCCTAACCGCTTCTTTTCCCGTCTCTATGGGAGCCTCGGGGCGTAAACCCCCGGCGACAGGCGCGACTCCCCGAAGCTTCAAGAGAGGCATCCTTTTGAAAAAACGCCATGAATGATTCATCGGCGTTGCAAGCCGGTCGCAAAGCGGTAAAATATAAGTACCTCTTCAGTCGGGTGTGTAGGTAAATCAGGCCACTCAACAGATTGCCCCCTTGGGCCCCGGCCCAAGGGGCATCTTTATGAACCGCGCGGTCCCCGCCGTCTTTTCCGGAACAGACTTCAGGCTTTTGCCGGTTTCCAAAGAGGTCGGTTTCTTGGGACCTCCGCCGGGGCGGAGACGGGATCCGGTCAGCGGGGGAAGGGGATGATCTTGGCCTTGGGCCGGGGCGGCGGAGACGGCTGTGGCCGCTCCTCCTTGGGCAGGACCATCGCCCAGCGGTCGAAGAGGGGAACGTGGCGCAGGAGCACCATCCGGCCGTCGGCCAGTTCGGCCTTGAAATAGGCGACGGTGGGCGGTCCGGGCTTCAGGCTGCCCTCGTACCAGCGGTCCAGGATTCGTTCGATTCTGGTTCTGGTCCGACCCTCGATCAGCCAGTCGGGCCGCTCGCCCGACTTGTAGCCGTCCTTGGTGACGACCTCGACGTCCTTAAACCGCATGGCTCAGCCCGGCCAGCCGCTCGATGTCGGCCTTGATCTTTTTGGGGTTGGCCGCGCCCCAGAACTTGATGATCTCGCCCTCGCCCTTGGGCACCAGGACCAGGACGCCCACGCCCAGGGTCTTGTGGATCAACCCGGTCAGCACGCGCACGTGGTCCAGTTCGGCGGTGGGCATGCTTCTGGTCCGGGGAGCCAACAGCCCTCCGCTCCTGGTGATCTTCTCGGCGGTGACCGTCAATTGGCTGGTCACGGCCTGGTAGACCACCCCGGCCCCGATCAACCCGGTCACGACCAGGCTCTGCCACAGGGCCAGGAACCATTTGGGGTTGTCGATCGGCCCCAGGCCGAACAGCAGCATGGCCAGGTACCAGACCCCGAAGGCCCGCCAGTGGGGCTTGACGATGATTCTCCGCTCGGCGCCGTTCATGGTCTTCATCCTCGATCGGCCGATCGGGCGCGTTGCTCCGCCGGCTCTTCCTTATACCTCGGAGGCGGGTTGTGGATCAAGGCCGGCCTGTCCGGCGTCGCCCCTCGGCCGGGGACGAAAAGCCGAAATCGGAGGGAGCCCCGTTGCGAGGACGGGTTGATCGAATAGAATAAAATAACCGACAAGGGGGGTTATGGACCAGTTGGGGCAGAAAATCCGCCGCGAGCGGAAGGAGCAAGGGTTGACCATGCGCCGGTTGGCCGAAAAGATCGGCGTTTCGGTCATGACCCTCCAGCGCATCGAGGTCGGCAAGGTCGATCCGTCCATCGAACTGGTGGTGGCCATCGCCCACCACTTGAAGCTGCCCCTGTCACACTTCGTGAGGGACTTGGAGCCGTTCCTCTACCTCAAGCGGGCCGAAGACCTGGGCGACGAGCCCGAAGTCGACTCCATCCGCCTGCTGCCGCCGGGGCTGATCGAGCCGGGCGCGGGGATGTATCTTCTGGAGGGCGGGACCGACGGCCCCGTCTCCCGGGGCGCGGGTCGAGGCAAGCGGTGCGGCTACGTGCTGGAGGGGCGACTCAAACTCAGCTATTCCGGCCGGGAGATCGACCTTGCCTCCGGCGACGTCTTCGCCTTCGATTCATCTTACGATCACAGCCTTGTCTTCACCGAGCCGGGCCGGCTGGTCTTCTGGCAAGCCTGATTCTCGACGGGGATCACTCGGGCCGGGGCCAGGGGCAAAACCGTCTGGCCCAGACCTTGTAGGCGTCGTAGGCGTCGCGGGGGATGCGGCGGTAGATGGCCGAGGTGACGGTGCAGTGGCGCGAGGTCTTGTTTTTGTCGTAACCCCGCCAAACGGTGACCGTCTCGGCCTTTTCGATCACCCGGCCGAAGATGATCGTCCCGAAGGGGCCGATGAAGAAGGCCTCCTCCCCCTTCTCCAGTTCATGGACCAGGTAGGGCCGGAAGCCGGTCTCCAGGGCCACCTCGCGGACCAGATCACACTCCTCTTTTTTGGAGACGGTGAAACAGACGGCGTGGTCCAGACAGTAGGCGATGGTCTCCTTGAGTCGCTGTCGATCCAGCGGCTCCTCCGACCCCTCTCGGCCCAAACTAGCCTCCCCGGTTGCAGGTTCACTCAATCAGGGCGTCCACTATCCTGCCCACCTCCTCTTTGAGCCGGGCGTCGCGGTCGTAGGGCGAAACCCCGGCCAGGTCGGCCTCGACCACCTCGTCGTCGTAGGATAGAAAGCCCAGGAAGTCGAAGTCGCCCAGGGCCCGCTCCAGGAACTGGCGGTCCTTCTCGCCCCGGATCTTGTTGCCGACCAGGTTGATTCTGGAAAGCCCGATGTCGGCGGCCAGCTTGCGGATGTGGCGGGCGGTGTCCATGGAGCGCCGGCCGGGCTCGACGACGACGATCAGACGATCGACCGCCCCGGCCGTGCCCCGACCGAGGTGCTCCACCCCGGCCTCCATGTCCAGGACCAGATGCTCGTCGCGGTAGAGCAAGACGTTGGTCACCAGCGCTTTCAAGAGGGTCGATTCGGGGCAGATGCAACCGCCGCCGCCCTTTTCCACGCCGCCCAGAACCATCAACTTGATGTTGTCCTTGGTGACCGACAGCTCGTCGGGCAGGTCGTCCACCTTGGGGTTGAGCTTGAACATCGCCCCGTAGGTGCCGGGCTGGGCCCCGGTCCGCTCGGCGATGAGCTGGCGCATCTGGGAGATGGGGGTGATGTCCTCCCAACCTTCGACGCCCAGGGCTTGGCCCAGGTTGGCGTCCGGGTCGGCGTCGATGGCCAGGACCTTCTGGCCGCGTTCGGAGAGGGTTCGGATCATGGTGGCGCAGAGGGTGGTCTTGCCCACGCCGCCCTTGCCGCTGACCGCCAGCTTCACTTGTTCGCTCCTTGGCTCCGGGCCGCCCCGGCCAGGGGGTAGACCACCCGGCCGGCCAGCCAGGCGATGTCCTCGGCGCTCAGGTAGCCGCCGATCGACTTGTCCATCAAAATATTCGCCTCGGCCGGGAACTCGTCGTCTCCAGCCCAGATTATCAGCATCAACGGTACATGGGGTAAAGCCTTCACCACCACCGACACGTCGCCGGAATCGCCGGGCTCGGCCCGGTACATCTTGGCCAGCTCGGTCAAGAGCTTGGGATTTTGGCCGAAGCCGCCCAGCAACGGGGCGATGGCCCGCTTATAGAAGACCGGGGCGTAGGTCTCGGCGCCGGGCACCTCGCGGTAGGCGATCCACTCGCCCTTGACCGGCCGGCCGTCGGCCTGGGTCAGATAGTGGAGGATGAGGACCTGGTCGGTCAGCGGAACCTCGCCTCCGCCGGGAGCGGTGATCTCGACCGGGTCGAGGCCGATTCTGACCCGCTGTCCGACGAAGTCGAGTTCCAAAGCGTCGCCTAGGCGCTCCGCGCCGCTGGTCTCGGCGATCCTGGCCGGGTCCATGCCCCGGAGCTTTTCGGCCGCTAGTTCGAAGGCGGCCTGGTAGTCGTCCACTCGCGCCAAACAAGCCTCCTCAGGTTTTTGAAGCGTAGTTCAATTATAGTAGCCCAGCCGAGGGGATGTGTCCATGGGGAGGGGGAAGGTGAAGGGGGAGAGTAGAATAAGTGTTTTTGACAATAGCGCACGAATGGTCGTTTTTCCCTTATGCTGATATACTATGTGGCAAATTGTCTATCAGGAGGGTCATGATGGATAGGCCGGCAATTCCTGCGGAGTTGAAAAGAACATTAATGATGGAGGCGGGGTATAGGTGTAGCATACCGCGCTGTAAACAGACTCCAGTTGAAATCCACCACATAAGCCCGTGGGAAAAAGTTCGTGAACATAATTACGATAACCTGATTGTTCTTTGCTGTAATTGCCACGCCCGAGCCAATAGAGGAGAAATTGACTCCAAGGCCCTCCACCAATACAAGGCTAATTTAGCTATTGTAAATGGTCGTTACTGCCAAATGGAGCAGAGAATATTTAGATATTTTTATCAAAATCATGATAGTGAAGAAATTCCCCTGGGCTACGGATTTGATCTGTTGTTGCTCAACGCGATAGAGGACGGACTCCTTGAAAAAAGTGACGATAGCTTTTTCCAGATAGCCGCAATACCAGTCAACGTTACTTACAGAATCACTGCCAAAGGTAGGGACTTTATCGATCGCTGGTTTGAAAACCGTGAAATAGACTAATCTCGTTTAATTATGTCTCCCAAGCCGACCCGCCCCGTCAATTTGTTCCCTGACGGAGTGCTTAAAATAATTACTCCAACTTCCGATCAACCAGCCTGATTTTTTCGGGTCGCCTCCGGCAGTATTTCCAGCGCCCTGGGCGGCAGGGCAAAGGCGGCCCTGTGGATGGCCGGTGAGTAGTACTCCAGGCCGGTCAGGGCGGCGGCCCGATCCTGGTCCATGTCGCGGAGGGGATGGGGCCCCTTGGAGAGAAAGGCGAAGCCGATCAAGCCCGAGGGGTAGGTCGGCACCTGGGTGTAGTAGTAGGCCGTCAGTGGGAATATCTCACTGAATGTATTGAACAATCCGCTGATGACGTGGGTATGGTAGAAGTAGGATTCGAGCTGGCAGGTGGCGATGCCGTTTTCGGTCAGGGCCTTGTGGGCGTTCCGATAATACGACTCGGAGAAGAGCACTTCGCCGGGACCGAGGGGGTCGGTGGAGTCGGTGATGATGACGTCGAAGGCGTCTGTGTGTTCGGCCACGTAGGCCACCCCGTCGGCGTGGATTATCTCCACCCGTTCGTCGTCGAGCCCGCTGGCGAGCTGGGGCAGATACTCCCTGGCCACCCGGACCACCTCCGGGTCGATCTCGCACAGGACCACCCGCTCGACCGAGGGGTGTTTGATCACCTCCCGGACCGCGCCGCCGTCGCCGCCGCCGATGATCAACACCTGCTTGGGCCGGGGGTGGCAGATCAGCGGGACGTGGGCGATCATCTCCTGGTACGACGTCTCGTCGTGCTCGGTGAGCTGGATGATGCCGTCCAGGACCAGCATCCGGCCGTGGCCGACGGTGTCCAGGACCATGATGTCCTGGTATTCCGACTTGAAGCGGGTGACGACCCGCTCGATCTTGATCCGGATGCCGGATTGAAGGCCCAGCCCGGGCTTCTCATGGAACCACAGCTCCGGTTCGGTGTCCTCGATGGCGAATTCGGGGTGCTCTATGCTCGCTTGGCCCATGGTCTACTTTCTCAGGATGCAGTGGATGGTGTACTCGTCCCCGCCGAAGAAGTCTCTGGTGAACTCGGCCGCCTGTCGGGGATCGTAATAGCGGCAAGAGAAGATGTCGATGAACGCCCGGTTGGACTCGTTGGCGAAGTGGCCCGAGATGAGCGACGTCTCGATGAGCTGGACCAGGGAGTAGCCCTCGACCTCGCCCCGGCCGAAGTGGATCACCTGGGGCGGTCCGTAGGCCTTGACCTCGAGCAAGTCGCACAGCTCCTTGGCGTAGCGGGCGATGGCTTCACCGTCGCGGATGACGTCCGGATCGCAGTCGTAGACGTCCAACGAGGTGAGAAGCCCCCAGGCCTGCTCCTGACGATAGATCGAGAGCAGGTCTTCGTCTTCCACCAGTTTGAGCGCCCGCGAGCCGTCCAAATCGGGTCCGATTGGCGAATCGGGTACTTTTTTAAGCATTTCGGACACTCCTCAATTGCTTCTTCTCGAAGGCGGCCGGCATCCGGCCGATGTGCCCCTCCGGGAAGGCGCGCCCGCCCCGTTCGACCTCGCATCTCAGCACCTTGGCCGCGCCCAGGCCCTCGCAGATGATCGCCTCGGCCGCCTCCATGTCCACCGTCTCACCGCAGGTGAACATGTCTACCGCCGCGTATCCGTATTCGGGCCAGGTGTGGATCGAGAAGTGGGATTCAGCGATGACCATCACGCCGCTGACTCCCTGGGGGGCGAACTGGTGGAAAAAGGGTTTGATGAGGGTGGCCCCCGAGTCTTTGACTGCCTTCATCAAGACCCGGGAGATCAACTCCGGGTCATCCAGGCGGGACGGGGGGCAGCCGTGTAGATCCAGGATCAGGTGAGTCCCCAGCGTATTCAACTTGCATGCCCTACCTATATCGCTTGGGTTATCGTCCGCGGTCCGAAAGGCCAAGGCCCCGTCAGCCTAAAGAAGCGGCGCCGTTCAGGCGCCCGCCATACTTTTAGGTTGAGAGCCTCCTTTACCCGGCCGGAGCCGCTCCGGCTGAATCGGACCGTGTAAAAAAGCTAGCGACCCTATTTATATCAGCCTAAACCCTGTGTCAACAAATAACAAACAAATAACAGGCCGTCGGTCGAGATTAAGCGGCCGGTGGGTTCCCGGCCGGCCGCGGCCGGCTCAGTCTAACATTAATATATATAGGGACCTCGGCGCCCAAGGTCACAACAGATGGTTTCGGATTGGTTCGATTCAGTCGATCTTGGCCGATTTTGGGCTCCGAATCGGCCGGGTCCCTAGGGAAAATGGAGGGAGATTTCCTAAAAAAATTTCTTGCCATCTCCCCAGGTCTAATATATATTGCTCCGACCCACAGGTGAGGTTTGCCCAAATTCGGGGCGGCCCAAAAAATGTGGGGGGGAGGGCCATAGGGGCTTGCCAACGCCGGCCGGTTCTGATATATGCAAGCGTTGCTCCGGCAAGGGCGGAGCGGGGCAGGCTGGCGTAGCTCAACTGGTAGAGCGGCTGATTTGTAATCAGCAGGTTGCGGGTTCAAGTCCCATCGCCAGCTCCAGTCTTTGACAATTGAATTCAAGTGTGGAGAGGTACCCGAGTGGCCAAAGGGGGCAGACTGTAAATCTGCTGGCAATGCCTTCGGAGGTTCGAATCCTCCCCTCTCCACCACGCCCAACAACCGGGCGAGGCTGAGCGAACCGTCGAGCGGGAGTAGCTCAGTTGGCTAGAGCATCAGCCTTCCAAGCTGAGGGTCGCGGGTTCGAGTCCCGTTTCCCGCTCCAGGTAATAAGGTTGTTTATGGGCCCACGTAGCTCAGTAGGTAGAGCACTTCCTTGGTAAGGAAGAGGTTCATCGGTTCAATCCCGATCGTGGGCTCCACATTTTTATTCTCTTAGGGGCTAAGCCGGCTCTGGGGAGGAAAAGATGGCCAAGCAGAAGTTTGAGCGGACGAAGCCGCACATGAACGTGGGAACGATCG